>NZ_CADIKL010000032.1 GCF_902859945.1 Paraburkholderia caffeinitolerans | reverse complement strand
CAACGACCGCCTCGATGACCTTGACCCGCTCGAGTTCGCGCATGCTTGCCGTGATCAGCTCACGTCCGTTCATGGTTCGCCCCTGGTCGACGCCTCGCGTGAGCGTGCGCTCCAACCAGGGCAGGAATCGGACATTTCTAATGAGCCAGAACCGGACATTTCAAAAAAGCCGTAACACCAAAAACTTCGATAATTTATATTATGTAAAATCAAGAATTCACTGGTTCCGCCGTCCGCCACCGCCCAGATCCATCCTCCCTTGCAACGCCTCGCTATTACGCGCGCCGATCCACCCCATGCGGCGCGCCCGCGCGCCGCACGGCCGAATCCAGCGAGGCCTCGCATTGCGCACAGCGCCCGAAGATCACAAGACTCGCACTTGCATACCGAAATTCACGTGCAGCGGCTATGGCCGCGTGCTGCGATTCGAGCGCGTTGTCGTCGATATCGCAAATCGTGCCGCAATCGCTGCAGACCAGATGCGAATGACGCGTGCCGCGATTGAGTTCATACACGACGCGCTGCTCGCCAATCCACGCGCTCGTGATCAGGCCCGCGTCCAGCAATTGCGCCAGCGCACGGTACACACTCGCAAGACTGCATTGCTCGGTCTCGGGCGGCACGCGCCGAAAGACTTGGTCAGCAGTCATGTGCTCGTGCGGAAATTCATGGAACAAATGCAGGACCGCGACGCGACTCGAGGTCGGGCGCATACGGGCTCGCTTCAGATCGGAGTAAATCGCTTTCATTCCATCGGCACACTTTTTCAGACTTGGCCGATAGTCTCGTCGTCGGTAGCTTAAGAATTGCTTAAGTCCCTTCGTTCCTCAAGCAATTAAGCCAGCGCCTGCGCTCCATGTACCTGTGCACATGCCACAAGGCATGCGCACAGGTACTGATGGTTCCAATGCGAGTGCACGCCGCCCCGCCCTGCACCCTTTCGCTCGCCCTTAGCCGAGCGATTACGGCGCAGGCACGACGACGTATTGCACCTGCGTGCCGATGTACTGCGGCTGATACCAGGTCGCGCCGCATTGCTCGTAAGTCGTGCCGCCGATCGTCACGGCGCTGCACGATGGCGGCAGGCTTGCCACCATCGTGCCGACCACGGCAGCCGTCACGCCGACAGTAACGGCCGCTGCAACCGGATCGACATACCACCCGCCGCCCCAATATGGCGGAGGCAAGGGAGGTGGCGGCGGTCCGGGCGGATGAGGTCCGGGTCCCGGTGGTGGTCCGGGAGGATGCGGCTCAGGTCCGGGCGGTGGGCCTGGCGGATGCGGTCCCGGTCCGGGCGGCGGCCCAGGCGGATGGGGGCCAGGCCCCGGCCCGGGTCCTGGCTCCGGATGTGGCCCCGGCTGACCGCCATGAAACTGCTCCCCACCGCCATTGAAGCCGGGCCTCGAGATCTGCCCGCCACCGAAATTGCCCCCCATCGGATGAATGCTGGTGCGCGCCATGCCGCGGAACGCGAGGGCCGCGTGCGGGGCCAGCACCATCGACGCCACGAGGCTCGCGGCGATGGCTCGCCGTGCGTGAGTCGGCCTCCTCATTCCGCCTCCCCGTAAGGCGAATGATCCGCGGGTTTGAGTTCGATCTGCCGCGCGCCTGGGCGCGGATGGAACACGAATGTCGACGCCGCGAAGACCGGATTGAGCCTCCAGTGGTACGTCACTTCATGGCGGGGCCGCGTCGGCTGGGTCGTGTCGGTAATGATCATCTTGCACGGCAGCGGCCTGCGCCCGGTTTCTACCCATAACTCCCAGTCCACGTCCGCTTCACGGTATGCGTAGTGCGTGCAGGTGCGCGTGTCGATTTTCTCGTTGCCAAGCGTTTGCGCCGATTGAATGGCGCTGTCGTCGGGCTTGCCGTTGCCCCAATAGAACAAGTCGACGAGCGGCGTCTCGATATGCCAGTTGGTGACGAGGTCGCGCACCAGCCCGTCGAGCGTGGGTGGCGCGTCGTGCCGCGCGTAGTAGCCCTTCTTCTGGTTAAAGATCGTGAAGCGATGACCGTCGTAGACGATGCCGCGCACGTTGCCGTTACCGGTGATGTCGGCGCGCAATCGATCGGGCCGTTTGACCTTGAGCACGGTGTGATGCAGGAATGCTACGTTCTGGCCGTTGTCGAGCACGGCGTCGGTGGCGGTATCGGCGTCCACTTCGAACGTGCGCAACGAGCGCAGATACTGACCCATGGCATCGATCGCATTCGTTGCGCGTGCATCGATTGTGGCAGCGCTGCCCTCGCCCGGCCCGCTGCCGAGGTCGTTGAGCGGCGACGGCACGTTCGATTGCGCCGGCTCGTGCGTGCCCGCCGTCTGCCGGTGGGCGCAGCCGCCCAGCATGAAAGCGCCCATGAGCGCGACACAAACCGGTCGTGCGAGTGGCACCGCCAAGGTTCGCGCAATGACTCCAGGGAAGACAATTTTGTTCACGCCGTCTCCTGACTGAAAGGTCGTCTATGACCGTCCCAGCTTGCGGCACTCCGTTGTTCCCTGCGCGCGCGAACCGGCACTGGTCAGCGAAGCCTGGACATGGCCTTGCCTGGGCTTCACAGGGCCCAGCTTACCAGCGGCTAGCGTGTCGCGGCACGAATGCGCCGCTGCCCTGCTCTCGCGGCTCGGTGACGCCCCCTTTAAAGCGTCTCTTCGCGTGGGCCGGGAAGCGGCGCTTCGCACTCAGGAGCCCGTTTTGATTCTCGGCCGATAAGTCAGAGCTGCTTGACGTGCCGCAATGGCGCGGACGCCGGGTATCGGTAGCATCAGCACGCTAATCCGTCTCGGCCCTGCGTCCCCTGGTTTTCACCGCTTTCAGGTCCATGCCAGAGTGGGCTTGTACGGGCTCGATATCCGTTCAGGATTCCCAGGTTCCCTACAATCAAATCCAACAATGAAAAAATTCCTCGTCGGCGCCGCCGCGCTTCTCGCCGCCGGCTATCTCGGCCTTACCGGCATCGCCTGGTATCACGACACCCTCTATACCGAAAGCACAGCCGACCAACCCGCCGCGTCGCCCGCGGCGGCACAGGTTCGCAATATCCTCGACCGCAACGCGTGCTATTACTGTCACTCGACTAAAGCGGTCCTGCCAGCGTATGCGTCGCTGCCCGGTATCCAGCAGCTCTCACGGTACGACATCGAAACCGGCCAACGTTATTTCCGGCTCGACGCCGTGTTCAATGCGCTGCACAACGGCTCGCCGCCCCCGCAGGCCGATCTCGCCAAGCTCGAGCGCGTGGCCACGAACGACACGATGCCTCCCATGCGCTTTCGCATGGTGCACTGGCGCACTGGCTTGAACCCGAACGACCAGCAAACGCTGCTCACGTGGATCTCGCACGAACGCAAGCGCTGGTATGTGACGCCCGGCGTCGCGGCGGCCTTCGAGAACGATCCGGTGCAGCCGTTGCCGCACGCATTGCCGACCGACCCGCGCAAGGTCGCGCTCGGCGCGCAGTTGTTCCACGACCCGCGCCTGTCCGTCGACAACACCATTTCGTGCGCGAGCTGCCATTCGCTCGCGACCGGCGGCGTCGACAATCGCAAACGCTCGCTCGGTGTGGGCGGCCAGTTGGGCGGCGTGAACGCGCCCACGGTGTTCAATGCCGCGCTCAACCATACGCAGTTCTGGGACGGGCGCGCCGCCACGCTTCAGGATCAGGCAGGCGGGCCGCCGCTCAATCCGGTCGAGATGGCGTCGACATCGTGGGATCAGATCGTCGGCAAGCTCAACGCCGATGCGCCGTTCGCGCACGCCTTCGTGCAGGTCTACCCCGATGGCCTGAGCGGCGCGAACATCACCAACGCCATCGCCGAATACGAAAAAACGCTGCTCACGCCCGGCCGTTTCGACGCGTGGCTGCGCGGTAACACTGAAGCATTGAGCGGCGAAGAAGTTCGTGGCTATAACCTGTTCAAGTCGGTGGGCTGCGCGAGCTGCCACGTCGGCGCCAATCTGGGTGGGCAATCGTTCGAGCGCATGGGCCGCGCCGGAGACTACTTCGCCGCACGCGGCGACGCGTTGACCGAAGCCGACAACGGCCGGGCCAACGTCACGCACGATCCGCTCGATCGCCAGTCGTTCAAGGTGCCTGGACTGCGCAACGTCGCGCTCACGGCGCCGTATTTCCACGATGGCAGCGTGACAGATCTGCGTGAGGCCGTGCGCAAGATGGCGCGGTATCAGCTTGGCGTCACGCTTTCGGAGGTGGACGTCGACGCGCTTACCGCGTTCCTCAAGTCGCTCAACGGCACCTATACGCCTGCCACCACGCCCACCAGCGCCCCCACCGCTCCGGCATCCTCGCCCGCGCTTGCCGCGCCGCCGTAATTCGGCGCGGGCGGTGGCGCGCGATTGTGCGCCACCGCCATCCAGCGCAACCCTGCTTCAAGCAAGCCGCGCGGGATTCGCCTGCGCAACCGATGCGCGCATCGTCACGCTCACATCGAAATTTCGCTCGATGTCCCAGTGCGCGCCGTAGCACTGGTTGATCAGCCAGCGCACGGCGTTGCGGGTGAGCTCTGCGGTCGGAATATGGACCGAAGTGAGCGCGGGCGCCATATAAGCCGCCGAATAATCGTCGTCGTAGCCCATCACCGAGACGTCTCCCGGCACCGCGATGCCCGCCTGCTGCAAATGGGCGAGTGCCGACATGGCCATCGTGTCGTTCGCACAGAAGAGCGCCGTGAAGCGCCGTTTCGAGTCGAGCAACGCGCCTGCCGCCGCGTAACCGCCCTCGGGCGAGAAGTCCGACATGATGAGCGGCACCGCTTCGCGCGCGATGCCGTGGCACGCGAGCTCGGTGAAGAAACCGTCGAGACGCGCGAGGTTGTCCGAAGAGCTGGCCGGCCCGCCGATCACTGCAATCTCGCGATGGCCGTGCTCGACCAGCGTGCGCGCGGCCAGTTCGCCGCCGTGAAAGTGGTCGGCGCAAAACGACGCTTCAGGTAGCTGATCGAACACACGGTTCAGGAATGCCATGCGCGGATGCATGGCATGCAGCATGTTGAGATCTTCGTCGTGCAGGTCATGGCTGATGACCACCATGCCGTCGCAGTCGCGCCCGATCAGAAAACGCACGGCCTCGATGGCCTGCTCGCGCGGCGAGCCCTCGCCGCAACCGGTCGCCACCACCACGTGCCGCTTCACCGCTCGCAATTCAGTATCGGTCTCCTTAAGGATGGTGCCGTAATAGGAGCCAAAGAACGTCGGCACGAAAATGCCGACGATGCCGAGCGACTGCGTCGCCATCGCCCGCCCAATCGACGAAGGCCGGAAGTTCAGTTGCTCGATGGCGGCTTGCACGCGCGCGGCAGCCTCGGCCGACACCGGCCCCTTGCCCGAGATCGCCCGCGAGGCTGTGGAAAGACCCACACCGGCCAGCGTTGCCACGTCTTTAAGGGTTGCCACGCTTGTTTGTCCCTTTGCATTCTTCTGATTATGCTTTTCGAGCGCCCGCCCCTTTCATCCAATGATCTGATGAATAGGTGCTCAAAGCCGCAGGCTGCTCGCCTCGTCGAACAACGATACCTGCCCGGCGTCGATCTCGAACGGCACGCTGGCTCCACTCGCGAGCGGCGTCTTGTCCTGATCGATCGAAGCAATCTGCGTCCCATGATAGTCGAGCCAGAGAACCCGGTGGTTGCCCATCGGTTCGATCAGCGTAATTTCGCCTTGCAGCGCCTCGTCTCCCGAGGTCGAACGCGCCGAGCCGCCCGAACGCACATCTTCGGGACGTACACCCAGCACGCATGGCCGGGCCAGGTCGGGCCCGCCCTTGAACACATAGCGCGAGACGTCCACGGCAAGCTGCGGACCGCGGAACCACAGTTTGCCTTCGTCGGCTTCGAGCGCACCACGCATCAGGTTCATCGGCGGCGCGCCGAGAAAGGTCGCCACGAACAGGTTCTCGGGCCGCGCGTAGACGTCAGCGGGCGTGCCGAACTGCTGGATCACGCCGCCCTTCATGACCGCCATGCGCGTGGCGAGCGTCATAGCCTCCACTTGATCGTGAGTCACGTAGATCATCGTCGCGCCCAGTTGCTGATGCAGTTGCTTGAGTTCGCGGCGCAACTCCGTGCGCAGCTTGGCGTCGAGATTCGAAAGCGGTTCGTCGAACAGGAACACATCGGCTTCACGCACCAGCGCACGGCCGATCGCCACGCGCTGGCGCTGACCGCCCGAAAGCTGCGACGGCTTGCGCGAAAGCAGCGGGCCGAGCTGGAGCATCTCGGCCGCGCGCTGCACGCGCCGCTCGATTTCCGCCCGTGGCGTGCCATTGATTCGCAATGCAAATGAAAGATTGCGTTCGACATTCATCGTGGGATAGAGCGCGTACGACTGGAACACGAGCGCCACGCCGCGATCCTTGGGATCGGCCCACGTCATGTCCTCGCCGGCGATTTCAATGCTGCCGTCGGTGACGTCGATCAGGCCGGCAATGCTGTGCAGCAAGGTGGACTTGCCGCAGCCCGAAGGGCCGAGCAGTACCACGAACTCTCCCGCGCGCACGTCGAGGTCGAGGTCCTCGATCACCGTGTTCGCGCCAAGCTCGATGCGCAGATTGTGCACCGCTACGTTTGCCGGATTCGCCATCGTCTGCCTCCTTACCCTGATCTCATTCTCAACGGCTCACCCCTTCACCGCGCCCGACGCGATGCCGCGCACGAACCAGCGGCCCGACACGAAATAGATCGCGAGCGGCACGAGCGAGGTAAGGATCGTCGCGGCCATGTTGACGTTGTAGAGCCGCTCACCCGTGGTGGTATTGATGATGTTGTTGAGCTGCACAGTCATCGGCAGGTTCTTCGTGCCCGCGAAAACCAGCCCGAGGATGTAGTCGTTCCAGATGCCCGTGACCTGCATGATCAAGGCAACCACGATGATGGGCGTCGACATCGGCAGCATGAGCTGAATGAAGATGCGCCAGAAGCCGCCGCCGTCGATGCGCGCTGCCTTGAAAAGCTCCTGCGGCAGCCCAGCATAGTAGTTGCGGAACAGCAGCGTCATCACTGGCATGCCGAAAATTGTGTGAATCAAGACGATACCCGGCAGCGAAGCGAACAGATGTGCGGTGGCCAGCACACGCACGAGCGGATAGACCATCACCTGAACGGGAATGAATGCGCCCGCGAGCAGCACCGCGAACAGCACGCCTGCGCCGCGCGGCCGCCAGAACGAGAGCGCGTAGCCGTTCACCGCGCCTACCGCAATCGAGATGATCGTGCTCGGCACGACGATGCGCACCGAATTCCAGAAGCCCACGTGAATGCCCGCGCATTCGAGACCCGTGCATGCCGACGACCACGCGTCCCGCCATGGCGCGAGCGTGATATGAAGCGGCAGCGCAAGCAGATGGCCCATGCGGATTTCGTCCATCGGCTTGACCGAAGTGACGAGCATCACATAGAGCGGCAGCAGGAAGAACAACGCGGCAATAATCAGGAATCCGTATATGCCGAGGCGCGCTGGCGTGAAATGACGCCGGCGCTTCGGGGCCGGCCTGCGGAGCCTGGGTTTCGCCTCGTTCGTGCGGACACCGGACGGTTTGGCAAGCGGCACACTCATGTTCGCTCTCCCCTGCGCGCCGCCATCGCCGAAACACGGCTTCGTGCGTACAGCACCGGCGCGAGGACCGCAAGCACCGTCGCCAGCAGCACAACCGAAGCGGCGGAAGCCAGCCCAATGTTCGCGCGATTGAACAGGTAATCCATGATGAACTTGCCCGGCACCTCGCTTGCGGTGCCGGGGCCGCCTTGCGTCATGGCCACCACCGCATCGTAGAGCTTCACCACCATCACGAAGAGCAGCACGAACGCGGTGGACATCGACGTCTTCAACATCGGCACGACGATACTCGCGTAGACACGCCAACGCGGAATGCCGTCGAGGCGCGCGGCCATCCAGATTTCTTCGTCGATGCCGCGCAGTCCTGCGAGCAGCAATGCCATCACGAGCCCCGAAGCCTGCCACGCGGTCGCGATCACGAGCGTATAGATCGCGAAGCGTTGCGAGACGATCCAGTCGAAGTGCGCATGCGCGAAACCCATGTGCCGCAGCACGGCCTGCACACCGAGTTCAGGGTTGAGGATCCACTGCCACACGAGCCCGGTTGCGACAAACGACATCGCATACGGATAGAGGAAAATCGTGCGCAGCGCACCCTCGGCCGCGACGCGCTGGTCGATGAAAATCGCCAGCAGCAGGCCGATCGCGAGACAGACCACGATAAAGCACACGCCGTAGATCGCGAGATTCTGCAGCGAGACGATCCAGCGGTCGTTTTCGAAAAGCCGCACATACTGCGTCGCGCCGGCGAACGTGTTGGTCGGCAGCGAGCGCGAGTAGCTCATCGAAACGCGTGCGGTCCACAGCATCGTGCCGAGATACGCAAACACGACTGTGGCCGCCATCGGCAGCAGCGCAATCCACGCGGCCAGCGACAGGCGCCGCCCGCGCCTCGCGCGCTTCATTCGCTCCTGCCGCCTTGCCTGATCCAGCTTGAGCGCATACATGGGCCGCCCGGCTCAGCTCTTGATCGCCGTGGCGAACGCTTTCTGCGCGTCGTCGACGGGCTGGTTCTTGTTCCAGAAGTTCGTAATGACGTCTTGAAGCGCACCCTGCACGTCAGGAGGAATCAACATCTCCGGGTTCGGCAACTGGCGCGACTTGTCCTTCATGATCGTCATGCCCTCCTTCGCGCAGATGTCGAAGTTCGAAGTTTCCACGTCCTGGCGAATCGGTATCGAGCCCTTCTTCTCGCTGAACGCCGCTTGCGCCTTGGGCGAGGTTATCACCGTCGCGAGCAGTTGCTGCGCTTTCACGGCCTGCGGGTTGTCGGTCTTCGGAAACACGAACGCGTCGCCCGCCACCATATATGGCGAATTCGCGAAGCCCGGGAAGCAGCCGAAGTCCTTGCCCGCCACCTGGCGCGCATTGGAAAACTCGCCCTTCGCCCAGTCGCCCATGATCTGCATGCCCGCCTTGCCGGAAATCACGAGCGCTGTCGCGTCGTTCCAGTTGCGGCCGGGCGAGCCCGGATCGACATAGTTGTGCAGGCGCTTGAAGGTCGTCAGCACGTTCTTGAACGCTGGAGAATTGACAGCGTTCGAGTCCCGGTCGCGGTAGACCTTCATGTAGAGATTGCGGTCCATGTCGGCGAAGATCGCATCGAAAGTGATCTTCTCCTGCCACGCCTGGCCGCCGAGCGCGAGCGGGATCAGGCCCGCCGCCTTGAGCTTGTCGAGATCGGCGAAAAGCTCGTCGAAGCTCTTCGGCTCGCTCGCGATGCCGGCCTTGGCAAACGCGGGCTTCGAGTAAAAGAACCAGTCCTGCATGTGGATGTCCACGGGCGCTGCATAAAAATGCCCGTTCACCTTGATCTGATTGAGCACCGACTCGGGCAGAATGGCATTCCAGTTCTCCCTGGCGGCTACGGCATCGACATTATTCAGGAGTCCCTGGTCGATGAGGTCGTGAAACTGCTTGGACGTATTGAACTGCGCCGCCGTGGGCGGATCGCCGCCGACGATGCGGTTGATCGCCGTGGCGCGCGCCTGGTCCGCACCTGCAATCGCGTTGTCGACCCACTGGCCGCCCGCCTGATCGTAGGCTTGCGCGAATTGCTTGATGGCGGCCGATTCGCCGCCCGAGGTCCACCAGTGAATCACGGTGGCCTTGAGCGGAGCGTCCGCCGCGTGTGCCATGAGCGCGCCGGCCATGGCGAGCGCGGCGACGATGCCGCGCAGCACTGGCGCGCGCGGGTTTATCCGGTCCAATCGCTTCATTGCGTCTCCTCCGGTGTACCGGTTTGTCTATTTGAACTCAGTCACGCGCGCCCCGCTCTGCGATGAAGCGAGCAATCAACTCCGCACTGCGCTTGGGTGTGCGCTTTTGCGTGCCGTAGTCCACATGCACCACGCCAAAGCGCCGTTCGTAGCCAAACGCCCATTCGAAATTGTCGAGCAGCGACCAAACGAAATAGCCGCGTACGTCCACGCCCGCCTTGATCGCGGCATCGACGGCGGCCAGATGGCGCTTGAGAAACGCAATGCGCTGCGCGTCGTCCACGTGCCCGTCACGCACGTTGTCGTCGGACGCCATGCCGTTCTCGGTGATATAGACAGGCGGCAGGTTTTCATACGTCCGACGAAACCCCACGAGCAGATCGCGCAGGCCGTCCGGATAGACCTCCCAGCCCATTTGCGTGCGCTCGACGCCGGCAAGCGGCACTTCGACAAAACCGTGCGCGCCGTCGCTTTTCACATGGGTACGAAAATAGTAGTTGATGCCGAGGAAGTCGAGTGGCGCCGCGATCGTCTGCATATCGCCCTCGAGTACAAGCGGCTCGGTGCCGGGCCACAACTCGAACAGCTCGGCCGGATACTCGCCCTTGAGCAACGGGTCGAGAATCCACGCGTTGTGCTGCACCTCGAAGCGGCGCGCGGCGGTGAAGTCGGCGTGCGAGTCCGAATCCGCCGTGCCGCGCCCTACGTTCGCGACCATGCCCTTGGCTGAGCGCGGATCGTTCGCGCGCAGTGCCGCCGTCGCCAGTCCGTGGCCGAGCAGCAGATGATGCATGGCCTGAGTCGCATAGCGCGGGTTCGCGAGGCCCGGCGCATGGTGGCCGTTGCCATAGCCGAGATACGCCGAGCACCACGGCTCGTTGAGCGTCATCCACGCGTCGACGAGGCCCGACAATTCACGGCTCATCAGGTCCGCGTAATCGGCAAAACGCCAGGCGGTATCGCGGTTGAGCCAGCCACCGCGGTCTTCCAGATGCTGTGGCAGGTCCCAGTGATAGAGCGTCGCGAAGGTCCGGATGCCCTTCTCCCTCAAACGCTCGAGCAAGCGCCGGTAGAAACCGATGCCCTTCTCGTTCGGCCTGCCCGACGCATCCATCACGCGCGGCCACGCAATCGAGAAACGATAGGCCTCGAAGTTCAGTGCTTCGAGCAGATCGAGATCGCTTTCCCAGCGGTGGTAATGATCGCAGGCCACCGCACCCGTATCACCCGCGAGCACCTTGCCGGGCGTGGCGCTGAAGGTGTCCCAGATCGACGGCAGACGGCCGTCTTCGCCCACCGCGCCTTCGATCTGGTACGAAGCGGTGGCCGCGCCAAGCAGGAAATCGTGCCGCCAGAGCGCGGAATCGGGCGACGGCATGAAAGCGTCGTCTTCGAAGGTGGCAGTCGGATCGGAATACGGCGACGCAGAATGCGGCGAAGCGGCTAGATCGTGTGTCACGAAAGCTCCTGCGCGAAAGCCATCAACAAGGCGTTGAAGCGCCTTGGCGGCATTGATGTGGAAGCGCTTCCACAGCGCTTGACGCGCACGATATCAGCCGCAAAATCTCGCGGGCAATTCGGGTTTTTCTGGAGGCTTTTATGTAGTTTCTGCGAACGCTCGCGAGCGCGGCAGTCCCGCCGGGACCGCTCCGCACTTCGCGAGTATGGCGCAAGGACGGGTCACGCGTCAGCGTGCTGGCCGAATTCCGGATGCACGGCAGCAAGCGCCTCGTGCAGCGTCGTATAAAGGTTCTCCGCGCCCACCACGGGTGTGATGCCGTGGCGATCCATGTCCGCGCGCAGATAGCGGTTGACCCGCCCGAATATCACCTTGATGCTGCGACTGCGCAGCGACTCGCATAATTCGTTGACCGAACGACCTGCCGAATAATCAACGGCAATGATCGCCGCTGCATCGATCACGAGACAATGAACGGGCGAAGGCGCCCCGTCGATCAAACCGTTCACTTCGTCGACGAAAAGATGATCGTTGGCGTAGAAAAGGTCGGAGCCAAAGCGATAAACAATGAGGCCGGGCCTGGTCACGAGACCCACCTGCGCGGGCACGGGCATCCAGCGCCCCGTTTCGTCGGGCGCAAGTATCATCGTATGCGGACGATAGCTGTGGCGCACGTGGCGCAGCAGCGAAAGCCCGATCGCGATGAGAATGCCGTTCTCCACACCGATCACGACCACCGAGAGCGCCGTGATGACCGCGAGCCAGAACTCGCCACGGCTTTCGCTGCGAATATCGATCAACTGGCCGATATGCACCATGCCGGCAGCGATCGTGAAGACGATGGCCGCAAGCACGCAGCGCGGCAGATATTGCAGCCAGTTGCTCAGAAACAGCAACACGACCACGACAACCGCGGCAAACGCAAGCTGTGCGAACTGGCTGCGCGCACCGGCTTGCTCGGCCATGGCGGTCTGCGTGGGGCTGCCGTTCACAACGAACGCGCCGCTCAGCGAAGCCGCCGCGTTAGCCGCGGCGAGGCCCAGCAAATTCCGGTCTTCGTCCACGCGCTCGCCGTAGCGCTCGGCGAATGCGCGGCTCGTCGCGGCGCTCTGCGCGATGATGATCACGAAGCACGCTGCCGCCACCTGCAGCAGATCGAGCATCTGATACCAGCCGACGGCCGGAAACGCGATATGCGGCAGTCCCCCTTGCAGCGGTCCGGTCACGGCAATGCCGTGGCCCGCGAAGTCGAATGTGACGCTCGCGGCAATGCCGCCCACGACCGCGACGAGCGGCACGGGCCAGCTGGGCCGCAAGCGCTTGAAGAGGAGAATCGTCGCGACCACGAGCGCAGCAATCGCAGGCGTCTGCCAATGAATGGAGGAAAACTGCAAGATGATCTGCCTGACCTGCAGGGCCGTGCGCCGCGAGGTGAACGGAATGCCGAGCATGTCGCCGAGCATCGCCACGCCCACCTGCATGCCGACGCCGGTAAGGAAACCCACCAGCACCGTGCGTGAGAGAAAGTCGGCGAGAAAGCCCAGCCGGAAGATGCGCGCGAGCAGCAGGAAGAACGCCGTGAGCAATGCGGTCATGCCGGCCAGCGCGACATATTCGGCGCTTGCAGGCGCGGCCATGGTCGAGAGCTTGCTCGCGAAAATCGTGGCCGTGGCCGAATCCGCGGCCACCACGAGGTGGCGCGAAGCGCCGAAGAGCGCGAACGCGATCAACGGCAGAAAGCCGGTATAGATGCCGGTGACGGCCGGCATGCCCGCAATGCGCGCATAGCCAAGCAGTTGCGGGATGTTCATCGACGCGAGCAGCACGCCCGCTTTCGCGTCACGCAACGCCCCTGCGCGGTCCAGGGGACGCACGCCACTGAAAAATTCAAATGCCACGACGGCTTCCTTTCGATGCCTGCATCCGCATGGGCTCCGGAGTGATCGGCGCGTGAGCGCAATAGCGCCGTATCTTAGCGCGGCACAGCCGTTTCGTTCACGGCGGCTTGCCATGCTGCAATCAAAGCGAAAGGCAGTCGGCGCAACAACAAGAAAAAGGCCAGCGCGCGGGCTGGCCTTCGGTTGCGATACGGGCGTGTCGAAGCCGGTCGTGGTGTGCCTATACCCTCACCGCCGGCGGCACGTAGCGGCATTCGTAGCGCTTCCTGACCGTGCCGTTCTCGTCGACGCTTTCCAGGTAGACGTCGAACTGCCAGAGCCGCGCCATGTGCCGCAGCACTTCGTCGGTGTCGCCGGAGAGGTGCCGGTTGTCGCTCATGAAGTGGCGCAGCGTGAGACTGCGGTCGCCACGCGTGTTCACCGACCACACCTGAATATTCGGCTCGCGGTGATGCATGTCGTACTGCCGCGAGAGAGCCTGGCGCACGTACTGATAGCCACTTTCGTCATGGATGGCCGAGACCTCGAGCGCGTCGCGCATGTCGTCGTCGAGCACCGAGAAGAGCCGCATTTCGCGGATCAGATGCGGCGAAAGATACTGCGCCACGAAGCTCTCGTCCTTGAAGTTGCGCATCGCGTAGTGCAGCGACTTGAGCCACGAGCTGCCGGCCAGCTCGGGGAACCACTTGCGGTCTTCTTCGGTGGGGTTTTCGCAGATGCGGCGAATGTCGCTCATCATCGAAAAGCCCAGCGCGTACGGATTGATCCCGCTGTAGTAGTGCTTGGTGACCGGCGGCTGATAGACCACATTGCTGTGCGAGTGCAGAAACTCCATCATGAAGCCGTCTTCGAGCTTGCCCTGCGCATACAGCGTATTGAGCAGCGTGTAATGCCAGAACGTGGCCCAGCCCTCGTTCATCACCTGAGTCTGGCGTTGCGGATAGAAGTACTGACCCACCTTGCGCACGATGCGGATGACTTCGCGCTCCCACGGTTCGAGCAGCGGCGCGTTCTTTTCGGCGAAGTACAGCAGGTTCTCCTGCGGCTCGGGCGGGAAGCGCTCGTCGATTTCCTCGGCGATGGGCTGCTGCGTCTTTGGCAGCGTGCGCCACAGTTCGTTGACCTGCGATTGCAGATACGCTGCGCGCTCACGGCGCAGCGCGGCCTCGCGTTCGAGCGAGAGCTTCTGTGGCCGCTTGTAGCGGTCCACGCCGTAATTCATGAGTGCGTGGCACGAGTCGAGCAGTTCCTCCACGCGGTCGAGACCGAAGCGCTCCTCGCATTCGGCGATGTAATTCTTCGCGTAGACGAGGTAGTCGACGATCGCATGGGCGTCCGTCCAGAGCTTGAACAGGTAATTGCCCTTGAAGAACGAGTTGTGTCCGTACGCCGCGTGCGCGATGACGAGCGCCTGCATCGTCATCGTGTTCTCTTCCATCAGATACGCGATGCAGGGATTCGAATTGATGACGATCTCATACGCGAGACCCATCTGGCCCCGGCGATAGCTCTTCTCGGTGGCGAGAAAATGCTTGCCGAACGACCAGTGGCGATAGTTGACCGGCATGCCGACCGACGCATAGGCGTCCATCATCTGCTCGGCGCTGATCAACTCGAGCTGGATCGGATAGACGTCCAGTTCGTATTGCTCCGCAACATGCGAAATATGCGTGTCGTATTCTTCGATCAGCTCGAAGGTCCAGTCGGATGGGCACGGCAACGGCCGTCTATCGGCTACGTTCATATGCAATTCCCTGGTTTCCGGAAGCCGGGGTTCAGGGAGGTCATGGTCGGAACGCCCATGCGCCTCCGGGCGCGCCGGCTCCACCGGGTGTCCCCCCTGCTTTGCGGCGGCCGCGTGATCGCCGTGCTGTCCCTTCCCGTGGCCGCCAGTCTTGCGGCGCTCCGGTTGATAGCCGCGCGCCTCGTTGTGCAGGTGGCGTGTCGTCATGAATGCTCCACCTGCTTTTCAAACAGCTCCCGGAAGACCGGATAGATATCCGCCGGGTTGTCGACCTTCTTCATCGCCAGATTCTGGTCGGTGAGCGCCAATTGCGCATATTCGAGCCAGAGGTTCTGCTCCTCGGGCGTCACCTGAATATAAGCAAAATAGCGCACCTTAGGCAGGATGTCATCCGCGAGCAGCTTGCGGCACTTCGGCGAATCGTCGGTCCAGTTGTCGCCATCCGACGCCTGCGCCCCGTAGATGTTCCATTCGCTCGGCGAATAACGGTCTTCGATCACCTTTTTCATCAGCTCCAGTGCGCTCGACACAACCGTGCCGCCGCTTTCCGTCGAATGGAAGAAGGTGTCCTCGTCCACTTCCTCGGCGCGCGTGTGGTGGCGAATGAAGACCACCTCAATCTTTTCGTAATTGCGTTTGAGGAACAGGTAAAGCAGGATGAAGAAGCGCTTCGAAAGATCCTTGCGCTGCTCGTCCATCGAGCCGGACACATCCATCAGACAGAACATCACCGCCTGGCTCGACGGCTGCGGCTGCTTCACGCGGTTCACGTAACGCAGGTCGAACGGGTCGATGAACGGAATGCGCCAGATGCGCCCGCGCAGATGGTGAATCTGCTCTTCGAGCTGCTTGATGTCGTCGCGCCGGTCGGACGGATCGGCCATCAGCGCCTCGAGCTGATCTTCGAGGTCGCGCAACTCGTTCACGAGCGGCGCGCCCAGCGCGATGCGCCGCCCGAGCGCGCTCCTGAGCGAGCGCACCACGTCGATGTTATTCGGTGTGCCCTCGGCCGCCCAGCCTGCACGGATGCTCTTCCATGTGGGCACGGCCATCAGATGGGTCTTGATGAGGCGCGGCAGCTCGAGGTCGTCGAAGAAGTACTGCATGAACTCTTCGCGCGAGAGTTCGAACACGAAGTCGTCCTGACCTTCGCCCTCGTTGCTCGCCTGGCTGCCGCCACCGCCTCCGCCGCCTTGCGGACGCGGAATGCGGTCGCCGCGAATGTACTCTTCGTTGCCCGGATGCACCATTTCGCGCCGGCCGCCGGGGCCGTGCCGGAACGACGGCTCGGCAATGTCCTTACGCGGGATGGTGATGCTCTGGTTGCTTTGAATGTCCTTGATGCTGCGGTCACGCACCGCTTCCGAGACGGCGTGACGAATATAGTTTTTCACACGGCGCAAAAAGCGCTCGCGGTTTGCAATGCTCTTGTTCTTGCCGGCCAGCCTGCGGTCGATGATTTGATGAAGCACATCCAGTCTCCCGCTCACGTTTCGAATGGGCGAGGTGCGCAGTCTGGAATGCCACGTTCAGTTGCTCACGGCTACGTGGCCTGCGCCCCGCCGGATTTCCTTTTTGCGCCGCCGCATGAAATGTGCGGCGGCGCAGCAGGAAGGTATTGCCTCTGCGTTCATGACGACTTGCGCACACGCAGATACCAGTCGCACAACAACCGGACCTGCTTGGGCGTGTAGCCCTTCGCCACCATGCGATTGACGAAGTCTTCATGCTTGCGCTGTTCTTCCGCCGATCCCTTTGCATTGAACGAGACGACCGGCAAAAGTTCTTCCGTATTCGAGAACATTTTCTTCTCGATCACCACGCGCAGTTTCTCGTAGCTGATCCACGCCGGGTTCTTGCCGGCGTTGCCCGCGCGTGCGCGCAGCACGAAGTTCACGATCTCGTTGCGGAAGTCCTTCGGGTTGCTGATGCCCGCGGGCTTCTCGATCTTCTCCAGTTCCGCGTTCAGCGCCGCGCGGTCGAAACTCTCGCCCGTGTCGTGGTCGCGGAACTCCTGGTCCTGAATCCAGAAGTCGGCGTACGTGACATAGCGATCGAAGATGTTCTGCCCGTATTCGGAATACGATTCGAGGTAAGCGGTCTGGATCTCCTTGCCGATGAACTCGGCGTAACGCGAGGCCAACACGTCCTTCACGAACGACAGATACTTTTGCTCGGTCTCCGGCGGGAATTGCTCGCGTTCGATCTGCTGCTCGAGCACATACATGAGGTGCACGGGATTCGCGGCCACTTCGGTCGAATCGAAGTTGAACACGCGCGAGAGGATCTTGAACGCGAAGCGCGTGGAGACCCCCGCCATGCCCTCGTCGACGCCGGCGAAGTCGCGGTATTCCTGATACGACTTGGCCTTAGGATCGGTGTCCTTGAGGTTCTCGCCGTCGTACACCTGCATCTTCGAGAAGAGGCTCGAATTCTCGGGCTCCTGCAAGCGCGTGAGCACCGAGAACTGCGACATCATCTTGAGCGTGCCCGGCGCGCACACCGAGTCGGCGAGCGACGAATTGCGCAGCAGCTTCTCGTAGATCTTCATCTCTTCCGAATAGCGCAGGCAATAAGGCACCTTAACCACAAAAATACGGTCGAGCAGTGCTTCATTATTGCGGTTATTGCGGAATGCCTTCCACTCCGACTCGTTCGAGTGCGCAAGGATGATGCCGTTGAACGGAATCGCGCCGAATCCTTCGGTGCCCTTGAAGTTGCCTTCCTGGGTGGCCGTGAGCAGTGGGTGCAGCACCTTGATAGGCGCCTTGAACATTTCGACGAATTCAAGCAAGCCCTGATTCGCCAGACACAGGCCGCCGGAATAGCTGTAGGCGTCCGCGTCGTCCTGCGCGTATTGCTCGAGCTTGCGGATGTCGACCTTGCCGACGAGCGAGGAGATGTCCTGATTGTTCTCGTCGCCAGGCTCGGTTTTCGCAATACCGATCTGCCGCAGGATCGACGGATAGCGGCGCACCACGCGGAACTTGCGGATGTCGCCGTTATATTCGTGCAGGCGCTTGACGGCCCATGGGCTCAGGATGCTCTTCAGATAGCGGCGTGGAATGCCGTATTGCTCTTCGAGGATAGGACCATCCTCGTCATAGTCGAAGAGACCGAGCGGCGACTCGTTCACGGGCGAACCCTTGATCGAGTAAAACGGCACGCGCTCCATGAGCTGCTTGAGCCGCTCCGCAATGGAGGACTTGCCGCCGCCCACCGGGCCCAGCAAGTAGAGGATCTGCTTCTTCTCTTCGAGCCCCTGCGCCGCGTGGCGGAAGTACGCGACCACCTGCTCGATCACCTCTTCCATGCCGTAGAACTCGCGGAACGCGGGATAAACCTTGATGACCTTATTGGCAAAGATGCGCGACAGGCGCGGATCGTTGCGAGTGTCGATCTGTTCTGGTTCCCCGATTGCCGTCAGCATGCGCTCGCCAGCCGTGGCGTACGCACTGGGATCTTCTTTGCAGAGCGCGAGATACTCCTCAAGCGAGAACTCCTCCTCTCGCGTTTTTTCGAAGCGGGTCGCGAAGCTGCTGTAGATATCCATGCTACCTCCTCGCCGAGATCTGCGACCGATGTCGTGCGCGGCGCGCTATTCGGAAACGACATCGCTCGAATTCATCCTAAACCTTTTCGAATTTTTTTTCACACAAAAATCGCGCCTGATTGAAAGTTCAAACTCGAGTGCTTGGAGCCTGGCCAGTGACGCCGTACAATCATTGGCCTACCCGCAAATTTCACGCCGCAAGCGCACGGCATCGCACCGAGAATCGACGCTCGAGCAGCGGGCCTGCCGCTACTTCACTCCCTGCCCCACGCGTTAGCGCTTCTTCATAAAACGCACGGCCGCGCAAGCCGTGTACAGATCACAACGCTTACTTGTAACGCCATGTTTGTAACAGCGCGCGTGCTGTCTGCCCGCTGTCGTCTTGCATCGTTGCCGCTATGCGTGAGCGATTCTTTTATTCGTTATACGCGGCACGTGGGCCTGTGTCGGTGAGTTGGCGCGCATTCACACATGAGACGATGAATGCGCGCGCTGCCCCTGCTAGCAGTAGTGGCTTTCGTGTAACTAGAATGCGCATTGCGTCGACGCTGCAAAATGCATGACTGTCTCTTTGCATCGTGCCTGGATTGTGTCAATACGCAGGGTGCGCA
This sequence comes from Paraburkholderia caffeinitolerans, assembly GCF_902859945.1. GTDB lineage: Bacteria > Pseudomonadota > Gammaproteobacteria > Burkholderiales > Burkholderiaceae > Paraburkholderia > Paraburkholderia caffeinitolerans. The sequence goes on along the minus strand of NZ_CADIKL010000032.1, from coordinate 75,140 downwards.
TGGCGCTCGCGAGCGAATCTGGCTCGCGCTTCGCTTCAGACGAACTCGATCTCGACTTCGCCCAGGCCATCGATATGACCGTGCAGCAGGCCCGCGCCCTCGATACGGTGTGCCCCTACGTATGAACCCGTGGTGATGGTCCATTCGGGTTCGATGGTGATGCCCATCGCAGCGCAATGATTGACGAACCAGACCAGCAGTTCGCGCGGATCGCCCGCGGGATTGCCCGCCATTTCCGGCACCAGCGACACGCCATCGAAGGTGAGTTCGAGTTCGGGCGCGACGAAGTCGAGCGCACGCGCGAGCGCCCCGTAAGGCTGCGCATGTCCGGTCACGAGCGCGCCGTTGTTCTGTGCATCGGCAAGCTGCGCGAGCGGCGCGACGTTCGGCCATTCGGCAAAGCGGCTGTCGACGATTTCGATGGCGGGCAGAATCTGCCCCACGAGCGCGAGCACCTCGTCGCGCGCATAAGCGTCGGCGCGCGGCGAAACCGGTTCGGCAAAGCGGAAGGCGATCTCCAGTTCGACCAGTACGCGGAAGAACGACTGGCGCTCGATGCGCGCCGGCGAGGGGTGTACGTGGGTCGCGGGCAACGGTGCGCCAGATCCCGCGCCACCTGGCGCGCGCGCACCGATTTTCCAGCCGCCCGTGGCGGTCCCCAGACCCGCGAGCACGGCCTGCTGGATCGCGTAGGCCGTGGCGGCGTCGGGCGGCAGCCATTCGGGCGCCAGCATCTCAATCATCTGATGGCGGCTGCGCGCCGCCACGAGGCGCTGCGCGAGATCGTCACGTGTCATGTCTGGATCCTTTCTTGTGCGTGTGCGTGTGCGTGCGTGCGTGCGCCGGCAGCGCGAACCGTGCGTCGAGCCGGCATGATGGCGTCATGTCGCACTGTGTTGCAGTGCGTTTGTGGCGGCTGGCTCTCGCCACGAAAGCCGCTGCGCAGTGTATCGTGCGTCCCCGTCTGCGCGCGTGACAAGATCCACAATGTACCGTAACCGGCTGCGTGCAGCGCATGCACCGGCATCGCAGGCATAAAAAACGCCGCTGCGATGCAGCGGCGTGGATTCGGCAAACACAATGGCCAGCGGTACATGCCAGTCTCGACGGCCTCGCGTCAGAAGGTCTCCCAGTCGTCGTTCGATCCCGCTGCAGCGACAGCCACCGGATTCGCGGCCGGATTGGCTACCGGATTTGCCGTCTGAGCCGCACGCCCGGGTGCACGCGCCGGTGCTGGTGCGCGCACAGCGCCCGCTCCAGCGCGCACGGCGGGCTTCGTCGCCGGACGCGCGGCGGGCTTTGCGCCCGCGGGCGGCGAGGCAGACGTCACACCGGCCCGCAAATCGTGCTCGATGAAGCCGGGCGCATGCGAGTCGTCGAGTTTAAACACGGCGACAGCGGCGCGCAGCCGGCTCGCCTGGTCTTCGAGCGATTGCGCTGCGGCGGCGGCCTCTTCTACGAGCGCCGCGTTCTGCTGCGTCACCTCGTCCATTTGCGTGACGGCGCGCGCCACCTGATCGATGCCGCCCGATTGCTCCTGCGAAGCCGCCGAGATCTCGCCCATGATGTCGGTCACCCGCTGCACCGCGCCGATGATTTCCGCCATCGTGCGCCCTGCCTCGTCGACGAGCGCGGAACCCGCGTGCACGCGCTCGACCGAAGTGTCGATCAGCCCCTTGATCTCCTTGGCCGCCGCCGACGAGCGCTGCGCGAGGCTGCGCACTTCGCCCGCCACGACCGCGAAGCCGCGCCCCTCCTCGCCCGCGCGGGCGGCTTCCACGGCCGCATTGAGCGCCAGGATATTGGTTTGAAAAGCGATGCCCTCGATGATCGAGATGATGTCGGCAATCTTCGCCGAGCTCTGGTTGATTTCGCCCATCGTGCCCACCACCTCGCTCACGACGCGGCTGCCCTTGTTGGCGATATCCGATGCGCTGGCGGCCAGCGCGCTCGCCTGGCGGGCGTTTTCGGCGTTCTGCTTCACCGTGCCGGTGAGCTCTTCCATGCTCGCCGCGGTTTCCTGCAACGCCGAAGCCTGCTCTTCCGTGCGAGAAGAAAGGTCGATGTTGCCGGCCGCGATCTGGCGCGTGGCCGTGGCAATTGCCTCGGTACCGCCGCGCACCGAGCGCACGGTGTCGCTGAGGCTGCGCTACATGCGTGCTACACCGCCCAGCAGCTCGCCCATCTCGTCGCGCGAGCGCACTACGATGGGGCGGCTCAGATCGCCGGCTGAGATGGCGGAGAACGCGCCGAGCGCCTCGCCCAGCGGCCCGGCGATCGCGCGGCGCAGCGCGAAGAACGCGTAAGCGGCCGCACCAATGCCGATCAGCAGCACGGCGATCACCGCGATGCGCAACTGGCCGAACGCGGCTTGCGCCTCGTCGAAGCCCGCTTGCGCGAGCGTGCCCTGCAGCTTGTCGAGTTCGAGATCGGCCTGCGAAAGCTGGCTGTACGCGGCTTGCAGCGCGTTGGCGGCGCCGACGACCTTGCTCTGGTCGGCCGCCGCGATGACCGCGGCAAAGCTGTCGGCGGCTTGCTGAAACGCTGCACGGCGCGTGGCGACGTCCTGCGCGAGACGTTCTTCCTGGGCATCGCGCGGCAAGCTCGTGTACTGCTTCCAGTAATCGTTGGAGACGCCGCGCAGCATGCGGGCGCGCGCGAGCGTGGCGGCGCTGTCGGGCGTGCCGATCTCGAAGGCCGCGCGGTCGAGCGCGAGCCGCTCGCGCGCCGCGTAAATTTCGGCGAGGTTGACCGAGTGGCTGCTCGGCATCTGGTCGGTGAAGGTGCTGCGGTAGGCCTCGTTCGAGCGCGTCAGGCCAAGCAATCCCACTGCGCCGATGACGACGATGAGCGCCGCCAGAAACCCCATCGTGAGGCCGATGCGCGCCTTGATGCTGATGCCTTTGTTCATGACTCTCCCGTGCTTGCCGTGGGGGCGGATTTCCTGCCCCCGATATGCAGGGCTGTTGCCCTGCATGTGTTTACGGCACGCGTCTGGAAGGCTTGAAATAGTTATCAGATATGAGGAAAAGGAAGAAATAGCTGACGAATAAATTACAAAATGGAACGCAGCGGCGCGTGCCTCTCCACCTGATTTCAGCGCGTCATGTCTTCGAGCGACGGAATGGAAGGTTGCGCCCCTGAGCGCGTCACCGAGATCGACGCCGCGCGCAGCGCGAACTGGATCGCCTGCGCGGGCGCTTCGCGGGCGGCGAGCCGCGCCGCCAGGGCGCCGATGAAGGTGTCGCCGGCCGCCGTCGTATCGACCGCCGCCACCTTGGGCGCGGGCCAGTGCACGGGCGCCGATACATCTGTGGCATCCGATGCTTCATCGGCGAGCAACGCGCAGACGCCCTGCTCGCCGAGCGTCACCAGCACGTTGCGGGCCCCCGCACGGCGCAGCGCCTGGGCGGCGCGCGCGGCGTCTTCAGGCGTGGCGAGCGGCAAGCCCGTGAGCGTCGCGGCTTCGAGTTCGTTCGGAACGAGGTAGTCGATGAGCGGTAGCCAGGCCGCGGGCAGCGGACCGGTGGCCGGCGCGGGATTGAGGATGGTGATCTTGCCGAGCCGGCGTGCGGCGGCGAGCGCAGCGTGCACCGCATCGGGCGGCGTTTCGAGCTGGCAGACGACGACGGCGGCGGCCGCAAGCGCCGCCTCGTGGCGCGCGAGGCTTGCCGGCGTCACCTCGCCGTTGCTGCCCGCCACGATCACGATGGCGTTCTGGCTCGCATCGTCGACGACGATGAGCGCCACGCCAGTCGGTGCTCCGGGCGCGGTGTCGAGCGCGCTGCAATCAATGCCTTCTGCAAGGAGCCCCGCGCGCAGCAGTTCGCCATTGGCGTCGGCGCCCACGCAGCCGACCATCGCCACCCGCGCACCGAGCCGCGCCGCCGCGACCGCCTGGTTGCCGCCCTTGCCGCCCGCGACCTGCGCGAAGGCGCTGCCTGCGAGCGTCTCGCCAGGGCGCGGCAGGCGCGGCGCGCGCGCGACCAGATCCATGTTCAGGCTGCCGACCACCGCCACGCGGCCGCGCACGGCTTTCGCGCCGGTGCGCTGCTGGCCGCCGTCTTGCGTACCCGATTGCGCATCCGTGCGCGCAGCTTCGTCAATCGCCACTTCGTGTGCCTCCGGTGCTCTATTCAGTCGGCCGATTATGCACGCGCCCGTGCGTCTCGATGCGCGTGTAGCACCTGCATCAGGCTGCGAGCGACGCCTGGGCGCCGCACCACGGCGCGGTCGATTCTCGGTCCATGAGCTGAGGCGCGAGCACGCGCCGGAGCACCGTCGCGCCATTGCGCGACTGACCGGCAACGCCGATGCGCTCGATCAGCGTGAGCGCCGCCATCTTGCCCAGCTCGCGTACCGGCTGGCCGACCGTGGACAGCGCAGGCCAGGTGAATTGGCCGAGCTCGATGTCGTCGAAGCCGATGATCGAGCACTCGGCCGGCACGCGCAGGCCGCGCTCGGCGGCCGCGCGCAGCGCGCCGATGCCCATCATGTCGTTACTTGCGAAGATCGCGCTGGGTCGCACGGTGTCGAAGAGTTGCCCCGCCGCGCGATAGCCGCCCGCGCCCGAGAAGTCGGCCTCGACGATCGCGCCCGGCGCGATCTCGATGCCGCGTTCGGCCATCGCGCGCAGAAAGCCGTGCATGCGCATCGCGCTCACCGCAGCATTGACCGGCCCCGTAATGCAGCCGATCTGCGAATGCCCGAGCTCGATCAGATGGCGCGTCGCGAGCCACGCGCCGCGCTCGTGGTCGATCTGCACGAGATCGGTGTCGAGGCCTTCGATGTTGCGGTCCACCACGACGATCGGCTCGCGCGTCTCGCCCAGCGTCGCCGCGAGCACGGCATCGTCGCCCGCCGACGCCACGATCAGCCCGTCGATGCGCTTTTCCTGCAGCACGCGCAGGTAGTTGCGCTGCTTGACCGGGTCGTCGTCGGAATTGCAGAAGAACACGCAGTAGCCCTTTTGCGCGCAGCCGTCCTCGACGCCGCGCGCGAGCTCAGCGAAATACGGATTCGTGCCGTTGGGCACCACGAGCCCGATCGTCGCCGTCGAGCGCGCCTTGAGCGAGCGCGCAACCGCCGACGGCACATAGTTGAGGTCTCGAATCGCCTGCTCGACCTTGGCCCGCACGTTCGCCGAGACCGGCCGCGAATTGTTCACCACATGCGACACCGTCGTGAAAGACACCCCCGCCACGGCGGCCACATCTTTGATCGTCGCCATTTTTTCTGTTGCTCCTGCTTCGTCCTGCCCGTTTTCTACTGCTGCCGCTGCGCGGCTGCACTCTCGTTATGTTTTTGTTGTCACTACACTCTTCATTTGCCGCTTCATTTGCCCCATCACTTGCCCTTGCGGCGGCTCCGATACGTGTCGAGCACCACCGCGACCACGATCACCGCGCCGGTGATGATGCGTTTGGTCGGCTCGTTCGCGCCGATCTGCGCGAGCCCCGCCGCAAGCACGGAAATGATCAGCACGCCGAAGAACGTGCTGATGACCGAACCGCGCCCGCCCATCAGGCTCGTGCCCCCGATCACCACGGCGGCGATCACCTGTAGCTCCAGGCCGACGCCCGCGTTCGGATCGGCGGCTTCGAGCCGCGAAATCTGGAACAGCGCCGCAAGCCCCGCAAGCGCGCCCATCAGCGCGAACACAATGATCTTGTAAGGGCGCGGATCGACGCCCGCGAGGCGCACCGCCTCCTCGTTGGTGCCGATGCCGATCAGGTAGCGGCCGAACACCGTGCGCGTGAGCACCAGTTGCGCGATCACCATCACTGCGACGGCGATCAGGAACGCCGGGGAAATGCCGAACGCGATCGGGTTCGAGAGAAAATCGAACGCATCGCCGATATAGGCCGTGCGCGAATTCGTCATCTGGTACGCGAGGCCGCGCGCGGCCTCCAGCACGCCGAGCGAGACGATGAAAGACGGAATGCGCCACCCCACCGTGACCGCGCCCGTAAGCGTGCCCGTGGCCGCCGCGGCCAGCACGCCGAGCAGCGCGGCGGGCAACGCGCCGAGGCCCCACTTGAGCGACGCCACGCTCACCACCGACGCCCCGAGCGCCAGCACCGACCCCACCGAGAGGTCGATGCCCGCGATGATCAGCACGAACGTCATGCCCACCGACATCACGACGAGATCGGGAATCTGGTTCGCGATCGTGCTGAACGTGTCGTAGGTCAGGAAGTGCGAGCTCAGCAGCGAGAACAGCACGATCATCGCGACCAGCGCGAGCGCGAGGCCCAGATAATTCGAAAAGCCAAAGCGCGTGCCGACGGGCCGGGCGCTCGCGGCCGTGATCACGGGCGTAGAGGATTGCGACGGCGGCTCTGGCTGTTCCCCTGGTTGCTCGCGCAACGGTCGATTCGTCATGAAGCGCTTCCTCCTCGCTCATCGGGCGGCGGCGATTGATTGCGGCTCTCTTGATTGCGGCTCTCGGGTTGCTCCGTGGCCACGGGCGTTGTTGGCTCCGGGAGGTCGGCGGCATCGGCGAGCAGCGCGTCTTCGGCGCGATAGCCCGCAAAGGCGGCGCCGAGCAGCGCATCCTGAGTCCATTCCCCGCGCGCGAAGGTCGCCGTCATTTTTCCCGCCGACATCACGCCGATACGATCGCAGATCAGCATCAGCTCGCGCAGGTCGCTCGACACCACCACGAGCGCGCAGCCCTCGCGTGCGAGCGCGCCCATCAGCGCGTAGATATCGAACTTCGCGCCCACGTCGATGCCGCGCGTGGGTTCGTCGAACAGCAGCACGCGCACGTCCTGTGCACTCTGCTCGCCCGTGATGCGCCGCGCGAGCCAGCGGCCGATCACCACCTTCTGCTGGTTGCCACCCGAGAGCTCGCCCACGCGCTGCCCGGGGCCGGTCGTGCGGATGCGCAATGCATCGATTTGCGTATCGGCAAGCGCGTTCTCGCGCTCGGCGTCCACTACGCCATAGCGCGCCACCGCGCTCACGTTGCCAAGCGACACGTTCGCGGCCACCGGTTGCGTCAGCAACAACCCTTCGCCCTTGCGGTCCTCGGTGATCAGCGCGATGCCGTGGCGCACCGCGTCCACCGGCGAGTCGATGCGCACGGGCTTGGGCGGCTCGCCCGCTGCGCCGGCAAGCGCCACCGTGCCGCGATCCTTCGCGTCGGCGCCGTAAATGAGCCGCATGAGCTCGGTGCGTCCCGCGCCGATCAGTCCCGACACGCCGAAAATTTCCCCCGCGCGCACCTCGAACGACACATCGCGCACGACGCTGGCGCGGCCGATCCCGTCCACCTTGAGCAGCGGCGCGCCGATACGCCGCTCGCCCAGCTCGATGCGCTCGCCGAGCTCGCGCCCCACCATCAGCGCGACGATGCGCTCGGGCGTGAGGTTGGCCATCTCGTCCACGCGCACGAGCCGGCCGTCGCGCAGCACTGCCACGCGCTGCGCGATGCGCTCGAGTTCCTCGAGCCGGTGCGAGATGTAGACGAGCGCCACGCCGCGCGCCTTGAGCCGGGCGATCTGCTCGAACAGCAGCTCGACTTCGCGGCCCGTGAGCATCGCGGTGGGCTCGTCCAGGATCAGCACGCGCAGCGGCGCGGCGCCTTGCGCCTCGTCGCCGATCAGGTTGCGCGCGATCTCCACCAACTGCTGGTGGCCGATGCCGAGCTCGCCCACGGGCGTCTCGGGATCGATCGCTTCGAGTCCGACTTGCGCCATCGCCGCGCGGGCGTCCTCGTGCAAGCGCGCGCGGTCGATCCAGCCCGCCCAGCCGAGCGGCCCGAAGCTGCGCGGCAAGCGGTTCAGATACAGGTTCTCGGCAACCGAAAGCGTGGGCAGCAGGTTGAGCTCCTGCATCACCATGCGCACGCCGAGCGCCTCGGCCTGCGCGCGGCTCGCCGGCGCATAAGGCTGGCCCATCAGCGTCATGGCGCCGGTGGTGGGCGCGGTGAGCCCGCCCACGATCTTCGAGAGCGTGCTCTTGCCCGCGCCGTTCTCGCCCGTGAGCGCAAGCACTTCCCCCGCGTGCAGCGCGAGGCTGACGTCGGCGAGCACCGGCTGCTCGTAGGTCTTGCCGGCGCCCGTCACCGTGAGCACCGCGCCTTGCGCGGATGCCGGCGATTGGGCGTCGGGGGCAATTGCTTCCATCACGATCCTGTTATCGCGAGCCGCGGCGCCCGGATCCGGCAAAGGTAGCGCGGGATTGCGGAGCGCGCGGCTGCCGTTCAGGCGGCGCGTTCGAGCGATGCCGCCACGGCGGCCCGCTTTTGCTTGCTGCTTGCTGCTTGCTGCTTGCGCGGCCATCACAATACGAATAACGGCGGCGCAGTGGCTTTCTTGAGCACTTATTACATGAACGGCATGAGCGGAACGCGCGCCGCCCACGATCGGCGCGGCGCGGCCACGTTCATTACGTTCGCCTTTCGACTACTTCGCGCTGTCCTTGGTCACCAGTACGACTGGCGTTTCGACCACGCCCGAGAGTTCGGACTGCTTCTTGTGTTCCTTGAGCGCCTTGAGCGCCGTGTCGATGCCGAACACGGCCTGCTTCGCGGCGTACTGGTCGGCGGTGGCGAGCACGCGGCCGTCCTTGAGCATCGGCTTGATGGCGTCGATGTTGTCGTAGCCCACCACGTAGACCTTGCCCTGCTTGCCGGCCGCGCGCACGGCGGACACGGCGCCGATCGCCATGTTGTCGTTGCCGCACAAGAGCGCCTTCATGCCGGGATATTCGTTGAGCATGGCGGAGGCGACCGCATTGCCCTTGTCGATTTCCCATTCGCCCGATTGCACCGAGACGATCTTCGCGCCCACGGCCTGCATCGCGTCCTTGAAGCCTGCGGTGCGCTGCTGTGCGTTGGTGGTGGTCGAAACGCCCTCCACGATGCCCACCTGATCGCCGGCCTTGAGCTTCTTCGCGAGGTATTCGCCGACCTGGCGCGCGCCCTTGCGGTTGTCGGGGCCCACGAACGGCACGTTCAGGTCCTTGGACTTGAGCACGTCGGGATCGAGCCGGTTGTCGATGTTCACGACGATGATGCCCGCGTCCACGGCCTTCTTCACGACCGGCACGAGCGCCTTGGAATCGGCGGGCGCAAGCACGATGGCATCGACCTTGGAGACGATCATCTGCTCGACGATCTGGATCTGCGCGGCCGTGTCGGTTTCGTTCTTGATGCCGTTGGTCACGAGGTCGAAGCTGGACGCGTTGTGCTTCTGGTAATCCTTCGCGCCGGTTTCCATGGTCAGGAAGAACTCGTTGGCAAGCGACTTCATGACCAGCGCGATTTTCGGCTTCTGCCCGGCTGCCTGAGCGTGAGCGGTAAGCGGCATGGCGGCCGCGAACGTGACGGTGGCAAGTGCGGCTGCGGCGCCTAGAACGCGCCGGCGAATGCGGGAGTTCATCGTTTGTGTCTCCGGTTGTCTGGCCCGGCCGGGCCGTATTTCTGGTTATGCGCAAACGTATTCAGGCAACCCATTCCCGGCGCGCAACAGGACGCTGCGGCGCAGCAACCGGCACCAGCATCGGCCCCGGAATCGGCCTCAGAGCCAGCCGCCACGGCGGAACAGGACGTACAGCACGATGTCGATAATCGCCATCATGGCGAGGCAAACCTGGTAACCATACTTGAAATGCAATTCGGGGATATTGGCGAAGTTCATCCCGTAGATCCCCGCGATCATGGTCGGCACCGCGAAGAGCGCGGCGAACGAGCCGAGCCGCTTGGTCACCTCGTTCTCGGCGAGCGAGATCATGCCGAGATTCACCTGGATCGCCGTGACGATCATTTCGCGGCGCGCGTCGACCAGGTTGGACACGCGCACGAGGTGATCGTAAACATCGCGATAGTACGCCTGCATGCCGCTGCAGATCTGCGGAATGCGCCCGCCCACGAGTTTGCCCACGGCGTCCACGAGCGGCGTGACGTGGTGCTGCACGATCACGAGGCGCCGCTTGAGCGAATAGAGATCTTCGATGATGGCGCGCGACTGCGAGAGCGAGTGCTTCTCGAAGATACGGTCTTCCAGATCCTCGATCTCGCCCGAGAGCTTCTCCAGCACGGGCGCGTAGCGGTCGACCACGCTGTCCATCAGCGCGTAGAGCACGAAACCCGCGCCCTCCTTGAGCAGTTCAGGCTCGCGCTCGCAGCGGGCGCGCACGTCCTGGAAACCCTGCTGCGCACGATGGCGCACCGAAAGCACGAAATTCGGACCGGCGAACACATTCACCTGCCCGGTGACGATTTCATCCTCCTCGTCGATCTCGATCGTATGGAACACCGCGAAAAGCGTGTCGCCGTATTCCTCGATCTTCGGTCGCTGCTTGCCGTTCATCACGTCTTCGATGGCGAGCGTGTGCAGGCCGAACTCTTCCTTCATCGCGGCCATCTCGCCCGCTTCAGGGTCCTTGAGCGCGACCCAGACGAAGCACCCGGGTTTCTGGAGATAGTCGCTGATTGCCTCGATGCCGATATCGGCGAGTTTTTTGCCGCCCTGATACGCGGCGCAATTGATAAGCATGTGTCGTGTGCGTCCCGACGGCGCGGGTGGGGAAAATGGGCGCGCCGCCTGTCCTGAAGTTGATCGATTCGGCAAGTTTAAGCGTTACGCCGGTCTGGGCGGCGCAACACGTGCTATCCGCCGGCAGCATCACTGCGCAACCCGGCGAATGCCGATGCGATGATCCTTGTCGAACGTTACGCTGGCCCGGTTCGTGTAGCGCGGATCGACGACGAAGCGCAACTCCACGACCGGATCGAACTGCGTGGTCACGCCGATGCGGTGCACGCCCGGCTTCAGGTAGAAGGTGACGTGCTCGCCGTCCATGAGGTCGGTGACCTGCTCGCCGTCGATATAGACAGGGGCGTCGCGGAACTTGACGATGACGTTGCGGGTGCGCTCGCGCCGCACGTCAACGGCCACGAGCCCTTCGCCCGGCTGTGTATAGCCCGGCTTGACGATGCGCTCCGCCGGCACCGGCTTGAACGGCATCGGTGCCGACGGCTCCTCGGCGCAGCCGCCCAACGCCAGCGGCAGCGCGAGGACTGCGGCCGCCAACAGCGCCGCCGCTAGCGCGGCGCGCTGCGAACCAAAGCTCACTCTGAATACGCGCGATGGCATGGACGCTATTCCCTCGTCGGTTTTCCGGTGCTGGCGCGGCGCGCGGGGCGCGCGGGGCGTTTCGATCCTCGACGCGGGCAACGGCCGGGTGCGCCCATCATATACGCACACGACGCTGACCCACGCGCGACGCCGCACATTGCGCGCCGCGAGCCATTGCGAGCGGCGCATCGACGCGGGAGCGCTGGTATATGCTTTGGAATCGGGCGCGGTCCAGCGCAGTCAAGTCATCACGTCACATGAGGAGCATGCAGGCGATGAGGTATGCACAGCCCGCCAGGGTTCAGGGATGCGGGTCGTGACGCGGCTGATTTTCTTCTGCGGCCACGCCGGCACCGGCAAAACCTCGCTCGCCAAGCGCCTGCTCGGCCCGCTGGCCCGCGCGACGGGTGAACCGTTCTGCCTGCTCGACAAGGACACGCTCTACGGGCGCACCGGCGCTGCGATGCTCGCCGCGCTCGGCCAGGACCCGCACGACCGCGACAGCCCGCTATTTCTCCAGCATCTGCGAGATCCCGAATATCAGGGCATGCTCGACACCGCGCGCGAAAATCTCGCGCTGGGCGTGAGCGTGATTGCGGTCGGACCGCTTTCGGGGGAGGTGCGCGAGCGGCGCCTGCTCGATCGCGCATGGTTGGGAGTGGTGGCGGACGTGGGCCTCGCCGCCGTCTGGGTGCGCACCGACGAAGCAACGGCGCGCCAGCGTATCGTGGCGCGCAACCATCCCGACGATGCCTACAAGCTCGCGCACTGGAACAGCTATCGCAAGCGGCGCTTCGAGCCTGCGGGCGCGCAACTCGACGACCTCATCGTGTTCGACACGACCGCGCCCGAGCCCGCCGACTACGACGCATTGCTGCAGCGCATCGTGACGGCGTCCGCGGCCTGATCGAGGTTCGATCGCAGCCGCGGCGCGCCGCCTTTACTTCCACTTCAGTCGACGTGTGCCGAAGCCAGCGCTTCGAGCGTCGCGCCTTCATACACCTTGCCGAAGCGGTTCGAGAGGAACTGCTCGAGCGACACCTGCTCCTGGCGCACGAAGCCCTTTTGCGGCAGCTTCTTCTCGCGGAACAGATCGAGCACCGCGCACATTGCACCGGCCGTGGTGATTTCGATTGCGCTCATCGGCACGCCGCACACCGTCTTCGCGAAGATCTTGCGCGTGAAGACTTCCTGCACGAGCTGGCCGTTACGCATGCCGGTCACCGTGATGAAGATCAGCACGACGTCCTGCTCGGTGGACGGAATCGCGCGGCGCATGATCGACTTGAGCGTGTCGCGGTCGCCCGAGAGACGCAGATCTTCGAGCAGGAATTGCATGAGCGCGCGGTGGCCCGGATAGCGCACCGACTTGTAGTCGAGCGATTCGACGCGCCCGCCCAGCGTCTCGCACAACGTGCCGAGACCGCCCGACGTGTTGAACGCCTCATACTCCACGCCGTCGAGCGAGAAGTGCTCGTGACCTTCGAGCGGCTGCACCATCTGCGTGCGGCCCCCGTGGATCGCCTCGCACGGCTGGCAGTACTCGTTGATGAGGCCGTCCACGCTCCAGGTGAGGTTGTACTTGAGCGCATTGGTGGGGAACTGCGGCAGCGCGCCCACGCGCATTTTCACTTCGCGAATCTCGGTGAAGCGGCTTGCGAGCGCATGCGCCGCGAGGCCAATGAAGCCAGGAGCCAGGCCGCATTGCGGCATGAATGCGTGATCGGCGTCTTCGGCGAGTTCGCGGATTGCGTGCGTAGCGCGCACGTCCTCGGTGAGGTCGAAGTAGTGAACGCCCGCGCTCTTGGCCGCCGACGCGACATTCACCGCAAAGTGCATTGATGAGCACGTCGAAGCCTTCGAGCGCGGCGCGCAGCGCGGCGGCGTCGCCGGAATCGACACGCTGGGTGGGAATGCCCTGCGCGGCCAGCTTTTCGAGTGCCTTGGCATCGCGGTCGAGCGCCGTGACTTCATAGTCTCCGGTTGCGCGCAGCATGTGTGCAATGGTGTGGCCAATCAGGCCTGCGCCTGCAATCGCGACTTTCATTCGGTATCTCCTTGGGTTTTCTGTGGATCGGGCCATGCTGTACCCGGTGCACACAGTCTAAGGAGGTGCGAAATCAGATCCTAGGCACAAAATGATGCGCTTCGACGGAAGGTTTCGTCATTTTGGCGATGGTTTTCGTCATAACGACGAAAACCCGTAAAAACGGTGTTAACGAAGGTGCCGCAAACGTGCTGCGACAGCCCTCAGCCCATCACCGTGCCGCGGTCGATCTTGCGCGCGAGCACGATCGACGTGGTCGTGCGCTCGACGCCCTGCATGCCGCCAATCTGGTCGAGCAGATCGTTCAGGCGATCGGGGGAGTCCGCGCGCAGCCAGGCCACATAGTCGTACTCGCCGCTCACCGCGCAGAGCAGTTGCACTTCGGGCATTTTGGAAAGCCGCCTTTGCACGTCGGGGCCATTGCGCGGCGCGATGATGAGCCCGACCCACGCCTGCAGGCTCGCGTCGAGCACGTCTTGGCCCAGCCGCACGCCGTAGCCGGCGATGACCTGGGAGCGTTCGAGCCGCGCGATGCGCGCGAGCACCGTGGTGCGCGCCACGCCTAGCTGACGCGCGAGATTCGCCACGCTCTCGCGGGCGTTCTCCTGCAGCAGCGCAACGAGGCTGCGGTCGAGGTCGTCGAGTTGGTCGAGGCGTGGCGGTCTCATCGTGATGCGGGCTCCTGGGGTGGCCAATGACGTGGCCGATGGATGGCAAATGGATGGCAAATGGCCGGGAATGGTCGAATGCGCTGCTTCGATGCCGTGTCATTATCGCGCGCGGCCAGCCGCGCATAAACCCGCGCAAGCGCCCCGCTTCCCCCGTATTGCCGCGTATTTCAGCGCGTTTCTTCTGCGTTTCGTTTGTAAGCAGTTGTCGCATAGCAGCCGCGCTTAAACGATAACGTGGTACTAATACCGCCTGTAAGCGACGGATTTCTCGTCGCCACGCTACGTAACCTCCACGAATTGAATTTCCAGGGAGCAATAATGAAGAAAGTTTTCGTGATCCTTGCTGCCACGCTCTCCATGAGCGGCGCGTTCGCACAAACCGCCGCGTCATCCGCCGCGCCCGCGGCCGCTGCAACGGCGTCGAGCGCCGAAGCACGCGCCGCGCAGCATCAGCAGCGTGTGGAGGAGCGCATCGCCTACCTGCACTCCTCGCTGAAGATCACGGCCGACCAGGAGCCGCAATGGAAGACGTTCGCCGACGTCATGCGCAACAACGGCCAGACCATGGCGGGCCTCTACAAGCAGCGCGCGGAAGGCGAAGCGCAGCGTAACGCGCTCGACGACATGAAGCAGTACGCGCAAATCACCCAGGCGCACGCCGACGACATGCAAAAGCTCGTCACCGCCTTCGAGCCGCTTTACAACAGTCTCTCGCCGGAGCAGAAGAAACTGGCCGACGTCACCTTCCGCCACGGCCAGCCAACGGGCCATGCGAAGCACAAGGGCAAGCCTCACGCCAAGGCGCCGGCCGCAGAAGCGGCAAGCGGCGCCGAAGCAGCGCCGGCGCAATAAGCGGGCGCATTCAGGTAACATCACGGCGCAGCGCGCGGAACCGGTCGAGCAATCGGCCGGTTCGCGCGCTGCGCCGTTTTCGTAACAAGCAACAAGCCTGCAGGCGCACAATGATCGAACTGACCCAACTCGACCTCGCCACCGACCACGCCGCGCACCGCGTGGTCAAGGACGAAACCGTCACCGTGGAATTTGCCGCCGCGCCCGGCGAGCTGATGAGCCTCGAAGGCCCGAACCGCTACGCGCCGGGAGACGCGCTCATCACTGGCGCGACAGGCGAGCGCTGGGTCGTCTCGCGCGAGCGCTTCGATCCGAAGTACCGGCCAGCCGACGCCGCGCTCGCACACGGCGCGCCTGGTGCCTATCGCAACCTGCCCACCGTCGTGCTAGCCAAACGCATGGACGAGCCGTTCACGATCGTGCGCTCGGCAGGCGGCGACCGCCTCACTGGCGCAGCGGGCGACTGGGTCATGCAATATGCGCCTGGCGACTACGGTGTGGTGAAAGCCGAGCGCTACGCGAAGGTATACCGGCTCGCCGATTGAGTTTCGCTCCCGCGTTCGCGCACCGCACATGCGGCGCGGCGTGCTTCAGGCGAATTCCTCGTCGAGATCGAGCGTGACTTCGCGCGGCGTCTCCTCGCCTTTTGCGTGCTGTTCTTCCAGCGAGCCGATGGTTGCTTCCACATACGCACGCAACACGGCAAAGCTGCGTCCGCGCAAACGCGGCGGCAGCGCGCGATAGCGCGCCAGCGCCGCCGGCGCGATAGCCACCGTGAGCGTCATGCGGCGCGCGGCGGCCCCCATGCGCATCGCCACCCAATGCACGATAAGCAGTGGCGCGCCGGTTTCGGCTGGCCGCTCGCTAAAGCGCGTTTGCTCGGGAAACAGATCGGCGATCACGCGTGCAAGCTCCTCGAAATCGGGGCTCGCGCATTCAAACAGATAATCTTCCATTGCTGGCAAAGAGGAATTGATAAAACGTTGCGTGAGCAACGGAATGACGTAAGCGCGGCGAGTCAGGCCGGGCGCGGCACACGCCGGCCGCGCGCGCACGTCCTAAAAAGCACAATGGCCACGATGATCGCCACGACAGCATAAAGCGCGTCCACCGCAACGAGCGACACGAGACGCGCCTGGAACATCGCGGCGGGCACATCGATCAACGCGTGCAGCGCGATCGCGATGGGCAGGATCGACTTGCGCCCCGCGCGCACGCCGCGCCACATGAGCACCGAGAGTCCGATCTGGAACACGAACGCGGCCACGCGCTCGAGCGCGAACACGCCGGCCACCAGCGGCGAAAGCGTGCCGAGTATCAGATGCACGCGCAGCACGGCATCCATCGAGAGATTGCTCAGATGCTCGTCAAGCTCGCCGCGGTTCGCGAGCACCGCGAAGAAAACCCACTGCAACTGCACGAGCACGCCGACGAACCACGCTTCCGCACCGCCGTGGCCAATGCCATAAGCGAGCCCCGTGCTATCGGTCGAACCCGGCTGCCCCGCCGCGCGCCGCGCGATCAGGCGCATCGCGATATAGCGCCCCACCTCTTCGCACACCCCCGCCGCGAGCGCGCCATAAAGCACGAATGCGAGCGGATTGGTGAGCAGTTGCGCCGTCACGGGATTTCCATGCAACACGTAGCCGTTGAGCGCGCGCTCGATCACCGTCGCGAACAGGGCGAAGACCGCGATGCCCGCAATGGTGTCGCGCCAGTCGAAGGCGAACGGGCCGCGCAGCCGGCGGTACAGCGAGATGGGCAGAACGGCAACGAACAGTGTCGCGAGCGAAAGACAGACCAGCGTGACCGGATCGACGTGCATGAGGTTCCTTGTGACGTCCGGCGCACGAGGCGCGCGCCGCAGCCCGAATCATCGCAGATATCGGCGCGCTCGCGGAACCCCGAGGGCGCCGGGCCCTAGCCCAGCGTCGAGGCCCGCACGATCAGCTCGCCCGGGAACGCGGCCGCGCGCGTGGCCAGCGCCACGCCCTCGATGCGCTCGTGCAGGAATTCGACGGCCCGGTAGCCGATCTCGCGCGTGGGCTGGCGGATCGTGGTGATGCCGGCCAACGCGGCCCACTCGGGATCGTCGATGGCGATCAGCGCCGCGTGCTGTTGCCATTGGGCGCCGAAGCACGCCTTCAGATGCAGCGCGAGCCGCAAGGCGACCGGCGCATTGGCCGCGAACAGCGCGCAGCGCGCGCCACGCCGCGCGGCGTCGGCGATATGCGCATCGAGTGCGGCGAGCGAGGCGTCGATGCTCGCGTCCTCATGCAGGTCGAGCACGTGCGTGGTCGCGCGAACATTCTGCACACCCTGCGCGCCTTGCGTGCCCTGTGCGAATGCCCGAAAAGCCGCTTCACGCTCGCGCCGCGAGCTCACCTGCTCGAAGGGCTGCACGACGAACACGAGGTCGTCGTAGCCGTGCTCGAGCAGATGCTCGACGCCCAGGCGCGCGGCGGCCGCATTGTCGAGCCCGACCATATCGGCGTCGAGGCCGTCCACGGTGCGATCGACCAGCACGGCGGGAATGCCGCCGCTCGCCATCGGCTTGAGCATCGACTCAGGCACGCCGAGCGCATTGACGATCACGCCTTCCACGCGATACGTCGTGAGCAGTTGCAGATAGCGCCGCTCCATGTCGATTTCGTTCGCCGCGTGGCAAATCAGCGGCATATAGCCGAGCGCGTGGCAGGCGGCCTCCACGCCTTGCAGCACTTCCACGGAGTACGGGTTCGCCAGGTCCGCGAGCAACAGGCCGAGCAGCCGGTTGCGCCCGCGCTTGAGCCCGCGCGCCATCTGGTTGGGCCGATAGTCGAGCCGTTGGATGGCTGCTTCGATGCGTGCGCGCAGGTCCGGCGAAAGCGCCGCAAGCTCGCCGTTCAGATAGCGCGAGATGCTGGTCTTGCCGGTGCCGGCCTCGCGGGCGACATCGCTGATGGTCGCGCGGCGCGGCAGAGCGCCCTCGCCCGCGCCACTGCCCGTACTGCTGCCCGTGCTCATCGTGCGAGCACCTCGCGATTGACGATGTTGCGCTCGAGCGTGCCGGCGAGCGCCGCCACGAGGTTCTCGGCGGCACAACGCGCCATCGCGTTACGCGTTTCGTGCGTGGCGGAGCCGATGTGCGGCAGCGCCACGACATTGGGCATGCGCAGCAGCGGCGAGGCCGGGTCGATCGGCTCCTGTTCGAACACGTCGAGCCCCGCGCCGTGGATCGTGCCTGCTTCGAGCGCGGCGATCAGCGCCTTTTCGTCGACGGTCGCGCCGCGCGAGGCGTTGATGAGGATCGCGCTCTTCTTCATCTTTTGCAGTTGCTCCGCGCCGATCATGTGGCGCGTGGCGTCGGTGAGCGGCACCTGCAGGCAGACGAAATCCGCGCTGGCGAGCAGTTCGTCGAACTCGACGCGGCGCGCGCCGTAGTCGCGCTCGGCGGCTTCATTCACGCTGCGGTTGGTATAGAGCACCTTCATGTTGAAGCCCAGCGCCGCGCGCCGCGCGAGCGCGCCGCCAATGCGTCCGAGCCCGACGATGCCGATGGTCTTGCCCTGCACATCCACGCCGAATTGCGCGGGGCCGATGCTCGCCTTCCAGTGGCCCGCCTTGACCCAGTCGGCCAACTCGACCACGCGGCGCGCGCTCGCGAGGATCAGCGAAAACACCGTATCGGCCGTCGATTCGGTCAGCACGTCGGGGGTGTGCGCGAGCACGATGCCGCGCTTCGTCAGATCGGGCACGTCGAACTGGTCGTAGCCCACCGAGATGGTCGAAAGCACCTTGATGCGCGAGCCTTCGAGCAACGCGGGCGTGATCTTGACGCTTGCGCCGATCGCGCCGTCGGCGTCCTTGAGCGCAGCGGCGAACGCCTGCGAGTCTTTCGCGTCGACGAACATCACGTCGAAATGCTCGCGCAGGTACGCGGTCACATCCTCGGGCAAGGCCTTGTAGGCAACGATTTTTTGCTTCATGAGTGGGCTATTTCTGTCTGCAATGTTCCGTGAAATTTTCTCGAGCGTGATTTTCCGCGCATCACTTGCCGTGAGCCGGCGCGGCATAGGCACGGGTCTCGTCGCGGCGAGGCTTCACCGCGCGCAGCGTGAGGATCACCGAGACCACGAGCGCCACGCTCATGAACGCGTAGGACGCCGTGGGCGAACCGGTCGCGCCGTTCAGGTAGCCAACCACCCAGGAGCCGACGAACGAACCGAGCGCGCCCATGCTATTGATGAGCGCCATCGCGCCGCCCGCGACGTTCTTCGGCAGCAGCTCGGGCACGATCGCGAAGAACGGGCCGTACGGCGCGTACATCGCGGCGCCCGCCACCACCAGCAGCGCGTACGAAGCCCAGAAGTGCGTCGTGCCGAGCGCATACGAAGCCGCAAACGCAAGCGCGCCGACCAGCAAGAACGGCCAGACGAACGCGCGCCGGTTGTCGAGCTTGTCCGAGGCCCACGAAGCGGTCAGCATCGCAATGGTAGCAGCGAGATACGGCAGCGCCGAGAGCCAGCCCGTTTCGACCATGCCGAGCGCCGAGCCGTTTTTCACGATCGAGGGCAGCCACAGCACAAAGCCATACACGCCAATGCTCCAGCAGAAGTACTGTGCCGACAGCAGCATCACGGCAGGCGAGCGGAACGCTTCGGCGTAGTTCTTGACCGGCTTGATGCCGGCCTGCTCGGCGCGCAGCGCAGCGTCGATCGCGCGCTTGTCCTCGTTCGAGAGCCAGCTCACCTGCTCCGGCTTGTCGCGCACGAGCAGCCACCAGCACACGGCCCACACCACGGCGGGCACGCCCTCGGCGACGAACATGTGACGCCAGCCAAACGAATGCACGAGATAGCCCGAGACGATCGACATCCATAGCACCGTGACCGGATTGCCGAGAATCAGGAAGGTGTTGGCACGCGAGCGCTCGCCCTTCGTGAACCAGTTGCTGATGTAAATCAGCATCGCGGGCATCACGGCCGCTTCGACGATACCGAGCACGAAGCGGATCGCCATCAACGAGGGAATGTTCGTGACGACACCCGTGAGCGCCGCGCATCCGCCCCACAGAATGAGGCTCACGAACACGAGCTTGCGCACGCTGCGGCGTTCGGCATAGACCGCGCCCGGCAACTGGAAGAAGAAATAACCGAGGAAAAACAGCGCGCCGATCAGCGACGAAAGCCCGGGGCTGATGCCCAGATCGTGATTGATGCCGGCCGCCGAAGCGAAGCCGTAGTTCGCGCGGTCGAGGTAGGCCAGGCTGTACGTGATGAACACGATCGGCATGATTGCCCACCAGCGGCGCGGGGCGAGCGAGGTTGAGGTCATCGGAGTCTCCAGTCTCAGGGTGCCTTTTGGTGCCTTATGCGGGTCGCAGGCAAGGCTGTTGGTATCGGGTATCTGTGCCGGGTGCCGGCGTGGACCGGCGCCCCGTCGTGTGTTTATGCGCTCGCGCGCGCCGGGGCGGCGTCCCGGGCTTCGAGCGCATCGAGTTGCGCGCGCGTGGGCAGCCCTTCCGAGTCGCCGCTCACCTGCACGGCGAGCGCACCGATGCGGTTGCCGCGCATCACGGCCTCGCGCAGCGTGCGGCCTTCGAGCAGCGCGCTCACCACGCCCACCGCGAAGCCGTCGCCTGCGCCAACCGTGTCGACCACGTTCGCCACCGGCTGCGCCTGCACCGGACCGCGCTCGCCTTCTCGCGTCTCGTAGTACGCGCCCTTGGCGCCGAGCTTGACGATCACGCCGCGCGCGCCGCGCTCGATGTAAAAACGCGCGATCGTCGCGGGATCGTCGGAGCCCGTGAGAATGCGCCCCTCGTTCACGCCGGGCAGCACCCAGTCGGCTTGGCTCGCGAGTTCGTTGAGCGTCGCGACCATCTCCGCTTCGGAGCCCCACAGCGTCGGGCGCAGATTCGGATCGAAGCTGATCGTGCGCCCGGCCTCGCGCATCGCGCGGGCGAGCGTGAACGCGAGTTCGCGCGAGCTCGCCGAAATCGCGGGCGCCACGCCGCTCAAGTGCAGATGGCGCGCGCCGAGCACATAGTCGCGCCTGAAATCGTCGATCGACAGATGGCTCGCCGCCGAGCCGCGGCGGAAGTATTCGACCGTGGGATCGCTGCCGTCGTCATTCTTCGACTTGAGCTGGAAACCCGTGGGATGGCGCGCATCGGTTTGCACGCCCTGCGCGTCGATGCCCTCTTGTGCGAGCACGCCGCGCACGAACTGGCCGAACGAATCGTTGCCCACGCGGCTCATCCAGCCCACTTTGAAGCCCAGGCGCGCAAGGCCCGTCGCCACGTTGAGCTCAGCGCCGGCCGCGCGCTTGGTGAAGTGCGCGACGTCGCTGAGCGGGCCGGTGTCGGCGGCCACGAACATCGCCATGGCCTCGCCGTAGGTGATGACATCGAGTGAGTGCGTCATGGAGTGCATTCCTGAAAAAACAGATTCGGGTAGCCAGACTGTCGGGATCGTCCGGCGCGTGACATATCAGGCGTTGCCGAGCCACGCCACGTAGCGCGCGGCGTCCTCGTTCATGCGCACGGCGTCGAACGGAAATTCGATACCGCGCGGCACGTCCGCGGGCAGGCATGCGAGCGCAGCGCGGCACAGCGCATCGTCGGCAGCGGGCGCGCAGGCGAAACGGCGCGCGCCCGCGCCTTCCACGGCCTTGCAATGGATGTATTCGACGTGAGGCGCGAGCGCGGCGGCGGCCGTCAGCGGCGCTTCGCCGGCCCATTGCCAGTTGCCGATGTCGAAGGTCATGCCGATCAGCTTGTCGTGCCCGGCGGCGCACAGCGCCTGAAAAAGGCCGACGAACTGGGCGAGACTGCCGCCTTGCTCGAGTTGGCCGTTTTCGACAACCACGCGCGGCATCGGGAATGCGTCGCCGGCCTGCGTGCCCGCGAGGCCGAGATGTTCAAGCACCGCCACGAGCCGCGCGACCTGCGCATCGCCCGCAAGACCGCCGAGCTGCAGCTTGACGAAGCGCGCACCCAACGCGCGCCCGCAGGCGACGGCTGCGCGCAGCGCGGCTTCGTCGAGCGCGCCGTCTTCGCGGTACAGCGTGTCGGGCGTCGACCACACGGGCCACAGGCCCTCGCGTTCGAGCGCCATACCGAGCGTGCGCAGCGCCTGCGGCTCGGCGTCGGCGTCGTCCATCAGCTCGCGCCGCACTTCGAATGCACGCGCGCCCGCCTCACGGGTTGCGCCACACCACGCCGCATGTCCGTCGCGCCGGATCGATCCGGCGCCGAATGCGCTCGCCACTATCGCTACTTCCGCCATCGTTTTTTCCCAATGCTTGTCCCGTTCCCCGCGCTAGCAGATCTCGTGCTTCGCGAGCTTTGGAACCGGTTCCAAATCAATATCGAAAAAAAGCGCCTGTGCGCCCGTTTGTTGCTGATCGACACTGTTTGATGCCAATTGATGGGCGGATAGTGCGCTGCCCCAGCGCACCACGCCATTATGGAAATCCCCTAAATCACGGCGGGAACCGGGTGCTGCCCGCCTCCGCATGCGGCGCGTCGAGCAGGCATAGCTCGAGAAAGCGCTGGGTAACACGAGACGCCGCGCCCGCGTGCGGCACGATGATGGAAAAGCGCCGCACCAGCGGCTCGGGCTCGATGCGGATCTGCTGGAGCGCGCCGTCTTCGTGCCGCATCGATATGGCCGAGACGAAGCCGATGCCCATGCCGGCTCGCACTGCTTCCTTGACGCCTTCTACGCCAGCGATTTCCAGCGCGACGCGCATCGGCACGGCGGCGCGCGCGAACGCGCGCTCCACCACCTGGCGCACGCCCGAGCCGTCCTCGCGCAACACGAGCGGCAGCCCTGCAAAGGCGCTCAGATCGCGGCGCAGCGGACCCGCGCCGGCATGCCCGGATGCGGCCCCCTGCTGTGCGTCGCCGGCCAACGGGGCGACAAGCGCGTGGCCGCATGGCGCGATCGCGACGATTTCGTCCTCGTGCCACGGGTGCACAGCGCAATCGGCAGGCAGCTGCTCGCCCACCGGCCCTTCGACCAACGCAATATCCAGCTCGCCGAGCATCGCAACCACGTCGGTCGTGTTGCCGCTCGCCGTATCGAGCTTCACTTCCGGGTAACTCCGATGGAATGCCGCTACCAGATACGGCAGCCGATAGCTCGCGGGCGTCGTGCTCGCGCCGATGCGCAGCGTGCCGCGCTCGAGCCCGCGCAGCGCATCGCGAAACGCCAGCGCTTCGCGCCAGGTGTCGCGCAGGCGCGCCGCGTAAGCCGCGAGTTGCTCGCCGGTGGGCGTGAGGCGTACGCCACGCCCATCGCGCAGATAGAGCGGCTCGCCGAACTCCTCCTGCAGCAGCCGCAACTGCCCCGACACCGCGGGCTGCGACAAATGCAGCGCGAGCGCTGCACGGCTGATGTTCAGGTGCTCGGCAACGGAAGCGAAAGTTATCAGTTGTTCCGGGGTCATTGCAGCCAACTATTTGGTTGACTTATATTTTACGTCGCAAATGACGATTTTTCATATCCTTATATCTAATTTAGGATTGGAACATTCGTCAGTCAGACAAATTTGCTGCCAAACACTATGTCCACACCGTCGACTTCCCTTTCTTCCGCGTCATCCTCCACGCGGGGCCAACTCAACGGCGTGCTGTTCGTTGCGCTGTTCGCCGCCGCCGTCACGCGCATCGCGGCCCTCCCCGCCATCGCGGGTCTCGGCTTGAGCCCGCTGATCGTCGGCATCGTCGGCGGAGCGATTTATGGCAACGCGCTGCGCCACGGCATGCCCGAAAGCTGGGCCGCCGGCGTCAACTTCTCGGCGCGCAAGCTGCTGCGCATCGCGGTGGCGTTCTTCGGGCTGCGGGTGAGTCTTCAGGAAATCGCCCAGGTCGGCCTGCCGGGCCTCGTCGAATCGGCGGTGATCGTGGTGAGCACGCTCGCGATCGGTACCTGGGCCGGCATGAAGCTCATGAAGCTCGACCGCGACACGGCTATCCTCACCGCTGCAGGCAGCGCGATCTGCGGCGCAGCCGCAGTGCTCGCCTTCGAATCCACGCTGCAATCGAAACCGCACAAGAGCGCCATGGCCGTGGGCAGCGTGGTGCTGTTCGGCACGCTCTCGATGTTCCTCTACCCGCTGCTCTATCGCGCCGGCTGGTTGCATCTCGACACCATGGGCGCCGGGCTCTTCTTCGGCGGCACGATCCACGAGGTTGCGCAGGTCGTGGGCGCGGCGAGCAATGTGAGCCCCGAGGCCACGCACATCGCCACCATCGTGAAGATGACCCGCGTGATGCTGCTCGTGCCGGTGCTGCTCGCGCTCGGCGTCTGGCTGAACCGTTCGGCACGCGGCGCCGCTGAAGGCAAGCAAGGCGCACGCAAGCTCGCGGTGCCCTGGTTCGCGCTCGGTTTTCTCGCGCTCGTGGTGGTGAACTCGCTCCACGTGCTGCCGGATTCGGCAACCCAGACGCTCAACATGCTCGACACCTTCGCGCTCACCATGGCCATGACGGCGCTCGGCATCGAGACCCGCGTCTCGCAGATCCGCCAGGCCGGCCCGCGTGCCCTGACCACCGGCTTGATCGTCTATGTCTGGCTGGTCGGCGGCGGTCTCGCAATCACCTGGGCCGTGGAGCGACTGTTCGGATGATCGCCGGCGACGGGCCTTACTACCGTTTGAGAGACTGCGTACCGGTTTGCCCGGGCGCTTGCCCCGCCCCTGGCGGGGCTTTTTGCGTTTTTCGCGCTGGAAAATTACGCTGCGGCAATACACGACCAGACGCACGGCAACGCACACGAAGAAGCACACGACGAAGCACACGAATCGGCGCCCAACGAGAAGTCGCTGCCCGCGCGCCGCAACGTGCAAATGCGCGCGATACTGTCGTCCCATGCCGCTCGCCGCTCGGGCGGCCGTCGTGGCAGTCTTTGTCCGGATGGAGACGACCGATGGCATACGAACTGTATTACTGGGACGGCCTGCAAGGCCGGGGCGAATTCGTGCGGCTCGCGCTGGAGGAAGCGCAAGCGCCTTACGTCGATGTGGCGCGCGGCGCGAAAGAGGAAGGTCTCGGCATGAGCGCGATGATAGCCCGGCTCGACAGCGACGCCCCGTATCCGCCCTTCGCGCCACCGTTTCTCAAGGATGGCGATCTGATCGTGCCGCATGTCGCGAACATCCTGTTCTATCTCGGCCCGAAGCTGAACCTCGCGCCGCGCGACGAGGCGCTGCGCGTGATCGCGAACGGCTTGCAGCTCACGATCGCCGATTTTTTGACCGAGGCGCACGATACGCATCATCCGATCGCGAGCGGCCGGTATTACGAAGACCAGAAGGACGAGGCGAAGGCGCGCGCGGAGGACTTCCTCGCGCATCGCCTGCCGAAATTCCTGGGCTACTTCGAACGCGTGCTCGCGCAGAACCCGGATGGGCCGCAACATATGGTCGGCAAGGCGCTCAGCTATGTGGATCTGTCGATGTTCCAGATCGTCGCGGGCCTGCGTTACGCGTTTCCAAAAGCCACGAAGCATCTGGCCGATCGCTATCCGCATGTGAGCGCGCTGCACGACGCCGTGGCCGCGCGCCCGAACATCGCGGCCTACCTTGCTTCGCAACGGCGGCTGCCATTCAACGAAACCGGCATCTTCCGCCACTATCCTGAACTCGACCGCGCCGCGCGCTGATTGCACGGCATCCACTGACCAGAACCCAGAAAAACACCTAACCGCCGTGCTGTCATTCCTGCTGAAACTGCGCACCCGCGCCCGCGATCTCTTTCGCCTCTCCGACGCCCACACGATGCTGATCTGGTCGGTCATCGTCGGCATAGCCGGTGCGTTCGCGACCGTGCTCTTTCGCGAGGGCATCGCTCATCTGCAGATCCTCTTCTCGGGCAGCGAAGGCAGCTTTGTGGCGATGGCGCGCCGCCTGCCCTGGCACACGCGCATCTGGTTGCCGGCCGTGGGCGGCTTCGTCGCGGGCTGCTTCCTGCTGATTGCCAAACGCAGCAGCGCTCCCGGCAACGGCGGCAAGCCGATCCACACCGACTACGTGGAAGCCGTGGCGATCGGCGACGGCGTGATGCCGGTCGGCAAGAGCATCTGGCGCAGCATGTCTTCGCTCTTCACCATTGCGAGCGGCGGCTCGATCGGCCGCGAAGGCTCGATGGTGCAACTCGCCGCGCTCGCCGCTTCGCTGATCGGCCGCTGGGTCCACTTCGATCCGCAGCGCCTGCGCCTGCTCGTGGCCTGCGGCGCGGCGGCCGGTATCACCTCGGCCTATAACGCGCCGATCGCGGGCGCCTTTTTCGTGACCGAGATCGTGCTCGGCGCGATCGTGATGGAGAGCTTCGGGCCAATCGTCGTCGCCTCGGTGGTGGCGAACATCACCATGCGCGAATTCGCCGGCTACAAGCCGCCGTACGAGATGCCGGTGTTTCCGCCCGTCACAGGCGTCGAAGTGCTGCTGTTCGTGGCGCTCGGCTTGCTGTGCGGGGTGCTCGCGCCGCGCTTCCTGTCGCTGCTCGACGTGGCCAAGGCCGGCTTCGGCCGGCTCAAGCTGCCGCTGCCGGCAAAGCTCGCGCTGGGCGGCTTTGTCTGCGGCGTGCTTTCGATCTGGACGCCCGAGGTCTGGGGCAACGGCTATAGCGTTGTGAACTCGCTCCTGCATTCGCCGTGGACCTGGACCGCGCTCGCCACGGTGCTCGTGTTCAAGCTCGTCGCGACCGCCGCGACCGTGGGCTCGGGCGCGGTGGGCGGCGTATTCACGCCGACACTCTTCATGGGCGCCGTGATCGGCTGCCTGTTCGGCCAGGGGATGCAGGCGATCTGGCCGCACGGCATTTCGGCGCCGTACGCGTATGCGATGGTCGGCATGGGCGCGTTCCTCGCGGGCGCGACCCAGGCGCCGCTCATGGCGATCCTGATGATCTTCGAGATGACGCTCAGCTATCAGGTGGTGCTGCCGCTGATGCTCTCGTGCGTGGTTGCGTATTTCGTCGCGCGCGCGACCGGCAAGAAGTCGATGTACGAGATCACGCTGCACCGCAACCGTGAGGAAGCCGAGCGCCTGCGCCTGCGCGCCACGCAGATGCGCGAGCTGATCCGCCCAGCCGACACCGTGGTGCGCTCCGATGCCACCGTGCAGGACATGACGCGCGTGTTCCTCGAATACCCGGTGAAGTATCTCTACGTAACCGACGATGACGGCCGCTTCCTCGGCGCGGTCGCGCTTGCCGACATCACGGACGACCTCCTGCAAAAGCACGACACCTCGAACAAGCGTGCGCGCGACTACCTGCGGGTCTCGTTCGACGTGCTCACGCCCGACATGCCGCTCGCGGTGGCCTTGCAGCACTTCATGTCGTTCCAGGGCGAGCGTCTGCCCGTGATCGAAAGCGCGCGCCATCCTACGCTGGCGGGGGTGGTCTACAAGACCTCGCTGCTCGACGCGTACCAGCGCATGACACCGGAGCGCTGACGCGCCCACGATAAAAAAGCACGCGCGTTCGAGACGCACTGGCACATTTGCTGCCATTATGGAATTGTCGCTTGCGCGTGCGCACCGGCGGGCCTCGTTTCCAGCCTCATTGCACGCGCCGCGGCGCGCCACGCTCTTCCCGGGTCCGCCGTGAGGCCCTGCCCCAGAACCGTGGCAGCCCTGCCACCCCGGTCAGCCGGATCGTCGCGGCACGGCACTTGCTGCGACCCTTGGGCCGCATGAGGAAAGGAGGTCGAGCGATGAAAACCTCGACACTGATGGCCACCGTGCTGTTGTCTGCCTCGTGCTTTGCCGCACCTGTGCACACCCAGGACGCCCAGGTCGACCGCGCGAGCGCCACGGCCCACGCACCGTTCGTGCGCTCGCCGATGGACGACGCCCCTGTGGCTCCGCCCGCGCCTGATATCCCGGTCGCCTCGACGGGCACCCAGCACTGGAAATATCTGACCCTGCCGAAATCGCACCGCCTGGATCAGTCGGTAATCCCGGTCTTGCATCAGCAGACCTGAGTCATGGTCCGCACGTGCGCGGCGATTCGCCGTGACGCGTGTGCCCTGCCATGCGGTTGGTCAACGTGGTCAGTGGTCGGCGACACCGGAGCCCGCGCACCGCGCACATTCTGCGGCGGCGCCCGGAATGGATTGGGTATGCTAGATCGGCGACGTCATCCGCCGCTCCCGCGTATCCGCTCAACAAAGGACCTGATAGATGTCCGCCACGCCCATCCCCGAAGAGCCCATCGATCTCCAGTTCGCCGACGTGCTGCGCGAAGTGCGCTGGCCGACCAACAAGGACGAACTCGTGGAAGCCGCCCGCGCCGCCGGCGCGAGCAACGAGGTGCTGGCGATCCTCGACGGCCTGCCCGAACAGGACTATCGCGACGTAGCCTCAGTCACGCGCCTGATCGGCAGCAACTACGGTCCAGGCCTCGGCATCTGATGCCCGTTGCGCGCGAAGCTCAGGCGTCGCGCCCGAACACCACGCGCGCAAAGAAGCGGGCAAGCACCTCCGTGACAACCGTTGGCGTAACGTGCTGCGGATCGGAGGCGGCAAGAAATTGCACGCCGTCGCACAAGCCCATTAGCCCGATCACGAGCAGCTCGGGCGCAAGCGTGACCGGCGTGCCTGCGCGCGCCGAAAATTCCTCGATATAGGCAACCAGCTGATCGCGTTTGTCCTTCATGAACGCGTTAAATCGCGTGCGAAAGCGTGCGTCGCGCGCCGCGAGCAGCTTGGCCTCGACCCACAGCAAGAACGCCTTGTTGTCCTGCGGCAGACGGCTGTAGTACTGAATCACCCGCGCTTCCATGTCGTCACGTGACATGTTCTCGGCAAAAATCGCCCGCAAGTCGGCCTGCATGACCTCGTGATCGCGCTGCAGCAACTCCACCAGCAGCTCCGACTTGCTGCGAAAGTTCGAATAGAACGCCCCGCGTGTATAGCCCGCAGCCTGAGCGATATCTTCCACGCTCGCGCCCACGAACCCCTTGCGCATGAACATGGCCTGAGCGGCATCGAGCAGGCGCGCGCGCGTCTGGTCGCGGCTTTGCTCGCGGGTGAGTCGAGTGCGCTTGGCGGGTTGGCGCGTCATGGCGTAGGCGAATCGGACAGAATTTGAGACGGCGCGATAGTAGCGCGAGTCTAGCACTGAATGATTCCTCTGATTCAGATGGGTATTCAGATACACCGATGTATTAGAATTCACAGGATTATCTGAGGCCGGCCGCCCCGCAAGGCAGGAGACATCGAAGCGCGCCACGCGCGGACGGACTCAGCAACGGTGCACAACAAGCCAACCCCGAGGTCATCCGACCCGGTCAACCCGGCCCTCTCTGCCAGCATGGCGCACTGGGCCTGCGTCAGGGACTGTTCACGCGAATTTCACGCTGATGACAGGCCCTGGTATCGAGGTCCATGTGAATCATCGCGGTCGCGGCGCATCGAGCGGGATGCGCAATCAATCGAGTGGTTTCGTCGAATCGGTCCAGCTCCTCCGGCGAGCGCCACAGGCGCTGCGGCGCGGCTGGGCGCGTCTCGCGAGCCCGCGTGCCCGGGCTACCTCGCTCACGTCTTTAATCGCGCTATGCGCGCTCGCCAGCCTCGCGGCCTGCGGAAAAAAACCGGAAACGGCGCCCTCGCCGCGCCCGGTCGTCTCGATGATCGTCCATCGCGACGGCAATGGTGCGTCGGCCACCTGGCCCGGCACGGTGCAGGCGCGCTATGCCACGCCGCTCTCGTTCCGCGTGAACGGCAAGATCGTCGAACGCAGCGCCCGTCTCGGCGATACCGTGAAGCCCGGCCAGGTGCTCGCGCGTCTCGATCCGGCCGATTACGACAAGAATGCCGCGAGCGCGCAGGCGCAGTACGACGCCGCGCAGCACCGCTTTGAATTCGCGAAGCAGCAGCTCGATCGCGACACCGCCCAGGCCCAGGCCAATCTCATCGCGCGTGCGCAGCTCGAACAAACGCAGGATGCCTATGCTTCGGCTACGGCCCAGCGCGATCAGGCGAAGCAACAGCTCGCGCTCGCCCAGGACCAGCGGCGCTACACCCTGCTCGCGGCTGATCACGCGGGCGTCATCACCGCCGAAAACGCCGACACTGGCCAGAACGTGCAGGCGGGCCAAGCGGTCTACCAGCTCGCATGGGCGGGCGACGTGGACGTGGTGAGTGATCTGCCCGAGAACGCCATCGCCGCCCTGCACACCGGCGACACCGCGCAAGTCATGCTGCCCGCGCTGCCGGGCCGGCAGTACACGGCCAAAGTGCGCGAGCTGGCCGCCGCCGCCGACCCGCAAAGCCGCACCTGGCGAGTAAAGCTCACGCTCGACCAGCCGGACGCCGAAGTGCGTCTCGGCATGACCGCGAACGTCGCGCTCGCGGTCAACGCCACTAATGTTACCAACGCCGCGCAGCCCGACGGCGGCGCTTTCACGATACCGGCCACCGCGCTCTTTCACGACGGCAACGCGCCCGCGTTGTGGATCGTGCAAGGCGCCGACAACGTGCTGCAATTGCGCCGCGTGAGCGTCTCGCGCTACGACGCGCGCACGATCACGGTCACGCAGGGCCTGAACGACGGCGAGCGCATCGTGCTGCAAGGCGTGCACACGGTCACCGCGGGCGAAAAGGTGCGCCCGGTCGCGCCGTTGCACCCTGAGGATTTCGCGTCATGAGCCAGCTCGGTGACCAGCGCAGTGACCAGGCCCCGGGCTTCGATCACGACGAGGGGCGCTTCAATCTTTCGGCATGGGCGCTGCGCCATCAGGTGCTGGTCACCTTCTTGATCGCCCTCGCCACGATCTTCGGCGCGCTCTCCTACTCGCGGCTCTCGCAGTCGGAGGACCCGCCGTTCACGTTTCGCGTGATGGTGATCCAGACCTTCTGGCCCGGCGCCACCGCGCGCCAGGTCGAGGACGAAGTCACTGGCCGCATCGGCCGCAAGCTCCAGGAAACGCCCAATATCGACTACCTGCGCAGCTATTCTCGCCCCGGCGAATCGCTCGTGTTCTTCGTGATGAAGGACTCAGCGCCCGTGAGCGAGGTGCGCGAGACCTGGTACCAGGTGCGCAAGAAAGTGGGCGACATCGCGGCGACGCTGCCACCCGGCGTGCAAGGCCCATTCTTCAACGACGAGTTCGGCGACGTCTACACCAACATCTACGCACTCGAAGGCGATGGCTTCTCGCCCGCGCAGCTGCACGACTATGCCGACAATCTGCGCGAGGAGCTGTTGCACGTGAAAGATGTCGGCAAGGTCGACTATTTCGGCGATCCGAACCAGCGCATCTTCGTGGAGATCCCGAACGCGCAGCTCACGCGTCTGGGCATTTCACCCACGCAGATCGGCCAGGCGATCGGCGCGCAGAACAGCGTCGCGGCGGCCGGCACGCTCAACACCGCCGACGATCGCGTATTCGTGCGTCCCAGCGGGCAATTCACCGACCTCAAGGCGCTCGCGGACACGCTCATCAGCGTGAATGGCCGCAGTTTCCGTCTCGGCGACATCGCCACGATCCGGCGCGGCTACGACGAGCCGCCCGCCACGCAGATGCGCTTCCAGGGCAAGGCCGTGCTCGGCATCGGCGTCACGATGCAACCGGGCGGCGACGTGATCCAGCTTGGCCACGCGTTGGACAAGCGCATCGACGAGTTGCGCCGCGAACTGCCCGCGGGCCTGAAGCTCGTGGAAGTGTCGAGCATGCCCGACGCGGTCTCGCGTTCAGTCGACGACTTCATCGAGGCAGTGGCCGAGGCCGTGGGCATCGTGCTCGTGGTGAGCCTCGTCTCGCTCGGCGTGCGCACCGGCATGGTGGTCGTGATCACGATTCCGATCGTGCTCGCCGTCACCGCGCTCGTGATGAATCTATTCGACATCGGCCTGCACAAGGTCTCGCTCGGCACGCTCGTGCTCGCACTGGGCCTGCTCGTGGACGACGCCATCATTTCCGTCGAGATGATGGCCGTGAAGCTCGCGCAAGGGTGGAACCGCACCCGCGCCGCCGCGTTCGCGTACACGAGCACGGCGTTCCCGATGCTCACCGGCACGCTCGTCACGGTCGCGGGCTTCCTGCCCATCGTGCTCGCGAAGTCGAGCACGGGCGAATACACACGATCGATCTTCCAGGTATCGGCGATCGCGTTGATCGCCTCGTGGTTCGCGGCGGTCGTGCTGATTCCGCTGCTCGGCTATCGGCTGCTGCCCGAGCGCAAACCCGGCGCCGGCGCGCAGGGCACCACCGAGGCCGCGGCGCACGGTGAACATCACGAAGAAGACATCTACGACACGCGTTTCTACCACCGCCTGCGTCGCTGGGTTGGCTGGTGCATCGAGCGCCATCTCGTTGTGCTCGCACTGACCGCCGTGCTGTTCGTGATCGCGCTCGCGGGCTTCGCGGCGATTCCGCAGCAGTTCTTCCCGAGCTCGGACCGCCCCGAGCTGCTCGTGGACGTGCGTCTGCCCGAGGGCGGTGCGTTCGACGCCACGCTGCGCGAAACGAAGCGCCTTGAAGAAGCGCTGAAGGGCCGGCCCGAGATCGACCACTCGATCGACTTTGTCGGCACCGGCGCGCCGCGCTTCTATCTGCCGCTCGATCAGCAATTGCAGCAGCCGAATTTCGCGCAGTTCGTCATCACGACCAAGTCCGTGGAGGATCGCGAGAAGCTCGCGAGCTGGCTCGAGATGAAGCTGCGCAACGACTTCCCGGCCGTGCGCACGCGCCTTTCGCGCCTCGAAAACGGGCCGCCCGTGGGCTATCCCGTGCAGTTCCGCGTGAGCGGCGACGACATCGCGACCGTGCGCGGCATCGCCGAGCGCGTGGCCGCGATCATGCGCGCAGACAAACGCGCCGATAACGTCCACTTCGACTGGGACGAACCCGCCGAGCGCTCGCTGCACTTCGAGATCGACCAGCAAAAGGCGCGTGCGCTCAACATCTCCTCACAGGACGTCGCGAACTTCCTGCAGATGACTTACTCCGGCTACACCGTCACGCAGTACCGCGAGCGCGACAAGCTGATCGGCGTGGACTTGCGCTCGCCGCCGAACGAACGCGTGGCTCCCGCCCATATGCTCTCGCTCGCCATGCCCACGCCAAACGGCCCCGTGCCGCTCGGCGCGATCGGGCACCTCGAGAACACGCTCGAATACGGCGTGATCTGGTCGCGCGACCGGCAGCCCACGCTCACCGTGCAGGCCGACGTGCGCACGGGCGCGCAAGGCATCGACGTCACGCACGCGCTGCAAAAACAACTGGAGCCGATGCGCGCGACGCTGCCCTCCGGCTACCGCATCGAGGTAGGCGGCTCCGTCGAGGAAAGCGCGAAAGGCCAGGCGTCGATTTACGCGCAGTTGCCGATTCTCGCGATCGCCGTGCTCACGCTGCTCATGATCCAGTTGCAAAGCCTCTCGCGCGTCATGATGGTCGTGCTCACCGCACCGCTCGGGCTGAT
Source organism: Paraburkholderia caffeinitolerans (assembly GCF_902859945.1). Taxonomy (GTDB): domain Bacteria; phylum Pseudomonadota; class Gammaproteobacteria; order Burkholderiales; family Burkholderiaceae; genus Paraburkholderia; species Paraburkholderia caffeinitolerans. Next base: position 42,063 of record NZ_CADIKL010000032.1, on the reverse strand, counting down.
CGGCGTGGCGCTCGCGCTGATCGTTTTCCGCGAGCCATTCGGCTTCGTCGCGATGCTGGGCGTGATCGCCATGTTCGGCATCATCATGCGCAACTCGGTGATTCTCGTGGATCAGATCGAGAGCGACATCCGCGCCGGGCACAAGCGCTTCGACGCCATCGTCGGCGCAACGGTGCGGCGCTTCCGCCCGATCATCCTGACCGCGGCGGCTGCCGTGCTCGCGCTGATTCCGCTCGTGCCCTCGAACTTCTTCGGACCGATGGCGACCGCGCTGATGGGCGGCATCACGAGCGCGACCGTGCTCACGCTGTTCTTCCTGCCTGCGCTTTACGCCGCCGCGTTCCGCGTGCGCAGCAACGAAACCGACGCGCCACGCCCCCATGCGGAGAACGCATCATGAAACGGAACCGCATTCTGGGCCGCATTCTGAGCGATGGTGCCGATGGTGCCGATGGTGCGCCGATCAAGGCACGCCTTTCGCTCGCGTCGCATCTGGTGGGCCTGCGCACGGGCTCGGCAGCACTATGCGCGATATTCGCGAGCGCCTGCACATGGGGTCCGGGCGGCGCGCCGCCCGCGATGCCGGAGCCAGCGCACTATGGCGTGGAGGCTCAGCCCGCGCAGACCGTCGCCGCGCAGGGCGTCGCTCAGCAGTTCGTGACGGGCACCCAACCGGCGCCGCAATGGTGGGCGCTCTACGGCTCGCCCGAACTCGATGGGCTCGTCGACGAGGGACTCGCCAACAACCCGAATCTCGCCTCCGCCGATCACAGCCTGCAGGCCGCGCGCGAGCAATTGCGCGCCCAGATCGGCAGCACGATGCTGCCCACTGTCGACGCGCTCGGCTTCGCCCAGCGCCAGCATGTGCCCGCCCCTGCGCAACTCGGCGTCGACAAGCTCCAGTACGACGTGTTCGCGGGCCTCGTCCGGGCGAGCTATACCTTCGATATTTTCGGCGCGACGCGCCTGAACAACACCGCGCTCGCCGCGCGCGTGAACATGCAGGCATTCCAGTACGAGGCGGCACGCCGTGCGCTCGCGGCAAACATCGTGACGAGCGCGCTGGGCGCGGCCACGCTGCACGCGCAGATCGACGCGACCGAGCGGCTCGTCGCGCTCGCCAACGCTCAGGCCGACGACATGCAAAAGCGCTATGCGCTGGGCGCGGCCTCGCACACCGACCTGCTCAACGCGCAGCAAAGCGCGGCTTCGCTCGCCGCGAATCTGCCGGGGCTGCGCCAGCAACTCTCTGCGCTGCGCCACGCGCTCGCCGTGCTGCTCGGGCGCACGCCCGACGCCGCACCGCCCAACCTCGACCTCGCGAGCCTGACCTTGCCCGCGCAGGTGCCGGTCGTCGTGCCCTCGGAGCTGCTCAAGTCGCGGCCCGATATCCAGGCTGCCGGCGCAGCGCTGATTGCAGCGTCCGCCGATGTGGGCGCCGCCACGGCGCAGATGTTCCCGAGCATCACGCTTTCCGCGGACCTCGGCAAAGCCGGCTTCAGTTGGCCCATGTTGACCTCCGGCGCGGGCGCGCTCTGGATCCTCGGCGCCTCGCTCACGCAACCGCTGTTTCACGGCGGCGCGCTCCTGGCGCAGCGCCGCGCGGCGCTGCAGTCCTACGACGCAGCTAACGCGTCGTACAAGCAGACCGTGCTCGCGGCGTTCCAGGACGTCGCCACCCGGCTTGCCGCGCTCGAGCACGACGCTCAGGCGCTCGACGCGGCCAGCACGTCGGCGCAGACCGCGCAGGGCGTCTTCGAAGAGACGAACGCGCGCTACCGGCTGGGTGCCGTGCCTTACTACGCCGTGCGCCAGAGCGAGCAGCAATGGCGCAATGCGCGGCTCGATGAAATCCGCTATCGCGGCACACGTCTCTCGGATACGGCCGCGCTGTTCCAGGCCATGGGGCAGCCGCCAACGGGCGCCGACGCCTCGGCTTCGAACGCTCAAGCTCGTGACGCGAACGCGAACGGCACCCCGACGACAACCCCGGCGCGGGACTAAGAAGCCCGCCCCGGCCGCGGAGCGCGCGAAAGCAATAAAACAACCTCCACACCGCGCGCTTCGTCCAGGCCCCCTCCACCTGGCTTCCTTCCGGTCTCCGCCCTCTATATCTGTCAGAAAAATCTGAGCGCTAATTTCAAGATACTGCTGCTAAACTGCGTCGCAAATCGAGATAACGAAAACAAATTTATTCGGATTACTACATAAACAGCAAGCACCTCGACTTGCGCCCCGCCATCGCCGCGTGCTGTCCATGCAGCCTGTGCGCGACGGCGCATTACAACCTCGACGACATCGATCATGGCACTCGTATCGAATCGCGGCCTCTGCGCCGCAGCGCTTCTCATGGCCAGCGCCGCCGCGCATGCCGATCTCCAATGTTCCACGGAGCGCGGTGGCTTCCGCGTGGAATCGGATAGCTGGACCGGCACCGACAAACTCGAGCACTTCGCCGTTTCTGCGCCATTCGGCGCGATCGGCGGATGGCTCACGCGCGACACCGATCATCCTGTGGTCTACGGCACGCTGATCGGCACGGCGCCCGGGCTCGCGCTGCAGGTCCTGAACGGCACCTGCCCCACTGGCGGCTTCTCGTACAAGGATCTGTTCGCCGATGCGCTGGGTGCGCTCACCGGCGCGTGGCTCACGCACTGGGCGCTCACTTATTCGCGCGAACCGCACAGCCACACCATCGGTTTGCAGTACGGCAACACGTTCTGATGCGCCACGAGGTGCTCCAATCTGCCCGTGTGCGCGGACACCCTTGTGGATCAGTGAGTTAGCTTCGCTCTCCCAACGTTATCAACAGGGCCTTCAACAAAAACTGTGGACAACGGAGCATCCGGCCGACGCCAGGCTTATCCCCAATTTTTGTTGAAGGCCCTGTGGAAAAGCCCTGGGCAACCCAACCAAGTCCTTGATGTAAAAGCAAAACTGCGCGCCTAAACAAAACGCGGCACACCGTTGCCGGTGTGCCGCGTTCAGGACGGCTCTTGTGTCAACGAGCGCCCATCAAGGCTTGTTCGTTTCGAACAGATCCATGATCTGCTTGCGCTCGCTCTGCGTGACGCTCGGCGTAGGCAGTCCGCCCGGCCCCATGCTGCCGGTCGCCCCGCTCGCATCGCTGGCCGCGCCCGTCGCGTTGCCCGACTCCATGCCGATCGCCGAGATGAAGCCCGCGCCCGGCGTCGCGTCGGAGTAGTACAGCTCGCCGCCGATCGTCGAGAGTCCCGCCGGCATCGGCGGCTCTTCCTGCGGCATGCCGCGCAGTGCTTTGCTCATGTACTCCACCCAGATCGGCAACGCGAGCTGCGCGCCGAACTCGCGGCTGCCGAGGCTCTTCGGCTGGTCGTAGCCCATCCACGCTACCGCCACGAGGTTGCGCTGGTAGCCGGCAAACCAGCCGTCGTGCGCGTCGTTGGTCGTGCCGGTCTTGCCCTGCAGGTCGTCGCGGTGGAGGACGTTGGTGCCCGCGCCCGTGCCCGCCGTCGCCACCGAATGCAACAGGCTGTTCATCACGAACGCGTTGCGCGGCGAGAGCGTCTGCGGCGCATTCTGGCCCGCCACGAGCGGCTGGGCGCGCAGGATCGGCTGGCCGTGCGCATCGTCGACTTCGGCGATCAGGTACGGGTTGATGCGATAGCCGCCGTTCGCGAACACGGAGTACGCGCCCGCCGACTGCAGCGGCGTGACGAGACCCGCGCCCAGCGCCATCGGCAGGTACGGCGGCGTCTTGTCCGCGTCGAAGCCGAAGCGCTGCGTGACGTAGTCCTGCGCATACTTCGTGCCGATGTACGAGAGGATGCGGATCGACACGAGGTTCTTCGACTTTTGCAGCGCGAGGCGCATCGACATCGGGCCTTCGGGGTAGTCGTCGTCCTTCGGCTCCCACGCGTCGCCGCCCGGCGTGCTGGGCGGGAAGTACAGCGGCGCGTCGTTGATCATGGTGGCCGGCCCGAGACCCTTCTCGAGCGAGGCCGAATAGATGAACGGCTTGAAGCTCGAACCCGGCTGGCGCCACGCCTGCGTGACGTGGTTGAACTTGTTCTTGTTGAAGTCGAAGCCGCCGATCAGCGCACGAATCGCGCCGTCCTGCGGCGTGAGCGAAACGAGCGCGCCTTCCACCTGCGGCAGCTGCGTGATTTGCCAGTTGTTCTTGTTGTCCGTCATCAGGCGCACGATCGAACCCGGCTTGATGCGCAAGGCCGCCGACGCACGCGCCGAAAGCCCGCCCGCGACAAAGCGCAGCCCGTCGCCCGTGACAGTGACCTGGGTGCCGTCGAGCAACTGCGCGGTAACCGACTTCGGGCTCGCGTCGATGACCACCGCCGAAACGATGTCACCGTTATCGGGGTGATCGGTGAGCGCATCGTCGATGGCCTGATCGCGGTCGTCGCCCGGCGCGGGCAACTGCACGAAGCCCTCGGGGCCGCGATAGCCGTGGCGGCGCTCGTAATCCATCACGCCCTTGCGCACGGCCGCGTAGGCGGCGTTCTGATCGGCGGAATCGATCGTCGTGGTGACCGTGAGGCCACGCGTGTAGGTTTCGTCCTTGTACTGCGCATACATCATCTGGCGGACCATTTCCGCGACGTACTCCGCATGCACGCTGTACTCGGTGCCCGCGGTGCGCGTATGCAGCGGTTCCTTGATCGCCTCGTCGTACTGCGCCTGGGTAATGTAGTTCAGGTCGAGCATGCGCTTGAGGATGTACTCCTGACGAATCTTCGCGCGCTTCGGATTGACGATCGGGTTATACGCGGACGGCGCCTTCGGCAGGCCCGCGAGCATCGCGGCCTCGGCCAGCGTGATGTCTTTGAGGTCCTTGCCGAAGTACACGCGCGCGGCCGCCGAGAAGCCATAGGCGCGCTGCCCCAGATAGATCTGGTTCATGTACAGCTCGAGGATCTGGTCCTTCGTGAGCGCGCGCTCGATCTTGTAGGCGAGCAGCATTTCGTAGATCTTGCGCGTATAGGTCTTCTCGCTCGACAGGAAGAAGTTGCGCGCGACCTGCATTGTGATCGTGCTCGCGCCCTGCGACGCGCCGCCGTGCATCAGGTCGGCGACGCCGGCGCGCAGGATGCCCACGAAGTCCACGCCGCCGTGCTCGTAGAAGCGGTAGTCCTCGATGGCGAGCACCGCTTTCTTCTGCACGTCCGGGATATCCTGGAAGCGCACGAGCTGACGCCGCTCTTCACCGAACTCGCCAATCAGCACGTGATCGGCGGTGTAGATGCGCAGCGGCACCTTGGGCTGATAGTTGGTGAGCGCATCGAGTGATGGCAACTGCGGGCCCATCACGACGAGCGCGTAGCCGACGATCAGCGCGCCGATCACGCATAGCGTGGCAATCAGGCCGGCGAACCAGAGTGCGATCGACGCACCGAACGAGCGACGGCGCGGGCGCTCGTTGCGCGAATCGTCACCGCGCGGGCCGCGCGGTGGCTGACGTCCATGGTTGAAGGAGGGTTCCCGATCGTTGTTCGGGTACTGCGCGGAAGGCGGTCGTTTGATGATAGGCATGACTGGAATGATTGGCGCGTGGGTTTCGCGCCCCCGGCTGCGCACAGCTTGTGCGCATAGATCTCGATCCTGGCGTCATGGCGCCAATGCGGCATGTGACAGCGCCGCTGGCTTAAGCGCGGCGCTCTAGCGTGACCGGCAACGCCCCCGTTCGGCCACGTGGCGCGCCTGGCCGGCGCGCCGTCGCAAGGTTACTCTTTCAATATCCTTTCGTGAGAGCGCCTCTCGGGAAGCGCCCGTGCGAAATGTAACAGCGCATTCTAAATAATTCGTACGCGGCCGGTCGGGCTTTTTTTGTAAGATTTTTTTGGCAACGGCCTGCGACCCTCATTTTGCACGCGCATCTTTGCGTTGCGCATCGCCCGACTCGTCATATGATGGAAAAGTTACTGCACGCTTTGCCCGCCTTGCTTGCCGGCCAATGGCCGATACGCCCTGCTTCACCAGCCGTCGCGCGCATGCGGGACCCCGGTTCACTCGAAGCCGATCCAACGGCCAGCCGATTATGAACAAGCCCAGCGAACGCATCGTTGTCTTTGTCACGCCCGCGCAAAAGCGCGCGATCTCCGCCACCGCCGATGAGCTCGGCATCAGCATCAGCGAGCTGATGCGCCGCGCCGTGCTCGCCTTTAGCGCGACGAGCGATCAGGTGAAGGCAGCGAGCATCGTCGACCGGCTGAGCGCGACGCGCGAGCCCGACGCGCTCGCGCAAGTGCTGCGCAAGGCGGCCAAGCCGCTGCGAACGGGGCACTCGGCTGGGCTGCGGCCGGCTGCCGTGGAACCCCCAGCCGGGGCACAAGCAAACGCGGAGGCCGCCGCTGCGCTTGCGGCTCGGACTGACGAAAGCGCAGATGCGGTACCTGAGGCCGGACTCGAACCTGACTCCGCACACGCCGAGCGCACCTTGGCTCAGGCCGTTGCCCGCCTGTCCAGCGAAGCCGCCGAGGGCGCCCAGGTTACGGACGTGCAAGCCGATGTCGCGAGCAAGGCGGACGCCGATCCCCCGCAGCCGCTGAGCGGCACCCCGTTCGCGCGCGCGGCAGGCGATGACGACGACGCGCACAGCAGCGACGCCGCACCCAACGCGGGAAAATTCGCCTGAACGTCAGATCGCTTTAACGTTCGAATACGCGGTTCGAACGCGCGCGAATCGCACCATGGCCTGCGGCCCTTTAAGTCCCTTTTAAGAGACCCCGTGGTGTAATATCCGCGAGCGATGCGTCAGGGCCGGATCGGCGGCGCAACGATTAATTTAGCCGCTTTGGCCTGTTGCAATTGGCCAAAGCGCCCCGAATTGCGCGCTGTATGCGCGGCTCGCACAAAGCGGCGTAAGCTAAACGCGAGATTGCCGGGCGAACCGATCGGGTCTGCCGCAATACATCGCGACGCAACGTGCAAGCGTGCATCGCGGCCCGCTGGAACACGGCGGGGCCAATCTCATTTCACTGGAGAAATACATGTCGCTTTTCGACTCCATCTCTCGCACGGTCAAGGGTCTCCTGAACGACGCCGCCGACTCCGTGCAAGACCCGTCGCGCGACGCGCGCCAGATCGTGCGCGAACTCGACGACAGTATCGGGAAGGCGGAGAACTCGCTCGTCGAGATCCAGGCGCAGGTCGCGATGCAGCAAAGCAAGCGCGACGTAGCCGCCGACAAGGCGAAGAAGTACGAAGACGGCGCGAAGCGCGCGCTGCAGTCGGGCGACGAAGCCCTCGCGCGCGAAGCGCTCGGCGCCCAGAGCACGGCCGAAGCCGAACGCGATGCGCTCGCGGCAGAACTCGCCAAGCTCGAACCGTCGGTCGATCAACTGAAGCAGCAGATCGACGACATGCGTTCGCGCCGCAACGACCTCAACGCGCGCTCGAACATCCTGCAGGCGAAGCAGCAGATCGCCCAGGCGAAGGATGTCGCGGCCACGGCGCTCGGCGGCATTGGCGGCAAGAATCTGTCCGAGGACTTCCAGAAGCTCGAAGACAAGGTGAACCTCTCGAATGCGCGCTCGGACGCCCGCCTGAACTCGGCGGATACGTCGAGCGGCAAGGCGCTCGAAGACAAGCTCGCCGCACTGAACAAGGGCCCGTCGGTGGACGACCGCCTCGAAGCCCTCAAGAAGCAGCTCAATACGCCGGCACAGTAAATGCGCCGGACGTAAAGGATGCGGCGCGGCTGGTCAGCTCCAGCACGCGCCACATCCACGTTTCGTAAGTCATGGAGACGGGCGGCAAAACGCCCGGCCTGCAACATGAAAAAGTTTCTCGTCGCACTTCTCGCATCGCTCGCACTCGTGAGCGGCCTGGCGTTCGCCGTGCCGAGCGCGCAGCAGATCGAATCCGCGATGTCGCAAGGCGACTGGCAACGTGCGGACTCGGGACTCACCGAAGTCCTGCAGGCCCACCCTGACAATGCCCGCGCGCATTACCTGTATGCGCAGGTGCTCAATCGCGAAGGCCGCTACGCCGACGCACTCACGCAAATCCAGCAGGCGAAGTCGCTCGATCCGCAGGTCCGCTTCACGCAGCCGCAGCGTTTCGCACAGGTCGAAGCAAAGATCCGCTCGGACGCGACGCGCGCTGGCGCCGTCACGACGAACCGCGCGAACAACCCGTTCGCCCAGCAGACCCAAGCGGCCGCTCCGGCGGCGCTCGCCGCCGCCGCGCCGCAAAAGCACGGTCCCGGCATGGGCATGTGGATCGGCATTGCCGTCGTGCTGGTGGGCGTGGCGCTCGTGCTGCGCTGGACGCTGCGCCGCGCGAAATCCACGGAAGACGCGAAGGCCGGCGACGACCGCCGCGACCAGCTCAAGCGCGCCACCGACCTGCTCAACGCCGTGCGCTCGCTCAAGCTCGACCTGAAGCTGTCGACGGCGCCCGGCCATGAAGCGCTCGAAAAGGAAGTCGAAGGCTTCGAGGCGCAATTGCGCAGCGTGGTTGAAACGCTCTCGGGCAGCACGAACCCGGTCGCGCCGTATCAGATCGAGGATCTCGAACGCCAGTTCGCGAGCCTCAAGGCGCGCGCCGAAGGCCGGCCCGATCCGAACGCACAAGCCGCCGCCGCGCAGCCTTATGGCGATGGTTCGGCCTATGCGCGCGAGGCAGATGCCGCGTTCGGGCACAACCCGCAGTATCCTCCGCAGTACCCGCCTCAGCAGCAACCGCAAGTCATCGTGCAACAAGGCGGCGGTGGCATGGGCGGCATGGGTGGGCTGCTGACCGGCGTGCTGCTGGGCCAGGTGCTCAATCAAGGCCGCGACCGTGTGATCGAGCGCGACGTGCTCGTCGACGACGAAGGCCGACGCATTGCGCGCGATGGCGGCAACGGCGGCGGTGTCGACTTTGGCCAGGGCTCGAACGACTGGAACGATGGCTCGGGCGGCGGCGTCGATTTGGGCAGCAGCGACAACTCGGGCGACTGGAATACCTGAGCGCACCAGCCGATGCACGCTATAACGGGCTCCCTCGCGGAGCCCGTTTTGCATCATTCGCCGCTTGCGTTCGCTCTTTCGCGCGGCGCTCCTCTACATTCAGACATGACTACTCACACGCCCTCGTCGCGGCAAGACACGCAAACCACGCCGCGCATCGCGATCATCGGCAGCGGCTTTGCCGGCATCGGCATGGCGATCCAGCTGCGGCGCATGGGCATCGACACGTTTACGATCTACGAGGCGGCCGATAGTCTCGGCGGCACGTGGCGCGACAATGCCTATCCTGGCGCCGCCTGCGATGTTCCTTCGCACCTCTATTCATTTTCGTTCGAGCCGAACCCAAACTGGACGCGCACCTATGCGCCACAGCGTGAGATTCTCGACTACCTGCGCCACTGCGCGCACAAATACGACGTCGAGCGCAATATCCGCTATCGATCGCGCGTGAGCGCCGCGCGCTTCGACGCCGCGAGCAGCGTGTGGATGATCGAGATCGAGCGCGAAGGGGTCTTGCACACCGTCGAGGCCGATTTGCTGATCGCCGCGAACGGCCCGCTTTCGCGCCCCGCCCTGCCCGCCATCGACGGGCTCGAGCGCTTCAAAGGCGCACGCTTTCATTCTGCGCGCTGGGATCACGATTACGCGTTCGACGGCAAGCGCGTCGCCGTGATCGGCACGGGCGCGAGCGCGATCCAGTTCGTGCCTATGATTCAGCCGCGCGTTGCACAACTCGCGGTGTTCCAGCGCACCGCGCCGTGGATCATGCCGCGCCGCGATCGCGCCATCGGCGCGCGCACGCGCTGGGTGTATCGCCATGTGCCGCTCGCACGGCGCCTCGCACGCGCGGCGATTTACTGGCAGCTCGAATCGCGCGCATTGGGCTTCATCGTCGACCGACGCCTGCTCAATGCGCCGATGAAGTTCGCGCGCAACTATCTCGCGCACAAGGTCAAGGACCCGGCGCTACGCGCCAAGCTCACGCCCGACCATGTGCTGGGCTGCAAGCGCGTGCTGTTGTCGAGTCACTATTTCCCGGCGATATCGCAACCGAACGTGGAACTCGTGACCGAGCCGATTCGCGAAGTGGTCGCCGATGGAATCGTCACTGCGGATGGCGCATACCGTACGTTCGATGCGATCGTCTGCGGCACCGGCTTCCAGGTGAACGATGTGGATGCGCCGTTTCGCGTGACCGGCCTGAACGGCGCGGATCTGGGCTTGGCATGGCGGCGCGACGGACCCGAAGCATATTTGGGCACGTCCGTTGCCGGCTTTCCGAACTTCTTCATCATCGTCGGGCCGAACACGGGCCTCGGGCACAACTCGATGATCTACATGATCGAGTCGCAAGTCCGCTATATCGCCGATTGCATCGACGCCCTGCGGCGTCGGCGTGCGCGCACGATGGACGTACGGCCCGAGGTGCAGCGCGCCTTCAACGCGCGGCTGCAGGCGCAACTCGCGCACACGGTGTGGACTTCGGGCTGCCGCAGCTATTACCAGACCATGAACGGCAAGGTCACATCGCTGTGGCCTGGCTTCACGTTCACGTTCCGGCGCCGCACGCGCCGTGTGCGCGAGCGCGACTACGAGTTCGGGCGCTGAGCGTCCTGGCTCGCCCGAACCGGGGCGGCCATCGGCTTGCCTGCATACACGCGTGTTTCGTAGGCGAAATTCACGCGCCCATCCCGCTGTGTCGCGTCGAACAGCGTGCGCAGTGCCGCGAGCATCGGCTCATGACGCGCATCGCCGGGCTTCGGCGCATACGACGAGGACGCAAGACGCCCGCGCAGCCCATCGTAGTCGAGCAGTTGCGCGTTCGGAAACACGGTCTTCTGCTCGAAGCCGTCGCCGAACCAGTCGGCCATGGCGTCGTCGTCGGGATAGGTTTCGGCCACGCTCGCATAGTCGGTGCTGAATTCGCGCAATAGCGCTTCGTAGCCCTCGAGAAATGCGGAGCCCTTCACGAGCCGGCTGTTCCAGAACAGCACGATCTTGCCGCGCGGCTTGAGGATGCGCGCGAACTCGCGCCGTGCATCCGTCTTCTCGAACCAATGGAACGCTTGCGCCGCCGTCACGAGATCGACGCTCGCGGTGTCGAGCGTCGTGTTCTCCGCGGTGCCTGCCACGCTGCGATAACCGGGGTTATCTGCATAATTCGCGAGATAGCGGTCCGCGGCCTCGCGCATCGCCGCGTTCGGCTCGACGGCCACGACCGGGTGGCCCGCATCGAGAAAGAGTTTCGCCGAAATGCCGGTGCCCGCGCCAATGTCGGCTACCGTGGCGCCTGGCGCAATGCCGCATTCGACGTGAGCGAAGGTCGCCACTTCGCGTGGATAGGTCGGCCGGTACTTCACGTAGTCCGCGACCCGATCGGTGAAGCGTCGGGTGGAATCGTCGATCATCGTGTGCCCTCGTGTGGTGTCCGTCGCGTTCCGCACTGCCTCGCACTCAGGCGCCGCTCAAGAGCTTGAGCAACCCCCAAAGGAAGCGGCAGACCATGACGATCAGCTCCCAGAGCTGAATCAGTTGTTGCCAGAGCGCTACGATCGCGCCCTCCTTCAATATTGCTTCAATCATCGTGTTCCCGCTGCGGGCCACGCTGGAGGCCGTGCTGCATGGCAATAGCTGCCCGCCTGTATTTCCCGATCATAGCCCCTTAGCCGCCTGGCACGCTAAAACCTCCCGCGTGCTGCCTGTGTGCGGACACGCCGGAAACGAAAAACGGCGCGTGAGCCGAAGCCCACGCGCCGCCTTTTTGGCCGGAAGCGCCCGCTCGCGAGCGCGTCAGACTGCCATCGCCATGCGTTTGCGCTCGGCGCGCTGCATAAAGTAATTGCCGACGATCACGCCCGCCGTCACCACGAGAATGAAGAGCGTCGCGAGCGCATTCATCTCCGGGTTCAAGCCGAGGCGCACACGCGAGAACACCACGAGCGGCAGCGTCGTCGAACCGGGGCCCGAGAGGAAGGCCGAGAGCACGAGGTCGTCGATCGACAACGTAAACGACAGCAGCCAGCCTGCCGCGAGCGCCTGCGAGATCAGCGGCAGCGTGATCTGGAAGAACACCTTGAACGGCGTGGCGCCGAGGTCGAGCGCGGCTTCTTCCAGCGACGGATTGAGCTCGCGCACGCGCGACTGCACGATGATGGCCACGTAGGAAATGCACAGCATCACGTGGCCGATCCAGATCGTGAACACGCCGCGCCCCGCCGGCCAGCCGAACAGCTTGCCCATTTCCACGAACAGCAGGAGCAGCGAAATGCCCTGGATCACTTCGGGAATCACGAGCGGCGCGTTGATCATGCCGGTATAGAGCGTGAAGCCGCGAAAGCGTCCCATGCGCGCGAGCACGAAGCCCGCCCATGTGCCGATGATCACCGAGGCAAACGCCGTCATCAGCGCGATGCGCAGCGACAGCCACGCGGCGGTGATGAGTTCGTCGTCGGTCGCGAGCGCCTGATACCAGCGCGTCGAGAAATGCGTCCACACCGTCACGAGTTGCGAGTCGTTGAACGAGTAGACGATCAGGCTCAGGATCGGAATATAGAGGAACGCAAAGCCGATGCCGAGCGCGATGAACTGCAGTACACGATTCGGTTTCATTTGCCGCGGCCCTCCAGTTCCTTCGCCTGGAAGTGCTGGAACAGCGCCATCGGCACGAGCAGCAGCAAGACCATCGCACAGGTCACGGCGGAGGCCATCGGCCAGTCGGCGTTGTCGAAGAACTCGTTCCACATGACGCGGCCGATCATGAGCGTGTTCGCGCCGCCGAGCAATTCGGGAATCACGTACTCGCCCACCGCCGGAATGAACACCAGCAGGCAGCCCGCGATAATGCCGTTCTTCGAGAGCGGCAGCGTGATTTCCACGAACGCGCGCCACGGCTTTGCGCCGAGGTCATAGGCGGCTTCGAGCAGCGTGAGATCCATCTTCACGAGGTGCGCATAGAGCGGCATCACGAGAAACGGCAGATACGAATACACCATGCCGATATAGACCGCCGTGTTCGTGTGATAAAGCTCGATGGGCGAATGAATGATGCCGAGCGACATCAGAAAATTATTCAGCAGTCCGTTGTTCTTCAGAATGCCGATCCACGCATACACGCGAATCAGGAACGACGTCCAGAACGGCAGCATCACCGCCATCATGAGGATGTTGCGGCTGGCCGGATTCGAGCGCGCAATGTAGTACGCCATCGGATAGCCGATCAAGAGACACAGCAGCGTCGAAATGGCCGCCACCACGACCGAATTCACGTAGGTCGCGAAATACAGGCTGTCCTGAAGCAGGAACGCGTAGTGCGAGAAGTCGAGCGCGATGTGCCAGACACCGTCCGCGTACGACGTGAGCTCCGTGTAGGGCGGAATGCCAAGTTGCTGGTCGGCGAAGCTGATTTTCACCACCAGCACGAACGGCACGAGGAAGAACAGCAGGAGCCAGAAGAACGGACCCGCCACGACAGCCGTGCGGCCGGTCAGGTTGAAACGCTTCGCCGGCCAGTGCAGCAGATTCTTGAAGCTCAGCGCGCTCATGACGTCAGCACCACCCCGGCCGATGCGCTCCAGCGCACATAGACCTCGTCTTCCCAAGTAGGCGAGTCGATCTCGGAGAGCGCGAGGCTCGACATGTTCGCGATCACGGTCTTACCCGATTCGAGCTGGACGTGATAAAGCGAGTAGCCGCCCATGTACGCGACATTCTTGACGACGCCCTTGCCCCAGTTGAATGTGCCCTCGGGCGGCTTGCGTGTGAGCGCAATGCGCTCGGGCCGCACCGAGATCGTAACGGGCATGCCGAGCGGGCCGGTGATGCCGTGGCTCACATAAAGACGCACGGACAGGTCCGGCGACTCGACGAATACGTGATCGGGCTCGTCCTCGACCACGTTGCCCTCGAACAGATTGGTGGAGCCGATGAATTCCGCCGAGAAACGGCTGTTAGGAAACTCGTAGACTTGATTGGGCGCGCCGAGTTGCACGATCTGGCCTTCGCTCATGACCGCGAGACGGTCGGCCATCGTCATCGCCTCTTCCTGGTCGTGCGTGACCATGATGCAGGTGACGCCCACATTTTCGAGAATATTGACGAGCTCGATCTGCGTGCGCTGGCGAATCTGCTTGTCGAGCGCCGACATCGGCTCGTCGAGCAGCAGCAGCTTGGGGCGCTTGACGAGCGAACGCGCGAGCGCCACGCGCTGCTGCTGGCCGCCCGAAAGCTGATGGGGCTTGCGCTTGGCGAAGCGCGACATCTGCACGAGTTCGAGCGCAGCGGCCACGCGGTCTTTGAGTTCAGCCTTCTTCACGCCTTCCTGGCGCAGCCCGAAGCCGACATTCGACTCCACGGTCATATGCGGAAAGAGCGCATACGACTGGAACATCATGTTGACCGGGCGACGGTACGGCGGCAGCATCGCGAGATCCTCACCGTCGATCAGGATCTTGCCCGAGGTCACCGTCTCAAGGCCGGCAAGCATGCGCAGCAAGGTGGACTTGCCGCAGCCCGAGCTGCCGAGCAGCGCGAACAGCTCGCCCTTCTTCACCGACAGGTTGACACCCTTGACGGCCGCCGTTTCGCCGAACTTCTTGACGACGTCGACGACCTGCACGAAGTTGTCCGCGGCGCTATCCGCCGTGGCGTTGCCCGAAGGCAGCACGCCGGGGGCTGCCGGCATGCTCGACTGGTCACTCATGATTCTCTCTGCCCTGCCTGGTTCTGCGTTGATGCTGGACCGGGTTGATGAACAAAGCCCCCGGCAGCATGCCGAGGGCTCGGGTAAAACGATTAGGAGACACTACGCGCACCACCAACGCAGTCGGCAAGCGGCACGCCAGCGCATCAGCGGCCCGACTTGAACTCGGTCCACAGACGCGTCTGCAGACGCTGGATCTCGGGCGGCAGCGGCTTGAGCAGGAACAGCGTCTTCAGGACTTCCGGCGACGGATACACGGCCCGGTCGTTGGCGATGTCCTTGTTCACGTACTTGCGTGCCTCGGCGTTCGCGCTCGGGTAGTAAACCGCATTCGTGATGGCCGCGTGAACCTGCGGCGTCTCGATGTAGTTGATCCACTCGAGTGCGGCTTCCTTGTGCTGCGCATCCTTCGGGATGGTCATCACGTCGAACCAGATCGGCGCACCGCCCTTCGGAATGTAGTACTCGACCTTGTACGGCTTCTTGGCGTCGAGCGCGCGATGCTTGGCGATCACGACGTCGCCCGAATAACCGTAAGCAAAGCAGACGTCGCCGCCCACGAGGTCATTGATATAGCCCGACGAGCTGAACTGCGTGATGTACGGGCGGATCTTCTTCATCATCGCCAGCGCGGCGCGATAGTCGTCCGGATTCGTCGACAGCGGGTCCTTGCCGATATAGTGCAGCGCGGCCGCGAACATCTGATCCGGCGCATCGAGCACGGACACGCCGCAAGCCTTCAGCTTCGAGATGTTCTCGGGCTTGAAGAGGACGTCCCAGTTGTCGAGCGGCACATTCTTGCCGAGGAGCTGCTGCGCCTTCGTGACGTTATAGGCCAGACCCGTCGTCCCGTATGCCCAGGGCACCGCGTATTTGTTGCCCGGATCCGCGCCGGCCACCAGTTCCATCAGCTGCGGATCGAGATACTTGAGATTGGGGATCTTCGACTTGTCGAGCGGCGAGAAAATGCCAGCGGCGATCTGCTTGCCCGCATAGTTGCTGGTCGGCACCACGATGTCGTAGCCCGAATTGCCCGCGAGCAGCTTGGCCTGGAGGGTATCGTCGCTGTCGTAGTTGTCGTACTTGACCTGAACGCCGGTCTGCTTCGTGAAGTTCGGAATCGTGTCTTTAGCGATGTAATCGGACCAGTTGTACACGTTCAGTTGCGTATCCTTCGCCACCGACGTCACCCACGGCGCCGCGCACAGCGCGAGTACAGCCAGTTTCGCCAAAACCCGTTTCTTCATCCCGTTCTCCGCTTGTTAGCCTGATTAATGGCCTACCTGATAGCCTGATTGTTAACCTGCCTGTTAGCTTGCGTGCTGCTTGTCCCTGCCGGTGTTCAGCCCAGCGGCGGCCCGCCTGGGCGGCCCCGCCTGAATTCGTCGAAACTACCATCAAACCTGCCGGGCGACAAAGAAAGCGCGCCGGCCTGTCGCACAAACGGAACAGGACCTGCCGTGCAGCCAGGCTGGCCGCAAACCCGCGCGCGCCCTGAATGGGCGCCGCTGACAGTAAATCGCGCGCAATTTTAGCCGTTTATCGGCCCCTGTCCACCAAAAAAACGGCCCGCGCAACATTCGCGCGACGCCTCCCGCCACCAGGCCATCGTCCCTCCGCGAAATGCGGCTAAGCAGGCGGCGCCCGCGAATCGATTAACATAGCGGAGTTTTCCGCAAAGCCGGTGCGCATGTCCGCGCGCCGGCCATCCTGCCCCAAGACATATCGATGGCCTCCAATCTCCACGACCTTCCCGACAGCCCCTGTATCGGCGTGTGCTCGACGCTGTTCGACGAAATCTGCAAAGGCTGCGGCCGCACCGCGACGGAAGTTTCGAACTGGGTGTTCCTGACCGACGAGGAAAAGCGCGCCGTCTGGACGCGTATCGAGCGCGAAGGCACCGCCATGCGCTTCCAGAAAAGCCGAGCCTGACTCCAGCGGCCCACGGCGCAAAAAAAACGCCGGATGAACCGGCGTTGCTTTCGTGTCGATATCGAGCGGCGGCACTCAGAACTTCATGCCGACACCCACGCCCACCACGATCGGATCGATATAGAGCGTGCCGAGCGACGAGCCATTGAGCGACGCGCCCGTACGCATCCAGATCTTCTTGACGTCCGCGTTCACGAAAACGTTTTTCGCGACCTCGTAGTCGACGCCGAACTGCAGCGCCGGGCCAAAGCTATGGTTGTCGATCGACACGGGCTGACCGCCTGCGTGCAGCCCGTTGTTGTAGAACAGCGTGTAGTTGATGCCGGCGCCCACGTATGGCCGGAACACTCCTGCGTTGTTGAAGTGATACTGCAACAGCAGCGTGGGCGGCAGCACGCCGACTCCGCCCAGCGCGCCGAGGCTCGACGTGACCTGGTTGCGCGACGTGCCGAGAATGAGCTCGGCGCCTATGTTGTTCGTCACCATATAGGTGAAGTCGAGCTCGGGAACGATCGCGTTGTTGACGTCGGCTTGGAGCGTATTGAGCGCGCCGCTCGAACTCACCTGCGGCGTGATGGCGATCGCGCGCAACCGCACGAGCCAGTCTCCCGCGTAGATGCCGGTGGCGGGCTTATCGGCGGCGTGGGCGGCCGATACGGCAAACGCGGCGCCCAGCGCCAATGCGGCAGCGGCCGCAACGGATTTCAATTGCCTCTTCATGATGATTACCCCTTTTATCCCCGCGTAGATTCGCAGGTCCGCAGAGATTCTCTGCGGGAGTTCCCATCACGAATTTGACGGCTGTCAGGACATGGCCAATGCCGGCTGTTGTGCGACCTGAGGCCGCGTCACACCGGTCAAAAGCAGCTCCAGCAGGTCCCTGACGCTGCGAATGGCGTTGCCAAACGGCAACGCTTCGCGGCCACGGAAGAACAGGCCATTCGCGACATCGCCGCGCAGTGCCGCCGAAAGGCGGGTGTCGATGCAGAAGTGGCCGAATTTTTCGATGCCGTCGCGCAGGCCGCAGACCGACAGGCATTCGAGCCCCGTCGGGCAAGCGTTCTTCTTCGAGCCGATCTTGATGCGGATGCGCGACTCGTTGCGCAGGTAACGATCGAGCCACGGCGTTTTCACCGCGCGCGCGGGCAGACCGGTCACGCTCACAAACTCGACGATGTCCTCGGGCTTGGCGTCGGCGAGCACGCGCTTGAAATTCGGGTGCGCGTCGCCCTCTTCCGTCACGGCGAACGGCGTGCCCACCTGCACGCCATTGGCGCCCGCTTCGAGCCACTTGCGCACGGCCTCGTGGCTGTTGACGCCGCCCGCCACGATGAGCGGCACCTCGCGACGCGTGATGCCGAGCGACGCATAAACGCCGTCGAGCTCCTCGAAAATTCGCTCAAAGCCGAAACGCTCGTTGTCCATGTCGGCGATGTCGGTCACGCCGAGGTGGCCGCCCGCGTGTGCGGGGTGCTCGAGCACGATGGCGTCGGGCAGACGCCCTTTCTTCATCCACTTCTTGAGCACGAGCGAGACGCCGCGCGCATCGGAAAGGATCGGGATGAGCGCGATGTCCACGCCCTGCGTGAGATCCGGCAGATCGAGCGGCAGGCCCGCACCCATGACGATTGCATCAGCGCCATGCTCGCAGGCCGCGCGCACGTAGTCGGCGTGGGCATTGACCGCTTTCATCACGTTCACGGCGATCATGCCGTTGCCCTGCGCCAGCTCGCGCGCAGCCGCGATTTCGCGACCGAGCGCGACGAGATTGGCGCCCTCGAGCGTTTCGTGCCGAGGGTCGGCGCGGCACAGTTCTACGAGGTCGGGATGGTGATGGCGCAGGTCGATGCTCGCAATGGTGCCAAGCGCGCCTTCGCGCGCGACGCTGCCCGCGAGCCGGTGCGCCGAGACGCCCACGCCCATGCCGCCTTGCACGATGGGCAGCAACTGGCGGCCGCGAATGTGGAGCGGCGCGAAAGAATAGTTAGGAAACATGGTGGACCGCTTTGCGTTGTCGGTGGCAAAACATCAATAGTCGCGCGCTGCCCACAGACGATATTGATTCATATCAATGAAAAACGCGGAGATCCCCATGGATCTCCGCGTTTTTGACTTAAATCAAAACGTCGCACCAAAACATTTGCAAGGCGCGAAAACACCGTCAGATCACGGTTTGGGCACCTTGAACTGCATCGACTTGTACTCGAGATACTCCTCGAGACCATATACGCCGTTCTCGCGCCCATGGCCGGACTGCTTGAAACCCCCGAACGGCGCGGCCATGTTCCAGGTGCCGCCATTGATGTCGATCTGCCCCGTGCGGATACGTCGCGCCACGCGTGCCGCGCGCTCGTCGCTGCCGGCCCACACCGCGCCGCCCAGGCCATAGAGCGAGTCGTTGGCGATGGCGACGGCGTCGTCCTCGTCTTTCGCCGTGAGAATCGTGAGCACCGGGCCGAAGATCTCCTCCTGTGCAATCGCGGCGTCGCGCGGCACGCGGCCAAACACGGTCGGTTTCACGAAGAAGCCTTTCGCCACGCCTTCGGGCATGCCCGCGCCGCCTGTCACGAGTTCGGCGCCGTCCGCGATGCCACGCTCGATGTACTGCTGCACGCGTTCTTGCTGAACCTTCGAGGCAAGCGGCCCGAGCTTCGCCTTCTCGTCGCGCGGGTCGCCTACCGTGTAGGCTTCGACGGCCTCCTTCGCGAGTGCACGCGCTTCTTCGTAACGCGCCTCGGGCACGATCATGCGCGTGTGCGCCGAACAGGTCTGGCCCGAGTTCAGGAAGCATGCGCCCACGGTGCCCTTCACGGCTGCCGCGAAATCGGCATCGTCCAGCACGACCGAGGCCGACTTGCCGCCGAGCTCCAACGCGACGCGCTTGACGGTGGCCGAGGCGACTTCCGAGACGCGCTTGCCCGCGCGCGTCGAACCCGTGAACGAAACCATGTCGACTTGGGGATGACGCGCGAGCAGTTCGCCGACTACCGGCCCGTAGCCGGTCACGAGATTAAAGACGCCCGCGGGCAGACCGGCCTCGTGAATCGCCTCGGCGAGCACGAACGCGTTAAGCGGCGCGACTTCGGACGGCTTGAGCACGACGGTGCAGCCTGCCGCGAGCGCGGCGGCCACCTTGAGCGTGATCTGGTTGAGCGGATAGTTCCACGGCGTGATGGCCGCCACCACGCCCACCGGCTCGCGCACAATGAGCGAGTTGCCCACGCGCTCCTCGTACTGAAACTCGTTCGCGAGCTTCGCATAAGCGCCCCAGTTATAGACGGGGCCGCCCACCTGGATCGCGCGCGCGAGTTTCAACGGCATGCCCACTTCGCCCGCGATCAGTTGGGCGAGTTCGTCGGTGCGGGCCTTGAGGTTCTCTGCGATTTTCTGGAGGTAAGCGCCCCGCTCCTGCGAGCTCGTCGCGGCCCATTTGTCGAAGGCGGCGCGCGCGGCGGCAATGCCCGCTTCGGCATCGGCTTCGTTGCCCTCGGGGATGCGGCCCATGACGGCCTCGGTGCCCGAATCGATTACGTCGATCGTGCCCTTGCCGTGCGGCGCGACCCACTGGCCGTTGATGTAGAGCTGGTCGTAGTTGTGCATGGTGTCTCCGTGTTCGCTTGCATTTGCAGCGCAATCTGCGCCGTAGCAACTTCGCATTCTAGCGTGGTTGACGATTACGTAATGTATTGCGCAAGCGCGGCACATGCCGACATTCGCGTCCTTATACTTTCGCGTTCCGCCACTCGCCCATGCGCTATATGAAACACATTCTCCTCGGTGTCGCTGCAAGCCTTTCGCCGCTACTCGCTCACGCGGGTTGCGAGGACAACCTCCAGAAGTGGACACAACAGTTGCACCCCGGCCGCACGCTCGACGCCGAACACGCGGCCTGCAAGATCTGGCCAGCCAATGAAGCGTTGACCATCGCGGCGCTGCCGTTGCCACAGAAGAACAACAATGACGATGAGGGCACCGACGATCTCGAAGTGCTGGTCGCAGACACGGCATCGGGCACCATCATCGCGCATCAATTTCAGAAGTCGGCCTTTTCCTACGACGCCGTTAGATTCTCCGGCCTGACGCTCGATACAGCACGCTACCAACTCACACCACAAAACCGTGCGTTCGGCGTGCGCGTAACACACGAAGGCTCTTCGCGCATCAATCCGTTCGGCCAGGCGGCATTGAACCTCTATGTGATCGATGGCCAGAGTCTGCGCACGGTCGTCGATGGCCTGATCGTGTCGGATTCTGGTGGTGAGTGGGACGGCAATTGCGCCGGCACCTTCAACAATACGACCCGCATACTCGGCCTCGGGCCAGCGGGCAAGGAAGGCTATGCGGCGCTGAAAGTCACCGAGTTGTCGTCGGTTACCGTCAACTCGGTCCACCATGGCGACTGCAAGGACGACACGAAGACGGAGAAACGCACGAACTTCACGCTCGAATACAAGAACGGCAAATATGGCGTGCCCAAAAGTATGCAGTACACCGACTGACAAACGAGACACGTAGCGCGCAAAAAAGCAAAACGGGCGACGCATTCGCGCCGCCCGTTTTCATTTTTCATCCGTGGCTCAGACTACGAGCCAAACCTCAATGCAGCCCCTGGCTCGCGAGGAAGTCCTCGTAGTTGCCGCTGTAGTCGTTGATCTTGCCATCGGTCTTCACTTCGATGATGCGGTTGGCGAGACCATTCACGAACTCGCGGTCGTGCGACACGAAAATGAGCGTGCCTTCGAACTTCTCGAGCGCGATCTGCAGCGACTCGATCGATTCCATGTCCATGTGGTTGGTGGGCTCGTCCATGAGCAGCACGTTGTGGCGGCCGAGCATCAGCTTGCCCCAGATCATGCGGCCCTTCTCGCCGCCCGACAGCACCTTGACCGACTTGCGGATGTCGTCGGCGTTAAAGAGCAGGCGGCCCAGCGTGCCGCGCACCGATTGCTCGTCGTCGCCTTCCTGGCGGTACTGGTCGATCCAGTCCATCAGCGTGACGTCAGCCGGAAACTCTTCGTACGTGTCCTGCGGCATGTAGCCGATGTTCGCGTTTTCGGCCCACTTCACCGAGCCGTTGTCGACAGCCAGGTTGCCGAGCAGCGAGCGCAACAGCGTGGTCTTGCCCGCGCCGTTTTCGCCGATGATCGCGATACGCTCGCCCGGCTGCACGCTGATGCTGAGTTTGTTGAAGATGCGGCGCTCGTACGTCTTCGTGATCTCTTCGGCAACCACGACGATGTTGTGCAGCTTCTTCTCGAACTCGAAGCGGATGAACGGGTTCTGACGCGACGAAGGCTTGAAGTCCTCGATCTTGATCTTGTCGATCATCTTCAGACGGCTGGTTGCCTGACGCGCCTTCGACTTGTTCGCCGAGAAGCGGCGCACGAAGTCCTGCAGGTCGGCCACGCGCTCCTTGGCCTTCTGGTTCGCGGCCTGCTGACGCTCACGCGCCTGCGTCGACGCCAGCATGTAGTCGTCGTAGTTGCCCGGCCAGACCTTCAACGTGCCGTAGTCCATGTCCGCCATGTGCGTGCAGACCTGGTTCAGGAAGTGTCGATCGTGGGAAATGATGATCATCGTCGAGTTGTACTCGTTGAGAACATCTTCCAGCCAACGGATCGAGTTGATGTCGAGGTTGTTGGTCGGTTCGTCGAGCAGGAGCACGTCCGGCTTCGAGAACAGCGCCTGCGCGAGCAGCACGCGCAACTTCCAGCCCGGCGCCACGCCGCTCATCGGACCGTTGTGGAATTCCGTGTCGATGCCGATGCCCAGCAGCAGTTCGCCCGCACGCGCTTCGGCCGTGTAGCCGTCGTACTCGGCGAACTTCGCTTCGAGTTCAGCGGCGTGCATGTAGTCGTCGTCTGTGGCTTCGGGGTTCGCGTAGATCGCGTCGCGCTCGGTCATCGCGGCCCACATTTCCGTGTGGCCCATCATGACGACGTCGAGCACGCGCACGTCTTCATACGCGAACTGGTCCTGGCGCAGCTTGCCCAGACGCACGTTCGGCTCGAGGATCACGTTGCCGGCGCTCTGCTCGAGATCGCCGCCCAGGATCTTCATGAACGTGGACTTGCCGCAACCGTTCGCGCCGATCAGGCCATAGCGGTTGCCCTCGCCGAATTTGACCGAGATGTTCTCGAACAAGGGCTTCGGCCCGAATTGCATGGTGATGTTGGCGGTAGAGAGCACAGCGCGTCCCGGAAAGTAGATCGACGAAAAACCTGTAATTTTAGCAGGTTATGCCAGTTCGCGCGCGGCTGCCAGCGCTCCGGCCTCGCGGGCGCGCTCATGAAAACTACCGGAAATTCGTGGCAGATTCGTGCAGGCGGCACATGGACCACCACGGAGGCCACCCAGGATGGGGCCTGATGGAAGCCCGTTGGGCAAGAGGCGGCCGTTAGATGCCGCCCTTCCCGGCTCGCGCCCTCAGGCGTGGCGCGGCGTCTGCAGAACGTCGACGAAGCCCGACAAGTCGGCCTCGGCCAGCCCCATGGCCGCGCCGAGACGCAGGATTTGCTGCACGGCGCCCGCGACAGGCATGGGCGTGCCGGTCTGGCGCGCGGCATCCGCGACCGTGTCCACGTCCTTCTGGAACGTTCTCAACGCACCGATCGGCACTAGGCCGTCCTGCGTCATGCGCGGCACGAACGTGCGCAACAGCGTGGAGTCGGCCCAGCCGCCCGCGAGCGCCTCGGGCAGCTTGGCGGCGTCGATGCCGCTGCGGCGGGCGAGCCCGACCGCCTCGGCAATCGCCGCAACCGTCGCCGTGACGATCGCCTGGTTGCACAGCTTCGTGGTCTGGCCGGCGCCGGGGCCGCCCATGTGCGTGACACGCGCCGCATAGGCGGCCAGTATCGGCGCGACCTCCGCGACGTCTTCTGCCGTCCCGCCCGCCATGACCGCGAGCGAACCCGCCTGCGCACCCGCCACGCCGCCCGACACGGGCGCGTCTACCCAGCCCACGCCCAGCGCTGACGCGCGCGCGGCCAGCTCGCGCGTCAATTCGGGCGGGATGCTCGAATGATCGACGATCCGGCGCACGCGCACGGCTTGCCCGTCCTTGCCCTCGGCAGCGGCCAGCAGGCCATGCTCGCCGAACACCACTTGCTCGACTGCGGCGCCGTCCGCGACGCACAGCAACACCACGTCCGCGTGCTGCGCCATTTCCGCCGGCGTGGCCGCGACCTGCGCGCCATCGGCAACCAGCGCCTCGGCCTTCGCCGGCGAGCGATTCCACACGTGCACCGTGTTACCCGCGCCCAACAAGTGGCGAATCATCGGCGCGCCCATCAACCCCGGCCCGCAAAATCCCAGCTCCTGCTTCTGCATCTTCTCCGTCTCCTGCATCGTGCCTCGCTGCGTTCGAGTCAGGCACATTTCAAGTTCCGCGCCGCGTGCGGTCTTTGTCCGGCCTTCCGGCCCTGGCCGGCATGGCCGATGCGGCGCATTGGCAAGGCGCAATGATACCGGCCGTCGTTGCCCGCGGTTGCCTATACTCGATTGACGCGTGGGCCGAATACGCCGCGCCGCACTGCAAAAAAGGAGACACTGTCATGAACGACCACGTCTACAAGCAGATCGAACTCACCGGCTCCTCCACCGTCTCCAGCGACGACGCCGTACGCTGCGCCATCGCTCGCGCCTCGAAGACGCTGCGCCATCTGCACTGGTTCGAGGTTACCGAAACGCGCGGGATGATCGAAAACGACCAGATCACGCGCTGGCAGGTGACCATCAAGGTCGGGCTGCGCATCGACGAATGAGGTTCGCGCGCAGCCGCGTGGCGTCGCCAGGCCCGGCTTCGGCTTATTTCGGCAACGTGCCGTCCACGCCCTCGACGTACCAGTTCAGGCGCTGCAACTCCGGATCGGTCAGCGTCTTGCCGGCCGGTATCTTGACTGCGCCGGTTTGATCCTTGATCGGGCCCGTGAAGACGTCCCACTTGCCGCTCGCGATCTGCTCGCGCTTCGCGGCGACGGCTTTTTGCGCGTCGGCGGACAATTCGGACGTGTTCACGT
The DNA here is from genome assembly GCF_902859945.1 of Paraburkholderia caffeinitolerans. Lineage (GTDB taxonomy): Bacteria > Pseudomonadota > Gammaproteobacteria > Burkholderiales > Burkholderiaceae > Paraburkholderia > Paraburkholderia caffeinitolerans. Next base: position 17,467 of record NZ_CADIKL010000032.1, on the reverse strand, counting down.
CGCCGAGATCGACAGCCTTTTGCGGAATGCCCCACCAGACCGGATCATTCTTCCACTTGCCGTCCAGCACCTGCTGGATCACGGCCGTGTAGTAGACGCCCCAGTTCGCCTCCACCGAGCCCAGGTGTGCGTGTGGGCCGAACTTCTTCATGTTCGAATCCCAGCCAAAGGCGTGAACGTGCTTCTCTTCGGCGGTCGCGAGCGTTGCGCTCGAATCGGTGTTTTGCAGCAGCATGTCGGCGCCCTGGCCGATCAGCGTCTCGGCCGCCTGCTTCTCCTTGCCCGGATCGAACCAGCTATTGATCCAGATGACCTTGGTATGGACCTTCGGATTCACCGAACGCGCGCCCAGCGTGTACGCGTTGATGTTGCGCACCACTTCGGGAATCGGCACCGAGGCGACGAAGCCCAGCGTATTGGTCTTGGTCATGTAGCCTGCCACCACGCCCGCGAGATACGCTCCCTGATACATGCGCACGTCATAGGTGCCGAAGTTCGCGGCCTTCTTGTATCCGGTGGCGTGCAGGAACACGGTGTCGGGGAAATCCTTCGCGACTTTCAGTTCGAAATCCTGATAACCGAAGCTCGAACCGAAGATGATCTTATTGCCCTTGTTCGCGAGGTCGCGGAACACGCGCTCCGAATCGGCGGATTCGGGCACGTTCTCGATCCGCGTAATCTTGATCTTGTTGCCGAACTTCTGCTCGACCATCTTCGAACCCTGATCGTGCGCGTAGGTCCAGCCGGCATCGCCCGGGTTGCCGAGATAGACGAACGCGACGCCCGGCACATCGGCGGCCTGGGCCTGCGGCGCAAGCGCCGCCGTGCCACAGGTCGCGGCTACGGCGAATGCAGTCAGGATGGTTTTTCTCATCGTGGATCTCCTGTCGTGGATAGGGATACTGCGTGCGTTCGAAGCTTCAAGACGATCATCTGCGCGGCCCGACCTGGGCGGTCCCGCCTACGCTGCCCCACCTAGGCGGCCCCATAAAACGCCTTGCCGAGCGAAGCCGGCGCGTTCAGGCGAATCGTGTTCGGATTGCGGGAAATGAGGACCAGCACCACGATCGTCGCCACATAAGGCAGCATGGCGAGAAACTGCGTGGGCACCGGCACGCCCACGGCCTGCGCATAGAACTGCGCGCCCGTGACCGCGCCAAACAGCAGCGCGCCGATCAGCAAACGCCCCGGCCGCCACGTCGCGAACACGACGAGCGCGAGCGCGATCCAGCCGCGCCCCGCCGTGATCTGCTCCTGCCACAGATGCAGTTGCACGACCGAGTAGTAGCTGCCCGCGAGTCCCGCCATCGCGCCGCCGAACGCCGTCGCGCCGTAGCGCACGCCGATCACCGGAAAACCCACCGAGTGCGCGACCTGCGGCGACTCGCCCACCGAGCGCAGCACGAGCCCCGCGCGCGTGCGATAGAGGAACCAGCCGACCACGGCGAACATCAGGAATGCGAGGTAATCGACGGGCGTGAGGCTGAAGAGCGCCGGGCCGGCCACGGGCAAATGCGAGAGGCCCGGAATTGGCCATGCGGCAATCGTCGCCGAGGTGGCCGCCGAGGTGTACGGCTTGCCCACATACGCCGAGAGCCCAACGCCGAAGATCGTGAGCGACAGGCCGGTGGCAACCTGATTGGCCTGCATCGTGAGCGTGAGGAAGCCGAACAGCAGCGCCATGGCAATGCCCGCGCCCATGCCGGCGAGCAGCCCGAGCCATGGGTCGCCCGTCACCGTGGTGAGCGCGTAGCCGGTCACCGCGCCCATCAGCATCATTCCCTCCACGCCGAGATTGAGCACGCCCGACTTTTCCGTGATGAGTTCGCCCACGCCCGCGAACATCAGCGGGATCGCGGCGGTGACGGCGCTCGATGCGAGCGAGCTGGCTTGCTGGATATCCATGTTCCGAGGCCTTTTTAGAGGGGCTTTTTCGTTCGTGAGTGCGTCGATTGGCGGATCAGCGGGCTGCGGCGACGGGATGGCGGCGGCGCACGCGGTAATTTACAAAAAGATCCGCGCCGAGCAGGCAGAACAGCAGCAGGCCCTGAAACACGCCCGAAAGCGCCTGGGGCAGTTGCAGCGAGGTCTGCACCGCTTCGCCGCCCAGATAAAGCAGCGCCATCAGCAAGCTCGCGAGCACGATCCCGACTGGATGCAAGCGCCCCACGAACGCAACAATGATCGCTGTGAAGCCGTAGCCCGGCGACCATGTCGCCTGCAACTGGCCGATCGGGCCGGCGATCTCGCTCATGCCCGCGAGGCCGGCGAGGCCGCCCGAGAGCAGCAGCGAGGTCCAGACCGTCGTTTTCTCCGAGAAGCCCGCGTAGCGCGCGGCGAGCGGCGCGAGGCCGCCCACGCTCATGCGGTAGCCCGCGAAGCTGCGACGCATGAACAGCCAGACAAGTGGAACAGCCGCGAGCGTGAGGAAGATCGACGCGTTCAGGCGCGTGCCGCGCAGCCAGTGAATGCGCCAGTCGCCGCCGAAGGTCGGGTAAAGCGCGTCGCCGCTGAACATCTCAGAAAGCGGGAAGTTCATGCCGTTCGGGTCGCGCCATGGACCGCTCACGAGCCAGATCAGCAATTGTGTGGCGACGTAGGTGAGCATCAGGCTCGTGAGAATTTCGCTCGTGTTGAAGCGGCTCTTGAGCCAGGCCGGGATCGCGGCCCAGGCCATGCCGCCGAGCACGCCCGCGAGCATCATGAGGAACAGGATCCACCAACCCGTCGATTGATCGAAGTAGATGGCCACGCCGCTCGCCGCGATGCCGCCCAGCACCATCTGCCCTTCCGCGCCGATGTTCCAGACGTTGGCGCGGTAGCCGGCCGCAAGGCCGAGCGCGATCAGGCATAGCGGCGACGCCTTGAGCAGCAGTTCGGACCACCCGTTGACGCTGGAGAGCGGATCGATGAAGAACGCGCGCATCGCCTGTACGGGATCGCGCCCGACAAGACCGAAAATCAGAAAGCCGATGGCGAGCGTGAGGAGCGCTGCGACCAGCGGAACGGCGATGCGAACCGTGCGGGACGGCGTCGTGCGGGCTTCGAGGCGGTACGGAAGGATCATGATGGCGATATCGTCAATCGGTCCGGTGATCGTGGTGTTGGCTCAGCGGAAAAACCCAGTGCGCCGGTGCTGCGCTTCGGTCAGGGATGCATCACAGGCTCGGCGGGCGGCGGGCCGCCATCCGGGCGCCCAGCGTCCTCGCCGCGCTCCCCGAACAGGCCCGCCATCCAGCGGCCAATCTCCTCCGCATTGGTCTCGCCTGTGAGGCGCGCCGGCGAAAGCCTGCCACCCGCAAGCACCGCGATGCGGTCGCAGATGTCGAAGAGCTCATCGAGCTCTTCTGAAATCACCAGGATCGCCACGCCGCGCGCCGAAAGATCGAGCAGTTGCTGCCGGATAAACGCCGCCGCGCCGACATCCACGCCCCAGGTGGGCTGCGCGACCACCAGCACCTGCGGCGCCTGCAGGATCTCGCGCCCGACGATGTACTTCTGCAGGTTGCCGCCCGAGAGACTTTGGGCAAGCGCGTCGGGGCCGCCGCAGCGCACATCGAATGCGTCGATGCAGCGCTCGGCGAACGAACGCATCGCTCCGGTGCGCAACCAACCGGAGCGGACCATGCCCTGGCGATGCCCCGTGAGCAGCGCGTTTTCGGCAAGCGACATGGCGGGCACGGCGCCGCGCCCGAGCCGCTCTTCGGGCACGAAAGCGAAGCCCAGCTTGCGCCGCGCGCCAGCGGAAAGACGCGCTGCCGGCTTGCCGCAGATCGTCACCGTGTCGGCGGCTACTCCGTGGCGGCCCGCCCTGGACTGGAGCGCATCGCGCGCCTCGCCCGAGAGCGCCGCGAGCAGTTCCGCCTGGCCGTTGCCGGACACCCCGGCAATCCCCAGGATCTCGCCTGCGTGCACCGCGAACGTGACATCGTCGAGCGAGGTGCCGAACGGATCCTCGCTTGGCATCGACAGATGCTTGACCTCGAGCCGCACCTCGCCCGGTGCATGCGCGCGGCGCGTGTAGGCGGGCAACTCGTGGCCCACCATCAACCGCGCGAGCGAGGCCTGCGTTTCCTCGCGCGGGGTCACGTTACCGGTCACCTTGCCCCCGCGCAGCACCGTGGCGGTGTCGCAGAGTTCCTGAATTTCGTCGAGCTTGTGGCTGATATAGAGAATGCTGCAGCCTTCCGAGGCCAGTCGGCGCAAGGTGCCGAACAGCTTGCGCACGGCCTGCGGCGTGAGCACCGAGGTCGGTTCGTCCATGATCAGCAGCCGCGGGTTCTGCAGAAGGCAGCGCACGATCTCCACGCGCTGGCGCTCGCCTACCGTGAGGCTGTGCACGTGGCGCTGGGGATCGACGTCGAGCCCATATTGCGCCGACACCTCGCGGATACGCTTCGCCAACGCCTTGAGGTCGAACGCCTCGTCGAGCGAAAGCGCGATGTTCTCGCCCACCGTGAGCGTTTCGAACAGGGAAAAATGCTGGAACACCATGCCGATGCCGAGCTTGCGCGCGGCGGCCGGACTGGGGATCTCGACCGTCTCGCCCTCCCAGCGGATTTCGCCGGCGTCCGGGCGCACCGCGCCGTAGACGATCTTCATGAGGGTGCTCTTGCCCGCGCCGTTCTCGCCGAGCAACGCGTGAATCTCGCCAGGCGCGACCGTGAGCGTGACGTCGTCGTTTGCGCGCACGGCGGGATATTGCTTCGTGATGCCGGCAAGCGCCAGCCGCGGCACGCGCGCAGCGGCGTGCCCCGCGTGTGGATTGCCGGCCAGACGTGAAGATGAATCGCCCATGGAGGTTCCACCGTAGTACGTTATGACTATTTGTGTTCCGACGTGGTGCGGTGCCGCTCGATGCCGTGGCGAGTCCCCGTTTAGCGTCGCCGCGCGAGATGACGATACTGGTTCACGGTGCCAGCGTCGAGCCGCCAAAAACCCGCGTTTCCCCGCGCGGCGCAGGCTCGACAGGAATGCCTGGTAGAAAGCCGCCCTTGACGGAGCTTTCAGTTCATATTAAAAATCGTATACTGACAAAGTCCCTCGATCAGCCTAAACATATAATCCGGAGAGTTCATGAGCCAGCAACGCGAGGCGATCGACACGTACCTTTTGCGCGTCTTGCATACCCTTTTGATGGAGCGCAGCGTCACGCGCGCCGCCGTCAAACTGAATCAATCGCAACCCGCAATCAGCGCCGCGCTGCGGCGCCTGCGCGACATCACCGGCGACCCGCTCCTCGTGCGCGGCAAGTCCGGCATGGTGCCTACCGAATACGGTCTGCGCCTGCTCGAACCCGTGCAGAACGCCCTGCGCGAGATCGAGCGCATCCGTTTCCAGCAGCATAATTTCGATCCGGCCACCTCCATCCGCTGCTACCGGATCGGCTGCCCGGACTACCTGAACGTGCTGTTCGTGCCCACCGTGGTCGAGCGCTTCCGCCAGGCCGCACCCAACGCCACGCTCGAGTTCCATTCGCTCGGGCCCGCGTTCGACTACGAACTCGCGCTCGAGGAAGGCAAGCTCGACATCGTGATTGGCAACTGGCCCGAGCCGCCCGAGCAGCTGCACCTTTCGAATCTGTTCGTCGACCAGATCGTCTGCCTGCTGAACAGCACGCACCCTTACGCCAAGCGCGGCGGGCTCACGCTCGACCAGTACCTCAACGCGCCGCACCTCGCGCCCACGCCGTACTCCGTGGGCCAGCGCGGCGCCATCGACGTGCATCTCGCGCGCGAGCGCCTCAAGCGCCACGTGGTCGTCACGCTGCCGTACTTCAACCTCGCGCCGTACGTGCTCATCAAGTCGGACCTCGTCTTCACGACCACGCGCCTGTTCGCCGACCACTACGCGCGCTTCCTGCCGCTCACGGTCGTGCCGGCGCCGCTCGACTTCCCGCCGATGCAGTACTACCAGTTGTGGCATGAACGCTGTCATTACTCGGACGAAGTACGCTGGTTGCGCAGTCTCGTGGCCGAAGCGACGAAGACGCTGATCGACAAGCCCTGAACGGCAGGCAACGCTGCTGCGGCAAGCTAGCCGTCTGAGGTTGCACCGCTGCACTTTCTACGTTCCTTCCCTGCTTTATCCATTTGTGGCCGGGCGGCACGCACACGCGCACCGCCCGGTCCATCCTGTCTCCCGCCCTTACTCCATTTACCGCGCCGACTGCGCGAGCTGCCCCGCGAGCCGGTTATGCCGCTCGATCACGGGTCCGAGTTCGACGGTCTGCAGCACACCCTCCTTCACCACGACCCGCCCGTTGATCACCGAGAGCGCAACCTGCGACGGCGCACAGAACACGAGCGCCGCGACCGGATCGTGCAGCGCGCCCGCAAAGTGCGGCTGGCGCAGGTCGAAAGCGATGAAGTCGGCGGCCATGCCCGGTGCGAGCGCGCCGATGTCGTCGCGGCCCAGCACGCGTGCGCCGCCCAGCGTGGCGATTTCGAGCGCTTCGCGCGCGGTCATCGCATCGGGGCCGAAGCCCACGCGCGCGAGCAGCATGGCCTGGCGCGCTTCCGCCACCATCTGCGCGCCGTCGTTCGAAGCCGAGCCGTCCACGCCGAGCCCCACCGGCACGCCGGCAAGACGCATTTTCTTGATGGGCGCGATGCCCGATGCAAGCCGCATGTTCGAGCACGGGCAATGGGCGACGCCCGTGCCGGTGCGCCCGAACAGGCTGATGCCGTGCTCGTCGAGCTGCACGCAGTGCGCATGCCAGACGTCGTGGCCGACCCAGCCCAGATCCTCGGCGTACTCGGCCGGCGTCATGCCGAATTTTTCGCGGCTGTAGGCGATGTCGTTGACGTTCTCCGCGAGGTGCGTGTGCATGGATACGCCGTAGTGGCGCGCAAGCGTCGCCGACTCGCGCATGAGGTCGCGGCTCACCGAGAACGGCGAGCACGGCGCCACCACCATGCGCAGCATCGCGTAACGGCCTTCGTCGTGATACGTCTCGATGAGGCGCTGGGTATCGGCGAGAATCGCGTCTTCGTTTTCGACCACGGAATCGGGCGGCAGGCCGCCGTCCTTCTGGCCGACGCTCATGCTGCCGCGCGCCGCGTGAAAGCGCATGCCGATTTGCTGCGCGGAGCGAATGCTGTCGTCGAGCCGGCTGCCGTTCGGGTAGATGTAGAGATGGTCGCTCGAAGTCGTGCAGCCGGAGAGCAGCAGCTCGGCCATGGCCGTGAGCGTCGAGACTTCGATCATTTCGGGCGTGAGGTTCGCCCAGACCTTGTAGAGATTCGTGAGCCAGCCGAACAGCTCGGCGTCCTGCGCGGCGGGAATGGCGCGCGTGAGGCTCTGGTACATGTGATGGTGCGTGTTGACGAGACCCGGCAGCACCAGGTGGCCGCGCATGTCGAGCACTTCGTCGGCGGTTTCGGGCAGCTCGTCGGCCGTGCCGACCGCGACGATGCGGTTATCTTCGACGTAGAGGCCGCCGCCCCGAATCTCGCGCCGCGCGCCGTCCATCGTTACCAGCATGTCGGCGTTCTTCACCAGCAGGGTCTTGCCGCGCCCCTGAGTTGCGCCTTGCACTGTGCGGTTGGTGGGTTCCATTGTGTCTGTTCGCTCCGTTGTCTTGCCGCGGTGCGTGCCTCGCGCTAATAAGCGCTCCGCACGCCGCGTTTGAGATGACCGTGAATATGAAGCAGACGCCCTTGCCGCACGCGCCAGTCAATCCGGGACTCCGGTGCCGACGCGTCCCGACTGCAGACGCCGCTGGCCCGGTTACCCAGCGCCTGGCGCCGTCTTCGGGACGCGCGGCTCGACTCGTGAGCCGCACATGACCGTTACCTTGCTTGGCCAAAATAATGCTGACAATTCACCCGGACAAGATAACCACATTCACAGAATACGTATAAAGGTCGATTTTTGGCTCGTTTACGATTCATCCATGGGTGAAAACCCCAACTCCGAATTACGCTGTAAGCCCCATGGAGCAAGGCTCGGAGCGCCGGGTACATGCTGCCGGGATTATCTTTCCTATCGGTCGCGCGCTTATGCCGCATTGTTCTTAAAATGCGTGCACGGCGCTCATATCGATCCGCCGACGGGTATGTAGCCACAGCTGACGTGGAGCCTCGATCCGCCAAGAACCTTCGGGTTCGACGGATCGGACTGCCGCCGAAACCTCGCAATGACACCAGGAAAAGACAAGGAAAACTGCGAATGGGCAAGCTGACTACCCACGTGCTCGACACCGCGAACGGCCGTCCCGGCGCGGGCATCAAGGTCGAACTCTATGCGCTCGAGGGCGAAACCCGCCGTGCGCTGAAGACCGTCACGACCAACCACGACGGCCGCTGCGACGAACCGCTGCTCGAAGGCACGGCGCTCGTCACGGGCGAATACGAACTGATCTTCCACGCTGGCGATTACTTCGCCGCACTGGGCACCAAAGTGCCGGAACCGCGCTTCGTCGATCGCGTTTCGCTGCGCTTCGGCATCGCCGACACGGGCGCACACTACCATGTGCCGCTGCTCGTTTCGCCGTGGTCCTACAGCACCTATCGCGGTAGCTGAACGGTCCCGCCAAACCAAAAAACGCATAACAGACTGAAAGCGGTCCGCGCAAGCGATGCTCCGCTTTTGACGCGCCGCACTTTCTCTCGGCGTTTGGTGCGAGACCGGATTACCCGGTTCCTGCGCGCCGTCCCCGCAGTCAGCGCGAGACGCATTGCCGTCCGCGCGCAACGAATCAGGATTGGAGGAGTTTCATGGAAGGCTTTATTACCGATTGGCTGAACCTCGCATTGCGCTGGTTCCACGTCATCGCGGCCATCGCCTGGATTGGCGAGTCGTTCTACTTCGTCGCACTCGACAATAGCCTCAAACCGCCTACGGACCCGAACCAGAAGCGTCGCGGCGTGTTCGGCGAGTTGTGGCACGTGCACGGCGGCGGCTTCTACAACATGCAGAAGTACACCGTCGCCCCGCCCGAAATGCCCGACGACCTGCACTGGTCGAAGTGGCCTTCGTACACGACGTGGCTCTCGGGCGCGTCGCTGTTCACGGTGCTGTACCTGATGGCGCCGAACACGTACCTGATCGACAAGAACGTGCTCGACATGGGCCCGGTCGTCGCGGTCTTCTCGGCACTCGGCTTCCTCGCCGCCGGCTGGATCGTCTATGACACGCTGTGCCGCACGCTCGGCACGAACGACAAGCTGCTCGGCGTTTGCGTCGGCATCTATGTCGTGGTCGCAGCCTACCTCGCCTGCCACATCTTCTCGGGCCGCGCTGCGTACCTGATCATGGGCGGCATGCTGGCAACGATCATGTCGGCGAACGTGTTCTTCGTGATCATCCCGGGCCAGCGCAAGATGGTTGCCGCGATGCTCAAGGGCGAAACGCCGAACCCGATCTACGGCAAGCGCGGCAAGCAGCGCTCGGTGCACAACACCTACTTCACGCTGCCCGTCGTGTTCGCGATGCTGTCGAACCACTACGCAATGACGTACGCACACACCTACAACTGGGCCGTGCTCGTCGTGATCATGCTGGCCGGCGCGATGATTCGCCAGTTCTTCGTGATGCGTCACCGTGGTCAGCAGCTGTGGTATCTGCCGATCGGCGGCGTGGTGCTGATGTTCGTCGCACTGGTCTGGACGCTGCCGAAGCCGGTCGTGCCGCAAGCTGAAGCTGCAAACGCTCCGGCGCTCAAGATCTCGGACATTCAGCCGATCCTGACGCAGCGCTGCGCAGGCTGCCACTCGGCTCACCCGACGATGATGGGCGCAGCGCCCGCCGGCGTGATGCTCGATACGCCTGACGAAATCTCGCAGAACGCACAGCGTCTGTATCAGCAGGCTGTCACGCTCAAGGCGATGCCGCTTGGCAACGTCACGCACATGACCGACGATGAGCGTCAAAAGATTGCGATGTGGTTCCAGGGTGGTGCAAAGCAGTAATCGCACTGGCCGCGACTTAAGCAGTCATGCAAGATGAAGCCCGAAGCAGCCCGAAGCGCAACGCTTCGGGCTTTTTTCTATTGTTGATCGATAGTCGATCAATAGCCATGCATGCGGCGCTCAGCGAACGAGCGGCGCGTAGCTGTGCAGGGCCGGCGCAGCGGGCGCCATATCCGCTGCCGAAAGCACGCGCTGCGCTCGCGGCGCAACCTGGGGCGGCGCGCTTTGCGGGGGCTGCGCCTCTGCGCGTTCTGGCGTGACAGGCTTCTCGTAGGGTGCCGGGGGGCGCGTGACGGAAGCCCCGCTATCGACGACATCGCGCACAACCGGCTTGGCGATGGGCTTGCTTGCCTGAGCCTGAGCCTGAGCCTGAGCCTGAGCCTGAGCCTGAGCCTGAGCCTGAGCCTGAGCCTGAGCCTGCCCAAGCGCCCCGCCGCTCGCGAAAAGCTGCGCGTTGATGCGCCCCACTTCGTCGAGGTCGAGCGTGGCAGTCTGCGAGAGCAGCTTTAACAACGCGAGCACGGATTCATAGCGAGCGCGAATCAGGTCGCGGCGGCTAGAGTAGAACGTATCGGTCGCGCGCAGCACGTCCAGACTCGTGCGGCTGCCCACGCCGAAGCCGATACGCGTTGCGTCGAGCGCCGTCTGCGAGCGCTGTACGACCTGCTCGAGCGCACTCACGCGAGCCCGCCCCGAAGTCACGCGCAGCCACGCGTCGCGTGCGCCCGCTCCCGAGTCGCGCACCGCCACGTCGAGTTCGTCGCGCGCCTTGTCCTCCAGCGCCTTCGCCTCGTCGACTTTCGCCGTGATCTCGCCGCCCGCAAAAAGCGGAATCGTTACAGCAAGCATGCCGGTCGTCGTCGTCGTGGGTCTCGCATAGCCGCCCGCCGCGCCGGCGGGTGTGTGACTCACCTGCAGGTCGACTGTCGGATAACGTTCCGCCCGCGCCTTTTCCGTGTCGAACTTCGCAATCTGAAGCGCCACCTCGCCGATCTGCACCGTGTAGCCGTGCGTTTGCGCCTGCGTAACCCAAGGTTCGACATCGGCGGGCTGGAGCATGGGCGCGCCGCCGGGCGGCAGCGGCGCGAGCGTCTCCGCAGACTTTCCTGAGAGCCGCTCGAGCGCCGCGCGCGCAAGACGCGCCTGGCTCTGCGCGTCAAGCAATTGGAGTTGCGCCTGGGCGCGGCTCGCCTCGCCGTCCTGCACATCGATGAGCGTCGCCTCGCCCGCCGCCTTCGCGCGCTTGACCAGCGCGAGATGCGCATCGAGCGCGCGCAGATAGTCCGCCGCGCGCGCCACCTCGTCGCCGGCCGCAAGCGCATCGAAATACGCGCGCGCTGCGGCGAGGATGGTGTCCTGTGTCGCATTGGCCGCCTGCAGGCGAGCGCGCACCACCTCGTAGTCGGCCTGCCGGTACGCAGTCCAGTTCGCCCAGTTGAAGACCGGTTGCGTCAACCCGATCGTCCAGCCGCTTTGCCAGTAATGCTGGGTCGGGAAGTCCTCCATGACGATGCCGTTATAGGCCCGTCCCCAACCGCCCGTGACCCGAGGCAGGAGCCCCGCGCGCGCCTTGGGCACAGCCTGCGCTGCGGCGCGCGTTGCCGCGCGCGAAGCGGCCAGTGCCGGATCGTGATCGAGTGCATCGTCGACCACGGAAAGCAGGTCTGCGGCATGCGCACCGCTTGCGAGCAGGAAGCACGCGAGTGCGAGCGCACGCATAACGCGCCGAGGACGCTCGCCCCTCATGCCATCCCCTCCATCGCCGCGCCGGCGTGCTCGCGCTCGACGCGCACGAACGCTCCGTCGACGAGACGATAGTGCCGCTCGAAACCCTCGGCCATGGCAACGTCGTGCGTGATGACCACGACCGTGCGATCGATCCGCTGAAGCAGCGCCGATATGCGCCGCACCGCAACGGGGTCGAGATTCGAAGTCGGCTCGTCGAGCAGCAGCAACTCGCGCCGCTGATAAAGCGCGCGGGCAAGCAACAGCCGTTGCCGCTGCCCGGCGGAAATATTCGCGAGCGAATCGCTGATGATCGTACGCGTGCGCATCGGCAAGTGCATCACGTCATCGAGCAGCCCGACCTCCTCCAGCAGCGCGAGAATGCGCGCTTCGTCCGGATTGCCTTCGAAGAGCGAAATATTGTCGGCGATCGAACCGTGCAGGATGATGTCGCCCTGACGCATGTGAACCGCGTGGCGGCGGATTTCGTCGACGCTCAGATTGGGCCAGGCGACGCCGTTAAGCGTGATCTCTCCTTGCTGCGGCACTTCGGAAGCAGCCAGCAACTTGAAGAGCGTGGATTTTCCCGCGCCCGACGGTCCGGTAATGACGATCTTGTCACCGCGCGCGATGTCGATGCTCGCCCCTGCGAGCACCGGCTGGTCGGAGACGCCATAGGCAAAAGTCACATTGCGCACGCCGATGCGCTCGAACTCGCGCACCTCGACGGTCTTGTGCACGTCCGCGAGTGCCGTATAACGCTCCGGCTCGCAGGCGACGATGTCGTCGACCCGCGCAACCGGCACGCTCAGCATGTAATACGCAAAGCCCGTATTGATGGTGGAAGCGATCCGCTCCGAAAACAGCGCCTTGTAAATCATGAACGAGTAGAACGCGCCGACCGAGAGTACGCCGCCGAGCATCAGCTTCGCAGCGAACCAGGTGACGACCAGCGTTTCCACATGCATGAGCAGCTTGAGCACCGCGTCGCGCGTGGCGGCGAGCCGGCTGCTTCGAAACAGCGCCGACGCATAGGTGCGAAAGATCTCCATGTAACGCGCCACGCGCCGCGTCTCGCCTTGCGACAGCTTGATGAGCGATGCGCCGCGCACGGTCTCGAAAAGCGCGTCGTCGCAACGTGCGCCTTCCTGGAGCACACGCGCGTGCGCATCGCGCATCGATGCGAAGATCGCACCGGATACGATGACATAGGCCGCGAAGATCACCAGTACGAGGAGCGAAAGTTTGACGTTCTGAACGAACATCAGGAACATCGCCAGCAGCCCCACCGTGATGTCGATGTAAAACGACACGGCCTTGCGCGACGCGAAACCGTTGATCTCGTCCTGGGATTTGAAGCGCGTGAAGATATCCCCGACGTTGCGCTTCTCGAAGTACCCGATGGGCACGCGCAACAGATGCGCAAACAACCCCTCGGTGGCATTCACGCTCGTGCGCGCGTAGAGCAGCTCAACCAGCACGCCCTGCACGTACTGGCTGAGCGCGCCCACGAGGAAGATCGACCCGAACGTGAGCGCGAGCACGTTGAGCAGCTCGAGGTTGTCAGCGGACACGACATGATCGAGCACGAACGAGCCGAAATAAGGCTGCGCGAGAATCGCGAACTGCGCCCCGAGCGCAACGAAGAGAATCTTTACAAACTGGTCACGCAGTTGCGGATTGAGCGCACGCACGCGTGCGAGCGCGGCTGGCACGCGTGAGCGGCGTTTGATCTGCGTGAGCGCCGGGGTTGGTGCACATTCGATCAGATAGCCGGATACGCACGCGAGGAAGGTGTCCTTTGCGATGCGCCGGCGTCCGACCGCCGGGTCGAGCAACGTGACGTAATGGCGTGAGGCGCGCTCGAACACCACAAAATGCGCGCCGCCGAAATGGATGATTGAGCCGCGCTTGATCTCGCCCACCTGCGAGGCGTCGAAGCGGAACGCCTGGACTTCGAGGCCAAAGTCGGTTGCCGTGTCGTACAGGTCCATCAACGAAAGACCGTTCGCGGAGATCGGCCGGTAAGCCGAAAGCTCGCGGACCTCCGTGGCGCGGCCGAAATGCGAGAGCACCATGGCAAGACACGCGTAGCCGCATTCTGCGACTTCGTTCTGGTAAATCACCTGCATTTCAGCCTCGTACGATCTTGAACAACGGCTCGAGCACCCATTCCGCGATGGTGCGCCGCTCGACGACGACACTCGCGGTCGCCTGCATGCCCGGCAGAATGTCGAAACGCTGCGAACCATAGTGGAACGTGTTGCCGGGCAGCGTGACCCATGCAACGTACTCGTCGCCCTGCTCCGGTGGTGCGCCGCCGGTAGCCGCGGCGGCTGCGTCGGCTCCGGTGGGCGGCGACGCAGCCGCTACCGTCGTATGCGAAATCGAGTTGATGCGTGCCTCGTATGAGCCGAAGCGCGCGTAGGGAAATGCATCGAACTTGAGGCGCACCGTCTGCCCCTCGTGTACGAAACCGCGACGGCGTGACGGAATGCGCAATTCGGCGCGCAAGGGCTGCTTCGGATCGGTGACGATCACCATCGCGACGTCGTCGGGCTGCAGCGTGCTTCCCTGCACGAGACGCGAAAACGTCACCATGCCCGCCTGCGGCGCCGAAATCGTTGCGTCGCGCCGGTTTTGCTCGAAACGCACGTCCGCTTCCTGGAGCTCGCGTGCATGGCTCGATTCGAGTTCCTTGAGTTGCGCGGCAAGCGCGGTCTGGGTATTTTGCAGATCGGCGATTGCCGCCTGGGCCTGCTGGCGTCGCGAAGCCGCTTCTGCGCTCGCAATGCGGCTCTGGTGCAAGTCCGCTCGCGCCTGCTCGACGCGATCGGCGGCGACATAATCCGAAACGGATTCGAGACGTGCGAGCTTCTTTTGCGCCTCGTTCACGAGCAGGCTGTTCTGCGCGCCCTGCACGCCCAGTTCAGTGAGCTCCGCGTGGCGACTGGCTTCATTGCTGCGCGCCGTGGAGAGCTGCGTCGTGAGTTCGATGCGACGCTGGGTATAGCGCGCGTCGGCAGCACGGCGCTCCTCGTCACGCACCTGAGCGTCGAAGGCCGTTCGGCGCCTGCCATCGGTCGCGAGCGACAAGTCGCGCTCGACACGAAAAAGCGGCTGGCCCGCGCTGACTTGCTCAGGCGGCTGAACATAGATCGACGAGATCAAACCGCTCGCACCCTGGATCTTGATTTCAGCCGGCGACACAATTTCGCAGCGCACGTCTTGCTTCAATTCCACCTCATGCGTGAAGGCAAACACCACGCCCAACACCACGATTGTCGATGCCGCGTAGGCAATCCAACGCCAGCGGATATCCCGGAACTCGGGAAGATAAATCGGTTCCACGTTGTTATCGTTCCCCTGCGGCCGGTCGTGCCGGCCGAAGTATATTTTTTTGGCGCCGTGCGCCTTTTGGTCTACTCGTGCTTCTACTTCTTAAGGATGTCTAACGGGCTGCCGCAAAGTGATATACCGACGGATGCCCAGCATAGAGCCAATGCGGATAATTTTCGCGACGCGCAATCTCAATATCGTTGGCGAGATGTTGCGGCGCATGGGTATCGGCAAGCGCGATAGGATCGAACATCCTAACGCCAAACCGTCCCTTCTCGAAACTCAGATAAAACGGAAGCAGAAGTGCGTCTACGGGAGTACCGATCCGGAACACGCCGTTATGCACGCGCGCGGGCCGGCCGCCGATCGTCACACCAACCGTCTCCATGGGAAATTTTGCCAATGTATAGGGCGGAACATCGGAAAACACCACGGCCACGCCATCGCGGCGCAATGCGCGTATGACCCGCAAGCCCAAACCGTTGCGGCTTTCGCGGCCATTCTCGTCATAGGTGTAAAGCACGCGGATTGAAGGAATCATCGCCGCGTCGTTACCGTACATGTCACGCTGCACGCCGGAAACGACTGCCATCGATTCCATCCCCAGGAGACGGCGCACCTCGTCGACCACCCAGATGTTCGCGTATTGCGATACATAGTGAAACGGCGAGAGCACCACAACGCGACCAGGCTCTTTAGTCCTGATCTGATTGATTCGCAAAGCCAGTTGCTGAGCGACCGCGCGCAAATCGGGCCAGGCGTCCCGGCGCAGTGCGCGCCCGGCATAAATGCGTTCGTCGAGCCACGCCTCGCGCACGTTCGCGCTCATCGTACGTAGCGCATGAGGTCGCCCGAGGCCTATATCAATGCGGCCCGTCTCGTAACGAGACACGCCGTTTGCCCGGATACCGCCGTCGAACGCCGACTTGACCATCCAGTTGGCAAGCGCCGCGCGCTCGACCGCGATGAATGGCAAGCGTGCGAGCAACTGCCGACGCAGCACCACCCGCCCACGGGCAAGTCGTGCGCAAAAATGTTTGAAGTATTGTGAGAGTGTGCCGACGGACATTGCATGGTCCAACGATGCCGGAATGAACCGAAGTCTCAAAAGCCGAAAGGGGGTACATGCCCCCTTTCGATCAGATCAGACGATCAACGCGGAACCGGCGTCGGATCCGGCTGCGGTTGGTTCTTCGACTTGCAGCAACCGCCTGCGAGCTTGGCATTGGCCAGTTGGCCACGATCGATTTTTTCCATTTTGGTTCTCCAATTTTCAGATGAAAGCCACCCCGTTTTGGTGGCGCGGCTATCTTAACAGCCCGAATTAAATCCAATCCATTTTTGACAAATTTTCATATTAATTCGCAAAATTCCACATATTTCTTAATTAAATAGTTTTTATGGCCGGAAAAATAAGAATTTTGCTTTTATCACTGCCGTCAAGGGGTAGAAATTTCATTTCTATATTTATGTAAAAAAATTCCAAATCATAAATTACGTCATCCTTATAGCTCGAATTAAGAATATTCGTATTCCTGACACCGGTATTCCACCCATAGAGTTGCGCAACGCATCGCCGAAATAGGGTTTCCTTTTTCGACAGCCGTGCACTCACACGGAGGTCAGTGGCGCATGCGCTGACGAAAATCAACTCTAATATGGTTGCCTGAATGAATAAGACCTATCGCTCTGTCTGGAGCGAAACAGACCAAACCTGGGTCGCCGCGCCCGAAACCGCAACGGCACACCGCAAATCTTCACGTCGGCTTGCTGTCCTTGCCACCGGCGCTGTTGGATTCGCCGCAGGCCTCTCTTCCGCAACAACCGGCGCTGCAACGCTGACACCCGCGCAGCTTGCCGCTCTCTCCGCGGCGTCCTCCGCTTCCAAAACCACCACAAGCCCCGCAACGGGCACAACCGTCGCCCCGGTGCCGGGAACCGTGGGCCAGGGCGGCCTTGAGATTTGCTCGGGTGCATCGGGATATTCGTGGGGCTCCAGTGGTGGCAGCGAGTCGCTCGATTGTTCCAGCGGCAACGGCACGTCGGACGGCCTCGCCTTCTCGCTGAACAACGCCGGGGACGCAAAGGGCGGCTATGGATTCAGCGCGTCGACCGCGCAGGTGGCCGGCTACGAGAACGGCACGCTCGCTATCCGCGGCGCCAGCGTGATGGTTTACGGACCGACCACGTTCGATAGCGTCGTCACGATGAGCAACCAGAAGATCGTGCAACTCGCGCCGGGCAAGGTATCGGCGGACAGCACGGAAGCGGTCAACGGCTCGCAGCTCTACGCCCTCAGCATCGGCGTCGGCAACGCGGTGCAGTACGACTCGCCGGCACAGGATTCTGTCACGCTGGGCGGCGCGGCAGCCATGAAGCCGGTCGCACTGCACAACGTCGCCAACGGCGAACTCTCGGCGGCCAGCACCGATGCGGTCAACGGTGGCCAGCTCTACGCCACGAACTCGAACATCTCGAACCTCGCCGGC
>NZ_CADIKL010000031.1 GCF_902859945.1 Paraburkholderia caffeinitolerans | reverse complement strand
GTCCGCAGCAGCAGCGCGGCCAGGCGCAGGGCAAGCCCGCTGGCGAGGGCGGCGAGGTGGCCGGCAGCTCGACCGAAAAGCGTCACGAAGTGCGGGGGCAGCAGTCCCGCCCGGCGCGCGGCCCGCGCGATGGTGAGCGCGGCGGTCAGCGCCAGCGTCCGGCGCGCCAGCAGCCGTCGATGGCCAATCTGAGCGAAGCCGACAAGGCGCGCATCGAGCGCAATCGCCAGCTCAACGCGGTCTGGAACGTATTCGCGAAGCACTATCCGGCGTTCCGCGAGCGCTTGCCGCTGAAGATCGGCGTAGTCGAGGACCTCGTCGCGCGCCATCCCGATTACGAGCGCACGCTGATCGTCGCCGTGCTCAAGCGCCACGTGAATCATCCGCGCTATCACGAGCGCGTGGCCGAAGGCGGCGCGCGCTATGAGCTCGATGGCAGCGCCTCGGAAGGCCCGGGCATCGACCCTTCGCATGTCGGCCGCGCCAAGGCCGCGCTCGCGCACCAGAAGGCCAAGGCCGAGGCGCGCGCCAAGGAGCAGGAAAACGCGCAGCAAGCAGGGCAGGCAGGGCAGGCGGCTGCAGCGCCTGCCGCGGCCGATGCGGTAGCGCCCGCGCAGGATCCCGCAGTGGCCGCGACTCAACCGGCGGTTGAACCGGCACAGGCGCAAGCCCCCGAGGCAGCCGGCGAAACGCCTGAAAGCAACGGCGAAGCACCCGCGACGCATAGCTGAACGACAACGCATCAAGCGCCCAGCCTCGGCGTTGCCGACGCTGGGCGCTTGATGCGTACTACCCCGGAATATCGAATCGCAGCGCGGCTGAACCTTCAGCGTTCGCGCGAGCGCGCGTTGCTGCGGGTCTCGAGCACGCCGCGCATGGACGACGCCTCGGTAACCGGGGCGCTCGGCGGCACGAGAGAAGGCGTCGGCGACGACGCGGAATTTTGCGCTGCCGCTACCGCTGCCGCCGCCATGCCGGCCGGCGCCGCCGTGGCGGAAGCCGGCGACGCGTCGCTTGCGGCGACGTTGCCGTTCATGTCAGCCGAGAAAGCGCCGCTAAAGGTTGCGGGCGCATCCGATGCGGCAGCACCCGCTTGCGGCGCGCTCGCGGCATCGAGCACACGGCTGAATTCGGCCGCGCGCATGCGGATCTTGTCCGCATAGGCCTTCGAGCCGCCGTAATTCTTCATCGCCGCGTCGAGATCGCCGCCGGCCGCGCGCTGGTAGCCATAGAGAATCGATGAACCCACATCGATATTGACCTCGGGGTCCGTGAGATCTTTCACGTTGCGCAGCAATTTGCGGTGCGCCGAGGGCACCACCTGCATGAGCCCGGTCGCGTTGTTCGAGCCGCGCGCCTTCTCGCGAAAGCGCGATTCGATCGAGATGATGGCGAGCAACACCGCGGGCGGCAGCGAGTATTTTTCGGCGGCCGTGGTGACGGCCAGTGAGATCTGGGCAGCCTTGTCCTTTGCCAGTCCAAACTTCTGGCTCAGGTAGGTGGGGAGCTTCTTGTCGTCTGCTGGAGGCTGCTGGGCCGCCGCGTATTGCACGAGGCCAGGCAGCATGACGAGCAGGCAGAGTAACCGCCTCATGGCCGGTCCTTTCGTGATTTCGTGAGCAAACGCTTGGGCAAACGCAGGTGAACGAATGAAAGGGGCACAGTATAGCCGCCCAGAAAGAAACACAGCCGGGGCGGGGCCCGGCTGTGTTTCTCAAAACGCTTCGCACTGATGGCGCTCAGACTTTCTCGACAGAAGCCTTGTAGATTTCGTCGATGCTCGCGGCAAGCGCGGCATCGAATTGCGCATCGCTCATCTGTCGGGTGAGGTCGTTGATCAGCGCGCGCGAGAAGCTCGCGATCATGCCGTGATTGGCCGCCAGCCGCTGGCACGCGTCGCTGCGCGTGTAGCCGCCCGAGAGCGCGACCACGCGCACGACGCGCGGGTGATCGATGAGCGGTTTGTAGAAGTCGGGCGTGTCGGGGATCGTTAGCTTGATCATGACGTTGCGCGAGGCGGGCAGGGCGTCGAGTCCCTTGAGGAGTTCGTCGCGCAGCAGTGTTTCGGCTTGCGCCTTGTCCGGGGCCTTGATCGACACCTCGGGTTCGAGAATCGGCACGAGGCCGCGCGCGCCGATTTGCTCGCCCACCTCGAACTGCTGCTTCGCAATGGCGGCGATGCCCGTGGGCGATGCGTGCTCGATCACCGAACGCATCTTGGTGCCGAAGATGCCGGCTTTCAATGCGCGCTCCAGCAGGGCGTCGAGGCCGGGCATCGGCTTCATGAGCCGCACGCCGTCGGCCTCGGCTTCGAGGCCTTTGTCGACCTTGAGGAAGGGCACCACGCCGCGCTCTTCCCAAAGGAATGCGGGCACCGGCTTGCCGTGCGCCTGGCCGTCCATGGTCTGCTCGAAGAGGATCGCGCCGATCACCTTCGCGCCCGTGAAGGCCGGCGCGCTGACGATGCGCACGCGCATCTCGTGCATGAGCCGGAACATCTCGGCGTCGCCGCTGTACTCGCTCTCCGGGATACCGTATTGCCGCAGCGCGCCAGGCGTCGAGCCACCGCTCTGGTCGAGCGCGGCAATGAATCCGGGCTTCGCGCGCATCTGCTGCAGCATCGTGTCGTTGGCCATGTTCAAACCTCCCGAAACAGGCGCCGGCGCAGTGCACGCGCGGCGCGGTTATTGGGGCCCGGTGGTGGGACCGGCGGGGCGGGCCAATTCAGGGGACTGAATTCAGGGACCTGATTCAGCCCGCACCCGATCCGGTGAGTGTACTGGCGCAACGCGGCAGCGTCTCGGCCGATGTGTGCGGCAACCGCCGGCAATGCGGCGAGGAGCACGCCGTGAAGCACGCAGGAAAGCGCGCTTAGAAGCGGTGGGTCATCCCCACCGCCCCCATGGCCTGCTTCGTGTCGCCCTGGGCCACGCTGACGCCTGGCCAGCTCACCGTGGCGGTGCCGTTGTTCTTGAAGTAGCCGGCGCGCACATAGAGGCTCGTGCGTTTCGAGATCCAGTGATCCGCGCCGATTTCGAAGCCGGGCGTGTTGTCGTGCGCGCCGCGCACATTGCGATAGAGCGCGGCAAGCTGGATTTCGTCGACGGAGGTGGCCTGGATCGTCGCGCCGAGCTCGGCGATGCTCTGCGAATGCGCGGTGCCGAGCAGCGCGGCCAGCGTGTGCGGCGCAGGGTCCTTCGGGCGATTGTACGAATAGTTGAACTGCAGATTGACGGGGCCGATGCGGTAAGCGAGCGCGCCGATGAAGTGCTCGGTGCCCAACAGATCGAGCGGGCCCGGAAGCGTGGCGTAGTGCGCCGTGCCGGGGTGCTGATATTCGTAGGCAAGGCCGGCATAGAGCCCCGCGCCGGTGTAATTCACACCCACGTTGAGCGCATTGCCCGTCGTTTGCGATACCGGCTGGGTCACCGTCGCCGCGAAGGCGTACATGGCGTACAGCTGTACGCCGCCCAGCTGCGGCGACTGATAGAGCATGCTATTGCTCAGGCGCGCCGCGTCGTATTGAGTGGAGAGCGTGTTGTGGTCGACGGCGAGCACATAGGCCGCGAATGGCGAGAGTCCTTCGTTGACCTTGAACGGATCAGTCGGATACACCACGCGGAAGCTCGGATCGTACTGCCGCCCGAACGAGAGCGAGCCGTACTTGTCGTCTTTCAAGCCCACCCAGGCCTGACGGAAGAAGAGCGTGCTGGTGTCGGCGTACAGCCCGCCAGTATTGAGGTTGAAGCCTGACTCGACATCGAACTGCGCGCGCAGTCCGCCGCCCAGGTCTTCATCGCCCTTGAGGCCGAACAGCGAACTGGTGGAGCCGCCGCTCTTCAGGGCGGTGGTGTGGTTGCCGCCGTTATCCAGGTACTGCATGTAGGCATCGGCTACGCCGTACAGGGTGACGGACGATTCGCCCGCTGCCGCTCCACCCGCGGCGAAGGTCAGCGCCGCTGCCAGCGCCACACTGTGCAACCTGTGTCCGCGAACGCGCATGGATGTCTCCTCTATGTATTGTTTGTGTCAGGGTCATGCCAAATAGCATGACCGTGCTAATTAAAGAGGCGGCAAAAAGCGCTGTCTACTGCATTGTTTGCACGAAGATCATGCGGATATTGCATGTGTCGCGGGTTGGCGCGGGCGGCTTGCTAGCGGAAATAATCAACGGGCATTGGCACCGTTTCAGGCGACCTTCAAAACCCTTGCCAGCCTGCGCATGCCCGCGAAGATCGACTCGGCCACGTCGAGAGGAAAATCGCCGGGAAGCTGTGCGGCGACTTCGCCGATCACGCGTTCGGTTGCATCGGCTACCGTCTCCATCATCTCCTCGACCTGTGCGGCGGCGAATCCCACGCGCTGCCCCTGGGCGATCCAGTGGCGCGGCAGGATTTGCGCGATGCGGTAGTGCGCGTTGCGCCCGCGCACGGCCATGGCGAGGCTCGCACGCTGCGCCGGAAGCTGATTGCGCCCGCGCCCGATGATCGGGTGCGCCGAGAGCACGTCGTAGAGCGGCGTGGCGGCGTAGCGGCTGCCCGGCAGATGCGCGATGCTGAAGTTCTTGGCGTGGCCGTCGGTGGCCGCGAGCAGCCAGAACACCAGTTGCGCGAGGAAAAAATGGCGGCGGTCGTCCTCGCGGCGCACGGAGCCGCCGAGCACCGTCATGACGGCTTCGATGCCGGGCCCGCCGTCGGCCTCGTATTTGTGCAGGCCTGGCGTGCCCGTGGCCTGGCACAGATCCTCCTGTGGCAGACGCACGATCCAGCGGCCATTGCGCGCCATGCGCCGGTCGAAGCGCTCGACCACGAGCGCCTTCTCGTCTTCGAACCGGGCGATTTCACAGGGCGCGATCGGCAGCCCGAAAGCCGCGACGATCTTCGCGCAAAGCCATTCGTTTTCGACCGACGTGCGCATGTCGGCGCGCATGTTGCCGACGAGACCGAGCGGCAGCTTCAGGATGTGCGTGGTGGGCGTGCTGCCCATGGGCAGCAGCCAGCGGTTGTCGTGCCGCAGCAGGGCGGTTTTTTCCTGCGCGCCGGCAATCGAGAGGCGCAGGTCGCCCACGCTCTCGTGCTCGCCGAACGGCGGCGCGGCGGTGGTGTCGCGCAATAGCCCGGCGATGTCGGCCGTCGACAGCGGCTTGCCCTCGATGTTTTCGAGACCCACCGGCTCCTCGCCAGCGGGCAGCAGTTGCAGCGCGCCCACGCAATCGCGCCCGAGCACGGCGAGCAGCTCGAACGGCGTGGTGCCGGCCGTGCGGTAGCGCGCCGCAATGCGGCGCCGGATGCGCTCGCTATCGGGCAGCAGGTTGTCGAAGTAGTCGGCCACGGCGGCGCCGCGCAACGGCTGGTTGCCTGGCGTGAAGGGCAGCGAAAGCGATAGCGGCCGGCCTTGCTCGTCGTCGCGCCAGGCTTCGAAATAGGCGAGGCGCTCCACGCCGCGCACGACCTCCCAGTACCCGACGGGCAGGCCGTTCATCCACAGGTCGAGCCGGTTTGCCTGGCGGGGGCGCGCCATCACCAGTCCTCCCGTTTGCGCGGCTTCGCGCTGCTCTTGGCGGGGGCCGCCGTGCTTTTTGTGCGGCCTTTTGGCGTGCTTTTTGCGGCGCGCTTTGCTGTGCCTGGCGCCGCTGTACGCTTTTTCGCGGCTGCGGGTGCCGCCAAAGCCGCGGAGGATAAGCGCATTTCGACCGCGAACAGCCGCAGAACGCGAAACAGCCGGTCGACGCTTGCGGACTCGGGGTGCGCTTCGAAAGCGGCATAGCTTTGCTGAGAGATGCCGAGGTGCTGCGCGACCTGTTCCTGAGTGAGGCCGGCTTGCTTGCGAAAGCCCAGCAGCATCGGACGCAACTGGCTGACGGTCTTGAGCGAATAGTCCACGCGAGGCTCCTGCAGCAGTGACGTGGCAAAGGGCAACTCACAGTCTATAGACTGTAAATGTGAAATACAACCTTAAAGCTGTAAATGAAAAATACAGTCTTTAGCCTGTATATGAAATTTACAGCCTGAAGGCTGTAGCGGGACAATGCGGGACGCCGCCGTCGCCGCCGCGGCGAGGCGCGAAGAATGAGTCAGACGGATAAATCATGAATTCCTGCAATCCAGGAATATGCGGGAAAACTAGAGGCGCATGATCTTGACTGGATTGATATATTGCATTCATTCGAGGGCCAATCGCTCGAGCCGCGCGCTCCTGCGGGCCTCCATCGTGTCCCTTGCGAGGAGCAGTCGTGGAGAACCATGGCGAATTACACCGGGCCATTCTGAACAACATCCCGGATCAGGCATGGCTGAAGGACACCGAGTCGCGTTACGTCCTCGTCAATGAAGCATTCATGGAAGCGTGCGGACGCACGGAGCAGGCCATCATCGGCCGTACACCCGACCAGGTCTGGTCGCCGGAACTGGGCGAGGTGTATCTGGACACCGACCGCGCGGTGCTCGAAAACGGCAAGCGCCACCGCTACGAGGAACAGCGCCCTGGCCCTAACGGCAAGCTGCTGTGGTTCGACACCGTCAAGATGCCGGTGCGGGGCGCGGACGGGAGCATCGTCGGCACGGTTGGCATCTCGCGCGACATCACCGACTTCAAGCGCACGGAAACGGAGCTGCGCGACTCGCGCTCGCAGTTGCGCGAGCTTTCCGCCTGGCTGCAGTCCGTGCGCGAAACTGAGCGCTCGCGCATTTCGCGCGAGCTGCACGACGAGCTCGGCCAGTTGCTGAGCGGGCTGCGACTCGGCCTGAACTATCTGGAAACCCAGGCGCGCGCGCTGACCTTCGGGCAGATCGATCATATAGGCATGCTTAAGAACCTGGTGGACACCACGATGGATGCCGTGCACCGCATCGCGTCCGATCTGCGTCCGCCGGTGCTGGACGAGCTGGGGCTTCCCGCGGCGCTCGAATGGCTGACCGAATCGTTCACGCAGCGCAACGGATTGCGGTGCGACCTGCGGCTGAACTTGCCCGAGACGCTGCTGGGCGAGCTCGATGCGGAGCGCAGCACCGCCATCTTTCGCATCGTCCAGGAGTCGCTCACCAATGCGAGCCGCCACGGGCGGGCCTCGCGCGTGGTGGTCGAGCTCGACGCGCACGACGATCACTGCCATCTGGCGATTGCCGACAATGGCTGCGGCATGGACACCTCGCTTGCCGCGAACGGACCGAGGCTCGGCCTGCTCGGCATGCGCGAACGCGCGCTGATGCTGGGCGGGCAACTGGACGTCACGAGCCGCCCCGGCCATGGCACGCGCGTGAGCGCCCGCATTCCGCTGCACCCCTCGGTAGCAAACCCGGCGTCCGACGCGGTTTCGGGCGCCGTGGCCAACCCGCTTGCCAACACCGTCTCCAACGCAGTTGCCAACGACGCGAGCCCATCATGCGCATCATGATCGCCGACGAT
Organism: Paraburkholderia caffeinitolerans; assembly: GCF_902859945.1. GTDB lineage: Bacteria > Pseudomonadota > Gammaproteobacteria > Burkholderiales > Burkholderiaceae > Paraburkholderia > Paraburkholderia caffeinitolerans. Next base: position 89,056 of record NZ_CADIKL010000031.1, on the reverse strand, counting down.
CACGCGATCATTCGCGACGGTCTGAAACGGATCCTGTCCACGGTGCCGGACATGCAGGTGGCGGCGGAAGCCGTCGACGGCACCGACGTCGTCGAGCAACTGCGCAGCACAGCCGTCGACGTGTTGCTGCTCGACATGTCGATGCCGGGCAAGAGCGGCATCGCGTTGATCCAGCAGATCAAGGCCAGCCATCCGGCGCTGCCGGTACTGGTCCTGAGCATGTACCGCGAGTCGCAATACGCGGTTCAGGCGATCCGCGCGGGCGCGGCGGGGTATCTCACCAAGAACGCCGAGTCCGACCAGTTGATCGGCGCGATACGCAAGGTCGCCCGGGGCGGCACGGTCGTCTCGGCGCTCGTGGCGGAGAAGCTGGTCAAGCAGTTGCAGCAGCCCGCCAGCGCGTTCCCTCACACGTTTCTCACGCCGCGCGAGTTCCAGATCTTCCAGATGCTCGTCGAGGGCAGCAGCATCAACGAAATCGCGCACAGCCTCTCGCTGTCGAGCAAAACGGTCAGCACGCACAAGGCCAACATCCTCGACAAGATGGAGATCCCGTCGACCGCCGGGCTCGTCCACTACGCGATCCAGCACGGCCTCGTGGTGGCCGGCACGGATACCTGCTGAGCCAGCCCGGCCGGGTGCCTCGCGCTGTGAATCCGCACTGTTAATCCACGCTGTGAATCCGCGCTGTAAATCCGCGCTGTAAATCCGCTTTGTGCGGCGCGTCTCGGAAAATCCCTGGCCTAAAACCAGCCGATCCCGATGTCAGGCGCCAAGCCACACCCCTAATCTGTCTATAACGCGCGAGTCGCTGCAGGCCGCCACCAGCCGGGGCCGCAGCGCCTTCTGGCCGCGCAGGGCCGTGACCGCGCACGCTTGCGGCCGACCCATTACATAAGGAGACACGACCATGCATGTGGACCTGCTGATCAACAACGTATGCGTTCGCGACGACGAACCGCCCGTCGACATCGCCATTCGCGACGGCCGCATTGTGGCGCTCGAAGCGGGCATCGACGCATCGGCGGACGAGGTCATCGACGCGGGCGGACGCGCGGCCATTCCGGGGCTGATCGAGTCGCACCTGCACCTCGACAAGGCACTTTTGCACCGCCGGCTGCCGGCCCGCTTCGGCACGCTTGACGAGGCGATTCGCGTGACGGGCGTGCTCAAGAGCAAGCAGGAACGCAACGACGTGCTCGATCGTTCGCGTCAGGTGCTCGACATGGCGGTGAAGAACGGCACCGTCGCTGTGCGCGCGCACCCCGACGTCGATCTGATTCAAGGCTTGATCGGCGTGGAGACGCTGCTCGAACTGAAGAGCGAATACGAAGACCTGCTCGACCTGCAAATCGTGGCGTTTCCGCAGGAAGGCATTCTCAAGTCGCAGGGCACCCACGAGCTGATGGTCCAAGCGCTGCAGATGGGCGCGGACGTCGTAGGGGGTTGTCCATACAACGAACTCAACTGGGCCGACACGCAGCGCCATATCGACATGGTGTTCGAACTCGCGCAGCGCTTTGACGTGCCGGTCGACATGCACGCCGATTTCGCCGACGACACCGTCGATCCGCGCTTCGCCGCGATTTCGTATATCGCGCAAAAGACGATCGAGACCGGTTATCAAGGGCGCGTGGCGCTCGGGCACGTCACGAGCCTCGGCGCGCTCGACGACGAGGCGCTCAAGCCCGTGACCGACCTCTTGCGCCAGGCAGGCATCAGCATCGTGACCTTGCCGGCCACCGACCTCTATCTGGGCGGCCGCAAGGACACGCACAACCAGCGGCGCGGTCTTACGCCTGTCAAGGCCTTGCATAACGCGGGCGTCAACGTCGCCTATTCGTCGAACAACGTGCGCAACGCGTTCACGCCATTCGGCAAGGCCGACATGCTGCTGATCGGCAACATGCTTGCGCACGTGGCGCAGTTCGGCGTGCCGGAGCACCAGCAGGCGATTCTGGACATGGGCACGCACAACGCCGCGCGCGCGATCGGGATCGAGCACGGTTACGGCATCGCGGTGGGCAAGCAGGCCGACCTCGTCATTCTCGACACTTTCAGGGTAGCGGATGCGCTGCTCGACATCCCGCCGCGGCTGTGGGTCATCAAGCGCGGCCGCATTACGGTGGTCACCAGGCACCAATGCGAAATCCATCGGCACGCGTGTTGCTGCGCCTGACGTGAACAGAATCTGAACGTTTATTCAAAAACTCAAGGAGACGAGCATGAAGAAGCTACCCGCGGAAGTCGTCGCATCAGCCCTTGCAGTTACGACGATACCGATCGCCATGTTGCCGCTGCACCTGCCGCCATGGGCCATTTTTATCAGCTGGGCCGCAACCTTCGCGATGGGCGGGCCGAGCGCCAAGAACCTCAAGCGCATCTGGCCCACCTTGCCGGTCGGCTCGTTCTTCGCATTCCTGATCGTTCTCTGTTTCGAGCAGGCGGCGCGGCAATTCAGCGGCAACACGCTGCTGCTCGCGCAGATGGCGATTCTCTTCACGCTGAACGGTCTGATGATGTCGCTGGCCCGCCAGTTCGTCATGTTCAATTTCATCCCCGGCATGTTCTTCGGGTTCGCGACGTACTTCGGCACGCTGTTCGGCGGCTTCGGTCCCGTTGCTCACAACCCGTTCATGGCCCTGTTTGCGGCGATTGCGATGAACGCGCTCGGACCGGCCTACGCCTGGGTGAAGGAGCGCTATTCGGCGCCCGAAGTCACCACGCACCGCTGGTGGAAGGGCTGGAAGCCGGAAGCTCGATGAAACAACGAAGGGCCGCGGCAGCCCACTGACTGTCCGCGGCACACGCGATAAATGCATAGGGGAAGTACCATGACGCTCGTAGCGCAAGCCCAGATTGACACCGATACGGACATCGAAGAAGCGATGGTGCAGCAAGCGCTGCTCGACGAAGACGCGCCCGTTGTACGCACGCCCGGCACATCGGTCGAAACGCCCCGGCTTGCGCGCTCGTCGCGCGGCATGGTGACGAGTCCGCACGAACTGGCGAGCGAAGCCGGGCGCGAGGTGCTGCGCGCGGGCGGCAACGCAATCGAGGCGGCCATCGCGATCGGCGCGGTGCTGAACGTGACTTATCCGCACTTCACGGGGCTCGGCGGCGACGCCTTCATGGTGATCAGCGATCGCGCCGGCAATGTGCATACGCTCTCCGGCATCGGCCAGGCCGCCGCGAAAACGTCCGGCTACACCGGCGCGATTCCGGTGCGCGGGCCAGGCGCCGCGCTGACGACCGGCGCCTCGGTCGCGGTCTGGGACAAGGCTTACTCGCTCAGCAAAGGCACGTGGGGCGGCAAGCAGGGCTGGTCGTCGCTGTTTTCGCGCGCCATCGAATACGCGGCCAACGGCTTTCCCGTGACGCCCTCGCAGCAGTTCTGGCAAACGCTGCGCGCCGGCGAACTCGCGAGTTGGGAGGGCTTCGCGCGGGTCTTCATGCCGCACGGACGCATCCCGCAGGCAGGCGAGCGCTTCGTCCAGCCCGAGCTGGCGCGCAGTCTCGATCGCATCGCCACCCATGGCGGCCGCGAATTCTACGAGGGCGACCTGGCGGCCCGCGTTGCCGCCGGCCTGAAGCAGGCGGGCTCGCCGCTCACGCTCGACGACCTGGCCCGCACGACGGCCCGCGAGGAGGTGCCGCTGCGCGTGGGTTATCGCGGCGGCGAACTGCTGGGCCTGCGCCCGCCGACCCAGGGCGTGACCACGCTCGAAATCATGGGCATTCTCGATCGCTTCGATCTCGCCTCGATTCCCGAGAACAGCGCCGACTATTATCACGTCCTCGTCGAAGCCGTGAAGCTGGCGTTTCTCGACCGCGACCGCTACGTTGCGGATCCCGATTTCGTCGACGTGCCGGTCGACCAGATGCTGTCGTCGCAGACACTCGATGCGCATGCGCGCCGTATCCGCATGGACCGCGCGATGCCCTGGCCGCACACGTTCAAGCACGGCGACACGGCGTATATCGGCGTGGCGGACGAGCAGGGCAACAGCGTGAGCATGCTGCAAACCGTGTATTTCGACTGGGGCAGCGGCGTGGTGGCCGGCGACACGGGCATCCTGTGGCACAACCGGGGCGCCTCGTTCAGCCTCGACCCGAAGAGCCCCAACGTGCTGCGCGGCGGCAAGCGGCCATTCCATACGCTGAACCCCGGCATGTACCTGAAGGGGGGCCGCCCGCACCTGCTGTACGGCACCCAGGGCGCCGATGGTCAGCCGCAGACGCTCGCGGCCGTGCTCACGCGCCTGATCGATTACGGCATGGACCCGCTTTCGGCGCTTGGCCGGCCGCGCTTTCTGCTCGGCAAGACCTTCTCGGACAGCCGCGACAGCCTCAAGCTCGAAGAGGACGCAGGTGCGCGCGTGTTTGACGAACTGGCTGCGCGCGGCCACGAGATGAGCCCGATTCCCGCGCAAAGCCAACTGGCTGGGCACCCCGGGGCGATCCGCATCGACGCGGACGGGCACATGACGGGCGCCCACGATCCGCGCAGTGACGGGCGCGCGCTCGGGCTGTAACGGTTGTATCGGTTGTATCGCAGCACCCCGCAAGCTATCGAGAAAATGAATGGCGAGCATTTCAACATTTAATTTGTCGATAATGCGGGGTTCGGATATTGTCTCGGCATTCACTCTCCCATAGGGCCCCGCCGCGCAGCGAGCGCAACGCAGATCGCAACGCGTTGAATGGGTCCTGAATTGCCGAGACACAGTCACTATGTTCGATCGCGTATTCGTCAATGCCGTAGGCGCTGACGGCCAGCCCCTGAATCTCGCTGTACGCGATGGACGCTTTGCCAGCCTTGGCGCCACGCGCCCCGAAACCGGGGCCGCCGAAATCGTCGACCTCCAGGGGCACCTCGTGCTGCCGGGTTTCGTCGACGGCCATATCCACCTCGACAAAAGCTTCCTCGGCGACGGCTGGCGTGCGCATCGCGTCGCCGCGACGCTGCGCGAACGCCTCGCCGACGAAAAAGCCGCGCTCGCAAGCGCCGCGCCGATTGCCCAGCGCGCCGATACGCTGATCCGCCAGGTGGCCTCGTTCGGCACCATGGCCATGCGCAGCCACGTCGACGTGGACGCTACGACCGGCCTGACCCATCTTCACGCTGTGATGGAAGCGCGCGAAAAATGGCGCGGCATCATGGACATCGAACTCGTCGCGTTTCCGCAAGCGGGCGTGGTGTCGTGCCCGGGCACGGCTGACGTGCTCGACGCCGCCGCGCAAGATGGCGTCGACGTGGTGGGCGGCATCGACCCGACCACGCTCGACGGCGACGCTGACGGCCAGCTCGACATCGTTTTCGGCATCGCACAAAAGCGCGGCGTGAAAATCGATATTCACCTGCACGAAGCGGGCGAACAAGGCATCGAGCAGCTTCACCGCATCGCCGCGCGCACGCGCGCGGCTGGCCTCGAGGGCCGGGTGTCGGTCAGCCACGCCTACGCGCTGGGCGACGTGGACGCGGACGCCGTCGCGCGCATCGCCGACGCGCTGGCCGCCGCCGGCGTGTCGATCATGACGAACGCCCCCGGCGACCGCGCCTTCCCGCCGATCCTCCAGTTGCGCGCCGCCGGCGTGCGCGTGTTCAGCGGCAACGACAACATTCAGGACGCCTGGTGGCCGTACGGCAACGGCGACATGCTGCAGCGCGCCATGCTCCTTGGCTACCGTTCCGGGTTCTATACTGACGAAGAACTGCTGGTGGCGCTCGACATGGCGACCGAAGCCGGCGCGGCCGTGATCGGCAAGCGCGACTACGGCCTGAAGGTCGGCAACGAGGCGTCGTTCGTTATCGTCAAGGCGCCGAACGCAGCAGCAGCCGTGGCAGCCGCGCCTGCCGAACGCGTCATCGTCCGAAGCGGACAGTTCTGGGGCGATACCGCCAGGCCCCGCATGCAATTCGAAGCCACGCCGGCCGCATCCGGCCAGCGCGGCTAACTATCCCGAGCGCCTTAGCGCGCGCGATGTCCGCGCGCGGCCTCGTCTTTGAAGTAGTGACATCAAATCCTCACCGGAGCATAAAGAATGTCATCCAGTCCTTACTACGCACCGAAAGGCGGCCATCCGGCTCAAACCGAATTGCTGACCGATCGCGCAATGTTCACCGAAGCCTACGCGGTCATCCCGAAGGGCGTGATTCGTGACATCGTCACGAGCTACCTGCCGTTCTGGGACAACACCCGCCTGTGGGTGCTCGCGCGTCCGCTGACCGGCTTCGCCGAAACGTTCTCGCAGTACATCATGGAAGTGAGCCCCGGCGGCGGCAGCGACCGTCCCGAACTCGACGATCTCGCTGAAGGCGTGATCTTTGTGGTGGACGGCGAGCTCGAGCTCAAGCTCAACGGCGTCGAGCACAAGCTCGTGCCGGGCGGCTACGCATTCATTCCGCCGCGTACGAACTGGACGCTGCACAACCGCAGCGGCGCCGTTGCCAGCTTCCACTGGCTGCGCAAGCACTACGAAGCCGTCGAAGGCGTGCCGATGCCCGAAGCTTTCGTGACCAACGAGCGCGACATCGAGCCGATCCCGATGCCCGGCACGGAAGGCCGCTGGGTCACGACGCGTTTCGTCGACATGAGCGACATGCGCCACGACATGCACGTGAACATCGTCACGTTCGAGCCGGGCGGCACGATTCCGTTCGCTGAAACGCACGTGATGGAGCACGGCCTCTATGTGCTCGAAGGCAAGGCTGTCTACCGCCTGAACCAGGACTGGGTGGAAGTCGAAGCCGGCGACTTCATGTGGCTGCGTGCGTTCTGCCCGCAAGCTTGCTATGCAGGCGGCCCGTCGCGCTTCCGTTACCTCCTGTACAAGGATGTGAACCGCACGGTTAAGCTCACGCTCGGCCAGCAGCCGAAGCGCTCGGCTTAATAGCGGTCTTATGAGCGGCCCAAAAGCCGCTCATAAGCCGCTTAATAGCCGCTTAATAGTGGCTAGCCCGCCATAGCGTCGCCGGCATATCCAGCAGGCGACGCAGGCCGCTGCGCTCGAGCATGCGCTCCGCAGCGGCCTGAACCCCCTCCAGAATCTCCGCTTCGTCGACCGACAATACGCGGTAGTCTTCCATCAGGATTCGTCCGCCCACCATCGTCATGCACACGTCCGCGGCATTCGCGAAGCACGTGACGCGATAGACGGGCATGTTCATCGGCATCATATGCGGCTTGAACAGGTCGACCATGATGATGTCGGCCAGCTTGCCCGCTTCCAGCGACCCTAATTCATCGTCGAGCGACAGCGCCTTCGCGGCGTCGATCGTGATCATCTCCAGCACCTTGCCGTGCGGCAGCACGTCCGGATCGCGGAAGTGCCGGCGGTGATAGTGCATGCACTGCCACATGTGGCGGAACATGTCGTAGCCGCGGTCTGGCGCGGCCGCGTCCGAGCCGATCGCCACGTTGACGCCCGCATCGATCAGTTCCGGCACCGGGCAGCGGCCGATGATCGACATGATCGCGCTCGGGTTGTGCACGATCGAGGCGCCCGTTTCCACGCACGCGGCAATGTCCGCTTCGGTGAGGTCGATGGCGTGCGACATGAACGACTTCGCATTCATGAGCCCGAGTTCGCGATGCGCGAATTCCAGCGTGCCGGCGCGATGGCCGTCCTGCGTGAAGGAAAGCCCGCGCGACTGCGCGAGCGCCATGTAGCGGGCCGCCTCGCGGCGCGCCACGCCTTCCCATTGCGCCTGCGCCGGGTAGTGCTGCGGGGCGTACACGGGCAGCGTGAGCGCGATCTGGATGCGGCCGTTCGCGTCGCCGTGGCAGGTGTCGACGATCGCTTTGCATACTTCGTACATCTGATCGAAATCGACTTCGCGCTTCACGCTGCCCGTGGTTCCATCACGGCCGTATGTGGTGTAGGCGCGCGGCGAGGGTGGCCGCGAGGCGCCGACCGCGACCATCGAGCGCGTGCCTGTCTTGACCACGGCGTCGCAATGGCGGCGCGCATAGACCGGATCGTCCACGCGCATGATCGAATCGCCGCCGCCGAGCAGCGACACGCCCGTCGTCACGCCAGCCTTCAGGCGTTCGAGTGCGGCGAGATGCGACTCCATTTCCCAGAACGTTTCGTCCGAGGCCTGCGTATAGATTATTTCGCAGGCGTCGGTCCACGCATCGCCGTCCGCGCCACCGATGGTGCGCAGCATGGCGTGGCCCGCATGCGCGTGCGCGTCGATGAAACCGGGCAGCACGGCCTTGCGGCGCGCGTCTATCATACGGTCTGCAGAATATTTTTCGGCCAGCTCGGCGCTCGTGCCGACCGCGACGATGCGCTCGCCCTTGACCGCCACCGCGCCGTCTTCGATTACGCGGCGCTCAGCGTCGACCGTAATCACGCAACCGTGCATGATCAGCACGTCCACGTGTTCTCGATGGTCCATGTGGATCCTCTTTCGCAGGCTGTTTTTCCAGGTTATCCGCGGGGCGAATCAAGCCGCGCCGGCAAGCACGCCGCCGCGCGCGACGACGCGCCCGTTCGACACCACCAGCTTGCGCACGGGCCGCGCAACCACCGCGTGCGCGAGCGTTTCGGCGTCCACCAGCACGAGGTCGGCGCGCGCGCCCGCATGCAGGCCGTAATCGGCGAAACCGCAGCCCTGCGCGCCCGCCGCGCTTACGCAATCGAACGCGAGCGCCAGATCGTCGTCGCGCCGCATGTCGTAGCGCATGCCGATCAGCATCGCGCGTTCGAGCATGTCGGGCATGCCGAACGGCGTCCACGTATCGCGGATGCCGTCGTTGCCGCCGAAGATCGTGATGCCCAGTTCGCGGCAGCGCTTGAGCGGCGGCACCGGGCGCGAGGGCGGGGCGCTCGTCAGCAGCGCCACGCGCAGGCGCGCGATGCGCTCGAGCAGCGCCGTGGGTTCGGGCAATGCGCCCAGGCAGAACGCGTGGCTCACCACGACGCGGCCCTGCATGCCCATGGCCTCCACGCGGTCGAGCAGCAGCTTGAACGTGAACGCGCCCACCTCGCCCGGTTCGTGCAGATGAATGTCGATAGGCTTGCCGTAACGCTCAGCGAGCGCGAAGGTCGCGTTGAGCGAGCCCGCCGGATCGCCGTCGATCAAGGCGGGATCGAGCGCGCCGAGCACGTCCGCGCCGGCGGCGAGTGCATCGCCGAGCAGCTTCTCGGTGCCAGGACGGATCAACAGGCCCGATTGCGGGAACGCGACGATCTGCATGTCGAGCACGTCGGCCAGCGTGTCGCGCGTGCCGAGCACGCCTTCGAGGTAGCGCAGCCCCGCGTCGGTGTCGATATCGACGTGGGTGCGCAGGCGCGTCGTGCCCGCCGCCAGGAACGCGTGCGACAGCGCGAGCGACTGCACGCCCGCATCGTGTCCCGAGGCTTTGCGGAACTCGCGTTCGTTCGCGATGCGGTCGGTGAGATTCGGGCCCACTTCGTTGACGTACCAGTCGCGGCCCCAGTGGGTCTTGTCGAGATGCGTGTGCCCTTCGACGAAGCCCGGCAGCAGCAGCGCGCCGCCGCCGTCTTCGACGAGGGCGCCGGGCGGCGGCGCGAGGTTCGGACCAATTGCCTCGATGCGGCCGCCGGCGACCGAAACGGATACGGGCTGGCCGCTCGGGTCATCGGCGAGGCGGACGTTGGAAATGACGAGAGGGCGAATAGCAGAAGTCATGCCGATTCCACAGTAGTGGCCATGGGGCCGCGCAGCGCGCGGCGTCGATCTCGCCAGTTTGCCAGCGAATACCCGGCGATTGCCAGCCTGATTATCAGCCTGATTATCAGCCCGATTCCCAGCCCGATTGCCAGCCTTCACGCTACGTGATAGAAGGCGGTATCCCATTCAAAAACCAAATAGTCCGATGAAAAGCAACGCAGGAGCGCAGCGGCCGCTGTTCGATCTGGACCTGCTCAAGGCGATCGTCATGGTGGCCGATTGCGGCACGTTCACGGCGGCCTCGGCGCGGCTGCATTCGACGCAGTCGACGGTGAGCCAGAAAGTGAAGCGTCTGGAGGACATGGCGGGGCACAAGCTGCTCGAGCGCGGCGCGCGCGACGTGCGCCCGACCGATGCCGGCGAGACGCTGCTGGCCTACGCGCGGCGCATGCTGGCGCTCAACGATGAAATGCTCGAATCGTTGGCGGGGGCGACCGTGGGCTTGACGGTGCGCCTGGGCGTGCCCGAGGATTTCGTCGGCGGGCCCACGACCCATATGCTCGCGGCATTCACCCGCGAGCACCCGCAGGTGAAGCTCGAAGTCACCAGCGGCTTGAGCCGCGACGTCGAGCGCAACTACGACCGCGGCGACCTCGATCTCGCGCTCGTGAAGCACCGCCGCAACAGTCGCGAGGCCGTGGCCAGCTGGCCCGAGCAACTGCGCTGGATCGACAGCGCGAAGAACCCGTCGTTTCAGCTCGATCCGATTCCGCTGGTGGCGTTCCCGCCGCGCGGGCTGTATCGCGACGACATGACGAACGCGATCGAAGGGCTCGGGCGGCGCTGGCGCATGAGTTTCATCAGTTCGAGCCTGAGCGGCATCCAGGCGGCCGTGGCCGACGGGCTCGGCATCAGCCTGCTGCCGCTGCGCTCGGTCACCGCCGATCACGTCGTGCTCACGCAAAAGAGCGGGCTGCCCGCGATCGAAACCATGGACCTCGCGCTGCTGCACCGGCCCACCGCCGACACGGTCGTGAAGGAACTGGCGCGGGCGATGTCGCGCATGATCGGCAAGCCGCGGCGCTGAATGCCCGCTTGACCTCATCCTTATTCCATTGCTTGTTTTTCCGTTGGAGCTGATGCCATGCCGCGTTTCGCAGCGAATCTCACCATGATGTACAACGAGCACGCGTTTCTCGAGCGTTTCGCCGCTTGCGCCCGCGACGGCTTTCGCGCCGTCGAGTATCTCTTTCCCTACGAACATCCGGCCGCCGAAATCCGCTCGCGCCTCGATGGCAACGGCCTCGTGCAGGCGCTTTTCAACGCGCCGCCCGGCGACTGGGCGGCGGGAGAGCGGGGCCTCGCCTCGCTGCCGGGCCGGGAGGACGAGTTCCGCCGCTCGGTCGAAACCGCGCTCGGCTATGCGCGCACCATCGGCAACGACAAGCTGCATGTGATGGCCGGCCTCATTGGCGCGGACGGCGAGCGCGCGCGCCACCACGAAACCTATCTGCGCAATCTTGCCTGGGCCGCGGAAGCCGCGCGCGGCGACGGGATCCAGATCCTGATCGAGCCGATCAATCAGCGCGACATGCCAGGCTATTTCCTCAGCCGCCAGGACGAAGGGCAGGCCATCTGCCGCGAAGTGGGCGCACCGAACCTGCGCGTGCAATTCGACTGCTATCACTGCCAGATCGTCGAAGGCGACGTTGCGATGAAACTCAAGCGCGACATCGCCGGCATCGGCCATATCCAGATTGCCGGCGTGCCGGAACGGCACGAGCCGGATCTGGGCGAGCTCAATTATCCCTACCTGTTCGATGTGATCGACGCGCTCGGCTACAACGGCTGGATCGGCTGCGAATACCGGCCGAAGGCGGCCACCTCCGATGGGCTGGGCTGGCTGCGCCCGTATTTGCAAGCCGCGCAGTGAATTAAATTAGCGCAGGAGAATCAGTTGCGGCACGGCGTCGGCGCCGCACCAGACGATTGCGTTCTGTTCGTATTTTTTGGCTAGCGCTTTTGCCGTGTCGAGCGTCATGCCCAACACCAGGAAACTCGCTTCGCCGGGCCACTGGTTCGATGGATGCTGCCCGACGCCCTCGATGTATGCGAAGCCGAGTGCGTCGAGTTCGCGTGCGAGTGTCTCTTGCCGGGCCACATTGGTTGCGGGGTCGAGGCTCTTGCTCAGCGGATTGCAGGCGGTGATGAACGCGCTACAGGCAACTTGGCGGGCCTCATGCAGCGCGGCGAGTGCAGCGTTGAACTGGCCGGGGCGCAGCATTGCGGGCGCATCGCCCAACACCTCGTAATGCGTTTCGAGGTACGCCTGGATCGTATCGCGCGGGATGCTCGAGTCTGAAAACACAACCCCTCCGATGGGTGCCGACGTCAGCGCTGGCGACAGCATTGCTTCACTGAACATACGGATTCCTGCAGAACGGTGCGCCCTAGCAAACCAGGGGTCTGGTGAGCGTGGAGGCAAAGCGGGCAAACTTTGCTGCCGAAGTCTAATAGCGATTTATAGCATGCGGGCGACCGACTGCTGGACGGTTCATTGCTCGCGCCGTTGCGTCGGCCTTCATCTGGTCGAAATAGGGAGTGGAAATAGATTATGGCCGGGGGATTATCAGATTGTGATCATTCACATCCCGTAACCACTACCCGAGACGCGCCGACAACTGCCACGTCGCCTGAATAAGCGGCGTAGCAATCGCCCGGATATCGCGCTGTGTATCGAAGCACACCGCCATGGCGGCAAGCGGCTCGCCACGCCGGTTCAAAACGGGAGCCGCGAGCGTGAAGACGCCGGCAAGCGTTTCGGTTCGCGTCAGCGCATAGCCAACGCGTTTGACTTCGGCCAGTTCGTGCAGCCACGCTTCCAGCGGATTTCCGGCGTTGTCCGCCGTCGTCTCGCGCTCCGCGATATAGGTTTCCCAGTACTGCTTCTGGATCGCCGCGGGGTGCATGCTCATCATCGCCTTGCCGGCCGCCGTCCGATGCAGGACATTCGAAAGGCCGACATACACGCCGTGATTCTCGACGAACGGCCAGGGGACGTGCGCGACCACGAGCGTATGGGAACCCGCGAGCACGCTGAGATTGACCGCCTGGTGCAACTCGTTCTTCAGGACGTCTGCAATCGAATGGAACAGCGGCACGATCGGCTGCTGGAAATACGCAGCCGATGCCATCTGGAACAGCATTGCGCCCATGCAATAGGACTTCCGGCGCTGCAGGTCCTGCACGACCAGGCCCCGCCGCAACAGCGTATTGATGATCCGGTGGCAACTCGCCACCGGCATGTTTACGCGGTCGGCGATCTCGGTGAGCGAGAGCGGGTAGGTCGACTGGACGAGCGCTTGCATGATGTCCAGAGCGCCGTCTACGGCCGGCGCCTTGGACTTTTCGGGTGGAGAGGACTCGATCGGTTTCATCGGCGTCAATTGTAGCGGCTTTGTTTTGCCGGCCTAGAACGAGTGCCGCATGCCGATGCGCACGTCCGTCTGGGACGTGCTCGTCGACGGCGCGAAGCTGTAGCCGATCACCGCATCAACGCCTTGCGACGCCTTCAGCCAGTCAGCGGACACGTAAATGTCCGTGCGCTTCGACAACAAATAATGCAGACCGGCCGACACCTGGTTCCAGTGATGCCCTTCGAAGTTCGTGTACTGATAGCCGCCGATCGCGCTGAAAGCCGGTGTCACTTGCCAGTTGGCTCCGCCCTCGGCGACCTTCATGTGCGATTGGTTGCCGAAGGCCTTGATGGTCGTGTAGGTGAAGTTGCCCATCAGCGTGACCTTGTCGAAGGCGTAGCTCGCGCCGACGCCAAACGTGCCCTGGCGGTCCACCGGGAAGGCCGAATTCGCATACAGGTCGGTGATCGCGCCGGTCGCGGGATCCACGCTCACAGTCGGCTGGCCAAGGAACGTCGATGTCCCGATCATGGCGTACGGGTCGAACGCGGAAACGCCGTGCGGGTTGTTCAGTTGCGTGTATGCCGTGCCGATCGTGAACTGGCCGATTCCATAGTGCGCGCCCGCGCTCCACGCGCTGTTCTGGTGGAAGTCGCCCGCCACCCCGCCGAACGAGTACATGCCGCCGAACGAAAAGCCGGCGAATTCCTTCGAGGCAAACTTCACCGAGTTCGGCAACCGGTCGCCGTTGAGGCGGTCGAAGTCGCCCTGGTGAATCGCGTACCCGCTGGCCCAGCCCGAGATGTTGTAGTTCGACATGATTTCTCGCGTCATATCGTACTGGTTGCCGAGTGACAGCGTACCCCAGGCATTGCTGAGGCCAACGTAGGCCTGGCGCCCGAATTCCGCACCGCCTTGCGCCAGGGCGCCATTGCCCAGATGAAAGCCGTTTTCGAGCACGAACACCGCGGAGAGTCCGCCGCCAAGATCTTCGGTTCCCTTCAGGCCCCACCGGTTCCCCCACGACACGCCGTCGTCGAACTTCACGACGTGGGCGCCGCCCGTATTGCTCACGTAGGTAATGCCGCCATCGATGATCCCGTACAGCGACACGCTGCTCTGCGCATGGCTGGTCACGGATGCTCCCGCCAGCAACGCCATTAGCAATGCTAAATTATATTTTATCGAATGTTTTTTCATGTTTTTATAACCTGTAAAAATTGTCTCCCGCAGGTTTGAATCAGGCGGCGGCGCTCTCCAGAATCATGTGCGCCGCCTTTTCCGCGACCATCATCGTTGGGGCATTGATGTTTCCCGAGGTGATGTTCGGGAACACCGAGGCGTCCACCACACGCAGGTTCGTCATGCCATGCACCTGCAACTGGCTGTTCACGACGGAGCGTTCCGTGTCGCTGCCCATCGCGCACGAGCCGCACAGGTGGTAGATCGACCCGCTTTGCTCACGAAAGAATTGCAGCATGCTGGCGTCGTCGGATACCGCCGCGGCCGGGCGGACTTCCTCGGCCGTCACTCGCTTGAGCGATGCGGTGGCCGCTAGATTGCGCACGAGCTTGCTGCCCGCAATCGCCTCGGCCTGGTCATGCTCCGTCGACAAGTAGTTGGGATCGATGTGCGGCGGCGCTTGAATGTCGGCGCTGGTGAGCGTGATGCTGCCTCGGCTGGTCGGCCGGCACGGCGCGAAGAAAATCGTGTAGCCCGAATACGGCTCGACGCGCGGCATGCCACCCGATTCCGGCAGCACATACGAAAGCGGATTGAAATACAGCTGCACGTTGGGCGCTTTTTCCTCGACGCTGGTACGCAGGAAGCCACCCGCCTTGACCGTTGTTGCGAAGATCCCCTTGCGTTTGAACAGGTACTGGAACATGGCCCGCGCCTGCTGGGGCAGGTGGCGTACCTCGTCGTTTACGGTCGGGCGGTTGGCCCGATAGTAGTACGACGCACACAGATGATCCTGCAGATTCTGGCCGACAGCCGGGAGATGGTGAACCACGGGAATCTGGTGCCGCGCAAGAAGCGCGGCATCGCCCACGCCGGAACACTGCAACAGCTTCGGTGTCTCCACAGCACCGGCGCAGAGGATGACCTCGCGGCGCGCGGCAAAATTCTGCCGGCGTCCCTTGATCAGCACGTCGACTCCGGTCGCCTTGCGGTTGCGGTCGAACAGCACGCGTTCGACGAGCGCGTCCGTCTGCACGTCGAGATTCGAGCGCTTCATGGCCGGGTGCAAATAGGCCGTGCACGACGAATCCCGCTGCCCGTTGCGCGTATTGATATCGTAGACGCCGTAGCCTTCGAGCCGCGCGCCATTGAAATCGTCATTGGCGCGGTGGCCAAGCGCGTTGCAGGCCTCGAAGAAGGACTCGCAGATCGGATGCACGGGGTCGCGCGTAATGTGGATCTTGCCGCTGCCGCTGTGCCACTCGCTATCGCCCGCATGATGCGATTCCACGCGCTTGAACCACGGCAGCACATCGTCCCAGCCCCAGCCGGGATTGCCCTGCGCGGCCCAGTCGTCGAAATCCTCGCGCTGGCCGCGCACGTAGATCATCGCGTTGATCGCCCCCGAGCCGCCCAACACCTTGCCGCGCGGCGTATAGACTCGCTGCCCCGCGAGCTCGCGCTGGGGAGCGCTCTGGTAACGCCAGTTGTACTTCGGGTGATAGAACAGCTTGGCGAACCCGAGCGGCATGCGCAGCCACATGGATTTGTCCGCGCTGCCCGCCTCGAGCAGCAGCACGCGGAACCGGCCCGATTCGCTCAGACGGTCAGCGAGGATGCAGCCGGCAGAGCCGCCCCCCACGATGACGTAGTCAAAGGTTTTCGCGTCCATCACTGTGCCTGTTCCTTATCCTCTGCGTAGCGCGCCTTCCAGCTATCGGACGGCCCGGCCTTCACATCGAACGGCTGGGTCGAGACGGTCAGGTGCAGGCGCCGGCTCGTGTACGGCATGTTGGCTTTCACGACGTCCATGTCCAGTTCGACGCCGAGCCCCGGTTCGGTCGACGGGATGATATAGCCGTCCTCCCAGGCAATCGGCTTCTTCAGGATCTCGGCATGAAAGCCTTCCCAGCGCATGATGCTTTCCTGGATCAGGAAATTGGGCGAGGCCACGCCGAGCTGGATGCTCGCGGCTGCGCCAATCGGACCGTTATAGAGGTGGGGCGCGATCTGCGCATAGTAGACCTCGGCCAGACTCGCGATCTTCTTCGCTTCGAGAATGCCGCCGACACGCCCCAGGTTCATCTGGAGAATCGACGCCGCGTTGTTGCGCAGCACATCGAAGAACTCGTACTTGGTGGTCAGGCGCTCGCCGGTGGCCACCGGTATGCTGGTCCTCTGCGCCACGCGCCCCATGGCCTCGGACTGGCCCGGCGGAACCGGCTCCTCGAACCAGAGCGGATCATAGGGCTCGATATAGCGCGCGAGCCGCACGGCGGCGGACGGCGTCATCTGGCCGTGCGTGCCGAAGATAAGATCGCACTTCGTGCCGACCGCCTCGCGCAAGCGCCGGCAGAACGTGGCCGACTGCTCGAGCAGCTCAAGGCTGAGCTGGTGACCGCAATAGGCCGTGTAAGGGCCGGCCGGATCGAACTTGATCGCGGTGAAGCCTTGCTTCACATATTTTTCGGCGCACCTGACCGACGGCTCGATGTCCTCGTAGTCGTGGCTATACGAACCGTCTTCGTTCTTCGGATACAGGTACGTATAGGAGCGCAGCCGCTCGTTGACCTTGCCGCCGATCAGTTCATAGACCGGTTTGTTCGCCGCCTTGCCGATGATGTCCCAGCACGCCATCTCGAGGCCGCTCACGATGCCCATCATGCTGACATCGGGGCGCTGCGTGAAGCCGCTCGAATAGGCTTCGCGAAAGAAACGCTCGATGTGATGCGGATCGTGGTTCTCGAGGTAACGCTGGTACACGTCGCCGATGGCCTTTTCCATCACGTCGGGATGGAAGCTCGCGGCATAGACTTCGCCCACGCCTTCGATGCCGCAAGCCGTCTTCAGCTTCACGAAGATCCAGTAGCGCCCGCCAATGTAAGGGGGCGGCACGGCAACGACGTAAGTTTCAAGCGAGGTGATTTTCATGGAACTGTCTTATGAGGGTTGAATCGCTGCGTGTTAGCGGCCCGGGAAATGATAGTGCTCGGTACGCTTGCTGAAGAGGTACACGAGGCCGCTGCCAATCAAACAGCAGGCGCCGATATAGACGAAATAGAGTTGCGTGCCAAGAACGCCCGGGAAGCGGTGCGAGATGGCGGAGCTGATCATCGGCAGGAATACGTCGGGCGAGAGACCGATCATCGAGATGATGCCGATGGCCAGTCCCGTCACGCGCGCCGGCACATGGCAGCGGTCGATGATGGCCCAGTACAAGCCGTGCACCGAATACGTCATCAGCCCGAGCAGAACGATGCAGACGGCCAGCAGCCACATCGGCACGGACGCCGGCACGAGCACGAACAGCATCCACGCAACGGCCGCAGCGAACATGCCGTAGCCCAGCACCTTGACGTTGGAGAAGCGGTCGCCGAGGAAGCCGCCGCCAATCGCCCCAATGGGACGCATCCACAGCTTGATCACCGTGAGTTCGCCCGCGAGCACCGCCGATGCCGAGAAGTGTTCCTGAATGTAGCTGGAGAACGAGAACGTCGCCCACAGCAGTTGATACCCCGTCAACACGATCAGGCTGATGAGCCAGATTTCGGGAATGCGGATCAGCGTGATGAAGTCGCTCAAGCCCGAACTGCCGGCTTCGCCGCCGCCGTCTGATGCACGCGAGCGGTTCCGGTCGTTCGGCAGGACAAAGGCGGAGAGCGCGGCGATCCCGAGGCACGTCCAGGCATACAGGTGAATCACGGGCCGCAGCGAAACCTGCGGAGCGGCGCTGGCGTAGTGCGCGAAGATCGCAATGGCGATCGAAGCGAGCACCGCTTCCGTGAGCCCGCGGCCGCCGTCGAGAATGCCGAAAAAGCGGCCCTGTTCGCGTTCGGTGCCGAGCAACTTGACGGCGCGCAGGATCGCCGACCAGAAGGTCAGACCGCCGGCCACGCCCCAGCCGAGGAAAATCCAGCGCAGCATGGACGGGGTGGGGTAGGTGGCGAACCACAGCCCCAGCAGTCCAACCACGCTCAACGAGAACACCACCAGCCAGCGCGAGCTGACGCGGTCGGCAAGCCAGCCGCTGGGGATGTAGGTCACCACATAAACAATGCCCAGCAGCGAATAGAGTTCGCCGAGCTGGTCGGCTGTGATGTGGAATGCCTGCAGCAGCGTGACTTCGAAATTCTGCCGCAGGTACAGCATCGGATAAAGCGCACCCGCCGCGAGGGTCAGCAGGCCAAGCTGGAAATAGCGGAATAATGCAGAGCCGGCAGCGGCGCTTTCCGCTGTCTCCTGCCGGGGTGATTCCATTGCTACAGTCATGATGTCTCCATTATTTGTTGGTTGATGCCCGGTGTTTTTCACCGGTATTGCATGACTATTTCGTTTTGATCTTCGGGTGCTCGCTATCCGATATTTAATTAGTGATTCGAAATATATTTTCGGCTTGTGTAACTCGGACATCCTGGGATGACGGGGCCACGGAAATCCACGCTACGCTACGCCCCGTCCTCAGCATCAATACGGAAATATCCGGTTCCTGCGTGGATTACCAGGTGGCGACCACCAGCCGCGTCTGCGTGAAGGCGAGCATGCCGTGCTGGCCGTCGTCGCCACCGATGCCCGAGCGTTTCCAGCCGGAATGGTGGCCCTGATACGGATCGTCGGGGACGCGGTTCACGTAGCACTCGCCGGCTTCGATCTCATTGGCGACGCGCATGATCGTGCGGTGGTTTTCGCTATAGATCATCGAGGCCAGCCCGAACTGATGATCGTTGGCCATCTCCAGCGCTTCGTCGAGCGTTTGATAGGTCACGACACCCAGCACGGGACCGAAGACTTCTTCCTGGATGATCTCCATCTCCTGGCGGCACCCGGTGAGCAGGGTCGGCGGATAGAAGAATCCCTTGCCGTCCGGTATCACGCCGCCGCATTCGAGAACGGCGCCGTCGTCGATGGCGCGTTCGACCATCTGATGAATATGCAGGCGCGCATTGGCGTGAATCAGCGGTCCCATCCAGTCGTGATTCTTGCTGCGGTCGCCCCACTGGCGTTCGCGCATGCGGTTGCGCAGCAGGTTGATGAACTTCGTCGCGACTTCTTCGTGCACATAGACACGCTCGACCGCGGTGCAAAGTTGGCCGCAGTTGGTGGTCTTGGAGCGGACGATGTCGGCGGCCGCCTGTTCGAGATTCGCGTCGGGTTCGATGATGGCCGGCGTCTTGCCGCCCAGTTCGAGCGCCGCCTTGGCGATATTGACCTGCGAATATTCGAGCACCTTGCGGCCCGCTCCCACGCTGCCGGTCAGCGTGATCATGCCCACCGACGGACGGGTGCAGATCTGCTCGGCCACGAGGTGGCTCATCGCCATGATGTTGATCACGCCGGCCGGCACCTCCGCCTGCGCAACGGCGTGCGCAATTTCCAGCGCCGAGCACGGCGTGTAGCTGCTCGGCCGCACGATCACCGTATTGCCTGTGATGAGCGCGGGCGCGACCTTGCGCATCAGCGTATAAACCGGCGAGTTGAACGGAATGAGGCAGACGACCACGCCAATCGGCTCGCGATAGAGCAGCAGGTTTTCGCGAGGATTGTCACTCGGGATGATTTCGCCGGTAATGCGGCGCGCCCATTCGGCGTGGTAACGCGTGACTTCCGCGGCATACATCACTTCGGCTCGTGCGTGCGCGGGACTCTTGCCCGATTCGAGCGCGAGCGCGGCGCCGATCTTGTCGGCGCGCGCTACGAGCGCATCGGCAAGGCGGTGGAGCACTTTGGCGCGTTCGGCGGCGGGCAGCCGGCGCCAATGTTTCTGTGCGGCCGTGGCCTGGCGCACGGCATGACTGGCATCTTCGGGACTCGCCGTATCCACCAGAGCGACAACCTGCTCGTTGGCGGGATTGCAGACCTCGATGCGCGATTGCGTTGCAGATCCAGTGAATTCGTTATCGATGAAGTTTTCGTAGTGCTGCACGTAGAAGTTCTCCGTTCAGGGCGACGTGCGGGGCACGGCGTGTGAGGAGGACTATACGGTGCGGCTTTTTCGAGGGTCAACAAAATTTCCTGGGCGGATTTATTTTTCCATATATGGAAAAATTCGCTGAAGCGCCGCCAATTTTGGCTCGACGATCCGGTGCTGCCAGCGCTCTAACAGAACTGAATGCGCCTTTACGAGCGCGTCGCAATTGGCACCCGCTTCGACGGCATGGGGCTGGGCGACGAGGAACGACCTCACTCACGAAACGTCTTCGCAGTCTCCACCGCGGCGCGCCTCAGATCAGGCACAAACGCCAGCAAGTCGTCCAGCGTCACACGCCCGACCGGCGCCTGAACCGCAATCGCCGCGCACGCCCGGTTGCGGTCCAGCATCACGGGAACGGCAATCGCGATCAAGCCCTGGAGATGCTCCTGATTGTTGATCGCCAACTGGCGACGGCGTGTTAGCGCCAGCTCTTTGCGCAACACGTCGCGGTCGGTGATGGTGCGCTCCGAATGGGCGCGCAGCGGCAGCGTTTCGATCATGCGCTCGCGGCGCTCTTTGGGCAGAAAGCTCAACAGCAGCTTGCCGCTGGCCGAACAGTGCAGCGGCACATGCGAGCCCGGCTGGAGATGCATGCGCAGCGGCCATTCGGTCTCCACGCGATCGACGTAGATCACGTCGTTGCCGGCGAGCGTGGTCAGGTTGCAGGTTTCACCGATCTTCTCGACCAGCTGCTCCAGCAGCAGATGCCGCGCCGCCGCCGGCCCGGCATGCATGAGCACGTTCACCGCCAACTGTCTGACGCGCGCCGAGCACTCGTATAGCTTGTCGTTGGCGCCGCGCGTGACAAGCCAGGCGTCGGTGAGCTGGGTCAGGATGCGGTGCACGGTCTGCTTGGGCAAACCGAGCGCCTGCACGAGATCCATCATCGCCAAAGGACGGCCCGCCTCGGCGAGCGTTTCCAGAACGCGAAATGCGCGGACGGCCGCGGCATTCGACTGGTTCGAGGTGGACACGCGGGTCTCCTGTAACGGTTGCGCTGTGCGGTTTGCGCAACTTCTCACGTCATTGTGCATCGCATAGTGCGTTTTTCGGGACTGGTGAAAGTCCCGAAAAACGCATTTTTCGAGCCTTGGCGGTCGCGTGTCGCGGATTGTGCGGGAATCGGGACTCGCATTCACGCGCCGATGAATAGATTGGCAAGACAGCCAACGATTCAATCGGAGCTCGTCGATGAATGTGAGGGACACCGTAGTCGCAGCCGCTGGCGCGGGCCAATCCGACGCCCAGGCAGCGCAACTCCACGCGCTCGTTGCGCGCTCGCGCGCCGCGCAGCAAGCATTCGAGCTCGCCGGCCAGCAAACGCTCGATACCGCGGCGGCCGCCGCAGCCTGGGCGATCATGGAACCCGGCCGCAACCGCGAGCTTGCCGAGCAGGCGGTGCGCGACACCGGGCTCGGAAACGCGCAAGACAAGTTCCGCAAGAACTACCGCAAGACGCTCGGGCTGCTGCGCGACCTGCATGGCAAAAAGACTTGCGGCGTGATTGCGCGAGACGAGGCCACGGGCATCGTCGAGATCGCGCGCGCGGTCGGCGTGGTCGCGGCGATCACGCCATCCACGAATCCGGCGGCGACGCCGGCCAACAAGATTATCAACGCGCTCAAATGCGGCAATGCGGTAATCGTCGCCCCTTCGCCGAAGGGGCATAGCGTGTGCGAGCGGCTTGTCGGCTTCATCCACGCCGAGTTCGCGAAAGCGGGGCTCGACCCGGCGCTCGTGCAAATGCTGCCCGCGCCGGTGGACAAAGCCTCCACCGCCGCGCTGATGCGCGAGGCCGATCTGGTGGTCGCGACGGGCTCGCAAGCGAACGTGCGCATGGCCTACGCCAGCGGCACGCCGGCGTTTGGCGTGGGCGCCGGCAATGTGGCGTCGATCGTCACGCGCACGGCGAATCTGCGCGAAGCGGCGCACAAGATCGCCGCCTCGAAGACCTTCGACAACGCGACGAGCTGTTCGTCGGAGAACAGCGTCGTCATCGACGATGTAGTTTATGACGCGATGCTGCGCGAACTCGCCGCCTGCGGCGGCGTGCTGCTCGATGCGCAGCAAAAAGCGCGGCTGCAGGCGGCGATGTGGACCGACGGCAAACTGTCGGCGCACTGCACCGCGAAATCGGCCGCGCAGATCGCGCACACCGCCGGTCTCGACGAGCTGGCAACGGACTCGTGCGCATTCCTCATGGTAGAGGAGAGCGGCATCGGGGCGAGCCATCCGTTCTCGGGCGAGAAGCTCGCGCCGGTGCTCACGGTCTACCGCGCGCGCGATTTCAGCGACGCGGCGCAAACCGTGCGCAGCCTCTACGCGTACATGGGCGCGGGTCACTCGGTCGGCCTGCACACGGCCGAGCCGCACGAAGCCGAGACGCTCGGTGCGACGCTGCCGGTGGCGCGCGTGATCGTCAATCAGGCGCATTGCTTTGCGACCGGCGGCAACTTCGACAACGGCCTGCCGTTTTCGCTTTCGATGGGCTGCGGCACCTGGGGACGCAACAATTTTTCGGACAATCTCGGCTTTCGCCAGTACCTGAACATCACGCGCGTGGCGTTCCCGATCGAGGAGCACGTTCCCGAGCTCGATACCTTGCTTGGCGACTATTTCCGGAGATTCGGCCAATGAATGCGCCCGCGACGATCCGCGCGCTGATCGAGGCGCGCGCAGTACAGTATCCGGACAAGGCGTTTTTGCTGGCTGCGCCCGATGAAGGCGCAAATGAGCATGCGGACGACGCGACGCTAACCTTCGGCGCGCTGCTCGAGCGTTGCCAGGCGCTCGAGATGCGCTTTCGCGAGGCCGGCCTCAAGCCCGGCGACGTCGTTTCGGTGCTGATGGGCAACGGCATCCAGACCGCCACGCTGCTGCTCGGCGCGATGTACAGCGGACTGGTCGCGCATCCGCTCAATCTCCTTTGCCAGACGACCCAGCTCGCCTACGTCATCGAGCATTCGGACACCCGGATGATCTTCGCGAGCGAGCAGACCAGCAGCGCACTCGCGACGGCGCTCGAGGTATTGCACAAGCAGGGCGTGACGCGCGAGATTGCGCTGGTGCGCACGGAGCCGGATGCGGTCGCGCTGCCGGTGCTGCCGGTCCACGAACTGGCGCTCGCCGATGCGCCGAACACCGCTTCCGCACCGGGCCCTTCGCTGCCCGAAGCCGTGTCGATGAGCGCACCCGCCGCGCCCGCTCAAGCCGACATCGCCTTGCTGATGTACACCTCGGGCACGACGGGCGCACCGAAGGGCGTGCTGCTCAGCCACGAAAACCTCCATGCGAACGCGCGCAACATCAGCGTCGAGCACCGCCTCGCCGCCAACGACCGCGTGCTCGCTTCGCTGCCGCTCTATCACATCAACGGCCTCGTCGTGACCTTGCTCGCGCCGCTCTGGCACGCGGGCTCGGTCGTGCTGCCGCCGCGCTTTTCGGCGCGCACGTTCTGGCGCGACGCCAGCCGCTACGGCTGCACCTGGATCAACGTGGTGCCGACGATCATCGCCTATCTCCTCGACGGCGAAGAACCGCGCGGCCCCGACCTCAAGGCACGCGAGGCGCTCAAGGCGCTCAAATTCTGCCGCAGCGCATCCGCCGCGCTGCCCGCCGACCATCATCGCGCGTTCGAGGCACGCTTTGGCATCGGCGTCATCGAGACCATGGGGATGACCGAGACCGCCGCGCCAGTCTTCAGTAATCCGTATGATATTTCGCGGCGCAGGATCGGCAGCATCGGTCTGCCTTCGGGCAGCGAGGCGCGCGTCATCGACCGCGACGGCCGCGTGTGCGGCCCGCACGAGTGCGGCGAGATCGTGTTGCGCGGCGAGCAGATCATGCGCGGCTACTACAAGCGCCAGGAGGAGACGGCGAAGGCGTTCACCGCCGACGGCTGGCTGCGCACCGGCGACCTCGGCTATCGCGACGACGAGGGCTACTTCTATATCAACGGCCGCTCGAAGGAGCTGATCATCAAGGGCGGCGAGAACATCGCGCCGCGCGAGATCGATGAGGCGCTGCTGCGCCATCCGGGCGTGCTCGACGCGGCGGCGGTCGGCGTGCCCGATCCCGCCTATGGCCAGGAGATCGTCGCGTTCGTGGTGCCGCGAGACACCCACTGGCAGGGCGCACCCGACCCAGCCGATCTGCGCGCGCACTGCCTGCGCGAACTGGGCCGCTACAAGACGCCCAGAGAGTTCCGCTTCGTAAGCGAGCTGCCGCGCGGCCCCTCGGGCAAGGTCCAGCGCCTGAAGCTCGTGACGCCCTCGGGCTGACACGCGCCTGCATAGCCGATATGGAGCAGGCCAGCCGACACCCAAGAGGGACTCAGGAGACGACAACATGAAAGAGCACGCGCAGCGCGTGAAAACGCGCCATATCATCCTCGCGGTCATGTGTTTGATGTACTTCATCTCTTACATCGACCGCGTGAACATCGCGGTCGCCGGACCGCTGATCCGCCAGGAAATGGGCCTGAGCACGGTCCAGCTCGGCCTCGTGTTTTCCGCGTTCGCCTATCCCTACGCGATCATGCAGATCGTCGGCGGCTGGCTCTCGGACAAGTTCGGTCCGAAGCTCGTGCTCACCGTGCTCTCGCTGATCTGGGGCGCGGCAACTTTGGCCACGGGTTTCGCCGGCAGCGTCGCGATGCTGGTCGGGCTGCGCTTCGCGCTGGGCGTGGGCGAGGGCGGGGCGTTTCCCACCGCCACGCGCGCGTTCACATACTGGATGCCGGTGGGCGAGCGCGGTTTCGCGCAGGGCATCACGCACAGCTTCGCGCGCCTCGGTGGCGCGATCACGCCGCCGCTCGTGCTTGCGGTGGTGGCCACGGGCGGCTGGCGCGACGCATTCATCCTGCTCGGCATCGTGAGCCTGATGTGGACGGCGCTCTACCTGCGCGTGTTCACGAACTCGCCGGAGCAGAACCGGCGCATCACGCCCGAAGAAACCGCCGAGATCGGCTATCGCAAGGGCGACTGCGACCGCGCCAAGCGCGCGGCCACGCCGTGGCGCAAGCTCGTGCGGCGCATGTGGCTCGTTACCTTCGTGGACTTCTGCTACGGCTGGCTGCTGTGGGTCTACCTGACCTGGCTGCCGTCGTATCTGAAGGAGTCGCGCGGCTTCGACCTCAAGCATCTCGCACTCTTCACGGCGCTGCCGCTGCTGGCCGGCGTGGTGGGCGACACGCTGGGCGGCGTGGTCTCCGACCGGCTCTTCAAGTGGACCGGCCGGCTGCGCTTCGCGCGCTGCGCGGTGCTGGTGACGGGCATGGGCGGATCGCTCGCGTTCCTGTTGCCCATGGTGTCCGCCTCCAACCCGATGCTTGCGGTGCTGTTCCTCTCCGCGTCGTTCTTCTTCCTGGAGATCACGAATCCGGTGCTCTGGACGCTGCCGCTCGACATCGCCGGCAAGTACGCAGGCACGGCGGGCGGCATGATGAACACGGGCTTTGGCATTGCGGGGATGATCTCGCCCGTGGTGTTCGGCTACCTCATCGAGCATACCGGCAGCTATAACGTGCCGTTCACGATCTCGGCGGGATTGCTTGCGCTGGGCATCGTCGCGGCGCTGTTCATCGATACCTCGCGCACGGTCGAAGCCGATGAGGAACGCGAACGGCGCATGGGTGCGCAGGAGGCGGGCGCCTTTGCGTTCCTCGACGGCATGCCGGCGGTGCGGCTCGAACGGCACACGCTGCGGCGGCCGCTGCGCTGGTGGCGTTGAGGACGTGGCGCTGGTATAGCGGCGTGGA
This sequence comes from Paraburkholderia caffeinitolerans, assembly GCF_902859945.1. GTDB lineage: Bacteria > Pseudomonadota > Gammaproteobacteria > Burkholderiales > Burkholderiaceae > Paraburkholderia > Paraburkholderia caffeinitolerans. Next base: position 63,086 of record NZ_CADIKL010000031.1, on the reverse strand, counting down.
AATTGGACTCATCGATAGTCCCCATCTGGCACTATCCGTACCCGTTTTTGACGACTGATACTCGAAGCAACCAGTTGGCTCGATGCGCTTTGCCCGGGATGAGGCCGAGCGCCAAAGCCCCAAAGGAGACAAGGATGCTCAGGTATCTGATCGGAATCGGCCTTCCTTTTCTGGGCGTCATCGGCGCGCTGCCCTGGGTGGCGGCGCAGCCGGACCGCTACGTCTTCGGCGTGCCCTTCATCTACGCGTGGATTTTCAGCTGGTTTGTCCTGACCTCCGGCTGCCTGTTCTTCTGCTGGCACTTCTTTGACCGGCACCGCTACGCGAACGAAAGCTAGCGCGAGCACTAGCGCCTCTCAGCCGGGCAGCCGGTCACGCAGTTAGCCGCACAAAGCGGCGCTGTACGCCGTCGTCCACTCCGCCGCCCATCCCACCGTCTCCACCCTGGAGAGCCGCGCATGTCCACACTCGTTTTCTCGCTTCTGATCGCGTTTTCGCTGTATCTCGCCATTCGTTCCCGGCGCGGCCACGGCAAGCAGAGCGTGCACGACTTCTTCGTCGCGTCGCGCCAGTTCGGCACCGCGCTCGTGTTCTTCCTGACGGCCGGCGAGATCTACAGCATCGGGACGATGGTCGGCTTTCCGGGCGGCATCTACGCCAAGGGGCCGACCTATGGCGTCTGGTTTCTCGGCTATATCCTGCTGGCCTATCCCATTGGCTATTTCATCGGGCCGCGCATCTGGGAAATCGGCAAGGAGCACAACGCCATTACGCAGGCGGATCTGTTCAAAGGTCACTACCGCAGCCGCGCGCTCGAACTGATCGTTGCGGGCTCATCGATCCTGTTTCTGATTCCGTGGGGCGAGCTGCAATTCACGGGCCTGGTCGCGGCGCTCAAGGGGCTCGGCTGGCACGTTCAGCCGCTCTGGCTGATCGTGGTCTGCGCGGCGCTCGCCTTCACCTATATCGCCATTTCCGGCGTGCGCGCCTCCGCGTGGATCGCCGTGCTGAAAGACATCCTCATGCTGCTCGCGATTGTCGTGACAGGCGTGGCCGCCGCCTGGATGGCGGGCGGCACGCACGAGGTCTTTCATGCGGCGAGCCATCAGGTGAGCAACGCCATGACCACGCCGCAGCTGCGCTTTTCGATGAGTACGATGCTGTTCCAGGCGCTCGGCTTCTACATGATGCCGTTCGCGGCGCAAGGCTTCTTCACGGCGCGCGGGCCGAACACGATCCGCCGCACCCAGATCGCGATGCCGCTCTACATGCTGATGTACCCGTTCCTCGTGGTGGCCTCGTACTACGCGATCAGCGCGAACCTCAAGCTCGCCTCGCCCAATGACGCCTTCTTCGCGGCCGTCGTCCATCTGCTCCCCGACTGGCTGATCGGTCTCGTCGCGGCGGGCGCGGCGCTCTCGGGGCTGCTCGTGCTGGCCGGCATCTGTCTCGCGATCGGTCCGATCGTCACGCGCAATCTCATCCCGAACCTGCCCGAGACGCGCCAGAAGCGCGCGGCGAAATTCGTGATCGTGGCGTACCTGATGGTGTCGATCGCCACCACGCTGCTCACGCCCAACCTCATGCTCCTGCTCATCAACCTGACGTATTACGGCATCACGCAGTTCCTCCCCGGCATGCTGATCCTGCTCGCCCGGCGCCGCGTGCGGCCCGGCGCGGTGGCGGCCGGCATCGTCTGCGGCCAGGTGCTCGCGATCGTGTGCTATATGCTGCACCTCGGCTTCGGCGGCATCAATCTCGGGCTCGTGTGCCTTGGCGTGAACGTGCTGGTGGTGTTCGTCGCGCATATCCTGATGCGCCCGTCCGGCGACCGCTATGCCATGCCCGATTCGCTTCACCATCATTCATAGGAGTTGAGCCTCTCAATGAATCCGCACGCATCGTCTTCCACGTCGTCTGCGCCCGTCACGGTTTTCCCGGCGCGCCGCATTCTCACGCTCAATCCCGCCCAGCCGCATGCGACGCATGTGGCCGTGCGAGAGGGCCGCATTCTCGCGGTCGGCACGAGCGAAGACGCCGCGCGCTGGGAGACGCAGTACAGCGCCTGCACCCGCGACGACACGCTGCGCGACAAGGTATTGATGCCCGGTCTCGTGGAAGGGCACTGCCACCTGATGGAAGGCGCGGTGTGGGACGCGGTCTACGTGGGCTATTACGATCGCCGCGGCCCGGACGGCACGCTGTGGCGCGGTCTGCGCACGCTCGACGCGGTGCTCGAGCGTCTCTCGCAAGCCGAGCGCGCGATGACCGACGCCAACGACGAGGGCCCCTTGCTCGCGTGGGGCTTCGATCCGATCTACTTCGGCGCGTCGCGCCTCACCACGCGCGAACTCGACACGGTCACGGCCAGCCGCCCGATCGCGATCCTTCATGCGAGCGTGCACTTGATGAACGTGAACAGCGCGATGCTCGTGCTAGCGGGCATCGACGAGGACACCGACGTGGACGGCATCGCGCACGACGCTCAAGGCCAGCCGACGGGCGAGCTTCAAGAGTTTGCCGCGATGTTCCCGGTCTACCAGGTGATTGGCGGCAAGCTCGCCATCGCGGCCAGCGAAAAGCCGCACGCGGTCTGGAATTTCGGCCGCGTCGCGCAACTCGCGGGCGTCACCACGGCAACCGATCTCGTGAACGATCTCTCGCCGCTCGGCAACGAGACCTTGCAAAGCGTGACCGCCGACCCCGACTACCCGGTGCGCATCGTGCCCGCGTTCGCGCCGCAGCGCAATCCCGCGCAAGGCGCGGCCGGCGTGCTGGAGGCGATCAAGGGCAATACCGACAAACTGCGCTTTGGCCCGGTGAAGTTCATCGTCGACGGTTCGATCCAGGGCTTCACGGCGCGCGTGCGCTGGCCCGGCTACGCGGGCGGGCAGCCCAACGGCCTGTGGCTGATTCCGCCGGAGCAACTGGTCGACGTGTTCGAGCCGTACCATTGCGCGGGGCTGCAACTGCATATTCACACCAACGGCGACGAAGCCACCGAGGTCGTGATCGACGCGCTCGCAACGCTGCTCGCGCGGCATCCGCGGCCCGATCACCGGCACACGCTGCAGCACTGCCAGATGGCGGATGCCGCGCAATTGCGGCGCATCCGCACGCTTGGCCTGTGCGTGAACCTGTTCGCGAACCACATCTACTACTGGGGCGACGCGCACTACAGCCAGACTATGGGCCCGGACCGCGCCAACCGCATGGACCCGGCCGGCTCGGCGCAGCGCATGGGCATTCCTTACGCGCTGCATTCGGATGCGCCCATCACGGCATTGAGCCCGCTGTTTACGGCATGGTGCGCGGTGCGGCGCGAGACGGCGTCGGGGCGCGTGCTGGGCGAGGCGGAGCGAATCACCGTCGATGAGGCGCTGCATGCGATCACGCTGGGCGCGGCTTATACGCTACGGCTCGATCATCTGATCGGCAGCATCGAGGTGGGCAAGTTCGCCGATTTCGCGGTGCTCGACGAAGATCCCAGTACCTGCGCGCCCGAGCGCCTGAAGGACGTGCCGGTGTGGGGCACGGTGCTCGGTGGGCGCATCATGCGCGCCCCACGATCATGAACGCCCGCCTGAGCGACCGTGACCCACCATCGAGTGCACGCGCACCGATCGACCTCGCGGTGATCGGCGGCTATCTCGGCGCGGGCAAGACCACGGTGGTCAATCATTTGCTGGAGGCGCCGCACGGCAAGCGCATCGCGGTGCTCGTGAACGACTTCGGCGCGGTGAACATCGACGGCCGGCTCATTCGCGCGCGCAGCGACGACGTGATCGAGCTCGACAACGGCTGCATTTGCTGCACGATCGGCGGCGCGCTCGCCGACGCGCTCGCGCGCCTGGCCGCGCGCGAGGAGCGGCCAGACCTGCTGCTGATCGAGGCGAGCGGCGTGTCGGACCCGGCGAAGATCGCCCAGGTGGGCTTGCTCAACGGCGCGTTTCGCCTCACTGCCGTGCTGGTGGTCGTGGACGCGCCCGAACTCGTGCGCACGCTGGTCGATCCGTTGGTGGGCGCGATGGCGCAGCAGCAGATCGACAGCGCGAGCGCGGTGATCGTCACGAAACTCGACCTCGTGGCGCCCGAGTCGCGCGAGCGCACCGTCTCGGACGTGCGCGCGCTCGCGGCCACCGACATCGTCATAGCCGCCGATCATGGACGCGTGCCGCCCGCGCTGCTGTTCGACGCGAGCGTGCCGCAAACGCGCGCGCTCGCCGATGCGAGGCGCTGGCAGCACCAGCCGATTGGGACCAACGCCGGCGTATTTCCCACTTTCGCGAGCGTGACGCTGGCCGTGCCCGAGGTGCTGGACAAGGCGCGCCTGCGTGCGTGGCTCAAGGCGCTGCCGCGCACGATCCTGCGCGCGAAGGGCTTCGTGCGCGTGGCCGATGCCGATGGCTGCATCAGCACGCGCGTGTGCCAGGTCGCGGCCCGCCGGCTGCGCATGACGCCGCCTACCCAGGGTGAGCAGGCGGCGGGAGGTGGGGAATGCGGAGAGGGCGTGCTCGTCTTCATCGGTTTTATCGATTCGGAAACCGAATCAATCTTGCGCGACGGGCTGCTCGCATGCCGCCGGACTGCGCGGCACACGCTCATTGAAGCCAATCACTAAAGCCAGTCACTGATACCGCTCACTGCGCTCCGCTCATCGCCATGTGCCGCGAATGGCGGTGGCGGCCCATCCAGGCAGCCGAAAGCGCGCTCACGAGACCCGCGAACATCGTATAGACACAGATGAGCCACGGATCGCCGCCGTTGCGCTGCAACAGCCACGTCGCGATGATCGGGCTGATGCCGCTCGCGAAGATGCCGGAGAACTGGTAGACGAACGAGATGCCGGAGTAGCGCACATTCGCATCGAACAGCTCCGCGAACAGCGCCGCTTCCGGCCCGTACACCGAAGCGTAGATCACGCCGAGCGGAATGATCACGGCGATCCACACGAGCACGGGCGAGCCGCCGCTGTGCTTCATGAGCCAGAAGCCGAAGAACGACGAGAAGCCCGTGAACAGCGAGCCCCAGAAGTAAATGCGCGTTCTGCCGAAGCGATCCGAGAGGCGGCCGAAGAACGGAATCGTGAAGATCATCGTGAAGGCGGCGGCCATCACGGCGAGCAGCGCGTCGGTGCGCGAGAGCTTGATGGTCTGCGTGAGGTAGGCAATCGTGAAGACGGCGAACACGTTGAAGAACACGCCGTCGATAAAGCGCGCGCCCATGCCCGCGATCACGTTGCCGGGATAGCGGCCGAGCACCTCGGCAATCGGCACGCGAATCTCCGCGCCTTGCTGCTTCACGCGTTCGAACTCGGGCGTTTCCAGCACGCGCAAGCGGATATACATGCCGATGGCCACGAGCGCGAACGAAAGGAAGAACGCGAGCCGCCAGCCCCAGGCGAGAAACTGCGCATTGCTGAGCGTCGACGAAAGCAGCGCGACCACGCCGGAGGCCAGGCACAGCCCGATCGCGAGGCCGATTTGCGGAATGCTCGCATAGAAGCCGCGCTTGCCCTCGGGCGCGTACTCGAACGACATCAGCACCGCGCCGCCCCATTCGCCGCCAAGACCGAGCCCCTGCGCGACGCGCAGAATCAGCAGCAGCGCGGGCGCCCACAGGCCGATCTGCGCGAAGGTCGGCACGGCGCCGATCAGCACTGTCGCGACGCCCATGATCGAAAGCGTCAGGATCAGCATGCTCTTGCGCCCGAGCCGGTCGCCGAAGTGGCCGAACACGATGCCGCCGAGCGGGCGGCTCAGGAAGCCCACCGCGAAGGTGCCGTACGCGAGCATGGTCGAAATGAGCGGATCGCCGCTCGGGAAATACAGCTTGTTGAACACGATGCCGGCGACCACGCCGTAGAGGAAAAAGTCGTACCACTCGATCGTCGCGCCAATCAGGCTCGCGACGACCACGCGCCTCATCTGCCTGGCGTCGGTGCGGGGCAATGCGTTCATAAGGCTATCTCCTTTGTGGGCGCACCGGGTGCGGTGCGGTTCCTTGAAATGCCGGCTTATTCGTTAGTGATCCTTTATTTATGGCTTGGCTTGCGTGGTTCTACTGCACCTGCTTGCTTCAATGATGTGATTCGTGATGGGCTTCGGCGTACTCGTGTTGCGGCACGGCGAGGGCTGGGTGGTCTTCGAGAATCATGTCCGCGGCTTTCTCCGCGATCATGATCACGGGGGCGTTGGTGTTGCCGGACACAAGCTCTGGCATGATCGATGCGTCGACCACCCGCAGCGCGGCGATGCCATGCACGCGCAGTCGTTCGTCCACGACCGCCATCGCGTCGCGGCCCATCTTGCAGGTGCCGGCGGGGTGATAGATCGACTGGCTGAAGCGGCGCGCGGCGTCCAGCAATTCGTCATCGCTCTGGTACTGCTCGCCCGGCACGAACTCGGAGATGATCTGAGGCGCGAGCGAAGGCGCGGCGGCGATGCGGCGCGCCACCCGAATGCCGCCGATCACGACCGGGTGGTCGCGCGGATCGGACAAATAGTTGGCGCGAATCGCGGGGTACTGGAGTGGGTCGGCCGAGGCGATTTCCACGCTGCCCCGGCTATGGGGCCGAAGCTGGCAGACCGACGCCGTGAACGCCGAGAAGGGGTGTGCGCCCTGGCCCGGCTTGTCGGCGCTCAGCGGCTGCATGTGGAACTGGATGTCCGGGCGCTCGACCGTGGGATTCGAGCGCGTGAAAATCGCCACCTGGCTCGCGGCCAGCGTGAGCGGCCCAGTGCGCCAGAGTGCGTACTGCAAGCCGATCCACGCCTTGCGCAGCGGGTTGTTGACCTCGTCGTTGAGCGTGCGTTCGCGCGTGCGGAACACGAGCCGCACCTGCAGATGGTCCTGGAGGTTCTGGCCCACGCCGGCCAGGTCGTGCAGCACGGGCACGCCCGCCTTGTTCAGCACGCGCGAGGGGCCAACGCCCGACTGCTGAAGAAGCTGCGGCGAGCCGATCGCACCGGAGGCGAGAATGACCTCGACGCGCGCCCGCGCGCGCTTGGCGCAGCCGCCCTGCAAATACTCCACGCCCACCGCGCGGCGTCCTTCGAACAGAATCCGGCACGCTTGCGCGCGCGTTTCGACGATCAGATTGCTGCGTTTGCGCGCGGGCTTGAGAAAGCCCTTCGCGGTGCTCCATCGAAAGCCCTTGTACGCCGTCTGCTGGAAGTAGCCCACGCCCTCCTGGACCGCGCCGTTGTAGTCGTCGTTGAACGGGATGCCGGTTTCCTGCGCGGCCGCGATGAAATGATCGGCGATGGGCCGGCGCAAGCGCAGGTCGGACACCTTGAGCGGGCCGCCCACGCCGTGCCAGGCGTTCGCTCCGCGCTCCTGATCTTCGGACTTCTTGAAGTAAGGGAGGATTTCGGCGTAACTCCAGCCGCGATTGCCCAGCGCCGCCCATCGATCGTAGTCCTCGCGCTGGCCGCGCACATAGAGCAGGCCATTGAGCGAGCTCGATCCGCCCAGCACCTTGCCGCGCGGCCAGTCGATCTGGCGGCCGGCCACGGCTTCGTCCGCTTCCGTGCGATAGCACCAGTCGAGCTTGGGGTCGTGCATGGTCTTGAAATAGCCGACCGGCACGTGAATCCACGGATTGTTGTCCTCGCCGCCCGCTTCGAGCAGCAGCACGGCGTTGCGCGGGTCGGCGCTGAGCCGGTTGGCAAGCACGCACCCGGCCGATCCGGCGCCGACGATCAGGTAGTCGACCTCGTGGTCCATGAATCCCGTCTCCTCGAAATCCCGGAGCGGCATGATGCGCCGCTGTTTTCGGATCAATGTCGGGGATGGGAAGGACGACCGCAAGCGCCGATCGTGCGCGCAGGGCGAAAGTGAAACGGAAATTGCCGAAACGGAATCAGAAGTCCATTGCGCGGGACGGATGCTTCGCCGCCGAAGTGGCAGCGCGCCAACGCCCGCTCATGGCAGCGACAGGCCCTGGAGCAGCGGTGCGAGCTTGCTCGCCGTTTGCTTCATGTACTCCACGGACTCCAGCAGTTCTTCAAGCGTCGCGCGCGCGGTGGGCGCATGCACCGCGAGCGCGGCGAGCACGCGCTTGCTGCCGGGCTCGCGCACCGGCACCGCAATCGCGACCATGCCACGCACGAACTCTTCGTTGTCGATGCCGATGCCGCGCACCGCCAGTTGTTCGAGCTCGGCCGCGAGCGCCTTCGGGGTCGTCAGGGTGCGATGCGTCATCTTGGTCAGCACGAGGCGTTCGAGCAGCGTGTTGCGCTCGAGCACCGTCATCTGCGAGAGAAACAGCTTGCCGCTCGCAGTGCAGTGCAGCGGCACGTGCATGCCTGGACGCATCTCCATGCGCAACGGCTCCGCCGTTTCGACGCGCTCGATGTAGAGCACGCGGTCGCCGTCGAGCGCGGTCAGATTGCAGGTTTCGCCGAGCGTTTCCACCAGTGCGCGCAGCAGCACGCGGCACGAGCGCGTGAAGGTGTTGTTGGCGAGCGTGGCGAGCGCGAGCTGCGCCGCGCGTGGGCCCAGCGCGATGCTGCGGTCGTGCCCGCGCGAATCGGGCATGTGGATCACGTAGCCGCGCGCTTCCAGCGAATCGATGAGCCGCAGCAGCGTCGCCTTCGGAATATGCAGCCGCGCGGACAACTGCGAGAGCGTGTACGGCTGGCCCGCGGACGCCAGTTGCTCGAGCACCACGAGCGCGCGCAGCACACGAGCGTCGTCGGTCGCCGATTCTTCGCGCAGAGCAGGGGCGCTGCTTTGTGCGCTGTTTTGTGCGCTCTCTGGCGCTGTGCTGCGCATCGGTCTCCTCCTTGAGGCGCGCCCGCCGCGACCAGCGGCATGCGCGAAAATGAAACGAATTGTTCGAGTTTTCCAGCCTTTTTTCAGTATCGACAAAAAGTTCAAGCCGTTATGTAGCGGATTACCCGAATACGTCGTGCAGTTTTCTCGCGCTGTACCAAGCGATACCAGGCCACTGGCTCTACCTGGGCCAAGCGCGTCTGCCTAGAATTTTTCCAACAGAGCGAAAAAATGAAGACAGGAGACAAAGCATGACGAACAAGCAGTCGGCAGCACCCGCTCCCGCAACCTTCATAAATGTGGTGGGTTGATCATGGGATACAGCACCGTCGATCCCGCCTCGGCGGGTTTCGTTGCACGAAACTCCGCTTCCACCAAGTACGACCCCACTTACGACCCGCTCGTGTCGCCGGGTCCGGGAATCGGCAAGGACTATGCGCCGACCTACTGGGTCGGGACGGCAGGCAGCCCGCCGCCCGACGACGGCCCCGTCACCAAGGATCTCGACGTGGACGTCGCGATCATCGGCGCGGGGTATACGGGTCTCGCCACCGCGCTGTGCCTTGCACGCGAGCACGGCATCAAGGCCGTGGTGCTGGAAGCGAACCGCACTAGCTGGGGCTGCAGCAGCCGCAATGGCGGACAGGGGCAGAACGCCTCGGGACGCCTCTCGCGCTCGCAGTGGGTCGAGCGCTGGGGCAAGGACGTCGCGCTGAAAATGCACGATGAGATCCAGCAGGGCTTCAATCATTTCAAGGAACTCGTCGCCGAAATCGACTGCGATCCGCAGCCGGGCGGCCACTTCCTGATCGCGCACCGGCCCCGCATCATGGCCAAGCTCGCCGCCGAGGCGAAGGTCTGGAAGGACGTGTTCGGCTACCCGTCGGAGCTGTTGAGCGCCGAGACCTTCCGCCGCGAATTCATCAACGATCACGAGGCGTGCGGCGCGCTGCACGAGCCTGAAGGGATCGGCATCCATGCGTTGAAGCTCGCGTTCGGCTATCTGCGCCTCGCGCGCGCTGCGGGCGCCAAGGTCCATACCAGCAGTCCGGTGTTGGGGTGGGAAACCATCAACGGCGTGCATCATCTGCGCACGCCGGGCGGCATCGTGCGGGCGCGCGCGGTGGGCATTGCGACGGGCGCGTACACGGCGCAGACGCTGCATCCCACGCTGCATAGCAAGATCATGCCGATCCTCTCGAACTCGATGGTCACGCGCGTGCTCACCGATGCCGAGATCGCGGCCTGCAATTTCCGTACGACCCAGGTGCTCACCGACACGCGCACGCTGCGCTTTTACTATCGCTTCCTGCCCGATCGCCGGCTGCAGATCGGCAGCCGCAGCGCGATCACCGGCGAGGACGCGCCGAACCCGCGCCACCTCGATCTGCTCAAGGAAGGCATGGCCCGCAAATTCCCGGCGCTGCGCGGCGTGGAGATCGACTACTCGTGGTGGGGCTGGGTCGACGTGAGCCACGACATGATGCCTCGCGTGTGCCAGCCCGATCCCCGGCAATCGGTGTTTTACGCACTTGGCTACGGCGGCAATGGCGTGTCCTATTCGCAGCAGGCGGGTCGGCGGCTGGCCGAGCGCATAGCGGGCAAGGGCGCGCAGCAAACCTTGCCGATTTTCACCACGCCACTGCCTGGCCACCCGTTTGCGCCGTTCAGGCGCATCGGCCAGCGCATGCTTTATCTGCAGTACTTCAGGCGCGACGAGAAGGCCTGAACAGCGGGCCTGAACAGCGACCACGCTGTCAATCATCCGAAGCCCCCTTCGGATCGCGAATCAAATAATCACCGATGACCTCACTCCGGGCGGCGCGCAAAGCGCGCCGCACCGTATTCATGCAAACCCGGAGTTGAATCTCAGGAGACGACATGCAATCCCAGATGGATAACCAGGAACTGAAATGCGGCCTCAAGCAGCGCCACATGACGATGATCGCGCTAGGCGGCGTCATCGGCGCGGGCCTGTTCGTTGGCAGCGGCGTTGTAATCCAGCAGACCGGACCCGCCGCCGTACTGTCGTTTCTCATCACCGGCGGCCTCGTGGTGCTGGTGATGCGCATGCTTGGCGAAATGGCCTGCGCGATGCCCGCGGTCGGCTCGTTCTACGAATATGCGCGGCTCGCGTTTGCCACCTGGCGCGGGCCGGGCAGGCTCGCGGGCTTCCTCACGGGCTGGATGTACTGGTATTTCTGGGTGATCGTGGTCGCCGTGGAGGCAGTGGCGGGCGCGAAGCTCGTGCAGTTCTGGCTGCCCGATGCGCCCGCCTGGATCATCAGTCTCGTGCTGCTCGTACTGCTGAGCGCGACGAACCTGATCTCGGTGGGCAGCTATGGTGAATTCGAGTTCTGGTTCTCCTCGATCAAGGTGGCGGCCATCATCGTCTTCCTGTTTCTTGGCGGGCTTTATGTGCTCGGGCTGTGGCCGTCGTCGCTGCACACGACCGCCGTGTTGCCGACGTTGCTCGGCCATGGCGGACTCATGCCGAAGGGCATCGGGCCAGTGTTGAGCGGCGCCGTCGCGGCAACGGGCTTTTACTTCGGCGCGGAGATCGTCACGATTGCGGCAGCCGAAGCGCGCGAGCCGGCCAAGGCCGTCGCGAAGGCCACCAACTCGGTCATTACGCGGGTGCTCGTGTTCTACGTGGGTTCCGTGCTGCTGGTGGTCGCGCTCGTGCCGTGGAATTCGGCGCGCATGGCCACGCCTTATGTGAGCGCGCTGGAAGTCATGGGCCTGCCGGCCGCCGCGAACATCATGAACGCGATCGTGCTGACCGCCGTGCTTTCGGCGCTCAACTCGGGACTCTATGCGGCCTCGCGCATGCTGTTCGCGCTGACCCGCCACGGCGATGCGCCCGCCGCGCTCGCCAAGGTGAACCGCCGCGGCGTGCCGGTGCGCGCGATCCTGCTTGGCACCGTGTTCGGCTATATCTCGGTCGTGATGTCGTATGTGTCGCCCGATACGGTGTTCGCCTTTCTCGTCAACTCGTATGGCACGGTCGCGATTTTTGTCTATCTGCTGATCGCCATGTCGCAACTGCGCCTGCGCAAGCGCCTCGATCCGACGGCAGTCGGCGAGTTGCGCGTGCGGATGTGGTGCTTCCCGTACCTCACGTGGGTTGCGATCATCGGCATGGTGGGCATTCTGGTGGCGATGGCGTTCATCCCGGAACAGCGCAAGCCGCTCTGGCTTGGCGTCGCGAGCCTCGCCGTGCTGCTCGTGACCTATGCGTGGCTGCAACGCCGGGCGCGCAAGCGTGAGCGTGCGCTCGAATACGCCCCGGGTTTTGCAAACGGATCGCACGCCGCGTGAACGCACGCCGCGAAAGCATGAAAGCGAAAGGGAGAACGCAATGACAACAGAACGCGCGATGGAGGGGCCGGACCGTATCGTGTCGGTACGCGAGCACTTCGGCTTCGACTCGAACCTGATGGTGCCCGCGTTCAGCGAGCGCGACGCCCATGTGCCGGACGTCGACGAAGCCTACCGCTTCAACCCCGAAGTGACGCTCGCGATTCTGGCCGGCTTCACGCGCAACCGGCGCGTGATGGTGCAGGGCTTGCACGGCACGGGCAAGTCCACGCATATCGAGCAGGTTGCGGCACGGCTGAACTGGCCGTGCGTGCGCGTGAATCTCGACGGCCATATCAGCCGCCTCGATCTGGTCGGCAAGGACGCCATCGTGGTGCGCGACGGCCGCCAGGTCACGGAGTTTCAGGAGGGCATCGTGCCGTGGGCGCTCCAGCGCCCGGTCGCGCTGATCTTCGACGAATACGATGCAGGCCGCCCCGACGTGATGTTCGTGATCCAGCGCATTCTCGAACGCGATGGCAGCTTCACGCTGCTCGACCAGAATCGCGTGATTCGTCCGCATGCGCACTTCCGCCTGTTCGCGACCACCAACACGATCGGCCTCGGCAATCTCAACGGCCTGTATCACGGCACGCAGATGCTCAATCACGCGCAGATGGATCGCTGGAACGTGGTCGCCACGCTCAATTACCTGCCGCGCGAGGAAGAGGCCGGCATCGTGCTCGCCCGCGTGCCGGAGATGGCCGACGAAGCGGGCCGCCAGCTCGTCGATTCGATGATCAGCATGGCGGCGCTCACGCGCAAAGGCTTCGCGAGCGGCGACCTTTCTACGCTGATGTCGCCGCGCACGGTCATCGACTGGGCCGAGAACTGCCAGATTTTCCACGACCCCGCGCTGGCCTTCCGGCTCACGTTCCTGAACAAGTGCGACGAGGCGGAACGGCCCATCGTCGCCGAGTATTACCAGCGCTGCTTTGATATTGAGCTCGGCGGCGTGGGTGGCGACGAGCCGGAGCCGCGTACGTGACGATCGAGCCCACAACGACGCCCACGCCTGAAGCCGTGCGCGCCGCGCTGCGGCACGAGGCGCTGTGCGCGGCCGCCGTGCGCGCGCTGACCGGCGACGCCGCGCTCCACTATCGCGGTGGGCGCCTTTGCCGCGAGTTGCGGCCGCTGCCGCTCCACGCCCCGCATTTGCGCAGCAACGCCTACGAAGACGACTTCCCCTCGCAGCGCGGCGCCGCCGACGGCGCGGCGCTGCGGCTGCTCCATTCCGATGCCGCGCTGCACCGGCAACTGTGTCCCGAGGACGCCATCGAGCGCCTGCTGTTCGAGCTATTCGAGCAGGTGCGCTGCGAGGCGTGCCTGCCGCCAGGCATGCCGGGCCTCGCACAGAACTTGCGGCACCGCTTCGAAACCTGGTCGCGCGCCTGGTGCCGCTCGGGATTGAGCGAAGGCCACCTCGGCATCCTGCTTTATACGGTCGCGCAGATCGTGTGGTCGCGCGTGACCGGCTGGCCCGTGCTCGAAGAAACCGAGGACCTGATCGAAGCGACGCGCGCCGGCATCGTGCCGGCAATCGGCATGCAGCTGGCCGGGCTGCGCGCGCATCGCACCGACCAGCGCGCCTACGCGGCGCATGCACTGGAACTGGCGCGACGCATCGCGTCGATGCTCGACGACGCGCGCGCGGCGCGCGCTCTGGACGACGACGCCGAAGCCCGCGCGCCCGACGACGCGCTGACGTCGTTCTCGCTCTGGGTCGACTTCGACGAAACCAGCGCCGAGCTGCCCGCGCTCGCGACCACCGGCACGAGCCGCGTGCTGGCCGAGGCGGAGGACGGCTATCGCGCATACACGACGCAGTACGACCGCGAGATCCGGCCCGCAACGCGCATCCGCGAGGCGCTGCTGGGCGAGTACCGCGAACGGCTCGACGAGCGCATCGCCGCTCGCGGCATCAACGTCGCGCGGCTCGCGCGCGTGCTGCAAATGGCGATTGCGGTGCCGCAGCGCGACGGCTGGCTGTTTGGCGAGGAAGACGGCCGCATCGACGGCAGACGCCTCGCGCAAGTCGTCAGCTCGCCCGCCGAGCGGCGCGTGTTCCGGCGTGAACGCTACGAGCCGCGCAGCGATTGCGTGGTGGGCTTCTTGATCGATTGCTCGGGGTCCATGAAGGCGCATATCGAGCCCGTGGCGATGATGGTCGATCTGTTTGCGCGCGCGTGCGAGCAGGCGGGCATTGCAACCGAGGTGCTCGGCTTCACGACTCAGGCCTGGAACGGCGGACGCGCGCGTGCGGACTGGCTCGCGAACGGGCGGCCGCCGCATCCGGGACGCCTGAACGAGACCTGCCACATGGTGTTCAAATCCGCAGACGAAAGCTGGCGACGCGCTCGCCCGGCCATCGCCGCGCTGCTCAAGCCCGACCTGTTTCGCGAAGGCGTGGACGGCGAAGCGGTCGAATGGGCGTGCGCGCGGCTCGCGAGCCGCACCGAGGCGCGCCGCATTCTCGTGGTGGTCTCCGATGGCAGCCCGATGGACACGGCAACGGCACAGATGAACGACGCCTTCTACCTCGACAATCACCTGAAGGAAGTGGTGGCGCAGCACGAGGCCATGCGCGACGTCGATGTGATCGGGCTGGGCGTCGGGCTGGATCTCAGCCCGTATTATCAGTACTGCGTCGCGATCGACTCCGGCGAGGCGCTAGACATGGCGCGGCTGATCGGCCTCGCGCGATGGATCGGGCGCTGCCAGGCAGCCCACGCGGTCTGATGGTCTGATGGTCGGACGGCCTGATTCAGCCGACCATTTCCTTCACTGCGGTGAGTATGAGCGAAACCCCAATCACCATCAGCACGCCGAACGCGAGCCTGCGCATCGCGACCGAGGAGAGCGGTGGCGGGTAATGGCGTGCGGCGAGCGTCATCAGCATGACGACCGGCGCGGCGAGCGCGGCCTGGATGCAGATCGAAGCGGGCAGCGCGCCTTCCCATGCGTTGAACAGCACACGCGTGAGCGAACTCACCGTGAAGATCACGATCAGCGCGCAGCGAATCTCGACCAGCTTGAGCGGCTGCCGATAGAACTGGAAGATCAGCGGCGGCCCCGACAGGCCGAACATGCCGCTCAAAAGACCGCCGAACACACCGCTCACGAAAAAGCTGCGGTCTCCTGAACGCTGCGCAAGCGGCGCGGGCTGCAACGCCGCGCTCAGGCCGCCGTACAGCACGACCACGCCAAGCAGCAATTGCAGCACGCCCGAGGCCGCCGTGCTCAGATAGTTGAGCGTCAGCACGCCCACCACGACCGAGGGCAGCACGCCGAGCGTCGCGGCGCCCACCGCGCGCCAGTCGATATGGTGGAGCTTGCCGGGCAGCGCGGTCGCGCTGTTGGCGAGCGTGACGAGACTCATCAGCGTGGCGATGCTGGCGAGCGGCGCGAGGCTGAAGCCGCTGGTCGCGCCCATGACGATCATGCTCAGGCCGAAGCCGGTAATCGTCTGAAAATAACTGGCGGCGCCGATCACGGCGATCAGCACCAAAACCTTCTCATGCGTCATGCTGCGTGCGGTTCCTGCGAGTGGGTGACGGCGCGGGGGCGGGCCGCTTGGGCCGTTTGCGCCTGGACCGCCGTGGTGGCGATCACGTAATAAATGTCTTCGGGCGAGCAGCCGCGCGAAAGGTCGTTGGCGGGCCGGTTGAGGCCCTGCATCAGCGGGCCGATGGCCTTCGCGCCGCCGAGGCGCTCCGCGAGCTTGTAGCCGATATTGCCCGCGTCGAGATTCGGAAACACCAGCACGTTCGCATGGCCGCCGCACTGCGAATGCTCGATCTTGCGCTCGGCGATTTCGGCCACCAGCGCGGCGTCGAGCTGCACGTCGCCGTCCACGCACAGCGTGGGGCGCTGCTCGTGCACGCGGCGCGTCGCTTCGATCACCTTGTCCACGCTAGCGTGGTGAGCGCTGCCGCTGGTCGAGAACGACAGCATCGCGACGCGCGGCTCCTCCATCAGGAGGCTGCGCGCGCTGTCCGCGGCGGCCATCGCGATCTCGGCGAGCTGCGCGGCGTCGGGGTCCACCACGAGCGCGCAGTCGGAGAAGATCAGCCCGCCTTTGTAGCGGTGAAACGGCTCGCACAGCATCATCAGGAAGAAGCTCGACACGAGCTTGAAAGACGGCTCGACGCCGATCAGCTGAATGGCCGCGCGCACGACGTCGGCGCTCGTGTGAACGGCGCCGGCCACCGAGCCGTCCGCGTGGCCGAGGCGCACCATCAGGTTGGCGAAAACAAGCGGCTTTGCGGCTTCTTCCCATGCGAGCGCGGGCGTCATGCCTTTCGCGCCGCGCAACGCGACGAGTTCGTCGGCGAAGGCGGTACGCCATGCGCTGGTTTGCGGATCGATCAGCGCGATCTCGCCGAGGTCGACCGACTCGCGCGCGGCGGCGGCGCGGATCGCGTCCGGCGCGCCCACCAGCATGACGCGGGCCATGCCCTCCTGGCTCGCCCGGGCCGCGGCGGCGAGCACGCGCGCGTCCTCGGCCTCGCAAAGCACGATGCGCATGGGCGCCAGGCGGGCGTTTTCGACAATGCGGTTCAGGGCTTTCATAATTTCATCGGTTCAAAGAAATGCGCTTCATGGACTTCATGCACAGGCGCAAAAACCCGCGCGCGCCGGGTTGACGCGCGCGGGCCGCTGCCAAGGCCTGTTATTAGTGTGAACAGGCCCGGGCCCTTTAGACGAAGTCCTTGTACTTGTCGAGCATGCGCACGGGCTTCGACAGTGCGTCGCGGCGGAACGGATCGCCGAGTTCGCGCGTGCACATGATCTCGACAATGGTCGTCTTGCCGTGATTCATCTGCAGATCGATCGCGCGCTTGAGCGCCGGGCCCACGTCCTCGAGCTTGTCCACCACGATGCCTTCCGCGCCCATGGCCTTCGCGATGCCGGCGAAACTCGGGCTATCCAGCTCGCCCGCCACGAAGCGGCGGTCATAGAAGTCCACCTGGTTCTTCTTCTCCGCACCCCACTGGCGGTTATGGAACACCACAGCCGTCACCGGAATGTTGTGGCGCACGCAGGTGAGCGTTTCCATCAGGCTCATGCCCCAGGCGCCGTCACCCGCATACGAGATCGCGGGGCGGTGAGGCGCGGCGACCTTCGCGCCGATGATGGTCGGGAACGCGTAGCCGCAATTGCCCCAGCTCATCGCGGCGAAGAAGCTGCGCGGCTTGTTGAAGCGCAGATAGCTGTTGGCGACCGAGTTGATGTTGCCGATGTCGGTGGACACCATGACGTCCTCGGGCATCGCCTTTTCCAGCTCGCGCAGCACCTGGCGCGGGTGCAGATACTCGCCGCCGGTGGGCGTGCGCTCGTGCTTCTGCTCTTCGATCATGTCGAGGCTGTAAGCGTCGCGCTCGTGCGTCCACGAATCGAGTTCTTTTTCCCACGCGGCCTTTTCGCTGGCGATCTGGTCGGCGCGTTCGCCACGCGTGGCGTCGCTCACGAGGGTGCGGTTCGCGAGGCGCGCGGTGAGCGCCTGTGCGGCGGCCTTGGCGTCGCCGCAAATGCCCACCGAGATCTTCTTCACGAGGCCGAGCATCTTGTGATCGGCGTCGATCTGGATGATCTTCGCGTCTTTTGGCCAGTAGTCCATACCATGTTGCGGCAGCGTGCCGAACGGTCCGAGACGCGAGCCCAGCGCGATCACGACGTCGGCGCGCGAGATCAGCTTCATCGCGGCCTTCGATCCCTGATAGCCGAGCGGGCCGCACCAGAGCGGATGGTTGGCCGGGAACGAGTCGTTGTGCAGGTAGCTGTTCACGACCGGCGCGCCGAGGCGTTCGGCGAGCGCCTTGCATTCCTCGATCGCATCGCCCATCACGACGCCGCCGCCCGAGATGATGACCGGGAACTTGGCGGAAGCGATCAGATCCGCCGCTTCGTTCAGGCTTTCGTCGCCGCCGGCGCCGCGGTCGAGGCGGCGCGGCTGCGGAATCTCGGCCTTGATCTTGCCGTAGAAGTAATCGCGCGGAATGTTCAGCTGGGTCGGGCCCATTTCGGACATCGCCCGGTCGAAGCAGCGCGCGGTGTATTCGGCCATGCGCGCGGGGTGGGTCACGTGGCCCTGGTACTTCGTGAACTCCTGGAACATCGGCAGTTGATTCGCTTCCTGGAAGCCGCCGAGGCCGATGCCCATGGTGCCGGCCTCGGGCGTGATCATCACGACCGGGCTATGGGCCCAGTAAGCCGCCGCAATGGCGGTCACGCAATTGCTGATGCCGGGGCCGTTCTGGCCGATCACCACGCCGTGGCGGCCCGACACGCGCGAGTAGCCGTCGGCCATGTGCGCCGCGCCTTGCTCGTGAACGACGGGAATGAGGCGGATGCCGGCGGGCGCGAAGATGTCCATCGCGTCCATGAACGCGGAGCCCATGATGCCGAACATGTCGGTCACGCCGTTGGCCGCCATGGTTTCAACAAAGGCTTCGGACGGGGTCATGTCCTGCGGGCCGCTGGCCGCCTGGGTCGAGGTCTTTTCGCTCATCAACTGTCTCCGGTTGTCGTTTGACGGGATGCCGTGTATTCGATGCTATTCGGCGCCCCGTGAGGGTCAAGGAAATCTGTGTTCGATGGATAAATCTGGAATGGAATGGAACGTTTTGTTTCAAAACACCTGGCTCGATATCGGGCCTATGCGCGGGCTCACGCCTGCAGCTTCGGGCGTTCTTTGCGGAATGCGCGCTTCACGGCAATCCGTCCATCGCGAAACTCGAAGAGATCGCAGCCTTCGGCTTCGATGCGCCAGCCTTCGGCATGCGTGCCCGTGAACACCCACTCGGACACGCCGCGATCGCCCACGACGTAGTGGCGGCCCGAGCCCCAGTGAGCGTCGGGGAAGGTGCGAAAGACGGCTTCGAAAGCGGCGCGCACCGCTTCGCGTCCGACGAAGCGGGTGCCGTGGACCTCCGGTCCGCCAGCCGCGTCGAATACGCAGTCTTCAGTCATGAATTCCATCAGCGCATTGGCGTCATGACGGTTGAAGGCATCGGAAAAGGCGGCGAGCGTGTCGGCCGTGACGGTGGATTGGGCGCTGAGCGTATCTGCCATACGTGTCTCCAGTTGGAAGCCGGTGCCTTGCGCGAGAAGTCGCGTGCGGCACCGTATATCGACACATTAGGGTTTGCTCATGGGGGGCGGTAGCACCAGTGCGAAGCTTTCGCCTGGGCCAGGGCGCGGACAGCCGCGGGAACGCTCAGGCGGGACGCTGCAGACGCACGACTTGCGCGAGCGCGCGCACGCCGGGTTCGATCTTGTCGAGTTCGATGGCGGAGAAACCCATGCGGAACCACGGGCTGTGTTCGACCTCGTCGGCGAAGAACACGCCGCCGGGCTCGATCAGGATGCCGGCTTCGCGCGCGTCGTCGGCAAGGCGCGCGGAGTCGAGCCAGGGCGGGCCTTGCACCCAGCACGACGCGCCGCCGCCGATCGGCACGTAGCGCACCTCCGGCAAATGCGTGTCGAGCGCCGCCATCAGCGCGCGGGCCCGCTCCTTGTAGGCATGGGCGAGCCGGCGCAGCAGCGCGTCGTGGTGCCCGAGTGCGAGGAAGGTCGCGAACGCGCGCTGGATATAGGCCACCGGGTGGCGCACCATCAAGCGGCGCGCCGAGCGCAACTCGCGCACGAGCTCGGGCGGCCCGACCACATAGCCGAGGCGCAGGCCCGGCGCGAAGGTCTTCGAAAGGCTGCCGACGTAGATCACCCGATCCGCCGTGTCGAGGCTCTTCAAGGCCGGATGCGGCGTGCCGGAGAAGGTGTTCTCGCTCTCGTAGTCGTCTTCGATGATGACGAAGTCGTGCTGCTGGGCGAGCTCCAGCAGCGCGCGGCGGCGCGCGACGGGCATGGTGGCCGTGGTCGGGCACTGGTGGCTCGGCGTGACGAACACGTAGTCGCAGCGCGCGAGCGAGCCGGCAAGGCGCACCGGATCGATCCCTTCGCCGTCGATCGGCAGTTCGAGCAGGTTCGCGTTGCGGTTCACGAAGATGTTGCGGGCATCGGGATACCCCGGATTCTCGAAGCCGACCGTCGTGTTCTTTCCGCAGAGCAAATCCGCGACGAGATAGAGCGCCTGCTGGCAGCCGTTCGTCACGATGATCTCCTCGGGCTTCGCGAACACGCCGCGCCGCGGCAGCACACGCGTGCGGATCTGCTGGATCAACGACTCGTCGTCGCGTTCGATCAGGTCGGGCGCCCAGTTGCGGATCTCCATGATCGACAGCGCCTTGAGGCAGCACTCGCGCCAGTCGTTGGTGGGAAACAGCGATTGATCGAATTGCCCGTAAATGAACGGATATGCATAGTTCTGCCAATTGGCGGGTTTGACGATGTTGCGCTGGGCCGAGGGCGGGCGCACGATGCGCGACTTCCAGGAGGGTGCGAAGGGGGGCGCCGCGCCATGGGGCTCGGCCGCGCCGGCTTGATCCGCGCGCAGTTGCTCCCGTTGCTGCACGCGCTGTTGCAGCTGTTGTTGCACGCGCTTTTGCACCGTTACGCCGTGCAGACCCTTCAGCATGTCGGGGTTGACGAAGTGGCCGCTGCGCTCGCGCGAGACCAGATAACCTTCTTCGACGAGCATCTGATAGGCGAGCACAACGGTATTGCGGGCGACGCCAAGCTGCTCGGCCAACTCGCGGCTCGATGGCAGCGCGGCGTCAGGCGGCAGTTGTCCGTCGAGAATGGAGGCCACCAGCATCTCGCGAATCTGATGCTGCAGGCTTGTCTTCGACTCCGGTGACCGTCGAAACTGCTGGGCCCAAAGGGCGGACGGGGTACGGGTCGGCATGCTTGCTCCTGTGATGGGTGAGGGCGGTGAGAGGGCAGTGAACGTTCATTTGTAAGGCCCGTAAATCGACCTGACATTCGGCCATTATCGGCCCACAATATTCAAGAGTGGTCTTCCGAGTCGATTAGGTAAATTTCGGAGCGACGGTTTGCAATGAACCTGCCTTCCAACGAACCTGGCGGTTTTCGGGAAGCCCCTCGCCACGGGTGCGGGCGGTCGAACGCCCGCCGCTGCTGCGGCGCAGCGTGGCCGGCGGGCGGGCGCGCGGGTTGCGCGCCCGCCGTTTGAATAATCGAAGGAATCGGGAAAACCACGCTCATCTGGCACTGGCTCCATCGGATCTTCCCGCGTGGTACTACCCGCCGCTTTATTGATTGAGAATCCTTGGCTTAACGGGCGAAACGCTGGCTAAAAGCGTAGCGAATAAAAAAAAGCGTTCCGTGGCGTGCTGATTGCATTTCAACTTGAGGAGACGGCGGTGAAAGCCTTACCCAGACTGACGAAAATGATGAAGCATCCCGCGGACTCGCCAATCGAGCCTGTGATCAAGATTCGCCGCGGCCACGGAAAGCTCAATTCCTGGACCCTGACGACGGCCGTTCTCGTGGTATGCGTCTTACTTTGGCAGGCGGTATCGAAAGCAGGCATTTTCCCGTCCTTCGCGCTCCCTTCGCCGGTGGCGGTGTGGCAAGCCTTCGTCGACATCATCCATAACGGCTATGGCGGACAGTCGCTCCTCAGCGACATCCTGGTTAGTTGCTTCCGCATCGTTATTGGCTTTGTCGGCGCAATTCTGATCGGCGTTCCCGTGGGTTTGCTGATGTCGCGGAACAAGTTTGTGTTCGACATCATCGACCCGCTGCTGCAGTTCGTGAGGCCGGTTCCGCCGCTTGCCTATATTCCGCTGCTGGTGGTGTGGTTCGGCATCGGCGAATTGCCCAAAGCCATTCTTATTCTGGTCGGCACCATTCCGGTCATCATCATCGGCACCATGTCGGGCGTGAAAAGCACGCCGGCGCTGCGCATCTCGGTGGCGCGCACGCTCGGCGCGACCAACGCGCAGATCTTCCGCAAGGTCGTGCTGCCCTCGGCAATGCCGGAAATCTTCACCTCGATGCGCGTGGGCATCGGCGTGGCGTGGACCTGTCTCGTGGCCGCGGAACTGATCGCGGCGAGTAGCGGGCTGGGTTGGCTCGTGCAGTTCGCAGGACAAGCCTTGCAGGTTGCCATCGTGATTGTCGGCATCGTGATCATCGGGTTGATTGGGTATGCGATGGAGCTGGCGATTCGCAAGATCGAAAACATAGTCGTTCCGTGGCGCGGACATAACTGATCGGGTCATCCGAGGAGACGAAAAATGAAAAAGATGCAATGGATCTTTGGCGTAAGCGCGGCGCTACTTGCGAGCAGTTGCCTGATGCCGGGCGCGGCTTACGCCCAGGGCAAGCCCGAAGTCATCATCGGCTACGAGGACAACGGCGCCGATCCGTACATGGTGTCGATGGCCGAGCATCTGTTCGAAAAGCATATGAACGCCGATGTCCAGTACAAGCTCTTCAGCTCTGGCCCGGCGGCCATGAGCGCGCTGGCGTCGAACAGCCTCACGTTCATGTGCGGGCTTGGCGTGCCGCCGCTCGTCACGGCCATCGCCCAGGGCCTGCCGATGGCCATCGTGTACAACCAGGAGCGCTATACCAATGCGGCTGGCATCGTGGTCAAGCCCGATAGCGGCATCCACGACGTTGCGGGGCTGAAAGGCAAGAAGATCGCGATCGTGGCGGGCTCCCAGGCTTCCTTCGAACTGGCGACCTTCCTGGCGCAAGCGCATGTGCCGTATGAGTCGGTCACCCAGGTCAACATGGCGCCGCCGCAGATGCGCACCTCGTGGGTGACCGGCGCGATCGACGCGGCCATCGTCTGGGATCCGGTCTTCAGCGCGCTGCGCGCCGCCGGCGGCAAGGCCATCAAGACCGACGGCGACCTGCCGCGCGAAGCGTCGAGCTACAACGTGTGCATCGCCAACGCGGATTGGGCGAAAGCGCACCCGGACCTGGTTACCGGCTTCGTCACGGCGCTCGACGCGGGCTATCAGGTGACCATGAAGAATCGCGACCAGGCCATCGCCGAAATGGCGAAGGCGACGGGCGTGACCGTGCCGGTGGCGACGAGCGAACTCGCCGGTTACGAACTGTTCTCCGGCGCGGACCAGACGACGCCCAAGGTGATGGGCATCGACGCCGGCGTCAAGACCTCGGCGACGTACCAGACGCTTGTGAATACCGCCAAGGTGCTCAACAAGATAGGGCGCATTACGTCCGTGCCGGCGAACTTCGACGCGAATGTCGCTCCGCAGTATTCGAAATCATTGGCGCATTGACCCATTGACAGTCTGACCGTCGACGAGGAGACGAACTTGAACATCGTCATCGATTCCCTGTACAAGACCTTCGGCGCCACCACGGCACTGGAAAACATCAATCTGCAGTTCCGGGGCGGCGAATTCATCACCGTGCTCGGCTCTTCCGGCTGCGGAAAGACGACCTTGCTGCACCTGCTCGCCGGTCTGACTTCCCCCTCGCGGGGCAACATCTACATCGATGGCGAGGTCAAGGACGAGCCGGGCGCCGACCGTGTCGTGGTGTTCCAGCAGGCCGGCTTGTATCCGTGGCTCAGCGTGGAAGAAAACATCGAGTTCGGCCCGTCGCTGCACTCGGTGCCCAAGGCGCAGCGGCGCAAGGATTCCGCGGAGATTTTGAAGATCATCGGCCTGGAGTCCTTTGCCAAGCACAAGCCCTATGAGTTGTCGGGCGGCATGCAGCAACGCGTGGCAATCGCGCGCGCGCTCGTCATGAAGCCGAAGGTGCTGCTGATGGACGAGCCCTTCGGCGCACTCGATGCGCAGACGCGCAGCTCCATGCAGACGTTCTTGACGTCACTGTGGGACCAGCTTCACTGCACGATCGTGTTCATTACTCACGACATTGACGAAGCGATCCTTCTCGGTACACGGCTTGTGGTGCTTTCGGCGCGCCCGGGGCGCGTTGCACTCGACGTGCCCATCGAACTGGACCGCCCGCGCACGCCGAATGTGGCGTTCGAGCCGAATTTTCTGGAATTGAAGAAAACGGCGATGGGGATTCTTGCGCATTGATGCGTGCGAAAAAACGCTTGCACCGGCAATAACGGCCCGCTATCGTTGCACTGTTCGACCAGCTGCAGCGGGAGAGACTGTCACTGCGAAAGCACTTGACGGCGCCGACGGAGCAACCGCCCCGGAAACTCTCAGGCACAAGGACCCTGCAGCGAGAACATCTGGAGAGCGGCGCGCACGCGCCCACCGAAGGAGATTTCCGTGCCGGCGCGTCCAGCGCCGGCACGGAAAGAAACTCTCAGGTACATGGACAGATGGGGCACAGGTGTCGGAAACGACAGTGCTCAATCTAATCTGGACCATGTCATGTCACGAATCGCCATTATTGGCGCCGGGATTACCGGCGTCACGACCGCTTACGCCCTCGCAAAGCGCGGTTTTCGCGTTACCGTGTTCGAACGCCACCGCTATAGCGCGATGGAGACTTCGTTCGCGAACGGCGGTCAACTCTCCGCATGCAACGCCGAAGTCTGGAACAGCACCGCCACCGTTCTCAAAGGCCTGCGCTGGATGCTCACGCGCGACGCGCCTCTGCTGGTGAATCCGCTGCCGGGCTGGCACAAATACTCGTGGATGGCCGAGTTCCTGCGGCAGATTCCGAACTATCGGGCGAACACGCTAGAAACGGTGCGCCTCGCCATCGCGGCCCGCGAGCACTTGTTCGAGACCGCGCGCAAGGAGGGGATCGAATTCGATCTGGAGCAGCGCGGCATCCTGCATATCTTCAGGGACCGCAAGAGCTTCGACGCTTCCTCGAAGGTCAATGCCATTTTGACCGAAGGCGGTCTCGATCGCAGGCCTGTGACGGCGGCCGAGATCCGGCAGATCGAGCCGACGCTGGACGGAGCGTTTTTCGGCGGCTTTTTCACGCCCTCGGATTCGACCGGCGACATCCACAAGTTCACGCGCGGACTGACGCAGGCGTGCGTGCGGCATGGCGTGGAGTTTCGCCACGACACGCAGATCACGGCGATCCGGCGCGATTCGGATGGCGCTTTTACCGTATCGGCTGCAGAGCAGGGTGCTTCGGATAACGAAAGGTTCGACCGCATCGTCGTTTGCGCTGGCGTCAACAGCCGCGTATTCGCGTCGATGCTGGGCGACCACGTGAACGTTTATCCGGTGAAGGGCTATTCGATCACGGTTTGCCTCGACGACGAAACGAGCCAGCGCGCGGCGCCGTGGGTCAGCCTGCTAGATGAAAGCGCCAAGATCGTCACGAGCCGGCTGGGGGCCGACCGGTTCCGCGTGGCCGGCACGGCCGAGATCAATGGCTTTAACCGGGACATTCGCGCGGACCGTGTCGCGCCGCTTGTCGAGTGGACGCGGCGGCTGTTCCCGCAGGTCAGTACCTCGCGCGTGATCCCATGGGCGGGACTGCGGCCCATGCTGCCGAGCATGCTGCCGAAGGTCGGCCGGGGACGCATGCCGGGCGTGTTCTACAACACCGGGCACGGGCACCTCGGCTGGACTTTGTCGGCGGTAACAGCGGAGAACGTCGCCGCGTTGATCGAAGGCATGGCGGACAGTGCCCAGGGCGTTCGCTTCGCCACCTCCTGAGCGCAGCGCCATAGCGGCATTCCACTGCAGCACACCATGGCCGCCCGCGTGAGCACGCGGGCGTACGCCTATTTGCGGCGTGCGGGCCGCTTTTCAGTTGCGGCTTCGCCCGCGTGTTCATGCTGCCAGGCTTCCTGCAGGTCCACCATAAAGGCCTGCAAAATCGAGGGGACGGCGGCTGCCCGGCGCGTCGCCGCGCAAAAGGGCGACTGCATGCCGAACTGCTCGGGACCAATGCGCCGCATCTCGTCGCGTTGGACCCAGCGCGCCGCGTAATGGTTAGGCAGGAATCCTATATACGCGCCCGAGAGAATCAGGATCGCCTGCGCCTCGACGTTGTCGACGGTCGCCGCGGCCTTGCTCGCACTCAGCATCTTCAGGTCGTGCTGTTGCAGGTAGCCGCGCGCGGCAATGCGGCTCGTGGCGATGGCTTCGGTCTGAATGCCGTTATCCCGAGCACCTTCAAAGAGCGGATTCCCTTTGCCGCAATAGAGCCCGTCGGGCTCTAGATAGAGCTCGGTGTAGGTGAGACCCGGCACGTGGATCGGGAAGTGGCCGATCGCGACATGGAGCCGGCCGTCGAGCACGCGCTCTTCGAGTTCCGCCGGCGTGCCGACGTAGACGTCGACATGCACGTCGTCGCCGCGCGAGACGAACTTCTGCAAGGCCCGCGGCAGCGGCGAGGCGCTGTCCGTCACCGTGTTGTCGATGATCCCAAGATAGAGCCTGCCCGCGATGTGCTGCTTGAGCGCATCCGTGTCCATGCAGAACGCCTCCACGGCCACCTGCAGGCGCTGGGCCGCCTCATAGGTCGCGAGCCCGTGCTCGGTCAGGCGAAAGCCGCCGCGGCCGCGCTCGCACAGCTTGAGGCCGAGGCGCGTTTCGAGCGTGGTCATCTGCTCGCTGATGGTCGACTGGCTTACGTTCAGGGTGGCTTGGGCCGCGGAGAAGCCGCCACAGCGCACGACATGCATGAAAACCCTGAGTAGTTTGAGATCGACGTCCTGCAGTTGCATCATTGCCCGCGTTCTCCATGATCGCTTGCTTCGGATATTCCGATATGAACATCTGATACCCGGGATTTTTGGTCAAAAATAATACCGACATAGTGTCTCAAAGCGGCGGCCCGACATAAACCGGGTCGTTCACCGATTACCGACTGGATTAGCCAGCGGATCACACACGGAGACACTCATGCCGGGCAATACGTATGAAAGCGGGCGGCTGGACTTGCCGTTCGTGGGACATTGCACCTTCGCGAAATCGCCGGTCTGCCTCGACTGGGACCGTATCGACGCCGATGTGGCGATTCTTGGCGCCCCCAACGACATGGGCACGCAATGGCGCTCGGGCGCGCGCTTCGGGCCGCGCAGCATCCGCGAAGCGTCTACGCTGTTCTCGTTCGGCCATGCGGGTGCTTACGACCACGAAGACGACGCGCTGTATCTGACGCGCGACCAGGTCCGCATGGTGGACGTGGGCGACGCCGACATTGTCCATACCGACATGGCCGCGAGCAACGCCAACATCGAAAGCGCGGTGCGCAAGATTCTCGAGAACGGCGCGATGCCCATCACGCTGGGCGGCGATCATTCGATTCACGCACCCGTGATTCAGGCGTTCGAAGGCCGCGGCCCCATTCACATCGTGCACTTCGACGCGCATCTGGACTTCGTCGACGAGCGCCATGGCGTGCGCTATGGGCACGGCAATCCGCTGCGGCGTGCCTCGGAAATGCAGCATATCAGCGGCATGACGCAACTCGGCATCCGCAATGTTTCTTCGTCGAATCGCAGCGACTACGATGCGGCACGCGCAGCGGGCTCGGACATTATGTCGGTGCGCGATGTGCGCCGGCTCGGCACGCAAGGCGTGCTCGAACGCATTCCCGAGGGCCGCGCCTACTACATCACGATCGACATCGACGGCTTCGACCCGTCCATCGCGCCGGGCACGGGCACGCCGAGCCACGGCGGCTTCACCTACTACGAGGTGCTGGAAATCATCCAGGGGCTTGCGCGCCGCAGTCACGGCAACGTCGTGGGCATGGACCTCGTCGAGGTGGCCCCGGCCTACGATCCGGCGGGCGTCACGCCGATTCTCGCGGCGCAACTGCTGCTGAATTCCATCGGCTTCATTTTTCACGCGCGCAGCCAGCGGTCGCGCTAAGGCATCGACGGCATCTGCAGCCTTTGCGCCGGCAACGGCACCCAACATGAAAGCGCGATGCGCCCGCACGGCGCCGCGCAATATCAGGAGACAACGATGGACTCCATCGTACGAAACTATCTGGAGCAGTTCGGCGTGCGCGAGGAGACGCGGCGCTTTCTCGAGCAGCCGCAGCGCATGTTGATTGGCGGGGCGTTCGTTGCGGGCGGCGAGGGCGAGGGGCTCGACGTGATCGAGCCCTCCACCGAAGGCGTCATCACGCAGATTCCGCTCGCCACGACCGGCGACCTCGATCGCGCGGTCGCGGCGGCGCGCGCGCAATTCGATGGCGGCGCGTGGCGGCGTCTGAAGCCGCTCGAACGCGAGCGCCTGCTGCACCGCCTCGCCGATCTCGTCGAGGCCCACGCCGACGAACTCGCCGAGATCGAATCCATCGACGTCGGCAAGTCGGTGGCGAATGCGCGCGACGTGGACATCCAGGGCACCATCGATACGTATCGCTATTTCGCGGGCTGGGCTTCCAAGCTGCACGGTCGCACCGTCGAGCCTTCGCTGCCGGGCCACTACCTCGCCTATACGCGCAAGGAGCCGGTGGGCGTGGTCGGCATCATCGTGCCGTGGAATTTTCCGCTGCAAACCCTGGCGTGGAAGCTCGCTGCCGCGCTCGCGGTGGGCTGCACGGCGGTGATCAAGCCCGCGGAACTGACCTCGCTCTCGACCTTGCGCTTCGCGCAGCTCGTGCAGGAGGCCGGCATTCCCGATGGCGTGGTGAACGTTGTGACCGGGCGCGGCGACGTGATTGGCGCGGCGATGGCGCGCCACCCCGGCATCGACAAAGTGACGTTCACCGGCTCGACGGCGGTGGGGCGCGACGTCGGCAGTGCGGCGGTCGACGGCGTCAAGCGCGTCACGCTGGAACTGGGCGGCAAGTCCCCGGTGCTCGTGCTCGACGACGCGGACGTCGAGGCCGCCGCACGCGCGGTGGCCAATGGCATGTTCTTCAACTCGGGGCAGGTGTGCGACGCCGGTAGCCGCCTCTACGTG
This sequence comes from Paraburkholderia caffeinitolerans, assembly GCF_902859945.1. Taxonomy (GTDB): domain Bacteria; phylum Pseudomonadota; class Gammaproteobacteria; order Burkholderiales; family Burkholderiaceae; genus Paraburkholderia; species Paraburkholderia caffeinitolerans. Next base: position 34,218 of record NZ_CADIKL010000031.1, on the reverse strand, counting down.
CAGCGCGGCGTGCACGAGCGCTTTCTCGCCGCGCTGATCGACTACACGCGCACGCTCAAGATCGCGCCGGGTCTCGATCGCGACTGCTTCATCAGCCCGCTGGTTTCGGCGCAGCAGAAGGCGCGCGTGACGTCATGGATCGAGACAGGCCGGCGCGAAGGCGCGGAACTCGTGTATGGCGGGCGCAATGTGGAAGGCTCGGGTTATTTCGTTCAACCGACGATTTTCGCGCATTGCCGCCCGGACATGCGGATCGTGAAGGAGGAGATCTTCGGCCCCGTGCTCGTGAGCGCGCCGTTCGACGATTTGAACGAGGCGGTCGCGCTCGCCAACGATACGCCCTATGGACTTGCCGCCGCGATCTATTCGCGCGATCTGAACCGCGTGCATGCGCTGGTGCCGAAGCTGCGCGCAGGCAGCGTCTACGTGAACGCGCACAGCACGATCGATCCGGCGATGCCGTTCGGCGGCTTCAAGGCGTCGGGCTTCGGCAAGGACCTCGGCTCCGAGCAACTCGACTCGCTGATGGAGACAAAAGCCGTCTGGATCACGCTGAACGACGCATAGGGCGGCGTCTCCCTGACGTCTTACCGGGATTTATCTTTACGCAGCATCGTCCATTACGACATGGGGCACACGATGGAAGCACACGACAGAGTCGCAGCAACGATCGCAGCACCAGCGGCCGCCGCCGGCGAGCATGGCGCGATCGAGGGGCATTCGATCGATTTCATTCCGGAGAGCGAGCGCACCGACCGGCTATCGCGCCAGGGACCGTTCTGGTTTCTCGGCAACTTCACGTTCTTCACGATGACGATTGGCTTCGTCGGGCCGAGCGTCGGGCTGAGTGCGCTATGGACAACGGTCGCGGGCACACTGGGCATCATGTTCGGTACGTTGTTCATGGCGTTTCACGGCTCGCAGGGCCCGCATCTGGGTCTGCCGCAGATGATCCAGTCGCGCGCGCAATTCGGCTATCGCGGCGTGGTGCTCGTGCTGCTCGCCACGTTGTTTGTGTTCGCGGGCTTTAACATCGTGAACCTCGTGCTGATGATGCAAGGGCTCAAGGCGCTGTTCGGCTGGGACCCGCTCAAGGTGGCGCTCGTCGTCACCGTGCCTGCGGCGCTTCTGGCGATTCTCGGCCACGACTGGATGCATCGCAGCTTCAAGTGGGCGCTGTATCTCTCGCTACCGCTGTATGGCCTCGTCACACTGGCGGTGCTCATGCACTGGGTGCCCGATCTGCCGCTGCCGGCGGCGCTGCCCGGCACGCCGCCGCCCGCGCCGCTTGGCTTCACCTTGACTGGGTTCATCACGCAGTTTGCCGCTGCCGCGAGCTACAACATCGCCTACGCGCCCTATGTGTCCGACTATTCGCGCTATCTGCCGAAGAACACGCCGAGCGGCCGGCTGATCGCCGCCGTATTCCTCGGGGCCTCGCTCTCGGGTGCGTGGATGATCGCAGTGGGCGGCTGGCTCGGCGACCACCTGCATGCCACCGACGTGCTGGTGGCGCTCAACCAGGTGGGCAGCGATCTGTCGCCGCGCCTCGGGAGCGTGGTGGTGGCGGTCACAATCGTGGCGTTCCTTCCCGTGATTGCGATGAATATTTACAGCGCGAAGCTCACGGCGATCACCGGCCTCGATTCGTTCAGGAAGATCGAGCCTACGCCCCGTGTGCGCGTGCTGGCGATTCTCTTTGTCGTGGTGCTGCAGCTTGGCGTCGCGCTCAGCATCTATTCGTCGGGCAAGGGGCTCTCGGTCCTGAACATCTATCTCGTCGTAATGCTTTACTTCCTCGTGCCTTGGACAGCCGTCAACCTCACGGACTACTTCTTCGTGCGCAAGGGCCGTTATGCCATCCCGCACTTCTTCCTGCCGCATAACAACATCTACGGTATGTGGGGCGCGCGCGGTTTGATGTCGTATGCGATTGGCTTCGCTGCAATGGTTCCGTTCTTCTGCATCTTCGACGGCGCCAACGAAGTCTATGTCGGCCCGTTCGCACGGGCGATGGGTAGCGTGGACCTCGCGTGGCTGGTCGGGTTGTTCGTCTCGGGCATCGCGTATTACCTGCTGAGCCGCTCGCTCGATCTGCGCGGCGAGGAAGCGCTTATCTCGCACATCGAAAAGACCATGCCTCAGTACACCACCGGCGAACAGCGCTTCTAAAGCTAATTGTCAGGATAACGAATCAGGAATTCATCATGGAAAGCCGGGAATACGACTACATCATCGTGGGTGCGGGATCGGCGGGTTGCGTGCTGGCCAACCGCCTCACCGAGAATCCATCCGTGAGCGTGCTGGTGCTCGAGTACGGCGGCAGCGACCGCAGCATCATCATCCAGATGCCGAGCGCCTTTTCAATGCCGATGAACACGCGCAAGTTCAACTGGAAATATCAGACCGCGCCGGAGCCGCATCTGAACGGACGCCAACTGCATTGCCCGCGCGGCAAGGTGCTGGGCGGATCGTCGTCGATCAACGGCCTGGTCTATATTCGCGGCCATGCTTACGACTTCGACGAATGGGAGGAGCTGGGCGCGCGCGGCTGGGGCTACCGCAACTGCCTGCCGTACTTCCGCCGGGCCGAAACCTACAAGTTCGGTGGCGACGAGTATCGCGGATCGAATGGGCCGCTCTCCACCAACAACGGCAATAACATGAAAAACCCGTTGTACGGCGCATGGATCGAAGCGGGCGTGCAAGCGGGCTACATCCAGACGGACGACTGCAACGGACACATGCAGGAAGGCTTCGGCGCGATGCACATGACGGTGAAGGACGGCGTGCGCTGGTCCACCGCGAATGCCTATCTGCGCCCCGCAATGAACCGTCCCAATCTGCACGTGGTCACGAATGCGATGACGCGGCAGGTGATCGTCGAAGGCAAGCGCGCGGTCGGTGTGGTCTACGACCGGGGCGGCGTCACGCACACGGCGCGCTGCCGCGCCGAAGTGCTGATTTCATCGGGGCCGATCGGCTCGCCGCATCTGCTGCAGCGCTCGGGCATCGGACCCGCGGACGCATTGCGCGCGGCGGGCGTGGAAGTCAAGCACGCGCTGCCCGGCGTTGGCATGAATCTGCAAGATCATGCCGAGATCTACATCCAGTACGGCTGCAAGGAACCGGTCACGCTCAACGGCCAGATGGACCCCTGGCACAAGTTCCTGATCGGTTTGCGCTGGTTGTTGTTCAAGGATGGCCTTGGCGCCAGTAACCATTTCGAGGCCGGCGGTTTCATCCGTTCCGAGGCCGGGCTGCGCTGGCCGGATATCCAGTTCCATTTTTTGCCTGCCGCGATGCGCTACGACGGCGACAAGCCGTTCAAGGGGCACGGCTTCATGGTGCTCACCGGCCCGAACAAGCCCAAAAGCCGGGGTCACGTACGGCTCACGTCGGGGGACCCCTACGTGCACCCGGAAATCCGCTTTAATTATCTGGACCGCGAAGAGGACCGCGAGGGCTTCCGGCGCTGCGTGCGGCTCACGCGCGAGATCATCGGGCAGCCGGCGATGGACCGCTTCCGCGATGTCGAGCTCGCGCCCGGCCCCGGCGTGCAGACCGACGACGAGATCGACGCGTTCGTGCGGGCGAATCTGGAAAGCACGATGCATCCGTGCGGCTCATGCCGGATGGGCGAGGACGACATGGCCGTAGTTGACTCCGAGTTGCGGGTGCGTGGCATGACGGGCCTGCGCGTGATCGACTCGTCGGTGTTCCCGACCGAGCCCAACGGCAACCTCAACGCGCCGACCATCATGCTCGCCGAGCGCGCATCCGATCTCGTGCGCGGCAAGCCGATGCTGCCTCCATCGAATGCCGAGGTGGGGCTCGCCGAAGGCTGGGAGACGCAGCAGCGTACGCGTGCGCCCAAGCGGCCGATGTATCGCGCGGAGTACAGCGATACGCATTCGTAAGGACGACGAACCGCGGGACCTGACGATCGAGGCAAGGCCGCCGCGTTCCAGGCCGGCGACGGGCGTCCTTGCATCGACCCTGGGGTTCGCGGTTCAGGAATAACCGTCACTCCACCACGAAAATGGAGGAGCCCGTGGTTTTTCTTGCTTCGAGGTCCCGATGCGCCTGCACCGCATCCCGCAACGCATATCGCTGGTTGATCTCGATGCGAATGCGGCCGGCCGCCACGTGGCCGAATAGCTCGTCGACCAGTTCCGCCTTTTCGGCCGGATCGGCGATGTAATCGGCGAGTCCTGGGCGAGTCATGTACACCGAGCCCTTGCGCGCCAGAATCTGCGGATCGAATGGCGGAATCTTGCCAGATGCGGTGCCGACGCAGACCATCAGGCCGCGGCGTTTGAGCGAGTCGAGCGAGGACATGAAGGTGTCTTTGCCGACGCTGTCGAAGACCACCGACACGCCCACGCCGCCCGTCAATTCCCGCACGCGTTTGGCCACATCTTCGTGGCTGTAGTTGATCGTGTGATCGCAGCCGTGGGCGCGCGCGACTTCGGCCTTGGCGTCGGTGGAAACGGTGCCGATCACCGTTAGCCCGAGCAGTTTGGCCCACTGCGAAACGATCAGGCCAACCCCGCCTGCGGCCGCGTGCAGCAGCACGGCGTCGCCGGCCTTGAAAGGGTAGATGCGGCGCACCAGGTAGGCGGCGGACAGGCCTCGCATGGTCATGGCCGCCGCCGTTTCGCAACTGATGGCCTGCGGCAGCTTGATCAACAGGTCGGCGGAAATCAGCCGCTCCGTGCTGTAGGCGCCCAGCGTGTTGATAAAGCCCGTATAGCTCACACGGTCGCCGACCGCGAGATGGGTCACGCCAGCGCCGATGGCCTCGACCACGCCTGCGGCCTCATTGCCGAGGCCGGCAGGCAGCGGGACCACATACGTACCGCCGCGAAAGTACGTATCGGCAAAGTTCAGACCCACCGCCACGTGGCGGATGCGTACTTCGCCCGGTCCCGGCTCTCTCACGTCCACGTCTTCGAAACGCAGAACCTCGGGACCGCCCGTTTCGTAGAACTTGACGGCTGTTGCCATGATGTCTCCTGTTCCGTGTGTTCTTGAAGGCTTCAGTCCGGCTTGCGCAGGAAGCCCTGGTTGCCGCCGTTGCGGTTGGGCGCGAAGCCATTGGCCTGAAGCGTCTCTTCGGCCGTGTCGTAGAACACGCCGATTTTCATGATTTCGCGTGCTTGTTGCGCTGTCGCGATGGGGCGGCCGAGTTCGCCGGCGATACGCACCAATTGCTTGATCTGCTCGACTGAGCTCATCTTGCCCGTGCGCTTCTGGTTCCAGAGCACATCCTCGATGCCGCAGCGCACGTGAAGACCCAGCGCGATCCCGATCACATTCACGGGCAGCACATTGAGCACCGAACTTTCCACCGTGACCACCGCGCCATCGGGCACCGCACGCAGCATGTTGGCGAGGTTGAAGATGTTCGCCTGATCCATGCCGCCGCTGATCGCCACCCAGTTCATCACCAACGGTCCTTTGTAGACACCACGCCGGATCATCCGCTCGATCGTCTCAAAGCTGTTGATGTTGTAGACCTGAAACTCGCTCTGGATTCCGGCCGCCGACAGTCGCCGAATGTGTTCCTCGGCCCAGCTGGGATTCGAAGGAACGATCATGTCCTTGTAGGTGGCGTAGAGATTCGGGAATCCACGCGAAACACCCTTGAAATCGTCGATCCCGGCGTGCTCCGTCACATTCATTTGGGTTGTGTTGACGGTCACCGTCACCTGGTCGGGCTTGGGATCGAGTTCGGCCAGCATGTGGCGCGTGTCGTCGCTAAGCCATTTGGCGGATTCGCCTTCGGACTCGGGCGCGAAGCTGATCGAGCCGCCCACCTGAATGACCATTTCAGGCACCCGCTCGCGCACCCCGGCGATCAACTCATTGAACATGGACAGGCGCTTGCTGCCTTTGCCGTCCGGTTCGCGCACGTGCAGATGCAGCACGGTCGCGCCCGCTTCATAGCAATCCACCGCCTTCTGGATCTGCTCCTCCATCGTGACAGGGATGTCCTCCGGAAAGTCCGAGGGAATCCAGCCCGGCGCATAGGGCGCGGCGGTGATGATCAAAGGCTGCTGGTTCTCGGGATACAGGTGGCCGTCAAGGAAGTTCATGGTGATGGAGCTCCGGGTGAGATGGGAAATCGTCAGAACGTTGGGTCTCGCAGGACGAGCGCGACAGTTGCGAGGTCACTGTGGGTCGGAGTGTATCCCTCGAAAACAATAATGTCGACATAAATATCAAAAGGAGACTTGTTGCCAGGAAGCCACGTCTTGCACTGTCTACCGGTCGACTCGGTATAAACATTAATGTCGACATCATTAAATTTAGATGATGATCGGCGTCGTCAGCAACCGGTCGGGCTTGCCCGGTCATCACAAAAAGGCAGAGGAGACGTCAATGAAATTGAAGTGGCACGGTGCAGCGGTGCTCGCGGTATTCGCCAGCACGTCGCATGCGCAATCGTCGGTCACGTTGTACGGCGCGATTGATTCGGGACTTTTTTATCAAAGCACGTCCGCGTCGTCGTTCGCGCCGAACGCGCGCAACAACGGGCATGTGTTCGGGGTCAAGGACGGCAGCCTCTACGGGAGCTTTTGGGGTATCAAGGGGACCGAAGACATCGGCAACGGCTACAAGGTCAACTTCAGATTGCAGGGCGTGTTCAACAGCAGCAACGGCAAGCTCGGACTGGCCGACACGACGGGGGCGACCGCGGTGTTCAACCAGCAGGCAACGGTTGGCGTCTCCGGGCCGTTCGGCACCTTCGACGCCGGACGGCAGTACACGCCCATGATCTATGCGATGGCCGATACCGACGTCCGTGCGGCGGAATACTTCGGCAGCATCCTCGGGGCTTGGCTCGGGCTGAACCAGGCCGCTGGCTGGCCCGGAACGAACACGAACGTGCCGATCGGCGCGCTGTACGACAGCAACGCGCTGGTCTACCAGTCGCCGAAGTTCCATGGCGCGTCGGCCGCGCTCGAGTACGCACCGGGCGGAGTGCCGGGCCAGATTCAGGGCGGCACGCGCGAATCGGCGGTGCTCAAGTACTCGAACTACGGCCTCAATTTGTCCGCCGTCTACTACAACGCCCACGACACGAACCTCGCGGCAGCCAACCCGACGGGGCTCGACAACAATCGCTTCTACTATTTCGGCGCGAAGTACACGTTTCGGGGGATATCGGTGTCGGCGTCATACGGCATTGGCAAAAATCCTTCGAACACAAAACTATCGGATTACGAAATGATATCCGGAGGTCTCGGCTATCAGTTCACCCCGGCCTTCAGGATCACGTCCGGTTTCTATTACCTGAAGGACCGCAACAACTCGGCGAACCACTCGAGTGAATATGCAGTGGGCGCGGATTACAGCCTGTCCAAGCGGACGATCATCTCCGCGCAGGTCGGATATGTCGCGAACCGCGGCGCCATGAACCAGACGATCATGTACGGCCAACCCGTCGCACCGGGCGTCTCGACCACGGCAGCGATGATTGGTCTGCGCCATAGCTTTTGATGACTTGACCGCGAAAAGGAGAACCACCATGAAGATGATGAACGGACTCAGGGCGGCGCTCGGCGTCGCGATCGCAGCGGTGTTGATCAGCGCCTGGGCACAGGAGGGGACGCCGGCAGGCGCATCGTCGGGCGCGGCGCTCAACGCATCTGGCGGCACGACAGCCAGGACCGCACGCCAGGCAAATCGCGCGCTAAAGCGCAAGGTGTACGCAGCGCTCGCGAAGCACAAGGAGATTGATGCGGGCGACATCGGCGTCACCGCGAAAGGAGGCGCCGTGGCGATCAGCGGAACCGTTTCGGACGCTTCGCAGATCAACACCGTTGTCGAGATCGTGAAGGGCGTCGCGGGTGTGACCTCGGTGACGAGCAAGCTCACGGTGCAGCGTCCATTCGGTCAGTAGGGAGCCGGAACTACCCGGGTTGATACGCACGCGTTCCAGCCAATTTATGTCGACATAAATAAATATTGCTGCTATCTTGTTCAGCAACAAGGGCAAAAAACTTCACGGTTTCGCGGGGCAAACCGGCCTCCCGGCACGTGGCCGCGACCGCGGGGGTTTGGGTGAAATCCCCGCCAGATATAAGGAGACATCGTTCATGATTAAAGTAGAAAGATTGACCGCGTCCATTGGCGCCGAGGTGGCTGGCGTAAGCCTGGGCGACGCATCGCGGGATGCGGCGCTGTTTGCGGAAGTCAAGGCGCTGTTGCTCAAGCACCGGGTCCTGTTTTTCCGGGACCAGGATCTCTCGCGCGAGGAGCATGTCGCGTTTGCGAGCAGATTCGGAAAACTCGAGGATCATCCCGTTGCGGGAAGCGATCCGGAACACCCGGGGCTCGTGCGCATCTATCGGTCGGAAGCCAAAAACCCTTACGAGAACAATTACCATACCGACGGGCTTTGGCGGCCTAACCCATCCATGGGGGCCGTGCTCCGCTGTGTCGAGTGCCCGGAAGTGGGCGGCGACACCATCTGGGTCAACATGGTCGAGGCTTATAAGCAGCTCCCCGAAGAAGTCAAAAAGCGCATTGAGGGATTGAGAGCGAAAAGCAGCATTGAACACTCGTTTGGCGCGGCAATGGATCCCGAAGAACGAAGGAAACTCGCGGCGCAGAATCCGGAGGTGGAGCATCCTGTCGTGCGTACGCACCCGGAAACTGGCGAGAAGATCCTGTACGTCAGTAGCTTCACAACGCATTTCGTCAACTACCACACCGCCGACAACGTGCGTTACGGCCTGGACAAGACGCCAGGCGCGAGCCTTCTGCTGAATTATCTGCAAAGCCAGGCATCGATCCCGGAGTATCAGGTGCGTTTCCGTTGGAAGCCGAACAGTGTTGCGGTGTGGGACAACCGCTCCACGCAGCACTATGCGGTCATGGATTACTGGCCGGCGCCTCGCAAAATGGAGCGAGCGGGCATTGAGGGCGACAGGCCATATTGAGCAATTTGTGTGTATCTACGCCATGGCCCGAAACAGAACCCCAAACCTCCCCGACCTTTCCACGCTTCTCACGCCGAAAAATTCCCTGATGCTGGCCGTCGAGCGGGCGGTGTTGCGCGGTCAGGATGGCGTATACGCCGCAGCGCCGATTGCACAGCAGATTGCCGTCCGGCTGGCTGGAGTCATTACGCTGGACCTGGTGAAAGCGGGGCAGCGCTTGCTGGAGAACGATATCAGCGAAGTGCTGCAAGTCAGCCGCGCTCCAGTGCGCGAAGCGATGCGCATGCTCGAGCGGGACCGCTTGATCGAGTTTCAGGCCAGACGCGGGGCGATCGTGACGGCCCCCGACGAGGACGAGCTTAGGGATATTTTCCGCGTGCGCAGCGTGCTTTACATCACGATGCTCGAACAGGTGGCGCGCGAAAGCCCGGCCGGGTTCGAAGCGTTGCTGACCATGCATATGCCCAGACTAACCAGGGCAGCCGCAGAGTCTGCCGACGCCTACGCAGTAGAAAGCTTTCTTCTGAATTTCGCCACGGTGAGTTTGTGCGGAAACCGGCTCCTGGTCGACCTTCTGCATTCACTCTCATTGCGAATCCTGCGTTATGTCCGACTGGGATTCGTGGCTGCGCCTCAGTCGATCTTCGCGTCGTTAAGTGACTGGAATGATCTGCACAGGGCTGCGGTCAAGCGGGACAACCAACAACTGCTTTGCCTTGCGGCCTCGCGTCTGGATACCGCCAGGGACGCTGCGATACGCGCAATTGCCGGATTGCCGGCTGAAAGCGGGCGCGTTGTGCGCGAAAGACCGAGCCTCCCTGAGCGTTTGCACGTGCCTTTCAACTAATGCCGTAATAAATAATTCACGGCCGGAGGAGACAAAATGACTCTTTATACAGCTAACTCAGTAGCGGCTGAGTCAAGTACGGTTGGCCGTAATGCGCGGGCCTACGCGTGGGTGGTATTTGCATTGATGTTTTGTCTCTTGCTATCCGACTACATGTCGCGGCAGGCGCTCAATGCCTTGTTTCCGATATTGAAAGTTCAGTGGCAGCTTTCTGACACTCAGCTCGGTTCGATCAGCGGCGTGGTGCCGTTGGCGGTCGGCGTGCTGACCCTCCCGTTTTCGCTGATTGCGGACCGCTGGGGACGTGTCAAAAGCATCGCCCTGATGGCTGCGCTCTGGAGTCTTGCCACGCTTGGGTGTGCGATGGCGAGCAGCTACCACGAGATGCTTGTCGCGCGCATTTTCGTGGGTGTTGGCGAGGCGGCGTACGGAAGTGTCGGACTCGCGATGCTCATGAGCATCTTCCCGAGGAAACTGCGCTCGACCGTTGCCGGCGGCTTTACCTCTGCTGCTGCTTTTGGGTCGGTGCTCGGCGTTTCGATTTCCGGCATCATTGCGACCCGCTTTGGCTGGCGTTTTTCGATGGCGCTAATGGCGATTCTCGGTTTTGCACTGGTGATTATTTATTGCTTTGCAGTGACGGAAAAGAGGCTCGCTCATGCACATCCGGTCGAGGCGAAAGCAATGTCCGAGCATGAACAGGTGAAACTGACGCCCCGAGCGCTGTTTGCCGGACTGTTTCCTTCGCGCTCGGTTTTTTGCGCGTACCTCGGCAGTGCACTGCAGATCTTCATCCAGGGCACGCTTTTCGTGTGGCTGCCCAGCTACCTGAATCGCTACTGGGGCATGCCGGTCGGCAAGGCGGCCGTGGCGGCGGCGGGCCTTGTCCTTGTCAGCGGCCTGGGACAGTTTCTGTGCGGTGTGGTGACCGACCGGATCAGCGGCGACTCTTCGCTCAAGCGCTGGAACATGGCGATTGCTTATTGCCTCATGCTGGGCATTCTGCTGGCAATCGCATTCCGGTTGCCGCCGGGCAATCTGCAGTTCGCACTCCTCGCACCTGCAGTGTTATTTCTCGCCAGTTCGTTCGGCACCTGTAGCGCAATCATTGCTGGGGCGACGCCGCCGGGTATCCATGGGTCGGCATTTGCAACGCTCACGCTTTTCAACAATATCCTGGGTCTCGCTGCGGGTCCGTTTGTCACGGGTGTGGTAGCGGATGCGGTGGGGCTGCAAGGCGCATTGCGCTGGCTTCCGCTCGCGGCCGTTCTGCCGCTTACGGTGTACCTCATTGGCCGGCGGTGCCATATCGCGGAAGCACGACGCGGGTAGGCGTCGCGTATTTCATCAATCTCGAGAGACAAACATGAACGTGATACCCAATGACTCCGAGGCCGCCAGCAACAGCGGCTATCTGGCGAGCAGGCCGCAGGTCTGGTTTGCCTTTGCGATGACCTTCGCACTCATGTTCTTCGATTTTATCGACCGCCAGGTAATCGTTTCGCTATTTCCTCACATCAAGAGCGAATGGCATCTGAGCGACAAGCAACTGGGCTCGCTGGTCTCGGTCGTCTCGATCGTGGTGGGCGCGGGGGGATTGCCGGTAGCGCTGGTGGCGGACCGCATGGGCCGGGTAAAGAGCATCGTGGTCATGGCCGTCACCTGGAGCCTGGCGACGATCTCATGTATGTTCACGGCCAACTTCAGCCAATTGTTCATGGCGCGCGCGGTGGTTGGGCTGGGTGAAACCGGCTATGGTTCGGTGGGTGTCGCCTTGATCTCGACACTGTTTCCCAAGTCCTTGCGCAGTGCCGCGCTCGGCGCATTCTATGCCGCTCCATCGCTGGGCTCGGTGCTGGGCGTCGTGCTGGGCGGGATGATCGCGGCCAGGTGGGGCTGGAAAGCCGCCTTTGGGGTGGTCGGTGTACCGGGGCTCGTGCTGGCGTTGTTCTATCTGCTGGTGCGCGACTACAAGACGGTAGCGCTAACGCCGGACTCGAATCCGGAGAGCCAGCCGCTGGGGGAGACGCTCAAGCGCATCTTCGGCGCGCTGGCGCGCACGCGCACGCTGCTGTGGGTGTGCGCTGGCGCGTCGGCTCAACTGATCACCGTGTCGGCCATGTGGTCGTGGCTGCCCAGCTACCTGAACCGCTTTCACGGCATGACCCCGGAGGCCGCGGGCAAGGCAGCGGCGGTGGTGGTATTGGTCGGCGCCTTTAGCTGCACGCTCTGGGGCTTTGTGGTGGGGCGCCTGACACGTCGCAATCCGCGCAACAAGTTGCCCGCGCTCTCCGTGCTATGCCTCGTCACGTCTGTGATCTTCGTAGCGGCGTTCGGCGGCACTTACACGGCCGCTATTCAGTTCAAGCTGATCGTGCTTGGCGGCTTTTTCATGAACTGCACCGTCGGCGTGGTTGCGGGCGTCGCCATGGACGTCGTTCACCCCGGCGTGCGCTCCACCGGCGCCGCCGTGCTTTCCCTGTTCCAAAACGTGTTTGGCCTGGCCGTGGGTCCAGTCCTCGCGGGGGCCTTATCGGACCGCTGGGGTTTGCAGCACGCGCTCACCTTCATTCCACTGTGCAGCGTATTGGCCGCGGGCTTTTTTGTCGTTGCAATGCGCAGTTACGACATTGACGCGGCCAAAATCTCCGATGTCCAACTGGATGCGGCGCCCGCCCTTGCCGATACCGTGGGCACCGGTACTGCGGCCTGAGCCAAGGTATTACCCAAGAGAGCCGCCTATTGCGCAGGAACGGCTTTCCCCTTGGCAAGCGGGGTTTTTGAAGCACGCGTGCTTCGGCCGCCAGCCGATCTTGCGGCAATCGCACTAACAGCCGCATCCCGTGCCTCGTCCAGGCGCGAGGCGGCTAGACCCAGCAGTAGCTCGCTGTCTCGCTTGACGGCGGCCTTCTGAAGCGCGCGCCAGACTTTCAGGGATGCGCGCATCGATTGAGGCGCCGCCACCAGTCCCAGCCGGACATAACGGAACGTGCGCAACGAGATGGAGTGCAGGATATCGACCAGCAGCCGGTTATTGCACAGACTGATGGTGGCGAAATTCAACTGGAAGCTTTCCACGGCATAGGCGTCCACCGATTCGTCGGCCGCCTTGGCTAGCCTCGGTACATATTCGGTCAACAATGCCTCGAGCTCCGAGGGATTCTCGCGTGCGACCTGTTCGAGCATCGTGATGTAAAGGACGCTGCGCACGCGGAAAATATCCCGAAGCTCGTTCTCGTCGGGCGCCGTCACGATCGCCCCGCGCCGGGCCTGAAACTCCACCAGGCGATCCCGCTCGAGTATGCGCAGCGCTTCGCGAACGGGCGCGCGGCTCACGTGCAACACTTCGCTGATATCCGCTTCCAGCAGGCGTTGCCCGGATTTCACCAAATCAAGCGTAATGACCCCGGCCAGCCGGGCAGCGATCTGCTCCGCAATCGGCACCGATGCGGCCGCCCAATCCTGCCCGCGCAGTACAGCTCGCTCGACGGCCAGCATGAGTGAATTCTTTGGCGTAAGAAGTGCGGAAAGATCGGGCAGGTTTTGTGTTTTATTTCGGGCCATGGCGCAAAGCGGAAGCGATATTCGTCGAATTTACCCACCCGGCATTATAGTCGGCGGCATAGTAGTGTCGACAAAAATTTCCTGGCGCTCCGTCTGGATACAGCAGGCAAGCTCCACGCAAGCGCTTCGGCATGCTGATCAATCGGCGCCGCGAGCTGCTGCGGGCGGCGCGTACCGCCCCAGACGCAGCCGAGCGCCTAGCCCTTGTTCAACTCATACTTCATGATCCGGCCGTGACGTCCGTGGATGTCACGCTCGAGCCCATACACATCGCCTTCGAGCCCCGGGCTCCGCGCATGGATCGCAGCAATCGCGCGCCAGTCTTCGTCGTCGAGGGAGACGCCGAACACGCGGGTGTGCTCGGCAAGGTGATCGCCGCGGCGCACGCCGACGATCGCCGCTGCTACGTTATCCTGATCAAGCACCCAGCGGGTTGCAATAGTCGCGATCGATACACCGTGCTTCAGCGCGATCTTGTCGAGCGTTTGCAGGAGTGCCTGGAACAGGTCCCACCCGCCAAAGTCATCGATGATCAGTTTGTATTTGACGAGCGAGCGGTTCGCGATCTCAACGGGCTCGGCCACGCCGAGCCAGCGCTTCGACAGGAAGCCGCCGGCCACGGTGCCATAGCACAGCAAGCGGATGCCATGCTCTCGTGCGTACTGGGCGAGTTGCCGCGCGGGCCGCTGGTCGAGCAGCGAGTACTGCACCTGCATGCTGACAAGCGCAATGCCGGCATCCACGAGTTGCGCGGTACGCGCGGTGTCGAAATTGGTCGCGGCAAGGCGATCGATCTTGCCGGCTTGCTGTAGATCCTTGAGCCAGCCGGCAACCTCCAGATAACGTGGCGCCGAATAATCCCACCAATGAAACTGCACCAGGTCGAGCCGATCCGTGTGCAGCCGCGCGAGAGAACGGTCGATGATCTGCTCGACCTGCTCGCGGTCGATGGTCGCCAGCAGCGACAGGTCGGGCACGAACTTGGTGTGCACCTTCAGCTTCTGCAAACTGGCCGTGCCGTGGCGCTGCTGATAGTCGCGGCGAAACGCGCCGATCATCTCCTCGACGCCGGTGTAGATGTCTGCGCAATCGAACGCGGTGATGCCTGCCTCGTAGTAAGCGGCCATGTCGTCGCGTGCGCCGGCCTGGTCGACATCGCCGTGATCGCCCGCCAGTTGCCAGCCCCCCTTGATCAGTCTCGAGATCGAATAGCCGGGCGCGAGTTCGGTAGTCTGAATCTGGGTCATGGGTTTTCCTCGTTGCTCAGCCTGACCGCGGTGGTATCCGCGTGTTTGAACTTGCGGGTGCCGACACGGGATATCCGGAAGCGCGACGGGCAGTTCGGATCGGGGCAGGCGACCTCGGCGTCGGTCGACATCCAGTCGCTCGGGTCGGTGCTGCGCTGCTTGGCGGGCAAGAGCGGCAGCAGTGCCGCGAGCGAGTAAAGCGAAAAACCCTGGCCGGGCGGCAGATGCAGCATCTCTCCGCGCAGCTCGAAAAAGTCGCCGACCTTCGCGCCGCAGTACAGCTTCGCGCCCTCGGGGGCGACCACTTCGACGCGCAGGTCGTACAGATTGAATTCGCCGGATGGCGAGTCGGCTTGAGACATGACGTTAGGTCCGATCGATCAGGGGTTGGGGGGCGTTACCGACAGGATGATTTCGGTCGCCGACGCCGACGCATTGCGGTACCGGTGAGGCAGGCGAGCGTCGAAAGAAACGCTTTCTCCGGCCGCGATCGTGTAGTCGACGCCGTCGATTTGCGCGATCAGGCTGCCGGCGATGACGTACACGCATTCGGACGAGGGATGGCCGCGCGGCTCGTCGGCGGACATTTCGCCGGGCTGCAGCACCGCGCGCAGCACTTCGAGCTGGCCGTTGCCAGGCGTCAGGCGTTCGTAGCTGACGCGGCCTTGCGGGGCGATCAGCATCGAGCGGTTGCCGGGACGGCTGATCGACACCGACGACACCGTCGCCGCCGCGAATAGCGACGACACCGATTCGCCGAACACGGCTGCGAGACGCCGCATGGTGTCGAGACTCGGATCGGTGACCGATCGCTCGATCTGACTCAGCAGCGTGGCCGACACGTCCGCCTGCGCCGCGAGTTGGCGCAATGACATGCCGTGCAGCGTGCGCAATTCCTTAAGGCGTTCGCCGATCATCTTTTCACCTCGATGCTGTGTAGTGCCGTCTTACGGTTATGTGCAGTCTAAGTGCACACAAACCTGACGTCAACGTTGCTGGTGAAATTCTTATGGCTCCAACCATAACCCCTATTCATAGGGGTAAACATATCCTGTAGCACGCGGGTTTTGTTTTTTTCTGCTTGCGGTTTGTGCATTACCAGTAGACACTTCGCGCAGTGTTGTGCAGTAAAACTCTACATGGGGTATGTGATGAGTCAGATGCAGATAACGGCCGTTCCGGCGCGTCGCACCTATCGCTGGCTGCTGGCCATCCCGTTCATCTGGCAGGCCGGCCTGGCGCCTGCGATCAACGATGTCGCGTGGACGCCGTTCGGCTTGCCTTTTCCAATGTTGTGGCAGATGGCCGGCATCGTGCTGACCAGCGCGGTCATCGCGCTCGTGTTCCGCCTCGATCGTAGCCGGGGCGTCGAGGACGAAGAGGCGGCATTCATCGCGGCGACATCCGCTGCCCAGCTGACGGAGGATGCCCAATGAAACTGGCCATCGTCCTGGCTATCCTGCTAGCCACTGTGAGCGGCGCGCTCTGCTACGGCCGCGTGACGCGCAAAGGCCATACGCTGGCCGACTGGGCAGTCGGTGGCCGCAGCCTCGGCACCCTGATTTTCTGGTTCATGAATGCCGGCGAGGTCTACACGACCTTTGCGGTGCTCGGCATTTCGGGCTATGCGTGGGCGCTTGGCGCACCCGCGTATCTCGCGTTCTGTTCGGTGTCGCTCAGTTACGCGCTCGGCTATTGGCTGATGCCGAAGATCTGGCGGGCCGGGCGCGCACGGCGGCTCGTGACCCAGGCGGACTTCTTTGCGGCACGCTACGACGCGCGCTGGCTCGGCGTCCTGACTGGCGTGATTGGCATTGCGTCGCTCATCGTCTATGTGCAAATCCAGCTCGTCAGCCTCGGGCTGATCGTGCAGTTGACGCTCGACGGACTCGTCTCGACGCAGACCGCGACCATCATCGCCGGCCTGCTGATGGTGGCCTTCGTGTTCGTTGCCGGCGTGCGCTCGGCGGCGTTCGCGGCCGGCGTCAAGGACGTGCTGATGATCGCGGTCGTGGTGCTGTTGTGCGCGACGGTGGCGAGCAAAGTCGGTGCGTTGTCGATCGCCGATATCTTCAGGCGCGCGGAGCAGTTGCATCCGGGCATCGGCCGGCTGCCGGGACTCGATCACACTTCGCCGACCACCGCCATCTGGCTGCTGACGTCGTCGCTGAACATCGCGCTTGGCAACTGGGTGTTCCCGCACTTGTTCCAGATCTCCTATACCTCGGCGAGCGGCACCGCGATCCGCCGCAACGCGATCTGGCAACCGCTTTATTCGCTCGCGTACTTCTGCATCATCCTGCTCGGCTTCGCGGCGCTGCTTGCCGGTACCAAGCCGCCTGGCAACAACCTGAACGCCGCCTTGCTGCAATTCGTTTCCGATCACTATTCGGCGCCCGTCGTCGGCTTTGTCGCGGGCACCGGCTTTCTGCTCGCGCTGGCCCCCGGCGCGTTGCTGTTGCTGACCGCCGGTTCGATCTTCACCCGCAACGTGGTCGGGCCGTTTCGCGAGCGGCTCGACGAGCGGACGTCCCTGCGCCTGTCGCGCTTCTCGCTAGTGGCATTCGCGGCGATCGCGGTGTGGCTGTCGATCAGCCAGAAGGGCTCGCTCGTGAAGATCCTGCTCGATGCCTATTCGGCAATCGGCATGCTGGCGCCCGGTGTGTTCCTCGGCTTCCTGTGGCGGCGCACGACGGCGCTGGGCGTACTCGCGGGGCTCGTCGCCGGCTTCGTCGCACTGCTCGCGCCGTTCGCCGCGCAGTTCTGGTCCAGCGCCGTGCCGCAATGGGAGCCAGGGCTGATCGCGATGGCGATCAATGCTGTGGTGACCTTCGGTGTGAGCTTGCTGACGCCGCAGCCGTCGCACAGCGCGGTGCGGGTGGCGTTCCCGTCCGCCGGCTCGTCCGCCCAGGCCGTGAACGGGCTCAACGCAACGCAACCGTGAGCAGGCTGGAACGGCGCGTCACCGGAATGGATCCGGCTCAAACAGTCGCACAGAACCAACAACGACACAGTGGAGATATCCGTGGGAAAAAGCATTAAACGTCACCGCCCTGGAAAAGCCATCAAGCTAACCGGACTCTGCGCTGCCGTGCTGGCCGCGTTGCCCGCGTTGTCCATTTCCGCCCACGCACAAAGCAGCGTCACGTTGTATGGCCGCGTGGACGCCGGCATCACGATGGTCAACAACACCGGCAACGGTCACGTGTGGGAAGGCGATACCTGCGGGCCGCCGGGCTGCAATATGTGGGGTTTGAAAGGGCGCGAGGATCTGGGTGGCGGCAGCGCGGCGATCTTTACCCTGGAGAACGGTTTCAACATCCAGAACGGCCATCTGGGGCAGGGCGGCGTGATGTTCGGCCGGCAAGCGTTTGCCGGTCTGACGAACCCGCAATGGGGCACGCTGACGCTCGGGCGTCAATACGATACGCCGTCCGAGACGGTCGGCTATTTCCCGTCCAGCAATAACTTCGCGACGGGCTACGGCTCCCACTTCGGCGATCTCGACAACCTGAACCAGTCGATCCGCATCAACAACTCGGTCAAGTACGTGAGCCCGACGTGGAGCGGCTTGCAGGTGTCGGGCCTGTACAGCTTCGGCGGCGTTCCGGGCAGCATGTCGACCAACCAGGTGTGGTCGCTCGCGGCGATGTACACGCATGGGCCGTTCGCGTTGGCGGCAGGCTACCTGGACATCCGCAACCCGGCGACCTCGCCCGACGGAACCGGCGGCGTGTACACGTCGAACGGCAATTACGTCGGCTCGCTCGGACGCTACGTTGCGCTACAGGACGCGAAATCGATGAAGTCGTTTACGGCCGGCGGCTCGTACGCGCTCGGTCATGCAACGCTCGCACTGAACTTCGCACACACGGCGCTCGACCAGAGCCAGTACTTTGTGGCCAACGGCTTCGCGAATGCGGGCACCGGCAGCGACTTCACGATGAACAGCTACGAGGCGAGCGTCACGTATCAGTTCACGCCGGCATTGCTCGGCGGCGCCGCCTATATCTATAACGCGGGCAAAGCAGATTATCAGGACCTCAAACCGAATTTCCAGCAGATCAATCTCGGGCTGACCTATTCGCTGTCGAAGCGCACGAGTCTGTACGGCGTGGCGGTTTTTCAGAAGGCGGGTGGAGACGGTATCGCGCCGGTGCTGAACGCGAGCGGCCAGGTGGTGGGGCGTACGGCGATTGCGGAGATTCCCGGCGCCGGGGTCGATTCAAGTTCGTCGCGGCAACTGCTGATTACGGTGGGGATGTATCACTCATTCTGAGCAAGCGCGGCCGGGGACCGCACATGCTCTCTTCGGCCAGTCTGCCTCGTACGACCGCTCGACGAGCACAGAGTCAAACCTGGCGTTGCGCCACGTTGCACGGTCCGATGATTTATCGCGCACCCCTCGCGCCGCACTCGGTAATCGCGCTATAGACCAGCGTGCGCAATTGCCGCCGCACCGGGTACGCAGACGACGGCAAGAGTTGCGTAAGGAACAGCACGATCAGGTCTTCGCGCGGGTCGACCCAGAAGAACGTGCTGGCCGCGCCGCCCCAGAAGAAGTCGCCCGCGCTGCCTGGCGTCAGCGTGGACGCCGGCTTGAGGGTCGTAGCGAAACCCAGGCCAAAGCCCACGCCTTCGTAGTTGGCTTCGCTGAACATCGAGCGCGACAGGCGCGGCAGATCGACATCGCCTGGCAGGTGGTTGGCGGTCATCAATTCCACGGTCTTCGGTCCGAGCAGCCGCACGCCGTCGAGCTCGCCACCCCGCAGCAGCATGCGCGAAAAACGCATGTAGTCCGCCGCCGTCGAAACGAGGCCGCCACCGCCCGACACAAAGGCCGGCGGCTCGCGATACGAACTGGTGCGTGGATCGTCCTGCAGCGTCGGAGCTTGCGCCGATACGACCTTCGAGCCGAGCGTGCCAATGGCGTAGCAGGCGCAGAAGCGGGACAGCTTCTCCGGCGGAACGTAAAAGGCCGTGTCGACCATGCCGAGCGGATCGAATATGCGCGTTTTCAAAAAATCCTCGAACGCGATACCACTGACTTTGCCGACGATATAGCCGAGCACGTCCGTAGAAACAGAATAGTTCCACGCTTCGCCCGGCGAAAACTCGAGCGGCAACGTGGCCAGTTTCTCGATCATGTCTTCCAGCGTGCCTGCCGTCGCAATATCGCCCAGCTTCAACTTGCGATAGGCGGCGTCGACGTTGGTGTTTTGCTGGAACCCATAGGTCAAGCCGGAGGTATGGCGCAGCAGATCGACCACGCGCATCGGGCGCGCGGGGGCACGGGTCTGGAAACTCTCCATGAAACCGCCCGCGTGAACGCCTAGCTTTTCCCAAGCGGGGATGTACTTGCTAACGGGATCGTCGAGCGCGATCTTGCACTCCTCGACCAGCATCATGACTGCCACCGACGTGATGGGCTTGGTCATCGAGTAGATGCGAAAGATCGAATCTTCGGCCATCGGCGTCTGCCGCTCGCGGTCTGCGAGGCCCAGCACCGAGTTCACGGCAAGCTCGCCACGCCGCCACACCTGCGTAACGGTGCCGGCCAGCTTGCCGGCGGCAACGTAGTTGTCGTCGAGGAAACGCTCGATTCGCGCGAGACGTTCACACGACAGCCCTTGAATTTCCTTGCCCTCCCAACCCATATCCCCTCCATTGCCGAGTGTATGTGCAATGGTTGCGCCTTTTGAGGCGTTGCGCAATGGGTGAGGGCGGTCTTATCGCAACATGAACGACATGGCCGAGAGGGAGTTGAGCATCCGCACCGCGGACTGCATGCTCTCGGCGCTAAAGCGCAGTGCGCTGGCCTCGGTGCGCTGCAACTGCGGCCATTGACAGAACAGGTCAGCCAACGCCGGCGTTTGCGTCGTCAGCTCGCACTCGATCGGGCCCGCGACTTTGAACGGCCGCAGGTTCGCGATGTTCGCGACGGCTGCCTTCGCGGCCTCGTGGATCAGGGTGCAGGCGCGTTCCGGCGCGAGACTCAGGCACACGCCGTTGCCCAGCGCGCGCTTGGTCTGCACGCCGATTGCGCCGGGAAACGCCGGGGCCGTCTCCGCGAGGAATACGTCGTCGCCGCTGAGCAGCGCCACCGGCACGCCGAATTCGCCGGCCAGTGCGCCATACAGATGCGCCTCGCTGAATGCCTGGCCGTTCACCGATACATTTCGGAATGCAAAGCTATTGATCGTGTGTGCGAGCACGCCCTGCGTTTGCGCGCGCGAATGATAGCCAACCATGTAGACGGCGTCGCAACCGAGATCCACGCCGGTCATCATGCTGAGATAACGCGGCTTGCCGGTGATGGTTTGCGCGCGGGCATCGAGCCGGTCCAGCAGCAGGTTGCGAAAGCTGCCGTGCGAGTCGTTGACGAGCACCTGCGTCGCGCCGCCCTCGAACGCGCCGCGGATGGCGGCGTTGGCTTCTTCGGTCATCCACGCGCGCGCGCGTTCGTATTCGGGGTTGCCGCTGTGCGTTTGCTCGGCGTGCGTGACGCCCGCCACGCCTTCGATATCGGTGGAAATCAGAATCTTCAAAGCTCAGTTCTCGCTGGAGTTCGTGTCGAAGAGGCGGCGCCAGTCGGGCACGGCCTCCGTTATTGAGCGGCGGTGGTGGCCGTCGCGGCCCGTCACCGAAGCGGCGCGCCACATGGCATGCACGATGGCCTGCTCCACGGCCTCGGCGCACGCCTCGAACAGCGCGTCCAGGTGCGTTTCGTGGAGCATGCTCATCGCCGGCATCGGCGTGTCGGGAAAATGCGGAATCTGGTAGGCCGTACTGAAGGCAAGCGCGATGTCCCCGCTGCCGTGGCCGTAGACCGAGCCCATGCGGGCCAGCCCGGCGGCGCTGCGCTTCGCCACGCGAGCAAGCTGGCGCACATCGAGCGGCGCATCGGTGGCGAGGATCATGATGATCGAGCCTTTCTCCGGCCCGCGGTGATCGCCCTCGGTTTCGCCCTTGGTTTCGCTTTCGAGGGCGGCGAGTTTGCGGCCCAGCGGCTGACCGGCAATGG
The DNA here is from genome assembly GCF_902859945.1 of Paraburkholderia caffeinitolerans. GTDB lineage: Bacteria > Pseudomonadota > Gammaproteobacteria > Burkholderiales > Burkholderiaceae > Paraburkholderia > Paraburkholderia caffeinitolerans. The sequence continues at coordinate 12,582 of NZ_CADIKL010000031.1, read as the reverse complement.
TGAGGTTTTCCAGGCGGCCGAAGTTGGCGAGCACGAGTGCGCCAAGAACGAAGGCGCGCCCGTCTGCGAGCGTGGCGACGCGCGACGCCGAGCCTATGCCGCCTTTGTGGCCGAAGCAGCTCATGCCGCGCCCCGCGCCCACCGAGCCTTGCGCGAACTCCGGCGCGGCGGCGTCGCAGGCCTGTGCGTAGTGCTCCGCGCCGACCGCCATCGCCTGAATGTCGTTGAGGTAGCCGTCGTTGCACTCGAACACGAGCGGGTTCAACGTCGGCCAACTGCGACCGATCTCGCCATGGCGGCTCACGGCGGCGCGGATTTGTGCGGTGGCCAGCGTGCCGACGGAGAACGTGTTGGTCAGCGCAATGGGCGTTTCGAGCACGCCAAGCTCGTCCAGCTGCACGAGCCCGACACTCTTGCCAAAGCCGTTGATGATCGCGGCGGCGGCCGGCGTCTTGTGGAGGAAGGCGTCGTGCTCGTGTGGCACGACCACCGTCACGCCGGTCTGATGCGCGCCGTCCTGGAGTGTCGCGTGGCCCACGCGCACGCCCGCCACGTCGCCGATCGAATCGCGCGGCCCCGAAGGAAGCACGCCCACTCGCGGCGCGTCGCCGGAGCCAGGGGAGGAAAAGCCAGCCGCGTGGGCCGGCGGTTGTTGTACGGACATGGGTTGGTTATGCGGATGACTCGCGCCGGAGTCGTGGGGAATCATCGATCGAGTTTCGGGTCGAGCGCGTCGCGCAGGCCGTCGCCGAGCAGGTTGAACGCGAGCACGGTCAGGAAAATCGCGAGCGCCGGAAAAATCGCCACGTGTGGCGCGAGCATCATATCCGCGCGCGCGTCGTTGAGCATCGCGCCCCACTCCGGCGTGGGCGGCTGCGCGCCCATGCCGAGAAACGAGAGGCTCGCCGCCGTGATGATCGACGTGCCGATGCGCATGGTCCCGTACACCACGATCGGCGAGATCGTGCCCGGAAGAATGTGGCGGAACAGGATGACCCAGTCGGACGCGCCCACACTGCGCATGGCCTCGATATAGGTCATGTGCTTGATCGAGAGGGTGCTCGCGCGCACGAGCCGCGCGAAGGCGGGCACGCTGAACACCGCCACGGCGATGATCACGTTGGCCATGCTGGAGCCCAGCACGGCCACCACCCCGATCGCGAGCAGGATGCCGGGGAAGGCGAGCAGCACGTCGCAGATGCGCATGGCGATGCGGTCCCACCAGCCCTCGTAGTAGCCGGCCAGCAGACCCATGACGGTGCCGGCCACCGCGCCCAGCGCGACCGACACGAAGCCCGCCGCGAGCGAGATGCGCGAGCCCATGATGATGCGGCTCAGCTCGTCGCGCCCGAGCGCATCCACGCCCATCCAGTGGACCCACGAAGGCGCCGCGTTCAGCGCATCGTAGTCGAAGTAGTTCTCCGGATCGAACGGCACGATCCAGGGCGCGAGGATCGCGATGGCGAGCAGCAACAACACGAAGGCGCCTGCAAGGAGGGCGAGCTTCTGCTTGCGGAACTTGCGCCAGAATTCGCGTGCCGGGGTGCGCACGCGGCCGGCCGGCGCGGCGTTCGCGGCAAGCGCCGGGGTTTGGACTTGACTCATGTTCGCATCCTTCACTTGTAATGGATGGCCGGATTGATCAGTCCGTACAGCACATCCACCACGATATTGATCACGATGAATTCGACCGAGAAGAGCAGGATCAGCCCTTGAATCACGGGGTAATCGCGCATGTTCACGGAGTCGACCAGCAGGCTGCCCATGCCCGGCCAGGCAAACACCGATTCGACGACAATCGAGCCGCCGAGCAGAAAGCCGAACTGCAGCCCCATCATCGTGACAACGGGAATCAGCGCGTTGCGGAAGGTGTGCTTGACGACGACGATGCGCTCCGAAAGCCCCTTGGCCCGCGCGGTGCGCACGTAGTCTTCTTTCATCACCTCGACGAACGCGGCCCGCGTGAAGCGCGCCATCACGGCCGCCACGCCGGCGCCGAGCGTGATCGAGGGCAGGATGTAGTTGCGCCAGGAACCCGCGCCGATCGAAGGCAGCCAGCCGAGCTGCACCGAGAAGATCTGCATCAGCACCATGCCGAGCGCGAACGCCGGAAACGAAATGCCGGACACCGCGAGCGTCATGCCGATCGCGTCGGGCGGGCGATTGCGCCAGACCGCCGAGATCACGCCGATCACGAGTCCAACCAGCACGGACCACACCATGCTGGTCAGCGTGAGCACGAAGGTCGGCATGAAGCGCTCGGCGATTTCGCGCGACACGGGGCGCCGGGTGCGCAGCGATTCGCCGAGGTCGCCATGCAGCATGTTGTCGAAATAGCGCACGAACTGCTCGGGCAGCGGCAGGTCCAGGCCGAGCTGATGGCGCACGAGGGTCACGGTCGCTTCGTCCGCTTCCGCCCCTGCTGCGAGACGCGCGGGGTCGCCGGGCAGCACGTGGACGAACAGGAAAACGGCGATCGTGACGAGCACCAGCGTGGGGATGGCGCCCAGGGTCCGTTTGACGATATAGGCAAGCATGGGAAGACCGTATGGGCGAAGCGCAGGCGGTTTGAGCCGGCGGCGCTTCGCGACAGGGGAGGCGAGCGGCTTATTGCTTCAGATCGACGTCGCCGAAATTGAACGAGCCGTCGGGCATCACGTAGAAGCCGCTCAGGTTCTTGTTCTCCACGGACAGGTTGCGCTGGGTGGTCAGGAACACCCACGGCGCGTCCTTCCAGATGCGCTGCTGCGCATCCGCGTAGAGTTGCTGGCGCTTGCCGGTATCGGTCGTCAGCAACGCATCGGCCACGTCTTTATCCACGGCGGGGTTGGAGTAGTAGGCCGTGTTGTAGAAAACGGGCGGCCAGGCATTGGTCGTGAGGAGCGGACGCAGCGCCCAGTCGGCCTCGCCCGTCGACGCCGACCAGGCGCCGTAGTACATGCGCACGGGCGCGGTTTTCGCGTCCTGCACCTGTTGCACGCGCTGCACGCGCTGACCCGACTCCAGCATTTCAATCGATGTCTTGATGCCGACCTGCGCGAGCTGTTGCTGCAGGAACTGCACGACCTTGGCGGAGGTGCCGTCGTTATAGCCCGACCACAGCGTGGTGGTGAAGCCGTCCGGGTAGCCGGCTTCCTTCAGCAAGGCGCGCGCCTTGGCGGGATCGTAGGACCACGGCGCCATCTTGTCGGCGAACGCAACACCCTGCGGCACCACGCCCTGCGAGGGGAATGCGTAACCGGAGAAGGCCACCTTCGAGAGCGCGTCCTTGTTGATCGCATAGTTGATGGCCTGGCGCACGCGCACGTCGTTGAACGGCTTTTGCTGCACGTTCAGCGACACGTAGTTCGCAAAGATCGACGGATTGACGATCAGATTGAGCTTCGCGTTCGCCTTCAGGATCGGGGCCTGCTCATACGGAACGGGAAAGGCGAACTGCGCCTCGCCCGTTTGCACGACCACGGCGCGCGTATTGTTGTCGGTCACCGTGCGGAAGGTGAGCGTATCGACCTTCGGGTAGCCCTTGCGCCAGTAGCCGGCGAACTTCTTGACCTTCAGGTATTCAGCAGGCTTCCACTCGACGAACTCGAACGGTCCCGTGCCCACCGGGTGGAAGGCAATGTCCTTGCCCCACTTTTTGAGCGCGGCCGGCGAGATCATCATCGCCGAAGGATGCGCGAGCGCGTTGATGAGCGCCGAGAACGGCTCGGTCAGCGTGATCTTGACCGTGTACGGGTCCACCACGTCCACGGACTTGATGCGGTTGAACTGGTTATAGCGCGCGAGGCCGTTGGACTTGTTGAGCACCCGGTCGAGGTTGACCTTCACCGCCTCGGCGTTGAAATCGGTGCCGTCCTGGAACTTCACGTCATGGCGCAGCTTGAACGTGTACACGAGCCCATCGGGGCTGGTGGTATAGCTTTCGGCGAGCAGCGGCTGGGCCTTGAGATCCTTGTCGAATGCGAACAGCCCTTCGTAGTAGGCCTTGCCCACCGCCTGGGCGAGCGTCGAGTTGGTGTTGTAGGGGTCCAGCGAATCGATGGTGATCGGCACGGCGACCGTCACGTCCTTCGCAGCCATCGCCAGCGGCGCCGTGAAAACACCGAAGGCCAGCGCAGCGGCCCCGACCCATTGTTTCGCGCGAAAGGTTCGCATCGTTTTTGCTCCTCGTAACCGGATGGTGTATCAAAACTGCGCGGCAATCGCGTGCTGCGCGACATAGTGGTTCTCGCCGACCTGCAAGAGCGGCGCGACGACGGGCTCGTCGCCCACCTTGCGGATGGGGCTCGGAATCTCGCCCGACGACAGCTTGCGATCGAGATGGCGGCGGCGCGGGTCCGCAACCGGCACGGCGCTCATCAGCCGTTTCGTGTAGGCATGCTGAGGATTTTCGAAGATGTCGCGGCGCGAGCCGATTTCGACGATCTGCCCCAGATACATGACGGCCACGCGGTGGCTGATGCGCTCGACCACGGCCATATCGTGCGAGATGAAGAGCAGGGCCATGCCCATTTCGCGTTGCAGGTCGATCAGCAGGTTCACGATCTGCGCCTGGATCGACACGTCAAGTGCCGAAACCGATTCGTCGGCGATCACGACTTTCGGATGGGTGGCGAGCGCGCGCGCGATGCAGATGCGCTGGCGCTGGCCGCCCGAGAACTCGTGCGGATAGCGTTGCGCCGAGTCCGCGGGCAGGCCCACGCGTTCGAGCAGGTAGCGCATGCGCTTTTCGGCCTCGTCGCCTGGATACACGCCGTGGATGCGCATCGGCTCCATGATCGAGTAGCCGACGCTCAGGCGCGGGTCCAGCGAGGCCAGCGGGTCCTGGAAAACGAACTGGATGTTGCGGCGCAGGTTGCGCAGTTGCGTGCCGCGCAGGCCGCTGATTTCCTGCCCCTCGAAGACGATGCGGCCGGCCTGGCTTTGCACGAGCTGGAGCAGCGAGCGGCCCGTGGTGGACTTGCCGCAACCCGACTCGCCAACCAGCGAGAGCGTTTCGCCGCGATACAGATCGAAGCTGACTTTTTCAACGGCGTGCACGCGGCGCGTCACGCGGCTGAGCAGGCCGGTGCGGATATCGAAGCGCGTAGTCAGGTCGCGCACGCTCAGAATCGGTTCGGCGGCTTGGGCGTCGCTGGCCGCAGGGGCCGCGGGGGAGGGCTGCGCCGTCTCGCTCGCGGGATTGCCGCTGTCGAGCAGGGTGAAGCGCGCGGGCTGGTCCGTGCCGCGCATTGAGCCAAGACGCGGCACGGCGGCCAGCAGGGCGCGCGTGTAGGGGTGCGCGGGCTGGTCGAACACTTGCTGCGCCTCGCCCGCTTCCACGGGTTCGCCGCGCAGCATCACCAGCACGCGGTCGGCCATCTCGGCCACGACGCCCATGTCGTGCGTGATGAACATCACGCCCATGTTCATCTCGCGCTGCAATTCGCGAATCAGCTGGAGAATCTGCGCCTGCACCGTCACGTCGAGCGCCGTGGTGGGCTCGTCCGCAATCAGCAGCGCGGGCTTGCAGGCCAGCGCCATGGCGATCATCACGCGCTGGCGCATGCCGCCCGACAACTGATGCGGAAAGCGCCCGAGCACGTTGCCCGCGTCGGGAATACGCACCTGGTCGAGCATGCGCAGGGCTTCGGCGCGCGCCTCGCGGCTGGAGCGGCCCTGGTGCAGGCGGATCGACTCGGCAATCTGCTCGCCGACCGGAAACACCGGGTTCAGCGACGTCATCGGCTCCTGGAAGATCATCGCGAGATCGGCCCCGCGCAGCGAGCGCATCTGCTGCGCCGGGCATTGTGCGAGATCGACAATCTCGCCGTTGCGCCGGCGCAGCGCCATCTGGCCGCCGGTGATGCTGCCGCCGCCATATTCCACGAGCCGCATGAGCGCCAGCGACGTGACCGACTTTCCCGAGCCCGACTCGCCGACGACGGCAAGCGTCTCGCCGCGATCGACATGGAAAGAAAGTTGCTTGACCGCGTGGACCGTGCGTTCGGATCCCCGAAATTCGACGTTCAGTTCGTTCACCTGAACGACGCGGTTTTGCGGCATGTCCGCGAATGGGGCGACTGTGTGTCTCATCGTAGGCTTCTGCCGGAAAGCTGGGGATCGAGGAAAGTCGGCGTTCGATTTATGCGTAAATCGCGACGACGGGGGCGTGCCCGGCGCGGATGAAACCGCGATACATGCCCTCGGTGTTGAAGGGCATGGCGACATTGCCCTGTGCATCGACCGCGACGAGGCCGCCGCGTCCATCGATTTGCAGGAGTTTTTCGTGTACCACCGTATGTGCGGCTTCTTCGAGCGAGGCGCCCGCGTACTCCATGCGCGCCGAGATGTCGTGCGCCACGACCATGCGGATGAACATTTCGCCGGTGCCGGTGGTGGAAACCGCGCAGGTGCGGTTATTCGCATAACAGCCCGCGCCGATGATGGGCGAGTCGCCCACGCGGCCGGGCTGCTTGTTGGTCATGCCGCCGGTCGAGGTGGCGGCGGCCAGATTGCCGTGCGCGTCGAGCGCCACGGCGCCCACCGTGCCGAGCTTGCGGTCTTCGTCGAGCGGCGCGTCCTTCTGGCCGTCGGCGGGGAACGAGAGCGGCACGCCGCCGCTTGCGCCGGCGTCGTGATCGAGCGCGGTTTGGCCGGACTCCGCGCGTTGCACGCGTTCGAGCTGTTCGCGGCGCAGCGGCGTCGAGAAGAATTCCGGCGCCACGCGCTCGAGCCCTTGAGCCTGGGCGAACGCCTCGGCGCCATCGGCGACGAACATCACGTGCTGGCTGTGCTCCATGACCGCGCGCGCGGCGAGCACCGGATTACGCACGGTCTTCAGGCCCGCGACGGCGCCGCTTTTCAGGTCGCGGCCGTCCATGATCGCGGCGTCGAGTTCATGCGTGCCGGCGCTCGTCAACACCGCGCCGTGGCCAGCGTTAAAGAGCGGGCATTCCTCGAGCAGCCGCACCGCTTCGGTCACCGCATCGAGCGCGCTGCCGCCTTGCTCCAGAATGCGTCCGGCATTCGTGAGGATCTCGGCCAGCGCCGTTTCGTAAGCCTTGCGCGCCTCGTCCGAGGCTTCGGCGCGCGCCATTGCTCCGGCGCCGCCATGAATCGCGAGTACCGCTTGTGCCGCTTGTGCCGCATGAGTCATGCTTTGTCGTCCCTATGAGTGAGCCATGGCATGACCGATTCGGTCAGTTGAGCCACGTCCTTGAGTGAATCGGCGCAGCGGTGCGCGACAGCCGCCGACAAGGCCTCGATCAGGCCGAGCACGGCCGTTTCCGAGTTCGACAGGTATTGGCGCTCGCTGCGCGCGTACAGGCAGATGTCCGCGTGCGTGGCGAGCGGCGAGGTGGGCTTGTCGGTCAGCGCAAGCACGCCGATGCCGTTGGCGCGCACGGTTTTCACCAGCGTGACCGTGTCGGCCAGATAGCGCGGAAAGCAGATGGCGATGACGAGATCGCCCTTGCGCAGCCGCGACGCCTGGCGCGCCGCTTCCGATACGCCGCCGAGCGTGGCCAGGCTCTGGACCAGATTGCAGTGCACCGCGAGGTTGCGCTGCAGGAGGCCCGCGAGATAGCCGCTCGAACCAAAGCCAATGATGAAGATTCGTTGCGCGTCAATCACCGCCTGCACGGCTCTTTCGCACTGCTCAGCACTGAGCGACATGCGGGTGAGCTCGAAATTGCGCTGGTCCTCGTACAGCGAAGCCGCAAAAATGTCCGCGGCCGACGCGGTTCGGGAACGCTCCAGGCGCAGACGCTCGACGGGCGCGAGCGCGTCCTCGAAGCCTTGCGCGAGCAACGCCCGGAACTGCGGATAGCCCGGCAGGCCCAGCCGGCGCACGAAGCGGTTCGCCGTCGCGTTGGACACCTCGCACGCGCTCGCGAACTCGTCGATCGTCATGACGGCGACCTTGAACGGCTTGGCGAGCACATAGTCGGCGAGGCGCCGGTGAGCGTCGCTCAAGACCGGCAGCATCTCGGAAATGCGCTCGACTACGGAAAGGTCGGACTGGCTCATCGGCGGCAATGATTCGGTTTGGGGCTTGCGCATGTAAGTAGATTTTCGCCAGAATATATATATAGAAAATTGATTTTCACTAGGGCTAACCCTGGAGCAGAGCCGGAGACAACCGATGAATACCGCTCCCTTTTCACCCGGAGGCCATTGTCCCGCAACCGCGGCGGGCCAAGACCCGCCACGGCCGCAAGGCCATCCGGTCGGCATTCTCGGCGGCATGGGGCCTGCTGCCGGCGTCGATTTCGTCAGGCTTTTCCTCGAGGCTTGCGAAAGGCATCTGCGCGCGGCCGGTGCGCCAATCGTCGACCAGGCATTTCCGGAGCACTGGCTCGTGCAGGTCCCGGTGGTGGACCGCAGCCGCGCCTTGCTGGAGCGCGACGCGCCGCAGCCCCTCGAAGGCATGGAGCGCGCAATCGCGCAACTCGCCGCCGTGGGTGCGCAAACGATCGCGATTGCCTGCAATACCGCGCACGCCTGGCACGCCGCGTTGCAGCGCGGGCGGGGTGGCGTGGAGCTGCTGCATATCGCGAAGGAAACGGCCGCCCATCTGCGGGCCGGCGGCGTGGACGCGGCGGTCTTGCTGGCTACCCAGGGTACTTACCGGATGGGGCTGTATCAGGATGCCTTCGATGAAAGCGGTATCCAGTGCGTGCTGCCGCGGCCCGAGGAACGACAGGCGCTGATGGAAGGGATCTACGAAGGCGTGAAGGCCGGCAGGCCCGATATCGCCCGTGAGCGCTTTGGCGCGGTGGCGAGCGCGCTGCATCGGCGGCATGGCGCGCTGCCCCTCGTCATGGCCTGCACGGAAATCCCGCTCGCGCTGCCGTTCGTGGAGGAGGCGCGAGCGTGGACACTGGTCGATCCGGCTGACGTGCTGGCACGCGCGCTGGCGCAGCGCGCCTATGGACTCGATGGATAAGCGCCGTTGGTATAATCCATGCTTGATAAGGATATCGAAGTAACTTATATAGTCTTGCGCGCATCGCCGTACGATGCGCACACAACAAAATTAAATTTCCCTATTTCCACGAGGAGTTGAAGTGAAAAGAATTTCTGCAGCCCTGATTGTTGCCCTGTTCGCTGCGTCGGCAACGGGTGTACAGGCGAAAACCTGGTCTACGATCCGCTTCGGCGTTGACGCGAGCTATCCGCCCTACGAATCAAAAGCGCCCGATGGCCAACTCGTTGGCTTCGACATCGATCTCGGCAACGAAATTTGTCAGCATTTGCACGCAAAGTGCGTGTGGGTCGAGCAAGATTTCGACAGCATGATCCCTGCGCTGAAGGCGCGAAAATTCGACGCCATTCTGTCAACGATGTCGAAAACCGCCGCACGTGAGCAACAAATCGCTTTCTCGACAAAAGTCGCACATTCGCCTGACCGCATGGTCGCGAGAAAGGGCGCAACGATTCTGCCCACGCCGGAAGGCGTGAAGGGCAAGCGGATTGGCGTGGAGCAAGGCTCGATTCAAGAGACCTACGCGCGTGCGCACTGGGAGCCGGCTGGCGCTACGATCGTCCCTTACCAGAACCAGGATCTGGTCTATGCAGACTTGATTTCGGGCCGGCTCGACGCGTCCGTGCAGGACCAGGTGCATGCCAATCTCGGCTTCCTGAACACGCCGCGTGGCAAGGACTTCGCGTTCGTCGGCACGGCGCTTGACGACCCGAAGATTCTTGGCAACGGCACAGCCATCGGCATGCGCAAGGACGATGCCGATCTGCAGGAGAAGATCGATCAGGCGCTTGCCGACATGCACAAGGACGGCACGTACGACAAGGTCGCCCGAAAGTATTTTGATTTCGACATCTACGGAAAATAAGTTCCGCGTTTTCGATGTCCTGCTGTCGCGCGGCGCACCCTGGGGTAGTGGGGCGCCGTGCGCGTGACGGCTGCGCCCGGTACCTGGCCGAGCCGGACTGTCCGCTCACCGGGAATCAACGCCAGTTCATCCGATGACTTCCGGTCGTCTCATCGTGGCGGCGATCATCCTCTTCATGCGCGTACTGGCTGGTGGTGTTGATCGAATCGTGCCCGAGGTTGTCGCGCACCGTGCGCAGATCCAGATCGTTGTCCAGCATGTGCGACGCGGCCGTATGCCGAAGCCAGTGCGCGGACGCCTGGCGAATGTGGTCCGCGTGATCCGCATACTCGCCGCCCCGGGCCTCAGTCCAGTCCGCCGCTTTGGCGAACACCGCCTTGATCGCGTTATGCACGGTCTTGCGGTCGACGCCTTCGCCTGAGGCATTGCCCGCGCGCTGGCGAAACGGCAGCAGCAGGGGCGTCAGTTCATTGCGGGCCGGCAGCGCCCCCAGGCCATGCGCCTGGCGATAACGCATCAGCTCGGCGAGCAGTTCCTGGGAAACCGGGATACGCCGGTACTTCAGGCCTTTGCCCACGACCTCCAGCCACCAGCGCGGCGTGCCGTCGGTGCCGAGCTCGCGCACAAAGTTGCCCATCGTGCCCGCCGCGACCTCCGAGATCCGCAGACCGAGCAGATAGAACAGGGTGGTGAGCCACCGCGCACGCGCCTTCTCGCGCTGTTGCCGCGGATCCTCCTCCGGCATGGCGGCCACATAGTCCTTGACGTGCTGCCACATGACGGCCGGCAGATAGCGCGTGACCCGCTGGGCCGGCCGGCGCCGGCGCTGCCGCAGCAGGCCGAGCGGATTGCCGCGCAGGTAGCCGGCCTCGACCAGCCAGCCGAACATACTGTCGAGTATCACGACGGCCTGCTTGATGCTGGCCGGCTCGAGCCTGCCCGCGAACGGGCGCCAGCGCGGATCGTCCGTGGCGTATCGGGCGCCACCTTCCGTGACCCACGTTGAGGCCGGCTGGGGATCGGCGAGGAATTGCCGGTAGCGCGCCAGGTCCTCGTGCGTCAGGGACGATACCGGCTTGAGCTCGGCGATCACCGTCCAGATCGGATTGCTCCGGTCGGGCGCCGCCAGGAAGGCCCGGAACAGACGCAGGTCCTCCTGCACGATCATGCCCGGTCCGCTGAGGGCCTCCGCGAGTGCCCAGAGCAGCAGACGGTCGGCTTCCTTGCGGTAGTTCGCGTGCGTGGCCGGGCTGTCGACATAGTTGGCCAGCCACAGGGAAACGGCTTCCAGGTCGGTTTCCGCGCGGATCTGCCGGCGCGCGGTGTCGCCCTGGTTCGCGCCGACGCCGCCTGTCTGGGCTGCGCGTAGCTGGAGCGCTGAGGCATACCGGGCCGGCAGGGAGATTTCCGTGCTCATCGAGCTTCCTGATGGGTGTTTTGGGTCGCGTTTTGGGATGCGCCTGGTGGTGCCTCACGCGGCGCTGCGGTCTGGATAGTGTATCGCTCACTCCCATCCAGTCAATTCCCCATTATATGCATAATGTGAATTATAAAAACGAATAAGTTGGATTATTTTCGTATTACGTTGTATTTCTGACGATCACGCGGCAAGCATCAGCCGAGCGGCACGATGCTGCCTAGCAGGATTCGTATGAGCGTCGCCTGCCGAGTGGCGCCCGTCTTCGCGAAGATCGAACGCAAATGGGAGCGTGCGGTGTTTTTGCTGATCGCCGATTCCTCGGCCGCTTCCTCGAGCGTGAGTCCGTTCATCAAAAGCAACGCGATTGCACTCTCCGCGGGCGTCAGATCGAACAGCTTGCGCAGCATTTCCTGTGCGCCTTGCGGCTTGCGATCCGGATCGCGCAGAAACAGCGTAACGGCCGGCCGCCGCTTGTTGTCTTCCGACCAGTCCGACAGCAGCACGGTGCGCACGAGCAGCCCAAGACGAGGCCGATCATGGCTGCGCGTGATCGGCATCGCCTCGACGATTGCAGCCGCAGCGGCGTGATGTCCCATCACCGCCATGCGGATCAGCCTCTGCAGTTTGCGGTTCTCCTGTCCGTCTGTCGCCTCGATCATGCCGCGTGCCATGCGCAGACCGTCGCCATCGCCCAGGATTTCGTTGCCGACCGCATTGGCGTCGATGATCACGCCGCTCTCATCCAGCGTGATCGTGCCGATCTCCATGCGGTTAACAGCGTTCGCGTAGATCGACCGTTCGACTTCGACGCTGTCGAGCCGCGAATGCAATTCGATCGCACGCTTCAGGTGCGACAGCAACAGCCCGCAAAACGCCTTGTCGTGCTCGGAGAATTGCGTCGATGCGTGGTTGCGGCACACGCGGAAACGGCATTCGACCATTGACGACGTGCGCAGGTCCGCGCCAAGGATGTACCGGACGTCGTGCGGCTTCAGGAACTGCTTGTACAACTCGCTCGACTGCCAACCGGTGCTGCCGAACACTTCGTCGACGGTCACAACCCGGTCGGACGGCAAGCCGATGAACGGATCGAGCGAGTAATAGTAATTGTTATAGGACTCGGGGCCGCCGAGCGGCATCGCGGAGCCGAATTCCGACGCATGGATCGACAGCGGCGCGCGGCGGTCGTCCGCGGCCACGCGCAGAATCAGCGTGACATACTGACGTGTGCACCAAATAGTGCGTGGTGCGTTATATGGGCATGAAGACAAAACCTGATGCCCGAAAACTGGATGGAGCCACCCAAGCCCACCTGAGAAAGCTCGTGGT
>NZ_CADIKL010000030.1 GCF_902859945.1 Paraburkholderia caffeinitolerans | reverse complement strand
GGGCGATGCGGGCCGGGGCCGAAATGGCGGGGCAGCGAGGCGGCGGCCGGGCGCTGGGCCGCAGCTTCGTCGTCCGAGGCCGCAGTGCGCGGCGTGGCGGTCGCGGTGCCGCCGTTCACGGCATCGCTGCCTTGGGGCGCCTCGGGGGCGACCTGCCCGGCGCTTGCCTTGTGCGTTTTCTCGCGGGCACTCGCGCTAGCGGGTTTGGCCGCGCCGGCTCGCGCCGTCGGGACGGAGGCGCCCGATGCTGCTGAAGCTTCGGAGGCCGCCGCAGCAGCGGAAGCAGCCGCCGCAGCCGAAGCCGCTTCGGCCGCCGAGGCCGCGCCGGGAATCGGCAGCGGCGTGAAACCCGTCGCAACCCTGACCGGCGTTGTCCCGGCGCTTCCCGAACTGGCCAGCGGCGCACCGCCGATCGTGGGCGCGGACGCATCCTGCGTGGCCGAGGCCGCATCGGCCACGGCGGCCTGCTCGACGCCGGGCTTCAGACGATCGACGAGCCAGTAGTCGAGCACGCGGCGCGCGATCGGGCCCGCCGATTGCGCGCCCCAGCCGCCGTTCTCGACGATCAGCGCAACGGCGATCTGCGGTTTTTCGGCGGGCGCGAACGCGATGAAGAGCGCGTGGTCGCGCAGATGCTCGGCGAGCGCGTGCGCCTGATACTTGCCGCCCTGCAGCGAGAACACCTGCGCCGTGCCAGTCTTGCCCGCCGAAGTGTAGGGCGCGTTCCTGAAGACCGCGTAGGCCGTGCCCGAGGGGTTCATATCCACGTTTTCCATGCCGCGCTTCACGACGTCGATATCGGACTGCTTTACGTTCAGCCGCCCGCTTTCGCTCGGCACGGTGAGGTGCTGCGCCTTCGTGATCGGATTTTCGATCTCCTTCACGAGGTGCGGCTTCATGAGAATGCCGTTATTGGCGAGCGTGGCCGTCGCGTGGGCAAGCTGGAGGATCGTGAATGAGTTGTAGCCCTGGCCGATGCCGAGGCTGATGGTCTCGCCCTCGTACCAGCGCTGCTGCTCGGGCCTGCGATAGGCCTTGCGCTTCCACTCGGTGGAGGGCAGGATGCCGCGCGCCTCGCCCGCGATGTCGATGCCGGTCAACTGGCCGAAGCCGAGCGGCTTCATGAAGTTCGCGATGTTGTCCACGCCCAGGTCGTGCGCGAGCATGAAGAAGTAGGTGTCGTTCGACACCATGATCGCCTTGTTCATGTCGACCCAGCCCTGGCCGGAGCGAACGTCGTTGTTGAAGCGGTGGCCGCCGAACATGTAGAAGCCCGGGTCCGAGAAGCCCCAGCCCGGCGTGCGCTTGTGCAGCGTGAGTGCGGCAAGCGCCATGAACGGCTTGTAGGTCGAGCCCGGCGGGTAGGTGCCGTGCAGCGGACGGTTCAGCAGCGGGTGATCGGGCGAGTTGTTCAGCGCGTCCCAGGTCTGCTGGTCGATGCCGTCCACGAATGAGTTCGGGTCGAAGCTCGGCGCCGAAACGAACGCGAGAATGTCGCCCGTCGACGGCTCGATTGCCACCAGCGCGCCGCGCTTGCCAGCGAAGGCCTGCTCGGCCACTTGCTGCAAGCCGATGTCGAGCGAGAGCACGAGGTTGTTGCCGGGCGTCGCCTGGGTGCGCTTGAGCGTGCGCACGGGGCGCCCGCCCGCCGTCACTTCGACTTCCTCGAAGCCGGTCAGGCCGTGCAGCTCGGTTTCGTAGCTCTGCTCGACGCCGATCTTGCCGATGTAGTCGGTGCCCTTGTAGTTGTTCGCGTCGACTCGCGGATCGTAATGCTCGGGATCGTCGTCATTCTTGTCGCTCATGTCGTCGATGCGCTCCTGGTCGCGCTGCGAGATGCGGCCGATATAGCCGATCACGTGCGCGGCCGTGGTGCCGAGCGGGTACTGACGGAACAGGCGCGCGCGCACCTCCACGCCGGGAAAGCGGAAGCGCTGCGCGGTGAAGCGCGAGACTTCCTCGTCGGTGAGGCGCGTGCGGATCGGCAGGCTCTCGAAGTTCTTCGAGTCTTCGAGCAGCTTCTTGAAGCGACGGCGGTCGCGCGCGTCGATCGGGATCACCGTCGAGAGTTCGTCGATGGTGTTGTCGAGCGTGTCAGTGAGCTTCGAGGGCGTGATTTCGAGCGTGTACGCCGAGTAGTTCTTCGCGAGCACGACGCCGTTGCGGTCGGTGATGATGCCGCGGTTCGGCACGATGGGCGCGACCGAGATGCGGTTCTCGTCGGCCTGCAGCGAGTACTTGTTGTGGTTCCAGACTTGCAGCCAGAGGAACCGGAACGCAATCAGCCCGAAGCAGACGAACACGAACACGCCCGCCGCCGCGACGCGCAGGCGGAACTTCGTGAGCTGCTGCTGGGTGTCCTTGAATTCGGTCATGCGCTCGGAGCACCGGAGCCCGCGCCTTGCTCAGGCGCTGCGGCGGGCCGATTGTGCCGATTGTGCCGGTAGTGCCGGTGGTAAGGGTGGGTCATCGATTGCGTCTTTCAACGGTGAGCGGCGCGCGCGCCGCTTAGATGGGCCGGGTGTCGTCGGGGTCGACGGGGCGGCGCTGCGGCAGCAGCAGCACGATGCTGGCGACCGGCCAGAGCACGGCCTCCACGAAGCCGCTGACCAGGTAGCCCCAGCCCGGGAACGGCGCGCCCATCAGCAGGCGCACCACGAACGGCACGACCTGCGCGCCGACGAGCATCGGCATGACAGCGAACATCTGCACGCCGAGCGACATCCACAGCACGCGGCGGTGAATCGTGATCGCGCCGTAGGAGAGCAGCGTGTAGGCGAGCGCGTGCTCGCCCAGCAGGTTCGCGTTGTGCACGTCCATCAGCAGGCCGAGGCAGAACGCAATGCCCATGCCGACCTTGCGCGGCTGGTGGATGTTCCAGAACAGCAGCACGAGCGCGACGAAGTCCGGGACGCCCGGCAGCTTGCCCCAGGGCAGCAGGTTCAGCAGGAACGCAGCCGCGAGGCTGAACGCGATGAAATACGGGTTGACCGGCTGCAGGATGTATTGCGGACGCGTCATCAGTGTCCTCCCTGCGGCTTCGCGGGCGCGGCGGCCGGCGCCTTCGCCGCGGCGCTCGCATGTCCCGCCGCCTGGGTTTTCGCCTGCGGCGCCGGGGCATTGGCTGGCGCGCCGGTTGGTGCGCCGGTTGGTACATTAGCGGCGGGCTTCGACTTGTCGTCGGCCTTCTTGTCAGCAGCCTTCGACTTTTTCTTCTTCGCGTCCTTGGCCTCGGCGGCGGCAACGGCGGAAGCGGCTTCGGCAGCCTCGACCGGATTCGGCGGCACTTGCGGCACGTAATGCAGCACCAGTACCTCGCGTGCGCCGCGCACCGCTGCGAGCGGCACGCAGATCACGCGCGCAAAAGCCGTGTCGGCCTGCTTGTCGATGCGCAGCACCTTTGCGACTGGCAGCCCTTGCGGATAAACGCCGTCGAGACCGCTCGTCACGAGCTCGTCGCCCACTTGCACGTCGGCGCTGATCGGCACGAAGCGCAGGTCGAGCAGATCGCCCTTGGCCGTGCCGTAGATCACGCTGCGCAGGCCGGTGCGCACGATCTCGACCGGCACCGCCTGGTCCTTGTCGGTCACGAGCGTGACTTCGGATTGCATCGGAAACACGCGCGTGACCTGGCCGATCACGCCGTCTTCGCTCACCACGGGCGAGCCGTTCTGCACGCCCTGCTGCGTGCCGCCGCCGATCACGACCTTCTGCGTGAACGGGTCGCGCGTGTCGTACTGGATCTCGGCAGGCGTGGTCTGCGCGCCGATGCGCTGCGAAAGCTGCAGCAGCGCGCGCAGATGCGTGTTTTCGGCGGCGAGCGAGGCCGCGTCGTTGGCTTGCTGCGAGAGCTGGAGATTGCGCGCGTGCAGTTTTGCGTTGTCCTGGCGCAACGCGGCGCTCGTCACGGCGAGGTCGGCCGCGCCCATGAAGAGGTCGCGCGGCACGAGGGCGGCGCGTTGCAGCGGATAAAGGCCTGCGCCGAGCACGCCGCGCACGACTTCGAGGGTCTTGAAGCGAGCGTCGGAGATCAGCAGCGCAATCGACAGAACGACGAAGAAGATCAGCCGTGCGAGTGCCGAGGGGCCTTGTTTGAATAAAGGCGGCGGACTGTATTCCATGGTCGGCGCCGGGCGCGTGTGCGGTTCGGTGAAACTAACGGTGAGACATGAAATGCAACAGCGGCGCCATAAGGGGCGCCGCGTCGCGGACGCTGCGGTGGTGTGCTTGCCGCCGCAGCAGCCAAGTGTGCTTCAATTGCGCAGCCTTTGCCTGGAGTTGCGCACCAAGGCTGTGCAACGCGGCAGCGCTTACTCGTACGAGAAGATGCTGCCGAGCTTGTCCATGCGTTCGAGCGCCATGCCCGAGCCGCGCACCACGCAGGTGAGCGGATCTTCCGCCACCAGCACCGGCAGGCCGGTTTCCTCGGCGAGCAGACGGTCGAGGTCGCGCAGCAGCGCGCCGCCGCCCGTGAGCATCATGCCGCGTTCGGCGATGTCGGCGCCCAGTTCCGGCGGCGTTTGCTCGAGCGCGATCTTCACCGACGAGACGATCTGGTTCAGCGGGTCGGTGAGCGCTTCGAGGATTTCGTTGCTCGAAATGGTGAAGCTGCGCGGAATGCCTTCCGACAGGTTGCGGCCCTTCACTTCCATTTCCTTGACTTCGGAGCCGGGGAACGCCGAGCCGATTTCCTTCTTGATGGCTTCGGCGGTTTGTTCGCCGATCAGCATGCCGTAGTTGCGGCGGATGTAGTTGACGATGGCTTCGTCGAACTTGTCGCCGCCCACACGCACCGAGCCCTTGTACACGATGCCGCCGAGCGAGATCACGCCCACTTCGGTCGTGCCGCCGCCGATGTCGACGACCATCGAACCCGTTGCCTCCGAAACCGGCAGGCCCGCGCCAATTGCAGCGGCCATCGGTTCTTCAATGAGGTAGACCTGCGAGGCGCCGGCGCCGTGCGCGGCTTCCTTGATCGCGCGGCGCTCGACCTGGGTCGAGCCGCACGGCACGCAAATGATGATGCGCGGCGACGGCGAGAACATGCGCGATTCGTGTGCAGTCTTGATGAACTGCTTGATCATTTGCTCGGTGACGGTGAAGTCGGCGATCACGCCGTCTTTCATCGGGCGGATGGCCTCGATGTTGCCCGGCACCTTGCCAAGCATCTGCTTGGCTTCCTTGCCGACCGCCTGGATCGTCTTTTTGCCGTTGGGGCCGCCTTCCTGGCGAATCGACACGACCGAGGGTTCGTCGAGGACGATGCCCTTGCCGCGCATGTAGATCAGGGTGTTGGCGGTGCCGAGGTCGATCGCGAGATCGTTGGAGAAATAGCTACGCAGAAAACCGAACATTCAAAAATCCTGTCTCGCTTGTGGCCGACCTTGGGACGAGCGGGTCACGGGGCGGCAGCGGAAAAATAACAGCCTCAGGACGGGCGGAAAGCGCCGCCGCGAGGAGCCTGAAACTGCGGGAATGGTTTCACCGGAGTTGGCCACGCTGGGCGCCGCCTGAGCGCTCGTTGTAGCGATCAGGGTTGAAAGGCGGGCGCAAGGCGGTCCGGGTTTGAGTCGAACGCGTAATGATACCTTATAATTTTGCCTGTTTTGCAGGATCCGACGGGCAGTTTTTGACTTCGTCGAAGCTTTTCTCTACCCCCGGATCCGGGGCGATAAACCGCTGTTGCAGCACTGATTTTTCCGCGCTACCTCAGCCTCTTTTTTTCCGGTGACCGCATGGCCCTGACCCTGACCGATGTGAAGCGCATCGCGCATCTTGCGCGCCTCGAACTGGCCGAAGCCGAGGCCGGCAATACGCTCGAGCGCCTGAATAACTTCTTCGGGCTCGTCGAGCAGATGCAGGCCGTGGACACCACGGGCATCGCGCCGCTCGCGCATCCGATCGAGCAGATCGAAGACGTCGCGCTGCGGCTGCGCGAGGACGCGGTAACCGAAACCGTGGACCGCGACGCCTTTCAGCGTCCCGCGCCCGCGGTACAGGACGGACTTTACCTCGTGCCGCGCGTGATTGAGTAAACAACGCGCTCATTTCCCGTCATTTTCGATGAAGTTCGAGTTAGATAACCTTAACTTCACGAATACGGAAACCCGAATCCGGCGCAGCCCGCACTCGCGTGCGAGGCGCTCCCGGCGGCGCGAAACGTTGTGGACGCGCCGTTACGTTCTTCCAGGAATCACGCAATGCATGACAAAAGTTTGACCGAATTGCGCGCCGCGCTGGCCGCAAAGGCATGCTCCGCCGTCGAACTGGCTCAGCATTTTTTGAGCCGAATTGATGCGAATCAAGATCTGAACGCCTTTGTCGACGTCAATCCCGAGCTCACGCTCGCGCAGGCCAAGGCCGCCGACGCGCTTATCGCGGGCGGCAACGCCGGCCCGCTGACCGGCATTCCGCTCGCGCACAAGGACGTGTTCGTCACGCGTGGCTGGCGCTCGACCGCCGGCTCGAAGATGCTGGCCAACTATGTGAGCCCGTTCGACGCGACCGTCGTGACGCGTCTCGAGCGCGCCGGCATGGTCTGCGTCGGCAAGACCAACATGGACGAATTCGCGATGGGCTCGTCCAACGAGAACTCGCATTTCGGCGCCGTGAAGAACCCGTGGGACAAGCAGGCCGTGCCGGGCGGCTCGTCGGGCGGCTCGGCCGCGGCCGTGGCCGCGCGTCTGGCCGTGGCGGCGACCGGCACCGACACGGGCGGCTCGATCCGTCAGCCCGCGTCGTTCTCGGGCATCACGGGTATCAAGCCGACCTATGGCCGCGTGTCGCGCTACGGCATGATCGCGTTCGCCTCGTCGCTGGACCAGGGCGGCCCGATGGCGCACAGCGCCGCCGACTGCGCGCTGCTGCTCAATGCGATGGCCGGCTTCGACGAGCGCGACTCCACGAGCCTCCAGCGCGACGACGAAGACTACACGCGCCACCTCGGCCAGACGTGGAGCGCCAGCGCAAACGCCGGTGCAAGCGCCGACAAGCCGCTCGCGGGCCTGCGCATCGGTCTGCCGAAGGAATACTTCGGCGCGGGTCTTGCCGACGACGTGCGCGCCGCCATCGACGCCGCGCTCAAGGTCTACGAATCGCTCGGCGCCACGCTGGTGGAAGTCACGCTGCCGAAAACCGAGCTCTCGATCCCCGTTTATTACGTGATCGCGCCGGCGGAAGCCTCGTCGAACCTTTCGCGCTTCGACGGCGTGCGCTTTGGCCATCGCGCGGCCGAGTACACCGACCTGCTCGATATGTACAAGAAGTCGCGCGCCGAGGGCTTCGGCCATGAGGTGAAGCGCCGCATTCTGGTGGGCGCCTACGTGCTTTCGCACGGCTACTACGATGCGTACTACCTGCAGGCGCAGAAGATCCGGCGCATCATCGCGCAGGACTTCCAGGAAGCGTTCAAGCAGTGCGACGTGATCATGGGCCCGGTGGCCCCGAGCGTGGCATGGGATCTCGGCGCGAAGGGCGACGATCCGCTGCAGATGTATCTGGCGGACATCTACACGCTCTCCACGAGCCTCGCGGGCCTGCCCGGCATGAGCGTGCCGTGCGGCTTCGGCGCCGGTGCGAACGCACGACGTCCGGTCGGTCTGCAGATCGTCGGCAACTATTTCAACGAGGCCCGCATGCTGCAGGTCGCCGACGCTTACCAGCGCGCGACCGAATGGCATCGCAAGGCGCCGGCAGGGGTGTGAACATGGCAACTCAGTGGGAAGTCGTTATCGGTCTCGAGACGCACGCGCAATTGTCGACGGCGTCGAAGATCTTCTCTGGCGCATCGACGCAGTTCGGCGCCGCGCCCAATACGCAGGCCTGCCCCGTCGATCTCGCGCTGCCGGGCGTGCTGCCGGTGATGAACCGCGGCGCCGTCGAGCGCGCGATCCGCTTCGGCCTCGCGATTGGCTCGACGATCGCGTCGCGCAGCATCTTCGCGCGCAAGAACTACTTCTACCCGGATCTGCCGAAGGGCTATCAGATCAGCCAGTACGAGATTCCGGTCGTGCAGGGCGGTCAGATCACGATCCAGGTGCCCGCCAATGAAAAGGCCGGCAAGGAAGCGTATGAGAAGACCATCAATCTCACGCGCGCGCACCTCGAAGAAGACGCGGGCAAGTCGCTGCACGAAGACTTCGCCGGCATGACGGGCATCGACCTGAATCGCGCCGGCACGCCGCTGCTCGAAATTGTCACCGAACCTGAAATGCGCAGCGCCGCCGAAGCGGTGGCGTATGCGAAGTCGCTGCACACGCTCGTCGTGTGGCTCGGCATTTGCGACGGCAACATGCAGGAAGGCTCGTTCCGCTGCGACGCGAACGTTTCGGTGCGTCCGGTCGGCCAGAAGGAATTCGGCACGCGCGCCGAGATCAAGAACCTGAACTCGTTCCGCTTTCTCGAAGAAGCGATCCAGTACGAAGTGCGCCGCCAGATCGAGCTGATCGAAGACGGCGGCACGGTGGTGCAGGAAACGCGCCTTTACGACCCGGACAAGCGCGAGACGCGCTCGATGCGCAGCAAGGAAGACGCGCACGATTACCGCTATTTCCCCGACCCCGACCTCATGCCGCTCGTGATCGACGCGGCGTGGGTCGAGCGCGTGAAAGGCGAGATGCCCGAGCTGCCCGCGACGATGCAAACGCGCTTCATCGAGCAGTACGGCGTGACGCCGTACGACGCGAACGTGCTCACGTCGACGAAGGCGATGGCGGCGTACTTCGAAGCGGTCGTGGCGAAGGCTGGCGCGGCGCAAGCCAAGGCCGCCGCAAACTGGCTGATGGGCGAAGTCTCGTCGCAACTGAACCGCGAAGGCCTCGACATCGCCGCATCGCCGGTCTCGGCCACGCAGTTTGCCGTGCTGCTCGCACGCATCGCCGACGGCACGATCTCGAACAAGATCGCCAAGGAAATTTTCCAGGCGATGTGGGATGAGAAGGCGACCGACGAAGGCGCGGTGGATCGCATCATCGAAGCGAAGGGCCTCAAGCAGATTTCAGACACGGGCGCGCTCGAAGCGATCATCGACGAGGTGCTCGCGGCGAACCCGAAGTCGGTCGAGGAATTCCGCGCCGGCAAGGAAAAGGCGTTCAACGCGCTGATCGGCCAGGCAATGAAGGCCACCAAGGGCAAGGCTAACCCGCAGCAAGTCAACGAACTGCTGAAGAAGAAGCTGGGCTGATCGAGCCGGGCTGGCGTTCGGATTGACGCAAGTCGTCGTGGGGCGGCGTCGCGCGCATGGCGTGCGGTGCCGCCTTGCCGTTTCAGGGACCAGTAACCAGGAGGAGTGCAGCGCATGGCTAAGTCACCGAGTCTCGACGATTACCGCGTGCCGTATTTCGGCGACAAGAAAGCGGAGAAGTTCGCGCCCGAGGCGATCGACCCGGCCGCGAAGCCGTTTTCGACCGGCAGCAAGGACGGCGACCGCGCGCGCCTCGCGGAAATCGGCGCGAGGCTCGACGAGCAGCAGGAGCGCCTGCATGCGCAGCGTCACCATCGTGTGCTGCTCGTGCTCCAGGGCATGGACACGAGCGGCAAGGACGGCACCGTGCGAGGCGTATTCCGCGAGGTCGACCCGCTCGGCCTGCGCATCGTGCCGTTTCGCGCGCCGACGCCTATCGAGTCGGCGCACGACTTCCTCTGGCGCGTGCATATGCAGGTGCCCGCCGCCGGCGAACTGGCCGTCTTCAATCGCAGCCACTACGAAGACGTGCTCGTGCCGCGCGTGACCGGCCAGATCGACCCGCAAGCGTGCGAGCGCCGCTACCGGCAGATCCGCGATTTCGAGACCATGCTCGTGGAGAACGGCACGACCATCATCAAGTGCTGGCTGCACATTTCGAAAGACGAGCAGCGCAGCCGCATCCAGGCGCGTATCGACGATCCCACCAAGCACTGGAAATTCGATCTCTCCGATATCGAGGCGCGCAAGCAGTGGGACGCCTACCAGGCGGCGTATCGCGATGCGCTCGCGGCCACGTCGACTGAGATTGCGCCCTGGTACGTGATTCCCGCCGATTCGAAAACGCATCGCAATGTGATGGTGGCCGAGTTGCTGCTGCGTTTGATGGACGGATTGAAACTCGAATTTCCACCCGCCAAGCCCGAACTCAAGGGCGTGACGGTCGAGTAATGCTCCAGAGCGGCCTCGATGCGCTCCCCCCCAACCCGCGCAAATCAAAAGGACTAAAGACATGCTGCGTGTGATCACCGCGAACCTCAATGGCATCCGCTCCGCGGCGAAGAAGGGTTTCTTCGAATGGTTCGGCGAGCAGAATGCCGACGTGCTCTGCGTGCAGGAAATCAAGTGCTCGCAGGACGATATGACGCCCGAATTCATGGCGCCGCACGATTTCAAGGGCTATTTCCAGCACGCCGTGAAGAAGGGCTATAGCGGCGCGGGCGTCTACACGCGCCACGAACCCGACGACGTAATCATCGGCTTCGGCAACGACGAGTTCGACGCGGAAGGCCGTTACGTCGAGACGCGCTTTGGCAAGCTCTCGGTGATTTCGGTGTACGTGCCGTCGGGTTCGAGCGGCGATGAACGCCAGCAGGCGAAATATCGCTTCATGGATGCGTTCCTGCCGCATCTCGAAGCCCTCAAGCGCGAGCGCGAAGTGATCCTGTGCGGCGACGTCAATATCGTCCACAAGGAAATCGACATCAAGAACTGGAAGGGCAACCAGAAGAACTCGGGTTGCCTGCCCGAAGAGCGCGCGTGGCTCACGAAGCTCTTCGACGACGTTGGCTACGTGGACGTGTTCCGCACGCTCGATCCGCGCCCCGAGCAGTACACGTGGTGGAGCAACCGTGGCCAGGCCTACGCGAAGAACGTGGGGTGGCGTATCGATTATGAGATTGCAACGCCGGGCATCGCGGCGACGGCGAAGCACACTTCCGTCTTCAAGGACATCAAGTTCAGCGACCATGCGCCGCTGACCGTCGATTACGACTACAAGATCAAGAAGCGCTGAGCGCGCGTCGCGCGGCGGGGGCCTTCAGCTCGTTTCAGGCCGCTTGTCGGGGCGCTTGATGCGCCCTCAAGGCACCGCGGCAGCTGCGGCTGCCGACACCTTCGAGCGCTTCGGCACCGGAATGCCCTGATAGTCGGGCAAGCTGGCCAGCGGCTTGCCGATGGCCTTCGCGTAGAGCGGCATCATGTCGGCGAGACGCTTGGCGATGTCCGCGCGCCGCGCCGGTGTGTACGGATGCACGTAGATGAAGCCCTGGTCGCGGTCGGCGCGCGTGGCGGTTGCGAGCTTGTCCCAGACCGTGAGCGCCGCGCGCGGATCGAAGCCCGAGCGTGCGGCGATGTCGCTGCCGATCACGTCGGCTTCGGTTTCGTCGTCGCGGCCGTAGTGCATCTCCACGAGGCGCGAGCCGATGCCGAGCGGGAACATACCGAGATCCGCGAGCCCGAACAGTTGCGGTACCACGCCCGCTTCGATCTGCGCGGCCTGCTGCTCGCCCAGGCGCTCGCGCACGTGCTCGCGCACCGCATGCGCGATCTCGTGGCCGAGCAGCATGCCGAGTTCGTTGTCGTTGAGCTTCACGCGGTCGAGCAGTCCGCCGTACACCACGATCTTGCCGCCCGGCAGGCAGTACATGCGGATGTCCGGCGAGCGGATCACCGCCACTTCCCACTTCCAGCTCTTCACGCGATCGCTCCATTTGAGCGCGTAGGGCGCGAGCCGGTCGACGAGCTGGCGCACGCGCTGCACGTGCGGATCGGAGTCGGGGTAGAGCAGTTTCGAATGCGCTGCGCCGCGCACGATCTCGGTGTACTCGGCGGCGGCCTGCGCCTCGAGCATCGGCGACGGAATCAGATTGCGGAACGCCGCGATGTTGCCGAAACGTACGACGCGGCCGGTGCTCGGGCCGCCGGATGCGGCGTTGGCGGGCGGGGCGGCGCTGCCGGCCTGCGCCTGCGCGGGCTGCGCGTTCGCGCCGGAAGCGGCCGCAGCCGTGCCGATGGCCTCGGCTGCACTCGCGAGCGCGGCCGGCGTGGAGGGTGCGGAGGGCGTCGAGGAGGAATTGGCCGGGACGCTCGCCGATGTGCTCGCGGATCCATTTGCGCTCGAAGTTGCGGCAGCAGCCTCGGCTGCGCCGGCAAGACCCGCGTGCAGGACGCCCCACGCGGGCATGGCTGCAGCGAGCGCCAGCGCGAGCGTGCTGCGCCATCCCGGACGGGTAAGCGTCGGGTGGCGGGCGGGCACGGCATGCTGGCGGGACTTCACTTCCGGATTCTCCACGGGGCGATACGAATGAGCAGCAGCATACCCGGTACCGCGAGCACCGTGCAGACGATGAAATAATCGAACCAGCCGATCTTCGCGACCACATAACCGCTGGCCGCGGACGCGAGCGTGCGCGGCACCGAGGCGAGGCTCGTGAACAGCGCGAATTGCGTCGCGGTATAGCGCGGATCGGTGGTGCTGGCGATATACGCGGTGAACGCGGCGAGCGTGAGGCCGGTCGCGAACGTCTCGAGGCCGTAGACGAGCGCGAGCGCGGCGGCGCGCGGGTCCAGCGTGAGCTGTGCATGCAGGCCGACGGCGCTGGCGAGTTGCGCGACGCCATGGCTCACCGACACGATGGCGTCATAGATGAGCGCAAGCGTGGGGGAGCCCGGGGCGAGCTGCGCGAGCCAGGCGAAGCCGAGCGTCGAGACCATCTGCAAGAAGCCGAAGATCCACAGGCCGCGCCCGATGCCGATCTTCACGAGCGCCACGCCGCCGATGATGCCGCCCGCGAGACTCGCGCCGAACGCGGTCATCTTGGCGATCACGCCAATCTCGGTGCGCGAGTAGCCGATATCGAGGAAGAACGACGTCGAAAGCGTCGTGGCCATCGTGTCGCCGAGCTTGTACAGAAAGATGAATGCGAGCACGAAGAGCGCAGCGGCCCAGCCGTCGCGATGCACGAATTCGGCGAACGGCTGCACGATCGCCTCGCGCAGATTCTTCGGCGGCGCGCCGTGCACTTCGGGCTCGCTCACCACGAGCGACATGAGCATGCCGGGAATCATGAACACCGCCGTCACGACGAACACGGTGCTCCAAGGCAGATGATCGGAGAGAATCAGCGCGAGCGAGCCCGGCACGAGCGCCGCGATCTTGTACGCGTTCACGTGCACCGCATTGCCGAGACCCTGTTCGGTGTCCTTGAGCAGCTCGCGCCGGTAGGCATCGATGGCGATGTCCTGGCTCGCGCCGAAGAACGCGACGAGCGCCGTGAGCGCGGCCACGGTCCAGATCGACTCCTTCGGCGAGACGAAGCCGAGCGTGGCGATTGCGCCCGCTACGAGAATCTGCGTGACGAGCATCCAGCCGCGCCTGCGCCCCGGACGCCAGCCGGGCATACGCGGCACGTAGCGGTCCATGAGCGGCGCCCAGACGAACTTCCACGTATAGGGAAACTGGATCAGCGCGAAAAGGCCGATTTCCTTCAGATTGACGCCTTCGGAGCGCAGCCACGCCTGCACGAGATAGACGAGCGTGAACAGCGGCAACCCCGAAGTGAAGCCGAGAAACACGCAGATCAGCATGTGCGTGTTCAGGTACGCGCGCCAGCCGGGGTGATCAACGTGCGCGTCCAGGTCGTGGGGCACGGATGACGTCGGGGACGTCCGGGAGGTTTCGGAGGAGGCCTCTTGGGGCGGATTCTGCATGTGGTCCGGAGTGTCGGCGGAGTAACGACGGAGGGCGGCGGCGCGGTGACCCGCGTGGCTTCCAGGTCTGTGATCCGTGAAGGACGCGCGACGCCGCTGCCGGTGTCACTGTGCCTTCACGCTTTCTTCACGCGATAGACCGCAAGACTACCACGCCAGTTCACGCCCCAACGAACGTGCTGGCCTCCGTGCAGCACGGCGCGGTCGAGAATCTCGATGCCGACTTCGGGCGCGAGCGCCTCGAAATCTTTCACCGTGAGCACGCGCACGTTCGGCGTGTTGTGCCACTGGTAAGGCAGCGACTTCGACACCGGCATGCGCCCGTTCAGCACCGAAAGGCGGTGTGGCCAGTAGCCGAAGTTCGGGAACGAGACAATGCACTCTTTGCCCACGCGCGCCGTCTCGCGCAGGATCGCGGCGGTCTGGTGAATGGTCTGCAAGGTTTGCGAGAGGATCGCGAAGTCGAAGCTCGCATCTTCGAACAGACGCAGGCCGTCCTCGAGATTCTGCTGAATCACATTGATGCCGTTGCTCACCGAGGCGAGCACGCCCGCGTCGTTGAGCTCGATGCCGTAGCCCGTGCATTCGAGCTCTTCGCAGAGCAGCGAAAGCAGCGCGCCGTCGCCGCAGCCGAGGTCGAGCACGGTCGAGCGCGGTTCGACCCAGCGCGCGATGGTGCGAAAGTCGGGACGGGCGGAAAGACTGTCAAATGCGCTCTGGTTCATGCACCCACCTCGTTGGCAATGCGTTCGTAATAAGCGCGCATGACGCCGTGATAGCGCGCGTCGTCGAGCAGGAAGGCGTCGTGGCCGTGCGGCGCGTCGATCTCGGCGTAGGTCACCTGGCGCTTGTGGTCGAGCAGCGCCTTCACTAGTTCGCGCGAGCGTGCGGGCGCGAAGCGCCAGTCGGTGCCGAAGCTCGCCACGAGGTACTTCGCCTTGGTGTGCGCGAGCGCGCGCGTGAGGTCGCCGTCGAAGTCCTTGGCGGGATCGAAGTAGTCGAGCGCGCGCGTGATCAGCAGGTAGGTGTTGGCGTCGAAGTAATCGGCGAACTTGTCGCCCTGGTAGCGCAGATACGACTCCACTTCGAACTCCACGTCGAAGTTGAAGTTGTATTCGTTCACGGCGCCCTCTGCGCGGCGCAGCGCGCGGCCGAATTTCGCGGCCATGTCGTCGTCCGAGAGATAGGTGATGTGGCCGATCATGCGCGCCACGCGCAGGCCGCGCCTGGGCTTTATGTTGTGCGCGTAGTAGTCGCCGCCGTGGAAGTCGGGGTCCGAGAGGATCGCCGAGCGCGCCACTTCGTTGAACGCGATGTTCTGCGCGGAGAGCTTGGGCGTGGAGGCCACCACGATGCAATGCGCGAGCCGGTCCGGATAACGCAGGCTCCACGCGAGCGCCTGCATGCCGCCGAGGCTGCCGCCCATCACGGCGGCAAATTTTTCGATGCCGAAGCGGTCGGCCACGCGCGCCTGGGCGTCCACCCAGTCCTCCACCGTGACCACCGGAAAGCGCGCGCCCCACGGCTTGCCGGTGGCGGGGTCGATGCTCATCGGGCCGGTCGAGCCGAAGCACGAGCCCAGATTGTTCACGCCGATCACGAAGAAGCGGTTGGTGTCGAGCGGCTTGCCCGGACCGACCATGTTGTCCCACCAGCCGACGTCTTTGGGGTTGTCCGCGTACACGCCCGCGACGTGATGCGACGCGTTGAGCGCGTGACAGACGAGCACCGCGTTGCTGCGCGCGGCGTTGAGCGTGCCGTAGGTCTCGACCACGAGGTCGTACCCGGCTAGCGCCGTGCCGTTCTGCAGTTGCAGGGGCTCGTCGAAATGCAGTGTTTGAGGGGTGACGATGCCGATCGATTCCATTCGTTCCGCCTGGGTTTTTGGGCGGCTAAACGGCGTCGGCGAGCGCGAAGTGCGAAAGGAGTGGCGCAGCTGACGACCTCTTTAGCCGCATTTATATCGAACCTCAGGCCGATGCCTGAAGTTCACGCGCCCGCAATCGAGTCAGCAAATCGGCGCGTGGGTGATGCACAACGAACGCAAAGTATAACGGAAAACGTCTGGCGCAATGACGCGGACGAACCGGCGCTACCACAGCAGTCGCCGCGGCCCGCCCGCGCGCATGCTTTACGCGCTCAGACGCCGCGCGAGTGGGCGTTGTGCCAGCGCCGCAATTGGAGCGACGCGACGATCATCAAGATGCCGTAAAGGATCGCAAAGCTGGCGATCAGCCAGATGAGCGAGAGCGCGCCCGCGCCCGGGTGCATGACGACGAAAAAGCCCAGTGCAACCGAGAGCAGTCCCGAGAGGCCGACCGCCCACGGATGCGCGATCGCATGCCGGTACTGGATGGCGTAGACGATCTCGAAGACGCCCACCGCGAGCGCCCAGAAGCCGATGATCATCACGAGAATGATTGCGGTCTCGCCGGGCCAGAAGAACGCCACGAGCCCCGCGATCACGCCGATCACGCCGACGAAGACATACGACCAGCGCCGCGAGCCGCCGCCGCGCGCGCCATAGATCAGCGCGAAGGCGCCGTCGACGATCGCGTAGGCGCCCCAGACGAGGGCGAGCGTGAGCACGGTGAGGCCGGGCCAGGCGTAGGCGAGCACGCCGAACAGGATGGCGGCGATGCCGCGTGCGAGCAGCCAGCCCCAATGGGCGGAGAGGCTGGAAAGAATGGGCAAGGCTGCGGGAGGGAGTGGTCGGTTCATACGTGTTTTCCTTGTCGACCAGACCTCGCCTCGCGGGCTCAGCCTGGCTATTGGAGAATCACGCGAATCTGCTCGTCGGCATGCTCGCTGGGGGAGCGCTTGAAGCCGCTTTGCGCGTAAAGGTGCCAGCTGCCGATGACATAGCGGACGAGGAGATTGGCGCGAACAGCGGGATCGTAACCGGTTTTCGAAACGCGCCCGTCGGCCGTGCCGCCTTCGGCTTGCACCTGCTCAGCAAGGCTTACGCGCAGGCACTGGCGCAGCGTGGCCTCGATGCGGTCGAGCATCTGATTGACGCGCTCGGCGAGGCGCTCATGCTCGCCCACGAGCGCTTCGCAGGTCAGCACGCGCGTCATGCCGGCGTTCTTCGCCGAGAACTGAAGCAGCATCAAGGCGATCGCGCGCGCCTGCAGCGCGCCGCTCGGCTCCTTCGCAACGATCTGGTTGATGAGCTGGAACAGCGTCTGCTCGATGAAGTCGATGAGGCCTTCGAACATCTGGGCCTTGCTCGCGAAATGGCGATAGAGCGCGGCCTCGGAGACGTTCAGGCGCGCGGCCAGCGCGGCGGTGGTGATCTTCTCTCCGCGCGGCGTTTCGAGCATCGCCGCGAGCGTCTGGAGAATGTGCACGCGGCGCTCGCCCGGCTTCGGACGGCTGCCGCGCCGCGGCGCGGTGTCTGGAGATTCGGCTGCTGCGCTTGCCGCCACAGCGGTGTCACGCGGTTCGGTCGGCTGCATGAAGGTCGCCCCCTGAGTGCGGCCCGCGGGCTGCGCTTGCGCCCGGCCGCTTGAGTCTTGCCGTTGGTCTTGCCGGTTATTTTCGCCTGCTGCGCAATGCTCCGCTTCGCAGGCCGCGTCCGAGCGATTTTAGCGAACGAACGCAATGATCGACATAGTGGGGCCGCCCGCC
Source organism: Paraburkholderia caffeinitolerans (assembly GCF_902859945.1). Taxonomy (GTDB): domain Bacteria; phylum Pseudomonadota; class Gammaproteobacteria; order Burkholderiales; family Burkholderiaceae; genus Paraburkholderia; species Paraburkholderia caffeinitolerans. The sequence continues at coordinate 79,845 of NZ_CADIKL010000030.1, read as the reverse complement.
GCTTGCCACGTGCGTGGGCAGATGTCCGGTGATCCAGACTGTGCGGATGCCGAGGCGGCGGTAGCGCTTCAGATGCCCGCGTGTGTCCTCGACGAGGATCGCATCGGCGAATGCGACGCGCGCATCGCGCAGCGTCTTGCGCAGCATGGCGTGGTCGGGCTTGGCGCGCCAGCGTTCGCGCGTGCGCATGTGCTCGATCGCCACGACACGCTCGAAGATCCGCTCGATGCCGAGCGCCGCGAGCACCGCGTGCGCGTAGTCGGTGGGGCCGTTGGTCAGCACGATCTTGCGCCCGGGCAGCGCCGCGAGCATGCGCGCGAGGCCGCGCTCGGCGCGCAGCATCGTGTGCAGGTCGTCGAAGGTGTGTACGACTTTCAGGAAGTCGTGCGGATCGATCGTGTGATGGCGCGTGAGGCCCAGCAGCGCTGCGCCGTAACGGTGCGTGTAGCTCGTGCGCAGATGATTCGCGACGTCGCGGCTCACGCCGAGCGAGTCGATGATGTACTGCGTCATGCCGCGGTTGATGGCCGGGAAGATCGCGTGCGAGGCGCAGTGCAACGTGTTGTCGAGGTCGAAGAGCCAGACCGGGGCGCCGTAGCTCGGGCCGCGATCGGCGGGGGCGCCGTAGCCCGGGCCGCGATCGGCGGGGGCGCCATAGCTCGGGCCGCGATCGACGGCGCTCGAGGTGCGCTGCCCGGCACGCGACGGCCGGCGGCGAAGCGGGCGTGAGACGTTCATCATGCGAAAGCAGGCGAAGCGCGGACGCCGCGCGGAGGAAGAAGGGCGCCGCGGCGGAGTCGTCCGTGCGTCGCTCGAAGCCGATTTAGTGCGAGCGGATCATCGTGCCGAACGGCTGCTCGGTCAGGATTTCGAGCAGCACCGAGTGCTCGATGCGGCCGTCGATGATGTGCACCGAGCGCACGCCGCTCTTGGCCGCGTCGAGCGCCGACGAGATCTTCGGCAGCATGCCGCCCGAGATCGTGCCGTCTTCGAAGAGCGCGTCGATCTCGCGCGCCGAAAGGTCGGTGAGCAGATTGCCCGCCTTGTCCATCACGCCGGGGATGTTGGTCATCATCACGAGCTTCTCGGCGTTGAGCACGACCGCGAGCTTGCCCGCCACCAGATCGGCGTTGATGTTGTACGACAGGCCGTCTTCGCCGAAGCCGATCGGCGAGATCACCGGAATGAACGCGTCATCCTGGAGCGCCTTCACGACGGCCGGGTTGATCGCCTCGACTTCGCCCACCTGGCCGATGTCGATGTACTGACCCGGGTTGTCGCGGTCCGGCATCATCATCTTGCGCGCGTGGATCAGGCCGCCGTCCTTGCCGGTCAGGCCGACCGCATGGCCGCCAAAGTGATTGATGAGCGTGACGATGTCTTGCTGCACCTCGCCGCCGAGCACCCACTCGACGACTTCCATGGTTTCTTCATCGGTGACGCGCATGCCCTGGATGAAGGTGCCTTGCTTGCCGATCTTCTTGAGCGCCGTGTCGATCTGCGGGCCGCCGCCGTGCACGATGACCGGATTGATGCCCACGAGCTTGAGCAGAATCACGTCGCGAGCGAAGCCCTGCTTGAGCCGCTCTTCGGTCATGGCATTGCCGCCGTACTTGATCACGACAGTCTTGCCGTGATACTGGCGGATGTAAGGCAGCGCTTCGGCCAGGATTTCGGCTTTCAGGGTGGGCGCGATCTGCGAGAGGTCGATGGGCTCGGACATGGCGGCGGGACTGGACAGGAAAACGGAGCGAAATACGGCTGAAAATAGGCGCGCTCGCGAAAGCGCGGCTGAAACAGGCCGAATTGTACAGGACTGGCGCGGTGCAACAGGGTTTTCGGCACAGGCGCGGACCGCCGTGCAACAAGGTGGCGTCAAGGAATGCCGTTGTACACAATTGAAGCGAATTCTGCGCGATCGTGCGCCATTTTCACTAAAATGCGTACTTGAGTGGGCCTCAGGCGCTTGCGCTGCCCTGTGGCATCATTTTCCCGTCACTGAATCCGGCCTCGCCAGGAGCGCGCCGCCATGACCGCCCCCGCAAGCCCCGCCCACGCCGTGAAGAGTGCGCGCTGCCCGCGTTGCGGCAGTGCCTTCGACTGCGGCAGGCACACCGAGCCCTTCGACTGCTGGTGCAAGACGCTGCCCGCCGTGCCGGTGAACCAGCTCGACCCGCGCGGACGCTGCCTGTGCCCCGAGTGTCTTGCCGCTGCGGTTGCCGCGGGCGCGGCGGCCCGGGGCGCTGACGAAAGCCGTTGAACTGCCCCGCTGTTTAATGCGCCGTCATCGCGCCTGCTTTTCCCGATGCTCACCGGCGAGTTTCGCGAGGTCGGCGCTCACCTCGTCCAGAACGGGCTCCCACTCCCGGAACCGCTTTTGCCGATACAGCGTCGTGTGCGGATACCAGGGGCTGTCGCGCCGCTCCAGTCCCCAGACCCAGTGCGGATTCACGTCCAGCAGCACCCACGTGCGCTGACCCAGCGCGCCCGCCAGATGCGCGCTCGACGTGCAGACCGAGATCACGAGATCGAGCGAGTCGACGAACGCGGCGGTGTCGTCGAAGGTGCGCCATTCTGTGCTGAAGTCCGCGATCTCGAAGCCCGCCGCGCGCGCGGCCTCGACCTCGGCGGCCGCGCCAGGCTGCAGCGAATAGAACGCCACGTCAGAGAGGCACGCTGCGAATTGTGCTGCGAAGCGCTCGAGCCCAATGCGCCGGAACGGATTGCGCTTGTGTGCGAGGCTGCCCGTCCACGCGAGCCCGACCTTCAAGCGCCGCTCTTCCGCGAGCCGTTCGCGCCAGCGCGCCGCTGCGGCAGGGTCCGGCGCGAGGTAGCGCGTCGGGCCGGGGATCGTGTCCTCGCGTGTGTCGAAGATTAACGGCAGGCTCAGCAGCGACACTTCGCAGTCGTAGGGCGGTAACGCCTCGACCGGGCCGCCCGCGCCGTAAAGATCGCACTGTCCGCCCAAGCTGCGCGAGAGTAGCGCACCCATCTCAGGGAACGAATTCCAGATCAGCCGGCCGCCTTCGCGGCGCACACGCTCGGCGAGTATCGGTACATAGCGGCAGAACTGCAGCAGATCGCCCTTGCCTTGTTCGCCCCACACCAGCAGCGTGCGGCCGCCTAGCGGCTCGCCTCGCCACTCGGGTTTGGGGAAGACCGGCCTGCCGCTGGCCAGCTCGCTCGCCCCTTGCCAGCGCATCTCGTGCCCGCGCCAGCCTTGGGCAAAGTGGCCGCGCATCAGCTCGATCATCGACAGGTTCAGGCGCATCGATGCGTCGTTCGGCGCATACTGGCAAGCGTTGCGCGCGGCCTGCTCGGCTTCGTCCCATTGCTGGGCTTCCCTGCACGCCATCGCGTAATTGTTCGTGGCCAGCGCGCTATGTGGCGCGAGTGCGAGTGCGCGACGGCCCGCTTCGAGCGGGCGCGCGATATCGGTGTCGGTGGGCAGCACACGGCTGAGGTTGATCCAGGCATTGGTGTCGTTTGGGTTCGCCGCGACGGATTCTTCGAGCAGTGCCAAGATTTCGCAGCTATTGATATCGATATTGGCTTGCACCAGGGCGCCGGCAAGATTGTTTCGCAAATTTGGAAACGTTCGCTGGATCGCGAGCGCATGACGGTAAGGGGGTATCGCTTCGGCGTGGCGGTTGGCGAACTGCAGTGCGAGCCCGGCGGCAAACCATGCGGCGGCACGCTGCGGTTCGAGTCTTGCGATCGCGGCGCTCAGGCGGATGGCCTCGCTGGCCTGCGAGGGCTCCCGGGCGCTGGCTGCGATGAGCATCAGGGCATCGTCGTCGAGGCCGCGCAGCGAGGCGCGCGTTTTAGCGAGCAGTTCGCGGGCAGCCGTGCCGGCCGTTTCGGTTATGCCACCGGTCGAGGCTTCGGTGTCATCGACGGTTGCGGCATCGACGAAATCGAGAAAGAGATCGCGCACGCGTGCAAGCGCGCCAGGAAGAAGAGTTTGCATTTAACCAGGTCACCCTGTCGGAAAATGTCGCATCGAATGTAGCTGGAGGATGACTTAGATTGAAGCAAACCTTTTCAAGATAATGAATCAGACGAGTCCGAACAGGTAAACTGGCACGATGCATCGCATAACCGTCAGTGCTAGCGTCAATCTCAGCCATTTGTTCTGGCTGCGCAGTCTCGCCATCATCGGCCAGCTCTGCACGATCGCCTTCGTGCAATTCATGTTCGGCGTGACGTTGCCACTGCCCGCCATGCTGTTTGTAATCGCCATGGAAGTGGCGTTCAACGGCGTTACCTGGCTGCGCGTCACGCAAGACCGCCCCGAGTCCAATCTCGAATTGTTTGGCCAGATCTGGGTCGACTTGGGCGCGCTCTCCGCGCTGCTGTTCCTCTCGGGCGGTACGACCAATCCATTCGTCTCGCTCTATCTGCCCTCGCTCGCCATCGCGGCAGCTGTGCTGCCGTGGTATCTCACCGCGTGGCTCGCGAGCTTCGCCGTGGCTTGCTACGTACTGCTCGGTTTCGACAACGTTCCGCTCAATCTCGACAATCCCGCGAATCTCTTCGATTACTACCGCGGGGGCATGTGGGTGAACTTCATGGTGAGCGTGGCGCTCATCGTGTGGTTCGTCGCGCGCATGTCGCGCGCGCTGCGCCAGCGCGAAGCCGCGCTCGCCGACGCGCAGCAGCGCTTGCTGCGCGATGAGCGCGCGGTCGCGCTCGGCGTGCAGGCGGCCACTGTTGCGCACGAGATCGGCACGCCGCTCTCGAGCATCGCGATGCTCACCGAGGAGTTGCGCGACATCGCCCGCACCGATAAAGGCCTCCAGCCGTATGGCGCCGACCTAGAACTGCTCGACAAGCAAATCACGCTGTGTACCTCGGCGCTCGCGCGCCTGCGCAGTCGTGCGTCGTCGGCAGGCAGCCGCCAGGCCGTGAGCGAATGGCTCGGGCCGTTTGTCGAGCAATGGCGGCTGCGCCATCCGCACGTAAAGTTCGAACTCCTTGGCAATGCGCCTGCCGAACTGTGTCTCGACGACACCGTCGCGGTTGGCCAGATCCTCACGATCCTGCTCGACAACGCCGCGCGCGCGAGCCGCGACTTCGTCAGGTTGCGGGCGTATCCGGCAGCGCGCGCCGGCTATATCGATTTCGAAGTTTGCGATGCCGGGCCGGGCATCCCGGTGGCGCTACGCTCGTCGCTTGGCGCGGCGCCCGTGGAAAGCACGCAAGGCGGCCATGGCGTGGGGCTGTATCTTGCGTTTTCGTCGGCGGCGCGGCTGGGCGGCTCGATCGATCTCAGCGATGCTGGTGCGGCCACCGGGAAAGACGCCGCGCCCGACGCCGCGGAGCCTCACGCAGGCGCGCGGGAATTGCCGGGTACGGGCCAGACCGCCGCGCGCCCGCGCAAGTGGCGCGGCACGCGCGCGGTGCTGCATGTGCCGGCGAAGACAGAAGCCCGGGCGGGCGGCACAGTCCCGGCGGAGCAATCGAGCGGGACAGCGAGCGCAGGCGCAGCTGCGCAGAGTTCGGAAATTGGACGAGGCGAAGGGCCAGGCCGGCCCGACGCCGCCTGATAACACGGAGAAGTAGTATGAGCGATATGAATTTCCTGGTGATCGACGACGACGAAGTGTTTTCCGACATCCTGACGCGCGGCCTCACGCGACGCGGCTACCAGGTGCAGCAGGCACACAATGCCGAAGAAGCGATTCGTTTCGCGAATCAGCAGAAGTTCTCGCAAATCACCGTCGACCTGCATCTCGGCAACGACTCGGGCCTTTCGCTGATCGCGCCGTTGCGCAACCTGCAGCCCGATGCGCGCATGCTCGTGCTCACGGGTTACGCGAGCATCGCCACGGCGGTGCAGGCGGTGAAGGATGGCGCCGACAACTATCTCGCCAAGCCCGCGAACGTCGAAATGATCCTCACCTCGCTGCAAGGCGACGCCAGCGCGTTGCAGGCCGAGGCGGCCATCGAACATCCCGCGCCGCTTTCGGTCGCGCGTCTCGAATGGGAACACATCCAGCGCGTGCTGGCCGAGCACGGCGGCAATATCTCGGCCACGGCGCGCGCGCTCAACATGCATCGGCGCACGCTCCAGCGCAAGCTCGCGAAACGGCCGGTGCGCCAGTAAGCACAAAAACGCCCGCAAGCCGCGTGCAAAAGAAAAGGGGCTCCGCCTGGCTGGCGGAGCCCCTTCTTTCGTTATGCGCCCGCACGCAGCGGGCTTCAATCGAGTTCGCGCGTTTTACCGGCGCGACGCGTTACAGCACATAGCGCGAGAGATCCTCGTCCTGCGCGACTTCGCCGAGCGCCTTGTCGACATAGGCCGCGTCGATGACCACGCTCTGGCCAGCATGATTGCCGGCCGCGAACGAAACGTCTTCGAGCAACTTTTCGATGACCGTATAGAGACGGCGCGCACCGATATTCTCGGTCTTCTCGTTCACCGAGTAGGCGATTTCCGCGAGGCGGCGAATGCCGTCATCGGCGAAATCGAGTTGCACGTCCTCGGTGGCGAGCAGCGCCTGATACTGCTTGACGAGGCTGGCGTCGGTGGCGACCAGAATGGCTTCGAAGTCTTTCACGGAGAGCGAGTCGAGTTCGACGCGAATCGGGAAACGGCCTTGCAGTTCGGGAATCAGATCGCTCGGCTTCGAGAGATGGAACGCACCGCTCGCGATGAACAGGATGTGATCGGTCTTCACCATCCCGTACTTCGTGTTGATGGTCGTGCCTTCCACGAGCGGCAGCAGATCGCGCTGCACACCTTGGCGCGAGACTTCGCCGCCGCCGCCTTCGTTGTTGCGCGAGGCGATCTTGTCGATTTCGTCGAGGAACACGATGCCGTTCTGCTCGACGTTCTGCACCGCCTTGGCCTTGACCTCTTCGTCGTTGAGCATCTTGGCCGCTTCTTCGTCGGTGAGGACCTTGAGCGCTTCCTTCACCTTGAGCTTGCGGCGCATTTTCTTGCCGCCGCCGAGATTGGCGAACATCGAGCGGATTTGCTCGGTCATGTCTTCCATGCCCGGCGGCCCCATGATGTCCATGCCCACTTGCGGCTGCTCGACGTCGAGCTCGATTTCCTTGTCGTCGAGCTGGCCTTCGCGCAGGCGCTTGCGGAAGGTCTGGCGCGTGGCGTTGTCGCCTTCGCTATGGCCCGACTCGGCCGAAGCAGAGCCGAAGCCCACCGGGCGCGCGCTCGGCAGCAGGATGTCGAGGATGCGGTCTTCGGCCTGATCGGTGGCCTTGCTGCGCACCTTGCGCATTTCCGATTCGCGCGTCTGCTTCACCGAGATTTCGATGAGGTCGCGCACGATGCTGTCCACGTCGCGGCCCACGTAGCCCACTTCGGTGAACTTGGTCGCTTCGATCTTGATGAACGGCGCGTCGGCGAGCTTGGCGAGGCGCCGCGCGATTTCGGTTTTGCCGACGCCCGTCGGCCCGATCATGAGGATGTTCTTCGGCGTGATTTCCTGGCGCAGCGGGTCGGCCACCTGCTGGCGGCGCCAGCGGTTGCGCAGCGCGACGGCCACCGACTTCTTCGCCTTCGTCTGGCCGATGATGTGCTTGTCGAGTTCCGAGACGATCTCGGCGGGGGTCATGGTGCTCATCCTGATTCCTTCTCGTCTGTCCGTCGGGTTACTCGATGGTTTCGATCACACGGTTGTGATTCGTGTAGATGCACATGTCGCCCGCGATCTGGAGCGATTTTTCGACGATCTCGCGTGGCGAGAGTTCAGTGTTGTCGACCAGCGCGCGAGCCGCGGCCTGCGCATACGCGCCGCCCGAGCCGATTGCGCAGATGCCTTCTTCGGGGTCGAGCACGTCGCCGTTGCCGGTGATGACCAGCGTGGTGCTGGCGTCGGCGGCGATCAGCATGGCTTCGAGGCGGCGCAGCATGCGGTCGGTGCGCCAGTCCTTGGCGAGCTCGACGGCCGCGCGTGTGAGATTGCCCTGATGCTTTTCGAGCTTGGCTTCGAAGCGGTCGAGCAGCGAGAACGCATCGGCCGTGCCGCCCGCGAAGCCCACCATCACCTTGCCGCCGTAAATGCGCCGGACCTTCTTCGCACCACCCTTCATGACGATGTTGCCGAGAGTGACCTGGCCGTCGCCGCCGAGCGCGACTTTGTCGCCGCGCCGCACGGATACGATCGTCGTGCCGTGAAATTGCTCCATGTGCGTTCCTTTTTACCGTTGATGCCAGGCAGAGGCTGGAGCGACGCGGCCTTTGCAGCCGCGCCGCATTGTCGGATTCGGTACGCGCCGCTCTTGTCGCGGGGGGCGCGAGCGGGCGTGTCGGAAGAAGTTTAGGGCGGCAGCGGGCAGTTCAAGGGCTCGCGGCGCAGAAATCGAGATAAGCGCAAGGTCAGTGCGAAACAAGCGGCGTGCGAGAAAGTCGGGCGCGAACGCCTGCACAAGGTCAGGCGCAAATAAAAAAGCGCACGGGACTCCGTGCGCTTCGACAAGGAAGGCAGAAAACTCCGGCACCCGCCGCGCGGCGGCGCCGGCAGCCAATCAATCGCCGAACAGCTTCTGGCGCAGTTCGCGGCGCTCTTGCGCTTCGAGCGAGAGCGTGGCGGTCGGGCGTGCGAGCAGACGCGGGATGCCGATCGGCTCGCCGGTTTCCTCGCACCAACCGTAGTCGCCCGATTCGATGCGCGCGATCGATTGCTGCACCTTCTTCAGCAGCTTGCGCTCTCGGTCGCGCGTGCGCAGTTCGAGCGCATGCTCTTCTTCGATCGTCGCGCGGTCGGCCGGATCCGGCACGATGACCGTTTCGCGCAGATTCTCGGTGGTCTGGCCCGCATTGCGGAGAATTTCCGCCTGCAGCTGTTCGAGCCGGTTCTTGAAGAAGGCGAGCTGATCCTCGTTCATGTAATCCTTGTCGCTCATCTTCAGGATTTCGGCTTCGGTCAAGAGTCGTTTCGTCGTCATCTGGCTTGCTTCTTCAATGAGTGAGGCAAAACTGGCACATCTTGCCTGCACTTTTGTGTTGCCCGCAGTGGCTTCTCCCACTTTACCGCGCGCAGTACCGCGCCAATATGCGCGTTGGCGAGCACGGGACGATGAACTGTCGTGACGCCTAAGCGCCGCTGCGGGGCCGAACTCCTCTGGAAACCGTTTTTAGATGCTCCTGAGGCATATTTCGTACCGGCTGCGCGCTGCGACGCGATGCGCGGCCGGGGAGGCGTTTGTCCTGCAGGAATCCGCTAAAAGGGAAATCCCGGGGCGCCTCTCTTTCCAGTGGGGCCGTATTGTAACCGAACCGCAAACTCGCGCCGCAAGCGGGAAATTCCCATGTTGGCGGCTACCGTCAACGTTCGATATCCAGAAAATATAACGCGCCCATCGTGAAAAAGCGATGGTCGGGTACGTTATTTGACGTGTGCAGCGGAGAAAGGCGATTTTGCGCCGTCGTGCAAGCCAAACGACAACGCCCGGCCATGGGCCGGGCGTTGCGAGACAAGCTGGCGAAGTAGCCGCGCTGCGCGTCAGGCGAGGCAGGCGTCGAGGCCGTCGGTGATGAGGTCCTGCGGCAGCTCGATGCCGATGAACACCATCTTGCTGTTCTTCTTTTCGATCGGCAGCCACTTCGCGGCGAGGTCGCTGCCCATCAGCTGGTGCACGCCCTGGAACACCACCTTGCGGTCCACGCCCTTCATGTAGAGCACGCCCTTGTAGCGCAGCAGGCGCTCGCCGTAGATCTGCAGGATGCCGCCGAGGAAGTCCTCCAGGCGGTTCGGATCAAACGGACGGTCGCTGCGGTACACGAACGACTTGATCTTGTCGTCGTGGTGCGCGTGATGATGGTGGTGGCCGTGATCGTGGCCTTCGTGGTTGCACTTGCCGTGATCGTGGTCGCAGTCGGCGTGCTCATGCGCGTGATCATGATCGTGGTCGTGATGCGCATGATCGTGATCGTCTTCGGCGAGGAAGTCGGGATCGATCTCGAGCTTGGCATTCAGGTTAAAGCCGCGCAGGTCGAACACTTCCTTGATGTCCGCCTCGCCAAAATTCACCTCGCGGATTTGCGCGCGCGGGTTCATGTGCATCAGGCGATGGCGCAGGTCGTTGAGTTCCTTGCCGTCGACGAGATCGGCCTTCGTGACGAACAGGCGGTCGGCGAAACCGACCTGGCGCTGCACGACCTCGTGCTCGTCGAGTTGATGGTTGCCGTGCTTGGCGTCGACGAGCGTGATGATGGCGTCGAGCAGGAATTCGCCGGCGATTTCGTTATCCATGAAGAACGTCTGAGCGACCGGGCCCGGATTCGCGAGGCCGGTGGTCTCGATCACCACGCGGTCGAAATCGAGCTTGCCATCGCGCTTTTGCTGGGCGAGATCGCCGAGCACGCGCGCGAGGTCGCCGCGGATCGTGCAGCAGATGCAGCCGTTGCTCATCTGGATGATCTGTTCCTGGCTGTCCTGCACCAGGATTTCGTTGTCGATGTTCTCTTCGCCGAATTCGTTCTCGATCACGGCGATCTTCATGCCGTGCTGCTCGTTCAGGACGCGCTTGAGCAAGGTGGTTTTGCCGCTGCCGAGAAAGCCGGTCAGGATGGTAACGGGAATCATGCTATCTGCCTTGAGTGCCTGGAATCGGGGTGGGATGCGGCGCGGGAGCCGCGCGTTACAACATAACGGCGTATTGAAACATATCTGGGCGGCGTGCGCTTGTGCCGGCCTTGCGCTTCGGGCGTCAGCCGTCCGAACCTGGCTGCGGCGCGATGACTACCGACGCGAGCCATCTTATTAATCGGCGACTATCTCGATTTAATCGATTGTCTTATTGATTCACATCTCTGCAACAGATCCTTGAGTTTAGAAATCCTCCTAAAGATTCGATCCGACAAAACACGTTTAATTCATCCATCGACAGCGATTTCCAAAAAGGGGGATGCTCTCTGGCATTAATTAGCGTGAATATCATCGAGTCGCATTCGTAGCAGTGGGCGTCACCAGTGAACTCTTCCTCCGTTCCATACTGACTACTTGTCACGCCGGAATTATCCGGCGGCTTTCGTGTTAATCGGCAGGTCGATTTTGAGTCGGCCGAATATCCGGGCTTCAATTTAACGAGAAGCCGGATGCATCGCTTTGTATTTAATAATTTTGAGAACACTATGAACAAGATTTATCGCAGCGTTTATAACAAGGTGCTGGGTACGTGGGTTGCCGCATCGGAACATACCGCCGCGCGCGGCAAGCCGGCGCGCGCGAAGTCGGGCGCCATGCTCCTCGCGGGTGCACTCCTCGCTTCGGCGGGCGCAATGTCCGACGTAGCAAACGCGTCCGTGGCCATCTCGGACAACGGTTCGAAGTCGGTTCAGTCCGGCCCGGCGTCCATGGGCGGTAGCGCGGGTGGCATCGGCGCGAATGCATCGTCCAACTCGATCGCAATCGTTGGCGACGGCGACTGCAACCTGCTCACCAATGTCGATTCGCAGAAGGTGTACGGAGATGGGTTGGCCAGCAGCTATAAGGGCGGTATCTACGGCTTCGGCGTGCAGAATTCGGCGACCAGCTATGACGACATGACGAACGCTGGCGCGGGCCAGGCAGGCATGAAGGGCTTCAGCTCAATGACCGCTGGCTACGTGACGGAAACGGGCAACGGCGTGGCTGCAACGCAGGCGTTCGGCATGAACTCGATCGCCATGGGCTGCGGCGCGCAAGCGAATGGCTTCGGTACGGTCGCCCAAGGTTGGGGCGCGATTGCTAGCGGCGCGGGCGCGACGGCGTTCGGCATTAACGCGGTGGCGAGCGGCCAGGGCTCGTACGCATCGGGTATCGCCGCTACGGCAGCCGGCGACGATTCGATCGCGCTGGGCACGCTCGCGACGGCATCGGGTAACGGCTCGATCGCACTGGGTGCGAATGCAGCCGCCGCCGGCGAGAACGCAATCGCTTCGGGCAACGGCGCAATCGCCGAAGGTGATGAGTCGGTTGCCATGGGCGCGAACGCCTCGGCTTCCGGCGCAGGTTCGACGGCATTCGGTGCGAACGCTGCGGCTAGCGGCAGCAATGCGCTCGCCTCCGGCATCGGCGCAAGCGCCGAGGGCGACGATTCGGTCGCGATGGGCTCGAAGGCTGTTGCCTCGGGCGTCGGCGCAATGGCATTCGGCATGAACGCTGCGGCGAGCGGGGCCAACTCGATGGCATTCGGCGCGAACGCTGCAGCAAGCGCGGACAACACCGTGGCGCTGGGCGCAGGTTCGGTGGCGGATCGCGAGAACACGGTCTCGGTGGGCGCGGCAGGCGCTGAACGCCAGATCACCAACGTCGCGGCCGGCACGGCCGACACCGACGCGGTGAACGTTTCGCAGATGAAGAAGTCCGGCCTGATCGCGGCGGACGGTTCGGCGAAGGTTGCGGTGACGTATGACCAGAACGCGGACGGCACGGCTGACTACAGCAACCTCACGCTCGGCAACAACGTGGCCGGCGGCACGACGATTCACAACGTTGCAGCGGGCGTCGCCGATATGGATGCGGTCAACGTCGGCCAGCTCAACTCGGCCGTCGATGGCTTGAACTCGTCCGTCGACAACCTGAACGCAGCCGTGGCCAACGCCACGAACCTCGCAGAGGCCGCGCGCAACCCGCTGTTCGCCGCCTATGGCGACAAGAACACGGAAGCTGCAAGCGCGACCGGTGTGTATGCAACGGCGGCGGGAGCGAATGCCAGCGCAAGCGGCATGAATTCGGTCGCGGTTGGCGTGAACTCGTCGGCAACGGCTGACAACTCAGTCGCGCTGGGTGCGGGCTCGGTGGCAAACCGCGCCAACACGGTCTCGGTGGGCGCCGCAGGCAGCGAGCGTCAGGTGACGAACGTGGCCGCCGGTACCGAAGGCACCGACGCCGTGAACGTGAACCAGCTTGACGAAGCGAAGCAGGAAGCGAAGAGCTACACCGACCAGCAAGTCTCGCAGAGCGTCTCCCAGGGTCTCTCGTCGATATCGGACTCGGTGCATGATGTGCTGCGCCGGTCCTACGCCGGCACGGCGGCGGCGATGGCTGTCGCGGGTCTGCCGCAGCCGACGCAGCCGGGCAAGATCATGGTTGCGATGGCCGGCGGCCGTTATGGCGGACAGACGGGCGGCGCGCTGGGCATCTCGTACGTGACCAACAACAACAAGTGGGTCGGCAAGGTGGCGGCGAACACCAGCACGACCGGCAACACCGGTGTGGTGGTCGGCGCGGGCTATCAGTGGTAATGCCTCGCTAGTGCGAGCCGGCCGCAAGGCCGGTAAATGCAACACAGCGAAACACAGGGTCCACGGCCTTCCGGCCGGGACCCTGTTTCATTTTCCGCGCGGGCTTTACAGCACCTGCAGCAGCAGTCCCTTCAGATACTCGCCTTCCGGGAAGGCCGCGAGCAGCGGATGATCGACGCCCGCGCCAAGGCGCTTGAGAATGCGCGCATCGACCTTCGCATCGGCGGCCGCGCCGGCGACGATCTTCTGGAACAGCTCCGCATCGATCGCGCCCGAGCACGAGTACGTGAACAGCAGGCCGCCCGGGCGCAGCAGCTTAAAGCCGGTCAGGTTGATGTCCTTGTAGGCGCGCGCGGCGCGGTCCACATGCTCGCGCGAGGCCGCGAACTTGGGCGGATCGAGCACCACGAGGTCGAAGCGCTCGCCCTCTTCGTGCAGGCGGCGCAGCGTCTTGAAGGCGTCGGCGTCGAGCCAGGTCGCGCGGTCCGCGTCGAAGCCATTCGCCTGAACGTTCTTCTGCGCGGTGGCGAGCGCGTCGCCCGACGAATCGATCGACACCACGCGCTTTGCGCCCCCCTTCATCGCCGCGAGCGAGAAGCCGCCGGTGTAGCAAAAGCAGTTGAGCACCTCGCGGTCTTGCGCGAAGGTTTGCACGAGCGCGCGGTTATCGCGCTGATCGACGTAGAAGCCGGTCTTGTGGCCGTTGCGCACGTCCACGTGATAGCGCACGCCGTTCTCGTTGGCCACGATGGTTTCGGGCGGCTCGTCGCCGGCCAGCAGGCCCGTGATCTGCTCGAGCCCTTCCTTTTCGCGGATCGAGACATCCGAGCGCTCGTACACGTTCGGGCAGCCCGTGGCCGCCGTGAGCGCCGCGACGATCGCTTCCTTCCATGCTTCGACGCCCGCTGCCATGAATTGGCAGACGAGCTGGCCGCGCGCGTTCTCGCCTGCGACGTCTTCCTTGTAGTAATCGACGATCACGCCAGGCAGGCCGTCCGCCTCGCCGAAGATCAGCCGCACCGCGCCCGTGCCGTTCACCATCGCCTGCCGATGCGCGACGGCGCGCTGCACGCGGCGCTTGAAGAACGCGTGGTCGATGGGTTCGTTCTCGTCGAAGCTCCAGACGCGCGCGCGGATCTGCGAATGCGGGCTATAGGCGGCGCGCGCGAGAAAGCGGCCGTCATGCGCGCGCACGATCACGGTCGCGCCGGGTGCGGGCTTGCCCTCGACGCGCTCGATGGCGTTGGCGTAGACCCACGGATGGCGGCGCAGCAGGGATTTTTCTTTCGACGGCTTGAGAGTGACGATATTCATGATGGATTCGATACAAGGGCGAGGCCCGGTGATGTGCAATGGCGCGATGACCCGCCAGGGCGAGGTACGGCTCGCGCTCAGTCGCGCTTCTTGGCGCGCGGATGTGCGGTGTCGTAAACCTTCGCGAGATGCTGGAAATCGAGCGACGTATAGACCTGAGTGGCCGAGATGCTCGCGTGGCCGAGCAGCTCCTGCACGGCGCGCAAATCGCCGCTCGACTGCAGCAGGTGCGTCGCGAACGAGTGCCGCAGCACGTGAGGATGGACGTTCGCGGGAATGCCGGCGGCGAGCGCGGCGCGCTTCACGCGTTCGCGCACGATGCCCGGCGCCATGCGGTTGCCGCGCACGGAGAGGAACAGCGGAGCGTCGTCGTGCTTGACCCAGCTTCCGCGCACGGCGAGCCAGGCGTCGAGCGCTTCCAGCGCCTTTTTGCCGACGGGCACGATGCGATGCCGGCCGCCCTTGCCGTGCACTTCTACTTCGGCGGCGTCGCGCTTGAACCAGCCCGCCGATTCGTAGCCGTCGCGTTTCACGTAGCGCGCGTCGAGCCCCACGAGTTCAGCGAGGCGCAGCCCCGACGAGTAGAACAGTTCGAGCATGGCGTGATCGCGCAACGCCTCTACGCTGCCGGCGGCGCTTTCGCAGGTCTGGGCGGCCGCGCTGGCGCTGGGCGCATCCATGAGCTTCATGGTGTCGTCGACGGAGAGCGCCTTTGGCAGCGTCTTCTCGCGCTTGGGCGCGCGCACCGCCGCCACCGGATTTGCGTCGAGCTCGATGCGGCCCGCGAGCCAGCGGTAAAACGCGCGCCAGACCGAGAGCCGGTGTGCGATCGAGCGCGCCGAGAGGCCGCTCGCATGGGCGCGCACGGCGGCGCCGCGCACGTCGACAGACGTGACATGTTCGAGCGGCCGGCCGTTCGCGAGCTTCTTGAGCTCGTCGAGCTCGTGCGCATAGCCGCGCAGCGTGTGCGCCGAAAGCCGGCGCACGTGCTCGAGTTCATCGAGATAGTCGGCGATCGGGGCGGTTGGATTCACGGCTGCGGCTTGAGTGTGGGTGCGGTGCGCGGGATTGACGGCGTCAATGCGGCAGCAGCCGCGTGAGCCCGGCGCTCGCGAGCGTGCCGACCTTGCGCAGGAAATCGGTGGCCATGCCGTCGTGGAAGCGGCGCGGATCGGGCGAGCCCAGCACGAACAGGCCGAACGCTTCACCGCTCGGATCGCGCTCTTCTGTGGACATGCGCCGGCGCAGCGCGATGATCGCCACCGACTGCGGCGCGTTTTCCGCACCTTCGCCGCCATCGAGCCATTGCGCTGCTTCGAAGCCCGTGTTCGCGCCGCAGTACGGCACTTCGAGGCTGCTGGCGAAGAGGCGGACTTCTTCGCTCGTATGCTTCGCGAAGCTCGCTTGTGCATAGGCGTCGGCCACATCCCACAGGCGCAGCGCCGCTTGCGGCACGTCGAATTCTTGACGCAACTGCTCCGCGATCAGGCGCGGCAACGCATGCGGGTCGCGCTCGGCGAGCACGTGGCCCGCCCAATGCACCAGTTTTCCGGCGATGGTGTCGTTTTCGTGGCCGTAGCGCAGCAATTCGGAAAGGCGCAGCTCCAGATGCTTGTTCTTCTCGCGCAGCATCTCCATCTGGCGCTCTTGCAGGGACACGGCCGCCTTGCCGTGAGGATTGCCGAGCTTGATGGTTGCCAGCAGTTCGGCGTGCTCAACGAAGAAATCGGGATTGGCGAGCAGGTAGTCGGCGACTTCGCGATCGTTCATGTTGGTAGCGCGTTCGATGAAGAGGCGGCGCGCGGTGGGCGCGCCTGTGTGACTCGGGTGTTGCCGGGGTTGCCGCTAGCGCCGGAATTACAGCGCTAGCGGCAACCCCGGCAACGAATCTGCGACGAAGAGCAAACGGTCAGTTCGACAGCGCGTCGGCGAGTTCGATCTCGCCTTCGAAGACGGTTGCGGCCGGGCCCGCCATCGTCAATGGGGCGGATTCGTCGCGCGCGCCGTCCCAGGCGATCGTGAGCGCGCCGCCGTGCGTATGCACTTTCACGGGCGAATCGAGCAGGCCGCGGCGAATGCCGGCCGCCACCGCCGCGCACGCGCCCGTGCCGCACGCGAGCGTTTCGCCTGCGCCGCGCTCGTAGACGCGCAGCCGCACTTCGTGGCGCGAGACGATCTGCATGAAGCCCGCGTTCACCTTATTCGGAAAGCGTGGGTGCGCCTCGATCACGGGGCCGTCGGCGAGCACGGCGAACGCTTCGGCGTCGTCGACCACCTGCACCGCGTGCGGATTGCCCATCGACACCGCCGAGATCCAGCGCGTCTGGCCGTTCACTTCGAGCGGCCAGAGCGTGTCGTTGCCTTCGCGGCGGCCTTCGAGGCCGTTTGCGTTGAACGGCACGTCCGACGGTTCGAATACCGGGCTGCCCATGTCGACCACGACCTCGCCGTTGTCCTGCATGACGAGCGTGATCACGCCTTTCTGCACTTGCACGCGCACGCGGTTGGCTTCGGTGAGCTTGCGGTCGCGCACGAATTTCACGAAGCAGCGCGCACCGTTGCCGCAGTGCTCGACCTCGCCGCCATCGCAATTGAAGATGCGATATCGGAAGTCGACGCCTTCGATAGTGGGCTTTTCGACCAGCAGCAACTGGTCGGCACCCACGCCGAAGTGGCGGTTGGCGAGCGCACGCACGCGCTCGGGCGTGAGCGCGATGGGCTGGCTATAGCCGTCGAGCACGACGAAGTCGTTGCCGGCGCCGTGCATCTTGGTGAACTTGAGTTTCATCCCGCCATTGTAAGCGACGTGCGGGCGAATGCCGCGCGCTGGCCGCCGGCGTCAATACACGTTCGGCTCGCCGGGAGGGCGCGTCTTGAAGCGCTTGTGGACCCAGTAGTACTGCTCGGGAATGCGCGGAATCTGCTCTTCGAGGAAGGCGTTCATGCGGCGCGCGTCCTGTGCGTCGTCGCCGGTGGGGTAGTTGTCCCAAGGTTTGAAGACCTTGAGCCGATAACCCTTGTAATTGGGCAGCACCTCGCCGATGAACGGCACAACCTGCGCGCGGCCCACCTTGGCGAGGCGGCCCACGGCCGTCAGCGTGCACGCAGGCACGCCGAAGAACGGCACGAAGGTCGAGTTGCGCATGCCGTAGTCCATGTCCGCGCCGAGCATCACGGGTTTTTTGTCGCGCAGCCAGCGCAGCACGATGCGCGCGGCGTCCGCGCGGCTTTCCATCTCGGCGCCGAAGCGGCTGCGGCCCGCCTTCGCGGCGGCTTCGAATTCGGGGTTCGAAAACGGCTGGTAGAGCGAGCCGCACGGGCGATGCAGCGAGTAATTGAGGAACATCGAGCCGGCTTCGATGCCGACGAAGTGCATCCCAAGAAACAGCGTGGGCGGGAGGTTGGGATCGGTGAGGTCGATTTCGCTGTCGAGCTCGATGAGCTTTTCGAGCTTCTGCGCCGTGCCGAACCACTGCACGCTGCGCTCGATGTAGCTGCGGATGGCCTGGCGAAAGTGCAGACCGGCGATTTCCTCGCGTTTTGCGTCGCTCCATTCGGGAAAGCACAGGCGCAGGTTGGTGTGGACGACACGCTTGCGCCCACTCGGAATCTGGTAGAGCAGCCAGCCGAGGCCGTCGCCGAAACGGGCGATGAGACCATAGGGCAGGATCGCGAACAGCTTGAGCAAGCCCACTGCAAAGCGGGAGCCGAGCTTAACGAGCATGCATGGCCCCCATGGAACGCGCGAATAAATTGAACGTTGCGTTGGTTAGCACGCGGTGTGGCTCTGCGGCAAATTAGGGAAGTCGCTATAATAAGGTCTTCGCCGAGTTAATAGACAACTTGCGGGGCGAAGCCGGTTTGCCATGCGGCCATTAGTAGCGTCAGATGTTCGGGCGCGCGGTGCATGGGCCAACCGGGCAGGTAATCCGCTAAAGCGTCGCCGCTTCAAAGCTCCCGAAGTTGGCTACGTGAATATAACCGTCACCAGCTAAAAGGAGCCTGACACGTGGCAAACGACTATTTCTTCACTTCCGAATCGGTCTCGGAAGGCCATCCGGACAAGGTCGCCGACCAGATCTCGGACGCGATCCTCGACGCCATCCTCACGCAAGACAAGTACTCGCGCGTTGCAGCGGAAACGCTGTGCAACACGGGTCTCGTCGTGCTCGCCGGTGAAATCACCACCACGGCCAACGTCGACTACATCCAGGTGGCGCGCGACACGATCAAGCGCATCGGCTACGACAACACCGATTACGGCATCGACTACCGCGGCTGCGCGGTGCTCGTCGCCTACGACAAGCAGTCGCCGGACATCGCCCAGGGCGTGGACCGTGCGCACGACAACAACCTCGACCAGGGCGCGGGCGACCAGGGCCTGATGTTCGGCTATGCGTGCGACGAAACGCCCGAGCTGATGCCGCTGCCGATCCACCTCTCGCACCGCCTGGTCGAGCGCCAGTCGAACCTGCGCCGCGACGGCCGCCTGCCCTGGCTGCGCCCGGATGCGAAGTCGCAGGTCACCGTGCGCTATGTGGACGGCAAGCCGCATGCGATCGACACCGTTGTGCTCTCCACGCAGCACTCGCCCGAAACCGACCTCGCCACGCTGCGCGAAGCCGTGATCGAAGAGATTATCAAGCCGGTTCTGCCGCGCGAGCTTATCAAGGGCGATATCAAGTTCCTCGTGAACCCGACCGGCCGCTTCGTGATCGGTGGTCCGCAGGGCGATTGCGGTCTCACGGGCCGCAAGATCATCGTCGATACGTACGGCGGCGCGGCCCCGCACGGCGGCGGTGCGTTCTCGGGCAAGGATCCGTCGAAGGTCGACCGTTCGGCTGCTTATGCGGGCCGCTACGTGGCCAAGAACATCGTGGCCGCCGGTCTCGCTTCGCGCTGCCTGATCCAGGTCTCGTACGCGATCGGCGTGGCCGAGCCCACCTCGGTCATGGTCAACACGTTCGGCACGGGCAAGGTATCGGACGCCACCATTACGAAGCTCGTGCGCGAGCACTTCGATCTGCGCCCGAAGGGCATCATCCAGATGCTCGACCTGCTGCGTCCGGTCTACGAAAAGACCGCGGCATATGGTCACTTCGGCCGCGAAGAGCCGGAATTCTCGTGGGAAGCCACGGACAAGGCGCTCGTACTGGCCGAAGCCGCCGGCACGGAACCGGTCGGCGCGCTCGCGTAAGCACGCCACACGAAGGCTGGCGCACTCGCCGGCCTTGCGTTGGCCTCGTATGAAGAAAAACCCCGCCAGAGCGTATGCCCCGGCGGGGTTTTTTGTATCTGGCGCGGGGTTTTGTCAGCGCATGGCGAAGCCGAACCAGCCCGTGCTGCTGGCGCCCATGCGGCGCGGGCGGCGGACGTTGCGCGCCGTGTGCACGGTGGCGGGCGCAGCGAGCGCGCGCAGCGTCGCATTGGGACGGTACAGCAGTGTGCGCAGCGAGAAGTGGCGGGCGCCCGCGCGCAGGCGCAGCACCGAGAAGAACGAATGGAACCAGGCGCGCATGCCGTCCACGGCGCGGGCGTCGCGCACGTGCTGCGCGAGGGCGCGCGTGCGCGCCGCGTGATGGCGCAGGGCGCGCACGACGTGACGGCGGGCGGGGCGTGCCGCTTTCAGGGCGGCATGGGTCATGCGGCGGGTGCTGAAAAGGGTATGCATGGCGTGTGTGGTGTCAGGTTCAGTGTGCGCCTTGCGCGAGGCTTCGCGCGGCACATCGATTCGAGCAGCAATCGTGCCCATCTTCACGATGGTCACGGTAACGGGAATCACGGGATGGATCGTACGGAGTGCGCGAACCAGAACGCAGCGCGTCGGCGCGGACTGTGGGCTCACGCTTCGCGCATTGCTGGCGCATGTTCGGGTATCGCGCGGTCTTGGTGGACAGGGCTTCGGCTGCGGCCCGCGATCGATGTTCTGGGTGAGGAAACTGCATGCGCGCAGACTACACGTGAATCGTGACGCCCGAAAGTCGGTTAATACCCGCGCCTGGCTCAAGCTTGAGTCAGGTCGTCGTCGTTGAGTTGCCATCGCGGTGCATTTGCATCACGGTTGTGCGCGGACACCCCTTCCGCGTGCACGCGCACGTTTTACAATCGAGCGATTGGCGCGCGCGAACTCAGAACAAGTTGAACCAGAATGAGCAAGCGCCGCCGTTGCCGCAGCCTCTCATGGATGCGGTCCTCGCAGGCCTCGAACAACGGAAGTCCCATGTCAGTCCAATCCAAAAAGGAACAGGTGCAGGCGCTGCGCGAGCGCGGTTTCGTGGTCGTGTCGGGGCTCGTCTCGCCAGAGCGGTGCGACGAACTCAAGCACGTGGCGCAGGAGCAATTGCACGCGGCCGCCGCGCCGCTCGAATTCGAAGCCGATTTGCGTTATCCCGGCGCGCCCGAGTCGAAAGACTCGCCCGGCGGCCACACAGTGCGCCGCCTGCTTGACGCGCACGCGCGCCATGCGCGTTTTCGCGAGTGGGCGACCTCGCCCGAGATCACGGGCTGGATGGAGCTGTATTTCGGCGAAGAGCCGGTGCTCTCGCGCGCCCATCACAACTGCATGATGACCAAGCACCCTATGTACGGCAGCCTCACGGGCTGGCATCGCGATTCGCGCTACTGGTCGTTCGAGCGCGACGATCTGGTGTCGGTGTGGCTCGCGCTCGGGAGCGAGACGGTCGAGAACGGCGGGCTGTGGTTCGTCCCCGGCTCGCACACGGAGCCGTTCACCTCGGAGCGCTTTGACGCCTCGAAATTCTTCCGCGCCGACTTGCCCGAGAACCAGGCATGGATCGATCGCGCGACGTCGCCCAAGCTCAAGGCGGGCGACGTCGTGTTCTTCCACTGCAACACGCTGCACTCGGCGGGCCAGAACCTGAGCAGCGACGTGAAGTTCTCGCTCGTGTTCACTTACCACGGCGCGAGCAATGTGCCGCTGCCGGGCACGCGCTCGGCCTCGCTGCCCGAGGTGAAGCTGGTGTGAGCACGAGGCGTGCGGGGCTGTCGCGCGCTTAGCGCCGGCGTCCGGAAACCGCGAGGCCGGTGATCCCGGCGATGGTCGCGGCCACGCCGGCCGCGATCAGGACCATCGTGCGGTCGGTGGGCGCGCCGGTGACGAGGCGCGAGACGTCGTTCGATAACGAGTGAAACGACTGGCCGCCAAAGTAGAGCAGCACGACGCCGCAAGCGATCAGCGCGAATGAAATCGCTTTGACCATGAAGACCTCCCGGGGTATGACGAACGCCGCAGTGTAGGCGAGCGTCGCCGCGCCGTCCATCCGCGAGTCCCACATGGTGGGCATCTGCAGCCTGCGTGCGGATTGGCTACCATGACAGCCCGCGCACCTGCCGGACTCACTGCCGAACCCTGTCATTCCCTGATTTCGTCGAGGATTCGAACCATGGCCTACGAAGCCGCTGCAGAACGCTATTCGGAGATGCAATACCGCTTTTGCGGCAAATCGGGACTCAAGCTGCCGGCGTTGTCGCTCGGGCTGTGGCACAACTTCGGCGACACCACGCCGATTGCGACGCAGCGCGAAATCCTGCGCACGGCCTTCGATCTCGGCATCACGCACTTCGATCTCGCGAACAATTACGGCCCGCCCTACGGCAGCGCCGAAACCAATTTCGGCCGCATTTTCAGGGACGATTTCCGCCCGTATCGCGACGAGCTGCTGATCTCGTCGAAGGCCGGCTGGGATATGTGGCCGGGCCCCTATGGCCAGGGCGGCGGCTCGCGCAAGTACGTGCTCGCGAGCCTCGACCAGAGCCTCAAGCGCATGGGCCTCGATTACGTCGACATCTTCTATTCGCACCGCTTCGACGTGGAGACGCCTTTGGAGGAAACGGCCGGCGCACTCGCCACGGCGGTGCAGCAGGGCAAGGCGCTCTACGTGGGCATCTCGTCGTACTCGGCCGCGAAGACGCGCGAGATGGCGAAGCTGCTGGCCGAATACAAGGTGCCGCTGCTGATCCATCAGCCGTCGTACAACATGCTCAACCGCTGGATCGAGCACGAACTGCTCGATACGCTCGAGAGCCTCGGCACGGGCAGCATTGCGTTCACGCCGCTCGCGCAGGGTCTGCTCACGAACAAGTACCTGAACGGCGTGCCTGAAGATGCGCGAGTGAACCGGCCGGGTGGCGGCTCGCTCAAGAGCGAGCACTTGAGCGCGCAGAACATCGATCACGTGCGCAAGCTCAACGAACTCGCGCAGCGCCGCGGCCAGAGCCTCGCGCAGATGGCGATCGCGTGGACGCTGCGCGGCGGCCGCGTGAGCTCGGCGCTGATCGGCGCGAGCCGTGCGGAGCAGGTGCGCGAGAACGTTGCGGCGCTGAAGAACCTCGAATTCTCGCCGGAAGAACTTGCGGAGATCGATCGTCACGCGACCGAGGGCGGCGTGAATCTGTGGGAGAGGCCGTCGACGGATCAGCACATCTGAAGGCGCGTGACCGCTCTTGGAGCGGCAGCGTTTTGAAGAACCGCTTCGCTTCATGCGAGGCGGTTTTTTTTTCGTCGATGGGTTGCGTGAGCGCTCGTTCGAGACGTCTTCGGCCTGTCATGCGGCGCTGCTAACGTCGCGGCAGTCTTGGCCCCAAGGAGTGCCGATGGAGTCCGCGAGCGTCGTTCGTCCCGTATCTGCCGATGCCGAAGCGCCATTCGCAGCGCGGTTCGATGCGCAGTCGTTGCGGCGCACGCCCCATGTGGGAGCGAATGCCGCACTCATTGCCGTTGCCGGGTTGGCGCTCGGGTATCAGCTAATCGGGTTGCCGCTGCTTCTGCGCGCAGCGGGTGGAGCGTCGCTCGCGCGTTGGCTGTCGCTCGTGCCGGTCCTGCTCGTGGTGCTCGCCACGCCGATCCACTGGGGTTTGATTCACGAGGGCATCCATGGGCAGTTGCTCCCCTCGCGGCGCGCCAATGAAGCCGTTGCACGCGTGCTTGCGATCGGCCTTGCGATTCCGTTCGACGCGGTACGTTTCGGACACCTGATGCATCACCGCTTCACGCGCGAGGCGTTCGATCGCCCCGACGTCGACGATGCGCGCGGCCCGCGCTGGCTGCGCCGCGTTGCATGGTACGCGAGGTTGCTGGGCGGGCTTTACGTGGCCGAGTTGTGCACGCCATTGCTCGCATTCGTGCCGGCGCGCATGGCGCAGGCGCTGGTTGCGCGCGGCGTGGGCGCGCACGGCGCCGAGGGGGAGATCGTGCAGCGGCTCTTCGGCAACCATGCTGCCGATCCTGTGAGGCGTCGCCGCGCGCGTCGTGACGGGCTTGGCTCGCTCGCGCTTTATGGGCTCGCCTTCGCGCTCTATGGGAAAGCGTGGCCGGTGCTGCTGGTGACGATGTATCTGCGCGGGCTATGGCTCTCGCTCGCCGACAACCTGCCGCATTACGGCGTTTCTCTCGACGAGCCCGGCCGCGCGCGCGATTTTCGCGTGCCGCGCGGGGTGGGGGTGCTGCTCATGAATCATCATCTGCATCGCCAGCATCATCTGCATCCGACGCTGCCGTGGGTGGCGCTGCCCGCACTCGGGCGCGCCGAAGAGGCCGCGTCAATGCACGCGCGCATACCGTATTGGCATGCGGCGCTGCGGCAGTTCAGGGGATTGCAACAGGGTGTCGGGGCGCGCTGACGGCAGTCGCAAAGACGCGCGGCCGGCAGCGAACGCAGACGGATAGCGAATAGCGAGTGGCGGCGCAGCGTCGTGGCGCTACATCAGAGCGGGCAGCGTTTCGACCAGCACAACGGCGCACATCGCACCGATCAGCGCGCCGATTACCCGCAGTGTGTTGTGCTTGAATTCGGTTGCGCAGGGCACCGCGCCGAGGAAGAGCGCACCGGCGAGGGCCATCGGGATGATCATCAAGAAGTCGCCGATCGTGAAATAACCTTCCATGCTCGTCTCCTGTCCCATGCAAGTGGGTCATCTCGGCCATTGTGCGGGCCTCAATCGAGTATAGGAGAGGCTAGCGAAGAAGGCGGAACCCGTGCGTGGCCACGGCGCATGCATTGCGTCTCGCAGCCCCGTCTGGCGGCGCTTTGCGGTAGTGTGCGCGATGCGGCGCGCAGAACATGGGTGGCCCGGAAGTATTACGTTCAGCTTTCGTTTGATGGCGCAGAGACCCAGATGCGCGGCCAGGCTCCAGTCTCAGGCCGCGCCGGCACGCTCCCGGGCGCGCAGCCTCCGTGCCCCGGCCAGTCCGGCCACGAGCAGCGCTGCGACGAGCCCCGCCACGCCGCCCCAGCCCAGGCTGGCCCAGAAGTGCCCGCCGATCGACCCCATGATGCTCGAGCCGAGGTAGTACGCGAGCAAGTAGAGCGCCGCGGCCTGGCCCTTCGCCTCTCGCGCGAGGCGGCCGACCCAGCCGCTGGCCACCGCATGCCCCGCGAAGAAGCCGATGGTGAGGCAGCAGATGCCCGCCACGATCATGCCGAGCGACGTGAACATCGTGAGCACGACGCCCGCGAGCATCAGCACGATTGCGGCGATCAGCACGGGCGAGCGGCCGAACTTGTCGGCCATGCGGCCCGACCACGGCGAGGCCACCACACCGGTCAGATAGACGACGAAGATTGCGCCGATGGCGGCCTGGCTCATGTTGTAGGGCGGTGCGATCAGCCGGTAGCCGATGTAGTTGTAGAGCGTGACGAAGCTGCCCATCAGCACGAAGCCGAGTGCGAACAGCACGGGCAGGCCCGGCCGCGCGAAATGGCGCATGAGCGCCGCACGGTGATGGGCGAAGCCGAGGCCGCTTCTCGGCGCGAAATGGCGCGAGGGCGGCAGCAGCGCGCGAAACGCGAACATCGAGGCGAGCCCGAGCACGCCGATCACGGCCACGGCCACGCGCCAGCCGAACAGGTCGGTGCAGATGCCGGTGATCACACGCCCCGCCATGCCGCCGATGGCTGTGCCGCCCACGTAGAGGCCCATCGAGAGGCCGAGGCCGTCGGGGTGCATCTCTTCCGCGAGCCAGGCCATGGCGACCGCGGGCACGCCGCCGAGCGCGATGCCTTCGAGCGTGCGCAGCACGAGCAGCGTGTGCCAGTGGGGCATGAACGCGACGGCGAGCGTGAGCAGCGAGGAGAGCGTGAGCGAGGCGGTCATCATGCCGCGCCGGCTCCAGCCTTCGGAGACGAAGCCCGCCACGAAGATCGCGCAGGCGAGCGCGGCTGTGGTGAACGAGAGCGCGAGGCTGCTTTGCGCCGGGCTCACGCCGAACGCCTGCGAGAACGCGGGCAGCAGCGGCTGCACGCAATAGAGCAGCGAAAACGTGGCATAGCCCGCGAACAGCAGCGCGAGGCTAGCGCGCCAGAAAGCGGGCGTGCCGCGCTCGATATAGGGTATGGCGGATGATGCGGCGCTGGGCGCGGCGGTGTTGCGCCCGGCGCCCGGTGATGCAGTCACGACTCGAACTCCTCGTGCAAATTGGCAAAAGCGGGCAAAGGCGCAACGATACGCCTTCCGCACGATCCCTGCCTTGCCCGATTGCAGGCCCAATTGCAGGCCCGCCGCCGCGCCGCTTTATGGCGGTGTGCCGCCGCTCGCGGACTCGTGCGGATGCACGAGTGCGTCGTTGGTGGGCAGCGCCGCTGTGCTCCAGCCGCCGCCCAGCGCCTTCACGAGCGCGACGCTCGCCGCGAGGCGCCGGCGCGCGATGCTCACGGCCTGGCGTTCGTTGGTGAGCGCCGTGGTTTGTGCGGCCACCACGTCGAGATAGGTGATCGCGCCGCTCTTGTAGCGGTTCTCGATGATCGCGAGCGTGCGCTTCGCGGCGTCCACCGCGCGGTCCTGCGCGACGGCCTCCTGTTCGAGCACGCGCAAGGCCGCGAGGTTGTCCTCGACCTGGCCGAACGCGTCGAGCACGGTCTCACGATATTGCGCGACGTTCTCGTCGTATTGCGCGCGCGCCGCGTCGCGCACCGCGGCACGGCCGCCGAAGTCGAGCAGCGTGCCGGCGAGCGTCGGGCCGAGCGACCAGAAGCGCGCGGGCGCGACCAGCCACTGGCTGAAGTTGGTCGCCTCCAGGCCGCCCGTGACCGCGAGCATGAGGCTTGGGAAGAACGCCGCCGTGGCCACGCCCACTTGGGCATTCGCGGCGGCCACGCGGCGCTCGGCGGCGGCGATGTCGGGGCGGCGCTCCAGCAGCGTCGACGGCACGCCGGGCGGTGCGACCAGCGCCTGCGCCGTGAGCGGCGCGCCGGGCAGCACGGGCAGCGCGAAGGTGGACGGCGATTGCCCCGTGAGGATCGCAATCGCGTGTTCGAGCTGCGCGCGCTGCACGCCCAGATCGATCGCCTGCGCCTCGGTGGTCTGCAATTGCGTCTGCGCCTGGCCCACGTCGGCGTCGGTGGCGATGCCGCCGTCGTAGCGGTGCTGCGTGAGCGCGAGGGATTCGCGGTAGGCGCCGATCGTGTCTTCGAGCAACTGACGCTCGCGGTCCAGGCCGCGCAGCTCGAAGTAGTCGGTCGCCAGTTCGGCCTGCATCGAGAGCAGCACCGCCTGCATGTCGGCGGCGCTCGCCTGGGCGTTGGCCTGCGCGCTTTCGACGCCGCGCGCGACGCGGCCCCAGACATCGGGCTCCCAGGTGGCGTCGAGGCCGACGAGGTAGTCGTTGATCGTTTGACCCGCCGTCGACTTGAACTCGATGTTCTGCGAGGTCCGCGTGCGCGAATAGCCCACGCCCGCAGTGACGGTCGGGAAAAAGGTCGAGCGCTGCTGGGCGACGTTCGCGCGCGCGGCGCGAAAGTGCGCCTGCGCGGCCTGCACGTTCTGGTTTGCCTGCTCGACCTGCGCTTCGAGCGCATCCAGTTGCGGGTCGCCGTAGATCGACCACCACGCGCCGCGCGGCGCGGTGTCGGCCGGTTGCGCGTTCGTCCAGCCGGTGCCTTCGAGCTCCTTGTAGGTCGCGGCGACGCCGATCTGCGGGCGCACGTAGTCGGGGCCGACTTTGCAGCCCGCGAGCGCGGCGCTCAGCGCAACGCAGAGCATCGCGCGGCGCAGCGGGCCGCGCCGCGCGAAAGCGTTCGGGGCTGGAGTGCCGATAGCGTGCCGCACAGCCGCTTTCAAGCCGATCGATCTCACGACGCCGCCTTCCCGACGATGCGCACCGGCGTCCCATCGACGATCGAATCCTGCGGGTTCACGATCACGCGCTCGTTCCCGGTGAGCCCGGCGGCCACTGCCACACGCGTGCCGAAGTCGGTGCCGAGCGTGACATTGACGAGCTTCACGCGCCCGTTCTCGGCCACCGTCGCGACCTTCACGCCATCGGGCCGGAACAGGAATGCGTTGCCCGGCAGCGTGAGCGGCGTGGCGCTGCCATCGAGCGCGAAATGCACCTGCGCATAGGCGCCGGGCAGCAGCTCGCCGTCAGGATTGTCGACATCCACTTCCACAAGCAGCGTGCGCTGCTGCGGATCGACCGCGCCCGCCGTGCGCGCGACCACGCCCGGGTAGCGCTTGCCCTGCGTCTCGTTGAGCGTGAGGTACGCGTGTTCGCCCGGCCGGATCTGTTGCGCGTAGGCCTGCGGCACGTTCGCGTAGACGCGCAGACGGTCGGCCTGCGCGACATGGAACAGCTCCTTTTGCGTTCCGCCCGAGCTGCCCGCGTCGATCAGCGCGCCCACATCGGTGTTGCGCGCCGTGACGATGCCGTCGAACGGCGCGTTCACCTTCTCGTACGACTGCAGCTGCGAGAGCCGCGAGACGTTGTAGCGCGCCGCGTCGAGCGTCGCTTTTTTCGCGAGCATGTCGGCTTGCTTTTCGTCTGCGTCCTGCTTCGCCACCGAACGGGTCTGGAGCATTTGCGCCCAGCGATCGGCGGTCGTTTTCGCGAGCGCGTAGTTCGCCTCGGCATTCGCGAGATCGGCGCGCGCGGCGCGCAACTGGTCGTCGACTTCGGGCGCGTCGATTTCGGCGAGCAACTGGCCGGCCTTCACATGCGCGCCGATATCCGCATACCACTTGCGCAGATAGCCATTGGTGCGCGCGTAGATGGGCGTGTCGAGAAACGCCTGCACGTTGCCTGGCAGCACGAGATCGAGCGCGTGCGCGGAGCGTTGCGGCGTGACCACCTGCACGCTCAGCGTGCTCGCGCGCTGCGCTTCGCGCTCGAGCGCCGCGTGCGCGTTGAAACGCGACCAGATGCCCTGCGCGGCCAATGCGATCACCACGAGCGCCGCGAGCACGAGCGGCCAGCGGCGCGCACGGCGCGGGCCGCGTGGATCGCGTGGATCTTGCGGCGGCGTGTCAGCGTGGCCCGGCTGCATGGCGGCTCCGCGTCGAAGGAGAAAAGAGAATCGTCGTCATGATTTGGGCACTACGTTTTCGATGGCGCGCTGGCGGTGCTCGCCGAGCTTGCGGTACACGAGCGAGAACACCACGGGCACGAAGATGAGCGTCGCGAGCGTGCCCACCGCGAGCCCGCCGATCACGGCGCGCCCGAGTGGCGCGTTCTGCTCGCCGCCTTCGCCGAGACCGATGGCCATCGGCACCATGCCGATCACCATGGCGAGCGCCGTCATCAGCACCGGGCGAAAGCGCGTGAAGCCCGCCTCGATGGCGGCGCGAGCGGCGTCGCCGTGCTCGCGCAACTGCTCGCGCGCGAAGCTGATCACGAGAATCGAGTTCGCCGTGGCGATGCCGATGCACATGATGGCGCCCGTGAGCGCGGGAATGGAGACCGTGGTGTGCGTGAGGAACAGTATCCAGACGATACCCGCGAGCGCACCGGGCAGCGCTGAAATGATGATGAGCGGATCGAGCCACGACTGGAAGTTCACGACGATCAGCAGGTAGACGAGCACGATGGCGAACACGAGTCCGCCCAATAGTCCGGAGAACGAATTGTTCATCGTGTCGACCTGGCCGCGCAGGGTGACCGTCGAGCTCTTGGGCAAATCGGCATGCGACTCGGCGATGATTTTCTGGACGTCGTCGGAGACCGCGCCCAGATCGCGGCCATCCGCGCTCGCGTAAATGTCGATCGTGGTCTGCGCGTTGTAGTGCGTGACGACCGCGTCGCCGGACACGCGCCGCATGCTCGCGAGCGAGCCGAGAATGTTGCTGCGCCCGTTCGCGGTGAGCGGAATGTTCGCGAGCGACTGCAGCGAATCGATCGTGTATTGCGGCGCTTCGGTGATGACGTTGTAGCTCACGCCGTTCATGGGATTGAGCCAGAACGTGGGCGTGGTCTGCTGGCTGCCCGAGAGCGTGATGAGCAGGTCGCTCGCCACGTCTTTCTGCGTGAACCCCGCTTGTTGCGCGCGCGTGCGGTCCACGTCGATGAAGATGCGCGGCAGGTCGGCGGGCTGCTGGATGCGCGCGTCGGCGAGACCCGGCACGCCGCGCAGCTTCGCGAGCAGGCGCGCGGCGTACGCGCGGTTGGCGTCCACATCGCGGCCCATGATCTGCACGTCGATCGGCGCGGGCATGCCGAAGTTCAGCGTCTGGCTCACGATGTCGGCGGGCAGGAAGGCGAACTGGACGCCCGGGAATTCGTCGTTGAGCGTGCGCCGCAACAGGCGCACGTAGTCCGCGGTCGGGTGGTGGTCTTCGGCGAGCGAGATCAGCACGTCGGCGTCCGAGGTGCCGATCGTGCCGGTGTTGCTGTACGAGAGATTGATGCCCGAGACCGGCAGGCCGATGTTGTCGATGATCGAATGCAGCTCGCGCGCGGGAATCAGCTGGCGGATACGTTTGTCGATGCGGTCGGTGATGACGGCGGTTTCTTCCACGCGCGTGCCGGTCTTGGCACGCAGATGCAGCGCGATCGTGCCCGCATCCACTTGCGGAAAGAAGTCGCGGCCGAGGAAAGGCAGCAACAGCATCGAGACGCCGCAGCAGGCGAGAAACGCCGTAACGAACCACACGGGATGCGCGACGCGCGCCGCGAGAAACGCGCGATAGCGCACGCGCGTGTGCTCGAAACCGCGTTCGAACGCGAGGTGGATGCGCATGAACGGATTGCGCGTGCCCGCGTGCATGTGATGGAGGTCGGCGGGCTTGTGGTGGTAGCGCAGCAGATACTTCGCGAGCGTGGGCACGAGCGTGCGCGAGAAGAAGTACGACGCCAGCATCGCGAACACCACGGCTTCGGCGAGCGGGATGAACAGATAATGCGCGACGCCCGTGAGCAGGAACATCGGCACGAACACGATGCAGATCGAGAGCGTGGAGACGAGCGTGGGCACCGCGATCTGGTGCGCGCCGTCGAGAATCGCCTGTTCGAGTGTCTTGCCCTGTTCGAGCTGCTGGCTGATGTTCTCGATGGCGACCGTTGCGTCGTCAACAAGTATGCCGACGGCGAGCGCGAGGCCGCCGAGCGTCATGATGTTGATGGTCTCGCCGAGCGCCGCGAGCGCGATGATCGAAGTGATCATCGAGAGCGGAATGGAAATGGCGATGATGAGCGTCGCGCGCCAGTTGCCGAGAAACAGCAGGATCATGAGCGCGGTGAGCGCGGCGGCGATGAGCGCCTCGCGCAGCACGCCCTGCACGGCGGCGCGCACGAACAGCGACTGGTCGGCGACCGGGTCGATGTTGAACGAGGGCGGCACGAGATTGTGCAGCACCGGCATCATCGCCTTGATGCGGTCGACGATCTCGAGCGTGGATGTGTTGCCGCTCTTGTTGATGGTGAGCAGCGACGCGCGCTGGCCGTTCACGCGCACGATGTTGGTCTGCGGCACGAAGCCGTCGCGCACGTGCGCGACGTCGCGAATATAAATCGTGCCCGCCGCCGTGGTTTTCACGGGGATGTCGTTCAGCCCTGCTATGGTGCTGGGGCTCGCGTTCATCAGCACCGAATATTCGGCCGCGCCGATCTTCGCCGTGCCCGAGGGCAGGATGAGATTCTGCGCGCTGATGGCGTTCACCACGTCCATCGGCGAGAGGTTGTGCTGCTGCAGCGCGCGCTGGTCGATGTCGACCATGATCTGCCGCTGCTTGCCGCCATAGGGCAGCGGTGCGGAGGCGCCCGGCACCGTGGCGAGCTGGGTCTTGAGGAAGTTGTTGCCGTAGTCGAACAACTCCTGCTCGGTGAGCAGCGGCGAGGACAGCGACAGGCGCAGGATCGGCACCGTCGAAGCGTTGTAGCGCAGGATGAAGGGCGGGGTGATACCGGGGGGCAGCGAGCGCAGTTGCGCCTGCGAGAGCGACGTGACTTCGGCCAGCGCCTCGTCCACGTTGGCGTGCGGCTGGAAGAAGATCTTCACGACCGTCACGCCGTTAAGCGAGGTGGACTCGGTGTGCTCGATGTCGTTGACGGCCACCGAGAGCCCGCGCTCGTAATTGATGGCGATGCGCTTGGACATCTCGTCGGCGGGCAGGCCCGTGTAGGTCCAGATGACCGAGAGCACGGGAATGTCGATGTTCGGGAAGATATCCGTGGGCGTGCGCAGGATCGTCAGCGGGCCGACGATCAGGAGCAGCAGCGCCAACACGATGAACGTGTAGGGGCGCTTGAGTGCGAGCCTGACGATCCACATGAAACGGCAGCTTCCTTCGCGGGTGGCGGTGTTATGGCCGATATCAGCACACAGCTATCGCGCGGTGCTCGCGCAGTTGTCATGCTGTTACCGGATCGGGCGGCGGGCGAACGCGCGGGGCGCGTTGCGGCGCAATGGGCTGGCGGCGGCCTGTGTATCCAGCACGCGCCGTTTGTCTCCGTGTGTAGCCTTTTGGCAGGACTATAACGCCTGCCCGTAATAGTCAGAGTACTTTTGCAGCCGGCCCCCCACAAGCGTACCGGGCCGTGTTTACCATCTGTTACAGTCAGGATTTCGTAAGTCGAACGGGGGGCGCGAGCCGCCCCCCTATTTTTGCTTTGCGCAAGTTGCCAAAATGAGGCAAAAATGTGTAAACCGGTTGGGGCGCAAGCGCGAAAGAAGTGTGGGAGAAGCGTGAAAGCGGCTCGCCGGAGCAGGTTGGATGTGTGCGCAACATCGAAGGCACACCAGTTTTTGTCAGCACACTGACTGGCCTTTCCTGGGAGGAGGCCAGCAATGGAATGGGAACGGGGAAACATCATGCAAGTCGGTTCTATCGTCCGCACCGTGCATATCGCAGTGCCTCATGGCGCGCGCGGTATCGTGATGCGCATTCTCGGCGACATGGCCATGGTTACCTGGTACATCGGGGAACCTGGCGCGTCGAAGCAGCTCAACACCGAACCCTTTTTTCTGGTGGACCTGATAGACACGGGCGAACACGTCATGCCCGCCGGCGCGAACCTGCATTGAGCGCGCCCTGAATTTGGCCTGAATTTGCGCTGACCTCGCCGCAGCGGCGCTGCACGATGCACAATGCGCAGATGAACGATCCAACCACATTTGCATCCGGCGAGCCGCCGGACGCGGGCCCGGCCGCACCGTATGCTCGCCTCACGCCCGAGTGCGTCCTCGACGCCGTCGACGGCATCCTGATGCCCGCGGGCCGTCGCACCGACGGCCGCATGCTGGCGCTCAACAGCTACGAGAACCGCGTCTACCAGATCGGCGTGGAGGACGAAGCGCCGCTCGTCGCGAAGTTCTATCGTCCCGAGCGCTGGAGCAACGAAGCCATTCTCGAAGAGCACGCGTTTGTGGCTGAACTTGCCGCGCGCGAGATTCCCGCGGTGCCCGCCCTCGTGCTCGAGGGTCGTACGCTGCACGAGCACGAGGGCTATCGCTTCGCGCTGTTCGAGCGGCGCGGCGGCCGCGCGCCCGACCTCGACCGCAGCGAGACGCTCGAATGGCTCGGGCGCTTTATCGGGCGCATTCACGCGGTGGGCGCCACCCAGCCGTATCAGGCGCGGCCATCGATCGACATCGAAAGCTACGGCTACGAGCCGCGCGCGTACCTGCTCGAACACGGCTTCGTGCCCGCCGACGTGCGCGAAGCGTGGGAAGCGGTCGTCGCGCTCGCGCTGCAAGGCGTGGAGGCGGCGTTCGAGCGCGCCGGCGACGTGCGCAAGCTGCGTCTGCACGGCGACTGCCACCCGAGCAACGTGCTGTGGACCGAAGCGGGACCGCATTTCGTCGACTTCGACGACAGCCGCATGGGTCCCGCTATCCAGGATTTGTGGCTGCTGCTGCCCGGCGATCGCGCAGACGCCTCGCGCGCACTCGCCGATCTGCTCGCCGGCTACGAGGACTTCTGCGAATTCGATCAGCGCGAATTGCATTTGACCGAAGCGCTGCGCACGCTGCGGCTCATTCACTACTCGGCCTGGCTCGCGCGGCGCTGGGGCGATCCGGCCTTCCCGGCGGCGTTCCCCTGGTTCAACACGCAGCGCTACTGGGAAGAGCGCATTCTCGAATTGCGCGAGCAGATCGGCGCGATGCAGGAAGGGCCGCTCTGGCCCGTGTGAGTTGCGCGTCACTACATACGTGGCACGACGGTCTGCGGCTCCTCGATCTCCATTACGTTGGCAGCCGGTTTCGCCGCAACGGGCTTGACGATCAGCGGGGCGCGCAGGTCGCGCGCCATCGTTTCGAAGGTGGGCCGCATCTGCGCGAAGTCGGCGGGACTGCACACGTCGCTCGGAAAATGCGTGTTGCCCGTGCGCATCACGCGCAGCACGTTGGCGTGGGTGTCGAGCGTGTATTGCGAGCTGTAATCGATCAGCGTGGTTGCGGCGCGCTGCGGCGAGGGCATGTCGAGCACGCGCAGCCCCGGCGGCAACTCGATCCTCGTGCGTTCGGTCACGGCCACATTACGGCACACGAACGGCTGCGTGCGGCGCGTTTCGCCGAGCCAGTAGCGCAGATTGGCGTCGATGCCGCCCACGAGGCTCGTGAGCGTGGGCACCGGCGTGGTCATCAGCGGGTCGACGAAGCCGTCCAGCGTGCCCGTGAGCGTCACCACGAGCGGTCCTGAGGTGGCGTCGAGCGGGCTCGATGCGAGCATGGCGCTGCCGCGCAGGTTTGCGTTGCGCAGTTCCCATTGCAGCGATTCCTCGCGCTGCGCGGGCGTTTGCAGGCGCAGCACGCTGCGTGTTTGCTCCGCGGCCCAGCCCTTCGATTCCAGACGATAGACGAAGCGCGCCGTGCCATCGGGCGCGACGGTGATGTCCAGATCGCTGTCGCGCGCGGTCAGTTCGGTGGCCGGCGTGCGCATGAGCGTGCCGTCACCGGCGAGCACGGTCTCGCGGTTCATGTCCGTCGAAGGCAGATAACCGAACTCGACGTTATTCGCCGTGGAGTCCGAGAATAGCGCCAGGTCGGGCAGCCACGTGATGACGTGATTGATCACGCCGAAGCCCGGCACGGACGGCAGCGAGTAGATCGTGCCGCTGTTCAGGAGCGCGGGCACATTGCGCACGCCCACGGCGTCGAGCAGCGCGCCATAGAGCGCGACGTGGTCCTTGCAGTCGCCGTAGCGGTTCGCGAGCACCTCGGTCACGCGATGCGGCACGATCTCGCCGCGCCCAACATTGACCGCCACGTAGCGGATATTGCGGCGGACCCAGTCGTAGAGCGTTTGCGCTTTCGCGCGCGGCGTGGCATCGCGCGCTGTGAGCGTTTGCGCCAGCCGCACGATGGCCTCGTCGCGCGCATCCGGGTCGACGGCGGCTTCGCGGTACACCTTCGCGAATGCCGCGTAGTCAGGGAAGGTTGAGACCATCAGCCGGTCGCCGTAACTTACGTAGGAAACCGAACCATATTCGAGGCGCGCGAAATTCGCCTTGTCATAGCGGTATTCATAGCGCGTGCGGCCGTTCGCCGTGACCGGTTCGAGCACGGTGAAGCCGCGCGCGTCGGCGTAGAGCGGCACCTTCGCGGGCAAGTCGTAGATCACGCGGAAGTTGTGCGTGGGCGCCATGTCGGGCGGCGTGAAGTCGCTGAACCAGCCGGGCACGAGCGGCACGCGCTGGGTCTTGCGCCACGTGAGATGCACGCGCGCGCCGGGCTCGACGGCGGGGAACACGATGACCTTGTCCTGCACGTCCTGGAACATCGGGGCATCGAAGGAGCGCACTTCCTGCACGTCGCGAATCTGCTCGGGCCGCACGTCGTGGCGCTGGCCCTGGGCGTCCTCGGTCCATGCCTCCAGCACGTCGACGTGCGCCATGCCGCGGTTGAACCACACGTAATACTGGCCCGCGCGCGCGATGCCGGCTTCGGTGTTAATGCGAAGCGTGAGCGAGTCGACCTTGGTGAAGGAGCCGTTGGCGTTGATGGTGAAGGTCTGCGTCTCCGACTCGTTGGTGTAGGGTGCCTGGTCGGCGGCGTTGCGGACCGTGGCTGCGTCGGTCTCCGCAGTGGTCTCGATGGGCGCGGACATCTCCGCCGCATGTGCGCCGCAGGCCGGGCCGAGGACTGCCAGATAAAGAACGAGGACGTGGCGCATGACGGCGTTCCGTGAGCGGCGCAGCGGTTATGGGGACGGCTCTCGCAGGTATTCGGCGCAATACCTTCACTTAAAAGTCATGCAATTGGCTTGTCAAGCGGATCCCGCTCATTGCGCACGCCTTGTCTTTACGTTTTGCCTTCTATTTGTGTAATAATAATTATTCTCATTTTCAATCATTGGACTGGCACACGACTCCCGTGTGCCTCATCTGGAGTCGTGCCTTGAACGCCCGTCTTGACGAGCCTCTGATCGAACCCGCGAGCGCCGAAGCCGGTGCTGGCGTTCGCATCGATCCCCCGCACCGCGCCGCCCAGCCCTTCGACGCCGCCGATTTCGCCGAGCGGCGCAAGCGCTCGCGCCGCGCGACCTTCATCAAGTGGCTGCGCAAGGTGCATGGCTGGGTGGGGCTGTGGGGCGCCGTGCTGGGACTGCTGTTCGGCGTGACGGGCTTTCTGCTCAACCATCGCGCCGGGCCACTGCATATTTCGACGGGCGCGCCGCAGGTCACGCAGATGAAGCTCGCACTGCCCGCCGAGCGTCCCGCCACGCCCGAGGCGCTCGCGCGCTGGCTCCAGCAGGAGCTTGCGTTCGACGGCAAGCCTGGCAAGATCCGCCGCGAGCGCGCACATCCGGTCGCGTGGGGCGAGCGCAGCGTCGTGCAGCCCGAGTCGTGGCAGCTCATGCTGATGGGGCCGCGCCAGAGCGTCACCGCGGAGTACTGGGTGGGCGACAGCACCGTCGCCGTGCGGCGTACCGAGGGCTCATTCCTCGCGACGCTCACCAATCTGCACAAAGGCGTGGGCATGAGTATCGGCTGGGTGCTGCTCATGGACACCATCGCGGGCAGCCTCATCCTGCTTTCGCTGACCGGCGTGCTGCTGTGGACCGAGCTCAACCGCCGCCGCACCACGGGTGTCGTGCTCGTGGTGGGATCGGTGGCGGCTGCGCTGGCGTTCGGGCTGGTGTAACGCTCATTTGGCCCGCTTGCACCCGCCTGCACCCGCTTTCGCACACTTGCGCCCGCAACCGAAAACCCGCTTTGCGTGTACGCACTGCGCACCTTGATGGCAGACACGCGCCGGTGGGGCGTAGCATCGCACTCGTGAAAACCGCCAACGCGGAGTGAACGATGGTGCGGCTCATGATGATCCTGCTGGGCGTCGATTACCTGCGCGCACGTTGGCGTGGGGTGCTGGTCGTGGGCGCGGTGAGCGCCGCGATCGGCGCCGGGCTCTTCATCGACGCGCTCGATGGCGTGCTCTATTTTCGCGTCGCGCCGTTCGGCTGGCTGCTGCTCGTCGAAGGGCTCGCGACGCTCGCGGTTGCGTGGACCGGCATGGGCGGCCAGCGTACGCTGCGCTACGTGAAGGGGCTCGCGTTCTGCCTCACCGCCGGGCTCATTCTTTCGGGCTACCGGCATGCGTCGTTCATCCTCTCGATGGTGTTCGCGACGCTCTTTCTCGCCGATGGCCTGCTGCAAATCGCTTCCGCCTGGGTCGTGCGCTACCGCACCTGGAAATACGCGGTGGCGGGCGGCGTGCTCGAAATCGCCATCGCGATCTTTCTTTATCAGCCGTATCCCACGCATTACAAGGGCACGGTGCCGTATTGCCTCGGCCTCGCACTGTTCTTCACCGGCTGGAACCTGCTGCTGCTCGCCTTGCGCGCGCGGCGGCTCGGCGTGAATCCGGCGGTGGCTCAGGGCGGCGCGGCGGCGCTCGCGGCGAGCGCCGTGGGCGTGAAGGGCGGGGTTGGCGCGCGGCTCACGCAGACCGTGTTCGACGGGCCGCCCGGGGACCACGAGCGCGCGCTTACCGTGCACGTGTGGACGCCCGTGGGCACCTCGAAGGCAGAGGCGCGGCGTCAGCCGGTGATCGACCGCTATATCGCGGCCGTGGACCGCGACGGCGTGATCTCGACCGGGCACGCGGCGCTGGAGACACCCGAGAACGTCTACATCAGCCTGTATCCGGCCGTTGAGATCGACCGCTCGCCCGACGAGTTCTCGCGCCTCCTGCGGGCGACTGCCGAGAACGACGTGCCGGGCCTGTTCCAGCCCGATTACGCGACCGAGTCGAAGGCGTGGTGCCCGTCCACGCGCAAGGTGCGCATCCGCAACTACGATGCGCAGCGGCTCGCGCGCTTCTGGCAGCACTATCGCGCCGATACGACCTACAACCTCACGCACCGCAACTGCTCGAGCACGGTCTCGCACGCGCTGGAGGCGGCGCTTGAAGGCGCGACGCCGCGCGTGTGGGGCGGCGGCTGGCTCGCCTTCGTGCGGATGCTGGCGACGCCGGAGCTATGGGTGGCCGCGCAGGTGCGCAAGCGCGGCCAGACCATGGCGTGGACGCCCGGCCTGACGCTCGACTATGCGCGGGCGCTGAGCATGCTCGCCGACCCACGCCCGGCAGGGTGGACGCGCGCGATGCGGCTGGTGCGCACGCGGCTCGGGCGTGGGCTCAAACCGCACGGCGCACGCGAACGTAGCGGGAACTCCGGGGATGGGCGCGGCGCGGGCTCGCACGGCGCTTGAAGCGTCGTGCCTGCCGCGCCGAGCGGGGATCTTCAAGCGTCGCAGCTCGACCCGACGCTCGCGGCCTGCTCGCGCGCGGCCTTCGCGCCTTCGACCTGGAGCAGGGTGGGCAGCGAAACACCGTTCTTCGCCGCCGTGACTTCGGCCAGGATCGACACGGCGATCTCGGGCGGCGTGCGGCTGCCGATGTAGATGCCCACCGGCCCATGCAGCCGCGCGAGTTCGGCATCGTTCAGATCGAACTCCTTGAGCCGTTCGCGCCGCGCCGCGTTGTTGCGCCGCGAACCTAGCGCGCCCACGTAGAACGCGCGCGTCTTGAGCGCTTCCATGAGCGCGAGGTCGTCGAGCTTGGGGTCGTGCGTGAGGGCGATCACGGCGCAGCGCTCGTCGAGCTTCATGTCGAGCACGGTGTCGTCGGGCATGGTGCGCACGAGCGTGGTGCCGGGCACGTCCCACGTGTCGGTGTATTCCTCGCGCGGGTCGCACACGATCACGTGATAGTCGAGCCCCACCGCGATCTGGCACAGGTAGCGCGAGAGCTGCCCCGCGCCGATCACGAGCATGCGGTAGCGCGGGCCGTGAATGGTGAGCAGGCGCTTGCCGTCGAAATCCACGCCGTCGGTGGCGCTCGCGGGGCCGAGCGACGCCTGGCCACTGGCGATGTCGAGCGTGCGCGCGATCAGCTCGCCGCGCTCCACCGCTGCGAGCAGCGCGCCGATGCCCGACGCCAGGGTGAGCGGCTCCAGCACGAGCTGGATCGTGCCGCCGCACGGCAGTCCGAAGCGATGCGCCTCTTCCGCCGTGATGCCGTACTTCACGGCCTCGGGCTTGACGATGCCGATGCCTTCGCGGCGCACGCGGTCGATCAGGTCGTCTTCGATGCAGCCGCCCGAGACCGAGCCCACCACGAGGCCGTCGTCGCGCACGACGAGCATCGCGCCTTCCGGACGCGGCGACGAGCCCCACGTCTTCACCACCGTCACCAGCAAGGCGCGGTGGCCTTCCTCGAGCCAGCGTTCGCTGGATTTCAGGACTTCGAGATCCACGCTGTCCATGATCGTTTCCTCTTTTGCGGTTCATCGCCGTCCGCGCCTTCGGCGTCGCTGGCGGCTTGTGTTTCGGGGTTCTCTTGCGCGGCGGCTTCATCGTTTTGCGCGCCTCCACCGAGCTGCTCGGTGAAGCGCTTGAAGAACTCGGCGGCGATCTTGCGCGCCGCACCATCCACCAGACGCGAGCCGATCTGCGCGAGCTTGCCGCCCACCTGTGCGCTCGCGGTGTAGCTGAGCGTGGTGGCGTCGTCGCCGGCGGGTTCGAGCGTCACGCGCGCATCGCCTTTGCCGAAGCCCGCCGCGCCGCCCTGTCCCTCGAACTGGATCGTGTAGCTGCGCGGCGCGTCGATGTCGGCGAGCTGCATGCGGCCCTTGAAGCGCGCCTTCACGGGCCCGACCGCCGCAGTAAGGGCGACAGCATACGCGTTCTCGCCATCGGCATCGATGCTTTCGCAGCCCGGAATGCACGCCTTGAGTATCGCCGTGTCGTTGAGGGCTTCCCACGCGCGCTGCTGCGGCACCGGCAGCGTGTGGCTTTCGCTCAGCTCCATTGTCTCGCTCCTTGAATTGATCGGTGCGTTGATCCGTGCGGTGCGTCCTGCAGGCTGCGGCCGAACGCTTCCAGGCTCTCCAGATTGTGAACCCGATAGTGCGCGTCGACATGCGGCAGCATCGCCTGCACGCCGCGCGCTTTCGGCTCGAAACCGCGATAGCGCAGCAGCGGATTGAGCCACACCACGCGATGCGCGAAGCGGTGCAGGCGCGCCATTTCCTCGGCGAGCGCGCTGCCCGGATCGTGATCGAGGCCGTCGGTGACCATCAGCACGGTTGCCCGCCCGCCGAGCACGCGGCGCGCCCAGCGCCGGTTGAACTGCGCGAGCGTCTCGCCGATGCGCGTGCCGCCCGACCAGTCCGGCACCTGCGCGGCAAGCTGTGCGAGCGCGACATCGGGGTCGCGTTCGCGCAGCGCCCGCGTCGCGTGCGTGAGGCGCGTGCCGAACAGGAATACCTGCAGGCGCTCGCGCGATTGCAGCAGCGCGTGGCAAAAGTAGAGCACGGCGCGCGAATAGCTGCTCATCGACCCGGAGATGTCGAGCAGCAGCACGAGCGGCACGCGGCGCTCGACGCATGCGCGGTACTTCCAGACGGTCCAGTCGCCGCCCGCGCGCACGGCGTGGCGCGCGCTCGCGCGCAAATCGGCGTGGGTGCCGTGCGACGACGCCTTTAGACGCCGCGTGCGCTCGGTCGCGAGCGGCAGACGCCGTGCGCGGATCAGGTGGCGCAGCGCGCGCCATTCGTCGGCGGAAAGCGTGTCGAAGTCGCGGTGGCGCAGGCGCTCTTCTGCGCTGAAGCTCGCATGCGCGCGCAGTTCGTGTTCCTCGTGAGCCGGCGGTGCCGGATTGGCCGAGCGCGCGGCCGCGCGTGCCGCGAGCGCATCGGCGAGGCGATTGTTGCGGCGCGGCGGCGGCAATGCGCCCTGCACCTTCGGCAGCAGCAGCGCGCGCAGCTTGCCCTCCCAGTCGGGGTCGCGCCAGAACAGTTCGAACGCGGCGTCGAAGAGCTCGCGCTCGTCGGGCGCGGCGGTGAGCAGGGCGGCCAGCGCGGCGCGCACGTCGTCGCGGCGGGTGAGGTCGATGAAGCTCAGCGCCTCGAGCGCATCCACAGCGCGCGCGCTCGACATCGGCAAGCCCGCGCCGCGCAGCACGCGCACGAAATGCACGACGTTGCGCGCGAGCATCGGCGGCAGCGCGTGCGTGTGCTGTGTTTCATGGGGGCGGCTTGGCACGTGCAGCATCGGCGTCATTCCGCGGCCGCGAGCGTTTGCGCGATCCGCTGCGTGTCGAGCTGCGCGAGATCGTCCTGATACTTGAGCAGCACGCCGAGCGTATCCTGCACCGATTGCGGGTCGAGCTCGGTGACCGAAAGCGCCGCGAGCGCGCGGCACCAGTCGATGGTTTCGGCGATGCCGGGCGCCTTGAACAGATCCATCGAGCGCAGTTGATGCACGAACGCCACGGCGCGGCGCTGGAGTTCCGCGCTGGTTGCGGGCGCGCGCGCCGCGACGATGGCGAGCTCGCGCGCACGCTCGGGGTAGCCGAGCCACTGATAGAGGCAGCGACGCTTGAGCGCGTCATGGACCTCGCGCGTGCGATTGGACGTGACAACGACGAGCGGCGGCACGCTCGCGCGCACCGTGCCGTACTCGGGAATCGATACCTGGAAGTCCGAAAGAAGTTCGAGCAGGAAGGCTTCGAACGGTTCGTCGGCCCGGTCGATCTCGTCGATCAGCAGCACGCGGCGCGCGCCGGGATGATGCGGGTCCGGTTCGAGCGCTTGCAGCAGCGGGCGCTTCAGGAGGAATTCGTCGCGATAGAGCGTGTCGCTGCGCGGCTTCTCGCCCGATGCTTCGGCGAGGCGCAGCGCCATGATCTGGCGCGGATAGTCCCACTCGTAGAGCGCGCTCGCCGTGTCGAGCCCTTCGTAGCATTGCAGGCGCAGCAGCGTCGTGCCCGCGAGCGCGGCCGCGGCCTTCGCGAGCTCGGTTTTGCCTACGCCGGGCTCGCCTTCGAGAAAGAGCGGGCGCTCCATCTTGAGCGCGAGAAAGAGCGCCGTGGCCAGCTCGCGGCTCGCGAAATAGCCGTGCGCTTCGAGTTGCGAGAGCGTGTGGTCGATCGTGGCGGGGAGCATGGCAGGTCTGGAAATACGAGGGCAGTAGGTGGGAAATGCGGTGGGAAATACGCGGCCGCCCGCGCCACGCGTAGCGTGGGCGAGCGGCCGTGGGCAACGAGCCTAACCGAGCGCTTTGGTCACCGCGCGGGCCGTCAGCACCGGGATCAGGTGCGCGCGGTACGCCGCGCTCGCGTGCAGATCGGTGTTGAGATCGTCGGGCGCGATGCTTACCGCGCGCGCCGCGGCGGGCGTGAAGCTCGCCTTGAGCGCGTCTTCGAGCCCGCCCGCGCGGAATACCGAAGCCGCCGCACCCGTGATCGCCACGCGCACAGAACCATCGGCGAACTGCGCGACGAACACGCCCGTCAACGCGAAATGCGAGGCGGGGTTGTGGAACTTCTCGTAGGCCGCGCGCTGCGGCACGGGAAACTCCACCGCGACGATCAGCTCGTCGGGTTCGAGCGCGGTCTCGTACATGCCGAGGAAGAAGTCGTCGGCGGCAATGCGCCGGCGGTCCGTCACCACGGTGGCGTTCAGGCCGAGCACGGCGGCGGGGTAGTCGGCGGCGGGGTCGTCGTTGGCGAGCGAGCCGCCCAGCGTGCCGAGCGCGCGCACCTGCCGGTCGCCGATGCCCGCAGCGAGTTGTGCGAGCGCAGGCAGCGTGGCCTGGATCTGCGCGTTCGCCGCGACATCGGCATGGCAGACCGCCGCGCCGACCGTCACCGTCTTGGCGTCCACCTGCACGGTCTTGAGCGCCGGAATGCGCGTGACATCGACGAGCGTCGAAGGCTGCGCGAGGCGCAGCTTCATCGCCGCGAGCAGGCTCTGGCCGCCGCCGAGGAACTTGGCTTCGGGGTCGGCATTGATTGTTTTCACTGCGCCTTGCGCGTCGCTGGCGCGCTGGTAGTCGAATGCATACATGGTGCGCCTCCGCTCAAGGTTGTTGTGAT
This sequence comes from Paraburkholderia caffeinitolerans, assembly GCF_902859945.1. Taxonomy (GTDB): domain Bacteria; phylum Pseudomonadota; class Gammaproteobacteria; order Burkholderiales; family Burkholderiaceae; genus Paraburkholderia; species Paraburkholderia caffeinitolerans. Next base: position 36,789 of record NZ_CADIKL010000030.1, on the reverse strand, counting down.
GCCGACGCGGATTGCGCGGCCTGGATCGCCGACCACACGCGATGCGGCGTAGCCGGCATCTGCAGGTCTTTCACGCCGAGAGGTCCAAGCGCATCGACGATCGCGTTGATGACGGCCGGCGGCGAGCCAATTGCGCCCGCCTCGCCGCAGCCCTTCACGCCGAGCGGATTGTGCGTGCACGGCGTGCCCTTCGCGGTCTCCACGTTGAACGACGGCACATCCGACGCGTGCGGCATCGCATAGTCCATGTACGAGCCCGAGAGCAACTGGCCGCTCTCGTTGTCGTAGACGCAGCGCTCCAGCATCGCCTGGCCGATGCCCTGGCCGAGCCCGCCATGCACCTGGCCTTCGACAATCATCGGATTGATGACGTTGCCGAAATCGTCCACAGCCGTGAAGCGCTCGATGCGCGTCTCGCCCGTGTCGGGGTCGACTTCCACTTCGCAGAGGTACGCGCCCGACGGATAGGTGAAGTTGGTGGGGTCGTAGAACGCGCTTTCGTCGAGACCGGGCTCCAGCGTTTCGAGCGGATAGTTGTGCGGCACGTAGGCCGAGAGCGCGATTTCGGCGAAGGCCTTGGTGCGGTCGGTGCCCGCGACGCGGAACACGCCATCGGCGAACTCGATGTCTTCCACGCCCGCTTCGAGCATGTGCGCGGCAATCTTCTTTGCCTTCGCTTCAATCTTGTCGAGCGCCTTCATGATGGCCGAGCCGCCCACCGCGATCGAGCGCGAGCCGTAGGTGCCCATGCCGAACGGAATGCGCGCGGTGTCGCCGTGCACGATTTCGATCTGTTCGATGGGCACGCCCAGACGCTCGGATACCACCTGCGCGAAGGTCGTCTCGTGACCCTGGCCGTGACTGTGCGAGCCCGTGAAGACGGTGACCGAGCCAGTGGGATTCACGCGGATCTCGCCCGCTTCGAAGAGGCCCGCGCGCGCGCCCAGCGCCCCCGCGATATTCGACGGCGCGAGGCCGCACGCCTCGATGTAGCACGAGTAGCCGAGGCCGCGCAGCTTGCCGTTCGCCTTCGAGGCATCGCGCCGCGCCGGGAAACCCTTCACGTCGGCGAGTTCGAGCGCGCGCGAGAGGCAGGCCTCGTAATCGCCGATGTCATAAGTGAGGCCCACGGGCGTGGCGTACGGGAAGCTCGTGATGAAATTGCGGCGGCGGATCTCGGCCGGGTCGATGTTCATCTCGCGCGCGGCCGTTTCCACCAGCCGCTCGACCACGTAGGTCGCCTCGGGGCGGCCCGCGCCGCGATACGCATCCACGGGCACCGTGTTCGTGAACACGGCCTTTACCTCGGCGTAGATCGCGGGCGTGGTGTACTGGCCCGCGAGCAGCGTCGCATAGAGGATCGTCGGCACGCTGGAGGCGAAGGTCGAGAGGTACGCGCCCATGTTCGCCGTGGTGTGCACGCGCATGGCGAGGAACTTGCCGTCCTTGTCGAGCGCGAGCTCGGCTTTCGTCACGTGGTCGCGGCCGTGGGCGTCGGAGACGAACGACTCGCTGCGCTCGGCGGTCCACTTTATCGGGCGGCCGATTTTCTTCGCCGCCCAGGTGAGGGCCACGTCTTCGGCATAGAGAAAGATCTTCGAGCCGAAGCCGCCGCCCACGTCGGGCGCGACGATGCGCAGCTTGGTCTCCGGCAGTCCGAGCACGAACGCGGCCATCAGGAGGCGCTCGACGTGCGGGTTCTGGTTCGACACGTAGACGGTGTAGGCGTCGTCGTGGCGGCTGTAGCTCGCGTTCACGGCGCGCGGCTCGATCGCGTTCGGGATCAGCCGGTTGTTCACGATGTCGAGCGTCGTGACGTGCGCGGCCTGGGCGAAAGCGGCGTCGGTGGCGGCCTTGTCGCCGTGGCCCCACGTGTAGCAGGTGTTGTTCGGCACGCCGTCGTGCACGAGCGCCTGGCCCGCGTCGGCGGCATGCGCGGTGTCGACGGTGGCGGGCAGTTCCTCGTAGTCGATTTCGACCCGTTCGGCGGCGTCCTTCGCTTCTTTCAGGGATCCGGCGATCACGAGCGCGACCTGGTCGCCCACGTGGCGCGCCTTCTCGTGCGCGATCACGGGGTGCGGCGGCTCGTGCATGGGCGTGCCGTCGATGCTGTGGATCAGCCAGCCGCACGGCAGGCCGCCCACGTTCTCGGCGGCGAGGTCCGCGCCGGTGAACACGGCCACGACGCCGGGCGCGGCTTTGGCCGCGTGGGTATCGATGCTCTTGATGCGCGCGTGCGCATGTGGCGAGCGCACGAACACGGCCCAGGTCTGGGCGGGCAGGACGACGTCGTCGGTGTACTGGCCCGCGCCGGTGAGGAAACGATAGTCTTCCTTGCGCTTGACCGAGGCGCCGATCATGCGGGGCGTTTGGGAGTCGGGTGCGTTCATGGCGGTTCTCCCCTTACGCTGCCGATGATGTGGCTGCGCCCGCGCGCATGCCTTCGGCGCCTTCGAGCACGGCCTTCACGATGTTGTGATAGCCCGTGCAGCGGCACAGATTGCCGTCGAGACCCACGCGCACGTCGGCTTCGGTGAGGTCCGGTTTTTCAGTGGCGAGCGCGGTGGCGCTCATTACCATGCCGGGCGTGCAGAAGCCGCACTGCAGGCCGTGGCATTCGCGGAACGCCGCCTGCATCGGATGGAGCGCGCCGTTTTCACCTGCGGCGGCCAGCCCTTCGATCGTCGTCACCGCCATGCCCTCGCACTGCACGGCAAGCTGGTTGCACGACTTGATCGCGCGGCCGTTGAGATGGACGGTACAGGCGCCGCACTGGGCGGTGTCGCAGCCGACGTGCGTGCCGGTGAGGCGTAGTTGCTCGCGCAGGAACTGGACTAACAGCGTGTGGGGTTCGACTTCGGCGGTCACGGGCTTGCCGTTGACCGTCAGGCTGAGACTGATCGCCATTGACTGTCTCCTATATACGGATAGGGACCGGCCTGGGCCCGCATTCACCAATTGCCCCGTTCGTGCCGCCTGCTGTCTTTCGCCCAGGTTGCGCCGCGCGACGGGCGCGAGGCGTCTGCCGCGCGCGATGGCGGGCAGGCTGGGCGGAAGCGGGGTTTTGAGGGTCCGGCTGGTGCTTTGCTGTTCAGTGATGCCTGGATACTGCCTGGATGGTGCGTGATGCTTCGAGTTCGAGAATAATGCCTGGACAGTAAAGCATACTTTCCCGTTTCGCGCAGCGCGGGCTTTTACCCGCACGCACCATGCAAAACGGCCCGCGCCGGAGGCCGGGCGGGCCGTTGCAACTTGGAGAAACCGACTCGAAAACGGGCGGTCTTCAGTGCTCGTGCGGATGATGCGCGAGGCGCGAATGGCGGCGCGAGTAGAGGAAGTAGATCGCGAGACCGATCACCAGCCACACCACGAACGCGACCCACGTGATCCACGCGAGATTGAGCATGAGGAACAGGCACGAAGCCACCGCGAGGATCGGCACGACCGGCACGCCCGGGCAGCGGAACGCGCGCGGCAGATCCGGGTGAGTGCGGCGCAGGACGAGCACGGCGATCGAGACCATCGAGAACGCGGCGAGCGTGCCGATGTTGATCAGTTCGGCCAGCACGTTCAGCGGCACGAGCGCACCGATCAGGCCGAAGAAGATGCCGACGAGCCAGGTGGTGAAGAACGGCGTGGCAAAGCGCGGATGCACCTTCGAGAGCTTCGCGGGCAGCAGGCCGTCGCGCGACATGGCGAAGATGATGCGGGTCTGGCCGTAGCTCATCACGAGAATCACGGTGAGCATGCCAAGCACGGCGCCCAGGTCGATGAAGCCGGCGACCCATTTCTGGCCGGCCACCTGCAGCGCGTACGAAACCGGGTGAGCGATGCCGGCGAACTGCTGCCACGGCACGATGCCCGTGACGACAGCCGCAACGGCCACATAGAGCACCGCGCACACGATGAGCGACGCGATGATGCCCACGGGCAGATCGCGTTTCGGATTCTTGACCTCTTCGGCCGCCGAGGACACCGAGTCGAAGCCGATGAACGCGAAGAACATCACGGCGGCGGCGCCGAACACGCCGTCCCAGCCGTGCGGCATGAACGGATGCCAGTTCGCGGGCGTCACGTGGAACACGCCCACGGCGATCACCAGCAGCACGACCGTGACCTTGATCGCGACCATGATGTTGTTGATGCGGGTGGATTCGCGCACGCCGATGGAGAGCAGCGCGGTGATCACCATCATCACGAGGAAGGCGGGCAGGTTGAACAGCGTGAACGTACCGGGCACGGCGCCGGGCGCGGCGGTGAGGACCGCGGGCAGCGAGACCCCGAAGCCCGAGAGCAGCGACTGCAGATAGCCCGACCAGCCCACCGAGACCGCCGAGGTGGCGAGCCCGTACTCGAGCATCAGGTCCCAGCCGATGATCCAGGCGACCAGTTCGCCGAGCGTGGCGTACGAGTAGGTGTAGATCGAGCCCGCCACGGGAATGGTCGAGGCGAATTCCGCGTAGGCGAGCGCCGCGAAGCAGCAGGCCACGGCGGCGATGATGAACGCGAGCATCAGCGCGGGGCCGGCCTGCACGGCGCCGGTGCCGGTCAGCACGAAAATGCCGGTGCCGATGATGGCGCCCACGCCGAGAAAGGTGAGGTCCAGTGCGCCGAGTGTCTTCTTCAGGCCGGCGCCCTTGGCGCTCGCCTGCAGCATGTGTTCGACGTTCTTCTTGCGAAAGAGGGACATTTGGCGGGGAACTCCAGGTAAAGCGCCGGTAATACGCACTGGCGAGGAAACCCTGAATTTTAGTGGATCGGGGCAGGGCGGCCGGTGCAAGCGCGCAGGAGTGGAGCTGATTCGGTGCTGGGGAGAAGGTCGATTCCGCCGCGAAGCGGCACAAGCGCGTGCATTCTTTGCACGAAGCTCGCTGAAAAGGCGCAGTTCATTTCCGGATCGGCGACTTATGGTGGGAGCACGTTTTAGTGACGCATTCTTTGCGCCACGCATGAGGTGCGTCCGATCGCGAAGTGGTGGCGGGCTCAGAGCCCCAGCGCGGGCGCGATATCGACGAGCCGGTTGCTCATCACGTAGTAGGTGAGTTCGGCGTTGTTGGTGAGCTTCATTTTTTCGAGCAGGCGCGTGCGGTAGACGCTCACGGTCTTCACTGAAAGCGAGAGCGTGTGCGCGATGTCGGTGAGGCGTTTGCCCGAGGCGAGCATGCACAGCGTCTGGTACTCGCGGTCGGAGAGCTTTTCGTGCGGCAGTTGCTCGCCGTCGACAAGCACGTATTCGGCGAGTGCTTCGGCCATCGCCGGGCTCACGTACTTGCGGCCGCTCGTGACCTGCTGGATCGCAGCGATCATCTGCGCGGCGTCCACCGTCTTCGAGAGATAGCCCGACGCGCCCGCCTTCAGCGCGCGCACGGCGTACTGGTCTTCGCGATACATCGAGAACATCAGCACCGGCACGCGCGGCGCCTTTTTCTTTGCGCGCTTGAGCACTTCGATGCCGTTCATGTCGGGCAGCGAGATGTCGAGCAGCACCACATCGCAGACGTGCTTCGCAACGGCGGCGAGCGCTTGTACGCCGCTTGGCGCCTCGATCACTTCGCTCGCGACGCCACGGTCGAGCAGCAACTGGCGTACGCCCTGGCGCACCACCGCGTGATCGTCGACGAGCAGGACGCGCAGGGTCATGTGCGAAGGCCCTTCAGGTGGTCTGCCGCCCGTTCGGTGCGCGAGCGCGAGAGCAGCGTCTCCCAAAGGAAGCGTGCCTCGACGGTCGTGCCGGGGCGTGCCGGATCGGCGGCGGGGCGGCGGATGGCAGTGTGACGGGCCGCGGTGGTGTGCAAGGTGCCGCCGAAGGCGGCGCAGCGTTCGCGCATGCCGGCGATGCCATAGGCGCTGCGGCTGTTCGCGCTGCCCTGGCTACTCGACGAGGCTTGCCCGCATTGCCTTCTGGCGCGCCGCGCGGCTTCGCGCGAGAGGCCAACGCCGTCGTCGATCACGCTCACGATCAGTTCGCTTGGCGTGCTGGTCAGGCGCACTTCGACCTGGGTGGCCTGGGCGTGGCGAGCGACGTTAGTGAGCGCTTCCTGCGCGACGCGGAACACCGCGAGCGCCGCCTCGGCGGGCAGGCGCGCGAGACGCGCTTCGTCGTCGCGGGCGAATCCGGTGGCATGGGGCGCGGCGGCTGAATTTGCAGATGCGTTGACCGAGGCGTTGATCGACGAGTTGAGCGACGAGCTGAGCGACGAGTTGGCCAGGAAGCGCGCGGCAAGCCCGGTGCGCGAGGCAAAGCCGCGTGTCCAGTTCGCGAGCGCGTCGGCGAGGCCCGCGTGCAGTTCGGGCGCATGCAGCCCGTCGAGCACGTGGCGCACGGCATTCGTGGCGGAGTCCAGCGAGCGCATGACGAGCGCGAGCGCCTCGGCGCATTGAGGCGGCGCGTTGGCGGGCAGCCAGGTGTGGACGTTCGCAAGGGCGAAACGTGTGGCCGTCAGTTCGGCGCCGACGCTGTCGTGCAGTTCTTGCGCGAGCCGGTGGCGTGCGGCTTCGTCGGCGTCGACGCGGGCCGCGCCGGCTGCGGCGATCCGCTCCTGCACACGCGCGATCGCATCGAGCGCCACACGCGTGCCTTCGGGGCTGGCGAGGAGAGGGAGGCCGTCGGTCGCGTGGGCGGCACGCGCGCCCGGCGCATCCGCGCGAGGCGCGTCAGCATCAAGCGCCGCGCGATTCGACGTATCCATCCATCCCCCGTGATTTCCTGTTCAGGAATCGGTCCATTTCTGTTCTGGCTTGTGCGGCGGAGCGTAACGAAATTTACATTCAGTAACACCGTGGATTTGCCCCTGCGCAGCCTTCCTGCATGACCGATGGTGCGCCGCGATGATAACTGAAAAACCGGGAAACTTCAGTCAGGACAATACTTAGCGGCGAAATCCCAGAAACCGTGTGAAGTTGGTTGACGTCGCGCTCTGTAGGAAAAAAGCTGACACGGTGCTGGCGCGAAGTCTGCCCGAAATGTAACGAACGGGCATCACGCGGCGAGCGGCGTTGCGATCTGCGAGGGCCAAAAAAAACCGGAGCGCGAGGCTCCGGTTCCGGTGTCTGAGGCGGCGCTGGCTTTAGCCAACAAACGCCTTTTCCACGACATAGTGGCCCGGCTGGTTGTTGCTGCCTTCCGTGAGGCCGGCCTTTTCCAGCAGTGCGACGGTGTCGCGCAGCATGTGCGTGCTGCCGCACAGCATGATGCGGTCGCGCTCGGGCGAGAATCCCGGCAGGTCGAGGTCGGCGAACAGCTTGCCGGTGTCGATCAGCTCGGTGATGCGGCCGCGGTTGTCGAACACTTCGCGCGTCACGGTCGGGTAGTAGACGAGCTTCTCGCGAACGATCTCGCCGAGGTACTCGTGCTCGCGCAGTTCTTCGGTGATGAATTCCTTGTACGCGAGTTCGTCGACGAAACGGCAGGTGTGCGTGAGCACGATCTTCTCGTAACGGTCGTAAATGTCGGGGTCCTTGATGATCGACATGAACGGCGCGAGGCCCGTGCCGGTCGAGAGCAGCCACAGGACCTTGCCGGGCAGCAGGTTGTCGGCCACCAGCGTGCCGACCGGCTTCTTGCCGATCAGAACCTTGTCGCCCACCTTCAGGTGCTGCAGGCGCGACGTGAGCGGGCCGTCCGGCACCTTGATGCTCAGAAACTCGAGATGCTCTTCATAGTTCGCGCTCGCGAGCGAGTACGCGCGCATCAGCGGCTTGCCTTCGACCTCGAGGCCGACCATGGTGAACTGGCCGTTGTCGAAACGCAGGGCCTGGTCGCGCGTGCAGGTGAAGCTGAAAAGCGTGTCAGTCCAGTGATGCACGCTCAGAACGGTTTCTTCGGTGTGTTTGCTCATGGTTCCTGATGATGCGAAACAAGGTCCGCCGGACGGGGGCGTTCCTTCCGGCCGCGCATGACAAGTGCATGTAGGGCTCGGTTTGACGATGCGCGGCGTGCGCGTTGCTGTGCGCTCCGCTTGAATTCCCGCTTTGATTCGGCTTTGATTCGAACTCGTGCCCCGTTTTTGCCAGCTTGTTGGCCGTCCCATTGCGAACGAGGCGCAGTCCGCTATTTTAACGCGAGCGTGCCTTATGGGCTGCGCTGCGTCTAACGAGAGGGGTGACCTGCGTTAGGCAAGATGTCGCGGAGCGACAAAACCGGCTTCGGCGGATTGCGGCGCAAGGGCCCGAAAACTGGGAGTCCAGCCGCCCTTTGGATGGGCGGGTTCGCCCGTTAGGGCAGGCTCGAATGTTGGTCCGAATCATACCGGAAGGTTCGACGCGCCGCAGCAGAGACCCTGCTGGCGGGGCAGATTCGGCATGCGCGAGCGTGTCAGCGATCGGCGGCGAGCTTCGCGGCGAGACCGATCAGCGCCGCGCCGCAGAATGCGTCGATGGGGCGGCGCAGCCGCTTGTAGCTGCGTTGCGTGCGATGGTCGGCGAACAGCAGCGCGAGGCTCGAGTGATAGCCGAACGACATCGCCGCGACGAGCGCGAGCGCCGCGCCGTAGAACCACGCCGGCGGATGCGCGGGAAAGATCGCCGCGAACACGCTGGTCCAGAACACGCAGGACTTCGGGTTCGTGAGGCAGGTGAGAAACCCCGCGCGCCATGTGCGCAGCCAGGCGCGCCGGTCGGGCGGCGGCAGCGGGACTGCGGGCGCGGCGTGGTTGGCATCGACGGCATTCGCTTCGTTCGTGTCCCGGCGCGCGCCCGAGCGCAGCAGCTTGACGCCGAACCAGAGCAGATAGAGCGCGCCGGCGACGCGCACGCCGTGATAGAGCCACTCGATATGCTGGAGCACCGCTGCGAAGCCCAGCATGGCCAGCGCGGCCCACAGCGTGGAGCCCGTGCCCACACCGAACGCCGAGGCAATGCCGAGACTGCGCCGCCCCGCGAGCGAAAGCTGCGTCACCATGAAGAAGTTGGGCCCGGGGCTGACGAGCGCGAACAAATAGACGATGGCGATCTGAAGCAGCGTGGCGAAGGGGTGCATGCGAAGCCGGATGAAAAAAGCGCGCTCCGAGGGCGCGCGACGCGACATATTAGCGCGATTGGATTTGCAACTCGTGGGGGTTTTGCTGGCGTGCGCGGCGCGGCGCGGCGCGATGTGGTGTCCGGCCCTCGTGGCGTTATTCGAGCCGCAGCCGCGCCATGTACGGCAGGTGGTCGGACAACCAGGCCGTCTCCTGCGCGGGCTGGATCAGCTCGACCGGTTGCAGGCCGCGCACGAACATCTTGTCGAGCGCGAGCGCGGGCGAGAACGCCGGAAACGTGCGCGCCGGCTCGCCGAGCAGCGTCGCGACTTCGTGCAGGCCGTGCTCAGCGAAGAGCGGCACCGAGTCGTTGCGCCAGTCGTTGAAGTCGCCCGCGAGCACGAGTGGCCCTTGCGGCGCCTCCTTGGCGATCCAGTGGGCGATCCAGTTCATCTGCCGCAGGCGCGCGCTGCGCGTGAGCGCGAGGTGCGCGCACAGCAGCGTGACCGACTGGCCCGCCACGCTCGCGCGCGCGACGAGCAGGCCGCGCCGCTCGAAACGGTGCGCCGAGATGTCCCAGCGGCCGCCCAGATCGAGCGGATGCGGCGAGAGGATCGCATTGCCGTGCCGCCACGACGGCTTGAACACATTCGGCCCGAGCGCGATTTGCAGCTCGAGCGCGTCGGCGATTTCGGTGGCCTGGCAGTGCCAGACGTCTGCGAGTGGATCGCCGAGCTCCGCGCCGAAAGCCGTGGAGAGCACCGGTTGCGGCAGACGCCGCGCCATCGCCTCCTGAAGAAACCAGGCATCGGCGTGAGTGGACTGCACCCAGCGCCGCATGGCCTGCCAGGCCTGAAAGCCAAGCGGTGAGCGGCCCTTGTGCAGGTTCCAGCTCACCGCCACGAAGTCCCGGGTGTTGGCCGGCACTGCGTCGATGAGGGGTTGTTCGAGGTTTCGCATGCGCTTGTTACAACGAGTTCTTACGACAGTTTCGTGCAGTTTTTTGGGGGCCGATTCTCGTACCGCTGGCGGATCGCGCTTCGGTTCGGCTCAGTTCAGTTCAGTTTAGATCGGCGCCGACGAGCCGCGCGCTTCAGGCCGGCATCTCAGCCTCCGCCGGGCCGCCCCAAGGAGGCTGAGCGCCCTCTCGGGGGGGCAGCGAGCGAAGCGAGCGTGGGGGTCGTTTCATCTCAGGGCTGCTGGGACGGCGGGGCGAGGCTGGCGCGCACCCGGTACGTCAGTGCGGGATCCTTGTCGAGGATCGGCCAGCTGACCCATTGGCCGGCCGGCACCACGAGCCCCGGATGGCTAGCGTTCACCTGGCGCGGCTGCGGCGGCAGCGCGCAGCCGGATGGGCTTTGCCGCGTGGCGTTGCCTTCAAGCGTATCCTGGGCCTCGATCGAGAGGATCGACTGGGTCGCGTTCGCGCGCAACGGCGAGACCGTGATCGTACGCAGCAGGTCGATGCTGCCCGCGACCTGATCCTTGCAGCCGACCTGGTGCGAGACGACATTGTGATGCGTATCGGTGCGCGCCTGACCCACCGTGGTGGTGCCGTCGAACGAGTCGATCAGCTGGCCGTCGCGGATCACCTGCAGCGTCCAGGTGACCACCGGTTGCACGCCGGGTTGCACGTACGGCTGCGGCGTTGATGCCGGCTGGGCGTTGGGCAGCGGCGTGGATGCTGGCACTGGCTGCGCGGCAGGCAGCGGGACTGGCGGCGGTGCCGGCTGCGCAGCGGGGCGCGGCGCGGGTTGCTGGACCGGTTGCGGTGTCGGCGCTAACGGCACAGCCGGCTGTGGCGTCGGCTGCGCGGTGGGTTGCGGCGCTGGCGTATGCAGTATCGGGGGTTCTGTCGCAGGCCCCGGTTGGGCGATGGGCTGGGCGTTGTCCTGAGGAGCCGGTTGATACGCGGGTTCATAAGCCGGCTTGTGAACGGGCTTATGCGCGGGCTTGTGTACTGGCTTTGGAGCGGGCTTCGGTGCCGCCTGGGGCGCAGGTGCCGGGGCGGCCTGCGGTTTCGACTGGGGTTTCGATTGTGGCGCCGCCGGCTGCGCGGGTTGTGCCGCCGGCGGTTGCGCGGTCTCCGTAGACGGGGCCGGAACGGCGTGCACGACCGGCTGCGAGGCCGGAATCGCGGGCTGCACCACACCCTCCGTTCGTGTCTGCGCGCTTACGGTCACGAACGCGGCAGCGGCGGCGAACAGGGTAACGGCGAGGCAATGCTTCAACAACGTCATGTGGGCAGGCTCCATGCACGCGTGCCTTGCGAGCCGGTTGTGCCGGTTCGCAATGGCGGGGGCGGATTCCTTGAGACATTCGATCCTATACCGGGTTCGCAAACACTGGACCGCAACCGGGAATTTCAAATCCGCAGGGCGCGGCGCAGCGTCGATTGCGCCGCGCGTAACTATTTACAATATGGAGGCAACAGCGGCGCATTTCGAGGCCGATTCCGTAACCGATTGTTATTTTTCGCGCAACGATGGGTGGAATGCAATCGCCGACGCGTATCGATAGCCGAGATTTGCCAAGGCCCGTGCCCCACTCGGCAAGCATGCGCGATGGGTGGATTTGCACGCATATTCAATCCATATTCGATTCAAACCCGCCTCGCCCTCGGTCTACAATTTTTCTAATGGCGGCGTCAGGGAGGCGCCGCCGCCTAATTCGCCGGATGCGGACACAGCGACATGGATCAGATCGAATGTGTGGTGATTGGCGCGGGCGTGGTCGGCCTCGCGGTGGCGCGCGCCCTGGCGGCGCGCGGACGCGAGGTGATCGTGCTGGAGGCCGCCGACGCCATCGGCACCAGCACCAGTTCCCGCAACAGCGAGGTGATTCACGCGGGGCTGTACTACCCGCGTGGCTCGCTCAAGGCGACCTTGTGCGTGCGCGGGCGCGAGATGCTCTACGAGTACTGCGCGGCGCGCAACGTCGCGCATGCGCGTTGCGGCAAGTTGCTGGTGGCCACGACGCACGCCCAGGTCGCGCAGCTCGAAGCGATTCAGGCGCGCGGCAAGGAAAACGGCGTGTTCGATCTCACGCGCATCAACAAGACCGAGGCGCTGGCGCTCGAGCCCGCGCTCGAATGCGTGGCGGCGGTGTACTCGCCGCAGACGGGCATCGTCGACAGTCATCAGCTGATGCTGGCCCTGCAAGGCGATGCCGAACGCGATGGCGCCGTGATCGCGCTCAAGTCGCCCGTCGAGTCTGTCGACGCGAGCGCGAACGGCTTCGTGATCAGGACAGGTGGCGAAGCCGCCACCTCAATCCGCGCGGCCTGCCTCATCAACAGCGCAGGCCTGCACGCCACCCGGATTGCGAAACGTATCCGCGGGCTCGATCCGCGCCACATCCCGCCCCTTTATCTCGCGCGCGGCAATTACTTCAGCGTCTCGGGGCGCGTGCCGTTTTCGCGGCTCATTTACCCGATGCCGAACGAGGCCGGGCTCGGCGTGCATCTCACGCTCGATCTCGGTGGGCAGGCGCGCTTCGGTCCCGACGTGGAGTGGATCGATTCGATCGACTACGACGTCGACCCACGCCGCGCCGACGCTTTCTATGCGCAGATCCGCAGCTATTGGCCGGGCTTGCCCGACGGCGCGCTGCAACCCGCCTACGCGGGCATCCGGCCCAAGCTCTCGGGCCCTGGTGAGAACGCCGCCGATTTCGTGATTCAGGGTGGCGCGGCGCACGGCGTGCGCGGGCTCGTGAATCTGTTCGGCATCGAGTCGCCGGGGCTCACGGCGTCGCTCGCCATCGCGCAGCGCGTGTGCGAGGTAGCCGGGTTTGCCTGAGGCGCTTGCCCCAAATGACGAGTGGCACCCCGGCTCGCATCCCCTTATTACCAGGGTGCGAATTGCTTATGTCCGGAATACATGATGCACGTACGGCGGCTTCGTTGTTATTCTTCACGCCACGCCGTCGGCAGAACGGTGTGCCCACAATATTGGAGTACTGCTCATGAAATCGTCCCGCCGCAGCTTTCTGATCACGAGTGTTGGCGTTGCCGCCACCGTCGCGCTGTCGCGTCAGGCTTTCGCCGATGCGCCGAAGCTTGGTGAATCCGAACCCACCGCCGTGGCACTCGGCTACAAGGCCGACGCAACCAAGGTCGACAAGGCCAAGTTCGCGAAGTACGCCGCCGGCCAGGATTGCAGCAACTGCACGTTCTACCAGGGCAAGGCCACCGACGCCTACGCTGGATGCCCGATGTTCCCGGGCAAGCAGGTCGCAGGCAAGGGCTGGTGCAGCGCCTACAACAAGAAGGCCTGATAGGTCTGAGAAGTCCGAGCCCGAGCCGTCAGGCACGCGGGCTCGAAGCGGGTCGCCCATCGCCATCGTATTGCACGAATCGATGCGCGCGCACCGGCTTCACCCAGGCTGGCTTCGCGCGGGCCTAGGCACGCGCCATCAGCAGAGGCGGCCGCCGTCCGAACCACGGGCGCGCCGCTTCGAGCTGGGCCGCAAGGCGCAGCAGCAAGGCATCGTTGCCTTCCCGCGCCGCGAATTGCACGCCGATCGGCAGGCCCCGCGCATTCCACGCGAGCGGCACCGACATCGAAGGCTGCCCCGTCATATTGAACAGCTCGGTGCAGCCCGCCCACGCGAACGCCTTGTTCGCGGATTCCGTCAGCAGTTTTCTCATTAGCGCTTCCACCGGCATCGCGGTGACGGCACGCATCTGCATGCGTTCCGAAGGCGTGGGTTTCAGCTCGCCGATTTTCACCGGCGGCGCGGCCAGCGTCGCGCACAGAATCACGTCGAAACGCGTCATCAGGTCGGCGACTTGCGTCGTGATGCGCTGCTGCGTTTCGAGCGCGGCGGGCAGCGCCTGCTCGCCCAGCTTGCGGCCGATGTGCGCCATCGCCCATGTCGCGATCTCGAAATCCTGGCGGCGCGGCTTGGTGCCCGTGATCGTGTCAGCCTCGAGCACGTACTTTTCGGCCACCACCGACCACAGCATCAAGAACGCCTCGCGCGCCGCCGCGAAGTCCACGTTGAGCTTCACCGGCTCCACGTTGTGGCCGAGCGAGGCGAGCAGCGCGGCCGCGTCGTCGAGCGCGTCGCGCACGTCGGGCGAGAGCGCGTCGGCGAACAGCGGGTCGGTGATAAACGCGACCGCGAGCGGCTTGCCGCCGTCGAGCGGCTCGCGCGCCGCCGCGAGAAAAGTGCCCGGCGCGCCAGGCGCTCGCGCAGGGTCGCCGGCGAGCAGATCGAGCATGAGCGCGCTGTCACGCACGCTGCGCGACACGGCGAGGTCGACGCCCAGCCCGCCCGGAGATGGCGGCACATCCGAAGGCGGCTGGTTGGTGCGCGACGGCTTCAGGCCGAAGAGCCCGCAGCACGAGGCGGGAATGCGGATCGAGCCGCCGCCGTCCGAGGCGTGCGCGAGCGGCACGATGCCGGCCGCAACCGAAGCCGCGGCGCCGCCGCTCGAGCCGCCCGGCGTGTGATCGAGATTCCACGGATTGCGGCACGGGCCGAACAACTCGGGCTCCGTGTAGGGCATCTGGCCGAGCTCCGAGGCGCTCGTCTTGCCGAACAGGTTCAGGCCCGCCGCGCGGAAACGCTCGACCACGGGCGCATCTGCCGTCGGCACGTAATGGCGGTAGTGGCGGCTGCCGAGCGTCATGCGCAGCCCCGCGACCGCCACGCCCAGATCCTTGACGAGAAACGGCACGCCTGCGAGCGGCCCCTGCGCGAGGGCGTCGACGCCATTGCCGCCCGCCTCGATGCGCAGCGCACGCTTGCGCGCGGCGTCGTAGTCCTTGAGCACGATCGAATTGATCGCGGGATTGGCGGCCTCGGCGCGCGCGATCGCGGTGTCGAGCAACTCGCGCGCGCTCACTTCGCGGCGCTGCACGAGTTCGGCAAGGCCGATGGCGTCGTATTCCAGATAGTCGGACTGCAAGGCGCGCACTCCTTTGGGGGCGTCGTGGGATTGGGCGCACTGAAACAAAAGCGGCCATTGCAACGATTCTGCCGCAATGGCCGCTTCCTGTGCCGCGCTTGCGCGCCCTGGCGGTTTTATTGCAGGTGCTGTGCGAGGAACGCGAGCGTGCGACCGTGCGCGAGCGCCGACGCATTCTGGTTATACGACGCGCGCACCGAGCAGTTGAAGCCGTGATCGGCGCCCGGATAGAGGTGGAATTCGGCGTTGTCGCGGCCGGCGAAGCGCTCCTTCACCTGGCCCACTGCATCGAGCGGAATGCCGTGGTCGAGCTCGGCGTAATGGAACAGCATCGGCTGCTTGATCTTGTCGGCGAGGTCGAGTTGTGTGTGAATGCCGCCGCCGTAGTACGAGACCGCCGCGTCAATTGAGCCGCTGGCCGCGGCCAGATACGCGAGCCGGCCGCCCAGGCAATAGCCGATGGCGGCGACCTTGCCGCTGCACTCGGGCAGCTGGCGCACTGTGGCGGCTGTCGCGGCGATGTCCTCGACGACGAGATTCATGTCGGTCTTCTTCATCAACTCGATGCCGCGCTCGCGGTCCGCGCCCACATAGTCGAGCTCGACGCGCGGCGCGGTGCGCCAGAAGATGTCAGGGGCGATCGCCACATAGCCGTCGAGCGCGTATTGCTCGACCACGTCGCGAATGTGGCCGTTCACGCCGAAAATCTCCTGAATGATGACGATGCCCGGGCCCTTGCCACCCTTGGGCAGGGCGAGATAGGCGCCGAAACTGTCCTTGCCGGCGGGAATGTCGATCCACTTGGTCGATACGCTCACATTGCTCTCCTTCTACGCGAATAGGATGATCCGCAAAACGGGGAGCCAGTTTGCCATGGCGGCGCGCAGCCTGCAGCACGCTGTGCGCAAGGGAATCGTAATAATCGCGGTTAATCGCTTTTCGGGCGTGCGGCTTTTCTCGATGAGAGAAAACCCTGGAGTGCGCAACGATTCGTGTGTGCTGCGAATTAATCGAGGGCTGACTTTAATTTCAGCTAATCTCCGGGCGAGTGGGGGAATTCGAAAAGCAAACGTTATCGTGGCCGGCAGCGCATTTAACATTCCCCGCGTAACTCGCCAAAAATCTCGAAAAATATTCGGGCGCACCTTGGAAAATGCTTTTGAAAGGATTGCAAACTTCCTGTAAAACCCTTGCGTGGCAAGGCTTTTGGGCCGATTGACCAGGGTTTCGAAGTACTCAGGTGAAAGCCTATTGGTACTCGCCCCGATATCTGAAAAAAATACTCCAAATTAATTTGATCACCTACACTTGCGCGCAAGTATGGATGGGCGGTCTGCCACGAGCGGGCTTTTCGCCATACGGGCCAGGTGCATCAAGGATGCATCCGCGTGGTCGTCCGCACGGGGAGCGACACGTTCGGGGCGCGGGAGCACTGGGCGATTACGTTGCTGTTGGTTCGAAACCGGAGACTTACATGAATATCAAGCTTCACAAGCTGTTGCCGATTAGTGCGGCAGTCGTTTTGTTCGCGACGTTCGCAACGGCATCGAGCGCCGACGAAACGGTCAAGATTGGCCACGTCGCGCCGCTGACAGGCGGTATCGCGCACCTGGGCAAAGACAACGAAAATGGCGCGCGCCTGGCTATCGAGGAAATCAACGCGAAGGGCCTGACGATCAACGGCCAGAAGATAACCCTGGTGCTCGACGCCCAGGACGACGCAGCCGACCCGCGTACTGCCACGCAGGTTGCGCAGAAGCTCGTCGACGACAAGGTCGTCGCGGTCGTGGGCCACCTGAACTCGGGCACCTCGATCCCGGCTTCGAAGATCTACAGCGATGCGGGCATCGTGCAGATCTCGCCGTCGGCGACCAACCCGGCTTACACGCAGCAAGGCTTCAAGACCACTTATCGCGTGGTGGCGACCGACGCCCAGCAGGGCCCGGCGCTCGCGAACTACGCGGCCAAGACCATGAAGCTCAAGAGCGTGGCGATCGTCGACGACTCGACGGCTTACGGCCAGGGTCTCGCGAACGAGTTCGAGAAGACCGCCAAGTCGCTCGGCATGAACGTGGTCTCGCATGACGCGACCAACGACAAGGCCGTGGACTTCCGCGCCATTCTCACGAAGATCAAGGGCGAGAACCCCGACGCGATCATGTACGGCGGCATGGACGCCACCGGCGGCCCGTTCGCCAAGCAAGCCAAGCAGCTTGGCTTGCGCGCGAAGGTGCTCGCGGGTGACGGCGTCTGTACCGACAAGCTGGCCGACCTCGCCGGCGACGCGACCGACAACATCGTGTGCTCGGAAGCGGGCATGGCGCTCGAAAAGATGCCGGGCGGCAAGGCGTTCGAGGCGAAGTTCGAGAAGCGTTTCGGCCAGCCGATCCAGATCTACGCGCCGTTCACGTATGACGCGGTGTACATCATCGTCGACGCGATGAAGCGCGCCAACTCGACCGATCCGGCCAAGATCCTCGCCGCCATGCCGTCTACGGACTACAAGGGCGTGATTGGCGAGACGACCTTCGATTCGAAAGGCGACCTCAAGCACGGCGTGATCTCGCTGTACAACTACAAGGCAGGCAAGAAGTCGCTGCTCGACGTGGTGAAGATGTAAATTTCCACGCGGTCGATTTCATAGCCGCAAAGAGTAAAGCCCGCGGGTTTTTGGACCCGCGGGCTTTTGTTTTGGAAGGCGCAATCGCGCAATGAAAGGCGCTACGAACGGCGCAAGCCTCAAATCCCCAGCCGCCTGAGCACCTTCGGCCCGGCGAATGCCACGAGCGCGGCGCACAGCGCGACGACCGCAAGCCCGACGGTGAGATTGGTCACCTGCGTGATGCCGCCGATCACGACCGGCCCGAACAGCAGCCCGAAGTAAGCAATGCCCGCGACGTGCGCGAGGCCCTCGGCGGCATGGATGCCTTTCACGCGCGCGGCGGCGGCGAACAGCACCGGCATCATGTTCGCGAGGCCGAGTCCCATGAGCGTGAAGCCCGTGAGCGCGGCGAACGAATACGGCAGCAGCAGTGCGCCGATCATGCCCGCGCAGGCGAGCGAGGCGCTCGCGAACACGAGTTGCGGCGCGCCGAAGCGGGCGCGCACGGCGTCGCCGGCGAAGCGCGCGGCGGCCATGCCGCCCGAGAACGCCGCGTAGGCGGCGCTCGCCAGAGCGGGCGTCGAGAGCACGACGTCGCGCATGTAAACAGTGGCCCAGTCGTACATTGCGCCTTCGGCGATCAGCGCGATGAGCGCGATGCCGCCCAGCGCCCACAGCGCGGGCGTGCGCCAGCGGTTGCCGGTTTTGGCGTGCTCGCCGTGGGTGGCGTGCGGCACGTGCGGCAGCACGGCGGGGCACGAGACGACGAGCACGAGCGCAGCCACCACCGAAGCGAGGAACAGATGCAGCGCGGGCGCCATGCCGTGCGCGAGCAGCGCGCCGCCGACGGCGGCGCCGGCCATGCCGCCCAGGCTGAACATGCCGTGCAGCGCGGACATGATCGGCCGGCCGACAGCCTCCTCGACGGCGCTCGCTTCCGCGTTCATGGCGACGTCGAGCGTGGCCATGCCCATGCCGAACGCCGCGAGCACGACAAGCAGCATCCAGTAGTACGGCACGACGAGAATCAGCGCGCCGCACACTGACATGGTGAGGCCGCCCGTGAGGCAGGCGCGGCGCGTGCCGACGCGCGCGATCCATCCGGCGATGGTCGTCATGGCCGCGATCGACCCGCCCGCCACGGCGAACAGCGCATACGAGAGCAGTGCCGCGTTCAGATGGAATTTGTCGCGCACCGTGGGCACGTGCACGCCCCAGGATGCGTACATCATTCCCGCGATGAAAAAGAGCGCCATGGTCGCCACGCGCGCGCGCTGGCGCGTGGCGGCGGGAAGCGCGCGATGAACGGCATGGGGCGGCGTGGCGAGAGATGAATCGGGGAAATGGTCGGACACGGAAAATCCTGGGATGGACAACAGCGAATCAGCTATTTGAAAGGCAAGCGGAAATTCTAGCGAAGGCGCGCGCGGGCTGCTCGCGTCCGCGTGGCCTGTTCTAATAGTGGGATCGCGCTGCGCCCATCGACCACTCATCGATCGAGGACACCCTTGAAGATTCCCGCTCATGCTCCGCTGCACTTGATGCATCAGACCGCCACCGGCACGCTGGCCACTCACACGCGCGAACCGCTCGGCTTTCCGTACCCGACGCTGCTGCCGTTCGTGCCCGATGCGCGCCACCGCCCGGTCATCCTCGTGAGCCGGCTTGCTGAGCACACGCGCAATCTGCAGGGCGACTCGCGCGCGGGATTCCTCGTCGCGCAGACGAACGGCGACGATGTGCTGAACGCGCCGCGCATGACGCTGCTTGGCCGGTTCGAGCCGAGTGGAACCGAAGCCGGGGTGCAAGCCGATGCAGACGCCGAGTTTGACGCCGAAGCGCTCGCGCGCCGCTACTTGCGATACCAGCCGGACGCCGCGCGCTATCTCGCGCTCGGCGACTTCACATTCTGGACGATGCGTGTCGAGCGCCTGCGCTACATCGGCGGCTTTGGCGCGATGGGCTGGCTCGACGGCGCGGACCTCGACCCGCTTGACCCGCTCGCCGCCGACGAAGAAGAAGCGCTGATTCGCTTCTTCGAAACGCATCCGAAACGCCGGGACGGGCTCGCGCTGCTGGGCGTGGACCGCTACGGCGCGGACCTCGACATCGACGGCGTGCGCACACGCTATGTTTTCGACGCGCCGCAGAGCGACACGCAATCCTTGCATGCCGTGATAGCCGATTGCCTTGCGCGGCATGCAAGCTGAGTATTTTTTCTAGAAGGCGGCGAGCGCTGTTCGCTGCCGCTTCTAGTGCATTGTGCAATTTCAAGATAATACGTGGGCGCCGCCGGAAGCTCGCATGAAATGAGATGTTCGAGGTTTTTTTCTCAATTAATTTTCATGCCCTGCGAATTATGAGAGCGGGATTTATCTGAAAAATGGGATATTGGGCAAAAATACCGATTTGCACGAAATGGCAGATCTTCGTGGCCTGGCGCACCGTTCAGCGGCGACTAAAACGTTTTAATTATTTTTATTGCCCACGCTTTTCGTGACATTCGATTCTGTGTTAATCTCGCCTGCAATTTCCGAGGCAAATCACCTGTCAATGGGCATACTGACGCAAGATTGGTAGCCATTAATTAACAAACCACCAGGATACCTATGTCTTCCTACAAGGAACTCCTCGCGCAGCGAGAAAAGCTGGAGAAGCAGATTGAAGAGGCAAAGGCACGTGAATATGCCGAAGTCCTCGACGAGATCAAGCAGAAAATGGCCGATTACGGCATTACGCTGGCCGAACTCGGCGGCGGCCGCGCAGCCGGCAAGGGCGCCAAGGCAGCCAGCCGCTCGCGCGCAAGCGTTGCACCGAAATACCGTGACCCTGAAAGTGGCAGCACGTGGTCGGGCCGTGGCAAGCCGCCGCGCTGGATCGCTGGCAAGGACCGCGACGATTTTCTGATTCAGAAGTAAGTAAATCGCCTTCTGATGTTCTGGCGATGGGCCTTGCGGCCCGCAAGCGAAAAAGCCGCGCCGTCATGAGCCAAGCGCGGCTTTTTTGTTGCCCTCTTACCGATACCTTGCCAATGCCTTGCGACATGGTTCCTCTTGTGTAAACGCGAATACGAGGTGTTCTCGTAATCGGCTGATTTAAAAGAGGATTCCAGGGTTATCCCAATTGGTCATGGTAGGGCCATTACAATGGCGGCTATTCCACGCTCGCGCTTTGTAACGCATGTCCTCCACCACCGCCATTTCACCATCGGATAAACAGCGCGTCGCGCGCAAGACCACGCTTGTCAGCGTCGGTGTCAATTCGGTGCTGGTCGTGCTGCAAATCGCGGTTGGCGTGTTTGCGCATTCACAGGCCTTGATCGCCGACGGCATCCATTCGCTCTCCGATCTCGTTGCCGATTTCGTCGTGCTGTTTGCGAACCGCCATAGCGGCGCAAAGCCGGACGCCGATCACAATTACGGCCACAGCCGTTATGAAACGGTTGCCTCATTATTTCTCGGCGCATTGCTGATTGCCGTGGGCGTGGGCATGCTCGCGCGCGCCGGCACGCGCATTGCCAATCTCAGCGATATTCCGCCGGTTCATGCGAGTGCGCTGGCGGTGGCCGTGCTCGTGCTCGTCTCCAAGGAGGCGCTCTTTCGCTACATGCTGCGCGAGGCGCAACGCGTGCGCTCGGCCATGCTGATCGCCAACGCGTGGCATGCGCGCTCCGACGCGGCGTCATCACTCGTGGTCGCCATCGGCATCGTGGGCAGCCTCATGGGCGTGCGGCTGCTCGATCCGATCGCGGCGGCTATCGTCGGCTTCATGGTTGCGCGCATGGGTTGGGTGTTCGGCTGGGACGCGCTCCAGGACCTCTCCGATCGCGCGCTCGACGAAGCCACCACCGCCGACTTGCGCACCACGCTGGTTGGCACGCCGGGCGTGCTCGACGTGCACGAACTGCGCACGCGCAAGACCGGCGACCTCGCGCTTGTGGACGCGCATATCCTCGTTAATCCGCTGATCTCGGTTTCGGAAGGGCACTACATTGCGGAGATGGCGCGCGCGCGCCTGCTCAAGGACCCGCGCGTGCTCGACGCGCTGATCCACGTCGATCCCGAGGACGACATGCACGTGCGCTCGGTGGCGAACCTGCCGCCGCGCAGCGAAGTCGCGAATGCGCTGCGCGAGGCGCTCGCGGCGCACGGCGTGCGCGTGGAGGCGGTGACGCTTCACTACCTGAGCACGGGCCTCGAAATCCAGGTCGTGCTGGTGGCGCAGAGCGAAGCAGGACGACTCGACGGCATCGACATGCAGACGCTCGCGCGCAAGCTCGGCGCGAGCAAGGTGGAGGCAGTGCAAGCCGCAACGCCGGTGAAAGCGCCGGCGGAAGGCTCGGGACCGGCGGGAGCGTAGTGCTGCGTGAGCCAGCCGGGCCGAGCGTGGCTCAAAGGCTTAAAGCGCTTAAAGCGGCAATTGAGTATCGAACTTGATTTCCCGCAGCACGACGCTCGTGCGCACCTGCGCGACAGCCGGAATGCGGAAGATGCGCTCGTGCAGGAAGGTGTCGTAGGCCTTGATGTCCGGCGCGACGATCTTGAGGATGTAATCCGATTCGCCGGTCGTGCTGTAGCACTCGGTCACTTCGGGGCAGGTGGCGATCTCGCGCTCGAACGCCTCGACGCCGCCTTCGGTGTGCCGCGTGAGATGAATATGCGCGAGCGCGCAGACGTGCAGGCCGAGCTTCTCGCGATCGAGCAGCGCCGTGTAGCGCTGGATCACGCCTGACTGCTCCATGTCCTTGATGCGGCGCCAGCATGGCGTGCTGGAGAGGCCCACCTGATCGGAGATTTCCTGCACCGAGCGGCGCGCGTCGAGCTGCAAAAGGCGCAGGATCTTTTGAGAGAACGTATCGAGTGTCAAATGCGCCTCCATGTGCGTCGCCGTATTCCCGAATGTTAGAGGCCGGAAAAACGAAACGCAATGCAAACCGCGCTTGACGAGGGAGATTCCCTAATTTGATGTGCGGATGGCGGCTTTCTGCCCCGAGGTGTCCCCATCATCGGCGGTGGAGGCGGCGGCTTGCGCGGCCTGCTGCGCGCGCAGGTCGGCGAGCATGTTGCAGAAGAGCGCGCCTTGCTCGATAGCGTCGTCGAGCGCGACATGGGTGTGCGGGTGATCGTCGAACCAGTGCTTCGGAAAGCGCGGCTTGATGCACTTGCGGTACGGCAGGCCCGTCATGGCGAACGCGAGCGTCTTGATGTCGAGCGCCGACCACGAAAACGGGCAGCGCCCCGTAAAGCGCATCATGTACCAGAACATGAAAGTGAAATCGAAGCCTGCCGGCATGGCCACGAACACGGGCTTGCCGGGCAGCGCCTCCACCCACTCCACATAGGCATTGAGCGCTTCGGCCGGGTCCCGGAGATCCTTGCGGCAGGCGGCCCATGCCTCGGGCTGCGTCTCCCACCATGCTGCCTGCACCGGATGCGGTGTCGCGCCTTCGAGCGTGGCGAGATTCGCCGAGAAGGTAGCGATCAAACGCTTGTCGGCGGTGTAGGCCGCCGAAGCGAAGCTCAGCATCGAGTGCGGGCCGGGGATGGGACCGTCGGCCTCGACGTCGGTGCTGACGTAGATCTCTTCAATGGCGGCTTGATTCGCTGGATTCATGGGCTGGATTCGATAACAGGTTCGATACGTGCTGGCGAGCGTGGCCCGGCGCTTAACCCCAAGGCGCCTGGCTTGCGCCGCCCGAAACGCCGGGCACGCTGTCTGCTACATAAGGATTCGTGCGGCGCTCCTCGCCGAAGGTCGAAACCGGGCCGTGGCCCGGCACGAACGTGACGTCGTTGCCGAGCGGCCAAAGCTTCTCGCGGATCGAGCGGATCAGGTCCGCGTGATTGCCACGCGGAAAGTCGGTGCGGCCGATCGAGCCCGCGAACAGCACGTCGCCCACCAGCGCGAGGTCATGCTTGCGGCTGAAGAACACGACGTGCCCAGGCGTGTGGCCGGGACAGTGATAGACCTCCAGCTCCTCATCTCCAAATTGCACGGTGTCGCCGTCCGCGAGCCAGCGGTCGGGCTCGAACGCCTGCGCATGGCCAAAGCCGAAGCGCTCGCTTTGCTGCGGCAACTGATCGATCCAGAAGCGCTCGTCCTCATGCGGACCGATGATCGGCACGCCGAACTTTTCGGCGAGTTCCTTCGCGCCCGCGCAGTGATCGAGGTGACCGTGCGTGAGCAGCACCTTTTCGAGCTGCACGCCCTGGCGCGCGATCTCGGCTTCGATGCGATCGAGGTCGCCGCCCGGATCGACCACGGCGGCGCGCCGCGTTGCCTCGCAGACGAGGAGCGAACTGTTTTGCTGGAACGGCGTGACGGGAATCAGCGTGACTTTCATGCGCGCGGCTCTTGGATGACGTGTGTTGGTGGAGCTGGACCAAGCCAAAGACCCGATTGTACCGGGGCGCGCAAGACGTCGCCGGGGCTTGCCGGAAGGTATCGGTCAGCCTTGTCAGACAAGGCCCGCCGATGAGTGAGACAAACGGCTTTGTTACATCAATAGTGAAAAATCATGGAGTTTTCTACCTGGAAAGGATGGCAAGAATTACTTTTAGGTATAATGCGGTCCATCAAGCACGTTACGCGTGCGTTCAAAGGGCAATGTGACCCACTGTTTAAAACGGGTCTCGATGCATCGCCGTCAAGCAGTGCCGTCAAAGAAGGCTGGCTAAACAGGCTGCCTTACAAGATGGCAAATCAGGTGCCGATCCGTTCGGCACCGCACGTCTTGCCCAGCCAGGTGCTACGCGCCTGCCACGGCCTTGCTGCCGTGACGCTGGGTGGGGCCTACGCCGCCGTTCCTGTGCGCCGTGTGTTACCGGCGCGCCTGAACGTGTTCATCCGTTCGATGGCGGCATGTGGGGTCTGGTCAGGCTGCCGGGGACAGGCTGCGCCAGACGTGAAAGAAAACCAGCGGTTAGCGGCATATGGAGCTGCATCCGGGTATTGGCATTCGCTCGCCGTTTTTCATCGATCGGCGGGAGGGGTGTTCTTTTGCCTGCGACCGCCGGAGTCATCCACGAACGCGCAACCAAGGCGCGGGACGGCTCCGAAACATGATGGCTAACTTATGAAATTCGGACTTTCTCGACAACGACTCGGGAGTCTCGCAGCCGTGTCCGTGCTGGCCGGTTGTGCCATGCCGCCTGGTCCGCAGGACCATGCGCAGGGCAACGCGCTTAGCACCAAGGACGCGCACACGGCGTTTGCCGCTCCGCAGAGCTACGGCTCCGCGTTCGGGACGCTGCCGGCAGCGGGCGCCGGCAAGGACAGCTCGCTTGCCGACGCACAACCGATCGACGGCAACACGCCGGACGTCGGCTCGTTCCACCAGATCGGCCGCGCCTCGTGGTACGGCCGCGCGTTCCACGGCCGCAAGACCGCGAGCGGCGAGCGCTTCAACATGAAGGCGCTGACCGCCGCGCATCGCACGCTGCCGCTCGGCTCCTATGTGCGTGTGAGCGTGCCGAACACCTCGAAGTCGGTCGTGGTGAAGATCAACGACCGTGGACCGTACGCGCGTGGCCGCGTCCTCGACCTGTCCTATGCGGCGGCGAAGGTGCTGGGCCTCCAGCATGCCGGTACGGCGAAGGTGGACATCGAAGGTCTATCGCGCCAGGAAGCGAAGGCCGCGCAAGCCGAAATGCTGGCGGCAAACTCGAACAGCAACTGAGCTTCGCCACGCTGAGGTTACAAACATGAAGGGCCGCGTCGATATCGACGCGGCCCTTCGGTTTTTCTGGCGGGCTTTTCTGCTGTGTCTTGCAGCCGCATCGCCCGATGCGGCATCTTGCGGTTATCGACGCTTAGTTGGCGTCTTCCTCAGCATCTTCATCTCCGCCTTCGTTCTTCAGCTCGAGCGCGCGCGCATAGAGCGCGTTGCGCGACGCACCCGTGAGCGCCGCCGCGATCTTCGCCGCGCCCTTCACCGGCACTTCTTCCAGCAGCATACGCAGCAGCGCATCGTGATCGGCGTCGCCGGGCGACTGCGCGCTCGCGCCTTCCACGGTCAGCACGAACTCGCCGCGTTGACGGTTGGCATCGGCGGCAAGCCACGCTGGCCCTTCGGCCAGGGTGCCGCACCAGAGCGACTCGTGTAGCTTCGTCAACTCGCGGGCGATAAGCAGACGCCGCGTTGGGCCGAATGCATCGGCGAGTGCCTGCACGGTATCGACAATGCGATGCGGCGCCTCGTAGAACACCATCGCGTGCGCATGCGCCCCGAGCGCTTGCAGCGCGGCCGCGCGCTGCTTCGTCCTGGACGGCAGAAAGCCGAGGAACGTGAAGGTCGCGACCCAGTCGCCGGCTGCGGAAAGCGCCGTGGCGAGCGCGCTCGCGCCCGGCAGCGGCACGACTTGGAAACCGGCGGCGCGCACCGCATCGACGAGCTTCGCGCCGGGGTCCGAGATGCCAGGCGTGCCCGCGTCCGAGACGCAGGCCACGCGCTCGCCCGCGCGCAGATGCTCGATCACGCGCAGCGCCGCCTCGCGCTCGTTGTGCTCGTGCACGGCGACGAGCGGCTTCGAAATGCCATAGCGCGCGAGAAGCTGGCCCGTGTTGCGCGTGTCCTCGGCGGCGATGCGATCGACGAGGCCGAGCACATGTAGCGCGCGCAAGGTGATGTCGGCTGTGTTGCCGATGGGCGTCGCCACGACGTACAGCGTGGCGGCGGGATAGTGCTGGGTCTCGGCGAGTTCGAGGAGGGACGTCATGACACGGAACGCGCGAACGCAAGAAAAGAGGCCGTCATTGTGCCATGTGGGGGAAGGCGCGGCGGCGCAGGGTACGCGACAGCGCGAGGGCGGCAGATGCGTCTCGCGCACGCGCACGGACGCGGATGAGCCGGCGAGGCCACATCGCGACAACTTATACGCACGAGGCCGGTCCAACGCCGAACGCCGTGAGGCAGGTGCGCGCTTTGAATCGCACGCACTCGCTTTCTTGCAGCGTCAGCGTCTTGTGCTGGTCGCCCGCAACGTGCATTGCCGCGCCGGCGAACTGGACCTGGTGATGCGCGATCGCGACGGCACACTCGTTTTCGTGGAAGTGCGCGCACGCACGCGGCACGGTTACGGTGGCGCGGCCGCGAGCGTGGGCTGGCACAAGCAGCAGCGCATCTTGCGCGCGGCGCGCTATTACCTGGCAGGCCTCGCGATGAATGCGCACGCGCGCGAAGCATTGCCGACGGCGTGCCGCTTCGACGTGGTGACGTTCGACGGCGGACGTCTTGCGTGGTTGCGCGACGCGTTTCGCGAAGATGGGCGTTGAACGAGCGAAGCGCAAGCAGAAGCACGCGGACGCGTTCACACGCGACGCCGCGCGCAAAAAAGTGGCATGGAAAAGGCGTGCGGAAAAGAACACCGGAAGAGAAGGAGCGTGAGTGCGCTAAACTTGCGGCACCCCGCATTCACGCGGAATATTCGCGATACCCGCAGTACAGATTAGAGAGTCGATGTCCGTCGAACGAATTCAACAGCACTTTCGCGACAGCGCAGCAGTCAAGCTCGCCGCGATGGAAGCCCTGGCCGTGCCGATTGCCGCCGCGGTCGACACGATGTTCGCCGCGCTGGCGAACGGCAACAAAATACTCGCATGCGGCAACGGCGGCTCGGCCGCCGACGCCCAGCACTTCGCCGCCGAACTGATCGGCCGCTTCGAGCGTGACCGCCCGAGCCTGCCCGCGCTCGCGCTCACGACCGATGCCTCGGTGCTCACGGCGCTGGCGAACGACTACGCCTACGACCAGGTGTTCGCGAGACAAGTGCGTGCACTCGGCCAGCCTGGCGACGTGCTGCTTGCCATCACGACCTCGGGCAACTCGGCCAACGTGCTGGCCGCCATCGAAGTCGCGCATGAGCGCGAAATGATCGTGATCGCGCTGACCGGCAAAGGCGGCGGCATGGTCAACGAGGCGCTCGCCGACACCGACATCCACCTGAGCGTGCCGTCCGATCGGACCGCGCGCATCCAGGAAGTACACCTGCTAACGATCCACTGCCTGTGCGATGGCATCGACGCGATGCTGCTGGGCGAAGACTGACCGCGAAGGACGAAGGAGAGGGAGTTGATGATCAGAAACAGCAAGATGCGCGCGCTGGCCCGGACCACGCTGACGATCGGCTTCGCAGCCTCGCTGTGCGCGAGCCTGCAGGGTTGCTTCCTCGCTGTTGCGGGCGCGGCGGCGGGCGGCACGGCACTGGTGGCGACCGACCGGCGCACCGTGGGCTCGCAGACCGAAGACCGCGAGATCCAGGTGAAGGCGATCTCGAACCTCGGTAGCGGCCTGCCCGACAGCTCGCACGTGAACGTGGCCGTGTTCAACCAGCGCGTGCTGATAACGGGCGAAGTGCCCGACGAAGCATCGAAGCAGAAAGCCGAGACCATCGTGCGTGGCGTCACGAACGTGGGATCGGTCATCAATGAACTGGCAGTGCAGCCGGCGAGTTCGTTCTCGTCGCGCGCCAACGACTCGTATCTTGAAGGGCGCGTGAAGGGCGAACTGGTGGCCTATAAGGACATCTCGGCGAATAACTTCAAGGTGGTGAGCGAGCGCGGCATTATCTATCTGATGGGTCTCGTGACCACCCAGGAAGGCAATATTGGTGCGAATGCTGCGAGCACGGTGCCCGGCGTGATGCAGGTGGTGAAGTGCTATCAGTACATTCAGCCGGCGCAAGCGGCAGCGGCGAATGCATCAGGTAGCGGGAATGGCGCGACGACGGCGCCGACGAGCGCAGCCGATGCGCCGACTGTGGGCGCGGTGCCGGATTCGGGGGTGAGCTCCAAGCCGCTCGATTTGCAAGCGCCCGCGCCGGTGAAGGATTCCGCACCGGTTCATCCGGGTAACAATGGGGCGACGATGTGATGGTGATGCGTTCTTTTATTGTGACTGGGCGGTGGGTTGCTGGAGTGGTGGTGGTTGCTGGCGTTGTTGGAGGGGCTCCGGCTTTTGCTGCTGATGCTGGGGTGGCTAATGGGGCGGTTGTTGCGCGCTCCAATGCCTGCATGGGGTGTCATGCGGTGGATCGGAAGCTTGTTGGCCCTTCGTTTAAGGATATCGCTGCGAAGTACAAGGGTGATGCGGGGGCGCAGGCCAAGCTCGAGAAGAAGGTGCGGGATGGGGGCGCTGGGGTGTGGGGCGCGGTTCCTATGCCTGCTCATCCTCGGATGAGTGCGGGGGATGTGAAGGATGTTGTGGCTTGGGTTTTGGCTGGGGCGCCGGATTCTTCTGCTGCCAAGTAACGCGCTCGTTTTCGCGGGCTCTTGAGGCTTGAGGTCGCGCAATTTTGGTGCTTGGCACAAGCGAAAATTGCTGTGCTAGAATCGTTTGGATAGTGGGGCGGTAGCTCAGCTGGGAGAGCGTCGCGTTCGCAATGCGAAGGTCGGGAGTTCGATCCTCCTCCGCTCCACCAAAAATTTCAATAAAAACAACGCACTACGTCTTGCGATGTAGTGCGTTGTTTTGCTTTGTGTCGCAGCTTTTTGCAGACCGGTTGTGGCAAATTTGTGGCGGGCCGGTCGTTGCGTTCGACGCTCGGGATGAGGTGGAAAAAATTTGCTCGGAAATTACCGTGATCGCAGCGGTTGAACCGACGAATCTTGCATGCATTCGCAACCCACTGCGGCCAAGTGCATGAATCGCCTTGGCCCACCCCGCCAACATGCAAGCGCTCTTAACCGTCGATCAGCTTTCTGAATACCTGCGAAAATCTGTCGCTAGCATTCGCAGCGACGCCACCCGCAATCCGGCTGCACTGCCTCCGATATGTCGCATTCCCGGCACAAAACGGCTCCTATGGCGAGTTGAAGATGTCGAGCATTGGTTGGCGAGTCACGTCGCAACCGAGGGCGCATCGCAGGCGATGCAGCCAGCCATGGAGCATGCCCGGCGAGGGCGGCCTACCAAGGCGGAGCAACTGGCACGAAAGAAGCGGCTCTCGGGTTCGAAGCCCTCAAAATTGTCGCCTGCGGCGAGGGGCTAGGATTTGTGCCTACGTCACGACGAAGTTGTTCGTATAGAGCGACTAACGAATCCTCGCGCTTCTCGGGATTTCTTCCTTGCAGATATCCTCGGCTTCGCGCTGAAAGCCGACGCGACCAGCATGGAAGTGCCGATCTTCTCGCTTTCCACGCGACCGGACCTTTCAATCGAGCAGTGGACGAGCCAGGACGGAAAACGCCGGATAACGGTTACGCCGAGCGCGCTTGGGCGTGCAACGCAACATGACAAAGACGTCCTAATTTATGTGACTTCGCAATTTACCGCGGCCGTGGATCGACAATTGCCGGACACGAACTACCGAACGGTTCGCTTCATGGCATACGATTTCTTCAAGACCACTGGTCGCGGAACAAGCGGGGCAGAGTACAGGGCACTGAAGCTGTCTTTGAGGCGATTGCACGGCACCACTATTACGACCAACATTTCCACAGGCGGGATACAGATAGACGAAGGATTTGGGCTCATTGACGGATGGAGAACTATCGCAAGCCACGACCGGCCGGGGACGATGATTGCCGTGGAGATCACATTGTCGATCTGGCTATTCAACGCTATACGGTCCTTCGAGGTATTCACACTTCACAAGGACTATTTCCGCCTGAGGAGACCGATCGAGCGACGTCTTTATGAACTCGCACGAAAGCACTGTGGACGTCAGCCGACCGCGCGAATTGGACTGGAACTGTTGCGACAGAAAGCCGGTAGCAAGGCGAGTCCCAAAGAGTTTCGGCGAATGGTGCGCGAAGTGATGATCGCCGACTCGTTGCCAGAATATCGGCTGATCTTGAGCCAGAGCGACATTGTCACGCTTTACACCAAGGATCATCGCAAGCTGGCGCGCGCACTTTCCGGACATTTGCCGAACAGGTTACCCATCGTGGTATCACCCACCAAGTAGCAAAATGTCGCCATGACACACGTGTTATCGCCCACCCTTTCCTGTGGACAGGCACGTGTTATCGCCCACCGACGTATCGTGATTTCGCCCACCTCTTGTATTGCCGGCGCCGCGCTGCAGATGATGTTCACGCCATTGCACTGCTCTGTAACGCGCGCGCGTTTTTTTAACGTATATAATCTTTAACGCGTATCATCTCCTCAAGTTGTGGAAAATAGGTTTCGAGACGCTTGCGGATAGCCGGACTGGCGAATTTGTCGAGCCAATCGAGGTAATCCCGCAGCTTGAACTTGGAATCCGACGAAGCTGACCTGCAAATGTGTAAGGTTTCCATTCTGTCTTCTTCGGAGCAAAAATCGCGCGGCCACTTGGCGTAGTGTTCAATGTCGGCTAGGGAAACGCCGACTGACTTGCGATAGGAAGGCTCGTACTTCAGGCGGCGAATCTCCATCTCAGTGAGTTCGCCGTTGATCGCGCCATATACGCAAAATGAGCTGAAGGTGTTGAAGGCGTCAAACTGATCCCACAGCTCCACGGCGTCCATGCACATGCGAACGCACCGGTATGCGCCGACTCCGTCGGTTGCGCCAAGCGAGTTCACCGCGTTATGTAGGCGATACAACGCAATGGATTCAGCCAAGTCCCGCAATTCAATTTCTTCGTCACGAAACTGCCGGCGCCGCAAGAGCAGACTGCATTCGAAGTTATATAGAGATTCCTCGAACGACAATTCAGGGCTGGTGAATAGTTCACCTGGGTCGACTTCGGGATCCGGTCGGTATGGCATATCGTAAACAACACAGGAGCAGATCGTCCAAAGCTGATCAACAGGCCCCCAAAGAGCCTGCCACAACCTATCTGGTCCCTCCAGAAAATATTGAGGCGCGTCTGGAAACAGCTTCGATAACTGCTTCAATCCTTTTGGAGAAAGCGCTTGCTGTCCTCTGACGATTCGATACCATTTTTTTTGCTCCTTCGTCGCCGTGACCTGTTTGATCCTTTTGTTGGGTTTGCGGCTTGGAGCCTCCTCGCCCGTCCATGAGGCGGTTGCCTCATCAAACCACTGGGCAAACTGATTCGGATTTGCGGAGCCTGTCCGTCTCATCAACTCATGCATCAAGACGACCGTCCTAACGCAGTTTCGCCGTTTTTCTTCTGTGGCTGATGGCCGAAAACCATTTTGCATATGCTGAACTTGTCCCGTAGCTATAAAAGGTGAGCTTTTTGCGATGAAGTTTACCTCTTGCTCAACGACCACAGCTCGTACGAGACGGTCTCCGAGCGTCCGGATCTCCTATCGCCTGACCTATCACTTCGACATCGTCCGTTTCATTGCAGCCCAGAGGCTCTTTTCGTGCCCGAATGGTCACGGTAGTATGCAATCACGACCCAATTAGTCGCAAATCTCGCCGACCAAGGAGCCGACGTATGAATGGTTTTCGACGATCCCGGCATGTGCCTCGAACCGATATGGATGCGCTGTTTCGTGAGGTGATAGCAAGGGGGCCGGAAGCAGCGTTGCCACAAAACCTGCCCGATAAGTGGTTGCGTGCGATTGTCCGGGACGCGAGGAAGGCGGCAATCTCCGGTGACAGGGACCTCGCTCGCAGCGCGATGGTATTGGCCTTCACACTGGCCGATGCCACGGTGGATAAAGCCGTACTTGACGAGCGGCTTCCCGACTGCCTCGCTAGCTATCAGCTCGCCTTGATCGAAGAGCTGATCGGGCGGCAAACCGGGATTTTTCCGCGCCAGTATTCACTGTCGGACATCTTTGCGTGATTCGATCGCGCCCGTTCTCTGGGAAATCAAGGTTCTTGATGACCAACGTCACCATGCTCCCCAAAGACGAGCTTGCTAAGCGCCATGCAACGGTAACCAATGCCATCGCCACGCAGAGGCTCGAAGGGCTGGAGATGAATCGCGAGACGATCGCGGATCTTGAAAGCTGGGCGCGCGGGGAAATCGAACTGACGACGGCGCGTGAACGCGCCCTGGCTCGCATTGAAGCCACGAGACTGCGCCGGCTGGCTGAAGGCGCGTGGCCTCCGGCCGCTGATCCGCTGGCTGACTAGCGAGACGCAACGCCAACTTCCGGTCGTCAGCCGGGGACCGCGTCTTGACTCTTGTTCCCGCCACGTTCCCATTTTGTTCACTTCATGTTCACGACGTATCGTGGGCGTGAATTTGTGTTCACACAGCGTTCACTTGATGTTTCCTTTTCGTTCACTGAGATAGGGGATGCGGCTTTGCCGCATCCCCTATCTGTTCACGATTTGTTTACGCTGCGTTCACCGGTGGGCGTGATCTCGGCGGGAACGGCGAAAACCGGGGCTGTTATCCAGAGCTTTGCCCGTCAAAGCTGAAGCTAGACCCGAAAAGCAGACCAGAGTGGAACATAAAGGACGTAACACACTTTTCTCTTTTTTCCGCCGAAACCCTTGATTGGCGGGCGAGACAGCGTATTACAGCGGGCACAATTTCAGCCGTTTTGTGTTCCATTATGTAATACGCCGCGTTTGCCGTCGGACAGTGTGCAAATGATGGGCGAATGGTGTGCAAACGGTGAGTGCATGGTGTGCACACGCACGGACGGTGTGCAAGCCGTGGGCGGACGGTGTGTACATGGTGAGCAAGAAGGTACGTGCCGGGTAGGTGGGCGCGGCGCTCGCGATGCGCGTGGAGGATGTCTACGTGCAGCACCGGCGCCTGTGGGTGCGCCTGCGTGAAAAGGGCGGCAAAAGCCAAGCGATGCCCTGTCACTACACACTCGAGGCGTACCTGCACGCGTATCTTGAGCATCTGAGCGGCACCGGCATTGCCGGCGACCAGAAGGGCCCGCTGTTTCACACGATCGCGCGCGGCACCGGACGGCTGAGCGCGACCCCGCTGCCGCAGGCGAACGCCCATGCGATGGTCCGGCGCCGCGCGGCGGCCGCCGGCCTCGCGACGAAGATATCGGCGACCACACCTTCCGCGCGACCGGCATCACCGCCTACCTGAAGAGCGGAGGCACGCTCGAGAACGCCGCGGCGATGGCGAACCACGCGTCAACGCGCACGACGCAGCTCTATGACCGGCGCCACGACGACATCAGCTTGGATGAGGTCGAGCGTATCCGCCTATAGCGAAAGCATTACGCCGTAGCCCTACGGCTCTTTTCAGGGTCCGAGACCGACCGAACGCGGTGTCGCAAACTCGTCGGGTTCCTTGCCGGCTGGGAAGGCCACTACGTAGAGCACACTGGTATCGAACGGTTTGCCGTCTGCGGACTCGCCGTTGAACCGTAATCGCAGCTTGCGCTCGGCGTACCGGAGCGATACGCCAGAGGCCTTGAGCGCGTCGATGTGCTGCTGCAGCTCGTCATATACCTCGAACTTCTGCGTCTCGGAGTAGCAGTCGCTGACATCCCGAAACTCGCGCATGAAGTCGATCAGCGTCGCGAATTCTTCGTCAACCTCACGGGGCAGGTCGAATCCCGGCGTCGAGAGATCCATGCTGTGCATCTCCGCAAGGCGCACCAGTTGCCGCCCAGTTTCGAGCGGTAGGGCCTTGAGTGTGATGTGTTCGCGCTCGAACTTTTCCTTGGTAGCCTGCAGTTCTTCTGGCGTGGGGATCGAAAACGGCTTGTTCAGCGCGTCGATGTCTTCGAATTCGAAGGCCCGAGCGATCGCGCGGCGGCTATCGAAGCCGGAAGTCTCGCCGCGTTCAATACGCTGGATAGTGCGCACGTTGAGGCCGGAGAGTTCGGCCAGCTACTCCTCCTGCGACCATTGCCGCATTTCGCGGAAGAGCCTGACGACTGCAGCGAGCTCGCTGGCTGTCAGCAGGCGGGGCTGTGATTGCTCCATGTGTGTCATCGTGATTCCCCATTAAATGGACGCCTTAATGATGTGATGCGAGGAGTCGCGGCAACACGACAGCGCCCCGACACGGGAGCGACGGGCATTACGTCCAGTTCCAACCTCTCCATCCTGAAGACTGCAAATCACAATTCAGGATTGTGATAACCTCTATCCTGAATCCAGATTCATCAAAAGGGTTACGAACAGTCACCCCCTCCCATCGCAAGGCACCATGCGCCCCGAACAGATGCTCCCCGCCGAGAAGCAGGCCCTCGACAACCTGCTCAAGATCGCCCAGGGCGACACCGGCCAGAGCCGCCGCGTCGCCGACTTCCTGCTGGCCTGGTGGAATGCCGGCCAGTGCGGCAGCTACGACCTCACGACCGCCTGGGGCCTCGATGACGACATCATGGAAGACGCGTGCGTGGTGTTCCGTCTCGCCTCGCGGGCGGCCAGCTACCCGGACACGCTGGGCTATGGCGAGCACTTCGAAGCCGTGGTGCGCGCGTGGCGGCCCGAACTCGTGAAGGAATGAACATGGCAACCGAGACCATCGACCAGAAAACCCTGTCCGGCCTCGTCGAGGCGGGCGCGGTACGCGCCGCACACGTGGTCGGCCAGCGTGGTGGCTGGGGCGTGCTGTTTCGCTACGGCATGACCGAGCGGGCACTGGCGACCCAGCGCGGCAACGTCCGCACTTGGGCGAATTTCGAGACGCTGGCCACATACCTGCGCGAGCTAGGCATCGTGCGTTTCGAGGTGGACGCCGCGCAGTACGATCCAGTCGCCCCGCGCTCGAGCGCGGAACAGTCCAAGGCCGAGCGGGCGCGCGAACAGATGAAGGCCGCGCACGCGGACGCCGCCTACAACCGGTGGTTCCGTGAGACCGTCCGCGCCTCGATGGCTGAGGCCGACGAACCGGGCAGCGTGAAGGTGTCGCATGACGCCGTGGCGGCCCTGCTGCGCGCCGGCGACACCGCAGGCCTGCGCGCCCTGGCCGAAGGCAAGGCGGCCACGCCAGCCACGAAGCCGAAGCGGACGGCCCGTAAATGACGGTGACTGTCGAATGGACCGCGACAGCACTGCTCAACCTTGCTGACATTCTCGATTACGTGCGCGAGCAAAGCCCGCAGGGGGCCGACACGCTCGCGGTGGAAATCCAGGCCAAAACCGGCCGCATTGCCGCCGATCCGAAGCTGTTCCGCGTGGGCCGCGTGCGCGGCACGCGCGAGGCCGTGGTGACGGAAAACTATCTGTTGGTGTATCGCATCGTTGGCGACGTGGCGCAGATTCTCAATGTGCTGCACACGCGGCGGCAGTGGCCAGCGCACAAGGGAAGGAGATAGGGCATGCCCGAATATCAGGATATCTTGGAGGGGGTGCAGGAAGTCGATGCTGGCCGGGTGTTGCCGTTGGAAGTGGTACAGCTCGCGTTCGAGCTGCGGTTCGCCATCGAAGACACACCGGACCCCGAGCGGGTCCGGACTGAGGTCTTGAAACTGCTCTCGCGCTCATCCGCACCTGGCCAGTCATGAAACCGGTATGAAGACGGACGCACATATCATCGGCTACCTGCGGCATCGTGCGCGTCGGCACAAGCGCGACATCCGTGGCCTGAAGCTGGCCCGGATGATGGGCATGACACTGCCCATGCTGAAACGGAAGAGCCTCGCCGGTATGCCCTGGGGCGTGACGACAATGTGGTGGGACGGCGGGATGGAAATGGCGATGCGTCTGACGCCGATCCGGTACGCAAGGAAGGTGTCGTTTTCGTCAGATCGCCCGCACTTCTGGCGCGATCACAAGGGGCGCATCTATGCCATGAAGGAACTGCGCAAGGGTGAACGCCGCCATCGCCCGAAGCCGGGTTCGGCGTTCGAGTGGCGGCAGCTTGAGCGCAAGCATGAAGCCGGCGGGGGGGCGTGGCGCACAAGGGAAGGGGACAAATATGCTCGAATATCAGGATAAGGTCGTGCAGGACGTGGCCGCCTGCACCTGCGACCGCTGCCAGCGCCGCATGACGCCTGTTGTCGCCAGGAGCGTTTTCCGAGTGTGAGGGAATCAAGGCAGAAATCGTATTCGGCCGGCATGGTTGCGGATATAGCAAGATCTGACGTTATTTCGCTGTTCGTGCACTTGGGGACGATATCGCCTACTGCGGGCACGTGAATCGCAAAGTCGATTCGTCTGTTGCGCCCACCTGTGCCAGTGCGCCAGGCGCAGGAGATGGTCCGCGTCGGCGGGTCACTCTGCGGGGCGGCGCAGTCGGCTGATTTTTCGCTCAATACGGGCTATGCAACGAGGCAGATCTGACTTGACCTCATGTTCCCAGACGCGGATGACCGACCAGCCTTCCTCGCGCAGCGTGACCGTGTGTCTGATATCGCGAGCACGGTTGCCCGCGATCTTCTCTTTCCAGTATGGGGCAAGCTTCATCTCCCATTCGTGGAACGTAAGCCCCCGGTAAAGTCATCTTGAATGAGTAAGGCTCGAAGGCGAGGATCGTGTCCATCTAAATTTTTAATGGACAGGTGTACACGATGGACGAGATCGAGGTGATGCA
>NZ_CADIKL010000029.1 GCF_902859945.1 Paraburkholderia caffeinitolerans | reverse complement strand
CCGATGATAGTGCGGATTGCCCGTGTGAAAGTAGGTAATCGTCAGGCTCCCTATGCAGTACGTCCAGAACCCCGGTGGCTCCGAAAGAGCGCCGGGGTTCTGGCGTTTACGTGCGTGGAAAATGCAACGCGCGCTTAGTCTTCCCAGACTAAGCGTCAGAGCGTGACAACAAAAAGACCCTCCCGGCTGGAAAGTCCAGCCGCGCCAAGAGAAAGCTCACTGCGACGTATGGAGACCGTTCGGCGGCCCCGATATGTCAGTTCAGTGCCTGCGACGCATGCGGTCGAGCACATGATGCTCGGCCAGCCAGTGGTGCATCATGCCTTCGCCGTCGTGCTCCTGCTTGTAGGCGCGCGATTCAAAAATCGATAGCCCGAGCAGAACCAGCAGACCGACAGCAAGGCCGATCAGACCCGCAATAGTTTCGGCATCCATGGCAGCCTCCTTCGGTTGCAGCCATGTGAGTATCTTAGGACAGAGACAGGCAGGAAAAAAATAGCAATGTTCGCGAGCCGTCAAATGCGTCTCGCACGCGTTAGACTGCTGCACAGCAACATTATTTGAAGGAGTTTGCGTTGATGTCACGTGCCTGGCTGGCCATAGCGATGATTGCACTGCTTTCTGCATGCGCCGACGATGCAACCACCAAGCATCATGGGCCGCCGCCCCACGATCCGGCCGATTATCACGGCGTTCCGACCGATGATCGTCCCCCGATGATGAGCGAAACGCCGCCGGCGCAGTAAGCGCGCCAGCGGACGAAAGCAGGCGCCTCAGGGCGCCTGCTTCACTTTGGCGGCTTGAATGGCGCCAGTGATCCGGGGTAGGAGCGGGGACAGGGTCAAGCCGCGCGCTGCCATGAAGATCAGCAACGCCATCCAGAGACCGTGATTGCCGAATGGGCCAACAAGCGCCCACGAGGCGACGAGGAAAACAAGCAGCGAGGCAGCCATGGCCTGCATCAATTCGCGGGTGCGGGTGGCGCCGATGAAAACTCCGTCGAGCAGGAAACCCCACACGGAAATGAGTGGCGAGAGTGCCGCCCATGGCAGAAAGGTTTGCGCGGCTGCGCGCACGGCAGGCTGGTCGGTCAATTGTGTGATGATCCACGTACCGGCGCCCCAGTAGACCACTGAAAACCCGAGCGCACCCAGCACCGCCCAGAACAGGTTCACCTTGACCGCTTGCCGAAAAGCGTCGCGGTCGCGTGCGCCAATCGCCGCACCCACGAGTGCTTCGGTGGCGTGAGCGAAGCCATCGAGCCCGTATGCCATGAAAGTCTGGAAATTGAGCAGCAACGCATTGGCTGCAAGGATCGCATCGCCTTGTCTTGCGCCTACGTGCGCGAACCAGCCGAACGAACCCAGCAGGCACATCGTGCGCAGAAAGATGTCACGATTGATTGCCACGAGACGCTTGAGCGCGGCCGGCTCGACGATCGTGCGCCACGCTAGCGGCGCGAGATTGCGCGGCCGCAGGTGCCACAGCACGGCAGCGCCGAACGCGAAGCCCATCGTGTCGGCGGTTGCCGTCGCTGCGCCAATCCCCGCAATGCCCCAGCCGAATCCATAAACGTAGGCGAGCACGGCAATCACATTGACGACGTTGATGAGCACCTGCGAGATCAGTGCGATACGTACGCGTTGTGTGCCGAGCAGGTAGCCGAGCACGACATAGTTCGCCAGCGCAAACGGCGCTGAACCAATGCGGGCATGGCAATAGATACGCGCATTGCGCTGGACTTCGTCGCTGCCACCGATCAGTTCGAGGACATAGTGGATCAGCGGGGACTGCATCAGCAAGATCAACGCGCCTATGCCGAAAGCGAGCAGCAAGGCTCGCACGACGTTTGCTCGCAAGCTGGGTTGATCGTCAGCGCCGAATGCTTGTGCGACGAGCCCGGTGGTGCCCATGCGCAGAAAGCCGAAGCCCCAGAACACACAGTTGAAAAAAAGGCCTCCCAGCGCGACGCCGCCGAGATCTGCGGCACTGCCCAGATGGCCAGCGACAGCCGTATCGACGGCGCCCAGAATGGGCTGGGTGAGATTCGCGAGGACGATCGGAAAAGCCAGCACCAACACGCGCCGATGCCAGCCACCGCGCGTCGGAAGTGCCAGATTCTCGCTCAACTGCGTTCCTGCACGCAGATCCACGGAGAAACTACAACGGCCCAGAGTTCGGGCTTGCGTTCGGCGTAGTCGGCGGCAGTCGAAGCCTGCATGCGTTCAATGAGGCCGGCGGAGAGCCATTGCGTCACTTGCTCGCCGTTGTCGCTTGCAATGGCTTCGGCGATGCTCACGAGGTCGAGGTCGCGTGCGACCGCGAGCAGCTTGCCTTGGGCGAAAAATCGTTCGAGGTCCTGCCAATCGATCTTGGCGGTCTCGCCAAGCAACTTTGCGTAAAGCGGGCTAGGGGCGTCGTCGTGGGGAGTCGTGGCGTCGGTAGTCATGGTCTTAGGTATTGAGTTGCGGGCGTTACTATAAACGATAGGTTGCGGATGGGCGGCCTGCCGCCCGACATGGTGCCGAGTATCGAGCGGAAGATCGGGCCCACTCGCGATTCATGCAAGCGGACTAGTCGGATGCGTGAATGCGCAGTAGAAAGAACGCATAGGAAATTCGACTTTCGATGATTAATCGGACAAAAAGCGCCAACAGCCGGATGAGCAAAAAGTCTGATAAAAGATGGCAATCTCGAAGCCGAAATTCGGTGTTTCAAAAATTCCACTCTCGCGGATAATTGCATTTATTTGTGCGCTTGCACACCAAATAGAAAGGTGAGCGAACGGCTTCGACATGCAGTATTGCGGTGCGGGATAATGCAGCGTGCAATGCTTCTTCGGGCGCACTTGTTAACACGCCGCTACGCCCGTCCCACAAGCCTTTTCGGCATTTTCAGCCGACTATGCATAGCGCGCTGCAATGCGCACATTTATGCTCGAATGCTGTAACGCCGGCGGGTCGATTCGTCATCGGAAATTGATGCGACACATAATCCGTGCGCCGCGACACATTTTCGATCTAATTAAGTGATTGCGCCGTCAGAGGCGCGTTGATAGATTGCCACTCGGCGCATGGTAAACCGGTCCTTTGCCGATATGCGCCAAACCCCCGTTAGCCCGGCATCATGCCGGGCTTTTTTTTGCCGAAACCAGTTAGCGCGGCGGCAAGTCTCGAGCCGGATCGATCGAGCGTCCTTGATAGCGCAGTTCGAAATGCAGCATGACGCGATCACTGTCGCTGCTGCCCATTTCGGCGATCTTTTGCCCCTGCGTCACGGTCTCGCCTTCCTTCACGAGCAACGCCTGATTGTGCGCGTAGGCAGTCAGGTATTCGCTGTCGTGTTTGATGATCAGCAGGTTGCCGTAGCCGCGCAGGCCATTGCCGGCATACACGACCGTGCCCGGTGCAGCGGCGACGATAGGCGTGCCGGCGCTGTTGACCATGTCGATGCCCTTGGAGTCGCGTCCATCAAAGTTGCGGACGACTTGGCCCGTGGTCGGCCAGATGAGCGAAATGGACGAAGCGGGCGCGGCGGCCGTGCTCGCGCTGTCCGCAGTGTCCTGGCGCGGGGCGGTGCGCTGGGCGCTGGCCGACGAGCCGCCCGGCGGCGCGACGCGCAGCACCTGGCCGACTTCGATCGAGTCGGGGTTCGGCAGATTGTTCCAGCGCACGATATTCGAAACCGACTGGCGGTTGCTGCGTGCGATTTTGCTGACCGTGTCGCCGCGCTCCACGCGGTAGAACCCGGGGCCGACCGGTGCCGATCCGCACGCCGCGAGCAGCGCGACGAGCGCCGCGCATGCAAAACGTCTAAATCCCTTTGCCAACGTTGATCCTCGCAAGACGCTGCCGGCGGTTCGCCTCGGGGAGGGGCACCGTTCCGGCAAAACAAAACGTTCAATTCTAGCGAATTTGGCGCCACGCCTGCGTTTTTCCCCTGACGAATCGGCTGGCGCAATCACCCATCAGAGGCTGTAGGGCGGCAACGCGCCGCATATCAGGCGAGCGCTTCGAAGCGCAAGCGCAAGGCCGCGGCTTCGGTGGTGCCTGGGGCGAGCCAGCGCAGGCCGAGGCCGTTGTGAATGGCATCGGGCAGGCCGAGCCATGGTTCGACGCAGTAAAAGTCAGAGTCGGCCGCTTCGGTCCAAGTCGTCACCGCGTACCAGGGGAGCGAGCCCGGCCGGTCGAGGTCGAATGTGACCGCATGCTCGAGCCCAGGCGCAACCAATCGTACCGGCCCCACCGGCGCTGATCGTTCGAGCACGTGAAAGCGGTCCTGAATGCGCGCATCGTCGAGGCAATACTGCTGCTCGCCAGACTCCGGCGCGCTGATCGAACCATCGGGCAACTGATGGCGACGCTGTGTCGGTGGCAGGTCGAGCGTGCTCTGCGCGCGCTGCTCATGCGGCAACTCGAAGTAGAAGTGATGGCCCGCATACCAGGGCATGGGCGCGTCGCCGGTATTCGTCGCGGTGAGTACGACATCGAGTGTGTGATCGTCGGCGAGCCGGTAGGCCGCTTCGAAGCGAAATGCGAATGGGTAGCCACTGTGAGTGGCCGCGGAGTCCACCAGTGTCATGCTCACGCCGCGCCCATCGGCATCGACTTTGGCGGTGAACGGGAGATCTCGCGCGAGGCCGTGCGTCGGCAGATCGTGCACGACGCCCTGAACATCGCGCCAGCGGCCGATCTGGCCATCGACGAAATGGCGCCCAAGAAACGGGAAGAGCAGGGGATTGCCGCCGCGCACGCGTGCTGGCTGATCCCAGTTCGCGTTGTCGGGCCAGCGGATGACCGGCCTGCCGTCAACGTGCCACGACAGCAGCCGCGCGCCGGCCCGCGGTGCCAGACGCAAGGTCGAGGCGCCGCGGGTAAGTTCGAGAATATCGTGTTGAGGGCTTGATTCCATGGGCGGGCGTTGAGTCGAAAGGAAGGAGAGGGCAACGGCGAGATGGGTTCAAAGCCGGGACTGCGTCGGTGTTCGATGCGCCCAGGGATTGTGCGCCGCTTTCGGATGCGTGGAAACCCTTGTCGGGAAATCGTGGGTGTTGCGCAAGCTTCTGCAAGCCCATAATCGCCCTGAATCGTGCGATTGCGCACGTGGCAACGAAGAAACGAAGAAGGAGGGCGCCAAAATGGATCTCGCCATGGCGATGGGAATGGGACTGTTCAGTTTGTTTATCGGCAGCAGCGCGTACTTCTTCTATAAGGTCGCCCGCTGATCGATCATTCACCTGAGCAACAGGTCACAACGCTTTCATTATTCTTTCGTGTTTCTTCGCTCCGACTTTCGGTTCACATCTTCCATCTTGCGAACAGGTTACCCATAGGGTTTGTTCGCGCTCGAATTTTCCATTCCTTTGTTACGCGAATTCGATTTTTCTCCGCACAATTTTGTTGCGACGCGGTAACTTTTCAGACAAATGAGTCTCGATGCTTGGCGCTGTAATACGGCCCCGGCATAATCGGTGCGCCTTGCCGCACCGTCCCCCGTGATGGTCCGGCACTCTGTCCAACCATCTCGAGGATCCCCGCGTGAGTCTCTCGTTTCTATTCTTCCTGAGCGTGCTGCAGGGTGTCACGGAGCTTTTCCCGGTCAGCAGTCTTGGCCATACCTTGCTCGTACCGGCGCTCTTCGGCATGCATATCGACAAGCATGCTCCGCAGCTCCTGCCGTTCCTCGTTGCGCTGCACCTGGGTACGGCGGTCGCGCTGCTCTGGTATTTCCGTGCGCGCTGGGTCGCGCTCATCAGCGGCTTTTTCGCTTCACTCGGCGGGCGCAAGAATGACGACGGTCACATGATGTGGGCGCTCATCATCGGCACGATTCCGACGGGTCTTGTTGGTCTCTTGCTCGAAAAGCGCATCGAGGCGATCTTCCATGATCTGCGGATCGTTGCCGCGGCGCTGATGGTGAACGGCGTGCTGCTGTGGTTCGGCGACCGCTTGCAGCGTGCGCGCACACATCGTCCGCCCGAGAAACTCACGTTCCGCCAGGCATTTCTCGTTGGCCTCGCGCAGATTGGTGCGCTGATTCCTGGCTTCTCGCGTAGCGGCCTGACGATGATCGCGGGCAACGCCGCGGGTCTCACCGCAGAGAAGGCCGCTGAGTTCTCGTTCCTGCTCGGCACGCCTATCATCTTCGCGGCAGGCGTGCTCGAACTGCCGAAGCTCTTTCATGCGCACGACCAACTCATGACCGCCCTGGTGGGGGGCGTGCTGACCGGCATCGCTGCGTGGCTGAGCGTGAAATTCCTGATGCGATATTTCGAAGGGCGCGGCCGTCTCGCATCGTTCGGGTTGTACTGCGTGATCGCGGGCGCGGTCTTTCTCGGTTGGTTCGTGACGCATCAGCAGCCGGTTTGATGATTTGACTGTGTTGGTGCCGCGTTGCTGTAGACGCCGTGGGACCACAATCGGGCAGGGCCGGTGCGGGCCGGACGAGGTATAATCCACGCCCGTCTGCGCCGTGCCTGCGGCGCATAGCCTTGCAGACCACTCACGCGACAGTAGCTCAGCTGGATAGAGCATCGGCCTTCTAAGCCGAGGGTCGGGGGTTCGAGCCCCTCCTGTCGCGCCAATGAATTCAAGCACTTAGCCCGGTTTCTAAAGCCGGGCTTTTTGCTTTCTGGACTCCGTGTAAGCGCTGGTGTAAGCATTTTTCAGCAATGCTGGAGCGCCAGCGCGGTCGATGGACTGGCTGCGAGATATCGTCTACAGATCTTGATCCAAAAAAACGGGCAGCCAACGCTGCCCGAGAAAAAAGCCGAACGCTCTCGACGCCCAGCCATCGTGGTCACAATGGCTTAAAGCTTCAAATCAAGCGAATTGGTCAAATCGCCCATCGCCGGCGCGCCGTTGGTCTTGAGCGCGACGTCGCGCGCGGTGAGGCCCGGCAGCGCGGGCAGCGCAAAGCGTCGCGTGATGAGGCGCAGGATCGAAGTCGTGTCGTACTGCGTATGATCGACGTAACCCTTCTTCGCATACGGCGAGATGACCAGCGCCGGAATGCGCGAGCCCGGGCCCCAGCGGTCGCCCTTGGGCGGCGCGACGTGATCCCAGAAGCCGCCGTTCTCGTCATACGTGACGATCACGACCATGTTGTTCCACTGCGGGCTCTTTTGCAGATGCGCAATGACGTCGGCGATGTGCTGATCGCCGCTCGTCACGTCGGTGTAGCCCGCGTGCTCGTTGAGGTTGCCCTGGGGCTTGTAGAACGCCACTTGCGGCAGCGTGCCCGCGTCGATCGCCTTGATGAACTCGCTGCCGTCCATGCCGCCGTCGAGCAGGTGTTTCGCGCGCGCGTCGGTGCCCGGCGCGTAGTTCGCGAAGTAGTTGAACGGCTGATGGTGCGGCTGAAAGTTCGGCGCCGTCATGTTTGCGCCGTAGATCACGTTCGACGTGCTGTTTTGCGCTGCGCTCAAGGCCGCGCCCCATGCGCCGCCGTACCACGCCCACGAGACGCCCGCGTTCGAGAGCAGGTCGCCGATGGTTTGCGAGGTTTGCGGTGGCAGCGTCGATGCCGCATTCGGGTCGGCCAGATTTGTGTCGCCGCCGGAAGCGGCCTTGTTGCCGCTCGGCTGGTACGGCGGCTGCATTGTGTTGATCGCGTAGAAGTCGGGCGTGAGGTTGCCCGACTTCACGAATTTCGGTGCGCCGCCGAGCGCCGACGCCGGCGAGTTCGAGGCGAGCGTGAGCGAAACGCCATCGGCGTTGACGGCCGAGATCGAACTGGCTGCCGGGCTCTTGTCCGCGCTCGCGTAATAGGGCGTGCACGCGCACACGAGCCACTGGTGATTCAGGAACGAGCCGCCGAACGCGCCCATGAAGAAATTGTCGGCAAGCGTGTATTGCTGCGCGATTTTCCAGAGCGGCAGCGTTTGCGCGTTCGTCGTGTAGTGGCCCATCACGAGGCCGCCTGAGTCGGCCCACGCGGCGAACATGTCGTTCTTGCCGCCGTGGATCTGCATCTGGTTTTCGTAGAAGCGGTGATAGAGGTCGCGGGTCGTCACCGAGAGCGGCACGTTGAAGCCCTTC
Organism: Paraburkholderia caffeinitolerans; assembly: GCF_902859945.1. Taxonomy (GTDB): domain Bacteria; phylum Pseudomonadota; class Gammaproteobacteria; order Burkholderiales; family Burkholderiaceae; genus Paraburkholderia; species Paraburkholderia caffeinitolerans. Next base: position 92,024 of record NZ_CADIKL010000029.1, on the reverse strand, counting down.
GGATCGTCGATGGCGAACGGCGCGTTCGGCATGTTCTCGGTCATCGCCGCCGTCACCACGGGCGTGACGCCCGTTTGCGTGAGGCCATTCCAGACGGTCGGCAGCGTGGCGAGCGCCGAGCCGTCACGGTCGAGCTGCTGCGCGCTTTGCGCGCTCACGTTCTGCAGGCCGTTGGCGCCGGGGAAGTTGCCGTACAGATTGTCGAAGCTGCGGTTTTCCGCGTAGATCACGACGATGTTCTTGACCGACGACAGGTCGGCCTTCTTGTCGTCACTGCCGCCGCATGCCACTACGCTCAGCGTCGCCGCTGCGATCGCAATCGGCGTTGCGTAGAACCATTTTTTCTTGAGCATTCTTTTCTCTCTCGCGTTGGGGGCCTCATGGCGGCCAGCGCGCGGACATTGTCGCGAAGCCGGCCATCGGGCGACGCGCAGTGTCTCAGCGTAATTTGACAGTCGTATGTAAATAATTACGTTTTGCTTTTTTGATCCCTGTGATTGCATGACTTCGTGCTTACGTGGAGTCATCTGTTCGTCATGTGATTGACATACGCTTTCGCGATTTCGATGCGCGATGGCGTTTGGCCATACGCGTGCCGCAGCGAGCGAGTTTTGGGGATCCCTTCATGTTGCAAAGATTGGCGCGTCAGTCGACGCAGACACAGTTTCAGACGCACGCCCCGGCAGGGCGCTCAAGCCGTTATGGCCGTCTGTTGCTGGTAGTGGGTGTGCTGGCGTCGCTGACAGCGTGCGATGGCGGCACGCCCCGGACGGAGAACACCGGTGGCGTCGATCAAGGCGTGAGCGGAGCGAATGAAGGGCGCGGCGCGAAGCCAATGAAGATCGCCATGTCCGTGCCTGGTTCGACGGCAGCGTCCACCGGCCAGCCGCACGGCCAGTCACGCGCCGAGGTCTACGCCCAGGTGCGCCGCATGACGGCGCTCGGCAAGCAGATGTTCTTTGATCCCTCGCTCTCGGGCTCGGGCAAGATGTCGTGCGCGACCTGTCATAACCCGGATCGCGCCTTCACGCCAGCCAACGCGCTCGACGTGCAGATCGGCGGTGCGGATATGCACCGCCCCGGCATGCGCGCCGTGCCGACGCTCAGGTATTTGCAGGCGGTGCCGCCGTTTGCGGAGCACTATCACGACTCCGACGACGAAGGCGACGAGAGCGTCGACGCCGGTCCAACGGGCGGTCTCACCTGGGATGGCCGGGTCGATCGTGGCGCGGACCAGGCACGTATCCCGCTGCTTTCCTCGTTCGAGATGGCCAGCACGCCGCGCAAGGTGGCCGATGCGGTGCGCGCGGCGCCTTACGCGAACGCGTTTCGCGAGGCATTCGGCGAGCAGGTCCTCGACGACGAGGAGGCCACCTTCAAGGCCGTACTGAAGTCGCTGGAAACCTTCGAGCAGACGCCGGAGGTGTTCTATCCGTACACGAGCAAGTACGACGCGTACCTCGCGGGCAGGACGACGCTCACAGCGGCGGAGTTGCGCGGCCTGCAGTTATTCAACGACGAGACGAAGGGCAATTGTGCGAGCTGCCACATCAGCCAGCGCGCGAAAGATGGCTCGCCGCCGCAGTTCAGCGACTTTGGGCTGATTGCGGTTGGCGTGCCGCGCAACCGCGCGCTCGCGGTGAATCGCGATCCGCGCTTCTTCGATCTGGGCGCGTGCGGGCCGGAACGCACCGATCTGGGCGGCCGCGCCGAATTTTGCGGACTGTTCCGCACGCCGACGCTGCGCAACGTCGCGCTCAAGAAGACGTTCTTCCACAACGGCATCTATCACTCGCTGGAGGACGTGATGCGTTTTTACGCGCGGCGCGACACGAATCCGGACGAGTTCTATCCGGTGGTGAAGGGCAAGGTGAAAAAGTTCGATGATCTGCCGCGCCAGTATTGGGCGAACCTCAATACCGAGGCGCCGTTCGATCGTAAGCCAGGCGATGCGCCGGTATTTACCGACGCGGAGATCAAGGACGTGGTGGCGTTTCTAGGTACGCTCACCGATGGCTGGCAGCCTTCGGCCCATTGAGCGTGTAACGAGTGCCAGGTCAGTTGCCCGCAATCAGGATGCAGGTGGCCGTGAGCACGACGAACGAGGCGAGCAGGCACAGGACGCCGCCGCGCAACATGGTTTCGGGCCAGCGCGGCCCGCTCTCGAAGTGAATGGCGAACGGCACATTCGCCTCGGGCCGAGGCTTGTGTGTGTGCTGGGCGATCATGGCCATGAGCCCAATGGCCAGTAGAGACAGCATCACGGCAAAGATCCGTAGGGCGATGGCGTAAGTCATGACGGGAAATGCCTAGCGGTGCGTAAGTGATTGATAGGCAAAGCTTATGGACCGCCTGCCTGAATCGCTATCGGATCAATCCGAAACGCTTGCGGAATTCAGTCGAAAATTCACCCTTGTGATGGGTGAGGCGCACCGTGGCCTCGCCGCGCTGGGGCAGGTAAAAATTGGGGTGCGTGTTATTCTTTTCGGCAATTTCACATCCCATTTAACACTCCATCAGGGAGAACGCTCAATGCTGAAGTCGCCCCGTATTCTGTCCGGCCTTGCTGCCGCATTCCTGCTGTCGGCGGGTTCGGCCGCTCAGGCTGCCAATCTGGGTTTCCTCAATGACACGCCGGCTAGCTGGATGACGCCGGCGGACTACAAGTCGCTCGCCAGCGCGGTGCGGGATTCGATTGCGAACAAGTCGGATGGCGAAACCTCCAACTGGAATAACGATGGTCTTCGCAACCCCGTGAAGATGGAAGCCACCATTACGCCGAATAAGACCCAGAAGGACGGCGACAAAACCTGCCGCGATTCGGAAGTGGTCGTGACCGCGAAGGGGCAGTCGATGACGCTGCGTCCGCAGTTCTGCCGTGTCGGCAGCGGCGCCTGGGTCTATCAGAAGAAGCACTGAGCACGCAGTGAACGGCAAGACCGTCTCGTGCGGCATCGTGCTGCTCGACCCGATCGGTCGCGTGCTGCTCGCGCACGCGACCGGCACCGGTCACTGGGACATTCCGAAGGGGCAGGGCGAGCCCGGCGAAACCGAGGCGCAAAGCGCATTGCGTGAAATGGTCGAGGAGACCGGTATCGCGATCGACGCGGCGCGGCTTGTCGATCTTGGGCGCTTCGTGTATCGGCGCGATAAGGATCTGCATCTGTTCGCGGTGCGTGCCGAAGCAGGGGAGCTCGATCTGTCGCAATGCCACTGCGTGTCGCTTTTCCCGCGTCGTTACGACGGCGTGATGATTCCCGAGATGGACGCCTGGGCATGGGTCGCGCCCGCCGACGTGGACCAGTACGCAAGCCGCAGTCTCGCGCGGCTCTTCGGCACAACGCTCTCGCTCGCCGGGCTGCACGGCCAGCTTTGACTGACGCATACGGCTGCCGCGCTGGCGGACCCGGACAAATAAAAAAAACCGCACGTGTTGAACTGACCTGCACCCCAAAGGTTGGATCGGTGTCCAACTTAAGGGGTTCAGTTCAGAACGTGCGGGTTTTTTGCATCTGGAGCTGAAGCGGCAATACCTTCTGCCGCTTTTGCTTGCTTACTTGCCCCAACTGTCGCGCAGGCCGACGATGCGGTTGAACACCGGTGCACCCGGCTTTGAGTCGTAGCGGTCGGCGACGAAGTAGCCATGGCGCTCGAACTGATAGCGGTCTTCCGGCGCCGCGTCGCGCGCGCCCGGCTCCAGATACGCCTGCGTCACGCGCTTGGAATCCGGGTTGAGCGCTTCGAGGTAGTCGCGACCGCCCGCGTCGGGCTGCTCTTCGCGGAACAAACGGTCGTAGAGGCGCACTTCCGCCGGGCACGCATGCGGCGCGCTCACCCAGTGGATGTTGCCCTTGACCTTGTAGTTGTTCGCGCCTTCCGTGCCAGACTTGCTGTCCGGGAAGTAATTGCAGTGCACGGCGATCACGTTGCCGTTCTCGTCCTTGTCCGCGCCCGTGCATTCGATCACGAAGCCATAGCGCAAACGCACCTTGTTGCCCGGGAACAGGCGGAAATAGCCCTTGGGCGGCGTCTCATTGAAGTCCTCGCGCTCGATCCACAACTCGCGCGAGATCGGGAACGTGCGCAGGCCGCGTTCCGGGTGATGCGGATGCACGGGCGCAGTGCAGTCTTCGCTTTGACCTTCGGGATAGTTGTCGATGATGAGCTTGAGCGGGTCGAGCACGGCGGCCGTGCGCGGCGCCTTGTCGTCGAGATCGTCGCGCAGCGCGCCTTCGAGGATGCTCATGTCGATCCACGAATCGACCTTGGTTACGCCGATGCGATCGCAGAACAGGTGAATCGCTTCAGGCGTGAAGCCGCGCCGGCGCACGCCGACGATGGTGGGCATGCGCGGGTCGTCCCAGCCGTCCACATGGCCTTCGGTCACGAGCTGCAGCAGCTTGCGCTTGCTGGTGATCGCGTAGGTGAGGTTCAGGCGCGAGAACTCGATTTGCTGCGGCAGCGGGCGCGTGAAGACGCCGGCGTCGGCGAGTTCGTTGAGCACCCAGTCGTAGAGCGGACGATGGTCTTCGAACTCCAGCGTGCACAGCGAGTGCGTGATGTTCTCGAGCGCGTCCGAGATGCAGTGCGTGTAGTCGTACATCGGATACACGCACCATTTGTCGCCGGTGCGGTAGTGATGTGCGAAGCGGATCCGGTAGATCACCGGGTCGCGCATGTTGAAGTTCGGCGACGCCATGTCGATCTTCGCGCGCAGCACGTGCGCGCCTTCCTCGAACTCGCCAGCCCTCATGCGGCGGAACAGGTCGAGGTTTTCATCGACGGAGCGGTCGCGGAACGGCGAGTTCTTGCCGGCTTCCGTGGCCGAGCCGCGGTTCGCGCGCATCTCTTCCGGCGACTGGCTGTCCACGTAGGCTTTGCCGCGTTGGATCAGCAACTCGGCGAACTCGTAGAGCTTGTCGTAGTAGTCGCTCGCGTAGAAGAGGTAGTCGCGGTCGTCGTTGTCCTTCTTCCACTCGAAGCCGAGCCAGGTGACGGCGTCGATGATCGAATTGACGTACTCGACGCTTTCCTTTTCAGGATTGGTGTCGTCGAAACGCAGATGGCACACGCCACCATAGCTCTTCGCCACGCCGAAGTTCAGGCAGATGCTCTTCGCGTGGCCGATGTGCAGATAGCCATTCGGCTCCGGCGGGAAGCGCGTTTCCACGCGCTGCGCCCACTTGCCCGAGCGGTTGTCGTCGTCGATGATGTTGCGGATGAAATTGGATGCCGCAGGCGCGTCCGTGCGGTCGGCGTCTTTACGTTCGGTATTCATGCGAAAAGGGAAGTCGTTCGAGGGCGCGGTACATAAGGAAAGGCTCAATCCGGCGCCCAGTGGTGTCTTCCATTCTACCTGACGAGGTGGGGCCTGCCAGTCCCGGCTCGCGGGCGTTGCGCCGGCGCGTTGCGCGGGCTGCTGCGTGGCCTGGAAAGAACCGAAGGAAAAACGACGATGAACAAACCACGGATGCTGGTGTTGCCGGGCTATATGAACTCGGGGCCGGGGCATTGGCAAACGCGCTGGGAAGCCACACACGCGGGGTTCGAGCGAGTGCGCATGCCCGACTGGATGCATCCGGATTGCAACGCATGGTGTCGCACGCTCGAAGCCACATTGAATGCCGATGCGGCGGGCGAGGGCGGCGTACTGCTGGCGGCGCACAGTCTCGGCTGTCTCACAATCGCGCACTGGGCGGCGCATCACGCGAGCGCGGCGACGCTCGCGAAGGTCGCGGGCGCGCTGCTGGTGGCGGTGCCCGACCCGGACGGTCCCGAATTTCCGCGCGATGCGAGCGGCTTCGATCCGGTGCCGCTCGAACCGGCGCCGGTGCTGCCGTTCGCGAGCATTGTCGTGGCGAGCAGCGACGATCCTTATGGCGGGCTCGCATTTGCCGAGCGCTGCGCGCGCGCGTGGGACAGCCGCTGGATCGAGATCGGCGCGCGCGGGCACATCAATGCGGAAAGCGGTTTGGGGGACTGGCCGCAGGGCTTCGAATGGCTAATGTCGATGCGCAAGGGCGGGGTGGGTTGACGCCCACCTCACGCCCACCTCGTTACCCGCGCTTCAGGCCACGCCCTGGCCGCGCAACGCCGCCACCTGCTCCTCGCTATAACCGAGCACGTCGCGCAGTACCTCCACGGTGTGCTCGCCCAGCGTCGGCGGATGGCTCGTCACGGTGGGCGGCGTCTCGCTCATGCGGATGGGGTTGCGCACGAGCCGCGCCGTCGCGCCCGAGGGGTGCGGCACATCGACCTGCATGCCGCGTGACACTACCTGCTCGTTCTCGAACACTTCCGCGAGGTTGTTGATCGGCCCGCACGGCACGCCCGCGCCTTCGAGCGCGCCGATCCAGTCGGCCTTGCTGCGCGTGCGGATCAGCTCGGCGACGATCGGCACCAGCGTGTCGCGATTGCGCACGCGCGCGGGATTGGTGGCGAAGCGCTCGTCGTCGGCGAGTTCGGGGCGGCCCGCGACCTCGACGAACTTGCGGAACTGCCCGTCGTTGCCCACCGCGAGAATGATCCAGCTGTCGGTCGTCTGGAACGCCTGATAGGGCACGATGTTCGGATGCGCATTACCCCAGCGCGCGGGCGGCGTGCCGCTCGCGAGGTAATTCGTGTTCATGTTCGCGAGCATGGCCACCTGCACGTCGAGCAGCGCCATGTCGATGTACTGGCCGGCGCCCGTGCGGTCGCGGTGCGCCAGCGCCGTGAGCACGGCGATGGTCGAGTACATGCCGGTCATGAGGTCGGCGATCGCCACGCCGGCCTTCTGCGGGCCGCCGCCCGGCAGGCTGTCGCGCTCGCCCGTGATGCTCATGAAGCCGCCCATGCCTTGCACGATGAAGTCGTAGCCCGCGCGCGGCGCGTAGGGCCCGGTCTGGCCGAATCCGGTCACCGAGCAGTAGATGAGATCGGGCTTCACGGCGCGCAGCGACTCGTAGTCGAGCCCGTACTTCTTGAGCTGCCCGACCTTGTAGTTCTCCAGCACGACGTCGCTTTGCGCCGCGAGCTCGCGCACGATGCGCTGGCCCTCGGGCGTCGCGATGTCGAGCGTCACCGAGCGCTTGTTGCGGTTCGGCGCGAGATAGTAGGCGGCTTCGGCTGTGTCCTGGCCGTCCGGGGTCTTCAGGTACGGAGGCCCCCAGTGGCGCGTGTCGTCGCCGGCGCCCGGGCGTTCCACCTTGATCACGTCAGCGCCGAAGTCGGCGAGGGTCTGCGCGCACCACGGTCCGGCAAGGACGCGGGTGAGGTCGAGTACGCGGATATGACTGAGAGCGCCCATGCTTGTGTCTTCCAGTGTCGTTCTGTGGCCTGTAGCCGCCCATGCGGGCAGCGCGGCGGCCGATCCAGGCATCTTAAGCGATCTGTCCGCAGCGATGTTATTTTTCGGTACAAAGTTTCGCTGTGCGGAACTCGGAAGGCGAGGTGGACTGGCATGCCGGCGCGCTGTCGCGCCCGCGCACACTATGGAGCAGGCTGCCTGAGCGCGCTGCCGCGAGCGCGCGGCGATCCCGTATAATCGTTCGATTCAGCATCGCCGATTCCGCGCGCATCCGGGAGTAATCCAGGCCCATGCGCGGGCTTCGACGACCTCACAAGATTCAGCACTGAACGCCCCGAAGGTAAATACAGTACGCCATGAAAGCCGCCGAAATCCGCGAGAAATTCCTCAAGTTCTTCGAGTCGAAGGGCCACACGATCGTGCGCTCGTCGAGCCTTGTGCCGGGCAACGACCCCACGTTGCTGTTCACCAACTCGGGCATGGTGCAGTTCAAGGACGTGTTCCTCGGCACCGAATCGCGCCCGTACTCGCGCGCCACGACGGCGCAGCGCAGCGTGCGCGCGGGCGGCAAGCACAACGACCTCGAAAACGTCGGCTACACCGCGCGCCACCACACGTTCTTCGAGATGCTCGGCAACTTCTCGTTCGGCGACTACTTCAAGCGTGATGCGATCCACTACTGCTGGGAACTGCTGACCAAGGTCTACGGCCTGCCGGCCGACAAGCTCACGGTCACTGTCTACAAGGAAGACGACGAAGCCTTCGACATCTGGGCGAAGGAAGTGGGCGTGCCGGCGGAGCGCATCATCCGCATCGGCGACAACAAGGGCGCGCGCTACGCATCGGACAACTTCTGGCAGATGGCCGACACCGGCCCCTGCGGCCCGTGCTCGGAAGTGTTCTACGACCACGGTCCGGAAGTGTGGGGCGGCCCCCCGGGGTCTCCTGAAGAAGACGGCGACCGCTTCATCGAGATCTGGAATCTCGTGTTCATGCAGTTCAACCGCGACGCCCAGGGCAACATGACGCCGCTGCCCAAGCAGTGCGTCGACACGGGCATGGGCCTGGAACGCCTCGCCGCCGTGCTGCAGCACGTGCACAGCAACTATGAGATCGACCTGTTCCAGAACCTGATCAAGGCCGCTGGGCGCGAGACCGGCACCGCCGACCTCACGAACAATTCGCTGAAGGTGATCGCGGACCACATCCGCGCGTGCTCGTTCCTGATCGTCGACGGCGTGATTCCGGGCAACGAAGGCCGCGGCTACGTGCTGCGCCGTATCGTGCGCCGTGCAATCCGCCATGGCTACAAGCTCGGCCGCAAGAACGGCTTCTTCCACAAACTCGTGGACGACCTCGTCACGGAAATGGGCGCGGCCTATCCCGAACTGAAGGAAGCGCAGCAGCGCGTGACTGATGTGCTGCGTCAGGAAGAAGAGCGCTTCTTCGAGACCATCGAGCACGGCATGTCGATTCTCGATGCCGCCTTGGCTGACCTCGACGCCAGGGGCGGCAAGACGCTCGACGGCGAACTCGCATTCAAGCTGCACGACACCTACGGCTTCCCGCTCGACTTGACGGCGGACGTCTGCCGCGAGCGCAACGTCACGGTCGACGAACCGGCCTTCGACGACGCCATGGCGCGCCAGCGCGAGCAGGCGCGCGCGGCGGGCAAGTTCAAGATGGCGCAGGGCCTCGAATACGCGGGCGCGAAGACCACGTTCCACGGCTATGAGGAAATCGTCTTCGACGACGCGAAGATCGTCGCGCTCTATGTGGATGGCGCATCGGTCAATGAAGTGAAGACCGGGCAGGACGCCGTGGTCGTGCTCGACCACACGCCGTTCTACGCGGAGTCGGGCGGCCAGGTGGGCGACCAGGGCGTGATCTCGAACGCAAGCGTGCGCTTCGCCGTGGCCGACACCCTCAAGGTTCAAGCCGACGTGAGCGGCCACCACGGCACGCTCGAGCAGGGCACGCTCAAGGTGGGCGATACCGTGAAGGCGGAAATCGACGCCATCCGTCGTGCCCGCACCGCGCGCAACCACTCGGCCACGCACTTGATGCACAAGGCGCTGCGCGAAGTGCTGGGCCAGCACGTGCAGCAGAAGGGTTCGCTCGTCGATGCCGACAAGACGCGTTTCGACTTCGCCCACAACGCGCCGATGACCGATGAGCAGATTCGTCGCGTCGAAGAAATCGTCAATGCGCAAGTGCTGGCGAACGCGCCCGGCATCGTGCGCGTGCTGCCGTACGACGAAGCCGTGAAGGGCGGCGCGATGGCGCTGTTCGGCGAGAAGTACGGCGACGAAGTGCGTGTGCTCGACCTTGGCTTCTCGCGCGAGCTGTGCGGTGGCACGCACGTGAACCGCAGCGGCGACATTGGCCTGTTCAAGATCGTGGTGGAAGGCGGCGTGGCCGCAGGCATCCGCCGCGTGGAAGCGATCACGGGCGATAACGCCGTGCGCTTCGTGCAGGAACTCGACGCGCGGGTGAATGCGGCGGCGGCGGCTCTGAAGGCGCAGCCTTCGGAACTCACGCAGCGTATCGCGCAGGTGCAGGATCAGGTGAAGTCGCTCGAGAAGGAGCTGGGCGCGCTCAAGTCGAAGCTGGCATCGAGCCAGGGCGATGAGCTCGCGGGCCAGGCCATCGAGGTGAATGGCGTGCACGTGCTGGCCGCCACGCTCGAAGGCGCGGACTCGAAGACGCTGCGCGAAACGGTGGACAAGCTCAAGGACAAGCTCAAGAGCGCGGCGATCGTGCTGGCGGCCGTCGACGGCGGCAAGGTCAGCCTGATCGCGGGCGTGACGGCCGAGGCCAGCAAGAAGGTCAAGGCTGGCGAGCTCGTGAACTTCGTGGCCCAGCAGGTGGGCGGCAAGGGCGGTGGCCGTCCGGACATGGCGCAGGCGGGCGGCACCGAGCCGGCCAACCTGCCGGCCGCGCTCGCGGGCGTGAAGGGCTGGGTCGAAGCGAAGCTGTAAGGCTCAAACGCGGCTGAGAAGCCGCTGCGATCGATGTGATCAATGCAAAAGGGCTGTCCGAGAGGGCAGCCCTTTTTGTTTGGGCGCGCGCCGCGGGCGTGGTTTGGTCGCCCTCGGCTGCGCTCAGGCATTCGTCGACAAACGCACCGCCTTGGCCGTCTCCTCACGAGCGCGTGCTTCGCTTTGCGCATGCTCCAGCAGCGCCGTTTTCAACGCGTCCAGCGCGGGTGAAAAGTGCCCACGCCGCCATACGAGCAGCGTGTCGACCTGGCCGAGTTTTCCGAACGAGTGAATGGCCACTTCGTCGGTGTTGCGCTGCAGCTCGAGCACGGCGCGAGGCGCAACGGCCACGCCGGCGCCCGCCGCCACGCACGCGACGATCGCGTGATACGAGCCGAGCTCCAGCACGCGCGTGGGCCGGATGCCGTGCTCCAGATACCAGGCCTCCACATAGTTGCGGTAGGCGCAGCCGCGCTCGAACGCCACGAGCGTCGAGAGCGCGACGTCGCCGGGCTGGCGGATCGGCCGGTGGCCGCGCGGCGTGATCATCACCAGTTCCTCGCGGTACACCTTCACGTAGTCGAACGTTTCGGCGTCGGGCGGGCCGGCGAGCGGTGTAGCGATCAGCGCGGCGTCCACTTCGAATTCGCGCAGACGTTCGATCAGGCGGCCCGTGGTGCCGGTCTCCAGTTCGAGCGTGACCTCGGGCCAATTCTGGTGGTAGCGCGCGAGAACGCTTGGCAGACGGGTGGCCGCCATGCTTTCCATGGTGCCCAAGCGCAGACGTCCGCTCGGCGTGCCCGCCTTGACGGCGTGGCGCGCCTCGTCGGCTAGGGCGAGCAGGCGCTCGGCGTAGGGCAGCAGCGTCTCGCCCGCGGGCGTGAGCACGAGGCGGCGGCCGTCGCGCGTGAAGAGCGGCGTGCCGAGCTGGTCTTCGAGCTGCTTGATGCGCGTGGTGACGTTCGATTGCACCCGGTTGAGCTTGGCGGCGGCCCGCGTCACGCCGTTTTCGCGGACGACGGCGCGAAAGATCGCGAGTGCGGCGAGATCCATAATTCTCTCCTCGGGATGGATTCATTCATCATAATTCATTTTTAGTGAACGTTTGCGGCGACTACCATGCTCACACCGGCGTCCTGTGCGACGCCTTCCACGGAATCGCAGCCGATCATGAACGACATTGCTTCCCGCGCCGACGTCTCACGCGTGCTTCCCACCCATCCGGCCCATCGCCCGCACGCGGCGCGGCGCGCCGCGCTCGCCTGCATGGCGGTGCTGGCGGTGGCGCTCGGCGTCGGGCGCTTCGCGTTCACGCCGCTGCTGCCGTTGATGCTGCATGGCGGCGCGCTCGATTTGCGCCATGGCGGCTGGCTGGCGTCGCTCAACTACGCGGGCTATTTTGTCGGCGCGGTGGGATGCGTGGCGCTGCGCTTCGCACCCGCGCGCATCGTGCGCGCCGGGCTGGCGGCAACGGCGCTCCTGATCGTGGCGATGGGCCTGACGCATTCGTTCTGGATCTGGGCCGTGGTGCGCTTCGCGGCGGGCGCGGTGAGCGCGGCGACTTTCGTGTTCGCTTCGCAGTGGGGCCTGCGGCGCCTCGCGCAGCTCGACGCGAACGCGTGGGGCGGGGTGATCTTCACGGGGCCGGGCGTCGGCATCGTCGCGACGGGGGTGATGGTGAGCGCGGCGGGCGGCCTGGGCGCGCGGGCGGGCTGGATCGGCTTCGGGCTGATCTGCGCGCTGATCACGGTGCTCGTGTGGCCGGTGTTCGACGACGAGGCCAGCGATTCTCCTGTTGCAGCAACAACGCCATCGGCCCAAACCGCCACGCTGGCGACGCCCGCAGATGGGTCGCGCGCCGACGCCTTCTGGCTCGTGCTGCTGTACGGCGTGCCGGGCTTCGGCTACATCATTACCGCGACTTTCTTGCCCGTGATCGCACGCCACGCGCTGCCGGGCTCCGTGTGGCCCGACCTGTTCTGGCCGATGTTCGGCGTTGCGCTGATCGTGGGCGCGCTCTCGGCGGCGCGCGTGCCGCTGCACTGGGACAACCGGCTCATTCTTGCCGCGTGTTATGTGCTGCAGGCGCTGGGCATCGCGCTCGGCATCGTCTGGCCGAACGCCGTGGGTTTCTCGCTCGGCAGCGTGCTGATCGGCCTGCCGTTCACGGCGATCACGTTGTTCGCCATGCGCGAGGCGCGCCTGCTGCGCGGCGATCACGCGGCCGCGCTCATGGGCTATGCGACCGGCGCGTATGGGATCGGCCAGATTGCGGGACCGCTCGTGGCCGCGCCGCTGGCGGCTTCGACGGGCTCGTTCTCGCCGTCGCTCGGGCTCGCGGCGCTGGCGCTGCTTTCAGGCGCGGCGGGACTGGTGTGGCGCGCCATGCGAGCGCGTGGCTGAGGGAACCATCCCTTGCCGGGATGCCAGAGATAGAGATCGGCGCTGCACGCCGCCCGCGATGGCGCACTAAAATAGCCGTTTCGTGCCGTTTTTTGCCATTGCACGCCGTTGCGGAGTACTCGCGCAACGGCCGCCGTGCCCCCTGCCTGCGATCCCTACCGATTCATGAGCGAATACCAGTTTTGCCCGCGTTGCGCGTCGCGTCTCACCGAACGCGCCGATCCCGAACATGAGGGCGGCCGCGTGCGCCTCGCCTGTCCCGACCTCGCCTGCGGCTATGTCCATTGGAACAACCCGTTGCCCGTCGTGGCCGCCATCGTCGAGTACGAGGGGCGCATTCTGCTCGCGCGCAACGCGGCCTGGCCCGAGGGCATGTTCGCGCTCATCACCGGCTTCCTCGAAAACGGCGAAACGCCGGAAGAGGGCATCGCGCGCGAGGTGTTCGAAGAGACCGCGTTGCGCGCGCAAAGCGTCGAACTCGTGGGCGTGTACGAATTCGTCCGCAAGAACGAGCTCATCATCGCGTATCACGTGAAGGCGGCGGGCACCATCGCGCTTTCGCCGGAGTTGCTCGAATACCAGCTCGTCGAGCCCGCGAAGCTGCGGCCATGGCGTGCGGGCACGGGCCCGGCGCTCGGCGACTGGATGCGCCGGCGCGGCCTGCCGTTCGAGTTCGTCGAGCGGCCCGGACAGTGAGCGCGCATCGCGACGTTACCCGAATCCCGGTTGTTATCTCGAACCCCGCCTATTCGTTGAATCGACTCCCCAGATGAACCGACCCGTTGCCATTGCGCGTTCCGACTATCGCCATTTCCTGTCCATCACCACACGCTGGATGGACAACGACGTCTACGGCCACGTCAACAATGTCGTCTACTACAGCTACTTCGACACGGTCGTGAACGAGTATCTGATTCGCGCGCAGGCACTCGATATCGAGCACGGCACGACCATCGGGCTCGTGGTCGAAACGCAGTGCAACTACTTCGCGCCGCTCGTATTTCCCGATCGCGTGGAGGCGGGGTTGCGCGTGGCGCGGCTCGGTTCGTCGAGTGTGCGCTATGAAGTTGGGCTGTTTCGCGAAGGCGAGTCCACGCCCGCGGCGCAGGGGCATTTCGTGCACGTCTACGTCGATCGCGTCACGCGCCGCCCCGTGAGCGCGCTGCCTGGCGCCCTGCATGCCGCGCTGGCGCCACTCGTGGTTGCAGGCGCCGGCGTGCCGCCGGCCTGAACGCGCGCGTTCACCCGACACAACCACACCGCACAGGGCGCCTCCGTGCAGGCTTTCTTGATCGACATGCTCAACGGCGCAAGCTACGGCCTGCTGCTGTTCATGTTGTCCGCCGGACTCACGCTGATCTTCAGCATGCTCGGCGTGCTCAACTTCGCGCATGCGAGCTTCTACATGCTCGGCGCGTATCTGGGCGTCACGCTTGGGGCGACGCTGGGCTTCGGCTGGGCGCTTGTGCTCGCGCCGCTCGCCGCCGGCCTCGCGGGCGCCGCGTTCGAATGCACGCTGCTGCGCCGCGCGCACTCGGCCAATCCAGGTACGACGCACACGGCAGGCAATCCGCTCAATGCGCTTTTGCTGACCTTCGGCGCGGCGCTCGCGATCGGCGAACTGGTCAAGCTCGTGTGGGGATTACAACCGCTCGCGGTGAGCGTGCCCGCCTGGCTCGACGGCGCGCTCTTCCGGTTCGGCGGCGCGGCGTTCTCTCGCTATCGCGCGTTCGCGATGCTCGTGGCCATTGCGATGCTCGGCGCGATCCATGCGGCGCTGCGCGTCTCGCGCACGGGCCTCGTGGTGCGTGCGGCGCTTACGCATCGCGAGGCGGTGGAAGCGCTCGGCCACAATGTGCCGCGCGTGCAGACGATGGTGTTCGCGCTAGGCACGGCGCTCGCCGCGCTGGCGGGCGTGGTTGCCGCGCCGCTCTTCGTGGTCGAGCCGGCGATGGCCGAATCGATGGGCTCGATCGTGTTCGTGGTGGTCGTCACGGGCGGCCTTGGGTCGCTCTCCGGCGCGTTCGTCGCCGCGCTCGCGGTGGGCTTGCTGCAAACCTTCGCGGTGTCGAGCGACGTATCGTTGGGCGGTGTGGCCGCGCAGTTCGGCGTGACGCTCGCGCCAGCGTGGCGTGCGCTCACGCTGGCGCAGATTGCGCCGCTGCTGCCGTATCTGCTGCTGGTCGCGATGCTCGCGGTGCGCCCGCAGGGCCTGTTCGGCCAACGCGGCCAGCGTGGCGGGGACGCGTGACGCGACATGAGAGCCGATAAATCCAGTACACAGTTGAATATGACGCGCCTGCAGCCGGCGCGCTGGGTCCGCTGGGCGCCCTGGCTTGCGCTGGCAGCGTTGCTTGGCCTGCCGCCGCTCGTTTCCGCGTGGCTTTCGCCTGCTGGCGTGCCGCAGGGCTGGCTGCTCGCGTGTCTCGCCCAGGCGGCAACGATGATCGTCTTCGCGCTCTCATACAACCTCCTGCTAGGCGAAACCGGGCTGCTGTCGTTCGGCCACGCGGCGCCCGCGGGGCTCGGGGCGCTCGCCGCTGCACACGTCTTCAATCACTACGCGATTCCACTGCCGCTGCTGCCGCTCGCGGGCGGCGTGGCGGGCGCGGCGGTCGGCGCGGTCATCGCGCTGGTTGCCGCGCGCCGCGCCGGCACCGCGTTCGCCATGATCACGCTCGGGCTGGGCGAACTCGTTGCCGCTGCCGCGTGGGCGCTGCCCGACTGGTTCGGCGGCGAGGCGGGCGTGGCCATCGATCGCGCGAGCGGACCGACCCTGTCAATGGTGGCAACCGCGGCGCCCTGGACCTTCGGACCGGATCGTCAGGCGTACTGGGTAATTGCTGCGTGGTGTCTGGTTGCGAGCGCCACGATTCGCGTGCTGTCGCGCGCGCCGTTCGTGCGCCTCGCCAATGCGGTACGCGACAACCCGGTGCGCGCCGCGTCGCTGGGCGCGTCGCCGGCGCGCGTGCGGACCGCGATGATCGTGCTCGCGGCGAGTTTCGCCGGTGTTGCCGGCACGCTCACGCTCATCAATGTGGAACTGGCCGCCGCCGAAAGCGTCGGCATGATGCGCTCGGCCGCCGTGCTGATCGCGACCGTGACGGGCGGGACCGCGTCGTTCTTCGGGCCGGTGCTCGGCGCGCTGGTGTGGGTCGCGTTCAGCGTGGGCGTGGCAAGCGTGTCGCGGGCCTGGATGCTCTACGTGGGGCTTTTTTTCATCGTCGTGGTGCTGGCGGCGCCCGACGGGCTCGCGGGTCTGGTGGCGCGTCAGCGCGCGGCGCTCGCACGGCACGGTTGGCGGCGTTGCAGCGCGTATTGGGCGCTGGCCGCGCTCGCGGCTGCGTGCGGCGCGCTGGCGCTTGTGCTGGCGGTGCAACGGGCCTACGCGCTGCGCTTCGGCGACGATGCGGCCGGCGCGGGGCTCGCCATGCTGTCGACCCGCGCGGCGTGGGGGCTGGCCGCGGCGATCGTCGCGTTGATGGTCGTGGCGCTCTGGATGGCGCGCCGCGCGCGGCATGCGGTGCGCGTGCTCGATCAGCAAGAGCGGCTCGATCAACTCGACCGGCGCAAGGAGGCGACATGACGCCCGCGCTGCAACTCATCGGCGTCGAAAAGCGCTTTGGCGCGACGGCCGTGCTGCGCGGCGTCGATCTCGAGGTGCGCCGGGGCGAACGCCACGCGTTGATCGGTCCCAATGGCGCGGGCAAGTCCACGCTGTTCAGCCTGATCGCGGGCGAGCAGCGCGCGAACGCGGGGCGCATCGTGTTGCACGGCGACGATGCCACGCGTCTGACGAGCGCCGTGCTGGCCCGGCGCGGCCTTGCGCGCAGCTTCCAGACCACGAGCGTGTTCGAGCGTCTGCCCGTGCACGAGAACTTGCGCTGTGCGGTGCTGGCGTCGCTGCGCGGCGGCGCGGGACTGTCCGCGCGCTGGCTCGGCTCAGCGCGCGCCGACGCGCGCGTGGCCGAACTGCTCGACGCCCTTGGCCTCGCGCACGCCGCGCAACGCGAAGCCGCAGCGCTGAGCTACGCCGAACAACGCGCGCTCGATCTTGGCCTCGCGCTCGCTGGCGGCGCGCATACGTTGCTGCTCGACGAGCCCACCGCCGGCATGAATCGCGCCGAGGCCGCGCGCGCCGTCGATCTGATTCGCGCGACCACGGCGGGAAAGACGGTGTTGCTGATCGAGCACGACATGGACGCGGTGTTCGGCCTTGCCGACCGCGTTTCGGTGCTGGTGCAGGGGCGCGTGATCGCCACCGGAACGCCCGAGGCGATTCGCACCGATGCGGCCGTGCGCGACGCGTATCTGGGCGCACACTTCGATGCCCGCTTCAACGCCCCCGGACACATGAGGCGCGCGCCATGAACGCGCTGCTCGAAGTCGGGAATCTGCGCGCGTGGTACGGCGCGAGCCAGGTGCTGCATGGCGTCGATCTGTGTATCGGCGCGGGGGAGATCGTCGCGCTCGCGGGCCGCAACGGCTCGGGGCGTTCGACGTTCGCGAAGGCGTTGATGTCGATGGTCGAAGCCGAGGGCGTGC
Source organism: Paraburkholderia caffeinitolerans (assembly GCF_902859945.1). GTDB lineage: Bacteria > Pseudomonadota > Gammaproteobacteria > Burkholderiales > Burkholderiaceae > Paraburkholderia > Paraburkholderia caffeinitolerans. The sequence continues at coordinate 74,807 of NZ_CADIKL010000029.1, read as the reverse complement.
GCCGTTTCGCCGGCATGGATCTCGCGCCGCTGCGTACCTTCGAGATCGCGCGGCTGGGCTTGGGCTACGTCGCGGAGCAGCGCGACGTGTTCCCGACACTGACCGTCGACGAGAACCTGAGCCTCGGTCTCGCGAAACGTGGCGCTTCGCGCTTCACCATCGACGACGCGCGCACGCTGTTTCCGATCCTGCTGGAGCGTCGCGGCGCGCGCGCGGGCGTGCTCTCGGGCGGCGAGCAGCAGATGCTCGCGCTGGCCCGCGCGCTCGTGGGAGGCCCCAATCTGCTGATCGTCGACGAACCTGCCGAAGGGCTTTCCGCGCAGATGGCCGCGCGCGTGGGCGCGTGTCTGCGCGCTTGCGCCGCGCGCGGCATCGCGGTGCTGCTCATCGAGCAGCGGCTCGAACTCGCGCCCGGGCTTGCGGACCGCGTCGCGGTGATGGGGCATGGGCGCATTGTGTTCGAGGGCGCGCCGGGGGCGCTCGCGCAGCGCGAGGACATCGTGCGCGACTGGCTAGGCGTGGGCTGATGCCGGTGGCGCATCGGATTTCGCGACGCGTGCGAGCGCCGTCATCGGACCGATGCGCGCGAGCGTTTCGCGTTGTGCCGCATCGCGCACGAACAGCGAGCCCGCGAAGCCGAGCGCGTTCACGGAGATGCCCGCGACGCGCTCCGTTTCGCGCGGCACGACCAGCATCCAGCGGCGCGTGACGAGCAGGTTGTAGGGGGTATGTTGATGCGGCACGCCATCGACGTCGACGATTCCGACGCCCGCTGCATGCAACAGCGCACGGTAGGCATCGAGTGCGCGGTGTGCTTTCTGATCCTCGGCTTCTTCGGCAGCATTGCTGGCCAGATCGAGCCGCGCGAAAGCGTGCGCGAAGGGCAGCCCCGGCACACGGCCGCTATGGGGCGCAACCGCGTCGAGCAGCGTTTCGATTGGCACCGATGCGCCGGCCCCATCGAGCGGCAGTGGCACGGCCTGAAGATGCTTGTGCGGCTGGCTCGCGCCGGCCTCCGGGCCGCCGTTGTAAAACCCCAGCGCAGCGTAGCCGCGCAGCACGACGAACAGCGCCGCGAAATCGGCATGATCGAGCAGCGCTTCCTGCGGCACGAAGTGGCGCGTGACGATCAACAGGTGCTCGTCGAGCACGTTGTATTTGTTGAGCAGAGCTACATGTGTCGCCGAAAGATCGCCCACGCACAGGTCGTCGTCATAGGGCAGAAAGGGGTTGCGTCGCGGTGGCGTCGGCGTTTTCAGCGCGCCTTGCGAAGGTGCATGCGCGTGCCGCGCCGCCTCCTTGCGCGCGAGACTCGACACCTCGCGAACGGCAAAGCGCATGCCGCCATCGTCGATATGCGTGAGCGTGGTTTCGATGGGCTGCAGCGCGCCGCACTGCAACGCGTGGCGCGTGCGTTGCGCGATCGCGTCGCGCAGCGTGCGTGCCGTGAGCAGGCGCGCGGCCATCGGCGCTCAAGCCTTGTAGCCGATCGCGCGCAGCAGGTCGAGGCGCCAGCGCACGTCTTCCCCAGTTTCGACGCCGAGCGGCGGCTCGCCATCCACCACGCCGATAATGCCGCGCCCCTTGTCGGTCTCGGCGATCAGCACTTCGGTCGGATTGGCGGTCGCGCAAAAAATGCGGCAGACCTCGGGCACGGCTTTCACGGCATTGAGCACGTTGACGGGGAAGTAGCCGTCGCCGAGAAAAATGATGAAACTGTGGCCCGCCGCGATGCGCAGCGCGTTGTCGGCGGCCATTTCGATGAGCGCGTCGCTGGTGCCCGAGCGGCGCACGAGACGCTTGCCCGAGGCCTCGCAGAACCCGAGGCCGAACTGAATGCCGGGCACCGCGCCGTAGAGCGCTTCGTGCAGGTCTTCGACCGTTTTGATGAAGTGCGATTGGCCGAGGATGAAGTTGGTGGCTTCGGGCTTGACGATTTCTACCGTGGACAGTTGCATGGCGGACCTCCCGCGCGGCAGCGGTTTGATTCAAGAAGCCTAGTACGAAGTCGCCGCGTGTCCAAGGCGAGGGCCTTTGGCCATTTCATGCACTGCCGCAATGGAAAACGGCCGGCGCCCCTGCGGGCAACCGGCCGTGGTTCACGCCTGTCGTTGATCCATTACGCGCTTTGGCCCTCAGGCCGCTTTCTTCGCGCGCTTGCCCTCCACATCGGGCAGGAGCACCGTGAGGATGCCGATGAGCGGCAGGAACGAGCAGACCTTATAGACGAAGTTGATGCTGGTGGCGTCGGCCAACTGGCCGAGTACCGCCGCGCCAATGCCGCCGAGGCCGAACGCGAAGCCGAAGAACAGCCCCGCGACCATGCCCACCTTGCCGGGAATCAGCTCTTGCGCATAGACGAGGATGGCCGAGAACGCCGAGGCGAGCACCACGCCGATGATCACGGAGAGCACGCTGGTCCAGAACAGATTCGCATAGGGCAGCAGGAGCGTGAACGGCGCGACGCCCAGAATCGAGCCCCAGATCACGTACTTGCGGCCGATGCGATCGCCCACCGGGCCGCCGATGATGGTGCCGGCCGCCACCGCCGCGAGGAAGATGAACAGATGAATCTGCGCGGTCTGCACGGACAGATGGAAGCGGTCGATCAGATAGAACGTGAAGTAGCTGTTGATGCTCGCGAGGTAGAAGTACTTTGAGAACACCAGCAGCACGAGAATGCCCATGGCTGCGGCCACATGGCGGCGCGAGAGCGCGGCGTGCGGAACCTCGGCGCGCTTCTTCTTCATCGCCGGATGGGCCTTGTACCAGCGGCCGATTTGCGTGAGCACGACGATTGCGACGAGCGCTGCCACCGAGAACCACGCGATGCTGCGCTGGCCGTGCGGAATCACGATCGCGGCGGCGAGCAGCGGCCCAAGCGAGGTACCCGCGTTGCCGCCCACCTGGAACAGCGACTGTGCGAGGCCGTGGCGGCCACCCGAAGCCATGCGCGCGACACGCGAGGATTCCGGATGGAACACCGAGGAGCCGCAGCCCACCAGCGACGCCGCGACCAGCAACACCGGGAAGCTCGGCGCCACTGACATCAGCAGCAGGCCGCACAGCGTGAAGCCCATGCCGACGGGCAGGGAGTACGGCATCGGCCGCTTGTCGGTAAAGACGCCCACGAGCGGTTGCAGCATCGAGGCCGTGATCTGGTAGGTGAGCGTAATGAGGCCGATCTGCGTGAACGACAGCGAGAAGTTGTCCTTGAGCATCGGGTAGATGGCCAGGATCAACGACTGGATCATGTCGTTGAGCAGATGCGAAAAGCTGATCGCGCCGAGCACGGAGTACACGGTGCGCTGCACGCTGGACGCGGGCGTCGCCGATGGCGCGGACGCAGGCGCGGCGCGCTTGTCGAGGCTGGTTTCCATATTGTCGATAAGCGAAAAGGCTTCACGCGGGCGCAGCGTCCGGAGCGGGGTTCATGAACGCATGAAGCGCCCGGCGCGGCGATGGCGTGAAAAGGTCATGTATATGAGTTATGAAGCGCAGTGTAATGTGTCTCGACTGAACAGTCCGGACATATTTTGTCGAGAATCGGTCATTCATGGCCGATTCTCTTCCATGACCTTTCGTTCACATTTCGCCCATCGGCCCTCGCGGACCTTGCCTGTCTTGCTATGACGACCCGATACGCCTCGCGAGCAGCGTGCGCGCCACGCCGCCGAGCGTGTACATGAACTCGGTGTCGAGCCCGGCTGTCGCGGCCTCGTGGGGTGCAATCCCGGCACCCGCAAAGAACGCCGCGACGAGGGCCGCGACAGTGTCCTCCTGCGTCATGGGCAAAGGCTGTGCGGTGCTCGCCGCGTGACGCTCCAGCGGGTCGATGATGTCGGCGGGCATGGGTGCGGCGCGGTTTTCGGATCGTGCCGGCGCGGTCGCTCCGGGGAACGAGGCGCGCAGTACCGCGAACCGGTCGTCGGCCGCCTCGGGCGTTTGGCGCGGCGCGGGGCGTGCCCGCGAGTCGACGGCTTCATGCCGCCTTGGCTCGGAGGGAGGCGTGGTTCTGGGCGTCGCTACGTCGGGCGTCACTACGTCGGGCGTCGCTACGCCGGACATCGTCATGCCGGACATGGCGCCGCTCGCACCAGACGCCGCAGCGCGGGCGCCGGGCGCAGGCATGGGCGGCGCCATTGCGGCTCGCGACACGGCTGCGTTGTTGGATCGAAGCGACTGTCCGGCGAATGTCATCGGCGTCACATCGTGCAGCCCGGCGCCGAAATGCGTGTCGTAGCGGACTTTCATGGGTACGGACGCTTGTTCCGCAGCGGCGTTCCACTGGGTGTCGCCGGGCTGCTGATCGACGGCAGGGTTGGCAGGGGCGGCGGGAGCGGCTTGGTCCGGCGCGTCGGCCAGGCCGTGGATCTCGAAGGGGTCTCGCGATAACGGCGCGATGTTGGGCGCGATGTTGGCCGCATGACCCGCCGCGCCCGTTCGCAGGGCGTCGTCATGATGCTCTGGCATGAGCGTCGAGACATTCATCGAGAATGCACTGTGCAGTTCGTTCGGCATGCGTCGTTCATTCATATGAGAACGGGGCTCCAAAGGGGCGGGCGGGCTGTCGGCCCGTGGGGTCAGGCTGACTTCTTCGCCAAAGAGGTCGGCGGCTTGCGGATTGTGCGTGCCTGGCCATGCGCGGTTGACGGAGCCGAACAGCGCCAGCGGGTCCACCGGCATATCCGTCAGGTCGCCGAACGCGATCGGCGACTCGAGCAGCGTGCTGCCGTCCGAGAGCCAGCCGGCCGAGGGCGCACCGGAGAGCGGGCCGGTTTCTTGACGCGGCAGGTGTAGCGCTTCCGGTGCCGTTGCTGGCGCCGATGCGGCTTTGGTGGCGTCCATCGGCCGGGAAGGGATGTCGGCGCGCCAATCGGGGGCCACGAGTCCAGGCGCCACGCGCAGCACGTACGGGCCGAGACCGATGAAGTCGCCCACGCCCACGCGCATGTCGCCGCCGGGCATGAGTGGCTTGCCGTTGACGGTCAGCGTGCCGCGCTCGCTGATGTTGCGCATGCGCCAGCCGCCGCTCACGCAGCGCAGATCCGCGTGGTGGGCAGCGACGCCGCTCGTGTCGTCGGGCAGCACGAGGGTATTGGCGGGCCCGGCGCCGATGGTGCCTCCGGTCGCGCCGAATTCGGTGCCGATGGCATTAACGGGGGCAGCGCCATTGCAGGTGAGCACGGAAATCTTGATGCCGAAACTGGATTGTTCAGTCATGGGATGGGCTCGCAGAGCAGAACAGGGGAAGTGCCGCGGGCATGCCAGCGCGCCGCGTCAAGCGGGGCAGCGGAAGGCAAGCAGTTCGGCGCGGTGCAGGGGGTCGCCGCCGGCCGTGCCCGCTGCGAGGCGAAGCGTGAGCTTGTGGCCGCCGATGTCGAAAGTGGCGCTCTGGCTGTCCGCAGTATCGCCAGCGGCGATCTGCGCTTTGTCGAACAGGCGCTGCAGGGCCCACGGCCCTTCGCCCTGCAGCGTCTGCGGTCCGCCTACGGTGTTGATCTCCAGCGTCACGCGCTGGGTGCTGTCGGCGGACCATTTGACAAGGAGCGGCGCGGACGGCCCGTGCGCGTAACGCAGCGTCTGTGCGCCCACGGTGAGCGAGTACTGCAGGATGTCAGGATCGGTTTCCTGCGGCGTGAGCACGACTTCGAAGGCCGGGCTGCGGCCGTTCGATCCGAAGTAGATGTCGCGGATCTTCGCGGCCTGGCTGAAGGTGTCGAGTATCCGGGCGTCGCGCGGGGCGGCGGACGCGGCGAAACCCATGCCGTCTGCGCTCGCTACGGCGAGCGGCCGGAAGCGCCAGCGCGGGCCGTTCGCATCGGTCTGGGCGGCGAGATTTTTCTGGAAGTAGTCGTCGAGCACGCCACCAGAAGCGAACAGCCGCGTGAATTCGTCAGGTGGCATGTCGCGGGCGACGTTGCGCACGAATGGGTAGCGTCCGGCGATCATCTGCCGGCAGACGTTGCCGACGCCATTGGTGGTTTGCTCCGTGAGCGTTTGCCGTGCCGACGCGCTCACGCCTTGCACTGCGTTGCGCGACAAATCGCTCAGGAGCTCGCGCAAAGGTACGGGCAGCCGGCCCGCATCGGCCTGCAATTTGGCGAACACGTCGGTCGCGGGCGGTACGCCGCCGCTTGCGAGTGCGGCGCTCGCGGAGGTCAGGTAGCTGTACAGCGCATCGACGTTTTGCAGGACTGTATCGAGCGGCGCGCCGCCGCGCCCGTCCGGGCCCTGTCCGGCAACGAGCTGGCGCAGCGCGGCGAAGTGCGCATCGACGATGGTTTCGGTCGGGGCATCCTGGCCGGCCGGTACGCTATCCGCCGGATTCTTGCCGAATACGGCTTCGAGCGAATGGCGCGCGACGTCCATGCGTTGTCGCCAGCGCGCGGCAAGTTGCGGCTTGCCCGCTTCCGTGCGCAACAGCTGGGTTTCCTTCGCGGCGACCTGTAACAGGTTGCGCAGCGGAGAATCGGGCGCGGAGAGCACGCGTGCGCGCTGGATGCTCTGCTCCATCGACGGTGCTGGCGCGAGCCGTAAATCGCCGAGATAGCTGTCCCATGTCGCCACGTATTCGTTTAGATAGAGGCGCCGGGCCTGCTCTGTCCATCCCGCGAGCTTGGCATTGTCCGCTTTCGCAGCGCCCGCGATGCCGAGTACCCAAGCGTCGTCGCGGGCGAGCGAGGCTGTCACTTCGCCAAGCCGCTTGTCGACGGTGTCCCAGTAGCCGCGGTAGGTGTAGAGCGGCGCGATGCCGTCGGTCAGCGGCTTGCCGCTCGCGCGCACGAAGACCAGCGCCGCTTGCGGGCCGCCGGCTTCGGCGAAAGTGACTGGGGGCGCGCGCATCGTGCGCAGCAGTTCGCGGCGCAGAACGCGCCAGGTCCGCTCGGGCAGCGGGACCTGGGCCACGCGCGCGCGCACGGCGTCGACGAGCGCCTGATTGACCGGCTGTGCGAACGGCCCCGCAGCCGCAATGCTGCGCGAGGCGAACAGGTTCGACAAGTGCGTGTCGATCTGCGTGCGCTCGGCCTGCGTCGTGCTGGCGGGCAGGGTGCGCTGGATGTCGAGCGAGAGCCAGGCGGCGACGAAGCTGCCGTCATAGTGCTCCGGATCGTGCAGCATCAAATACGCCTTCAGCGCGGCGTAGTCGTACTCGATGTCGTTGGTGGGCGCGCCGGAGAGCAGTTGCTCCAGGTGAGCCGAAACGAGCGGCAGCAGCTTCTCGTGAAGCGCGCGCTGATAGGCGTCCTCGGCGGCTTCGCGGATGCGCGTTCCCTGAAAGAGCCCCAAGCGATAGCGAAAGAAGGGCGGCGACTCGGCATCGAAGCGTGGCGAGTCGGGCAGCGCTTTCAGCGCGTCGAGCATCGGCGCGAGGATTTGCGGGTCGGCGGCTTCGAGCGGCTGGGACGAGTCGCGCTTGAAGGTGGCGACGCGCGCATCGATTTCGTCAAGGTAGGCACGGTTATTCGCATAACTGAATATCAAGCCGGCCGCGAGCGACGCGAGCATCACGATGGCGATGGTCGCCAGCACGGTTTGCCAAAGCGCGTTGCGGCGGCGCTCGGCGCGGCTCACGCCTGCAAAGCCGGTGTCGGCGAACAGCACGTCGCGCAACAGCGACTTGATGAAAAAGCCGTTGCGCTCGGCGGGTCCGGCCGGCACGGCGGGTGCCGCGAATTCGCGCTGCGGCACCGACATGCCGGGCGAGGCGCTCAGCACGCAATCGGTGGTCGAGGGGCCATTGCGCGCAGCGGTGAAGTAAATGCCGCGCAAATGCAGCGGCGCATCGAAGCGCGACTCGCGAAAGAGGCTTTCGCAGAACGCCGCGATGGCCTGCCGTACGACGTCGAACTGCTGCGGGAACAGATACGCGTGGGCGCGTGCGTCGGCGTCCGGCTCGGCATCGAGCGCGGCGCACAGTCCGTCGTCGAGACGCTTCGCAAGTTCCGCGAGGCCGTTGTGGGCCGACCACAGCGGGTTGCCGGGGCGCGGATCCGAGAGCGCATAACCGATGCCCCACGCCGCCTCGCGCGCTTCATCGCCAAGGTTGCGGAAGTAGTCGGAAAACCCGCGCAGCCGGTCCATCCGCGTGACGCAGACATACACGGGCACGCGCACGTCGAGCCGCGTCTGCATGGCGCGCAGCGTCCGCGCGAGCCGCTCGGCGCACGCCGTGCGTTCGGGCGCGCTCATGGTGACGAGCGTGTCGGCGGCCACGGTCAGCAGCACGCCGTTGAGCGGCTGGCGGGGCCGATAGCGCCGCAGCAGCCCGGTGAGCGTGGTCCAGATGCCGTGCGGTTCCGGCGTGCCGTCCTGGCGCGTCTCCAGCGTGTCGCGCGGGGTATCGACGAGCACCGCTTCGTCGGCGTACCACCAGTCGCACTGCGTCGTGGGCGGCACCAGCGCGCCTTCGGGAAGCGGGCCATGCAGACGCAATCCGCTGCCGGCGAGCAGGCTCGTCTTGCCCGAGTCGGCGCTGCCCGCGACCACGATCCACGGCAGGCGGTATTTGCTGCGACCGGTCAGGTGGTCGATCCACACCGCCACGCGCGATGTGGACGGCGCGCAGTCGCGCAGCCGCTTGAGCGCGTCGAGCAGACGCGCGCGCAACTCGACGAGACGCTCTGCGTTGGGCCCGATCTCGGCTGCAGCCTGCTCGCGGCGCAGACGGCGGCGTTCGCGCCAGCGTGCAATCGGCCCGGTTTTGCCCGCGCGCGAGCGCAGGCGCCGCCAGAGCCACCAGAGCCAGCAGGCCAGCAATACGGCGATTACGATCGCGCGTGCGCGCCGGCTTTGCAGCGGCAGGCTTTCGCCGAATGCGACGAGCGGCCCGTCGAACCAGATCCACGCGGCGAGGAGTAGCACGGCAATGCTGATCCACAGCAGCGAGGAGGTGAGGAATTGGAAGAAGCGTCTCAGTAAATTCATGAAGAGCGGGAAGGCGAGGGAGCGGATGTGCCGCGCTTGAGGAACAGCACGATGTCCACGCGACGGTTATGCGCGCGGCCTGCTGGCGTGGCATTGGTGTCGATCGGTTGCGAGTCGCCGGCGCCTTCGGCTTTGATTGACCGGTTGCCGGCAAGGCCGGCGGCGAGGAGCGCATCCTTGACCGAGTTGGCGCGGGCCACGGAGAGCGCCGTGTTCGAGCCGATCGCAGCCGTGCGCACGGGCTGGTTGTCCGTGTGGCCCGTGACGCTCAGGTCGCCCGGAAAGCGGTTCAGCGCGTCGGCGATCCGGCCAACGGTGGGCTGATAAGCCGGCACGATCGCGGCAGCGCCGGAGGCGAATGCGCCGTCGCCGCGAATCGCGATGATCGTGCGGTCCTCCGTGCTGCGCACAGTGAGCCGGCCCGAGGCGATGTCGGTCGCGAGCCAGCGGGCGATGTCGTTGGACACCGGAGCCACCACCTCGGGCAGGCGCAATGCGGAGATGGCTGCCTCGGTGCGGGTCGCGCGTGCGTCGATGGCGAAGCGGAACCCCGCGAGGCACAGGGCGGCCAGCAGTGCGGCGCTGGCGACCCACACCCACGGCGGCAGACCGAAGCGCAGGCGCGCCGCAGCCGCGGCGTCCGGCGCGCGCGATTGCGCGGACAGCGCCTTCGGCACGGGCGCGCGCGTGGTGCTGAGCAGGCGATAGAGGCGGTGGCGCAGCCCTTCAAGCTTGACCGCGCCATCGCGCATCACGTGGTAGCGCCCCTGGAAGCCGAGCGCGAGGCAGACATACTGCAGCTCCATCAGGTCGACGTGCAGTTGCGGTTGCGCCGACAAGCGTGCGAGCAGCTGAAAGAATTTCTCGCCGCCCCAGGTTTCGTTATGAAACGCGACCAGCAATCCGTAGGATGACCAGGCATGTGCGCGGCCCCAGGGCGTGAGCGCAACCGCTTCGTCGAGCGCCGTGCACAGGCAGTAGCGCGCGGCGACGATGGTTTCCGGCGACAACCCGGCTTGCTGGGCATGGGACTGGAACGCCCGCATTTCCCGCATCAGTTGCTCGCGCAGCGCACGCGGCTCGGTTGGGGTTTGCAGCCGGATCTGCACGATGGCGTCGAGCAGCCGGCTGGCGAGCGACACCAGCCGATTGCGCGGGGACGGGTCGCGCACGGCGGACGTAGGTATGGGGGAGGGCGCTTGAGGGTTGCGCGCGGCATCGAGAGGCATATCGTTGGGCGACGAGGCAACGGAGTTCATGGCTCAGTGAAGAGGGCGAGGGCAGCACCAGGCGCGATGTCCTCGGGCGCGCTAACGGCGGATCGCCCAGCAGGTCATCGTGAGCCCGGGCAACTCGCCGGCGACATGCAGCGCGAGCCCGGCCGACTGTTCGAGCTGCTTCCACAAATCGCCGGCCGATTCGAGCTCGAAGTAGTGAAAGCCCGCGTGATAAGGGATCTGGCGTGGCGCGGCGGGCAGCAGACGCAGGCCGATGCCGGGCAGTTGCAGGTGCACGAGATCGGCGAGACGTTCCACCGGGCCGATCTTGATTTGCGCGGGAAAGCGCGAGCGCATCGTCTCGGCGGGCAGTTCCGCCTGGACTGCGAGCACGAAGCCCGCGTCGCGCAGCAAGTCCAGCGACGGCACTTCGGCGACCCATACGCGATGGGCCCGCTCGTGCAGCGGCAACGCCACGGCATGCTGCTCCAGCACGATCGAAAGGGCCGTGCGCAACTGCGCCATCAGCGGCGCGAAGCTACCGTGCAAATCGTCGTGTCGATAGACCGGGCGCAACGCGGGCGTGCGCGCGTCGCTCGTATAGGTGCTGAGTTCGAACGCGAGCCGCAGCCATTCGCGGAACCAGCTATGCGGATGGCTGTGGTTGTTGGAGAGCGCGCGCGAGGTATCGGCGAGCGCGCGGTTGACGAGCGCCAGCAGCAGGAATTCCGCAACTTCGGCCACGCCCGCCCGCGCCGGCTGCGCGATGCGCTGCGCGAGCGCCTGGGCGCGCTGTTCCAGCAGCCCGTGCAGCTCGCCCGCATAGCCTTGCAGCACTGGGTGACGGCTCGCGACGAGCATAGGCGGCACGTAGCGCGGATCGAGCACTACGCGGTTGTCAGCAAGCCGCTCGCGCACGCGCGCAACGCCGAGCGTTTGCCACTCGCCGCCAAGCTGCGAGGCGAGCGCGAGCCGCACGCGCGGGCGGGCGAGGTCCAGCGTGGCGGGGCCGAGCGCGACGGCGTTGGTATCCGCGACCTCGGAAGTGCAAACACCGTATCGCGCGATTGACTCGTCCTGCTCTTCAAAGATGATGTCTTCGGCACCGGCGCGCTGGACCGGCCAAGCGAGCACGACGAGCTCGCCATCGGCGCTCGTCGGAATGTCGAGCGGGGCGGGCAGGTCATCGGCATTCGTCAGGTCGAACGGCGTACCGTCCGGGAAGATGCCTTGTGCGCCGAGGACAGCGATTTTGCCGAGCGCAAGGGCATCCGGGTCGAGCCCGAGTGCGGCGAATCCCCAGAACGGCCCCTCGAGCGCGCCGCAGCGCTGCTGCACATAACCTTCGAGATAGCGCTCGAGTTGCTGGAAATGCTGGGGCCGTAGATACATGCCTTCCGACCAGACAACCTTGCTGCGCGAGGTGTGCGGATTGCGTAGGGGCGGGGCGTCAGGCGCTGCATCATGCAATGCATCGTAGGTGCTCATTGATTTTTTCCGTTCAATTCTGAAACGAGACTGCGTTCGCCCACGCTCAGCGTAATGGTGGGCGGATCGGGCGCGAATGGCCAGACGATCGAGACCAGCATGCCGCGGCGCTGGGCGTGCACTTCCACCGAGCTGCGCCACGCGCTTTGCTCCAGTTGCCGATAACCGGCGACGAAGCCCACCGCGCGAACCATTTCGTTGGCGCGCCGCTTGACGATGCGGCGCTCGCCGGGTACGACCACCATCTGTTCGAGCGATACGAGGTCTTCGCCCAAGGTCTCTTTCGCGCGATCCTGGAGCGCCGGGAAGCTCGCGAGGTCGAAGGCGTCGGTGGACTTGAGTTCGTAGACACCGACGAGAATCGGCGCGGGCCGGCCGCGGCTGTCCAGGTTCACGAGCTTGTCCACCGAAATGTGCACGCTGTAGGCCGTGGCGTCGCTCGCGGGCGGCTTGGTGGACGAGCAGCCGGTCACGGCGAGCGCGCCGAGCGTGGCGATCCAGCGGCGGCGCGCGGGATCGGCGAGGGACGTGGCCGCGCCGGGCGGAGGGTTGGGAGTGCTCATCAGCTAAAGACGTAGACGATGTATTGACTCGCCGAGGTGCCGGTGCCCTGCGTGTTCGTTGAGTTTTGCGTGGTGGGGTCGGTGTTGCGTGTCACCTGACAGCCGCATACGAACACCTTGCTTGAGCCGTTGGTGTTGCGGTTGGATGACTGAACCGTGCCGGACGCGACGCCGCCCATCGAGCCACCCGCATCGCCCTTGGTGGACGGGATAACGGTTGCCGTGTTGTGGATCGGGCCGCCTCCCACCTGGATGTGGGGGACGTTGGGAATTGCCTCGCTGCGGGTTGCGTGATTGCCGTAACCGACCGGCGTGCCGAAGGGCGGCGTGGCGTTTACGCTGACTGCGTCGTTGCCGCCGCCGGCACTCGAATTGACCATGACCATATTGTTCACCCCAGATGGATTTGTTCGGCATCGACCTTGGTTAGCTGCTCTGCTGTCAGGACCATGGTCGAGCCATGCAGGCGCATGCTCGCGCTAGCCGCATGATCGACATGCGCGGCGCGCAGATGATCGACGGTCTCGACACTGCGATACGTGGTGCGGCTCACCTGGGTGATGCGCTTCGCCACGCTTTCGAGCACGTTCGCGACAACGCGCATGAGCCCCGTATGCAAGCGCGCTTCACCCGCATGCATTTCGACATCCTCACCGGTTAGATGGGCTGTTCGCGTGCCCACATGCAACTCCTGCGTGTCGAGCCGCAGTGTCTGCTGCGCTGAGCTGCTTAGTTCGCGGCCCGCGCGCATTTGCAGATCGTGCGTCGCTTCGAGTAGCAGATCGCCTTCCACGCGCAGGTGCGTGACAGAGTTCTCGATCGCGCGCTCGAGCACGGCGAGCACAAAGGTTTCGCCGCCGCTCTCGCAGATCGCGACGCGGTCACCGGGCTGCGGATCGATCAGGCACGAGAAGGCGCGCCGGCAGGACACGCTTGCGTGATGCGTGGCGACAAGCCAGAGGCCGTCGGTCAGCGGTGCGAGGACTGTGCCGGCGGGAAGTGGCCCGGCGGCGCCTGATCGGTTCACAGGGAGTGCGGCGATGTTCGTCTTCATCATGATTCTCCGTAGGTGTCGGTGCCGAGGTGCGCGTCGCGCTCGCGCGACCATCGTTCGGCGGCCAGTTGCGCGGCGTCGTCGGGCGCGATGGCGGGATGTCCCGCGCAGGGGGCGTCGACAGCGCCCTGGCAGCGCAACCCGTCGATGCGCGCATCGTGCATGTTGGCGTCCGTGAGGACGGCGTCCGAAAAATCGGCGCGCACGAGGTACGCGCCCTCGAACGAGGCGTGGCTTGCATCCGCACGCTGAAACTGCGCGGCCTCCAGCGATGCGCCGCTGAAGTCCGTGTGTTGTGCGCAGGCCTCGATCCACATCGTGCTGGGCAGATGCGCCTGGCGGAACCGGGCTTGTGGCAGGCGCGCCTGATGGAAGACCGCGCCCGGCGCGTGTACGGCCACGAACGATGCGCCTGCGAGGTCCGTGTCCTGAAAATTGCAGTTGGGCAGCGATGTGCGGTCGAAGACGGCGTTCGTCAGCGAGCATCGGGCGAACTGGCAGGCTTCCAGCCTCAGGTCGTGAAGCCGCTGGTCGTCCAATTGGCAACCGATGAATGCGGTCTTGATCAGTCGCGCCTCGGTGAAGGCCACATCGCGCAGGTCGATCTTGTGGAACACCGTTTTCTCGATATGTGCCTGCTCGAACGAGACGCCGGCCAGCTCGGTGCGTTCGAACATGGCGCGGTCCACCTCGGCGGCGTCGAATCGGCATCGTTCGAGCGTGCTTTCGATGCAGGCCAGTTCTTGTGCGCGTGCCGAGCTGAAATCGCAGTCGCTTGCCTTCGAGCCGTGCAGCCGGACCTTGGCGAGCGTGCTGTGCGACGCGTCCACCGAAGTTAAGCGGCAGTCGAGCCAGACACTGCCGCTGAGGACCGCGTGCGCGAGCGTGACGTCGCGCAGTTCGCAACGCTGGAACAAGCATTCGCGCAGCGATGCGCGTGTGAATGTCGTACCAACGAAGGTCACGCCTTCGAACCGCGTGCCGGCAAGATCGCAATCATCGAGAGAGAGCCCTCGCAGTTCGACATCGCGCACGGGTGCGCCGTCGCGCACATGCTGGAGCAGGGTGTCACGTGTGAACATCATGCCGCTGCCCTCGCGCGTGGGACCCACGTAGTCTGAACTGTGTAGGCAGCGTCGAGTCCGGCGAGATCATCGAGCCGCGCCTCGGCGAGCAGCGCGCGAAACAGGTTCGCCCCGGCGAGCTTCGCGCGTGTGAGGTTCGCACCGCGCATGAACGCGCCGATCAGGTCGCTGTTCGACAGATCGGCATCTGTGAGGTCGGTGCGGATCATCATGGCGTCGCGCAGGTGCGCACCGCGCAGGTTCGCGCCCGTGAGCATGGCGTCGGAGAAGTCGCATTGTGCGGTTCGTGCGCCTGCGAGGTACAGGCCCGGTGCCGTGGTTGAGCGGAAGTTGACTTCCGTGAGCGCTGCACCGGCGAAGCGCGTGGCGTCGAGCCGGGTGTCCTTGATGAAGCACGCCTTGCGGATCATTGCGCCGTCGAAGCGCAACTGGCTCGCGCGGGTGCTCAGAAAACCGAATCCCTCGATATTCGCGTTGTCGAACGACGTTTCCTGCAGCGTGCATTGGACGAACGACATCTTGCGGATCGTCGTTCCGCTGAAGTCGGCGCCCGAGAATGTTTGTTCAGCAATCACGAGATCGTTGAGCGCCGCCCCGGCGAAGCGCGGTGCTTCCCATTCGCACTCGCGTAGAGCGGTTCGCTCCAGATGCGCGGCACTGAAGTCGCAGCGGCGAAAGATCGCTTTTTCGCACGTCGCGCGGTCGAGTGTTGTGCCTTTGAACGAGGTTTCTTCGCAGTTGGCGAGCGACAGGTTGGCCTCGCTGAGGTTCGCGCCCGTGAGCTGCGTGCGATGCAGGGTGGCGCGCACGAGTACCGCGCCCGCGAGCGTGGCTTCACTCAGGTCGGTGCCGCTCAGGTTGGCGCTTTCCATGAGTGCATTGCTCAGGTCCGCGCCGCGCAGATCGAGTCCGCTCAGATCGATGCCTGTCAAATCCTCGCCGGCCAGCGATTCGCCGCGCACCAGCTTCTCCCGCAAGCGTATCCTTGCGGACTGCGAAGCTTCTGGCGAAGCGGTAAAAGCGGCATCCTGGTGCTGAGCCGACTGACGGTACATGGCAAGCAGCTTGCCCTCGAGGTCAGGTTGCAACAGTGGCGTGGCGGCCGGCGTGGCGCGCAGGGTATCCATCAGCCGCTTGATCTGGGGCGGCCCGCGGCGTCCTGCGCCGGCGCCTTGCGGCACGCCGGGTTGCGCGGCCATGCGCGTGCGTGCCGCAACTGCGTTCGCGCGGGCCTGCGCCGTCGCTTCGTCGGCCATGGCCAGATTTTTCGCCACGAAGTCGGCGAGTTCGCTCATGCGCGGCAGGGCGGGAGCGGTGCTGGGCATGTTGAGCGCGCCAAAGCTGACGGAGGGCTGCGCGGCGGCGCCGGCGAGTGTTGTCGGCTGCGCTGCGTGCGCACGCGCCTGGGCTTCGTGCATGAGTCGCTCGCCGTAACGCTGCATGGAATTCTGCCAAGCCGGGCCGGACGGCGTGGGATCGGGGAACGAGGCCGTGGAATTCACCTTCGAAGGCATCAGGTCCGCATCGACCAGCGAGTGCAGGGCCGCGTCCTGCGCATGCGTGCGCTTCGCATGAACCTGCGCGTAGTGCTCCATGCTGCGTGGCTCGTCCGGCGTCTCAATGGCGAGCATCAGACTTTCGATGTCGTTCGCATCGAATTGCTCGACGGGGGTTTCACCGTGGAAGACGAGGATGGCGCGTTCCCGGTCGGGCATGAACCAGACTGTAGACAGGCGCATCGGCACCGGTTCGAGGCACGCCGCACCTTGCCGTATCACGAAGCATCGGCCGCGCAATGGCAGCAAGGTACCCTGCTGCCGGGCGTGAATCGGATGCATGCCGGCGATGCGCCACGGCACCGCGTCAGGCCAGGCTTGCAGATCGTGGCGCTGCTGATCGGGGGGCGCCACGTTGAACCATGCACGTTCGAATGCCGGGGGAAAACCGAACGGATCGGCGGCGGCGCTCGCCTGGTCCCATTCGCCGTACAGCGCGCGTCGCTCGGGCGTGTCGATCGCGAGCGGCATGAACTCGTCGAGCGCAATGCTCGCTTCGTCGAGCGTTTCGGGAAAGGCGACGGCCAGATGCTTCGCGCAGCCGCCGAACTCGACGCCGACGCGGCTCGTGCGCTGCGCATCGCAATGCGTAGCGAAGGCGTTCGCGGCAACAAGGAATTCCGCATGCGGCTTGGCGTACCCCGCGTCGAGCATGGCGGTGCGCAGCACCTCGGGCGCGAGTCGCATCAATTCCTGCTCGCCCATGATGCAGGGGGTCTCTTCGAGCGTCGTCATGACCGGCATGGCCACGCCGAGCCGCTCAATGCCGTCGAGCCGGTAAATGCGTGTCACGATGCCGGCGGCCATGGGCTTGATGATTTTCATGGAGGCACCTGTGCGTCAGTACGTGCAGGAGCAGCCGACGAGGGTCACCGACGTATCCGTCGAGGCCACGGCCATGTGAGTGTTGCTGAGACTAAACGCAGTCTGGCTCATTGCGGCGCCGGTGGTCTGGATGACCGTGCCCGTTGCGGCGACCGCGAGGCCGGTGGCCACAGCTTGCACACCGGTGACCATTTCCAGGACGATGTGGGCGAGAAGTCCGTTGATGGCCATGATTTCCTGGGAACCGACGCAACCGATCAGCGAGTTGCCGACGACCAACTGGGTCGACGTGCCGTTGATCATCCCCGCCACATTGCCGTTTTGCAGGGCGCCCGAATTGCCGTTGATCAGCGAGGTTGTGTTGCCGTTGATGGTCGAGCACGAGTCGCCGTTGATGGTGGTGCAGGAATCGCCGTTGATGGTCGTGACCGAATCCTGCTCAATGGTCGTGTACGAACTGCCGTTGATGATCGTCGTCGAGTCACCGTCGATCACGGTGGTCTGGTTCGCGCCCACTTTGTGCGAGGCATCGTTCTCGACGCACACGTCGAAATTGCGCTCGGCGTGCAGCATCACCTGCTCGGCGCCGGGCTTGTCCTCGAAGCGCAGCATGTTCGCGTTGGCCGTGGTGCCGCCCGGCGTGCGCGTGACGATGCCGCTTTGTGTGGCCGCGCCCGGCAGGGCGAACGGCGGCATCTGCTCGGCGTTGTAGATACGGCCCGTGACGAGCGGGCGATCGAGCTCGCCGTTCAGAAAATCGACGACCACTTCCTGACCGATGCGCGGCACCTGCAGCGCGCCGAACTCGGTGCCGGCCCAGGCGCTCGACACGCGCACCCAGCACGAACTGTTTTCATCGCTCTGACCGTAACGGTCCCAGCGGAACTGGAGCTTCACGCGGCCGTACTCGTCGGTCCAGATCGTCTCTCCGGCCGGACCGACCACGACGGCAGTTTGCGGGCCGGTGGCTTTGGGCACCGGGGTAACGCTTGGCGCGCGCCAGGGTAGTGAGGTGGGCTGCACAACGAAGTCGAAGTCGTAGCTCGCCTCGCTGCTGCCGCTCGCGTAGCCGCCTTCCTGGAGCCGATAGGAGACCGCGACGATCAGGTTCGCGACGTTGTCGGCGCTGCGCGGGCAGCCTTCGAGCGTGACGACGTAGCCCGGCGCCATGGTGCGCGCATGGGTGCTTGCGCGGCTCTGCGCATGGCCTGCCTGTTCCTCTTCGAGCCGGACGGTGGCGTAGCGTTGCCCCTCGTCGGCGTTGATATAGCCGGCCTGCCAGTCGTATTTCGCGTAGCCGGCATGGTCGTTGCCGAGCGGGTTGGCGCGGCGCTGCGAGACATCGGCGCGCGGCTTGCGGAAGTCGTGGTCGTTGACGGCGAAGACGCCGGAGCGCAGCTCGACAGCAGGGCGCCAGTCCTCGACGCCGACTTCGCCAGCGCGCACGAGGCGGTCGGGCGCGAGCCAGGGCAGTGTGGGGTAGAGCGCGAGCGGATCATGCGAAGCGATGTCGTCGATCAGCACGAGCACCTGTTGGTCGGCTTCGTGACGGAAGTAGTAGTAGATGCCCTCGCGCTCCATCATGCGGCTGACGAAGGCGAAGTCGCTCTCCTGGTACTGTACGCAGTAGTCCCAGGTACGATAGTGGGCGGCGAGGCGCGTCTCCACGGTGAAGCCATAGGGCTGGAGGACCTGGCGCACGATGTCGGGCGCGCTGAGGTTCTGGAAGATGCGCGAGTCGACGGTCCGGGTGAGATACCAGAGCCACGGGCGCAGCGTGAGGGAGTAGACGTAACTGCGCGAGGTGTCGGTTTCGCGGCCGGCGAATGCGCAGCGCACGATGTGTCCGCCGAGATAGCGTGGTGCACCGGGCGTGGCGATGGCGAGGTTGAGTGGCTTGCCGGTCAGTGTATTGAGATCGAGCGCGGCACTGGGGCTGACCATTTCCACATCGAAGGTGTAGAGGGTCGAGAGTCTCTCGGTGCCTTTTAGCGAGCGAAAGCTCAACGTCTCGAAGCCAGGGGGCAGTGTCGCGGTAACGTTATGCGTCATGTCAGCCTCTCAGTAATGGTTTTGGAAAAAAACTCAGGAAAAGCGCCAACGCTTGCAGGTTCGATGAATTTCATGAACGCAAGGCAGAATCAGAACTTCACGGAACAACCGACGTGCGTAACCGAGGTATCGATTGCGTCTACTGCCGTGCCGATTTTGTTGACCCGTACTCCGGTCATGCCCAACTGGACGCCGATGTTCTGACCGCTCACGCCCACGGAGCCAAGCGTCGATCCGATGGCCGTGAATTGCTGGCCGATCACGAACTCCTGGAGGATGGCCGCGATGAGCTGGTTCGTGTTCAGCAGTTCCTGGGATCCGAGCGTGCCGATCAGGTTGTTGCCGAGCACGAGCTGCGACGAGGTCCCGGCGATCATCGTGAGCGCGTTTCCATGGGTTTCGTTCACCGAGTTGCCGTTGATCTTCGTGATCGAGTTGCCGTTGATCTCGGTGGTCGAGGTCCCATTGATGATCGTGGTCTTGTCTCCGCCAACTGTTTGCGTGGAATTGTTCTCGACCGCCATGTCGAGATCGCGCTCGGCATGCAGCATCACCTGCTCGGCGCCGGCTTTGTCCTCGAAGCGCAGCATGTTCGCGTTGGCCGTGGTGCCGCCCGGCGTGCGCGTGACGATGCCGCTTTGCGTGGCTGAACCCGGCAAGCTGAACGGCGGCATCTGCTCGGCGTTGTAGATGCGGCCCGTGACGACGGGCCGATCGAGTTCGCCGTTCAGAAAATCGACGATGACCTCCTGACCGATGCGCGGCACCTGCAAAGCGCCGAACTCGCTGCCGGCCCAGGCGCTCGACACGCGTACCCAGCACGAACTGTTTTCGTCGCTCTGCCCATAGCGGTCCCAGCGGAACTGGAGCTTCACGCGGCCGTACTCGTCGGTCCAGATCGTCTCTCCGGCCGGGCCGACCACGACGGCAGTTTGCGGGCCGGTGGCTTTGGGCACCGGGGTAACGCTTGGCGCGCGCCAGGGTAGCGAGGTGGGCTGCACGACGAAGTCGAAGGCGTAGCTCGCTTCGCTGCTGCCGCTCGCGTAGCCGCCTTCCTGGAGCCGGTAGGAGACCGCGACGATCAGGTTCGCGACGTTGTCGGCGCTGCGCGGGCAGCCTTCGAGCGTGACGACGTAGCCCGGCGCCATGGTGAGCGCATGGGTGCTGGCGCGGCTCTGGGCGTGGCCGGCTTGTTCTTCTTCGAGACGGATCGTGGCGTAGTGCTTACCCTCGTCGGCGTTGATGTAACCTGCTTGCCAGTCGTATTTCGCGTAGCCGGCATGGTCGTTGCCGAGCGGGTTGGCGCGGCGCTGCGAGACATCGGCGCGCGGCTTGCGGAAGTCGTGGTCGTTGACGGCGAAGACGCCGGAGCGCAGCTCGACAGCAGGGCGCCAGTCCTCGACGCCGACTTCGCCAGCGCGCACGAGGCGGTCGGGCGCGAGCCAGGGCAGTGTGGGGTAGAGCGCGAGCGGATCATGCGAAGCGATGTCGTCGATCAGCACGAGCACCTGTTGGTCGGCTTCGTGACGGAAGTAGTAGTAGATGCCCTCGCGCTCCATCATGCGGCTGACGAAGGCGAAGTCGCTCTCCTGGTACTGTACGCAGTAGTCCCAGGTACGATAGTGGGCGGCGAGGCGCGTCTCCACGGTGAAGCCATAGGGCTGGAGGACCTGGCGCACGATGTCGGGCGCGCTGAGGTTCTGGAAGATGCGCGAGTCGACGGTCCGGGTGAGATACCAGAGCCACGGGCGCAGCGTGAGGGAGTAGACGTAACTGCGCGACGTGTCGGTTTCGCGGCCGGCGAATTCGCAGCGCACGATGTGTCCGCCGAGATAGCGCGGCGGGCCGCCGGGCGTGGTGACGGTGAGATTGAGCGGCTTGCCGGTCAGCGCGTTGAGATCGAGGGAAGCGCTGGCGCTGGCCATTTCCACGTCGAAGGTGTAGAGGGTCGAGAGCCTTTCAGCGCCTGTTAGCGAAAGGAAACTCAGTGTTTCGAAGCCGGTCGGAAGGTTCGCAGTAACGATGCGTGTCATGTTAGCGTGTGTAATTTTTAATGTTTAATGTGTAACGATTCATGTTAAGCATAACGAATCAAATCACAGCGCCAGCCGACGGTCGAGGTTTGTCGCCTCATATTGCGCCGGCCGCAAGGGCGTGCTCGGGCGAATAGACGAAATCGTCGGCGTGCGACTCGTCGCTGTGCGCCACGCTGTCCGCCGTATCGGCTGCGTGCTCTCTCGCGCCGAGCCAACTGCCCCACCCAAGCGGCGTGGCATCGCCCAGACTGATCGGTACGATGGCTTCGTTCGCGAGCACGAGCCGCAAATCCCACGCGAATTCACGGCCGACATAGGCGCGTACCCATGCCGCCAGTTCCTTCATCGTGGTTGTTCCAGGCAGCAGCGCGCGAAACTGCTCGAGCGTCAAGCGACCCACGCGGATCTCGAACTTGCTGCTCGCGTCGCGTACAGCCGCGCCGATCATTGCCCCTCCGCCGAGTCGCGCGCCGGCCGCCGCCGGTCCCAAGGTCACGCGGTCCCCACGCTCGAGCGCGATCCACTGCGGTACCCATTCGACGACATGCACTGGCATGCCCAGCCACGCGGCCAGCATCTGCTGCAAGCCGTGTGCGTCGCGTGATTTGCGCACCAATCGGCCGGTCATGCCGTAAAGCGCGTGTGGGCCCGGCGTGTGGCCGTGAGGCAGCGACGCGAGGCCGATGTGCGCGAGGCACGCGACGTAGCGGTCGAAGGACGAATGGCCGTCCCGGTCGGCGCTTACCGTTGGTTGTGCGTCGGCCCATGCGCGGTAGAACAGCAGCGCGAGCCGGTGATGGAACAAATCGGCAAATGCGCACAGAACGGGGTCGTCGTGATTGCGCAAGCGATTTCTTGCGAACTCCGTCAAATGGAGCGGCAAGGGGCCGTTTGGCCCAAACAGCCCAAAACCGTGAATCGACAATCGGGGCAACTGCTCGTCGTTTGCATGTGCGCTCGCCACCGAGGCCGGGGCAAATGCAAGCGACGGCTGCTGGCCGATGCGCACGGGCTCGTCGCTGGGTGACCATGCCCGGCCGAGACGCGGATGAGGCGCGGACTGCGCGTCGAGCCGGCGCAGCAACTGAAACAGGTCGTGCGCATAGGGAGCGGCTTCGACCTCATGCCACCACGACGGCGTGTCGAACGTGTGTGCGTTCATACGGTAGGCCGCCTGCCGATGCGTGAAGGCCAGCGGCGGATCGAGCCGCGCTGCAGCGTCGATACAGCGAGTTCGCTGAAGCTGTTGATTGATACATGCCGCGCGAGGAATTGCTCCAGCACCGATTCGAAGAGGTAAGTGCTGCCGCCCGCAAAAGCCAGATCGTCGAGCAGGAGCGAGATACAGACGCCTCGGCCGACCATGACCGGCCCCGGATGCGGCAGGCGCCGATACGCCGGCGTAATTCGCACGCTGCGCACGCCGTCGATCTGGGCAAGCAGGTTGCGGCGCGCGCCATCGGCGTAGAGACGCAGCAGTTCGCGCAGCGTTTGTGAGCCCTCGCTTTCGCCCGCATCCACGAGCCCCAGATAGTCAAGCCCGAGGTGGCTGATGAGGCGCCATGTCAGTTCGCCTTCCGCGAGCGCGCCGCGAGGCGAGGTCGGTCCGCGCAGAACCTTGACGACGTCCACGGGACATGACGCGCGCAAGGTGAAATCCGTTGCGCCGTGCAGCGGAATCGACAATGGCAGATGGCGGTTGGTACAGAGCGCATCGGCGCTGATGTGGCGCAGCGCTTCGGGCCATGGCGCATCGTGCTGGTCGACGAGCGACACATACACTTCGCTGCCAGGGTAGGTGGCGCGAGTGGCCGAGCGGGCGGCGTTCTGCGCAATGGGCCGAGGTTCTCGGCGCATGGAAAAATAGCGACCGAGTTGTGTGGACGAACTTTCGGGGCCGCCGAAGAACGGATAGAAGTCGACATTGGCCGCACCGGCTTGCGACTGGCCGGTGATTCTGCGAATGGAAAAGATTTCGAAATCGGCGGGCTGCATCCGGTCGACCACCAGATGATGCTCGTGGCGCGATGGCGAAATGGCGATGTGATCCGTGCGCCGCTCGAAAAGGTTGACGGCGGGCGTGCAATGGAGCGCGAGGCTGCGCGCGTCGATCGCGCGCTCGAGTTCGGGCGCGCCGGCATCGAGCAGCACCGTCAGCGTAAAGGTGCGGCCGCGCAGGTCGGGCAGCGCGCGCTCCAGACCGTTGAGGCTGAAAAATGCCAAGCGCTCCGGAAACGCGAAATACTCCTGCAATAAGCGGTATCCCTCGAAGGCGCTTTGGCGAGAGGGCAGCATGGCCTGATCGGCGTCGAAGCCCTCATGGCGGATGGCGTTGCTGCCGAGCCATATGGCGCGCTGTGGGCCATCTTCTTCGCTGTGACAGCACACGCCGACGCTGTGCGCGAGCACGCGCTCGATCAGCGGATGAGCGACCGCATCGGGCGCGCTCGTAAAGAACATTAACTTCTTGATCGGCAACTCGCGAATATCGGTGACGCCGTGAGCGCGCAGCGTGATGTGCAGCGCGCCGCCGACGTGCTTGCCGCCGAGCGGCCAGCGAGAGAGCGGCAGGGTGCTCGCGTCGGCACGCAACTTGACGTCGGCGATCTCGAGCGGCCACAGCGTGACTTCGTGCGCAGTGCGAAATTCGCAGGCCGTCTGCTCGCCCTCGGCGAGCTGCGCTTTCAGCGCGGAACCTGCGGGCAGCGTGTAGCCCGAATGCATCGAGCCTGCAAGCAGATTGGGTTGCAACGCCACGATCGCCATCGACGGCATGGGCGAGAGGTAATGCGGATAGACGACGTCCAGCAGACGCTCGGAAAAGCGCGGAAACTCGGCATCCATCTTGAGGTGAATGCGTGCCGCCAGAAAAGCGAAACCTTCGAGCAGGCGCTCGACGAACGGGTCGGCCGTCTGTGTGTCGCGCATGCCGAGCTGGGCCGCGGCGCCGGGAAATGCGGAGGCGAATTCAGCGCCGAGTTCGCGCAGGTAGCCGAGTTCCCGATTGTAGTAATCGAGCAGGCGCGTGTGGCTCATGAGTTGCCCCGCGCTCTGAACACGAGTCCTTCGCCGGCCTCGACGAAATCCGCGACGAGTACGATCCGGGTGCGATTGGGCAGGGCCATCAAGTCGCCCTCGATACGCAGTTCGAGACACGGCTGACCGCCCGGCGTGGTCGCGGGCCGGCATTGAACGTCGAGCGTGTCGTGAGCGAGGCGCGGCTCGAAGCGCACAATCGCTTCGCGCACCTCGACTTCGAGCAGGCGTGAGGCTTCGGCCTGCAGCGTCACATGCTCCAGTGCCGGAATGCCGAAATTGAGCACGGACGTGGCGATATGGGGGAACTCGCGCAGATTGTTTACGCCGCGCGTGTTGATGCTGCCTAGCAGCCACGCAAGGTCACGCAGCACCGCATCGTGGAGCGATCTGCGCCTGGCGTCATTTGCCGTGCGCGTCGGCTCTCGGCCCGCGATCAGACGATCGAACAGGCAGGGTGGGTAGCGGCGCTGAACATCTTCGAGCGCTGCGGATTGCGGCGTTGTGGTGTGACTCATGGCTGTCAATACAAAAAAGCAGCAAAAAAGCAGCAAAAAAGCAGGACAGTGTGGGTGGCGTTTCACCCACACTGTTTGTATAACTAAATTTATTGCAGAAAAACTAAAGGCAATTTACATCTCGCGGTTTTCCTTGATGTTCCAGGAGAGCACGCTTTCGCTGCCCTTGCCGCCCTGGTCGGTCTGCTCCCAGTACTGCTGCTTGACCTTGGCCGCCTGGAAGCGGTAGGTGATCTTCACGGCTTCGGAGTTCTGGTCGGCGTTTTGCTGCACAGCGACGACGAGCACATCCGTGAGCGTGACGCGCTTGTATTCGACCTGCGAACCGCCCGCCTTGCAGATCGACAGCTGGATCTGCGGGAGGTGCTTGCCGTTTGCGCAGTACTTGAGAATCGCGGGGGTTGCCTTGTCGGCGTAGGCTTCCACCGTGAGGTCGTCGAAGCTGACCTTGCCGATGCCGCCGCCACCGCCGGTCGACATCGAACCGGGCTGGTTCGCGCCCCACGAATACGACAGGATGTCGGTCCAGCCTTTATGGCTGGCATCCTTCGATTCGCCGTTGGCGCCATCCACGAGCATGTACATATCTACAGACATTTCGATCTCCTATTGGTTGAGAAGGGACGTCACGAAGTGGCTCATCACGAGGCCCCGCTCAGTGCGGGTACCTTCGAGACGAGCCGTAGGGATACGGTAAGACCTTCGAGCTGATAGTGCGGACGCAGGAAGAACTTGGCGCTGTAATAGCCGGGGTTGTCTTCCATGTCCTCCAGGACAACGCGCGCGGAAGCGAGCGGTTTGCGCGCCTTGGTTTCCTGCGAGGAATTCTGGGGGTCGCCGTCGACGTAATGCATGATCCAGTCGTTGAGCCAGGCCTCCATCTCGTTGCGCTCCTTGAACGAGCCCACCTTGTCGCGCACGATGCATTTCAGGTAGTGAGCGAAGCGGCTGCAGGCGAAGATATAGGGCAGACGTGCAGCGAGCTTGGCGTTTTCGGTGGCCATCGCGTCGTGGTATTCGGCGGGCTTTTGTAACGACTGCGCGCCAAGGAACGCTGCAACCGTGGAGTTCTTCCGGTGCACGAACGGCATGAAGCCGTTCTTCGCGAGTTCGGCCTCGCGACGATCGCTGATGGCGATCTCGGTTGGGCATTTCATGTCGATGCCGCCGTCGTCGGTGGGGAACGTGTGCGCCGGCAGATCTTCGACCGCGCCGCCCGATTCGACGCCGCGAATCGCCGTGCACCAGCCAAAATTGCGGAACGAACGGTTGATATTGGTCGCCATGGCGTATGCGGCGTTGATCCACGCATAGCGGTCATGGGTTGCGCCGTCGACGTCTTCCTCGAAGTCGAACGCTTCCACGGGGTTTGTGCGCGCGCCGTAGGGCAGGCGGGCAAGAAAGCGCGGCATCGTCAGGCCGAGATAGCGCGCGTCATCGGATTTGCGCAGATGCGTCCATGCCGCGTATTCGCTGTTCTGGAAAATCTTGGTTAGATCACGCGGATTCGACAGTTCCTGCCACGACTCCATCTGCATCACAGCCGGCGATGCGCCGCTAATGAACGGGCAGTGTGCTGCGGCCGAGATTTTCGCGATCTCACCGAGCATTTCCACATCCTGCGGCCCGTGGTCGAAGTAATAGTCGCCCACGAGACAACCCAGCGGCTCGCCGCCGAACTGGCCGTACTCTTCTTCATAGATCTTCTTGAAGATCGGGCTCTGGTCCCACGCGACGCCTTTGTAGCGCTTCAACGAGCGATTCAGCTCCGTTTTCGTCGCGGGCATGTAGCGGATCTTCAACTGCTCGTTCGTTTCGCTGTTCGTCACGAGGTAATGCAGGCCTCGCCACGCGGACTCGAGCTGCTGGAATTCGTCGTGGTGAATAATCGTATTGATTTGATCCGAGAGTTTGCGGTCGATCTCCGCAATGATGGTCTGGATCGTCTGGTATGCGTCGTCCGACACGACGACCGCGTGTTCGAGCGCCTGAAATGCGAGTGTTTTGACAGCTGCGTCGATCGCTTCGCGGGCGCGGTCGCTGCGCGGATTCAGTTCGTCGACGAGTGCAACGGCGAACTCATCGTGCGACGGAAAGTCGATGGTCGTTGTTTGCAGTATGGCTTCGGCAGTCTTCATGTGCGTTTCACCGGGATGCGGGTGGATGGGCTGCTGGGCAGTCGGTGCCGTCATGCTTCGGGTTCGTCGCCCGACGGCGAGCCAGCAGGCTGGTCTTGGCCCGGGGCCCTGGATTGGTCTGCGGTTTGATCCGTGAGGCGGGCGATGGATTCGAGCAACGGGCGGCTCTTCAGCGCCTGCATGAGCATGGCTTCGGCATTGCTCTTGCCGTCCATATAGGAGAGCAGGTTCGAGAGTTGGCGCCGGGCCATCAGCAACTGGTTCAGTTCGGGCACCATGCGCGCGACGCTGGCCGGCGAAAAGTCTTCCATCGACTCGAAGGTGAGGTCGATGGCCAGCTTGCCGCTGCCGGAGATTTCGTTGGGCACATGAAACGCTGCGCGTGGCTGCACTGACTTCAACCGGTCATCGAAATTGTCGACGTCGATTTCCAGGAACTTGCGTTGCTCCAGGCTGGGCTGCTGTTGGTTGGACTTGCCAGCAAGGTCGGACAACACGCCCATAACAAAGGGAATGTCGACGCTCTGATTGCTTCCGTAGGTTTCGACGTCGTACTCGATCTGAACCCGTGGTGCGCGATTACGCCCAATGAATTTCTGTCCCGTCGATTTCGAATCGCTCATTTTCGGAGTCCTATAAATAAAAGGTGATGCTGCGTCATGAAGATCGATGCCAAGGATTGAGTCAGCCGTTGCCGCCGAGACCGGCCAGCAGGTCGATGTGCGGAATGGCTTCCGGCGTCATGTCGCGAATGATTTCGTAAAACGTCATATGCAACAGGCGTTGAGCGCGACGGATCAGCAACGACGAGGGGTGAGCCGGTTCGCAGGCCTCAAGATAGAGGCAGACTTTTTCGAGCAGAAGACTCGCGTCATCTCGGGAGCGAACTTCACCGGTGTGGCTCGAGCTTGCGAGCGACCTGTTGCTAGCCGCCGATGGTGCTGCCGATACGATTGTGTCCGGCTGCGCAGTTGCCGCAACGTCATTCGCCGTGGCTTCTGCCAGGAGCGAGAATACGGCGCGCAGCGGCTTTTCCACCGCGCTTGTATCGGGTACCCAAGTTTCGTCCAGGCAAGCCGATACGATGTGGCGAAGATTCTCGATATGAGCGAGCAGCTCGCCCGCGACGTCGAGCGAGGCCCGTTCCGCATTGAGCGCCACACACAACTCTTGCCGTGTGATGCCTCCGTCCTGTTCGGTCGAGCCGTCGAGCAACGCGCCGGCTTTGCGCAGCGAAAGGTCGACGCCGCGCACCTGCAGCAGGCTCGCCGCGCGAGCGCGCGCACCGAGGGCTTCCTGCGAGAAGAACGCTTGCAGCGCATTCGCGCGGGAGAACGGGTCGGGTTGCCCATTGTCGTCGAGTTCGATACGTGGGTGCACACCGGCCCAGTGGTTGTCGAGCAGATCGGCGGCCAGCGCCAGACCTTTCGCGTACCCCTTCAATCCGGCAGATTCCATCCATGCCCGCGTGAGCCATGCCACGACGCGCAGATCCTTCGAGCGTTGCAGCAACGCTTGGCCTTGCTGCCTGACGAGCTGCCAGTCTGGCGCGATCGCGGCAATGACCGTGTCGCCATATTGCTGATCGCCGATGCCGGTGACAGTGCGTTCAAGCTCGATGAACGCCGCGTCGTACTCGAGGTTTTCGCCGCAGTCACCCATTGAATCGCTCACGCGCGCGGATTCGGGCGCACTGAGTGGCTCTGCAAGCGGATAATCCTGATCGGTATTCACGCGGTGTTGCCCCGTAATTCAGATAAGTGTTGTGGCTATTTTTGAAAACGAGTGCTTCTAAATAAAGGCTAAATTTTTCGTGAGCGGGATATCGTTGAATTTAGCTTCAATGAGTTGCAACCCACTTTATGCGAATCAAATGAAAACACATTGGGAGTGAGCTGCGAGGGCTTTTCGAGTTGTGCTGTTGTACGAGATTCATCCCGTCTTGTGTGGCTTGGAAATAGTGGTGACAGAATAAACCCGATTGTAAGGAAAGGGCTAGCAATCGATAAAATTCATGACGATTATCAAATTGATATATGGCGTACTTGTTTGGGATATATATTGTCTGAATCGAGATATAAATTCGTTATCGCAATTATTATGCTGTTTGAATTGGTTATTAATATCCCATTGGATTTGATTGGGTTGCCGGTGATTCACGCATGTGTAAATCGACTGTCTTTACCGTTTGGCGGCTGGAGAAAGGGCGTGCGAGCCCGATGCCGGCGGCGCTAAAGTTCGCGGCGAATCTGCCGTAGACGGGGGGTGTGGCGGACCCGGGGGACTCCCTCGCGCGGCCTGACAACAAGAAGGAGACCGTCAAGACATGAAAGCTGCATTGCAGGGGGCGCGGCGCGCCGGTTTCGTGCCGCAAGATGTGCGAGCGGACAGGACGCTCTCGGTGAAGACGATGTTACGCGTCGCGTTTGCGGTGGTGCTGGCCGGCACGCTGGCTATCGGTGCCTTTTCGCTTGCGCAGATCAGCCGCCTGAACGACTCGACGGAATCGATCTATGAGCAAGGTCACGTTGCCAGCCGCGCGGCGGAGGAGGCGCGTGCTCACGTGCTGCGTGCGAGCCGCGCGCAGAAAATGCTGCTTACTGCGACCACCGCCAAGGAGCGAGACGAGTTGGGCGCCGATATCGATAAGGATCTCGCCGCGCTCGTGGCCGAGATGAAGGTGCTCGAGCAATATTCGACTCAGTCAGGAGGTGACGCGCTCGCTCAGCAAAAGCAGTTCGCGGGGGCGGCGCAAACATGGAGCGGGCAATTGCGCGAATTCGTCACGCTCGTGAAAGCGCAGCCGCTCGATCTTTCGCAGATGAACTGGCAAGTCGGCACGCAGGACGTGTCGCTGCTCGTCGAAACGGAGAAGCTCGAGAAGCTCGTCGATCGGCTCGTCGCGCAGCGCGGCGCTGCCGCCAAGGCGACGATCGCGGCGTCGGCGTTCATCTACGAGTCGTCGTTCGTGATGATCGCCGCGGCGACTGTGGGGCTCTTCGTGCTCGCTTTCGTCGTGAGCGAATGGGTCGTGCGGCGACTCGCGCGCCAGCTCGGCGGCGAGCCCGCGCATGCGAAGGCCATTGCCGCGCGCATTGCTTCGGGCGATCTCGCGCAGCCGGTCGAGGTTCACGCGCGTGACGCGTCCAGCATGCTCGGTGCGCTGCGCGATATGCAGAAAGGGCTTTCGGCGACGGTGGCCGAGATTGCCGCGAGTGCGGAGGCGATTGCTGCTGCATCGGGACAGATCTCGACAGGCAATCTCGATCTTTCACACCGTACCGAGGCACAGGCCGTTGCGCTCGAACGCACGGCGAGCAGCATGGAGCAACTGACTTCCACAGTGCGCCTGAATGCCGAAAACGCGCAGCAGGCGAGCACGCTGGCCGGCAACGCCTCGCAGATCGCGCAGAAGGGCGGCGCCGTAGTGGGCCGCGTGGTGACCACGATGAACGAGATCAACGAGAGCGCGAAGAGCATCGCCGACATCATCGGCGTGATCGAGGGCATTGCGTTTCAAACCAACATTCTGGCGCTCAATGCGGCGGTCGAAGCGGCGCGGGCGGGCGAGGAGGGGCGCGGCTTCTCGGTGGTCGCGGGTGAGGTGCGCAATCTCGCGCAGCGCAGCGCCGCGGCGGCGCGAGAGATCAAGGCCCTGATTACCGACTCGGTTGCGCGCGTGGCGAACGGCTCGACGCTCGCCAGCGACGCGGGCCGGACCATGGAAGAGGTCATGACGGCCGTGAAGCGTGTGAACGACATCATCGGCGAAATTTCGGCGGCGTCGAGCGAGCAGCGCGCCGGCATCGAGGAGATCAATCGCGCGGTGACGCAAATGGATGCAGGCACGCAACAGAACGCCGCGCTGGTGGAAGAAGCCACGGCGGCGGCGCAATCGCTCGACGATCAGGCCAAGGTGCTCAAACGTCTCGTGAACACGTTTCAGCTCGCCTGAAACTGCTTTACTTCGCGTCGCGCTCGATGATCCATTCGTGCGCGGGATCGTTGTGGAAGTGCCACTCGCGCTTGGGGCCCGCCATGACGTTCAGGTAGTACGAATCGTAGCCGTAGGGCACGACCACGGGATGGTAGCCGCGCGGCACCATCACGATGTCGTGATCTTCTACGGCCATGGTTTCGTCGAGGTCGCGCGCGTCGGTGTAGACGCGCTGGAATGCGAAGCCCTGGCGCGGATTGAGCCGGTGGTAATAGGTCTCTTCCAGCGCGCTTTCATGCGGCAGGCGGTCGGCGTCGTGCTTGTGCGGCGGATAGCTCGAGGAATGGCCCGAAGGCGTGCGCACTTCGACCACGAGCAATGACTCCGCCGGTTCGGTCTGCGGAAGAATATCGCAGACGTAGCGCGTATTCGCGCTCTTGCCGCGCGTCGAGCGCTGCATCTGTGCGGGCTCGATGAGCCGCACTGGCAGCGTGCCTTGTGCGGGCGCGCTCGCCACGCCCAGTTCGGCCTCGCGCGTGGCGCGCACCGTGGCCTTCACTCCCGGTGGAACATAGAGCGCGTAGGGCGCGGCGTCTTCGAACACGCTGTCACGCGAACCGAGGCTCGAATACTGCCTGCCGTCTGCTTCGATACTCACGGCGCCCGAGAGCACGACGATGCAGCTTTCGCGGTTCGTCTCGTAGACATAGACCAACTCATCCGCCGCGAGCCGGTACGCGGCGAAGCCGACATAACGCCAGCCCGCCGTGGCGGGCGTGACGCGCGCGATTGTCTGGCCTTCGCGCTCGGCCTTGACTAGCAGGCTCATGCTGCCTCCTTGCTCGTGTCGTTTTGATGGTTATCCGAATTAATTGGCGAGTCGATCAGCGAACGCAGTGTGCGGTAACCCTTTTGCGCATATTCGTACGAGGGTGCGATCACCGGGTCCTGCTCGGCTTCCACAACAAGCCAGCCGCGATAGCCGTGCTGTTTCAGGCGCGCGACGATCGCCGGAAAATCGACCGAGCCGTCGCCGGGCACCGTGAACGCGCCTGCCAGCACCGCATCGAGGAAGCTCCAGTTGCGGTTGCGCGCGAGCTTCACGACGGCGGGGCGCACGTCCTTGCAGTGCACGTGGCAGACGCGCGCGATGTGCTTGTCGAGTTCGACTATGGGGTCGCCGCCCGCGAACGTGATATGGCCCGCGTCGAACAGCAGGCCCACGGCGTCGCTCGTGCGCGCCATGAGTTTGTCGACGTCGGCGGGCGTTTCCACATACGCGCCCATGTGATGGTGATACGCAAGCCGCACGCCGTGCGAAAGCGTATGACGCGCGAACGCTTCGACACGCGCGGCATAGTTGTCCCACTGTTTCTCGCTGAAAAAGCGCGGGCGCTGATAGAGCGGGCGCGGCGCGCCCTGAATCGAATCGGCGACTTCGCCATACACCATTACGGTGGCGCCGTTTTGCGCGAGCAAGTCCAGATGCGGGCCGACGGCCGCAATCTCTGCTTCCACGCTGCGATGTGCAAGCATGCCCGAGTACCAGCCCGACACAAGCGACAGATCGTACTGCGCGAGCAATGCCTTGAGCGCCTGCGGTTCGCGCGGAAATTTGTTGCCGAGCTCAAAGCCTTCGTAGCCGATCTCTCGCCCTTCGGCGAGCGCCACCGAGAGCGGCGTTTCGCCTCCGAGCGAGGGCAGGTCGTCGTTCATCCACGACAGCGGATTGATGCCGATGCGTGCTTCGAATGCGCTCATGTGGGTTCCGTTTCATCATGTGTGGGCGGAGTCGTGGGCTGCGCTTCGCCGGGCTGCTCGCGCCGGCTGCGCGCGGCGAGATGCGCGTCGTAGTGCTCGCGCGCCTCGCGCACGGCGGCACGCGTCGACACCTCGGGTACGGCGACTTCCCACCACCAGCCGCCTTCCTCGGTCGTGCGCGCGGGATCGGTGTCGATGCTGATGAGGTAGGTGCGCGACGCCGCGCGCGCGCGTTGCAGCGCCGTTTCGAGTTCAGCGATGTTGGCGACGTGCTCGGCCTGCGCGCCCAGCGCGCGTGCGTGCGAGGCGAAGTCGATGCGCGGCGCGCCGAGCGGCCCTTGCGCGCAGTCCTCGAACAGATTGTTGAACGGCGCGCCGCCGCAGGCCTGCTGGAGGCGGTTGATGCAGCCGTAGCCGCGGTTGTCGAGCACGACGATGATGAGCTTCGCGCCGAGCATCACCGAGGTGGCGATCTCGCTGTTCATCATCAGATAGCTGCCGTCGCCCACCATGACGATGACTTCGCGTTCGGGCCGCGCGAGCTTCGCGCCAAGGCCGCCCGCGATCTCGTAGCCCATGCACGAGTAGCCGTATTCGACGTGGTACGCACCCGGCTGGCCGGCGCGCCAGAGTTTGTGCAGTTCGGCGGGCAGGGTGCCGGCCGCGCACACGACAATGTCTTCGGCATACGAACGGCTCGACGAACGCTGCACGGCGCCGATCACATCGGCATCGTAGGGCAGACTGTGACGCTCTTGCGGCGCATGCGTGAGGGCTTCCACGCTTGCGCGCCATTCGTCGGCAAGGCGCCGTGCGTAGGCGGTCCAGTTCGCGTCCGCGCGCCAGTTGAGGAGCTCGTCGCCCAGCGCCGCGAGCGCGAGTTTCGCATCGGCCTCCACGGCCAGCCCGTTGTGCTTGAGTGCGTCGAAGCCGTTCGCGTTCAGGCCGATCACGTGCGCGTGGGCGAACAGCGAATTCGAGCCGGTCGTGAAGTCCTGCAGGCGCGTGCCCACCGCAAGAATGCAGTCGGCGTCGCGCGCGAGCGCGTTGGCGGCGGGCGAGCCCGTTACGCCGATCGCGCCCACATTGAGCGGGTCGTCCCAGGCTAGCGCGCCTTTGCCCGCTTGCGTCTCCGCCACCGGAATGCCGCGCGCAGTGGCAAGCGCCTTGAGTTGAGCGGTGGCGCGCGAGTAGAGCACGCCTCCGCCCGCAACGATGAGCGGACGCTTGGCGCGATGCAGTTGCGCGAGTGCCGCGTCGATCTCGGCTTGCACCGGCGCATTCGCGTGAAAACTCACGAGGCGCGGCGTGAAGAAGTTCGCGGGATAGTCCCATGCCATGGCCTGCACGTCTTGCGGCAGTGCGAGCGTGACCGGGCCGCACAGCGCGGCGTCGGTGAGCACGCGCAGCGCGCGTGGCAAGGCAGTGAGCAACTGCGCGGGATGTACGATGCGGTCGAAGTAGCGCGATACCGGCTTGAGCGCGTCGTTGGCGGAGACGCCGCCGTCATGAGGATCTTCAACTTGCTGAAGCACCGGGTCGGGTTCGCGCGAGACGAAGGTGTCGCCGGGCAGGAGCAGGAGCGGCAGGCGATTCACATGTGCGAGCGCGGCAGCCGTCACGAGGTTGGTGGCGCCAGGGCCGATCGACGTGGTGACGGCCATCATACGGCGGCGGAAATGCGCCTTCGCGTAAGCGATTGCGCTGTGCGCCATGGCTTGCTCGTTGTGCGCGCGCAGCGTGGGCAGTTCGTGGCGATAGTGATAGAGCGCCTCGCCGAGGCCCGCCACGTTGCCGTGCCCGAAAATGGCGAACACGCCGCCGAACAGCGGCTCGGTGCGGCCCGAACCGTCTTCGCAGGCCACGCGCTGCGCCGCGAGAAAGCGCACCAGCGCTTGTGCTGTGGTGAGGCGTACGGTGGCGGCCGGTGCGTTCGGCTGGGCGTCAGGCGTCGTGTGTGCTGTGCCGGCGATGGGAGCGATGCGCTGATTCATGCTGCTTTCTCCTCATGCTTGGCGTGAGCATCGCGCGGCGCCTGGCCTTGTACCTGGTTTCGCGCCGCACGCCAGGCCGCGATCAGCGTCTCGAACGCGCGGCGCACGCGTGCGATCAATTCCTGGTCGTCGATTTCTCCCGCGAGCCAGGCGAGGCTCGGCTCGTAGAAGATCGTGCGGCCCACCGTGAAGCCGCGGCACGTCTGCGAAGCCGCCGCCGCGCGAAAGCCGCTCGTCAATTGCTCGATGGGTGCCGAGAGGCCGAGCAGCACCACGCCACGGCAATGCGGATCGCGTTCGGCGATCAGCGCATCGATCTCGCGCCACTGCGCTGCGTCCATCGGCTCGAGCTTCCACCACTCGGGGTAAAGGCCGATGTTGTAGAGCCGCTTGAGCGCGCGATAGACGGTGTCGGGCGCATTTGGCTTGCCATCGAGCTTCGGCGGAATCACTTCGAGC
Organism: Paraburkholderia caffeinitolerans; assembly: GCF_902859945.1. Classification (GTDB taxonomy): domain Bacteria; phylum Pseudomonadota; class Gammaproteobacteria; order Burkholderiales; family Burkholderiaceae; genus Paraburkholderia; species Paraburkholderia caffeinitolerans. The sequence goes on along the minus strand of NZ_CADIKL010000029.1, from coordinate 40,160 downwards.
AGCAGTTCGTGGCCGCTCGCCTGCACCGCGTCGTAGAGCGCGCGCAGTTGCGCTTCCTGTTCGAGACGCTGCTCGACCGGCTCGTCGGGATGAAACTGCACGAGGCACTTGACCGTATGCCCGATGGGCCAGGCTGCGAGCGTGGTGCCGATCGAGCGGCCATGATCGAACACCAGCGGTACCGAACCCGGCAGTTCGACGGGGCGGCCGATCCACCAGTCACGCCCGGTTGCCGCGTTGAGTGCGTCCTGGCCGTAGCGGTCGTCGATCAGGACGCCGATGCGGCCATGCAGGCCGAGCGCGCTTTCGGTCTGTGCCACGGCATCGACGAACAGGTTCTTCAGGTGCGAGATGCGCGCCTCGCTGGCGCCGGTTTGCTGGGCGAGGTCGAAGAACTGGTTGCGATGGTCGAACGCGAAGCCCAGCACCTCGTCGTACTGTTTGCGCGCGGGCGTCACGCGATGCAGCCGGGCGAGCGTGGCGTCGCGATCGGGCCTGCGCATGCGCACGGGGTCCGCAGCGGCTTCGCGCAGGAAATAGTCGAGCTCCGCCGGCGTGGGCATCGCGGGTGCGCAACCGTGGCGCGAGACCACGAGTGCGCCGCACGCATTGGCCGCGCGCGCGCAGTCCTCTAGCGGTGCGTCGCGCAGCCAGCCCGAAAGAAAGCCTGCCGCGAACGCGTCGCCCGCGCCGAGCACGTTGAGCACCTCGACTTCCACGCCGCGCTGCAGCGGCACCGTATCGAGCGAATCGGGCACCGCGCCCTCGACGATCTGGCAGCCGAGCGGGCCGCGCTTCACGAGCAGCGTGGCGGCCGTGACTTCGCGCACGCGCTTGAGCGCATCGGCGAGTGTTTCCTTGCCGCCCGCGATGCGGAACTCCTCCTCGGTGCCGATCACGAGGTCGAAGCGCGGCAAGATCCGTTGCAGATGTTCGCTCACGCCCGCGCTCGCGATGAAGCGCGTCTCGCCGTCGGCCTTGCCAGTCAGGCCCCAGAGCACAGGCCGATAGTCGATGTCGAGCACGGTGCGCACGTTGTTGCGGCGCGCGTGGTCGAGCGCGGCGAGGCTCGCGCGGTTCACCTGTTCGGTCGAGAAGTGCGTGCCGGTGATGAGCAACGCTTTCGACGAGGCAATGAAGGCTTCGTCGAAGTCGCCCGCGTCGACGGCCATGTCGGCGCAGTTCTCGCGATAGAAGATGAGCGGAAAGGTATCGCGGTCTTTCAAGCCGAGCAGCACGAGCGCGGTGAGCCGCTCGCGGTCGATGCGCACGTGGCTCGTGTCGCAGCCTTCTTTCGTGAGTGTTTCGGTGAGGAAGCGGCCCATATGGTCGTCGCCGACGCGCGTGAGCATGGCCGCGTTCAGGCCGAGCCGCGCGCAGCCGAAGGCGATGTTCGCCGACGAACCGCCGAGATACTTGGCGAAGGTGGAGACATCCTCGAGCCGCGCGCCGACCTGCTGCGCATAGAGATCCACGCCGAGCCGGCCAAGGCAGACGATGTCCCGGCTGCGCGCGCTCGCGAAGCGCGAAGGGGTGGTGCTGGGGAGAGCCATGAGCATTCCTGTCGTATTCGGTCCCGCACGTAGTCAAATGGTCGCGCCGTCGAGCTCGGCAATCATCTTCTGCATCTCCGCGCCGCCGGCCATCATGTCCAGCACCTCGTTCTTGCTGATCGTGTCCTTCGTGTACGTGCCGAGCGAGCGGCCGCGATTGAGCAGCGTGAACGAGTCGCCAATCGGGTAGGCGTGGTGGACGTTGTGGGTGATGAAGATCACCGAGATGCCTTTGGCGCGGGCGTTATGAATCAGCTTGAGCACGTTGAAGCTCTGCTTCACGCCGAGCGCGGCAGTTGGCTCGTCGAGAATCAGCACTCGCGCGCCGAAATGAATCGCACGCGCGATCGCAAGGCACTGGCGCTCGCCGCCCGACATCGTGCCGATGGCCTGATGCGGGTCGCGCACGTTGATGCCCATTTCGGAAAGGCGGTCTTTCGCGATGGTTGCGCTCGCATCGAGATCCATCACGTTGATGAAGCCGAAGAGCTTCTTCTGCGGTTCGCGGCCCATGAAGAAGTTGCGCGCCACCGAAAGCAGCGGCACTAGCGCGAGATCCTGATAAACCGTTGCGATGCCGAGGTCGAGCGCGTCCTTGGGCGAATCGAAGCGCACGGGCTTGCCGTCCACGAAATACTGGCCCGAGGTGGGCGCGTGCACGCCGGCCAGCGTTTTGATGAGCGTGGACTTGCCCGCGCCGTTGTCGCCGAGCAGGCAGTGCACTTCGCCGCGCTTCAGGTGCAGCGTGACGCCGTTGAGCGCAATGACCTTGCCGAAGTACTTGCTGACGTTTTCGAGAGCGAGGATCGTGTCGCTACTTTCACCGGAAGCGGCGCTGTTTTGCGAGGATGTCATGTTGGCCTCCAGCTTACGATTGCGCGACACGGCGGCGCACATAATGATTGAAGAGCACGGCGATAAGCAGCATCACGCCAAGGAAGACGCGGAACCAGTCCGAGTCGATGTTCGTGTAAGTGATGCCGATCTGCACGACGCCGAAAATGAGCGCGCCGAACGCTGCGCCGATCACCGAGCCGTAGCCGCCCGTGAGCAGCGTGCCGCCGATCACCGCGGCGATGATGGCCTCGAACTCCTTTTGCAATCCGCGGTCCGCGGCGGCCGAGCCGATGTCGCACACTTGCAGCACGGCGAACAGGCACGAGCAGAACGCGGTGAGCATGAAGAGCGAGATCTTCACGCGCTTGACCGGCACGCCCACGTTCTTCGCGGCGTTGGCGTCGCCGCCCACGGCGAGGACCCAGTTGCCGTAGCGCGTCTTGGCGAGCGTGAACGCACCGATGGCCACGAGCGCGAACCACCAGAGAATGACCTTCGGCACGCCCGGTACGAGCGGTTGGCCGTTGTCGAGCATCTTGCCGATGCCAAGATGCGCGAGCGCTACGAAGAGGCCCTTGAATGCGGTGCCGTGAAAGAGCAGGTTGGTCATGTAGTCGGCTTTCGCGACATCGCCCACGCCGGAGACGATCGTGCGGTCGGCGAACATGATCGAGAGCGCGAGCGTGAGGCCGCGCAGGATGAACAGGAACGCGAGCGTGACGATGAACGAAGGCAGGCGCGTGCGCATCACGAGGTAGCCGTTCAATGCGCCTAGCGCGGTGCAGCCCACGAACGCGAACAGAATGGACAGCGCGATGGGCCAGTGGAGGTACATGGTGGGAATGGCCACCATCATGCCGGCAAAGCCGATCATCGAGCCGATCGAGAGGTCGAACTCGCCGGCGATCATCAGCAGGCAGGCGCCAACGGCAAGGATGCCTAAGTAAGCAGCCACCTGCGACCAGTTCATCACGCCGTCGAGGTCGAACATGCCGGAGCCGCCTGCGCCGATCGCGAACACGGCGAACACGAGCACGGTGCCGGAAATCGCGGCAAATTCGGGGCGGCCGAGCAGATGCCCGAACCACGACTCGCGCCGCACGCGCTCGTCGTCGGCGCCTGGCCCCGCTGACGACGGCTGACCCGTGCGCGGGTCTTGCGTGTCGTCCGTTGCATGCGAGGGGAAGTGTTTGCCGGCTACACCCATGATGGCTCCTTGATTCGACCGGACCATGCGCACGTCTGGTGTGCGCCGGGTGCGATCGCTTGGTGACGGAAAGACGCTTCTCTAACCTGCGGGATCAGCGGTACTGGCCCGCGTACTTCACGACCTTGTCGAGGTTCTCCTTGGTGATGAAGCCCGGGCCCGAACGGATATTGCGCGGTCCGTACGAGGGTTGCAGGCCGTAGGTTTCCAGACGCTGCTTGAACTTCGGATTGGCTTCGAGAATCTGGCGGATCTTCGCCGGGTCGGTCGTATGTTCTTTCTTCACGATCGCGAGCACGGCCACCGGGATATAGCCCTGCAGATACGGCTGCTGGTCGATGGCGAACTGAATCGTGCCCGCGCGGATCGCCTTGGCGATCTCATCGGAGAAGTCGAACGTGCAGAAGTAGATCTTGCCCGCGAGGCCCATCTGCTGCACCGCCTTGAGCGTGGCCGCCGCCGGCACCGGGCCGAGCGTGAGAATCGCTCCGGTGTTCGGATGGTTGCGCAAATACGCGCTCACCTTCGACTGGATTTCGGTCGGGTCCTGGCCCGAGTCGATCGTCGAGGTCTTGTAGTTCACGCCGATGGCGTCCGCGAAGCCGCGGCAACGGTCGAACGAAACCGTATTGGTGGCGATGTGGTTCACGCAGAGAAACGACTTCACGCCCGCAGCCTTGGCTTTTTCGCCGGCTGCGTGGCCCGCCACGTATTCAGGCTGGCCCACGTGCATGATCGCGCCGAGCTTCGCGCTCTGCTCCTCGGTGCCGGAGTTGATCGTGACGAGCGGGATCTTCTTTTCCGTGACCTTGCCGATGGAGCTCTTCAGCACGTCGTAGTCGGCGATGGTGGTGATGACGCCGTCGTAATTGCGCGCGGCGGCCTGCTCGATCAGGCGCGCCATGTCGGCGATGTCGCCGTTGGGCGGATTGCGGTAGTCGGTTTCGACGTTGAAGTCCTCGTCGGCCTGCTTGATGGCGTTCTTGATGGTGTTCCACCACGAGTCCGAATCCGGCGCGTGGCTGATCAGCACGAAGTGCGCGTCGGCGGCCTGCGCCGATTGCGCACCCAGCGCGCTCAAGCCGCTCAGTCCCGCTGCCAGCGTGAGCGCTGCGGCCAACCTTCGGAGCATGGTCTTGCCCTTGCGTTGCGTCATTGTCTCCACCTTTCTCGGTCTGTCGTTCGTTCTTGGGGTGAGCGACGCGCGCTTCAGGGCTTGCGTTGCCGCTTCGCTCATCGACAAGAGTAGGCGATCGTTGGGCGAGTTGCAACAGAAATTTCATTGCAAATAAAAATGGAAAATCTGTTCCAATCACGAGCGGCGCTGCCTATAATCGGCTCCGTCGAACAGGGAAAAACGATCATGGCCGATGAAACCAGCGACGCCGTAGCAGGCGTGGACGAATTGATGCAGCGCATTGCGCACGAGTACGAGGCGCTGCCGCGGCAGTTGAAGAGCGTCGCAACTTATATCGAGCAGAACCGCGCGAGCGTCATGATGGATCGCACCAGCGACATTGCTGCGAGCTGCTCGGTGCATCCGTCGGCGGTGGTGCGGTTCGCGCAGCGCTTCGGCTTTTCGGGCTTCTCCGATTTGCAGGCGGTGTTCCGCCAGGCCTATGCGGGGCAGGGGGCGTCGGCCACGAGCTATCAGCAGCGCATACGCCAGTTGATCGAAGCGAAGGACGGTAGCGCGAGTCCGGACCTCGGCGGCGCGGTCGCGCGCGAATTCATCGGCGCGTGCCGCAATGGGCTCGACGAACTGGAGGCAGGACTCGACGACGCGCAGTTCGACGCCGCCGTGAAGATGCTCGAGCACGCGGACAACATCTACGTGATCGGTGTGCGCCGCTCGTTCGCGGTGGCGAGCTATATCGTCTACGCGCTGCAGCACACGAGAAAGCGCGTGCATCTCGTGTCGGGCTTCGGCGGCATGTATCACGAGCAGATCCGCAGCGTGAAGAAGGGTGATGTGGTGATCGCCATCAGCTTCGCGCCTTACGGCAAGGAGACGCAATACTGCCTGCGCGTGGCGCAGCAGCATCAGGCGAAGACGCTGGTTATTACGGATAGCCAACTTTCTCCGCTCGCGCGCCACGCCGATGCACAACTGTATGTGAAGGAGGGGAGCGCGTTCGCGTTCCGCTCGCTGACGAGCACGTTTTGCCTGTGCCAGGCGCTGTTCGTGGCGCTCGCGTACCGGCTCGAACTCAATGTGGAAGAATCGACCGACCCTGGAGAATACGATGACTGAAGCAAAGACGCCGAACGCGACGGTGAATGTTGCAGTATTTGGCGCGGGCCGCATCGGCCGGATTCATGCGGCGAACCTCGCGCGCCAGCCCGGCGTGCGTCTGAAGTATGTGGTCGACGTGAACCGCGAGGCGGCGGCCGCGCTCGCGGCGGAGCACGGCGCGCAAGTGGCCGACGTGGAGGGCGCGCTCGGCGATGCTTCGATCGACGCGAGCGTGATTTGCTCATCAACCGATACGCATTCCGAACTGATATTGAAATCGGCGGCGGCGCGCAAGCATATCTTCTGCGAGAAGCCGGTCGATCTCGCGATCGGCCGCGCGCGCGAGTGTGCCGATGCGGTGGCGAGCGCGGGCGTGGTGGCCATGATCGGCTTTCAGCGCCGCTACGATCCCACCTTTGCCGCGCTCAAGGCGCGCCTGGATGCGGGCGAGATCGGCACGCCCGAGATGCTGGTCGTGACGAGCCGCGACCCGGGCGCGCCGCCCGTGGACTACATCGTGCGCTCGGGCGGCATCTTCAAGGACATGCTGATCCACGACTTCGACATCTTCCGCTGGATTCTCGACGACGAAGCCGACACCGTGCATGCCACGGGCAGTTGCCTCTCCGATCCGGCCATCGCCGATGCGGGCGACATCGACTCCACCGCCGTCACGATCCGCACGAAGCGCGGGCGTCTTTGCCAGATCAACACGGCGCGGCGCGCGGCCTATGGCTACGACCAGCGCTTCGAGATTCTCGGCAGCGCGGGCATGCTCCAGGCGGGCAACATGACGCCTACCGAGGTGGTGTCGTGGACCCAAAGCGCGGTGGCGCGGGATGTGCCGGAGGCGTTCTTCCTCGAGCGTTACCGGGCGGCCTATGCGCGCGAGATGGCGCACTTTTACGAGGCCGTCACGCAGGGCACGCCCGTGCGCACGAGCGTGGCCGACGGCCTCAAGGCGCTGGAGCTTGCGGAGGCGGCGGCGCTGTCGTGGCGCGAAGGCCGCGTGGTGAAGCTGGGGGCATGATCACGTCGCGCGAGCGAGGGCCGTGGCGGCATCGCGCTTGCCAGATAGAGAGGATTCCAAAGGAGACAGGCGATGCAGGCGAATGAACGTACCCGGCCGTTGCGCGTGGGCGTGGCCGGATTGGGGCGGCTCGGGCGGCGGCATGCGCTCAATCTTGCGTACCGTGTGCCTGGCGCGACGCTGGCGGCCGCATGCAGCCCGCTCGACGGCGATCTTGCGTGGGCGCACGAGGCGATACCCGAAGCGCGGCAGTATCGCGACTATGCCGGGCTGCTGGCCGATGCCACGGTGGACGCCGTGTGGCTCGTGACACCCTCCGCACTGCACGCGCAGCAGGTCGTCGCGGCGTTGCACGCGGGCAAGCACGTGTTCTGCGAGAAGCCGCTCTCGCTCGACGTGGCGGAATGCGAGCGCGTGGTCGACGAGGCGCGGCGCTTTTCCGGGCAGCAGGTGACGATTGGCTTCATGCGCCGCTTCGATCCGAGCTATCACGACGCGTTCTCGAAGCTGGGCGCCGGAGCGATCGGGCGGCCATTTCTCGTGCGCTCGCAAACCTGCGACCTCAACGATCCGGACGGCTTTTTCGTGCGCTTCGCACCGGGCTCGGGCGGCATCTTCCTGGACTGCACCGTGCACGATATCGACGTCGCGCGCTGGCTGCTCGGCAAGCCGCGAGCCACGCGCGTGTTCGCGGCGGGCACGGTGGCGCTGCACGAGGGCCTGCGTGAATTCGGCGATGTCGACAACGGTGTGGCGATCTGCGAATTCGAAGGCGGCAAGCTCGCCATGTTCTACGCGTCACGCACCATGGCGCACGGCAACGACACGTCGAGCGAGGTAATCGGCACGGCCGGCGCGCTGGCGATCGGCCATGCGCCGCGCGCGAACCGAGTGGAGATCTACGACATGCACGGCATGCGCAGCGAATGCACGCCGACCTTCTTCGACCGCTTCGAGGAGGCGTTCCTTGTTGAAGCGCAGGCGTTTGTCGCGGCGGTGCGTGCCCGAGAGGGCGGTGAGACGGAAGACGCGGCGGCGGGTGCGGGGCAGGGCGCGACGCTGGAGGACGCGCTGGAAGCGACGCGAATCGGTTGTGCGCTGCGCGAGTCGCTGCGCATGGGGCAGGCGGTGACACTCTGAGGTGCGCAGGCCGCCAGAGGCACGCAAGCGGTGTTGTACGCGGCTGCGGTAAAATCGCTGTTATCCGTGCACACCCAGCGCCCTCCGCCGAGGTGGCGCGCCAACGAAGGATCCAACCCGATGCAGATTCAGGTTCACAAGGAAGTGGATGCGCGTGGGCTGAACTGCCCGCTGCCGATCCTGCGCGCCAAGAAAGCGCTCGCCGACATGGAAAGCGGCCAGATTCTCAAGGTTCTCGCGACCGATCCCGGCTCGCAGCGCGATTTCGCGGCCTTCGCCAAGCAAACGGGCAATGAGATCGTGGAAAGCTCGCAGCAGGACAAGACCTTTGTGTTCCTGATGCGCCGCCGCTGAAACAGCCGGCGCGCTGCGCCCGAGCGCAACGCATGAAAAAATGGCCCGCAATCGTGAGATTGCGGGCCATTTTCTTTGCCGACCAGGGAAGCTTAGTCGGGGGCGCCTAGCCGGGGGCGCCTAGCCTTCCAGTTCCGGCTTGCGCGTACGCAGATATTCCGCGAAATCGGCGGCCACTTCCGGGTGGCGCAGCGCGAATTCCACAGTGGCCTTCAGGTAGCCGAGCTTGCTGCCGCAGTCGAAGCGCGTGCCGTGGTACTTGTACGCGAGCACTTGCTCGTCGGCGAGCAGCGACTGGATGGCGTCGGTGAGCTGGAGTTCGCCGCCCGCACCCGGCTTGATCGAGCGCAGGTGCTGGAAAATACGCGGCTTGAGTACGTAGCGGCCCACCACGCCGAGGTTCGACGGCGCGACTTCGGGCGCCGGCTTCTCGACGATGCCCGAGAGCTTGACGATCGCGTCTTCCCACTCCTTGCCGTCGACGATGCCGTACGAGCGCGTTTCCGAGGGCGGGATCTCTTCCACGCCCAGCACCGAGCTATGGTAGTGGTCGAACACATCGACCATTTGTTTCATGACGGGCGGCGTGCCGTAGAGCAGGTCGTCGGCGAGGATCACGGCGAACGGGTTGTCGCCCACGAGCTTCTCCGCGCACAGCACGGCGTGGCCCAGACCCAGCGCTTCGGGCTGGCGCACGTAGAAGCAGTCGACGTTGTTCGGCTTGATGTTGCGCACCAGCTCGAGCAGCTTTTCCTTGCCGCGCGCTTCGAGTTCGGCTTCGATCTCATACGATTTGTCGAAGTGGTCTTCGATCGCGCGCTTGCTGCGGCCCGTCACGAAGATCATTTCGGTGATGCCAGCCGCGACGGCCTCCTCGACCGCGTACTGGATCAGCGGCTTGTCCACGACCGGAAGCATTTCCTTCGGGCTCGCCTTGGTGGCCGGAAGGAAGCGCGTGCCGAGGCCCGCCACCGGGAATACCGCTTTAGTAACTTTTAGCATGTCTCTAGTCCTGGTCCTGATGGGTCTGGCGCCGCGCGCGCCGCCAGACTCTTTCTTGACTGATTCAGGCCGGCAGCCGCGCGAGTTGCGCGGTCAGCTTGCCCAGCGTTGCCTGGAATTCTGCCAGCCTCTTCTGCTCCTGCTCAACCACCGCAGGCGGGGCTTTTGCAACAAAACTGTCATTTCCTAGCTTGGCATTGCACTTCGTCACTTCATTTGTCAGTCGCGCGATTTCCTTCGAGAGACGCTCGCGTTCGGCCGCCACGTCGATCTCCACCTTGAGCACGAGCTTGTCCGTACCCACGATAGCAACCGGCGCGCCCGCCGAGGCGGCGTCGAGCGTCGCTTCGTCGGCGATGATCTGGACCTCGGAAAGCTTCGCGAGCGCCTGCGCATAGGGCGCAAACGACGCGAGACGCTCCGCGTTGCCCGTCACCAGCAGCGGCACCTTCGTCGCGGGCGAGAGGCCCATCTCGCCGCGCAGGTTGCGGCATGCATCGATCACGGCCTTCAGGTTGGCGGCCCATTGCTCGGCGGCTTCGTCGATCTTCTTCGGCTCGGCCACGGGGTAAGGCTGCATCATGATCGATGCCTCGCCCTCGGCTGCTCCCTGAGGGTACACGTCGGTGAGCGGCGCCACCTTCTGCCACAGCGCTTCGGTGATGAACGGAATCACCGGGTGCGCGAGGCGCAGCACCGTCTCCAGCACGCGCAACAGCGTGCGCCGGGTGGCGCGCTGCTGCTCGGGCGTGCCGGTCTGGATCTGAACCTTCGCGAGCTCCAGGTACCAGTCACAGTATTCGTCCCAGACGAACTTATATATGGCGTTGGCCACGTTGTCGAAGCGATAGTCGGCGAAACCCTTCGCGACTTCGGCTTCCACGCGCTGCAAGAGCGAGACGATCCAGCGGTCGGCCTGCGAGAAGTCGGTGTAGCCGCCCGGGCCGCAATCGCCCGGCTGGCACGCGCCCGGCTTCGAGAAGCCGCAGTCGTGGCCTTCGCAGTTCATCAGCACGAAACGCGTGGCGTTCCAGAGCTTGTTGCAGAAGTTGCGATAGCCCTCGCAGCGCGCGAGGTCGAAGTTCACGTTGCGGCCGAGCGTGGCCATCGAGGCCATCGTGAAGCGCAGCGCGTCGGTGCCGAAGGCGGGAATGCCGTCCGGGAACTCCTTGCGCGTCTTCTTCTCGATGGTCGCGGCCTGCTTGGGATTCATGAGGCCGGTGGTGCGCTTGGCGACCAGCGCTTCGAGTTCGATGCCGTCGACAATGTCGATCGGGTCGAGCGTGTTGCCCTTGCTCTTGGACATCTTCTGGCCTTCGGCGTCGCGCACGAGGCCGTGCACGTAGACCGTGTCGAAGGGCACCTTGCCGGTGAAGTGCGTGGTCATCATGACCATGCGCGCGACCCAGAAGAAGATGATGTCGAAGCCGGTGACCAGCACGGAGGAGGGCAGGAAGGCCTTCAGTTCAGGCGTTTCGGCCGGCCAGCCGAGCGACGAGAACGGCACGAGGGCCGACGAGAACCACGTGTCGAGCACGTCCTCGTCGCGCTTGAGCGCGCCCTTGTAGCCCTTGGCGTCGGCCTGCGCGCGCGCTTCTTCCTCGCTCTTCGCGACGAAGATCTCGCCGTTCTCGCCGTACCACGCCGGGATCTGGTGGCCCCACCAGAGCTGGCGCGAGATGCACCAGTCCTGGATGTTCTCGAGCCACTGGTAGTAGGTGGTGGTCCAGTTTTCCGGCACGAACTTGATCTGGCCGCTGCGCACCACGTCGAGCGAGGTTTCGGTGATCGACTTGCCGGGGTTGAAGGTGCCCTCGGGCGCGGGCTTGGTCATCGCCACGAACCACTGGTCGGTGAGCATCGGCTCGATCACGACGCCGGTGCGGTCGCCGCGCGGCACCATGAGCTTGTGCGGCTGCACCGATTCGAGCAGGCCCAGCGCCTCGAAGTCGGCCACCACCTGCTTGCGCGCCGCGAAGCGGTCGAGGCCGCGGTACTTTTCAGGCGCGTTGTCGTTGATCTTCGCGTCGAGCGTGAGGATCTCGATCATCGGCAGGCCGTGGCGCTGGCCCACCTGGTAGTCGTTGAAGTCGTGCGCGGGCGTGACCTTCACGACGCCCGTGCCGAACTCGCGGTCCACGTATTCGTCGGCGATGATGGGGATTTCCCGGTCCGCGAGCGGCAGCTTCACCGTCTTGCCGATCAGGTGCGCGTAGCGCTCGTCTTCCGGATGGACCATCACGGCTGTGTCGCCGAGCATGGTTTCCGGGCGCGTGGTGGCGACCGTGAGGTGGCCCGAGCCGTCAGCGAGCGGGTAGCTCAGATGCCACAGATGGCCGTTTTCCTCTTCGCTCGCCACTTCGAGGTCCGAGACGGCGGTGAGCAGCACCGGGTCCCAGTTCACGAGGCGCTTGCCGCGGTAGATCAGGCCCTGTTCATAGAGGCGCACGAACACGTCGCGCACGGCGGCCGACATCTTGTCGTCCATCGTGAAGTACTCGCGCGACCAGTCGATCGAGGCGCCGAGGCGCCGCACCTGGCCCGTGATGGTCGAGCCCGACTGCTGCTTCCATTCCCACACGCGTTCGACGAACTTCTCGCGGCCGAGGTCGTGGCGCGAGATCTTCTGCGCGTCGAGCTGGCGCTCGACCACGATCTGGGTCGCGATGCCCGCGTGGTCGGTGCCCGGCACCCACAGGGTGTTCTCGCCGAGCATGCGGTGGTAGCGCGCGAGGCCGTCCATGATCGTCTGGTTGAACGCGTGGCCCATGTGCAGCGTGCCGGTGACGTTGGGCGGCGGCAACTGGATCGAGAAGTTGGCGCGGCCGGGCGTGAGGGTCGCGGCGGCGTAGCCGCGGCGCTCCCATTCGGGGCCCCAGTGGGCTTCGATCGTCTGCGGCTCGAAGCTTTTCGCTAGCGTGCTGTCGCTCATGGGTGGAATCTGCCGAAAAAAGATGCTGAAAACCTTCGATTATAAGGGGAAGCGCCGTCAGGCCGGGCCGTGGTTCGGTCTGCGGCTCGCGGCGGCGGATTGCTGGGTGCGCGCCGCTGTGCTTGCGTTGTCGCCACGGCCACGCTACGGCCGCGAAATTGTTTTTGCCGCTATCCTGCGCGCGGCTCCGGCGGTTCCTTGCGCGCGATGTGCAAGGCGCCGTGTATGGCGTAGTTCGAATCAAACACTAAACGACAAAGGGAGGGGGCGCATGAGCACTGATTTCAATGCGACGGATCAAACCCAGGCCGCCGGCCAAAACGATGACGCCTGGCTCACGATGCTGGCCGTGCTGCAGGGCACCGGCTATGTGAAGAAGGAGTCCGTCCAGAAGCTGCTCGACGAAGTCCGCGAGCAGGGCGAGCCGCCGCCGATGCCGGTCGTCTCGGCGCGCGCCGCGCTGGACTGGCTCATCATGAACGGTTACACCGATGCACAGGCCGAGCAAGCCGCCACGGAGCGGCTGCTCGAGCAATTACGCACGCGTACCGTGCCCGACTACCTGCTGCCGGCCATGCCCGTGCTCGAGAGGCTCGACCCGAGCCTGAGCAAGGCCATCGACGAGCACAGCAAACACCGGATGCGCCAGGCCAAGCGCAAATTGCTGCTCTCGATAGGCGGCCCGCTGGTCTTGGCCGGAGGCTACGTGCTTTGGACGATGTTCCCGTCCACCCCGGGTTGCGACGCGAGCAGCACCCGCAAGACGCTGATGCTCATTGCCGTCGACGTGGGCGTGAGCGCAATGCACGACCCGAAGATCCTGCTCTCGGGTGAAGGCCCACAGTCGATCTTTTTCACCCACGAAACCGAAGTTGGCTACGACGACGACACCGGCACGCGGGCCTGCACGGCCAGCATCGAAACGGGCGGCAAGGATTCGGGCGAGAAGGCGGGATATGTGGTCGAGCGCGTCCCGGGCAGCCGCAGCGATTTCCGCGTGCAGATGCTGCCGGTCGAGGTCATCATGGCCCGCTATACCGGCAGCGCGCTGAACAAGAAGCTTGGCGCGCCGGTAGGCCGCGAGGCCATGCGCACGGCGATCGTGGCGGGGCTGCGCAAGCTCGACGGGGACGCGGCCGAGCTTGCGCCGTCCTACGGCAAAAGCCTGCCCGGCGACGACCCGGACGCCGAACCGAAGACCTTGGCGGACAGCGTTCAGGAAGTGCTGCCGAGTGCCGATTGCCGCGCGCTCGACGGGGGGCGGTACGCATGTCCAGTGCAAATCGAGTATCGCGACCAATTGATGGGGGCCATCGGCGCGATGCCTTATCGGCAGTTGAAAGGCGAATTCGTGTTCGAACGCGATGGGGGTGGCTGGAAAGTGGCCGACGGCTTCGACAAGACCTTCATGCAATCGATCGTGAACAGCCGTTTCGACGCTATTAAGGGCAAGCCGGACGCCGCCGCACCGCCACCGCAAGCGCAATAAAGGGCGCATCCGCGCAGCGAGCCGAGGGAGGCGGCAGGCCGGACGATCGCCCATGCCCATTTATAATGGCGGTCTACTCCGAAGCCTGCCGCCTCCATGCCTGAACTGCTCGCCAACCTGAACCCCGAACAACACGCCGCCGTCACGTTGCCGAACGAACCGGCGCTCATTCTGGCCGGGGCCGGCAGCGGCAAGACGCGCGTGCTGATCACGCGCATTGCGTGGCTCATCCAGCAGGGCCTTGCCTCGCCGATGACGATTCTCGCCGTGACCTTCACGAACAAGGCCGCGCGCGAAATGACGAGCCGCCTTCAGGCGATGATGCCCATCGACACGCGCGGCATGTGGATCGGCACCTTCCACGGCCTGTGCAACCGCATGCTGCGCGCGCATTACCGCGATGCCGGCCTGCCGCAAACGTTCCAGATCCTCGATACTGCCGACCAGCTTTCGGCCATCAAGCGCCTGATGAAGGGCCTGAACATCGACGACGAGAAGTTCCCGCCGAAGAACCTCCAGCACTTCATCAACAACGCGAAGGAGCAGGGTCTGCGGCCGAAGGACGTCGACGTCACGGACCACTACAACCGCAAGTTCGTCGAGCTTTACGAGGCCTACGACCAGCAGTGCCAGCGCGAGGGCGTGGTCGACTTCGCCGAGCTGCTGCTGCGCTGTTACGAACTGCTCGCGTACAACCCGCCGCTGCGCGCGCATTACCAGGCGCGCTTTCGCGACATCCTCGTCGACGAGTTCCAGGACACCAACAAGCTCCAGTACGCGTGGCTCAAGCTGCTCGCGGGCTCGGGCAACGCGATCTTCGCCGTGGGCGACGACGACCAGTCGATCTACGCGTTCCGCGGCGCGAACGTGGGCAACATGCGCGACTTCGAGAACGAATTCCGCGTGAAGCACATGATCAAGCTCGAGCAGAACTACCGCTCGCACGGCCACATTCTCGATGCGGCGAACCATCTGATCGCGCATAACTCGCGCCGCCTCGGCAAGAACCTGCGCACCGACGCGGGCCACGGCGAGCCGGTGCGCATCTACGAGGCCGCCACCGATTCGCAGGAGGCGGGCTGGATCGTCGAGGAAGTGCGTGCGCTCATCAATCAGGGCCTCGCGCGCAACGAGATCGCGATTCTTTATCGCAGCAACGCGCAGTCGCGCACGATCGAGCACACGCTCGTGAACGCGGGCGTGCCGTACAAGGTGTATGGCGGCCTGCGCTTCTTCGAGCGTCAGGAAGTGAAGCACGCGCTCGCCTATCTGCGCCTGATCGACAACCCCAACGACGACACCGCGTTCGCGCGCGTCGTGAACTTCCCGACGCGCGGCATTGGCGCGCGCTCGATCGAACAACTCGCCGACGCAGCGCGCCTTTACAACTGCTCGATGGCGGCAGCGATTCCCTATGTCACGGGCAAGGCCGGTACGAGCCTCGGCTCGTTCGCGAACCTGGTCGCGAAGATGCGCGCCGAAACCGCGCAGATGAGCCTGCCCGAGACTGTCGAGTACACGGTGCGCATGAGCGGTCTGGCCGAGTTCTACCAGGGCGAGCGCGAAGGCCAGGACCGTCTGGAGAACTTGCAGGAACTCGTGAACGCGGCCACCGCGTTCGTGAGTGAGGAAGGCTACGGCATGGACACGCCCGCGCGCTCGATTCCACTGCGTCCGGGCGCGAGCGCGCTGCCCGAGATCGTCTCGCAGGACGGCGAGATCGAAGTGCTCGACGCACCCGCCATCACGGATCCCGCGCAGAACCCCGACGTCATGACACCGCTCGCGGGCTTTCTCTCGCATGCGTCGCTCGAAGCGGGCGACAACCAGGCGCAGGCCGGCCAGGACGCCGTGCAGTTGATGACCGTGCATGCCGCGAAGGGGCTCGAATTCACGGCGGTGTTCATCACCGGTCTCGAAGAGGGGCTGTTCCCGCATGAGAACAGCGCGATGGAAGCCGATGGCCTCGAGGAAGAGCGCCGCCTGATGTACGTGGCGATCACGCGCGCGAAGGAGCGGCTCTATATCTCGTTCGCGCAGAGCCGTCTGCTGCACGGCCAGACGCGCTACAACGTGCGCTCGCGCTTCTTCGACGAACTGCCGGAGGAATCGCTCAAGTGGCTCACGCCGAAGGTCGAAGCGGGCGCGCGCTGGGGCGGGCGCTCGGACAACGCCGGCTGGGGGCGCGACTGGTTCTCGCGCCCGGGCGGCAATGGCAACAGCGGCGGCGGCAGTCGCGACCGCGATGCCTATGTCGCGGACAAGAGCCCCGCGCCTGCGTTCGCCAACGAGCAGCGCGCGGCCGAGACGGGCTTCCGTGTGGGCCAGGTCGTGTTTCATACGAAGTTCGGCGAAGGCACGATCACGGCGCTCGAAGGTAGCGGTACCGACGCCAAGGCGCAGGTGCGCTTCAAGCGCCATGGCGAGAAGTGGCTCGCGCTGGCTGTGGCGAAGCTGCAGCCGGTCGAGTGAGCGCCGTTCCCGTGCAACGCATTAACCCAGCGATGTAATCCATCGACGCAACCCGGCAGGCCCTTGAAGCAATGAACCCCTCATCCACACCGCCCGGCGCAGCGGCGCGCCCGCTTGGCGTGCTTGCCGCGCTTCCCCAGGAACTCGGCGATCTGATCGCCACGATGCAGGCTGAATCGGGTGTCGTCACGCGCACGCTCGGGCGGCGCGACTATCACCTGGGCGCCGTGCACGGCGTGCCGTGTGTGGTGACGCTCGCGCGCGTCGGGAAGGTTGCTGCTGCGGCGACCGTGAGTGCGTTGATCCACGTATTCGATGTGGAGGCGGTGGTTTTCACGGGCGTGGCGGGCGGCGTGGGGCCGGACGTGCACGTGGGCGACGTGGTGGTGGGCGAGACGCTGCTCCAGCACGACATGAATGCCGAGCCACTGTTTCCGCGCCATGAGATTCCGCTGCTCGCGCGCTCGCGCTTCGACGCCGACCGCGCGCTGGCCGATGCGCTGGCTGCCGCGTGCGAGCGTTTCGTCGCGGAAGAGGGCGTGGCGCTGGCGGCGCGCTTTAGCGCCGCGCTGCCGCGCTTCGAAACCGCGCTGCCGGCCGTGCATCGCGGACTCGTGATCAGCGGTGACCAGTTCGTGGCGAGCGCGGTGGCCGTGGGCGCATTGCGCGCGGCTTTGCCTGATGCGCTTGCCGTGGAAATGGAAGGCGCGGCGCTGGCCCAGGTCTGCTACGAATACGAGGTGCCGTGCGCGGTCGTGCGCACCATCTCCGATACCGCCGACGAGCATGCAAGCACCTCGTTCTCGTCGTTCCTCACCGACATCGCCAGCACTTATTCGACGGGCATTCTGCGGCGCTTTCTCGTGTCGTACCGCCCAGCGCAGCGCTGAGCGGCACGGGTCCTGGTGGGCCGCAGTCAGCCCGTGGGCGCGGGTTAACAATGACTGTGAAATTATTTAGATCTAAAGTAATCTGGCCTGCCGTTCAACCGCCATTGACCGACCGCGCCTGAAAGTCTGCGCCTCCGGACCTTGCTGCAAGGCATCTGGAGACGCCCGGACAGGACGGCGCCGTGCCCGCCCATGTCCGATGCCCGCTTCATTCCTGCGCGCACGACGCGCGCCGTCCTGCTCGTCTGCGGCTTGTCCGTCCTCTTCGAAGGCTACGACGTCGGCAGTCTCGGCGCGGTGCTGCCCGCGCTTGCCGCCGACCGTCACTGGAGCCTCACGCCGATGCAACTCGGCGCGCTCGGCAGCTACGCGCTCGCGGGCATGTTCTTCGGCGGGATGGCGATCGGCACGATCGGCGATCTGCTCGGGCGGCGGCGCATGCTGCTGGCCTGTGTCGCGCTGTTCTCGCTCACGATGGCCGGCGCCGCGCTCGCACCCACGCCGTTCTGGTTCGGCCTGTGCCGATTTCTGGGCGGCCTCGGTCTCGGCGGCGTGATTCCGGTGGCCGCCGCGCTCACCATCGAGTATTCGCCGCCGGCGCGGCGCAGCTTCAATTACGGAATGATGTACTCGGGCTACTCGCTCGGGATCCTGTGCGCGGCGCTCGTGGCCATGACGCTCTTGCCCGCATGGGGCTGGCGCGGCGTGATGGCGGTGGGTGCGCTGCCACTGCTTGCGCTGGTGCCGATGGCGCTCGCGTTGCCCGAATCGCTCGAATATCTGGCCGCGCGCGGACGGATCGACGAGGCAAGCGCGCTCGCCGTCCGGCTCGGCGTGACCGGTGAGCTGGCTGTGGCACACGGCGCGCACGGTGCCGCGTCCCGGCAGCCGGCGGGCCTGCGCGACGTCGTGGCCGCGATCTTCGCGCGCCGGCGTCTGCGCGCGACGGCCTGTTTCTGGATCGCACTGTTCTGCGGCATGTTGCTCGTGTACGGCCTCAACACCTGGCTGCCGATGATCATGCGCAAGCAAGGCTACGATCTCGGCTCGAGCCTTGGCTTCCTGCTCGTGTTCAGCCTGACTTCCGCGTGCGGCGGCGTGGTGCTGGGCAAGATCGCCGACCGCTTCGGCGCGCGTGCGACGGTCGCGCTGGCCTATGCCATCGGCGCGCTCGCGATTGCCGCGCTGATGACCCGCAACGCGCTCGTCGTGAGCTATGCGCTCGTGGCGCTCGCGGGCATCGGCAGCATCTCCGCTTCTCTCATCCTCACCGGCCATCTGACGCACTTCTATCCGTCCCACGCGCGCGGCGCGGCGACGGGCTGGGCGCTGTCGTTCGCGCGCTTCGGAGCAATGTGCGGGCCGCTCATGGGCGGCTATATCGCGAGTGTCGGCGCGAACTGGTCGTGGAATTTCGTAGCCTTCGCGGTGACGGGGCTCGTGGCGGCGCTGGCGGTCGCGGCATTGCCGTCGCGTACGCGCGTTGAAGCGGAGATTGAAGCCGATGAAGGCGGCGAGGCGGCGCAGGCGGAAGCCCGCCGCGCCGCCCAGCTGTCCTGAAGGCGCCGCGCTCGCGTCTTCGCGCGTCGCCTCACGCCTTGCCGGTTGGCTCGACCGCTTCGCGGATCTGCTGCAGCGCTGCTGCGTCCTCGATGGTCGGCAAGTCGCCGGGATCGCGCCCCTCCGCGAGCGCGGCGATCGCACGGCGCAGGAGCTTGCCCGAACGGGTCTTCGGCAGCATCGACACGAAGTGCACGCGCGCGGGCCGCCCGATGGCGCCGAGCTGGCGGTCCACGGTGGCCGCGAGCGCGGCGGCGAGCTTGTCCGCTGCAGCCGGATCCGCCGCCGCACCCGCGTCGCGCAGCACCACGAACGCGAGCGCGGCCTGGCCCTTCACCGTGTCGTTCACGCCCACCACGGCCACTTCCGCCACCGCCGCGTGCGACGAGATTGCTTCTTCGATCTCGCGCGTGCCGAGCCGGTGGCCCGCCACGTTGATGACGTCGTCGGTGCGGCCGAGGATCGTCACGTAGCCGTTCTCGTCCTGCACGCCCCAGTCAAAGGTCGAATACACCTGCTGGCCCGGCACGCTCTCCCAGTACGTCTTCACGAAGCGCGCGTCGTCGCCCCAGACGGTTTGCATGCAGCCAGGCGGTAGCGGGTAGCTCAGCGTGATCACGCCTTTCTCGCCCTGCGCGCAGGGTTCCCCCGTGTGCTCGTTGCGCAGCACGAGGTCGTAGCCGTAACACGGCACGCCCGGCGAGCCGACCTTCTGCGGCAGGGCCTCCACGCCGCGCTGGATCGCGAGCATCGGCCAGCCGGTTTCGGTCTGCCAGTAGTTGTCGACGACCGGCTTGCCGAGCGCGTCCGAGATCCACACCGCGGTGGGCTCGTCGAGCGGCTCGCCCGCGAGAAAGAGGGTGCGCAGGCTCGACAGGTCGGCTGAGCGCAGCAGCGCGGGGTCCTGCTTCTTGAGCACGCGGATCGCCGTGGGCGCGGTGAACATGAGGTTGATGCGGTGCTGCTCGACGAGGCGCCACCAGATGCCGCCGTCGGGCCGCACGGGCGTGCCTTCGTACATCACCGTGGTCATGCCCGCGAGCAGCGGCGCATAGATGATGTAGCTGTGGCCCACGACCCAGCCGATGTCCGACGCCGTGAACATGGTGTCGCCGGCGCGGCCCTCGAAGATGTATTCCATCGATGCGGCCAGCGCCACCGCGTAGCCGCCGACGTCTCGCTGCACGCCCTTGGGCTTGCCGGTCGTGCCCGACGTGTAAAGCACGTATGAAGGCTCGTTCGATTCGAGCCATTCGCAGGGGACGTGCGCGTTGTAATGCTGCTCGCGCAACGGTTCGTAGTCGATCAGATAAGGCGCATTGAGGCGTTCGGGCGCCAACTGCCGGTCGATCAGCAGCACGCGCGGCGGCGCATGTTCGGCGCGCGCCATGGCCTCGTCGACGAGCGGCGTGTAGTCGATCACCTTGCCGCCGCGCGCGCCGGCGTCGGCCGACACGAGCAGCGTGGGCTTCGCGTCGTCGATGCGCGCGGCGAGGCTCGGTGCCGCGAAGCCGCCAAACACCACCGAATGGATCGCGCCGAGGCGCGCGCAGGCGAGTACCGCGAACACGGCCTCGGGAATCATCGGTAGATAGATCAGCACGCGATCGCCGCGCTGTACGCCGAGCGAGCGCATTACGGCGGCCATGCGGTTGACTTCGGCATGCAGATCGGCGTAGGTGTAGCGGCGCTCGATGCCGGTCTCGGTCGACACGTAGACGAGCGCGTTTTGCTGCGCGCGGGTGTCGAGGTGCCGGTCGACGGCGTTGAAGCACAGGTTCGTGCGTCCGCCCGCGAACCAGCGCGCGAAGGGCGGATTCGAGCGGTCGAGCACCTCGGTGAACGGCGTTTGCCAATGGATGCGCGCGGCTTCGCGGCGCCAGAAGTCTTCGGGTCGATCGATCGACTCGCGGTGGAACTCGCGGTAACGGCGCATGACGTCCATTCTCCCGTGCGGTGTCGCGGGCGCGGCGCTTGGGGTGATGCATGGGACGGCGCCCGCATGATGCCGATATGGCGGCCGGATCCGGCTCTGAAGGGTCGAGGATAGTGCAGTGCAATGGGCGTGGGCAACGCGGGTTCACCCGTGGGTTCGCCGCTGTGTCCCCCAACACGCGCGCAGCGCGTGCGGCTGGGACGTCAATGCGCGATCAGGAGTGCAGCGAGGCTTCGCGCGCGGAGTCGGGTTACACGAGGGGTTACACGAGGGGTTGCACGAGCGGGCGCGGGTGCGCATGCCAGCGCCGCAGCCGGCGGCACGCGATCTCCACCGCGGGATCGAGCTGCGCGCTCACCGCAGCGCCGAGTCCCGTGCCGTAAGCGTCGTGCGCGAGCGGCTGCACGCCGATCAGCACGAGTTCGCGCGGATAGTGGCCTTTGAGTTGTGCGCAGGCGAGCGCATCGGCGAAATCCATCTGATGCAGATTCACGGGGCGCGTATGCAGATGCCGCACGACTTCGTCGCCTTCGCGCACGCACAGCGTGCCGGGCGCACAGCCGAAGTCGGCCGAGTTGAAGACAAGCATGCGCTGTGCCGACTCGAGGAGCGGCAGGAGCGCGAGTCCCTGGGTGCCGCCCGCGACAAATTCGACATGCGATGCGCACTGCCAGCCGGCTTTGAGTCGCTCGATCGCATGCATGCCAAACCCGGCGTCGCCCCATTGCAGATTGCCGAGTCCCAGCACGACGATGCGCGGCAGCGCGGGCTTGTGCGTGGCGGCGCGGGCCGGCGCCGTGAGGGGGCGGGCGAAGATAAACGGAACGTGCTCGTAGAGAAAGCTCACGCGATTCACTTTGCGAAAGACACAGAGTTCAGAATACTCTTAGCTGGCGCATATTTTTGTGTTGAGGTATGTCAAAAAATTAGGAATTTGTTCGCGTGCCGGGATAAATTTTGCAGGTTCAGGCGATTGACTGTCGGACAATCTTCGATTAATAGTCAAAATCTTTAAGCGATGTTCAGACGCGCTTCGGGTCACGCGCCCGGTTTCACGACCACGGTACAGGTCGTGCCCGCGGAGAGCGTCATGTCGTCCGGCACCTTGTCGATGTGGATGCGCACCGGCACACGCTGCGCGAGCCGCACCCAGTTGAAGGTGGGGTTCACGTCGGCGAGCAGTTCGCGGCTTTGCGGATTGTCGCGGTCGTAGATGCCGCGCGAGATGCTTTCCACATGGCCTTCGAGCGTGCCGCCGCTCATCAGCTTGATGTCGGCCTTGTTGCCCACCTTCACGCGCGGCAGCTTGGTTTCCTCGAAATAGCCGTAGACCCAGAACGAGTGGCTGTCCACCACCGCGAGCCGCGCTTGGCCCGCGTTCGCGTAGTCGCCCCGGAACACCTGGAGGTTGGTGATGTAGCCGTCCACCGGCGAGACCACGCGCGTGCGCTCGAGGTTGAGTTTCGCGGCGTCGAGCGCGGCGAGCGCCTGCTGGTACTGCGCCTGCGCCGAGCTCGCGGTGTGCGAGGCGTTCTCGCGGCTTTCCTGCGAGACGACTTGGCTGTCCATGTCGGCGCGGCGGCGGGCGTCGTCCTGTTTCATGGTGAGTTCGGCCTTGCGCGCGGCCACGGCGGCTTGCGCCTGCTCCACGGCAATCTGGTAGTGCGACGGGTCGATCTGCATGAGCAGGTCGCCCTTGTGCACGAACTGGTTGTCGCGCACGGGCAGCTCGACCACGGCGCCCGAGACGTCGGGCGCGATGTTCACCACTTCGGCGCGCACGCGGCCGTCGCGGGTCCAGGGTTCGTCCATGTAGTGCACCCACAGGACGCGCCCGACCAGAATGGCGACGACGAAAATGAGCGCCGTCGCGATAAAGCCAATGATGTTTCGGATAGTCATGATTCGTTTGAATCCGGTTCGGCGTTGTTCAGCGAGTTCATCGATAAAACGCGAGCCCCAGCACGCAGCACACGACCACGAGCAGGCTCACGCGAAAGAGAGAGGGGTGCCACACGATCCGGTAGAGGCCGGTTCGGGCCAGCACGGAATCGAGCACCCACGTGAGCGCCGCGCCCAGGATGAAGAGCAGGACGATCGCGGGAAGGTAGGCGTCGAGAAACGCGACGTCACGCGGCATGGTTTGCTCCTTGCGCGGGGGCGGGTTGGTTCACGGGGTGATTCACATACGCGGCGAACGGCGATTGCGGATCGATGAGCGCGGTGCGGATGAAATGCAGATGGCTCAGGATGCGCTGCAGCCGATGGCGCGTTTCGCGCGGCGCGTTGTCTTGCACGATTTGTTCGAGCACGCCCTGGCAGGCCGCGATGGCTGCACCGGTTACGGCGAGCGCGGTGGCGTGGCGGTTCGCGTCGGGGCGCTCGAACACTGCGCTCACGGCCTTGAGCGTGGCCTCGGCGGCGTCGCGCCACGGCGCGCGCTCCGCCACGGCGGCCAGTTCCTCACGCAGATCGAGCGCGGCATTGCCGATCTCGAGCGTCGCGAACATCCAGCGCAGCGTGTCGTGGCGCAACGCTTCGTCGTTGCCCGCGAGCGCTTGCAGCTGGAACATCAGATCGCGCGCGCCGCTTTCGAAGCGGTTGCGCAGACCCGCGAGGCCGCTCGAACCGAGCCAGCGCGCGCGGCACGCGTGCACGGCCTGGCCGCGCAGATTGGCGAGCAGGCGCTTGCGCAACCACGGCGCGGATGGCGGCAGAAGCACCACGAACGCGGCCGCCGTGACGATCATCGACATGACGAGCGACAGCGCGTCGTTCATGTAGCCGGCCGGGTTGTACTGCACGACGTTGTCCGGGCCCACGAGGAAGCACAAGAAGATGCAGTAGCCCATGCCGTAGCCCATATACGCCGGGCGGGTCGTGAGGAACACGCCGAGCGCGAGCGCGGGCGCGAGCGCGACGCACAGCATCGGAAAACCGTCGATGTGCGGAAACACGCCAAACGTGAGGAACATGCCGACCACCGACGCGAGCATCGTGCCGCCCGCCATCTGGCTCGACATGCGCGCGGGCTGGGGCGAGGCGGACGCCAGCGCGCAGGTGGCCGCGGCGGTGAGCACGAGATTCGCGCCGCTCGGCCACGCGCTGGCGATCCAGAACGCGGCGAGCAGGCCCATCACGATGGCCGCGCGCAGGCCCGCCACGGCGGCCGCGACCAGATTGGTCTTGGGCACGTAGCGCGCGACCCATTTTTCGCGCGAGTGCGTGTCGACGGCGAGCGAGGCGTAGGTCGCCGTGTATTCGTTCATCTCGTGCACGAAGCGGTAGAAGAGCTCGGTGGCTGTGTCGAAGTCGAGCAGGCGCGCGGCGCGCGTGTCAGCGTTTTTGCCTTGCTGGTCCAGATCGGCTTCGAGCTGCACGCGCGTTTCGCGCACGCGCTTGGGCAGCGTCGCGCGGTAGTTCTCGAGCTGTGCGGCCGCGTGAACCGCATCGGCGGCGCTGAGCACCGGCTCGCCGGCTTTGTCGAACAGCGGCGCGATTTCGCGGAAATACGGCTCGAGCGCGTCGACGGTGACAGTCGAGCCGCTCTCGCGCAGGCGGTTCATCAACTGATGCAGCGCGTGAAAGCGCGTCGAGACCGTCATGAACTCGGTGTTCAGGCGCGCCAGCCGCCCCGCGCGCATGCGCGCGTCGGGCGATTCGAACACGGCCGTGCTGCGGCTCGCCTCGAAGCCGACGATGTCGGCCACGAAGCGCGCGTTGGTCGCTTCGATCCGCGAGCGCTCGACTTTCCCGCCCAGCGACGCCGACACATAGTCGACAAACGACGAAAAGCGCTGGCGCACCGTGGCGCGCAGCAGTTCGCCCGTGTACTGCGGAAACACCACGGCGCTCACGAAGCCCGACGCGATGATGCCGAGCGAGATTTCGGCCACGCGCGTCATCGCGGACATGAACGCGCCGTCGGGATGCTGCGAGGCTGGAATGCCGATCAGCGCGGCCGTATAGCCCGCGAGCACGAAGCCGTACGAGCGGAAGTTGCGGTTGCGCGCGGCGCCCGCCGTGCAGATGCCGACCCAGAGCGCGGTGCTGGCGATGAAGAGCTCGGGCTGCTGGGCGAACACGCCGATCAGCGCGAGCATGACCACGAGGCCGACCAGCGTGCCGCAGATCCGGTAGAAGCTTTTCGCGAACACGGGGCCGCTTTGCGGCTGCATCACGATAAACACCGTGGTCATGGCGGTGCGCGGCGAGGGCAAGTCGAGCTTCATTGCCACGCCGAGCGCGAGCAGCGCTGCGGCAATCGCCTTGAAGATGTAGAGCCAGACGAGGCCGTCGGTGCGCGCCCAGTCGGCGAACGCCTGGCGCGCCTGGGAAGCGCGCGGGCCGCCGGCTTGCGTGGAAGTGCGGGAGGACGCTGGCATCTTCGCGGGCCTCAGTGCGCGGTGGTTGAATCGGCCGCATGGGCCGTATCCACGTCTGGCAGCTTCGGCGCAAACAGCGCTGCAGGCATGAGCGGCACGTCGCGCGTCTTCTTGCCGTGCGCGGGCAACTGCTCGGCTTGCGTCGGCCCGCCCGCCGCAGGACCGCCTGCCGGATCGATCATGCCGCCGCCGAGCGACGCCACCAGCGTTGCGTGGGCGGCGAGGCGCGCGGCCTGGATGTGCGCGACGCCTTCCTGCGCGCGCAGCAACTGCGTCTGCGCGATCAGCACGTTGACGTAGTCGCTGAGCCCGCGGCGAAAGCCGGTTTCCGAGAGGTCGTAGTTGCGCTGTGCGGCCGCGACCGAGCGATGCGCGTCGTCTTCCTGGGTGGCGAGTGAGCGCATGCGCACGACCTGGTCGGCGATCTGCTTGAGCGAGGTTACAAGCGTCTGGTTGTACTGCTCGACGGCGATGTCATAGGCCGCCGATTGGGCGCCGAGCTGCGCGCGCAGGCGCCCGCCGTCGAAGATCGGCAGTGAAAGCGCGGCGCCGCCCGCGTAGCTGCCGCTCATCGACTTGAGGAACTGGAATAGCGGACCGCCCGCCGCATAGCCGCCCATCGAGACGAGCAGATCGATGTTCGGGTAGAACTGGGCCTTTGCGACGTCGATGCCGCGCGCCTGCGCCGCGACGGTCCAGCGCGCCGCGACCACATCGGGGCGATGGCCGATCAGCTCGGCCGGCAGCGCCGAGGGCAGGCCCGCCGGAGCGGCGAGCGAGAGCGTCGGGCGCGTGATCGATTCGCCCGCGCCGGGGCCCTTGCCCGCGAGCGCGGCAAGCTGGTTCTTGCCGAGCGCGATGTTTTCTTCGAGTGCGTCGATCTGGCGTTCGTACTCGGGCAGCGGCGTTTCGGCCTGGCTCACTTCGAGCTGCGTGCCGATGCCGCCCGCGAGGCGCTTTTGCGCGAGCGTGAGGATCTTCTGCTGCTCGGCGAGCGTCTGCTTGGCGATGTCGAGCAACGCGTAGTTCATCGAAAGATCGATGTACGCGCGCGTCACGTTCACTTCGAGTTCGAGCTGTGCGGCGCGCGCATCGGCGGCCGTGGCGTGCGCCATGTCGAGCGCGCGCTCGGCGGCGTTCTTGTCCTGGCCCCAGAGGTCGAGGTGGTATGAGAGGCCGAGCGTGGCCGTGTTGTTCCACGTATTGGCGCCGGCCAGCGGGCCGGGCCCGTAGAAGACGTTGTCGGCCCATTGCTGGCGCTGCACCGACATGCTGCCGTTGATTTGCGGCAGGAGCCCTGCTTGCGCGACGCCGGCCATCGAGCGCGCCTCGCGCACGCGCGCCTGGGCGGCGGCGAGCGACGGATTGCCCGCGATCGAGTCTTCGATCCACGCATTGAGCTGCGGGTCGTTATAGGCGCGCCACCAGTTGCTGGCGGGCCATTGCGCGTCCGTGTTGGCGGCGCGGATGGCCGAGCCCGCGTCCAGTTGGGCCGCGTCCGTGTGCTTCGCTTGCGGTGCGATGCCCCCGGTACTGGCGCAGCCCGCGATTATCAACGAGAACGTAAGAACCGTGAGTGCGGCTAGTCCTTTCGGTACCGGAGACTGCACGATTTACTCCTTTTCGATGCATAGTTTGACGTACCGCATTATATTTTTTGCTTGATTGGCGAATAACCAGTAAGGATGCAAGGCATTCTTACGTGATTTGAGACAATCGATTTTGCTAGATATGTAACAATTCTCCCGTTAGCTTAAGGATTGTTATGGATACGCTTCAGAACATGCGGGTATTCATGCGGGTGGTCGAAGCCGGCAGCTTCACTGGCGCCGCCCAGCATCTGAATACGACGACGGCCTACGCGTCGCGCGCGGTCTCCGATCTGGAGGCGCATTTGCGCACGCGGCTCCTGAATCGCACGACGCGCCGCATCGCGCTTACGGAGGCCGGCGAGCGCTATCTCCAGCGTTGCGAGCAGATCCTGGCCTATGTGGACCAGGCGGAGGCCGAAGCCGGCGACGCGCACGCGCGTCCCTCGGGCCGGCTCAAGGTTCACGCGATGACCAGCTTCGGCCAGCACTATGTGGTGCCCGCGGTGGGGCGGTATCAGCAGCTGTATCCGGAGGTGCAGGTGGACCTCACGCTTGCGCAGCGCATGCCCGATATCCTCGACGAGGGCTACGACGTCGCGCTGGTGCTGGCCACCGATCTGCCCGATTCGGGTTTCGTCTCGCAGCGCCTGACGAGTGCGTTCAGCATTGCATGCGCGTCGCCGGCCTACCTGGAGCGCCACGGCGTGCCGCAAACGCCGCGCGACCTCGCGAATCATCGCTGCCTGCAGATGGTGACGCCGGTATTCCCGGCGTCGCAGTGGCAGTTCACCGGCCCGGAGGGAGAAGAGACGATCGACCTCGGCGCGGCCCCGTTCCAGGTCAATGTCGCCGAAGCGGCGGCCGTGGCGGTGCGCGAGGGCATGGGGGTCGGGCTCTTGCCGATCTATTCGGCCATCGGCGGGCTGCGCAGCGGCGAGCTCGTGTGGATCCTGCCCGAATACAAGTCGCAGGAGATGAATGTTTATGCGATGTATCCGTCGCGTCAGTATCTCGACGCGAAGATTCGCACGTGGGTCGAACTGTTGCGCGAGAGCCTGCCCGCGACGATGGCGGAAGACCAGACCGAGCTGCGGCAGTTCGCGCGGACCTGAATCGACCGGGAGCCAGGACTGGAAGCGGGCGCGCTGACGGCGTGTGGCGACAGCCTTCGTGACAGCCTGTTACAGCTTCGGGAGATGGCAACACTTCCTTACGCACGTCGTCGCGGCGGCTTGCTAAGGTAGCGGAACTGAAACGTCAATCCGCCAGAACCCGAGGTTTTCCATGGATGTGCATATGATGATCGGCATCGCCGTGATGATGGGCCTGATCGGCATCGCCGCGTCACGCGACTTGCTGCGCATGCGCCGCGCGCAGCTTCAACCCATTACGCTGCGCGCGCAGCGCATGCGCGACCCGCGCTGAGCCGCGCTCAGATCTCCACCACTTTGTCCCATGCGAAGGCCGGATTCTCCGGCTGGCCGGTGCGCCGGTCGCGATAGCCGCGCGGGTTGCACACCACGCGCGTGTCGTTGACCGTGTAGTCGAAGCAGGTGTGCGTATGGCCGTGTATCCAGAGCGCGGCCGGTGCGCCCACCAGCGCGCCCAGATCGTTCACGAATCCCGCCGAGACCAGATCGTCCGCGTAGCGCGCCGCGAGGCTTAGCCGATGCGGCGCGTGATGCGTGACGACGATCGTCCTGCCCGCAAACGGCTTCGCCAGCTCCGCTTCGAGCCAGGCCCGCGCGTGCGCGTGCAGCGCGAGCGAGTCCGCGGGCGTGAAATCGCGCGCGGCGGCCTCGGGGCTCGCGGGCCACGACACCTGAATCAGCCCGCGAAAGTCGAGCATCACGCGCTTCGCCGCCTCGATTGCCGCTTCGAGCGCGGCTTCGTCGGCGCCGAACAACGCGAAATCCGCCCATAGCGTCGTGCCGAGCACCCGAAAGCGGCCCGCCGGATCGACGTACGTCCCGTTGTTCAGGAAGTGCACATTGTCGAGCGTCGCGGCGGCGTCGCACATGGCCGCTTCGAGCGCGCCGAATTCCCCGTCGTAGTACTCGTGATTGCCCGGCACGTAGATTACGGGCACCTGCGGGTCGAACGTCTCGGCGGCCCAGCGCAAGCCCAGCCCATGATTGTGGATGTCGCCCGCGAGCACGACGAGATCGGCCTGTGCGTGCGGGATCGTGTCCGGCTCGTCGTTTTCCAGATGCAGGTCGGATAGCACACGAACTTTCACTTCGCCTCCCTCGGTGTTCAGCACGGCAGTCACGCTCAGCGGATGACCTTGCCCGGATTCATCAGATTCAGCGGGTCGAGCGCGGTTTTCACGGCGCGCATCAGTGCGAGTTCGACATCGCTCTTGTAGTGCGCGTTCTCATCGGCCTTCAATTGGCCGAGGCCGTGCTCCGCGCTGATTGTGCCGCGATGGCGCGCGACGCTGTCGTAGACGATGCGGTTCAGCGTCGGCTCGTTTTCCGCAAGGAAACGCTTCGGGTCGCCGCCTTCGGGCGCCTGCACGTTGTAGTGCAGATTGCCGTCGCCGAGATGGCCGAACGTGACCATGCGCGCGCCGGGTACCGTGCGCGCGATTTCGGCGTCGGTTTCCTCGATGAAATGGCCGATGCGCGAAATCGGCACGCCGATGTCGTGCTTCACGTTCAGCCCTTCCTGCGCTTGCGCGAGCGGAATGTGCTCGCGGATATTCCAGAACGCCTGCGATTGCGCGAGGCTTTCCGCAACCACGGCGTCTTCCACGAGGCCTTCTTCGAGCGCCGCTTCCATCAGACGCTCGAAGAGTTCGCGGCCGTGTGCCTCGCTTTCGTTGTCGGAGAGTTCGAGCAGCACGACCTGCGCGTGGCGCTGCTGGAACGGGTAGCGCAACTGCGGAAAATGCCGGCCGACCAGTTGCATGCAGAAGTCCGACATCAGCTCGAAGCCGGTGAGGAGCGGCCCGGCAAAGCGCTGCGCGAGCGCGAGAAAGTCGAGCGCGGCATGTGCGGAGGCGAGTCCCGCGAGCGCCGTAACGCGCGCGGCCGGTTGCGGATGCAGCTTCATGACGGCGGCCGTGATGATGCCGAGCGTGCCTTCCGCACCGATAAAAAGATCGCGCAGATCGTAGCCCGTGTTGTCCTTGCGCAGGCCGCGCAGGCCGTCCCAGAGTTCGCCTTGCGGCGTCACCACTTCGAGGCCGAGGCACAACTCGCGCGTGTTGCCGTAGCGCAGCACGGCGGTGCCGCCCGCGTTGGTCGAGAGATTGCCGCCGATCGTGCAGCTGCCCTCGGCGGCGAGCGAGAGCGGAAAGAGGCGTCCGGCCTCGGCGGCGCGCGCCTGGACCTCGGCGAGGATCACGCCCGCTTCGACGGTGATCGTGTTGTTGTGGGTGTCGATCTCGCGCACGCGGTTCAGGCGGCGCAGGCTGAGCACGGCCTGGCGGCCGCTCGTGTCGGGCGTTGCGCCGCCCGCGAGGCCGGTATTGCCACCCTGCGGCACGAGCGCGATGCGATGTTCGTGTGCGAGCTTGACGACGGCGGCGACTTCGTCGGCGCTTGCGGGACACAGCACAGCGCACGCGGCGCCTTCGTAGCGCTTGCGCCAATCGGCGAGGTAGGGCGCGGTGTCGTGGGCGTCGGTCAGTACGTGCTGCGCGCCGATGGCGCTGGCGCAGGCATCAAGGAAGGCTTGCGGGGCGAGTGCGTTGCTTGGGGTCATGGCGGGCGGGTTGTCTCCGGGGCCGGGAGGTGGCGATGGGGCGCTGGGCGCGCCCCGCGCTCGACGGCCGGCATACGGTTCTGGCTAAAAGGTTAGTGTGACACGCCAGGGGACCGGATGGTCAAGGTGCGGGCAGGGGGCCGCTGGGTGTGCGCACTGACGCACGCTGTGTGTATTTACGCGCGTTCCCGCTTGGCGCGCCGTGCGGCGCGCTTGAAGGGCGCGACATACGTGAGCGCGCAGCCGAAGAACCCGAGGGCGAGCGCAACCTCGATCCAGCCGAGCAGGTTGCCGGGCGCAGGGTCGGTCAAGCCGCGCACGATGCCCTCGGCGAAGTAGAGCAGCACCAGCATCGACGCCCATTGCAGCGTGTAAAGACGACGCCGCAACACGCCAGGCAGCGCGGCGGCAAGCGGCAGCGCCTTGAGCACCAGTGCGCTGCCGCCGGGGCGCAGTGGCGCGAGTTTCCACTCCCACGCGAGGCACAGCAGCGTGAGCGCAGCGAGTGTGATGAACGCGCCGAGCGCGGCTGGTGCGCCGGTTGCGCGTGAGCCGCTATTCATGGCCGCTCGCCTTGCAACAGCGCGAGCGCCGCTCGCGCGAGCCGCACGCCGAGCGCCACGGCGAGCGCTTTTTCGTCGGCGGTGAGACCGTGGCCGCGGCCGTCGGCGCGCGCATGATGCGATGCGCCGTAGGGTGTGCCACCACTTTGCGTCGAAGTGAGCGCGCTTTCGGTGTACGGAATGCCGACGAGCAGCATGCCGTGGTGAAGCAGCGGCAGCATCATCGAGAGCAGTGTGCTTTCCTGTCCGCCGTGCAGGCTGCCGGTCGACGTGAAGACGCAGGCGGGCTTGCCCGCGAGCGCGCCCGAGAGCCATTGCGGCGTGGTGCCGTCGAGGAAATACTTGAGCGGGGCGGCCATGTTGCCAAAGCGCGTGGGCGAGCCGAGCGCGAGGCCCGCGCATTCCTCGAGATCGCGCAATTCCACATAGGGCGGGCCGTCGTCGGGAATGTCGGGCGCGGTGGACTCGCAGACCGTGGACACGGGCGGCACGGTGCGCACGCGTGCTTCGGCGCCCGGCACGCTGTCGATGCCCTGAGCGATGGCGCGCGCCAGTTCATGGGTCGCGCCATGGCGGCTGTAATAGAGCACAAGAATCGGTTTCATCGGGCCTCGTCGGTGGACGGGATATTATAGGGGCTGGGTTAGCCGCGAGTTTTCAGCCAGTTTTTCGCTGTTTTTTCGCCGGGTTTTCGCAAAATGCGGTGCGCTGTCTGGAAAAGGCAAGGCCAATGGACGTGTTGTCGAGATTACGAATCGATCTGGATATCGTGAAGCGGCTCGCGCGCTTCGCCGCGCGGCGAAGCCGCGAAGACCGCATTCCGCAGGTGGCGGGCAGCCTTACGTTCACGACCCTGCTCTCGATCGTGCCGCTTGCCACGGTGGCGTTCGCGCTCTTCACCGCGTTTCCGATCTTCGCGACGTTCCAGAATTCGCTGCAGGACTTTCTCGCCGACCACCTGATGCCGGCGCAGATCAACAGCCAGATCTTCATGTACCTCAATCAGTTCGCGTCGAAGGCCAAGGGCCTCACGACGATGGGCATGATCGTGCTGTTCGTCACTTCGGTCATGACGATGATGACGGTCGAGTCGGCGTTCAACCTGATCTGGCGCGTGCGCAAGGCGCGGCCGTTCGCGCAGCGCGTGCTGGTGTACTGGGCGATCCTCACGCTCGCGCCGATCCTGATCGGCGTGAGTCTGTCGCTTTCGTCGTACCTGTTCACGCGTTCGGTCGCGCTCGCCACCGAGCAGCACGTCTCGATGGTGTTCGACTGGCTGCTCATCGGCGCGTCGCTGCCGCTTACGGCGCTCGCGTTCACGATGCTCTACGTCTATCTGCCGAATTGCCGTGTGGAGTGGCGCGACGCGGTGGTGGGCGGCGTCGCGGCGGCCATCGCGTTCGAGCTGGCCAAGCGCGGCTTCGGCCTTTACGTGCGGCGCATCCCCACCTACACGGCGGTGTATGGCGCGTTCGCGGCGGCGCCGATGTTCCTGCTATGGATGTATCTGAGCTGGTTCATCACGCTCGTGGGCGCGATGATCACGTCGGCGCTGCCTGAGATCCGCACCGGACGTTTCAACCGGCCGCGCTTTCCCGGCAGCGATCTGCTGGATGCGCTCGAATTGCTCGCGGGACTGGCGGAGGCGCGCGACGTGGGCCAGCCGGGCAGCACCACCGAGCAGCTCGCGCAACTGCTGCGGCGCGACCTTGCCACCGTCACGCGGCTCGTGACGGATCTGGAGGAGGACGAATTGATCGGCCGGCTGGAAAAGGACGGCGAGAAGCCGCATTACGTGTTGATCGCGAACCCCGCGCGAATCTCGGTGGAGCGCATTTACGCGCGCTTCGTGGTCGATCGCAAGGAACTCGCGTATCAGCTCAAATCGAGTGATATCGATGCCACGACGCTGATCAGCGCGCTGGACAACGACAAGCTTTCGATCTCGCTCGCTTCGCTGTTGGCTGCGCGGCGCGAGCTGGTCCGCATTGCCGAGGCTGGCGCGGACCAGGCTGGGTTGCCGCACCCGGCGGCTTGAAGTTGAGGGCGCTTCGGGAAAGAACCGCGGGCAAGCACGCGCGCCGCTAGATCGAAATTTTTCCGCGGCAAATATCCGAGAACATGACCCAGTCGCCCATCAGGCTGTAGATGGGATGCCGGAACGTGGCCGGGCGGTTCTTCTCGAACATGAAGTGGCCGATCCAGGCGAACCCGTAGCCGCACACCACGGCGGCGGGCAGCCAGAGCCAGTTGCCCGTGGCGATCGCCATGGAGAGGCAGCCGATCACCCCCAGCGAGCCGATGAAATGCAGCCGCCGCGACATGAGGTTGCTGTGTTCGCTCAGATAGAACGGATAGAACTGCGCGAAATTCGCGAAGTGCCCGGTATCGGTGGGATGGCTCATCATCGTCTCCTCCTTTGCGCGTTGCGTGCCGCTGCGCCAAGGGTCGCTCATCCGGTCATTCTGCGGCGATCCGCACGGTCGTGCAACCAGGACCGGCCGCAGTCCGCGCGGTCCGCGCAGTCCGACTAGCCGTTCCCCACCCGTGGCCCATGCTGCATCGCAAAGGCGAAGAGCGCGTCGAGCGTCGCGTCGGGCTGCTCGGTCATCAATGCGTGTCCGGCGTCCAGCGTCACCGTATCGACGGGTGCACCCGCCTGCGCGAGTGCGCTGGCGAGCGCGCTTGCCGCGCGCGGCGGGGTCATCATGTCGCGCTTGCCGACGATCAGGCGCACTGGGCAGCGTACCTTGGCCGCGCTCGTGAGCCCATCCGCGTAGGCGTTGCAGGCCGCAAAGTCGGCGTGAAAGAGCTGCGGCGCGCCGCGCGCCGAGACGCGCTCCATCAGCCGCTGGTTCATGCCGCGCAGCCAGAAGCCGGGGCCGGGGCTCGAAGGCTTGGCCGCGAGCGTCGAATGCGACCACGCGTTCACGAGCGCGATGGCTTCCGGTTCGCGCTCGCGCGCGGCTTCAAGCAGCGCGGGGGACACGGCCATCGGCACGGCGGTAGCGAGCAGCGCAATGGCCGAGGCGCGCTCCGGATGACGCGCGGCAAATTCGAGCGCGACCAGCGAGCCCATGCTGTGTCCGGCGACGAACGCCTTCTCGACCTTGAGCGCTGCGAGCAGGGCGCCGAGCCAGTCGGCGAGCGCGCCGATGCTGGTGAGCGCCGGCCCCGTGCTGCGCATATGGCCCGGAAGATCGACGGCCAGCACGCTGAAGCCGTGGTGGGCGAAATAGCGCGATTGCAGCGCCCACACGCTGTGTTCGTGCTGGGCCCCGTGGACGAACACCGCCACGGGCCGGGCCGGGTCGAATGCGCGCCCGCCCGTGTAGGCGTAAGCGGCTTGCCCTGCGACGTCGATAATCACGACGCCTCCTTGCCCGCTGCGGCCGGGGCGGCTTTCTGCGACGCTTTTTGTGACACTTTGAGCGCGCGCTTGAGGTCGTCGATCAGGTCGTCGGGGTCTTCGAGGCCGATCGAGAGGCGGATGGTGCCCGCGCCGATGCCGGCGGCCGCGAGCGCGGTCTCGTCCATGCGGAAGTGCGTGGTGGAGGCGGGGTGGATGACGAGAGAGCGCGCGTCGCCCACGTTCGCGAGATGCGAGAAGAGCGACAGCGACTCGATGAAGCGCTTGCCGGCCTCGCGGCCTCCCGCCAGATCGAAGCTGAATACGGCGCCCGCGCCGCGCGGCAGCAGGCGTTGGGCTAGCGCGTGGTCGGGATGCCCGGGCAACTCGGGATAGGCCACCGACTGCACGGCTTCGTGCGCATCGAGAAATTCGACGATGCGCCGCGTGTTCGCCACATGCCGTTCCATGCGCAGCGGCAGTGTCTCGATGCCCTGCAGCAGTTGCCACGCGGCCTGCGGATGCAGGCACGCGCCGAAGTCGCGCAGGCCTTCGCGGCGCGCGCGCAGCAGGAACGGCGCGACGCTGCTCTCTTCACTGAACACCATGCCGTGAAAGCCCGCATAAGGCTCGGTGAGTTCGGGGAAGCGGCCCGAGGCGTCGAAGTCGAAGGTGCCGCCGTCCACCAGCACGCCGCCGATGGTCGTGCCGTGGCCGCCCAGGAATTTCGTGGCCGAGTGGTAGACGAAATCGGCGCCGTGCTCGAACGGGCGCAGCAGATACGGCGTGGTGAAGGTCGAATCGACGAGCAACGGCACGCGATGCTCGTGCGCGATCTGCGCGACGCCGGCGATGTCGAGCACGTCGAGCCCCGGGTTGCCGAGCGTTTCGCCGAACAGCAGGCGCGTTTCGGGCCGCAGGGCCGCGCGCCAGGCGTCCAGGTCGCCGGGCTTCACGAAGGTCGTGGCGATGCCGAAGCGGCGCAGCGTGTAGTCGAGCAGGTTGTGCGAGCCGCCGTAGAGCGCGGTGGACGCCACGATATGCGAGCCCGCGCCCATCAGCGTGGCGATCGCCAGATGCAGCGCCGCCTGGCCGCTCGCGGTGCCGATCGCGCCCGCGCCGCCCTCGAGCGCGGCCACGCGCTCTTCGAACACGGCGACCGTGGGGTTCGAGATGCGCGAGTACACGTGGCCCGCGCGCTCCATGTTGAAGAGCGCCGCCGCGTGGTCGGTGTCGCGGAACGTGAACGACGTGGTCTGATAAATCGGCGTCGCGCGGGCGCCGGTGACTGGGTCGGGCGCGGCGCCGGCATGCAGCGCGAGCGTGTCGAAGCGTGGGTCGGACATCGTGGCAGCACGGCCGGCGCGAACCGGCGTCGGGTGAAAGGTGCTGGCATCGTAACACCGGCCTGCGCTCGCGGGGGCGGGCGGCGAGGGCGTGCCGGCTTGCCGGGCGCAGGGATTGCGCCTTTCCCGTAGCTTTCCTTTTGTGGGCCTTTCCGATAGCATCGAAACGAAGTAACTATTCTTTTCGGCACTGCCCCCAATATTTTTTGCAAGGAATGAGGCCCGGCGCGGTATGGCCAGGCCTCTTCGGCATAGGAGACACATCATGCGCGTGAGCGACATTCTCAAGGTCAAGGGCAATACGCTCTACACCGTTACGCCGGACACGTCGCTGCACGAAGCGGTGAATACCATGGCCGAGCACGATATCGGCTCGCTCGTCGTCATGGAGTATGGCGACCTGGTTGGGATGCTCACGTTCCGCGAGATCATCATGACGGTGAGCGCGAATGGCGGCGGCGTCGGCACCACCACGATCCGCAAGGTCATGGACGACCATCCCATCACGTGCACGCCCGAAACCGACGTCGACGAAGTGCGCCGCATGATGCTCGAGCATCACGTGCGCTATCTGCCCGTCATGGACAGCCGCTCGCTGATGGGCGTGATCTCGTTCTACGACGTTGCGAAGGCGGTGGTGGAGGCGCAGGGCTTCGAAAACAAGCTGCTCAAGGCTTATATTCGCGACTGGCCCGAGGAAGAACAGCATTCGGGACGTTGATCGCGGCGCCGCGCATTGACTCATACGCGCGCGCGATCCCCCCACGAATCCGCTTGAAAAGCGCGCGTCCAGCGCGCTTTTTCGCGTCTGGGCCTCCTATTCCTACAGCATGAATCCTATTCGATGAGCGAAAGTCCGATGCCCGTCGCGCAGCGCGCAGCAAGCGAACCGAGCGGCCATGGCTCGCAGTTCGCACTGCTGCGCCAGCGCCGTTTTGCCCCGTTCTTCTGGACGCAGTTTCTCGGCGCGATGAACGACAACGTCTTCAAGATCGGCTTCACGTCGCTCGTGACTTATCAGGCGGCGCGTTTTTCGGGCGTCGATCCGAAAACGGTGGCGTTCCTGATCTCGGCGATCTTCATCGCGCCGTTCGTGCTCTTTTCGGCCACCTCGGGACAGATCGCCGACAAATTCGACAAGGCCGTGCTCACGCGCTGGGTCAAGACCTTCGAGATCGTGGTGATGCTGATCGGCGCGACGGGTTTCTGGATGCACAGCGCGCCGCTGCTTTACCTGTGCACGTTCCTGATGGGCGTGCACTCCACCGTGTTCGGGCCCATCAAATATGCGTATCTGCCGCAAAAGCTCGCGGATGACGAACTCGTCGGCGGTAATGGGCTCGTGGAGATGGGCACCTTCGTGGCGATCCTGATCGGAACGATCATGGGCGGGCTCATGGCGGGCATTGGCGCGTC
Organism: Paraburkholderia caffeinitolerans; assembly: GCF_902859945.1. Classification (GTDB taxonomy): domain Bacteria; phylum Pseudomonadota; class Gammaproteobacteria; order Burkholderiales; family Burkholderiaceae; genus Paraburkholderia; species Paraburkholderia caffeinitolerans. The sequence continues at coordinate 3,160 of NZ_CADIKL010000029.1, read as the reverse complement.
CGATGCGGCGTCCGATGTGGCAACGAACGCTGCATCCGCCACGGTCCCGGCCGGGACGCCGGCGGGCGCCTGGTGGCTCGGTGGCCTGTGCATCGGCATTGCGTTGATCGGCCGCGTGGCCAGCGCGTTCGTGCCGCCCTGCGCGCCGTCGCAGCCGGATCTGCGCATCAACTGGAACCCGTTTTCCGAGACCTGGCGGAACTTGCGTCTTGCGCACGGCAACCGCACCGTGTTTCTGAGCCTGCTTGGGATTTCGTGGCTGTGGTTCGTCGGCGCGACCTTTCTCGCGTCGTTCTTCAACTTCGCGAAGGACGTGCTGTCCGCCGATCCCGATGTCGTAACCCTGCTGCTCGCCATGTTCTCGCTGGGCATCGGCACGGGGTCGATGCTGTGCGAGCGGCTATCGCGCGGGCGCATCGAGATCGGCCTCGTGCCGCTTGGCTCGATCGGCATGAGCGTGTTCGGCATCGATCTCTTTTTCGCGAGCCATGCGCTGCCCGCCGCGCCCCATCTGCTTTCGGTGGGCGAGTTCGTGCGCACGCTCGCGCACTGGCGCGTGCTGGCCGACCTGTTCCTGCTCGCGATGTTCGGCGGCTTCTATAGCGTGCCGCTCTACGCGCTGATTCAGAGCCGCAGCGCGCCCAGCCATCGCGCGCGCATCATTGCCGCGAACAATATTCTCAACTCGCTTTTCATGATCGTCTCGGCGCTCATGGCGATGGCGCTCACTGCCGCGGGCGTGGGCATTGCGGGCATTTTTCTCACGACCGCGCTGCTCAATATCGTCGTGGCCGCGTACATCTACACGCTCGTGCCCGAGTTTCTGCTGCGCTTCGTGGCATGGGTGCTCGTGCATACGGTCTATCGCGTGCGGCTCGTGCACGCCGAGCGCATTCCCGCCGAGGGCGCCGCGGTGTTGGTCTGCAATCACGTCAGCTATGTCGATGCGGTGGTCATCATGGCCGAGAGCCCGAGGCCGATCCGCTTCGTGATGGATCACCAGATCTTCCGCTCGCCGGTGCTCGGCTGGCTGTTCCGGCATGCGAAGGCGATCCCGATCGCGCCGGCGCACGAGGACGCGGCGCTGCTGGCGTCGGCCTACGACCACTGCGCCGCCGCGCTCGCCGATGGCGAGCTCGTGTGCATCTTTCCCGAAGGCAAGCTCACGAAGACCGGCGAGATGAATCCGTTCCGCCACGGCGTGACGGAGATCCTCAAGCGGCACCCCGCGCCGGTCGTGCCGATGGCGCTGCGCGGGCTGTGGGGCAGCGCGTTCTCGCGGCATGGGACGTCGGGCCAAGAGCGGCCAGTGCGGCGCGGGTTGACGAGCCGGCTCACGCTCGCGGTAGGCGAGCCGGTGGTGCCCGGCGACGTGACGGTCGACGAACTCCAGCGCCAGGTGACCGAGTTGCGGGGCGCGCGGCGCTAAGTGCTGCGGGTAGCACGGCGGGCGGGGGCCGGCGGCGGAAAAGCAGCGCGGGCGGGTCGTCGCGCGGGCTGGCATAATGCTAGATTCCCCGATTTACTTTGGACCACCGCCATGTCCGGCAACACGCTCGGTACGCTTTTCACCGTCACCACCTTCGGCGAATCCCACGGCCCGGCCATCGGCTGCGTCATCGACGGCTGCCCGCCCGGCATGGCGCTCACGGAAGCCGACATCCAGATCGATCTGGACCGCCGCCGCCCGGGCACTTCGCGTCACGTCACGCAGCGTCAGGAAGCAGACCAGGTCGAGATCCTCTCGGGCGTGTTCGAGGGCGTGACGACCGGCACGCCCATCGCGCTCCTGATCCGCAACACCGACCAGCGCAGCAAGGACTACGGCAACATCGTCGAGACCTTCCGCCCGGGCCACGCCGACTACACCTATTGGCAGAAGTACGGCATCCGCGACTATCGCGGCGGCGGCCGTTCGTCGGCGCGCCTGACGGCGCCCACTGTGGCGGCCGGCGCCGTCGCGAAAAAATGGCTGCGCGAGCGCTTCGGCGTGGAAGTGCGCGGTTTCATGAGCGCGCTCGGCGAGATCGACGTGCCGTTTGTCGACTGGAAGCACGTGCCGGAGAACCCGTTCTTCGCGCCGAACGCCGACATCGTGCCGCAACTCGAAGCCTACATGGACGCCCTGCGCAAGGACGGCGACTCGATCGGCGCGCGCATTGACGTGGTGGCGAGCGGCGTGCCGGTGGGCTGGGGCGAGCCGCTCTTCGACCGCCTCGATGCCGACATTGCGCACGCCATGATGGGTATCAATGCGGTGAAGGGCGTCGAGATCGGCGCGGGCTTCGCGAGCGTGGCCCAGCGCGGCTCGGAACACGGCGACGAACTCACGCCCGGCGGCTTTCACGGCAATCATGCGGGCGGCGTGCTTGGCGGCATTTCGACGGGGCAGGACATCACCGTGTCGATCGCCATCAAGCCGACTTCGAGCATCCGCACGCCGCGCCGTTCGATCGACAAGACCGGGGATCCGGCCACGGTCGAGACCTTCGGCCGTCACGACCCGTGCGTGGGCATTCGCGCGACGCCGATCGCCGAGGCGATGCTCGCGCTCGTGCTGATCGACCATGCGCTGCGCCATCGCGCGCAGAACGGCGACGTCGTCGTGACGACGCCAAAGATCCCGGCCAGCGACGCCTGATTGCCGCGCGCGTGAGGGCGCGGCTGGAGGCATTGGCGGCGAGTTGATCGCGCCTCGCCGGCATGAAACGACAAAGGCGCTCCGAGGAGCGCCTTTGTTGATTTCCGGGCTTACATGTTCGGATAGTTCGGCCCGCCGCCACCCTCGGGCGTGACCCACACGATGTTCTGCGTCGGATCCTTGATATCGCAGGTCTTGCAGTGCACGCAGTTCTGCGCGTTGATCTGCAGGCGGTCGCTGCCGTCGTCGTTCTTCACGAACTCATAGACCGCGGCCGGGCAGAAGCGCCCTTCAGGGCCCGCATAGGTGCGCAGATTCACGTTCACCGGCACGCTCGCATCCTTCAACGTCAAATGCGCGGGCTGGTTCTCTTCGTGGTTCGTATTGGAAATAAACACCGAAGACAGGCGATCGAACGTAAGCTTGCCATCGGGCTTCGGATACTCGATCGGCTTGCACAGCGACGCCGGCTTGAGCATCTCGTGATCGCGGTGCTGGTGATGGAGCGTCCACGGCACA
>NZ_CADIKL010000028.1 GCF_902859945.1 Paraburkholderia caffeinitolerans | reverse complement strand
CTGCATCGCCGGCAGAAGCAGCCTCATGTTATCCGCAACCTGTTTCAGGAGAAGCATGTTCGCTACGCAGCTTGATCCAATATACGCACTATTTATTGAACTGGTCAGTAAGCACCTCGCGCACGATGTGTGCGATGTCCGCATCGGTGCGCATATCGTCGCCCGGCAAACGCACATCCAGCTCGACCACCAGCGCGCGCACACCGCCCACGCGCTGCGCCGCCTGCTCCGCCGCGATCTTTTCTCTCAGGCTCGCGAGATGGCCAGCAAGCGTCACGACGCCGTCCTTCACCTCCACGCCGATATTCGAAGCCGCGACCGCTGGCTCCCACTCCAGTTCCGCTTCCACGTCGTGCTTGAGCTGCAAATCGGTTTTCATCGCCGTCTCCATCGAAGCCAGTCCCGAACGGACCCTCGCTGCGAGCTTCGCATGGGGCGCAGCCTTGCGACTGATCTGCATCAACTGGCGGATCGCGCGCCGGTTTGTCGTCACTGCGTCGATCCGGCGCGCGGGGCTGATTTTCAGACGTTTGCGGTCAATGCATGTGCATTCCGCCGTTGACGGCAAAGTTGGCGCCCGTCGCGAATGCGCCGTCGTCGGAGCAAAGGTAGGCGATCAGCGACGCCACCTCTTCCGGACGCCCAAGCCGGCCCAGCGGAATCTGCGGGAGGATGCGCTTTTCCATGATGTCCTGCGGCACGGCCTCCACCATGGCGGTCGCTAGATAGCCGGGCGAGACGGTGTTCACCGTGACGCCGTGCTTCGCGACCTCGAGCGCCAGCGACATCGTGAAGCCGTGGATGCCGGCCTTGGACGCCGCGTAATTGGTCTGACCGAATGCGCCGCGCGAACCGTTCACCGAGCTGATGTTCACGACGCGGCCAAAGCGCCGCTCCACCATGCCGGGAAGGAACTGCCGGGTGAGATTGAAGACGCCATCGAGATTCGTGTGCATCACTTCATCCCATTCGCGCTTCGCGAGCTTCAGGAAGCTCGCATCGCGCGTGATGCCGGCGTTGTTGACCAGAACGTCGACCGCGCCCAGTTGCGACAGGACCCGCTGCGCGCACTCGACGCATGAGTCGTAGCTCGCCACGTCGATCCCGAACGCGTGGAACGTGCGGCCCGCCGCGCGCTCGCGATCCAGCCAGTGGACCACGTGATCGTTGTGCTCCGAATGCGAAACCGCGACCGTCAGGCCCGCATCGTGCAGCCTTCGGCTGATCGCCTCGCCCAGACCGCCCATCCCGCCGCTCACAAAAGCAACGCGTTCACTACGCATGATCCATCCTCCTCGCTGGTTGGCGACCGGCCGCGATTCGGCGCGACCGGAACAAGGCCCCACTGTAGGTTCCGCCTTCTGCTCACGATTGACTCAGGTCAATTGCGACCGGGCTTCGGCGCCTAGACTGAGCCGCACGAGACACCGCTTCGGTGTTGCATCCACCGTGGAGCGCCGATCATGGAGTACCGCAACATCCTGGTTCACCTGGACGAAAGCGATAGCGCGCGAACGCGCCTCGATGTCGCGCTACGCGTTGCCAAGCGGCACGGCGCCCATCTCAGCGCACTGTTCGCGCCTGTCGTGCCGGAGCACGAGGCGGCCTACGCATTCATTCTGGACACCGAGTATTGGTCTCAATGCCGGCATGAGCACGAAGCGCGCCGCCGTGCGCTGGAGCATCACTTCTTCGCCCGCCTCGCCGATGCGGAATTGAAAGGCAACTGGCGCACCGCGAATCACGCACAGCATGAGTTGCTGGTGCGCGCCCGCTTCGCAGACCTGATCGTTCTGGGTCAAGGTGCCCCCGAGAACCCCGACGTGTCGCTCGCCAACCGGCTGCAGGTGCGCGTGACGCTGAGCGCGGGACGGCCGGTCCTGTGGGTGCCCTATGCGGGCAGCGGCTCCACGGTGGGCGAGCGCGTCATGGTCGCGTGGGATGCGGGCCAGTCGGCCACGCGCGCGCTATATGACGCGTTGCCGTTCATGCGCCTAGCCGAGCGAACCGAGCTCGTGACCTTTACGCCCTCGCGCAAGGACCGGGAGCGCATTCCGGGCGCCGACATCGGCCTCGTCCTCGCGCGTCACGGGCTCGAGGTGCACGTCACGGAATTGCATCCGCCGCCGACGATCACGGTTGCGGACGCGCTGCTCGCGCGCGCCGCAAAGACCGGCTGCGATCTGATCGTGATGGGCGCCTATGGTCACGCGCGCTGGAAAGAGCTCCTGCTCGGCGGCGTGACGCAGACAGTGCTCGGCTCGATGCCGGTACCGGTGCTGATGTCGCATTGAGCGGACCGCTTCGCCGTGTGAGCCTCGCCATTGATATTCAGGGAAAACGCCATGGGCTACAAAACTCTGCTCGTCCATCTCGACGATTCGGCGCGACGCGAAGCGCGTCTGGCACTCGCGCTCGATCTGGCAGGGCGCTTCGACGCGCACCTCATCGGTCTGTATCTGCCGATGCCGCATCCGCGCACGCCGGCAGCGGGCAGCGCGCCTGCGCTGGAGCAACGCCGCGAGCAAGCGCAAGCAGCGTTTCTCGATGCGGGCGCGCGTGCGAGCTGCATGGTCGAATGGCGCGCGCCGCAACCCGGCGACACCGCGACCGCGGTGCTGCATGCCCGTCACGCCGACCTGCTCGTGCTCGGGCAGCGCGAACGCGACGACCTCGCGATCGACCTGTCCAGCGACTTCCTCACCGATCTCCTGATGACGGCCGCGAGGCCCGCCATCGTGGTGCCGCATTCCGGCTCTTTCCCGACCGTCGCGCAAAACATCCTGATCTCCTGGGACGGTGGCCGCGAAGCGGCGCGCGCGGCCTCGGATGCCTTGCCGCTATTGCGTCGCGCCAATTGCGTCTCGATCGAGGTGGTCGCCGCGCGTCACGGCACCAAACGCATGCGCGCCGAAGAAGAGGCGGCGGATGCCGCGGCATGGCTGGATCTGCACGACGTCAGCGCATCGTTTCACGAAAGCGCCCGCGACCCGGGCGTCAGGACGGGCACGGCGCTGCTGAGCCGGGCGAGCGACCTGCACGCCGACCTGATCGTGGCGGGCGCTTACGCGCATTCGCGCATCCACGAGCGCGTGCTTGGCAGCGTGACGCGCAACCTGCTCGAAACCATGACAGTCCCGGTCTTGATGTCCCACTGATTCACCATTGCGCGTCGGTGCGTCTTGCGTACTGCTGCGCGTCTTCACGACAGGAGCTGACCATGCTCGACAATCCAGCCGCAATCGCCGCCAGAGGCAGCGCCTGCCAGGAAGCACCCCGAAGCGCACCGGAGGACACGCGCGCATTCGCCATGCGCTTCGTCGCGCGTCATGCGACGCTTGCACCGTCGAGCCACAACAGCCAGCCCTGGCGCTTCGTGCTAGACACGGATCGCGTGATGCTGTGCGCGGACCGGTTGCGCGCGCTGCCCGTGGTGGACCCGTACGATCGCGAACTCATCATCAGCTGCGGCGCGGCGCTCTTCAATCTGCGCGTGGCGATCGCGAGCCTCGGCATGGGCTACGCGATCACCCTTTTCCCGTCGAGCACCGACCCCGATGTGCTCGCCGAGGTGCATCTGCTGCGCGAGCGCACCACAGCGCCGGAGTTGTCGCCGCTCGTGAGCGCGATTTACGAGCGGGTCACCACGCGCCATCCATTCTCGTCCGAGGCGGTCGACGCCACAATCGAGCGGCACCTGATGGACGCCGCGCGCGCCGAAGGTATCGAGGTCGCCTGCGTGAGCGCGAGCGAGCCGCGCAACGCGGTCGCCGACCTCGTTGCCGAAGCCGACCGGCAGCAGTTCGCCGATCCGCGCTTCAGGCGCGAGCTCGCGAAATGGATCCACCCGCGCCGCACCGGCGACGGCATGCCGGCCTACGCGGCCGGAATCGGCGGCCTGCTCGATTTCGCGAAACCGCTCGTGGCCTCGGCGATCCGGACGTTCGATCTCGGCGGCGGCGTGGCAGCCACGCATCGCGATCTGGCGGCCGGGTCACCGCTGCTGCTGTGTCTCGCGACCGGCGTCGACAATGCGCAGGCCTGGCTCGCCACGGGCCAGGCGCTCGAACGGGTGTTGTTGCTGGCGACCCTCCACGGTCTGTGCACTTCGTATCTGAACCAGCCCATCGAAGTACCGGAGCTGCGCCCCCGGCTCGGCACGCTGATGGGGCTGCAGGGCCCGTACTTTCCACAACTGCTGTTGCGCATCGGTCACGGAACGCCCGACGCGGCGACGCCGCGACGCCCGCTCGAAGAGGTCATGTCCTGAGCGCCTGAGCATTCGCGGGTTTGCCAGCCGCCAAACCAGCTTCAAACCGGCCCCAAAACCGGCGCGCCCCGACTCGTTCATTGCGCGCCGCCTACCTCGTGCGCGAATTCTAGCTGGGTGTCGCGCAACTGCGCCGCGCAGGAGCGGTAGAGCCATCCCGGCCCATTGTCGAAGCTGCTGTACATGCCCCGGCACATGCCCTTCAGGCGAACGGTCGTAGCTCCATCAGCCGCTGTCTCGCGTACCGCCCAGAAATACGCCACGCCGAATTCGTGCGGCATGCGCGTTTCGATCGTCTCGTCTGTGACCCGTTCGATCCGCGTGGGCGAATGCAACTGTACGAACGCCCGTGCGTGGCTCCATGCCTGCGCACAATCGCCGGGCGCCGCGCAATGGATCACCGCCTGCTCACGTGCGGCCTCCAGGCCGGTTTCCGTGTGACGGAAGGCCTCGCGGCTCGCATCGGTCGCGCACGCCGCAAGCAGTGCCGTAAGCAGGACCGGGACCAGCGCCCGGCGCAAACGCGATCCATGAATCATGGCTCGGACTCCTACCCGGAATACCGGCTCGCGACGGCGAGCCGCACGCCCCAATGTACGAATCGTCCGGTCCAGCCAGATTGATCTGGCTCAAGCGAGGCCCTCGCCCGCCAATGGCTTCCGCCCTGATCCAGGTCAATTGCGTGGTAACGAAGTACGCTCCAATGAACCCCAGACGCACCCTGAATGGGTGCATGGCGAGGAGAGCATGATGAAGCTGACTTTTCTGGGCGCGGCGCAAACGGTCACGGGCTCGCGCTACCTGCTGGAAGCGCAAGGCAAGCGGGTGTTGATCGACTGCGGGTTGTTCCAGGGCACGAAGAACCTGCGGCTGCGCAACTGGGAGCCGTTGCCATTTCCGGCCGATACGCTCGACGCGGTCATCCTCACGCATGCGCATATCGATCACTGCGGCTATCTGCCGGTGCTGGTGCGCCATGGATTCCGCGGACCGGTCTATTGCACGCCGGGCACCGCCGACCTGTGCGAAGTCATGCTGCGCGACAGCGCCCGCCTGCAGGAGGAGGACGCCGCGTTCGCGAACCGCCACGGCTTTTCGAAGCACCATCCCGCCCAGCCGCTCTATACGCTCGAAGACGCCGAGGCGGCGCTGCGGCTCATCGGCCCGCGCGAGTTCGATGTGCCGGTCTCGCTCGGCGAGAATCTGATTTTCCGCTTTCTGCCTGCCGGGCATATCCTCGGCGCCGCGAGCGTCGTGCTGTGCAGCGGGCATACGGTGCTCGCGTTCTCCGGCGACCTCGGACGCCCCGACGACCCGCTCATGCGCGCGCCGGTGCCGCCCGTGCATGCCGACTATCTCGTGGTCGAGTCGACCTATGGGGACCGGCTTCACCCCGCCCTCAATCCCGAAAACGAGCTGGCCGAAATGTTCGCGCGCACCTTCGCGCGCGGCGGGATCGTGGTGATGCCCTGCTTCGCGGTCGGACGCGCCCAGGAGGTGCTTTACTACATCGCGCACCTCAAGGAGGCGGGGCGCATGGCGAACGTTCCGGTCTATCTCGACAGCCCGATGGCGATCAGCGTCACGGAACTCTATCGCCACCACATGCGCGAGCACCGGCTGACCATCTCGCAGTTGCACGCCATCGACCACGCGGCGTTCATGACGCGCAGCGTCGACGACTCGAAGGCCATCGCTTCACGCAACGGGCCGATGGTCATCATCGCGGGCAGCGGCATGGCCACGGGCGGGCGCGTGCTGCATCACCTGAACCTCTATGCACCCGACCCGCGCAACACCATCGCGCTGGTGGGCTACCAGGCGCCCGGCACGCGCGGCGCGGCGCTGGAAGCGCACGCACCGACCATCAAGCTGCACGGCGACTACGTGCGTGTGCGCGCCGAAGTGGCTTCAATTTCCTCACTCTCCGCGCATGCGGACTACCGGGAGACGTTGCGCTGGCTGGCCGGCATGACGTGCCCGCCCACCCGCACGTTCGTGACGCACGGGGAGCCTGCGGCGGCCGACGCGCTGCGCCGGCGCATCGCCGAAACGCTGCACTGGGACTGCTGCGTGCCGGAGCAAGGCCAGACGATCGAACTTCCCGAGAACCCCGTTCGTGCGCGCCCATGCCCACCCCACGAACCCGCCGATGCAACGCGGCCGGTGGCATAAGCGGGCTTTCCCCGAGCGGCGCGCATCAGCCCGCGAGGCGGGACTGCGCGCTGCGCCGCACAACGTGCAAGTTTTTTGGGACACGCGTTTGCGCCGCACGTAAAATTGTGCCAGGCAGCCCCTGCGATGTCGTGCATCGGGCTTTCTCACATGCAGTCGCTACTTCACACGCATGGCTCACGCATCCGTTCCATACAGACTTAATTTCGTTTTGGACCGTTGCCATGAGCACAGGCGCTAAGCCGCACGAGAACATCACGCACGGCGCGGCGCGCACGCTCCTTGTCCGGGTTCGCCAGCCGGGTGTGGCATCCGTGCTGGCGTTCATCGTCGTTTTGACGCTCGCGGTCGCCGTCGCGGCGTTTGTCGCGCAGCAATGGCAGATCGCCGCCGGACAGCGCTTTGCCCGCCGCGCGTCCGCGCTGCGCGAGACCGTCGAACAGGCGCTTATCGCCGACGAAGCCATGCTGCGTGGCGCGCGCGGGTGGCTCGCGCAAACCCCAGCCCCCAACGCCGAAGACTGGCAGCGCAATGTCGCCGCTGCCGACCTGGAAAACTCACGCCTCGCAGTCGTCGCCTTGGGCTATGTTTCGCAGCCCTCTGCGCAACCCTCAGGACAGCAAAACGCGGCGCCCGCGCAGCCCGATTCCGCTCCCCTATGGGCCGGGCCCGCCGCCGCGCCCGGCAATGCGTTTGCCCAGAGCATCGCAAGCGTGGTGGCGCGCCGCTACGCCGTGCAAACCGGCAAGGCCGGGCTCACAGCCGAGCCGGCCTCGGATGCCGCCCCGCCTCGCCTGATGCTTTATCTGCCCGTCTACACCTCGACGGCGGCTGCGCACGTCGCGCAGCCGCCGCTCGCGGGATTCGCGGTTGCGTCGCTCGACGCACAGCGGCTCTTCGAACCGATACTCGCCGCCCAACCGGATCTCGCGCTAGCCGTCCATGCAGGACAGCCGGCTGTCGAGGTTTACCGCAGCGCGCCGACCGAAGACGCCGAAGTCACGCCCGGCGCGCGCTTCGAGCACCGCGACACCATCGCGTACGGCGGCGCCACCCTCACGCTCGATGCGAGCACGAACGGCAGCCCGCTCGTCACGGGCGCGGCCACCTGCGCCGCAGCCGTTCTGCTCGCCGGCGCCGTCGCGGCTGCCCTCTGTGCCGCGCTCGCATACCGCCTCGCGCGGGCGGCTCCCGCCCTCGTGCCCGACCCCGCCGAAACCGATGCTCGCCTGAACGAAGCGCGTCTGAACGAAGCGCGCATGATGAGCATCATCCGTTCGTCGATGGAGGCCATCATCACCGTGGACGAAACGCAGCGCGTCGTGATCTTCAATCCCGCCGCCGAGTTCGTCTTCGGGCTCTCCGCCATGGAAGCGATCGGCTCCCCGCTTTCGCGCTTCATTCCCGAGCGCTTTCGCGGAGCCCACGCACGCCACGTCGACCAGTTCGGCGCCACCGGCGTCACCGAACGCCAGATGGGCCGCCAGCAGCGCGTGCTGTTCGGCCTGCGCGCCAATGGCGAGGAATTTCCCGTCGAGGCCTCGATTTCGCAGATCCGCGATGCCTCCGGCAAGCTCTATACGGTCATGCTGCGCGACATCACGGAACGGCTGCGCGCGGAGAACTCGCTCAAGCGCTCGCGCGAAGAACTACGCGAACTCTCGGCCAACCTGCAGAACGTGCGCGAAGCCGAAAAAACGCGTATCGCCCGTGAGCTTCACGACGATCTCGGCCAGCAGCTCACGGCGCTCAAAATCGATCTTTCCACGCTCGCGCACCGGCTCGGCGGCGCCGTCGGCGACGACATCGCCGCGCGCCTCGACGGCATGAGCAAGCTGATCGACTCGACCGTACGGGCGGTGCGGCGCATCGCCTCCGACCTGCGCCCCGTCATGCTCGACGACCTCGGGCTCGTGCCGGCCATCGAATGGCTCGCGAACGATTTCACGAGCCGCTATGGCATCACCGTGCAGCGGCACATCCACACCGGCAACACGGCGTTTTCGAGCGCTGCGGCCTCCGCGCTGTTTCGCATCATCCAGGAAGCGTTCACCAACGTCGCGCGCCACGCCGAAGCAAGCGTCGTCATCTTGACACTCGAAGTCGATAGCCAGCACTGCGCCCTGCGCATCGCCGACAATGGCCGCGGCGCGCGGGACGCTCTCGGCGACCCGCTGCGCCGCGACCGCCATGACAAATCATTCGGATTGCTTGGCATTCGCGAGCGCGCGCATATGTTCAACGGAGTCGTCGAGATCGATACGGCGCCCGGGGAAGGCTTTGCCATTTCCATCACATTCGAGATCGATGCCCTCGTGTCCGAGGAGACCGCTTCATGATCAAGGTGATCCTCGCCGACGACCACGCGCTCGTGCGTGACGGTCTGCGCCGCATCCTCGAGGACGCACACGATTTCGAAGTCGTGGGCGAAGGCTGCGACGGCGCCACCACGCTTGCGCTCGTGCGCGAGCGCGATGCGAAGGTGCTGGTGCTCGATCTTTCCATGCCGGGGCGCAGCGGCGTGGATCTCATCAAGCAGATCAAGGACGAACAGCCAGCGCTGCGCATTCTCGTGCTGACCATGCATGCCGAGCAGCAATACGCGGTGCGCGCGTTCAAGGCCGGCGCCTCGGGCTATCTCACCAAGGAAAGCGCCAGCGCGGAACTCGTGAACGCCGTGACGAAGGTCGCCACGGGCGGCGTCTACGTGAGCATGGCCATGGCCGAGCGCTTTGCGCAAAGCCTGAACGAGCCGGCCGACACCCTGCCGCACCAGCGGCTCTCCGACCGCGAGTTCGAGGTGTTCCGGCGCCTCGCCAACGGGGAAACCATCGGCGAAATCGCCCAGGCACTGTGCGTGAGCGCGAAGACGGTCAGCACCTACAAGGTGCGCATTCTCGAAAAGATGGAGATGCCGCACGAGGCCGCCCTCGTGCGCTATGCCCTGCGCCACAAGCTGCTCGACGATCAGGACGAGCCCTGACCCTTCCCTGCGGTGTATCGCCGCAGGCTTCAGCGTCGCGTCGTCGCACATCTGTAGGAATTGCCCTACACGGCTTCTATCCTGCGTACGCTGCTTTCCATCGCCGCCGATTTATTTTCGAGATGGCGTCGCCGATACTGCCTCCATGGAAGCCAAACTGATTCGCCCGAAACTGCGTGAACCACGCACGCACCTCGGGCGATGAACTGGAGACTGTCATGTATGCCGAGCCCGCCTGCGATTCCTCCATGCCTGTTCCTGCGCCGATGCGCTGGCCGGTGATCACGCTGCAGCCCGCGGTGCGGGAAGCGGCCCCGCGCCGCGCCGCCTCGCGCTGCTCCACCTGCTCGCTGCGGGCGGTCTGCATGCCCGCGGACCTCACCTCCACCGAACTTCAGCAACTGGATACCGTGGTCCTCACGACCCGCAACGTGCGTCGCGGCGAAGCCCTGTTTCGCACACACGATGCATTCCAGAGCCTGTACGCCGTGCGCACCGGCTCGTTCAAGACGGTCGTCATGCATCGCGACGGCCGCGAGCAGGTCACGGGCTTCCAGATTCCCGGCGAGCCGCTCGGCCTCGACGGCGTATGTGGCGGCACGCACAACTGCGATGCGATCGCACTCGAAGACAGCACGGTCTGCATCATTCCGTTCGGCCAGTTCGAGACGCTCTGCCGCGAAAGCCGCCGCATGCAACGCCATCTCTACCAGTTGATGAGCGGGGAAATCGTGCGCGAATCGAGTCTCATGATGCTGCTGGGCACGATGACGGCGGAGCAGCGGCTAGCGACCTTCCTGCTCGACCTCGCTGCGCGCTTTCGCACGCGCGGCTACTCCGGCGCGCAGTTCAATCTGAAGATGAGCCGCGAGGAAATCGGCTGCTTTCTCGGCATCAAGCTCGAAACCGTGAGCCGGATGTTTTCGCGCTTTCACCGTGACGGGCTGGTCGAGCCGAGCGGCAAGCAGATCCGCATCGTCGATTCGGAAGGTCTCGCGCGGGTGTGATCCGCGGCGTACTTATCCAGTTGACTCATGTCAACGGCATGGCGCACGGCAATGAGAGCATGAATCGAGACAGACACCCTTTGCGGCCTGAGCGCCACTCAAGGAGACCCGCCATGCCCCACCCACATATTCATGCCGCTATTGCGCGGCCGCGCTCACCGGGCGGCATTCCGACAGGTTCGATCCTTATGCGCGCGGCCGCGGCCCTTGCCGTTTGTCTGCAAGCGGCCAGCGCGTTCGCCGAGCTTCCGGAGCCGTCCGATCTGATCGATCAGCAACACTGCATGTTCTGCCATACGTCGGACGCACCGTTTCTTGCGCCGTCGTTCCACCAGATCGCGGAGCGCTACCGCGACAAGCCCAATGCAAGCACGATGCTCGAGGAAAAGCTCAGGCATGGCGGCAAGGCTCACTGGGGCGACATGGCCATGCCGCTGCCCGAGGACCGCGGCGGCCCGCTTTCGGCCGAAGACGCGCGCACGCTCGTCCAGTGGGTGCTGAGCCAGTAGCCAAGCCCAGTAGCCAGTCGCACCAATTTTCGCGAACAGGAACGCACGAGGGAAGATCGGCGTCGCCCGATCTTCCCAATCTCAATGATCGCGCCGCACGCGGCCGTCTTCTGCAGCACGGCTTGAAGCGCCGGCCAACCGCAGTTCGTGCTCGGCGGCATCGAAGGCCTCGCGCATGGCGGCAATCGGATCATCGCCGGTGCAATGCACGATGGGCTTGAGCTCGCTAGCAGCCGAAAGGAGATCGAGCCGCACATCGTAGGCATCTGCACGACCCGCCTTGCGCACCGACTCGATTGCAAGATGACAGGCCTTGAGCAAGCCGCCGAACCGCTCGAGACGCAAAAGCTGCACGCCAGCTTCCGCCTCGATGGCAGCGGAGCCCGCAAAGCCCAGATAGACAATTTGCATTCCCAGTCCCATCGCCCAGGCCCTCCTGCCCCGTCTTCCTCTTTAGCTTCCAGCCCTGCATTCGACCTATACGTGAAACGCATGCAAGTTCTTGAGGTCGGCCCACAACATGCCTTCTCGCAGGCCATCCAGCACGGCGGCGGCCTCCGTATCGAAGGATCGATGATGCGCAAACGCATGACCAAACGGCCGTTCCGGCTCGCTCTGCGTAATGCTGATACGGCAGGCAAAACCGCCTTGCGGCGCGGGCGCCGTGACCGCTTCGACGATCCATGTGCCTGAGTTGACTGTACCTGTGAGTGTCATGATCCGATCTCCGTCTGGTGCCTGATGGCGCATCTGGTGGTGTATGTCGTAGCGGGTGTCAGTCATCCGCCACAAACGCGGAACACGCCGCTGTGCAGCAGAACCGGCACGCCGTGCGTAGCTTCGATCAGCGTAGCCGCGGCCTCCTCGATGGCGCTGCGATGTGCGCGGAATGCATCGACGAGATCCGCCTCGCGAATCGATGAAGCGCCGAAATGATCCTCTAGCGCCTCAGCGGTGATGCCGCAGTGGATCCACCTGCCGTCCACCTGAACGGGAAACACCAGGGTGTAGCACGCCGAATCGTACTGAGGCGCCATCCGGGGGAACGAAATTTCCATGACCTGCTCTCCTCGCCGCTTCAGCGGCAAGCCATCCAATGGGCGATTAAATTCAGGATAAGGTGCTGCTCGCCGCGCCCGTTGACGCATATCAATTCAATGGGGAACGCACCCAGCAGTGGAAAGATAAAAAGCGCAGAGCGTAACCTCTGCGCTTCATTGGCACACGCCGTGCAGCCCCGCACGGGTCGATGCGCCGACCTCCCCTTCAAGCCATGCAGCGCTTATTCGACCTGCAGACGCTTATGCTCGGTCGGCGCTTTCTTCGGCAGCGTCAGCGACAACACACCGTCCTGATACTGAGCGCTCGCCGTGCTCTCGTCGATATCGACCGCCAGCGAGAACGAACGCGCAAACGCACCGCTATAGCGCTCTCGACGGATGACCCGCTCGCCTTCCTTCTGCTCGGTTTTGCGTTCGACCTTCGCATGTATCGACACCACATTGCCGTCGATCTTCACGTCGATGTCCTGCTTGTTCACGCCCGGCAATTCCGCCTTGACGGTGTATGCCTGATCGCTCTCGGTCACGTCGAGCTTCATCGCCGCCAGATCGTTGTCCTCCGCCGCGAGCAAGCCGCGCATCGGCCGAAACAGCCCCTGAAAGAGGTCCGAAACCGGCTCGATCGAAAACGGGTCGTAACGTGTCAGATAGCTCATCGCCATGTCTCCTTTGAGCTGCGACTCGTCGCGCGGTCCACTCGCCGATCCGCGCGGCTGCCGGGGCTTGCGCCCACACCTTGCGCACCACACGCTGCGGCGCGCTCCGTCTTCAATCCAGGAACAAGCAGCTTCTCTCAATTGATCTGGCTCAATGCTCGCGCTCACGCCTGGCGCTTTGGCGCAGCGCTGTCGTGCGGTCGTCCGGCACGAGCAGACGCTTGATTTAAATCAAGGGCGATGGGACGCCCATTCCTAGACTCGAATCAATTCGTCGCCCGCTTCGGGCTGGGCCGCGATTGCCACTCCCCTTTCCCGGAGCCCTGCCATGACCTACAAGAGCTTGACGGTCCATCTCGATACGAGCCCGCGCGCCAGCGCACGGCTCTCGCTCGCCTTGAAGCTCGCGCGCACGTACGGTGCGCATCTGAACGGCCAGTTCGCGGCCTTCGAGCCTAACCCGCGCGATTTCTACGTCATGGCAGGGACGGCCGACTACTACGAAGCGCACCGCAGGCTCCGGGCGGAGCAGCGCGCCGCAATCGAGCGATTGTTCCATGCGGAGCTTGCGCGCGCGCAGGTCGAGGGCACGTGGCTGTCCGCCGAGGACGATCCGATCGCCGCCGTCGCGCAGCGCAGCCGTAGCTCCGATCTGACCGTCATCGGACAAACCGATCTGAACGAACCTGAAGCCTACGTGGCCGATCACTTCGTCGAGTCCGTCGTGCTGGGCGCCGGCTGCCCCGTGCTCGTGATCCCGTACACCGGCTACTTCGAATCGATCGGCGAGCGCGTGCTGATTGCGTGGAACGGCAGCCGCGAGGCAGCGCGCGCGGTTCACGATGCGATTCCCTTCATCTCGCGCGCCGCGCACGTCACGATTGTCGCCACATCGAGCACTTTCACGTCCGCGGTTTCCGAAGCTTCGTGCACGGACCTGGCGGCCATGCTCGCACGCCATGGCGCGGACACCGTCGACATCGCCCGCTTCGACCGAAGCGCATCGGAGTCCACGGGCGAGGCCCTGCTCAGCTACGCGGCGGATGGCGGTTTCGACCTGCTCGTGATGGGTGCGTACGGCCACGCGAGGCTACAGGAAACGGTGCTGGGTGGCGCGACGCGCACGGTCCTGCAAACGATGACGCTGCCGGTGCTCATGTCCCACTGAGCGGTCTCACACATACCCCTGTTCCCAAGTTCCCTGCCGAGCCCGGAGGCACACCATGTTTTCCCGCATTCTCGTTGCACTAGACGGCAGCCAGACCGCTTCAGCAGCGCTCGACGCCGCAATCCAGCTGGCGCGAGATAGTGGCGCGGAACTGCAACCCCTCTATGTGATCGACGTTCCGGTGCTCGCTTACGACGTGCCGGGCTTCGATCCGTCGATCGTCCGCGATGCGTACGTCGAGGAGAGCCGGCTCGTCAGCACCGAATCCCAGGCGCGCATGACACGCGCGGGCGTGAAAGGCGCGCCGCGCACGGTTGAAATCGAGCTGGGCGTGGAAGACATCGCGCAATGCATCGAACGCGCCGCCGCCGACTGGGGTGCGGATCTGATCGTCATGGGCACGCACGGGCGCCGCGGCGTGCGCCGGCTGGTGCTCGGCAGCGTCGCAGAGCGGGTGCTGCGCAGTGCGTGCCGTCCCGTGCTGCTCGTGCCTGGGCGGGCAGCGGCGCCCGGGGCGACGACACCCGATGACCGCCCGGCAAGCGTGACGGCGTGAGTCTCGCGCACGGGCGAACGCGCCGTCGCCCGGCTGCAATCGTTGCAGCGGCCCCTGCGCTCTAGCGAATCGTCAGCACCGCAGCGCCCGTAAAGCGGCCCGCGCGCAGGTCCGCGAGCGCGTCGTTCGCCCGCGCGAGCGGATAGGCCGTCGTCTCGATCTCGATCTTGTGCTTCGCCGCGATGGCCATGAACGCCGAGCCGTCTTCGCGCGTGAGGTTCGCCACGGAGACGATGCGCCGCTCCTCCCACAGCCACGCGTACGGAAACGACGGAATGTCGCTCATGTGAATGCCGCCGCAGACAACCGTGCCGCCCTTGGCCACCGCGCGCAGCGCTGCGGGCACCAGTGCGCCCACGGGCGCGAACAGTAGCGCGGCATCGAGGGGTTCGGGCGGCGTTTCGTCGCTGCCGCCCGCCCATTGCGCGCCGAGGCGCCGCGCGAAACACTGTGCGTCGTGGTCGCCCGGGCGCGTAAACGCATACACCGTGCGCCCCTGATGCCGCGCGACCTGCGCCACAATGTGCGCCGCCGCGCCGAATCCGTAGATGCCGATACAGGGCGCGTCACCCGCCATCGCGAGCGTGCGGTAGCCGATCAGCCCGGCACACAGAAGCGGCGCTGCTTCGATATCGCTGTACTGGCGCGGCAAATGGAAGCAATAGCGGGCGTCGGCGACCGTGCGCTCAGCATAGCCGCCGTTGATCGTGTAACCCGTGAAGCCGGGCGCGTCGCAGAGGTTTTCACGCCCGCGCTGGCAATAGCGGCAGTGCCCGCAGGTATGGCCAAGCCACGGCACGCCCACGCGGTCGCCCGGCGCGAAACCCGTGACGCCCGCGCCGAGCGCCGCCACCGTGCCGACGATTTCGTGCCCCGGAATCACTGGGCGCCTGGGGTCCCGCAGATCGCCGTCGACCACATGGAGGTCGGTGCGGCATACGCCGCACGCATGAACGTCGATCAGCAACTGGCCCGCTGCGAGAACGGGGTCCGGCACATCCGTCTCCCGCAACTGTGGATTCGCACCGTCGAACAGCATGGCTCGCATCGTCGATCTCCCGTCGATCTGCAGTGAGTGCCTGGGCACTGACACTCCATTCTCCTCCTTCCATCTACTCCCGATTCGATATCAGCATCACACGCCTTCAACGTAGGGAATTTCCGACATCATCAGCAGACATCACACGCCCGTTTCAACTAGCGCTGATTGTTGCCGCCCGCCCCGAAACCAATACTTAAGGCGTGACGAGAGCAGAACCGCGCACTGGTCATGCGGCAAACAAAGCCTTCTTTGCCGATACCGCACCAGTAGCGGCCCGGTCTCGCCGCACCATCCGGGAGCAAGCCATGGGCCAGTGCGAAGAATCGGAATGCACAGACGTTCTGTTCACCTGCGATCTGTTCGTCGGCGCCTGCTCGTGCGCACCGTCGCCCTTCAGCTCACAATCTTTCTTCTCGACGCGAGCACACTTTGGCTCACGCTAAGCGCGGTGGGCGCACGAGCGCAATTTTGGGTGGCATTCGCAAGCTTCGCGGTCGCGTCGATGGTGGCGACCATCGGCCCGGTTCCAGTCGGGCTTGGCACGTTCGAAGCGGCTTCAGTGGGCATGCTGCAAATGCTCGGCGTACCGATCGAAGCAGCCCTCGCGGGAACGCTCCTGCTGCGTGGGTTCACCTTCTGGCTGCCGATGCTGCCCGGCGTCTGGCTGGCGCGCATCGAGCTGCGCGCGGGCCGGCGCAAAGCAACAGCGGCGGCTGCACCCGCAGCCGCCGCCACGGCGCCGCCGCCGCACGATGAGCGCGATACCTGATGATTGGATTGCCTGCGACGGAGCCGCGCTCGTTTGCTCACATTGGCGTGAAGTACGTGGGATAGCCGAGATGATCTTCGATGCCCTTCACGCCGGCGACACGTTCGGCGCACACGGATATGGCCTTGCGCTCTTCCTCGGAGGTCACCGTGCCCCAAAGATGGACCACACCGTCCTTCACCACGATGTTCTCTGCCGGCATCGCCCAGCGATGTCCATCGAGCGCATGCAACACGCCCTGGCGTATCGCCTCGTCGGAAGCGAGCGCGTCCGTGCCGGCCTGCGCTGCACGCGCGAGCGCCGCCACCAGGTTCGAGCGGCTCACGATGCCGAGCACTTTACCGTTCGCCACGACGGGCACTCGCTTGATGTGATGCCGCTCGAGCAAGTCCGCGACGTCGGCAAGCGGCGTGACCGGAAGCACTGAAATCACGTTCTCCGTCATGATGTCGCTGACCTTGACCGCATGCTCCTTCAGGTACTCCGCCGCGAGCTTGCGGGTTGAATACAAAAACTCCGCGAGCCACGAACGCTGCGGCTTGCCTGTTCCCGTCTCCACGCGGTGCAGCAGATCGCCTTCGCTTACGAGACCGACAATCTTTCCGGCTTCGTCGACGACCGGCAAGCCGCTGATGTGATGCTTCGCCATCAGCTCGGCCGCTTCGAAAACGGTCGCAGTGGAAACGACGGACACGACGTCCGTGGTCATGATGTCCGATGCTTGCATGAGTGTTCTCCTCAACGTAGGTCAGCACTTCGACGACACTCAATGTAGGCTTCGACGGTGGCTTTATGTTGATGCTGATCAATTAATCCTGGCCGGGAACGCTTGGCGGCAAAGCGATGCGATAACCCGTAACCTCACCCTCCCAGCGCGCGTTCCTGCTCATGACCATGCAGCTGAGCGGCCCCCGGTAAACAGTGCCAAGATGGAAGCGAGTTTTCGCCGGACTTGTCGATCTGAAGGTACATCCGACCGCCGTCGGATAGACGGTTACCTGTGCTCCCCGGGTTGTAGCGGGCATGCTTGAAATACCATCCAATACCGCCGGCTATCCATGTTCAAACCCAGACCACCCCAGAAACAAAAAACCCCGCAAGGCGAACCTTTGCGGGGTTTTTCTTCACGTCGCATGGCGACGCTTTTAAATCTACTGGTGCTCAGAGCGGGACTCGAACCCGCATGCCTTTCGGCGCTACCCCCTCAAGATAGTGCGTCTACCAATTTCGCCACCTGAGCAAGAGGAACGGGATTGTATCGGCTCATTGCCGACTTTTGAAGACCCTACTCAAAAAAATTTTCGAAAAAATTTCGGTAGCGCGAATCCCCTCCGCGTGGCCGGGTCAGCCCTCGACACCCTGCAGAAATTCGGCCACCATCGCCGCCACCTTCGCTTCCTGCTCGCGGTGCGGCACGTGGCGCACGCCGTCCATGATCGCCGCGCGGGCCGGGCCGCTCACGCGCGCCGCAATCGTCTCGGGATGCACGCGCGTGCCGTACTCGTCCAGGCTGCCGTGGATCGCGAGCGTGGCGCACTGGACGTGCGGAAGCACCGTGTCGAGCGACCAGTCGGCAAATTCGGGCGAGAGCCACGTTTCGATCCACGCGTCCAGCACCCATTGTGTTTTGTCGCCGTGATAACGCGCCAGTCGGGCGAACTGCGCGGGATCGCGAAACTGCTCGCGCGCCGCGCTGATGCCCGCCAGCGTGCGGTCTTCGGCGAAGGTCTGCGCAGCCTCGGTCACGAGCGCCGCGCAACGCTGTGGGTGTTGCGCAGCGCATTCGATCGCCATGCCGCCACCCACGCTGTGGCCGAAGGCAATGAAGCGGTCGATCCCCAACTGATCGCACAGCGCCGGAAAGTCATGCCGCGCTTCGTCGCGCACGAACGCCGCGGTTAGCCGGTCTGTGCGAGCACCGGAGGCGCCAAAGCCGGCGCGGTCGTACGCAATCACGCGCCGGTTGGTTGCGCGCGCAAGCGTCTGTGGAAATGTACCCCAGAGCGTGACGCAGCCCAGCGAATCGTGCAGCAGCACAATCGGCGCGCGGCGCGCCGCCGCTTCGCTCGCTGCGCCTTGCGCAGCATCTGGCCCCCAACTGCGTGCAAACAGCCGGCCTTTTGGGGTCTCGATCCAATGCTCCTGCGGGTCCTGTTGGTCCTGGGTTGTGGCTTGCGTCTCGCTCATGCTCGTTCAGGTGTCGATGATGTGTCCGGTCAGATGTCGCAGTATGCCCGCTGACCGCCACGGGCGTGCATTTTCTACCCCCATCGATCGTCAACGCCGAATTAACAATGTCTGACAGTAACCAACGAATAGCTGACAGATAATGAGATAAAACACGGATCGTCCGCCAGAGCCTCGCTGTTGTGACGGGCCCGGCAGGATGGCCGAAACCGGCTCCAACCACATGCCGAGACCACATGTCCAACCAGAACGCCCTGCTCAGGCGCGCGGGCTACGTCGCACGCGCCAGATCGCACTCCCCGCCGATGCGCAGCCGCAAGGCCCGCGCAATGGGCGAGCCGTCGCGCCTGCTCACGCGCGACGAGCGGCTGCGCCTGACCCGGCGCATTCGCGAGCTGGAGGCCGAAAATTCGGCGCTCGAGCAATTGTCGATCACCGACTCGCTCACGGGCGCGTATAACCGCCGCCATCTCGAGTCGATGCTCGCGAACGACGCGCGCCTGCGCGAGCACACGCATGCCACAGCGCTGTGCGTGTTCGACGTCGACAACTTCAAGCTTTTCAACGACACCTACGGTCACGGCGCCGGCGACCAGGTGCTAAGCGCCGTGGCGCGAGCCGTCATGCGCTGCCTGCGTGCCGGGGACGACTACCTGTTCCGGCTCGGCGGCGACGAATTCTGCGTGCTGCTGTTCGTGGATTCCATGCACGAGACGCTGCGCATCGTGCAGCGCATGCAGCGCGCGGTGAAGGCGCTGTTGCTGCCGCAGCGCGAGATCACGGGCCGCGCGCTCACGATCAGCTTCGGCGTGGCATGGCGCGACGGCGGCGCAGCGGCCGGCTACGAAGCCCCGGCAAGCCCGTGTGACATGTATCACCACGCGGACAAGATGCTCTACGAGGCGAAGCGCGCGGGGCGCGACAGGATCGAATTCGCGCTTCTTTAGGGTGCATGCGCCGCATACCGTCTATATCAGTCGCCCACTCAAGTTCTCGCGCCAGCGACCGATAACGTTTTACGAAACCACGTTTAACGTTGTCGGGAACCTTCAATGTCCATCTGGCGAAAGCTTTCCATTCAGAACAAGCTGGTTCTGAGCATGACCACCTGCTTGCTGATCTTCATCGGCATTTCAAGCGGGCTGAGCATCTGGCTGATTGGCGACACCGTGCGCGAGCGCGTCGTGCAGGACGAGTTGCCCACCGCTGTGAAGGGCATTCGCGCCGATATCGAGCGCCAGCTCGCGGGGCCGATCACCGCCGCGCGGGCCATGGCAACCGATCCGTTTCTCCAGCAATGGGAAGCCGATGGCGAACCCGAGGCCGCAACCGCCACGTGGATGCGCCTCGCGCAGAACGTGAAAACCGAGCAGAAGGCCGTGAGCGTGCAGTGGGCGTCCACGAAGAGCGGCAACTATTTCACCGAAGCCGGCCTGCAACGCAAGCTCGGCGAGCACGATCAGTGGCTCCAGGGCTTCCTCGCCACGGGCAAGCCCTACGAAGTGAGCATGGATCGCGACGTGAGCCTGGGCGGCTACATGATGTTCATTAATGCGCGCGTGGAAGGCGCCAACGGCACGACCGGCCCGACCGGCGTCGCGGCAATGGGGCTTTCCGTCGATGCGCTGGCCGCCGGCGTCGCGAACTACAAGATCGGCGAGACCGGATTTGCCTATCTCGTGCATCCCGACGGCGCGATCATGATCCATCGCGACACCGCGCTGGTCGACGGCAAGCACTTCCTCAAGGACCTGCCCGGCATGCCCGCGAACGCCGCCGCCACGCTGCTGGCCGGCAAGCGCTACAGCTACATGACCTACCCGGCGCCGGGCGGCACGCGCTACATCGCCACCTCGTTCGTTCCGCAGCTCAATGCCTACGTGGTGGTCGAGGTGCCGCAAGCGGAAATGCTCGGGCCGTTCGAGCGCGCGATCCGCATGGCGACCATCATCGCCGCCGTCGTGGGCCTCACCGGCGCACTTGCAGTGATCCTGCTGGTGGGCCGCGCCATCGCCGCTCCGGTGCGCCGGGCCGCCACGCTGCTCGCGGAAATCGCCAGCGGCCAGGGCGACCTCACCCGCCAGATGAAGGTCGAAAGCAGCGACGAAATCGGCCAGCTCGCCGATGCCTTCAACCGCTTCGTCGCGTCAATGAACACACTCGTGCGCCGCGTTCGGGCCTCGTCGACTTCGATCGCGATCGGCTCCACGCAGATCGCCACGGGCAACGCGGACCTGAGCCAGCGCACCGAGGAGCAGGCCAGCAATCTCGAACGCACGGCCGCGTCGATGGAGGAGATCACCGCCGCCGTGAAGAACAACTCGGACACCGCGCACACCGCCGCGCAAATGGCCAGCCGCGCCTCTTCGGCGGCTGCAGAGGGCGGCGAAGTGGTCGGCCAGGTGGTGAGCACGATGGAGCAGATCAGCGACGCGTCGCGCAAGATCTCCGAGATCATCGTGGTGATCGACAGCATCGCGTTCCAAACCAACATTCTCGCGCTCAACGCGGCGGTGGAAGCCGCGCGCGCCGGCGAACAGGGCCGTGGCTTCGCCGTGGTGGCTTCCGAGGTGCGCAATCTCGCCCAGCGCAGCGCGCAGGCCGCCAAGGAAATCAAGGCGCTGATCGAACATAGCGCCGGGACCGTGAACACCGGTTCGCGCCTCGTTGCCGACGCCGGCAAGGTCATGGGCGACGTGGTCTCGCAAGTGCGGAGCGTGAGCACCATGATGAGCGAGATCACCTCGGCCAGCCTCGAGCAGAGCGCGGGCATCGGGCAGATCGGCGACGCGGTGCAATTGCTCGATCAGGTGACGCAGCAGAACGCGGCGCTGGTGGAAGAAAGCGCGGCGGCGGCGGAGAGCTTGAAACAGCAGGCAGCGGAGCTCGACCGGCTGGTGGCGGTGTTCAAAGTCGGGGACGAGGGTTGATTCGCCATCCTGTTCAGTTTTTATCGAAGGTCAAAGAGATCCACATATCCTGACACTCGATGCGCTTTGCATCGTCGATTTAACCGATTTTAAGAATTTTCGTGTTTTAAGCAAAAAGCAACTCTTTCAGGATAGACGATTGCGGCGGCGAGCGGTGGAGCCCGTGTTCGCAACGCCTATCCCTACAGAGGTGCCAGCAGATGAAAGACGCAGTAACCGGCTATTCCGGAGCGGTCCAATGACAAACCGCTTCGAGCACACCATCGCGCAGATCGACCACGCCTCATCCCTCACCCAACGCGACAAGCCGGCACAACGCGCGAGCACTCCGCGATCCGCAGCGGACCCGCGCCACAACAGCTCTGTCGGCATTGGCAATCGTGAAAAACGTCCGCCCCGCCGCTGGACACAGCAAGAAATCGCGCTTCTAGGAACGCTTACAGACGTGGAGGTCGCGCGGCGCATCGGCACGAATGCGGCAACCGTCAACCGCAAGCGCCTCGCCCTTGCCATTCCATCGGTGCGCAAGCCTTCCCCGCATGAATGGAGCGCAATGGAACTCGCCATGCTCGGCAAGCGCGTCGACCGGGAAATCGCGAAGTGTATCGGTGTACCGCCGTCGATGGTCAGCGCCAAGCGGCGGGAACTCTGCATTCCCTCAGCGCGCGGTGAAACGCGACACCGCCCCGAGTGGACCCCGGAAGAGATCGCCCTGCTTGGCACGATGCCTGACGCCAAAGCCGCAAAGCGCCTTGAGGTCTGCCTCGTCACCGTTTTCAATGCGCGAAAGAAGCGCGGCATTCCTTCATGGCAGCAGCAACGCGTCGCCAGGCAGACCAAAGAAGCGAAACCCGACAATCGCTTCGGCCAATTCGTTGCACAGCTTGCGGATCCGTCTAGTTCCGCCGATCGCGTGCTCACCGGCAGGCATGGCAAACGATACGGACCCAGCACGCGGGAGCCGGTCAAGAGTCATCCCTGGACCTCGAAGGAGATTGCGCTGCTTGGCACCATGACCGATGCGCGCGTTGCGAAGCGAATTGGCGGCCTCTCCCCCGTAGCGGTTCAGAAGCAACGCAATGCCCTGGGCATTCCCCCTGTCGGGCGCACGGCCCTTTCATGGACTCCTGATCAACTCTGCCTGCTCGGTGTGATCTCCGACGCCGAAGTCGCGGCGCGCTCGGGCCACTCGATCCGAGCGGTCAATCTGAAGCGCCTTGCGCTGGGCATTCCCTCGGCGCGTCAGCAGGGCAATGCGGGTTGCCATCGATGGACGCCAGAACAGCTCGCCTTGCTCGGCGCAATGCCCGACAAGGCAGTCGCCGCACGAATCGGCCTGAGCGCCTATACCGTCCGTTTGAAGCGGCGCAGCCTGCGCATCGCTCCAGCCAAGGCATCGGACCGTTGGCGCAGCGAGGATATCGCGCTGCTCGGCACCATGCCCGATGCCGAGGTGGCGCTGCGCCTCGACATCAAGCCGAATGTTGTTATCCGCAAGCGGCGCTCGCTCGGCATTGCGTCCACGCGGACGCGGCACATCTGGACCGATGCGCAAATCGCGTTGCTCGGCACCATGCCCGACGCAGGCGTCGCGAAGCGTCTGGGCCTGTCTAACACCGCCATCCACAAGAAGCGCACCGAACTCGGCATCGCCCGCGCGCACCACGAATGGACCGACGATGAAATCGCGCTGCTCGGTACCATGTCCGATGCGAGCGTTGCCAAGCGCGTCGGCGTCTGTATCAAATCCGTTAATAACATGCGTCGTGGTCTTGGCATCCCTTCCGCCCAGTCACGTCTGCTTGTTGCGTAAGCGGCAGCGCCCAAACATCGTCTGCATCGAATGAGGAATTACCCGGAATACCACTCCAATCGCACACTCCGGGAGCGCTTCTTGCTGCTCTTAATCGAATCCGCAATACATCACAACGTGATATATTATTGTGGAACCACCCTGGCGGCCCGGAGCACGTAGCCTGTCACGCGTCGCGTACATGGGTGCCGATGAGGCCATCGCGCGCACCCTGAGTCACCAGACCCTATCACCCTTATTCCTTGGGGGTGCGAAATGAGTGACGAAAAACCGGGAGTACCGCTCCTGACCGAACAGGAAGCGCATCGCCAGTTGCGCCGTGCCGTAATCGCCAGCACGATCGGCACAACGATCGAATGGTACGACTTCTTCCTCTACAGCATTGTCACGGGCCTCGTCTTCGCGAAGCTCTATTTTCCTGAATCGGACCCGCTCGTCGGCACGCTGCAGGCGTTTCTGATCTACGCCGTGGGGTTCATCGCGCGGCCGGTGGGCGCGGCCATATTCGGCCACTACGGCGATCGCGTCGGCCGCAAGGCCACACTCATCGTCACGCTGCTGCTGATGGGGCTCGCCACCTTCGCCGTGGGCTTTGTTCCGACTTATGCGTCGATCGGCATCTGGGGCGCCGTGATTCTCACCGTGCTGCGCTTCATTCAGGGTGTCGGCGTGGGCGGCGAATGGGGTGGCTCGGTGCTGATGTCGATGGAATGGGCGCGCACCAACAAGCACCGCGGCTTCGTCGCTTCGTGGCCGCAGTTCGGCGTGCCAGCCGGGTTGTTCGTCTCGAACCTGGTGGTGCTGGCCGTCAGCCAGATTTCCGGCAGCAGTTTCATCACCTGGGGATGGCGCGTGCCGTTCTTCCTGAGCATCATTCTGGTTGCAATCGGGCTCTATATCCGGCTGAGCATCCTTGAAACGCCGATCTTCGCGAAGCTCCTCGCCGAACACAAGATCGAGAAAGCGCCGACGATGGAGGTCATCCACCGCCAGCCGAAAGACATTCTCCTTTCCGCATGCGCACGCATGGTCGAACAGGCGCCGTTCTATATCTTCACGGCCTTTGTTTTCGCCTATGGCGTGAAGACGCTCGGCGCCTCGCGCGACCTGATGCTCACGGCCGTGCTGGCCGCCGCGGTGCTGGAATTCTTCACCATTCCGCTCTTTGGGCACGTCTCCGATCTGATTGGGCGCAAGCGCATGTATATGATTGGCGCTGCATGTGCAGGTGTATTCGGGTTCATTTTCTTCGCGATGATCGACACCCGCAATCCGGCGCTGATTTTCGCGGCCATTGTGCTTTCGCTAGTGCCCCATTCGATGCTTTACGGGCCACAAGCCGCGTTGATCGCCGAATCGTTTACGGGGCGGCTGCGCTACAGTGGCGCGTCGCTCGGGTATCAACTGGCTTCGGTGATCGCGGGCGGCCCCGCGCCGTTGATTGCCACCGCACTCTTCGCGTATTACCACACGGGCTATGCAATCGCCGCTTATATTTTCGTGTGCGGCGTGGTGAGCCTCGTGGCCGCGTGGCGCATGGGCGATTACACCAACAAGGACATTTCGCGTGAATACGACGATGCACGGTCACTGGGCGATAGCGGGCATGCGCCCCGGCACGCTTGACCGATTACGCGGCTCATGCGGTAGTTTTTACAGTACTCGCAATCAAGCCAAACAGAATCGGTTGCAATGCCAACAAGCCATGTAAACTGCCGGACGATAAAACCAGGATTCGAGCGGGGGTAGTTGGCATGGGCGAGGCGTATTCTCATTCTTGGCCCGGGCAGGGTTTTCTGGGCGCATTCCAGAAGAACCCCGAAAAGGAGCAGGCCGTCCTGCGCGTGTCGCTGGGCGGCCTGGTTTTTTTGATCTATCTGGCCGCCGCCTCGGTTTATCGCACGAAAAACATCTATGAAACGACGGCGCTGGTCGCGCTTTACGTGGCCTACGGCGGCGTCACGTACCTTGCCGCAACGGTTGCGCCCGAGCGCTCGCGCCTCAGATTGACCCTCACCACGATCGCCGATCAGGCGCTCCTGATCGCGCTGCTCGCGGTGGGCGGCCAGGCCACGCTCCCGCTGCTCTGGGTCGTGTTCTGGTTTCTGGTCGGCGCGGGCTGCCGTTATGGCCAGCGCATGCTCGGGCTCTCGTGCGCGGTGGCGCTGACCGGCATCGCGGGCTTGATGCATTGGCAACCGTGGTGGCACGCGAATTTCATGGCCGGCCTCGGCGTCGCGCTCAGCCTGGCCGCTACTTCGATCTATCTGGCGGTGCTGGTGCGCCGGCTCGAAAAGCAGGCCGCGACCGACCCGCTCACGGGGTTGAGCAATCGCGTGCAGCTCGAGCAGGCGATTGGCCGGACGCTCGCCATGCGCAGCCCCGAAACAAGCCAGGCC
This sequence comes from Paraburkholderia caffeinitolerans, assembly GCF_902859945.1. GTDB lineage: Bacteria > Pseudomonadota > Gammaproteobacteria > Burkholderiales > Burkholderiaceae > Paraburkholderia > Paraburkholderia caffeinitolerans. The sequence goes on along the minus strand of NZ_CADIKL010000028.1, from coordinate 78,005 downwards.
GCGCTGCTGCTCATCGACCTCGACGGCTTCAAGGAAGTCAACGATGCCCACGGCCATGCGGTTGGCGACGAACTGCTGCGCAGCTTTGCTGCCGCGCTGGCCGGTTGCGTGCGTCGCGGCGACACGCTCGCCCGCCTCGGCGGCGACGAATTCGTGGTGCTGGCCCACCAGATCCCCAGCAGGGCCAATGCATTGAGCATTGCCACGCGCATTCACGCGATCCTGAGCGCCCTTCACACCGTCGCCGGGCATCCCGTGGCCGTTTCCGGCAGCATTGGCGTGTGCCTGCTGGCGCACACGGACGGCACATCGCCGCTCACGCCACTCACCGCCCGCACGCTGATGCGAGCGGCCGATAGCGCCATGTATCGTGCGAAGTCGCAGGGAAACGGCCAGACCGTATTCGCCGAGACGGCCGAAATGCGCACCGTCGCGTAAGCCCCGCCCCGGCCTCAAAACTTCGACAGCGCCTGCGCGGAGCGAATCAGATCCTCCAGCATCACTTCGCGCTTGGCGGGATCGGTGTCCCGGCTCGTCATGAAGCACAGCGCCGCCGTCGTGGCGCCGGACCGGTCGAGTATGGGCGCGGCCATGCAGTACCGGAACGTATGGGAAAGGCCTTCGGTGCAGCAGTAGCCTTGTGCGGCCGCGCGCTCGATGTCGCGCAGAAAGTCCGCGAAGTCGACGCGCTTGCCGTTGTCGAGCACGAAATCCTCTTCCGGAATGAGGGCGCGAATTTCATCGACGCTCAAGTGGCCGAGCAACAGACGCCCTGTCGCGGTCCACGGAATCGGCACCTTGACGCCGATTTCCGAACTGATGTTGAACGGGCGCGAACTGTTCTCCGAAAGCACCACCGTATATTTGTTGCCTTCGAGCGTGCACAGTTGCGCGGTTTCGTCGTGTTTTCTCACTAGCGCGAGAATGGCCTGATGCGAGCGGCTGATCAGGTCGTTGTGCTGCGCATAGTCCGAGCCGTAGTAATGCATCTCGCGGCCGAAAAACACGGCCCCGTCTTCGGCGATTTCAAGGCAGTGCGCCTCGGCGAGTATCGTGACCAGTTCATAGACGCTCGAGCGCGGCGCACCCGTTGCCTCGATCAACTCGCGCATCGTCAGCGGACGCTGCGCGAGATGCAACTGCCTGAATATGCCGATGACGCGATCCACCCCTCTGGCCCTCGATGATTCGGGTGCCGACATGACTTGAACTCCGTGCACGCCAGGGTGCATGTGATGAAAAGATGGCCGGGAGCATACACGATCGAGACGCGGATCAAGACGTCAAGCCGAGCCCGCTTCAATGATCGAGCACGCGATGCAGGAACTGCTTCGTGCGCTCGTTCTGCGGCGTCACGAAAATCTTCTCGGGCTCGCCCTGCTCCGCAATCACGCCCTTGTCCATGAACACCACGCGGTCGGCGGTCTTGCGCGCGAAGCCCATCTCGTGCGTCACCACGACCATGGTCATGCCGTCGCGCGCGAGGCCGCGCATCACCTCGGTCACTTCGCCCACGAGTTCCGGGTCCAGCGCCGAAGTCGCCTCGTCGAAGAACATGATGCGCGGCTCAACGGCGAGCGCCCGGGCGATCGCCACGCGCTGCTGCTGGCCGCCGGAGAGCTGGCTCGGGTAGTGGTCGGCGCGCTCGGCCAGCCCTACGCGATCGAGTACCTCCATGGCGCGCTTGCGCGCGTCGGCGGGGCTCATCTTGAGCGCCTTGATCAGCGCGAGCGTCACGTTGCCGAGCGCGGTCTTGTGAGGAAACAGATTGAACTGCTGGAACACCATGCCCACGTGCCCGCGAATCTCCTTGGCGCGCCGCGCATCGTGCAGCGGCACCTCGTTGACCCAGACTTCGCCGGAATCGGTCGTCTCCAGGCCGGCCATGATGCGCAGCACGGTGCTCTTGCCCGAGCCCGAGGCGCCGATCAGCACGAGCACTTCGCCCGAGCGCACGTCGAGATTGATTTCCGTGAGCACCTTGGTGGCGCCGAACGATTTGCTCACGCCCGCGAGCGTGATGACGGGCTTCGCGGATGCAGCGGCGGTGTTGGTGGCGTTAGCGGTCATGACAGCACATTCCTTCGATCATGGTGGCGCACCCACTGCGAAAGCGGGAAGCACACAGCGAAATAAAGCACGGCAACGAGTCCGTAGATTTCGGCCGGCTTGCCGACCCGGTCGACGATGGCCTGCCCTCCGTGCATCAGCTCGGACATGCCGATCATGCTGACGATCGACGTGTCCTTGATGAGCGAGAGGTATTGACCGATGAGCGGCGGCAGCACGATTTTCCCCGTCTGCGGCAAGACCACCGTAAAGAACGCCTGGGTCTTGCTCAGGCCGAGAATCTGCGAGACTTCCCATTGCCCCTTGGGCACGGCTTCGATGCCCGAGCGGAAAATCTCCGAAATATAAGCGCCCTGATACACGCTCAAGCCCACCACACCGGCCGCGAACACATCGATCGCATAGCCGAAATACGACACGCCGAAATAAATGAACATCAGCGTGATGAGCACGGGCGTGCCGCGAAACAGTTCGGTATAAAGCTGCGCGACGCGCGAGGTGCCCCAGGGCCCGAACGAGCGCAGCACGGCGGCAATGAGCCCGATCAGCGTTCCGCCCACAATGGACGCCACGGACAACAGCAAGGTCCCGAGCAATCCCTGCAGCAGGATCGCAAGGCTGGTCCTCAACAATTCGGTCGACATTCTGGATCTCCGGTTCGGCTCAGGAGCGGCGGGGCGCACGCGCCGTGAAAAAAGTCATGCGCGCACGCTTTTTCATGACGAGCGGCGGATGAAAGACCCGCGCGCCAATGCGCGCCGCGATCCACGAAAGGCAGTTGCTGAGCACCAGATACGCAATCAGCGTGATGGTGAAGGTCTGGAGATACAGCAGCGTGCGCGAGTTGATGACCGTTGCCGTGCCGGTCAGCTCGGGCAAGGCTATTGCCGAAAGCAGCGAGGTGCCCAGCAGCAGTTGAATGAGGTTGTTGACGATGGCCGGGTACACAGCGCGCGCGGCTTGCGGCAGCACCACCTCGCGAAACACCTGGGCGCGCGAAAGTCCCAGAATGCCGGCCGCTTCGAGCTGCCCGCGCGGCACCGACTGAATGCCCGCGCGAAACACCTCGGAAAGATAGGCGCCCACGTTCACGCCGAGCGCGATCACGCCCGCCACGTACGCGCCCAGGTTCAGCCCCAGCGACGGCAGGCCGAAGAACACGATGAAGATCTGCAGCAGCACGGGCGTATTGCGAATGGCTTCCACATAAGCGTGCGCCACGAGCCGCAGCGCGCCCACCCGCGAGATCGACGCGAGCGCGGAAAGCAGGCCGAGCACCAGCGCGAGGCAAAAAGCCAGCAGCGTGATCTGCAGCGTCAGCCACGCCGCCTGAATGAACTCGGGCACGTAGCCCCACAACGTGAGCCATTGATAACTCATTTTCTGCCTCTGGATCTGCCTCTGGGTAAAAGTCGGCCGCTTGCCGCTCCCGTTCTCCGGGAGCGGCTGGTGCTCAGCAATGCGCCATCACATCTGCGGATTGAGCGAATAGCGCGGCTCGACGCCGAACCACTTCTTGTACAACTGGGCGTTCTGCTTCGAAGCGTTGACGTTGAAGAGGAACAGGTTCAGGTAGTTGAGCCACACCTGGTCGCCGGCTTTCACGCCAAAGGCGTTGTATTCGAGCGGCACAAGCGCTTCGTTGGTGACGGCGAGATCCGGATCGAGCTTGGCCTGATAGGCGAGGAAGTTGTTGTCTTCGATCATCGCGTCGGCCTGCCCCTGCTTCACGGCCAGAATGGCGGCTTCCGAGCTGTCGTATTCCTGAATTTTCACCTGCATGTTCAGCGCCCGGACTTCGTCGCCGTTCGTCGATCCCTTGACGGTGGCGATCGTGCGGTTCGACATGTCCTTGATCGACTGGATCCCGCTGCTCTTCTTCACCAGCAGCGCCTCGCTCGCCACCACATAGGGCGTCGTGAAAGCGATTTCCTTGGCGCGCTCCATGTTGCGCGTGAAGTTGCAGAACACCACATCGACCTTGCCCGTCTGCAGATTGGGAATGCGGTTGGCGCTCGTGGTGTTCACCACCTCGAGCTTCACGCCCATTTCCTTGGCCAGTTCCTTCGCCAGATCCACGTCATAGCCGTCGGGCTGCCCGTCCTTGTTGTAGAAGCCGAACGGCGCGAACGTCAGGCAGTCGCCCACCCGCAAAGTCCCGCGCTGCAACACCCCTTGCAGCGTCGATGTCGCCGCCGCGTCCTGGCCCGTGGTGGGCACCTTCGTGCAGCCGGCGAGCGCCAGCAGGCCGGCCACGGCGAACATGCAGGCGAACTTTGCGCTTTGTTTGACGAGTTTCATTTTGCGATCCTGATCGGAGAGAAGGTGGCCCACGCTTATGTCCGATATATCGGACGACAGTCTGATGCGCCGGATTTGATGCAGTCTTTCACGGAAAAAATTTCCCGGCAATGGGGTATACGCGAGTACGTGCCAGAACGGCGCTCACGCCTCGTGAGGCCGCAATCGGGCGAAAAGCACACGGTGAATGCACCAGGCTGGGCGCAGGGAATTGGGCGAAGGTGGCGGAGTGCCGACGATAGAATGAAGCCCGCGCGCGGCTCAGGCGCGCGCACCGTACCGTCACAGTTCAAGGAGGGACTGCCATGACCTCAACAGAGCGCTTTCTACGCGAAGCCATCGAACTCGCGCACGCCAACGTCGAAAAAGGCGGCCGCCCGTTCGGCGCGGTTATCGTGAAAGACGGCGAGGTTCTCGCGAACGGCGTGAACGAAATCCTGCGCACGAACGACCCCACCTCGCACGCGGAAATGAACGCGATTCGCACGGCCAGCCAGAAACTCGGCTCGCCGAGTCTCGCGGGCTGCACCGTGTACGCGAGCGGCCATCCGTGCCCGATGTGTCTGGCGGCGATGCGCATGGCCGGCGTTGGCGAAGTGCATTTCGCCTATTCCAACGAAGACGCCGCGCCGTATGGATTGTCGACCGCAGCGGTTTATGCCGATCTCGCCAAACCGTTCGCAGAACAAACGATCAAGATCCGCCACGATCCGGTGCGCCTGGAGTCGAACACGGACCTCTATGCGGACTGGAAAAAACGCCAGGAAAAATAGCCCGGCGTCGTCATCGCGTAGTCATCGGTAGAAGCTTCGCTCAGGCAGCCGCTTCATCGTCCTCATGATGGGCGGCATCGCGCCTGGGCCGGCGCACCGCGCGGATTTTGCCGCTGTTGCCGCCGCCGCAGAAGAACTGCTCGCCACCATCCGACTCCAGCCCGGAAATCCCGATCCCCGGCGGCATGTCGAGCCGTTCGAGCACCTTGCCCGTGTTCGGGTCGATGTGCCGCAATTCGCTCTCGTCGCCTTCCCAGGTGGCGTGCCATAGCTCGCCGTCCACCCACGTCACGCCCGTGACGAAGCGGTTTGATTCGATCGTGCGCAGGATCTCGCCGGTCTGCGGATCGATCTGGTGGATCTTGCGCTCGCGGTACTCGCCCACCCAGAGCGTGCCGTCGGCCCATGCGAGCCCCGAATCGCCGCCTTTGCCCGGCGCGGGCAGTGTCGCGAGCACGCGGCCCGTCTGCGGATCGATCTTCTGGATGCGCGCCTCGGCGATCTGGTACAGGTGCTGACCATCGAAAGCCGTGCCCGCGTGCGCCGCCACGTCGAGCGAGCGCTGCGGCTCGCCGCTCTGCGGATCGAGCGCCGAGAGCCGGTCGCCGGTCGCGAACCAGACCTGGCTGCCGTCCCAGCTGACGCCGTTCACCTGCTCGACGCCAGGAAAAGGGCCGTACTCGCGAATGATGGTGGCATTGGCTCGCTTCATCGTTTGCTCCTGTCGGTCTGGGGGTCTATGCGTTCATCCTAGTCGCCTGGCAGCGGCGCGGGGAGTAACAAGCTGGTCGCGAATCCGGGCGCGGGCGGCATGGTCCAGCGGCGCGCGCGCCCCTGGCCGAACGCCTGCACCTTGCGCCCCGCCGCCAGCGCATCGAGCGCGCGCTGCACGGTGCGCTGGCTCGCGCCCAGCGCAAGCGCGAGCGCCGAACTCGACCACGACTCTCCATCCGCGAGCAGAGCAAGCACCGCTGCGTGCTGCTCCTCGACGGGCCGCGCCAGCACGACCACCTCGCGCGCATGATTGGGCGCGAGCGCGAAACCCTGCTGAGTGGCGTCGATATCGGCCACGCCTTTGAGCAAGCCGCGCAGCCGCCCGATCTCGACGCGCAGCCGCGCGCGGTGCGTTTCGTCGGCGTGCTTCATACGAAAAGCATGCGCGATGAGCGCGTCGCGCGGCACGTCGCCGGGCCACGCTTCGGCCAGCGCACGGGCCAACACGAACAGCACGGGCCGCCGCGCGAGCGGCACCCGCACCGCGCCCTGGCGCACGACATAACGGCACGCGTCGATCACCAATGCCGGCGAAGCCAGCAACGCTTCGACTTCTTCGAGCAGCAGCGCACGCGCCTCGCCCCGCGCGACGAGTCGCGCGGCGGGCGCTTCGAGCAGTTGCGCCGCGCTCTCGACCTCCGCGAGTAGCGGCGCGATGCGCGCAAGACGCGCCGCCTGCGCGGCAGCGGCCAACGCCTCGCGCGCCGCCTGGGTCTGGATGCGCCGCATCGCGATGCCCGCCGCAATCAGCGCGTGTGCCGCGCGCAACGCGGGCGGCAACGGTGCGGGATCGATGTCGGCGAGCAGGCTCTGTGCGTCGTCGAGCCGGCCGATCAGCAGCAGCCGGCGAATCTCCAGATAACGCGCATGCGCTGCGTTCAAGCGGTCGCCGTGCGCTTCGAGTGTGTCCCGCGCCGCATCGAGCGAAGCCACGGGCCAGCCGAGATCGCGCGAGGCCAGTGCGATTTCCGCTTGCGCGACGATGCAGCGTGCGCGGGCCACCGCTTCTCTAGCGCCGAACGCGCGCGCCGCACGGCGCAGCAGCACTTTTGCGCGCGCCAGATCGCCGAGCTGCGCCATGGCGATGCCACGCAGCGCAAGCGCAGGCGCGTCGTCGCGCAACGCGACGCGATTGAGCGCGCCGAGCGGGTCACCGGCGGCGAGCGCGCGCGCCGCCGCTGTGATCAACGAGTCCATGCTCATCGGAATCCCGACACACTTGTCACTCCCTCCCGTACCAAGGCCGGACCTAATCTACCACGGCATTCAGGCGTTTTTTTACGCACTGATGTCCACTGAGGTCCGCTCAGGCCGACATTGACACAGGAGGCAACGATGGCAACGCACACGACTGGAACGCGCGAGCAATGGCTCGCGGCAAGGCTCGAATTGCTCGCAGCCGAAAAGGAACTCACCCGGCGCAGCGATGCGCTCGCGCAGCAGCGCCAAGCGCTGCCATGGGTGCGCGTGGACAAGACCTACGCGTTCGAAACCGAACAGGGTCAGGCCACGCTGCCCGACCTCTTCGCGGGGCGCTCGCAACTGCTCGTCTATCACTTCATGTTCGGCCCCGACTACGCGGCGGGCTGCCCGTCATGCTCGGCGCTCGCCGATGGCTTCGCCGGCAGCGTCGCCCATCTCGCGAATCACGACGTGACGCTCATGGCCGTTTCGCGCGCGCCGCTCGCGAAGCTGCTGGCCTACCGGCAGCGCATGGGCTGGACCTTCGCGTGGGCATCGTCGCGCGGCAACGACTTCAACTTCGACTTCAACGTCTCGTTCACGGCCGAGCAGCAGCGCGAAGGCAGCATCGAATACAACTACGTGCGCAGCGGCCACGCAATGGACATGGACCCGCCGCCCGCGCCGGTCGCGCAGTTCGCGGCGAGCTGCGGCACCGACGCCGCCAGCTATACGCGCGACCGCCCCGGCATGAGCGCATTCGTGCTCGAAGACGGCGTGGTCTACCACACGTATTCGACCTACGCGCGCGGCCTCGACGGCTTGTGGAGCATGTACCAGTGGCTCGACCGCGCGCCCAGCGGGCGCAACGAAGCGGGCATCTGGTGGAAGCGGCACGACGAATACACCCGTCTCTGAAACCCCGGAGTTGGCCATGAACATCGTCGACATGACGCGCGTGTCCAGAGTCTCCCAGCGCACGGCGTCGAATCGCATGCTGATCGGCGCGGCGGCGCTGCTGTTCGCGGCGAGCGCGGCCGCGACGCTGCGGCGCTACGCGTACATGACGGCGATGAGCGGCACGCCGATGGCGGGACGCTGGATGCTCTCGGCCATCTGGACGCCGATGTGCGGGCAAACGTGGTGGCAGGCCGCCGCCTCGTTTGCCTCCATGTGGGCGGTGATGATGCCCGCGATGATGCTGCCGGTGCTCGTGCCGATGGTGTTGCGCGAGCGCGAAATGTGGCGCGATTCGTCGAGCCTTCAATCCGGATTGCTAACTATATGGATCGTTGCGGGCTATTTCATGTTCTGGATGCTGGCCGGCTTCGCGGTATTTCCACTGGGCAGCGCACTGGCCGCCATCGCGATACGCGTGCCCACGCTCGCTCACGCCGCGCCCGCCAGTGCGGGCGCGCTCGTCGTGCTCGCCAGCCTGCTTCAGTTCACGTCATGGAAAGCGCAGCGGCTTGCGTGCTGCCGCGCAATGCGCCGATGCGCGTCGCACGCGCCCCGTACGCCCAATAGCGCGCGCATGGCGCTGCACCGCGGACTGCGCCTCGGCCTGCAATGCGGGCTCTGCTGCGGCAACTGGATGGCGGTGCTGCTGGTGGTTGGCGTGATGGATCCGCGCGCGATGGCCGTTATCACGGCAGTCATCGCTGTCGAGCGCATCGCGCCGTGTCATGTGCGCGTGGCGCGCATCATTGGGCTAGCCGGCTTTATGGCCGGCGTGGCGACGATGGCGCACGGTCTGTGACGCCGCAAAGACCGGCGCACCTGAGGCAAACCTCTAAAAATCCGATGCAGCGAAGAAAGCCGCTGCCCGCGCTATTGCGACCAGCCTGTAACGCTCCGGGACTGGGTTCTCGACCCCGCGGCATGACCGCCGCCGCCATGCGACAGCCCCGCAAAACGCCGCTCGCCCACGGCGGCGCCCCACGCGACCACCCAGCGCGTCGCCATGACGCGCTCGTGGCTGGCATCTGCATCGATCTGAATCAGACGCTTCATCGCCAGGCTCAGGCGATGCATGGCGTAACGCTTGCGCCGCGTCTCGATCTCGGGGTGCGTGATCATCGTCAGACCTTTTCCGGTTGCGTGACTTGCAAGACAGAAGGCCGAGTAGACCAGAAAGTTTGTTCAGCAGGGACCGAATTTCAGCGTGGCCGCCGCATCGGCAAATGGCAGGCAGGGGCGCAGAACCTCGCGGGTCCGCACCCTATTTTTTACGAGGTGAGAACGGCGAGCGAACCCTCGCGAAGATCGCCAAGGGCGCGATCGCCGTCGCGCCAGGCTTCGGTTTCGTGCGTGAACGTGGTCTCGCTGTATGCGATGACCTTGAAACCGCTGCCACCGGCCCTCGGGATGGTGATGCCCCAATGCCAGCCGCCTTCCTGTTCGAAGACATGCAGCTTTGAGGATGAATACTGTGTTGGCGTTTCGGACGTCATGTTGGCACGCCCTCCTTTCGATGACTTTCCACGTCGTGAGCGGATTTGATCAGTGTAGGCATCATTTTGCTGCGCTGCAATAAGGATTGTTACCGACTATTTGCGCCACTGCACGCTTGTTGGTCCGGATATTGGGACTTCGAGAAAAGCCATCGCCACATCGCGTTGCAAAATGAAATAAAAATTACACCGCGTACAACGCCAAACCACTGATATGGGGGCCATGGCGGCGATACGCAAGGGCAAGCCGAGCAGGTATGATCGAATCCCGTTAAATAATTCCCTGCCGGACCCCGCTTATGAACACTCCTGCCGATGCTTCGCCGCCGCGCACGCTGCGTGCGCTCACGCCGCTTGAAGCGCGCATCGTCGGCGTGCTGATCGAGAAGCAGCACACCGTGCCGGACACCTACCCGCTCTCGCTGAATGCGCTCACCTCGGGCTGCAATCAGAAGACCGCGCGCACGCCCGTCATGAACGCGAGCGAGGCCGAGGTGCTGAGCGCCATCGAAGATCTCAAGCGGCTGAGTCTCGTGTTCGAAGGCAGCAGCAGCCGCGTGCCGCGTTTCGAGCACAACCTGAACCGCGTGCTTGGCGTGCCGGCGCAGGCCGTTGCGCTGCTTACGGTGCTCATGCTGCGCGGCGCGCAAACCGCCGCCGAACTGCGCCTGAATTCCGCGCGCCTCCACGGTTTCGCCGATGTGTCGTCGGTCGAGGCCTTTCTGAGCGAGCTGGCCGAGCGCGAGCCGCCGCTCGTGGTGAAGCTGCCGCGCGCGCCCGGCGAGCGCGAAAGCCGCTGGATGCACCTGCTGTGCGGCGAGGTAAGTGTAAGCGCTTACTCGCAGGCCGACGCGCAAGCGGGCGAGCGCGTGATGGGCAATGAGGCGGGCGGCGTATCGCTCGACGAATACGAGGCGCTCAAGGCCGAGCAGCAGCGCCTCGCCGATGAGGTCGCGGATCTGCGGATGCTGGTCGAGCGCATGGCCGGGGAACTGGGCATCTCGATAGAAAAGCGCTCAAGCGAGGAGTAATAACGCAGCGCCTGGTTTCCCACATAGGGGAATGCCGGACCAAATATTGACGCGCGATAGCGCCGTTTCTATGATCGTCCGGCAACGCAACCACACGGACAGGCGCGGCATGAACGATACCCCTCCCAAGCCCCTGCGAAGCCAGGCCTGGTTCGGCAAAGCCGACAAGGACGGCTTCATCCACCGTTCCTGGATGAAAAACCAGGGCATCCCGCACGATGCGTTCGATGGCCGCCCGGTGATCGGCATCTGCAACACGTGGTCGGAACTCACGCCCTGCAACGCGCATTTCCGCGAACTCGCCGAGTACGTGAAGAAAGGCGTCTACGAAGCCGGCGGCGTGCCGTTCGAATTCCCCGTGATGTCGCTCGGCGAATCGAATTTGCGCCCCACCGCGATGCTGTTTCGCAATCTCGCGTCGATGGATGTCGAGGAGTCGATTCGCGGCAACCCGATCGACGGCGTGATTCTGCTCGTCGGCTGCGACAAGACCACGCCGGCCTTGCTGATGGGCGCGGCGTCGTGCAACCTGCCCGCGCTCGCCGTCTCGGGCGGGCCGATGCTGAACGGGCGCTTCCGGGGGCGCGAGATCGGCTCGGGAACGGGCGTGTGGCAAATGTCCGAGGAAGTGCGCGCCGGCACCATGACGCAGGCGGAGTTTATCGAGGCGGAGTCGTGCATGAACCGCTCGCGCGGCCATTGCATGACCATGGGCACGGCGTCCACGATGGCGTCGATGGTCGAGGCGCTCGGCATGGGGCTGCCGCACAACGCGGCGATTCCCGCCGTCGACGCGCGCCGCCAGGTGCTCGCGCAGCTCGCGGGCCGGCGCATCGTCGATATGGTGCGCGAAGACCTCACGATGTCGAAGATCCTCACGCGCGAGGCGTTCGAAAACGCCATCCGCACCAACGCCGCGATTGGCGGTTCGACCAACGCGGTGGTCCACCTGATCGCGCTGGCGCGGCGCATTGGCGTGCCGCTCTCGCTCGACGACTGGGAGCTCGGCTCGGACGTGCCCTGCCTCGTGAATCTCCAGCCCTCGGGCCAGCACCTGATGGAAGATTTTTACTACGCGGGCGGCCTGCCCGCGGTGCTGCGGCAACTGGGCGAGCACGGCCTGCTCCATCGCCAGGCGCTCACGGTCAACGGCAAGACGATCTGGCAAAACGTCGAGGACGCGCCGAACTACAACCACGAGGTCATTACGCCGCTCGACCAGCCGTTCAAGCCGAAGGCCGGCATCGCGGTGCTGCGGGGCAACCTCGCGCCCGATGGCGCCGTCATCAAGCCCTCGGCGGCGACGCCCGGGCTGCTCAGCCATCGCGGGCGCGCGGTGGTGTTCGAGAACGTGGAGGAACTGCACGAGAAGATCGACGACGAGTCGCTCGATATCGACGAGTACTGCGTCATGGTCCTCAAGGGCGCGGGGCCGAAGGGCTACCCCGGGTTCGCCGAGGTCGGCAACATGCCGCTGCCGAAGAAGGTGCTGCAAAAAGGCATCACCGACATGGTGCGCATCTCGGACGGCCGCATGAGCGGCACCGCGTATGGCGCGGTGGTGCTGCACGTGTCGCCCGAAGCGGCGGCGGGCGGTCCGCTCGCGCTGGTGCAAACGGGCGACATGATCGAGCTCGACGTCGCGGCGCGCCGCCTGCATCTCGACGTTTCCGATGAAGAACTCGCGCGCCGCAAGGCCGAATGGAAAGCGCCGCCGCTGCCTGAGCGCGGCTACTACCGGCTCTATGTCGAGCACGTGCTGCAGGCCGACCAGGGCGCGGATCTCGATTTCCTCGTGGGCGCGAGCGGCGCAGCGGTTCCGCGCGATTCGCACTGATGAGCGCGGCGTCGATGGCAAACGCGCATCCCCACCCAAAGATCGGGTTAGCTGGCATCTACCCAATCCTCTACGCGTTTTTCGATCGCGAAAACCGGCTCGACCGCGCGGCCATGCGCCGCCAGGTCGAAGCCGTTGTGCGCGCCGGCGCGCCCGGCATCGCCATGCTGGGACTCGCCACGGAGGTCAACAAGCTCTCGCGCGCCGAACGCGAACAAGTGCTCGACTGGGCGCGCGAAGATAGCGGCGGCGCGTTGCCGCTCGCGGTCACGATCAGCGGCCCGACGGTCGAGGCCCAGCGCGACTTCGCGCAGCACGCCATCGAGCGCGGCGCGGCATGGCTGATCCTGCAGCCGCCCGTGCTTCCACCCGGTGAGCCCACGCGGCCCGAATCGTTCTATTTCGACTTCTTCGCGGAGGTGATGGCGGGCCTGACCGTGCCGGTCGGCATCCAGAACGCGCCCGAGTATCTGGGCGTCGGCCTCTCGCCGGCGCGTTTGCGCGCGCTTGCGGCGCAGTGCCCGAACTTTCGTGTGCTCAAAGGCGAAGGACCCTCGGTCACGATTCAGGAGACGGTCTCGCAAGTGGGCGATCTCATGCCCGTGTTCAACGGCCGTGGCGGCATGGAACTGCTCGACAACCTGCGCGCGGGCTGCGCGGGCATGATCGTCGCGCCCGACTGCTCCGATTGGCAGCAGCGCATCTACCAGGCGTTCCGTGCGGGTGACGTCGATCTCGCGGAAGACCTGTACCGCCAGGTGCTGCCCGCGATCGTGTTCGTCATGCAGTCGCTCGATACGCTGATCTGCTACGGCAAGCGCATTGCCGCGTGGCGCATGGGCATCGAGGTCGAGCACGAGCGCGACGTGAAGCTCGCGCCAAGCCGCTTCGGCATCGAGGCGGCCTGGCGCTTCGCGCAGCGACTAGGCCCACTTTGATGGCAAAAATAAAAACTGTCAGAAACGCACACGGAGGAGCGAGACTTTTGAAGTCGGTACGAAAGTGCCAAAACGCCCATTATTGAGCGGCTCACGCTCGATTAAAACGCGGAATCCGGCGGGCCGGAGCAGCCCATGAGCGGCCGGGCAGGACGCCGTGCGCGACGCTCTCGCTGGCACGGTCAGGCGGCAGGCTCGCGGAACGCCGCGGCCAGTTCGCTCGCGCTGCGCGCAAGCAGCGCAACGTCGCTGCCTACTGCGACGAAGGTTGCACCAGCCTGCAAATATTCGTGAGCGATCGCGCGGTCGGCGGCCAGCACGCCTGCGGCTTTGCCATGCGCGCGCACGGCGTGGATGCCTGCGACGATCGCTTCGCGCACCGCGGGGGCGCCGGGTTGCCCGAGCAGGCCCATCGAAGCGCTCAGGTCCGCCGGGCCGAAGAACACGCCGTCCACGCCGTCTACCGCGGCAATCTCGTCGAGCTGCGCAAGCGCATTGGCCGCCTCCACCTGCACCAGCAGGCAGAGCCCATCCCCGGCGCGATGCAGATAATCGGCGGCGCCGTTCCAGCGCGACGCGCGCGCGAGCGCGCTGCCCACGCCGCGAATGCCGAGCGGCGGATAGCGCGTGGCGGCGACAGCGGTGCGCGCGTCGTCGGCGTTTTCGATCATGGGCACGAGCAACGTTTGTGTGCCGATGTCGAGCAACTGCTTGATGACGGCCGCGTCGTTGCGTACCGGTCGCACGATCGGGTGCGTGGGATACGGGGCCGCCGCCTGCAATTGCGCGAGTGTGCTGCGCAGGTCGTTGGGCGCGTGCTCGCCGTCGATCAACAGCCAGTCGAAGCCCGTGCTCGCGAGCAGCTCGGTGACGTACGAGTCGGCGAGCGCGGCCCACAGGCCGATTTGCGGGCGCCCTTGCGAGAGTGCGCGCTTGAACGGATTGTCAAGTGTTTGCATGGGAATCCTTACTGATTCTGCGTGAAAGGCAAAACGCTACGATCAGACGAAATTAAAGCCGATGCCACCAAGCGGCCCGTAGTCTGCATGGAAGGTGTCGCCCGCGCGTGCGGTAATGGGCGCGGTGAACGAGCCGCTCAGAATCACGTCGCCGGCTTCGAGGCGTTCGTCATGGCGCGCGATCTTGTTCGCGAGCCAGGCCACGCCCGTGGCCGGATGATTGAGCACGGCCGCGGCGAGCCCGCTTTCCTCGACCGCGCCGTTCTTGTAGAGCAGCGCGCCTACCCAGCGCAGGTCGACGTCGAGCGGCTTCACCGGGCGGCCGCCCAGCACCACGCCCGCATTCGCGGCGAAGTCGGAGATCGTGTCGAACACCTTGCGCGGCGCCTTCGTTTCGCGGTCGAACTGCTCGATGCGCGCGTCGATGATTTCGATCGCGGGCGTGACGTAAGCGGTGGCGTCGAGCACGTCGAACAGCGTGACGTTGGGGCCTTGCAGCGGGCGGCTCAGCACGAAGGCGAGCTCCACCTCCACGCGCGGCGCGATGAAGCGATCGGCGCGAATGTCGCTGCCGGCTTCGATGAACATGCTGTCAAGCAGCGGCGCGTAATCGGGTTCGTCGATTTGCGAGGCGCGTTGCATCGCGCGCGACGTGAGACCGATCTTGCGGCCCTTGATCGTGTGGCCCGCCGCGAGCTTGAGCTTGACCCACTCGCGCTGGATCGCATAACCGTCGTCGATCGTCATCGACGGATGGGTGCGCGAGAAGTGGCGCAGTTGGGTGCGCGTGCGTTCGGCTTCGTCGAGCTGCGCGGCCAGCTCGCGAATGAGTTGCGGATCTAGCATGTCGAATTCCGTGGTTGGCGTTCAGGTCTTGAGGCGGGCGTGCAGGTTGTTGTGCTTCCACGCGCCCTCTTCGCTGAACTCGACGATCTCCAGCGAGAGCGCGAGCCCGTGCGCGTCGAACGCCACGGCAAAGTGCTGCTTGATGGCTTCGAAGAGCGCGTCGCCGGTGGCGCGGCGCACTTCGGGCGAGCGGCCCGCGCCGATCTTCAGGCAGCCGTGCAGGAAGGCGTGGTGCGGGTCGCCGTCGGCGACGAAGTACTGCTCGCAACGCAGTGCGCGCGTGCGGATGCCGCCGCGCGGGTACACGCGTGCGCCGCTCGCGTCGCGCTGGGCGTCGAGCACCTGCGCGAGCGTGGCGCACAGTGCGCCGATGCTCGCCTCGTCGGCGAGATTGGCGCTGTATTCGAGGGTGAGATGCGGCACGAGGCGCTCCTTCGAAATTTAGACGGGATCAGGCGGGCAGCGGCGTGACCGGAAAAATCGCGTTGATCTGCCCGGTGCCGGAGCTGCCGAAATACGGCGTGACGACTTCGGCGCGGCCTTCGTAGCGGTCCCAGCCGAGCGCGCCCAGCAGCATCGCGGTATCGTGCATGCCGCCTTCACCCCAGCACTTTTCGGCGTAGAGCGGCAGCATTCCGCAAAAGGTCTTCCAGTCGCCGCGCTCCCAGAGCGAGACCACATGGCGGTCCGTCTCTTCCAGGAACGGGTCCCAGACCTTGTGCATGAACTGCTCGGCCGTGCCGTTATTCGCGAAGTGATGGCTCAGCGAGCCGCTCGCGAGAATCGCGACGGTGCCGTCGTAGCGCTCTTCGATCGCCTTGCGCACCGCGAGCCCGAAACGCACGCTCGTGGCGAGGTCGTGCCACACGCACCAGCCTGCGACGGACACCGTTTTGAAGTGCTGGTCGGCGTTCATGTAGCGCATCGGCACGAGCGTGCCGTATTCGAGTTCGAGCGTGGTCTCGCTATGCGCGCGGCTCTTCACGCCCATTTCGTTGGCGACATCGGCAATCAGATGGCCTAGCGCGGGATTGCCCGGGTACGCGTACGGCATGTTCTTGATGAAATGCGGCAGCTCGTTGCTCGTGTAATTGCCTTCGAAATGCGACGCGCAGTTGATGTGATATTCGCTGTTCACGAGCCAGTGCACGTCGAACACGACGATCGTGTCCACGCCCAGTTCGCGGCAGCGCCGGCCGATTTCGCGGTGGCCGTCGATGGCGGCCTGGCGGCAACCCTTGTGCGGCCCGTCGAGTTCGGAAAGGTACATCGACGGCACATGCGTAATTTTGGCCGCCAGCGCGAGTTTGCCCATTGTGGTCTCCTCCAGTGTGGCTCAGGCGCCCCAGCGCGGAATGTGATGCGAGCCCATCGACACGCAGACGTTCTTCGGTTCGAGAAACACCTCGTAGCTCCAGGTGCCGCCTTCGCGGCCCACGCCCGAAGCCTTCGAGCCGCCGAACGGCTGGCGCAGATCGCGCACGTTCTGGCTGTTCACGAAGCACATGCCCGCTTCGACGGCAGCGGCCACGCGCAGTGCGCGCCCCGTGTTCTCGGTCCACACGTAGCTCGACAGGCCGTAGGCGATGTCGTTCGAGATGCGGATGGCGTCGGCTTCGTCGTCGAAAGGGATCAGGCACGCGACCGGCCCGAAGATCTCCTCCTGCGCGATGCGCATGCGGTTATCGACATCGACGAACACCGTGGGTTGCACGAAATTGCCCTGTTTCAGGGCATCGG
Organism: Paraburkholderia caffeinitolerans; assembly: GCF_902859945.1. Lineage (GTDB taxonomy): Bacteria > Pseudomonadota > Gammaproteobacteria > Burkholderiales > Burkholderiaceae > Paraburkholderia > Paraburkholderia caffeinitolerans. Next base: position 61,101 of record NZ_CADIKL010000028.1, on the reverse strand, counting down.
GCAGCGCGGGCGCATCGAGCCCGCCGCACGCGAGCGTTGCGCCTTCCTTCGGCCCGAGTTCGATATAGCTGCGCACCTTGGCGAGATGGCCCTGGCTGATCATCGGGCCGACCACGGTTTTTTCGTCGAGCGGATCGCCCACGGTGATGCGTTTCGCACGCTCGACAAAGCGCGCGGCGAACTTCGCGTAGATCGAGCGCTGCACGAGAATGCGCGAGCCCGCCGTGCAGCGCTCACCATTGTTCGAGAAGATCATGAACACGGCGGCATCGAGCGCGCGCTCGAAGTCGGCGTCGTCGAAGATCACGAACGGCGACTTGCCGCCCAGCTCCATCGAAAACTTCTTGAGGCCAGCGGTCTGCACGATGCGGTTGCCCGTGGCCGTCGAGCCCGTGAACGAGACCGCGCGCACGTCGGGGTGCGCGACGAGCGGCTCGCCCGTCTCCTGGCCGAAGCCGTGCACGACGTTCAGCACGCCTGATGGAATACCCGCTTCGAGCGCAAGCTGGCCGAGCATAGAAGCCGTGAGCGGCGAAAGCTCGCTCATCTTGAGCACCGCGGTGTTGCCGAACGCAAGACAGGGCGCCACTTTCCAGGTGGCCGTCATGAACGGCACGTTCCAGGGCGAGATGAGTGCGCACACGCCCACGGGATGAAACAGCGTGTAGTTCAAATGCGTGCTGGTTGGGTAAGTGTGGCCGTCCACCGCCGTGCACATTTCGGCGAAGTAGGTGAAGTTGTCGGCGGCGCGCGGCACGAGCTGCTTGCCCGTTTGCGAAATGGTCTGGCCCGTGTCCTTCGTCTCGGTCAGCGCGATCTCTGGCACGTTCTTCGCAATCAGCTCGCCCAGCTTGCGCACGAGTTTCGCGCGCTCCGCCGCCGGCTTCGCGGCCCACGCGGGAAAGGCGCCTTTCGCGGCGCGCACGGCAAGGTCGATCTCTTCCGCGCCGCCGCGCGCGACCTCCGCGAGCACTTCCTGGTTCGCGGGATTCACGGTTTCGAAGTAGTCGCGGCCCGTATGGGCGCGGCCGTCGATCAGGTGTTCGATGCGCATAGCGTTCTCGCTTACGTCTGTTGCGTCTGGGGAGCGCGGCCGAACTCGGCGTCGGACGCGATCGTGTTGACAAGGCGGCCGAGGCCGTCGATTTCGCAAATCACTTCGTCGCCGGCATTCACGTTGACGACGCCTTCGGGCGTGCCCGTGAGAATCACGTCGCCGGGCGCGAGCGTCATGAAGCCGCTCAAATACTCGATCAGTTCGGCAATGCCGGTGACGAGGTCGCGCGTGTTGCCGTGCTGCTTCAGTTCGCCGTTCACCCAGGTGCGCAGTTCGAGCGCGTTGACGTCGGCGATATCGGCGGCGTCGACGAACCACGGCCCGAGCACGGTGCCGCCATCGCGGTTCTTCACGCGCAGGTTCGGGCGATAGTAGTTCTCCAGATAGTCGCGGATCGCGTAGTCGTTGGCGATGGTGTAGCCCGCGACGTGCTGCATGGCGTCTTCGCGCTTCACGTTCTGCGCCGTGCGGCCGATCACGACCGCCAGCTCGCACTCGTAGTGCATGAACGTAACGTCGGCGGGGCGGCGCGTGACGCCGCGATGCCCGATCACGCTGCCCGGCCCCTTGAGGAACACTAGCGGCTCTTCCTGCTTCGTGAATTGCAGTTCCTTGGCATGCTCGGCGTAGTTCAGGCCGAGTGCGAAGATCGTGCCGGGCTCGAACGGCGCGAGCCAGACCACTTCGTGCTCTTCGCGCACGCGGCCGTCGGCAAGGCGCACGCGCGCGTTTTCCAGGGGACCTTCAGGTCTTGCTTCGTGGATGGCGCCTGCGTAGGCAACGCGTCCTCGCATCATGCTGGTGCTCCTTGCGTGGCGGTGTGTGCTGCCGTTTGCGGCGCGATGAATTCGATGGCGAGCGCGGGCCAGTCGGCAATGGAAATCGTTGCGCGCGCACCGGCATGCGCGATGGGCGCGCCGTGCGGCATGCCTAGCGTGAGCACATCGCCTGCTGAAAGCGTCATGAAGTCGGTCACGTCCGCAAGCAGTTGCGCGACGCCGCGCACGCACGAGGACGTATTCGCGCTGAAGCGCGGCTTGCCCTCGATATCGACATGGATCGCGAGCCGGTCCGGATCGGCGACATGCCTGCGCGCCTGCACCGTGGGACCGATCACGCAAAAGCCGTCGCGAGCGCGAAAGCGCACGGACGGACGATAGACGCTCTCGTGCGGCACGCTGAGGTCGGCGACCAGCGTGTAGCCCGCGATGTAATCGAACGCTTCATGCGCCTTGACGCGCACAGCAGTGCGGCCGATCACGATGCCGAGCGACGCGCCCACCTGAACGCCTTCCGCGCCCGGCACGCTCACGCGCGCGCCATGGCCGGCGAGCGTATTGCGCGGCTTCAGATAGAGGATGGGCGCGCGCGGCGGCGCTTTGTAGGGCGCGGCATTCACGGCGTCGCCCAAGGCTTCCAGCGCGGCGCGGTCGTTGAGCAGCGTCCCGTACACGGCACCGGACACGGGCGCGCGGCAACGGGCGCCACCCGCAAGCAGCGCGCGCGTCGCGCCGGCGCTCACGTCGCGCGGCAGGGCCTCGCCTTCGAGATGCAGCAGATGGTCGGCCAGTGAAAACATGGTGTGGTTCGCCTTCCCGAAAACACTAATATGTGAGTGATTCTGCGCTTGCGATGATCGAGCGTCAACCATCGATGAAGATTTTGCGGGTTTCCCCTGGTCCCGGCCCCGGGCAGCCGCGTATTGAACGAAGCCGCCGTGTCCGATTCCTCCCGCGCGTCCACCCGCGTTGCACACCGCAACCTGCCCATGCGTCTTTTGCACGCGCGCGAAAAGATGATGGCGCGATTCCGTCCATTGATCACGGCGCATGGGCTCACGAAGCAGCAATGGCGCGTGATTCGCGCGCTCAACAAGGGCGGGCCGCTGGAGCCGCGCCAGATCTCCGATCTGTGCACGATTTCGGGCCCGAGCGCAGCGTTACCAGCGCCGCGCCCACGGGTGAGCAACACGTCGGTAGCTGACCGCCAACACGTTCAGCCTTCGCGCCTGCCGCTCACGGCTCCATCGCCGACTTCAATGCAGCCAGACAGCGCACGTTCTCCTCTTCGGTGCCAACCGAAATCCGCAGCCATTGGGGCAGCCCATAGACGCCTACCGGCCGCACGATGACGCCCTGACGCAATAGCCTCGTGTTGATCGCGGCGGCATCGCCTACCTGAGCGAGCACGAAGTTCCCTCGCGAGCGCAAGTACGGCAGACCTAGCGCGTCGAGCCCCGCATACCACTGCGCGAGCCCACGCTCATTCGCCATGCGGCTGCGCGCGAGGAATGCCTCGTCGTCGAGTGCGGCCACGGCCGCGCGTTCGGCCTGCTCCGTCACCACGAACGCCGGCCGAATACGGTTGAGCAACGCGGCCAGCGGCGCCTGAGCAATGCCGTAGCCCACGCGCAGCCCTGCCAGCCCATAGGCCTTGGAAAAGGTGCGCGTCACGATCAGGTTCGGAAAGCGGCGCACCCATGCGAGGCTGTCGTAGTGGTCGGCGTCGGGCAAGTACTCGTAATACGCTTCGTCGAGCAAAACCGGCACGTCACGCGGCACGCGGGCGATGAAGCGCTCGAGCGCCGCGCCCGGCACGAACGAGCCCGTGGGGTTGCCGGGATTGGCGATATAGACGAGCGACGTGTCGCTGTCGATCGCCCCGAGCATGGCATCCAGATCGCAGCCATGCTCGCGCGCCGCAACAACCTTGTGCTGCGCGCCAGTGCGCTGCACGGCGTTGATGAATGCCTGGAACGAGTACTGCGCGTAGAGCGCGTGGCGGCCGGGTTCGAGAAACGCGGTCGCGGCGAGCCCCAGCACGCACTCCGAGCCATTGCCCAGCACCAGCCAGTTGGCCGGCACATCGAGCTTGCGCGATAGCGCTTGAACGAGCGCGTGGCAGTCGTTGTCGGGATAGCGCGCGGCTCCGTGTGCGGCCTGGGCGAGCGCGGCCCGTGCCGCCTCGCTCATGCCAAGCGGATTCTCATTCGACGCGAGCTTGACGATCGCGTCCGGATCCACGCCAATTTCGCGTGCGAGTGCGTCGATCGGCTTGCCGGGCTGATAAGGTCTGGACTCCAGAATGTGTGCCGGCAGCCGCAGCGTCAAGTCGTTGGTATCAGTCATGGGTACAACCTCCCTGGATGGCCTTCAATTCAAAAAATTCCTCGACGCCGTAGCGCCCGTTTTCACGCCCGATGCCCGATTGCCGGTAGCCGCCGAACGGTGCGGCAAGGTTCTGCGGCGCGCCATTGATCACCACCTGTCCGGTGCGCAAGCGCCGCGCGACGGCCAGCGCGCGCGCGGCGTCGGCGCTCCAGACGCCTCCCGACAAACCATAAGGCGTGCCGTTGGCGATGGCCACGGCCTCGTCTTCGTCGTCGTAGGCCATGAGCGCCAGCACAGGGCCGAAGACCTCCTCGCGCGCGAGCGACATATGCGGCGTGACGCCGGAGAACACCGTCGCGCGTACGAAATACCCTCGCGCGTGACCTTCGGGGCGGCCGGGGCCGCCCGCCACCAGCCGCGCCCCTTCGGCCAGCGCCGTCTCGATGTGACGCTGCACCGTTTCGAACTGGCGCTGGTTCGCGACCGGCCCGAGCCGCGTCCCGGGATTGACGGGATCGCCAACCGTCCAGCCTTGCGCATATTTCGCGCACTCGGCCTCGACTTCAGCGAGTCTCGCGCGCGGCACGAGCAGCCGCGTCTGCGCGGCGCAGATCTGGCCGCTGTTCGTGAAGCATTGGCGCAGCACGGTCTGAACGGCATCGGCAAGCGGTGCGTCGTCGAGCAGAATCGTCGCCGATTTGCCGCCCAGTTCCAGCGCGAGCTTTTTCACCGTGTCGGCCGCCACATGCGCGACGGCGCGCCCCCCTGCCACGGAGCCCGTGAAGCTCACCATGTCGACATCGGGGTGGGCCGCGAGCGCCGCGCCCGTGCGCGGTCCGTCGCCCCACACGAGATTGAAAACGCCCGGCGGCAGGCGGGCTTCATGCACGATCCTCGCGAAACGCCGTGCCGCCAGCGGGGCGAGCTCGCTTGGCTTGAGCACGACGGTGCAGCCGGCCGCGAGCGCCGCCCCCACCTTGGCGACGATCTGATGCAAGGGAAAATTCCACGGCGTGATAGCCGCCACCACGCCCACCGGCTCGCGCACGATCAGCGAATGCTCGACGCGCGTTTCAAGGCTCATCTCGCCGATCGCCTCGATCGCGAGTTCGAGATTGCGCAGCGGCATGGGCACCTGCATCTGGCGCGACACCCACAGTGGCGCGCCAATCTCCGTCGCGAGATCGGCGGCGAACGCCTCGGCCTCGCGTGCCATCGCGTCACGCACACGGCCCAATGCCGCGCAACGTTCGGCAACGGGCGTGGCGCTCCAGCCATCGAACGCGCGGCGCGCGGCGGCTACCGCCAAGTCCACGGCCGATGCATCGCAGACGGCAACCGAGGCGAATTGGCGTTCGGTGCACGGGTCATATGCGGCGAGCGTGGCGTCTGGGTCCACCGGAACCCAGCGGCCGTCGCAATAGAAAGTGTCGATCTTTTCCACGGCCCCTCCTCACGCGGCCTTGGCGGGTTCGCCCAGCGGATTCGGCGGCGCCTCGCGGCCCGCGAGCTTGAGCGGTGCCTTCAGGCGGAACAGGTGCCAGGGGCTCGGCATTTCGCCGACCTGCGCTTCGATGACCACCGGCGCGCGCGCCGCGATCGCGTTTCGCACGGCGCCCTCCAGCTCAGCGGGATTGCGCACGCGCTCGAAGTCCAGATCGAAGGCCGCAGCGAGCCGGTCGAAATGCGGATTGCAGAGCTCGACCGCGATGTTCTCGCCGAACGTCTGCTTCTGGATCGTGCGCACATTGCCGAAATGGCCGTCGTTGAACACGACGGTGACGAGCCCCATGCCGTACTTGCGCGCGGTAGCGAGCTCCTGCATGTTCCAGCCGAAGCCGCCGTCGCCGTTGATGCTGACGACCGCGCGCCCGGGATTGCCCGCCGCCGCGCCGAGTGCCGTCGCAAAGCCGTAGCCGAGCGTGCCCTGATAGCCCGGCGTGACGAAGGTGCCCGGCTGGTAGACGGGATACATCAGTCGTGCGAAGTAACCCACCTGCGTGAGCTCGTTCACGAGAATGCCGTCGTCGGGAATCGCATTGCGCAGCGCGCGCGTGTAAGCGCTCTGCGGCTCGATCTCGTCGGCCTGGCGCTGCGCCCAGGCGCGCACCACTTCGAGGTCGGCAGGCGGCGTGCGGTGCGTGGCGCTCAGTGCGTCGCTGAGTGCATCGAGGCCGAGCCGCGCATCGCCGGCAATGCCCAGACCCGGCGCACGCGGCGCGGACCAGTCGGCGGCATCGGCATTCAGGTAGATATAGCGGATGCCGGCAGCGGGCCACGACGGCGCGGGCTGCATGATGTCGAGAAAGCGGCTGCCCACCACGAGCACGACATCGGCGTGGGGAAACACGGCACGGCCACCGAGCGTGTTCAGCGCGAGCGGATGGCGGCTCGACAGCGCGCCTTGTGCGTTGTCGTCAAGCACCACCGGCGCCTGCAGCTTCTCCGCGCAACGGCGCAGCGCGTCGCTCGCGCCCGCAGCCAGCACGCCGCCGCCCGCATAGATCACCGGAAAGCGCGCGCCTTCGAGCAGCGCTGCCGCCTTCTCGATCGCGGCCTGATCGGGGCGTACGCGCCCGGCGTCGTCCTCGCCTGCCGGCGGGTCGATCAACGCAATGTCGGCGCTCGCGCTGAGCAGGTCGTGCGAAATCTCGATGCCCACCGGGCGCGGCCGGCCACTGCGCAACTGCTTCACCGCTTCGCGCACGAGCGCGGGAATCGCTTGCGGGGTGGCGGCGTTGCCCTGCCACTTCGTCACGCTCGCGAGCACCTGGGTCTGGTTCGGGATTTCATGCAGGAGTCCATAACCACGGCCCACGCCGCTCGAATGAATATTGCCGCTGATCGCCAGCACGCGCGAATTGCACGCGTACGCCGTCGAAAGACCGGCCATCGCATTGAGCAGCCCAGGGCCTGGCACGACCATGCTCACGCCGATGCGCCCCGTAGTGCGCGCATAGCCGTCGGCCATGTAGGCCGTTGCCTGCTCATGGCGCGGCACCCAGTAGCGGATCCGCTCGCTCTCCTGGCGCAGCGCTTCCACTGCCCAGTCGAGTTGCACACCCGGGATGCCGAAAATATCAGTGACGCCTTCGCGCAGCAGTTGCTGTACGAGCGCTTGCCCGCCTGTCATGTTCATGGCCAGATTCCTTTTGAGTATCGAAGAAAGAATGCGCGAGCGGCAATGCCGCGCGCAGGTCAGTTAGTTAGTTATGCAGCGGGGTATCGGTCACAGGCTGCGGCTCGCAAGCGCCGCCAGCCAGCTTCAAGGCGGCGGCCAGACCCAGCGCCGCGCCGAAGATCACGTACCAGGCGGGCGCCATGCGGTCGCCGGTCGTCACGATCAGCCAGGTCACGATCAGCGGAGTGAAGCCGCCGAAAATCGTGGTCGAGACGTTGTAGCTGACCGCGAGACCGCTGGAGCGCCCGTGAATCGGAAACATCTCGGCGAGCGCGGTGGAGAGCGGCCCGAGCACAGCCGCGCCGAGCACGCCGAAGATCAGCTCGATCATGAGCAGCGTGGCGAGCGTGGGTACCGCCTTCAGCCACGCGAAACAGGGCCACGCAGCAAGCAGGCTGCCCACGAACCCCCATGCAAGGACGCTCCTGCGCCCAGTCCGGTCGGAGAGCGCGCCGAACGCCGGGCACGCGAGAATGCGCACCACGCCCGACAGCGCGATCACGACGAACGGCGTGCCCGCGGACATATGCAGGTAGTTCACTGCGTAGGTCGGCATATAGATGTTGAAGACGAACTGCATGATGGTCGTGCCCGCCACCAGTGCGCCCGCAATCGTCATCTCCCGCCAGTAGCCGCTCAGCAGTTTCCCGAACGGCAGCTTGCCGCCGGATTCCATCGTCTTGCGGAATACCTCGGGTTCATCGACGCGATGACGGATGTAGAGCCCGACCGGACCGATCAGTAGTCCGAACAGGAACGGCAGGCGCCAGCCCCACGATTCGAGCTGCGCGGGCGTGAGCCCCTGGGTGATCAGCACGCCCGCAAGCGATGCGAGCACGCCGGCCACGGCCTGCGCGAACATCTGGAAGCTGCCGAACAAGCCCTTCTGGTTGGCGGGCGCGTATTCGATCAACATCGACGTCGCGCTGCCGAACTCGCCGCCCGCCGAGATCCCTTGCAGCACGCGCGCGAGCACCATGATGATCGTCGCCGCCACGCCGGCCTGTGAGTAAGTGGGCGCAAAGCCGATCATCGCGGTGGCCACCGTCATCATCACAATCACGAGGAGCAGGGCCGCCTTGCGCCCGACCCGGTCCGCATAGATGCCGAGCACGATGCCGCCAACCGGGCGCGCGACGAACGAGACGCCGAACGTCGCCGCCGTGAGCAGCGTGGCCGACATGCCCGCGCCGACCGGAAAGAAATGGCGCGAGATCACGCCCATCAAATAACCGAACGCAATGAAGTCATACCACTCCAGCACGTTGCCGACCGTCGACGCGAAAATCACGCGCCGGTATTTAAGCAGTTCCTGCATGTCTCCAATCTCCTATGAGGTCACTTCTGAATCTCGCAGGCGCATGCGGCACATCCTCGTCTGTCGCGGGATTGGCCGTAGCCGAAACGTGGCCGAATCGTGACACTCGGGAGATAACCCGGGAAGCCGAATTTGGCTATCATGTTCGCCTTTGGCGATCACTGAAGTAGACGGGAGGTCGCTTAAGATCGCTGGAAACCTCACACGGAAGCCCGGCGGAGCGAGAGATGACACTTCAGCAGTTACGTGATTTCGCAGCGATCGTGAGCCAAGGGGGCGTGCGTGCGGCAGCGCGCGCGCTTGGCGTCTCGCAAGCGGGGCTGACCAAGAGCGTGGCGAAGCTGGAGGCCTCGGTGCAGGCGGAATTGTTCGTGCGCACCTCGCACGGCGTGGCGCTCACCACCTTCGGCGAGCGGTTGCTCGAGCACGCGGCCATCATCCTGCGCGAGTGCGATCGCGCGGAATCCGGCATGAACCAGTTGCGGGGCGACGCAAGCGGCGAAGTCGATATCGGCGTCTCGCCGGCCCCGTCGATTCACCTCGTGCCGGCCGTGCTGCCCGAATTCCGCCGCCGCTTTCCGCGTGGACGGCTGCACGTCACGCACGGCCTTTCACATTCGTTGCTGCCGGCGGTGCGCTCGGGCCAGCTCGATATCGCGATCACGCCGGTGCCCGAGCCGTTCGACGCGACCGGCCTGCACACGATCCCGCTCTTTCCGACCGAGCCGTCCATCGTCGGCCGGCGCGGCCACCCGCGCGCGCACTGCCGCTCGATCCGCGAGCTGGCCGACTGCGAATGGATCGTCACCGGCGCGGCGGACAGCCTCGGCGCGCCCGGCAGCAGCATCGTCGACCTGTTCGCCGAAGCGGGGCTGGGCCGGCCCAATATCGCCGTGGTCTGCGACTCGCTCTTCGATACGCTTTCATTGATCACGCGAACGGACCTGCTCGCGCCCCTGCCGCAGACCGTGCTCACGCACAGCCTGATGCGCGAGGGTCTCGCGCGCATTCCGATCGCGGAGCCGCAAAAGATCTACACGATCTGTATCGTGCATCGCGCGAGCCCGCCGTTGTCGCCCATCGCGGCGGCGCTGACTTCGATGCTCGTGTCATACGCGAAGATCGGCCGGGGCGTGATGGGAACGTGATCGGAAGGCGATGGGGGCGTGAGGGCACGTGCGAACGACACGGCCTGCGCAGTGACGTCAACGCGTCACGCGTCGTCCTCAGGCACGACGCCGCCGCTTTTCTCGATCTCGCGCCGCGTCAGCTCTTGCGCGCGCTGCTCCATGCGCGTGAGCAGCGCATCGAGCACGCCGGCCTCCTCGTCGCTCAGGCAGGCCATGAATTCGACGTTGTACTTCTGCCCGCTAGCACGCGCCCGCTCGTAGGCCACCTTGCCCGCCTCGGTGAGCGTGAGGACAGTGATGCGCTTGTTGGACGGCAGCCGCGAGTTGGCGATCAAGCCGCGTTTGACCAGTTGGGCGACGCAGCGGCTCGTCACCACCGTGTCGAGCGCCGCGAGTTCGGCGAGCCGCGTGAGGTTCAGGTCCGGATAACGCCCGACGAACGCAAGGATGCGCCAGTCGCGCCGGCTGATGCCGATTTCGCGGCGGAACATCATGCCGACGCCTTGCGTAGCGAGCCGCGAAAGGTTGTGGATCCTGTACAGCAGGAATTCCTCGATATGCGCGGGACGCTTCAGCGCGGGCGGGTCGGACGCGAGAGGCGCGGGGGAAACGGGTTTCGGGCGCGGCACGGTCGGCTCGGATGAAAGCGGATGAAATCGGACGAATGTGGCTGAAAGCGGGTCGATCCGCCATTATGCCGCCGCCACGCCATGCAGCAAGCACCAGACACGCGCGCCATTGTGCATCTGCACATACGTTTGACTAGGTCAATCGTCGATCCCCTCCCTACTATCGTGCCACTGCAATCGGTGCAAGCGCAGCCAATCGCGCCGCCCCCGGCCGACCGCACACAAACCGCACCCAAACCGCATCAGGAACAGCATCCAGCATGGCATCGACCCGAAACGTCCTCTTCATCATGTGCGACCAGTTGCGGCGCGATCATCTCGGCTGCTATGGGCATCCCTACCTGCGCACCCGCAATATCGACGCACTGGCCGCGCGCGGCGTGCGCTTCGACAACGCCTTCGTGACCTCGGGCGTGTGCGGTCCGTCGCGCATGTCGTATTACACCGGACGCACGATGACGAGCCACGGCGCGAACTGGAATCGCGTGCCGATGTCGCTCGGCGAGCTCACGCTCGGCGAATACCTGATGCGCCACGGCAGGACGCTCGCGCTCGCCGGCAAGACCCACGTGCAGGTGGACGCGCAGGGCATGGAGCGTCTGGAGATCGCCCGCGCGAGCGCGCTCGGCCAGCGGCTCTCGACCGGCTCCTTCCTCGAACTGGATCGCTACGACGGCCATCACGAGCCCGGCAAAGAAAGCGGTTACGCCGCCTACCTGCGCCACCACGGCTATGTGAGCGACCAGCCCTGGAGCGACTTCGTGATCGGCGTGCAAGACGATCAAGGCGCCGTGCATTCGGGCTGGCAGATGCGCAACGTGCGCTGGCCCTCGCGCGTGGCCGAGCCGCATTCGGAAACCGCGTACATGACCGATCAGGCGATCCGCTACATCGAGCAGCAAGGCGACCAGCCGTGGGCGCTGCACCTTTCGTACGTGAAGCCCCATTGGCCCTATGTGGCGCCGCGCCCGTACCACGACATGTATTCGCTCGACCAGTGCCTGCCGCCCAAGCGCCAGCGCAGCGAACTCGACAACGCGCATCCCGTGCTGGCCGCCTACCGACAGCACGAGGAAAGCCTCAATTTCTCGCGCGAGGAAGTGTCGAACACCGTGCGGCCCGTCTACCAGGGCCTGATCCAGCAGATCGACGATCACCTCGGCCGGTTGTGGGAGACGCTCGAGCGCCTCGGCCGCTGGCAGGACACGCTGATCGTCTTCACGGCCGACCACGGCGATTTCCTCGGCGACCATTGGCTCGGCGAAAAGGAAATGTTCTACGACACCGTGCAGCGCGTGCCGATGATCGTGTACGACCCGTCGCCGAGTGCCGATGCAACGCGCGGGAGCGCGCAAGCGCGCTTCATGTCGGGCATCGACGTCGTGCCGACCATACTCGATGCGCTCGACCTGCCGGCTTATGACGAGCGCGTGGAAGGCGCCTCGGTGCTGGCGCTCACGCGCGGCGACGCGGACAAGGCCGAGGGCTGGCGCGACTATGTCGTCTCCGAGCTCGATTACAGCTTCCGCGGCGCACGCCTCACGCTGGGCCGCAGCCCCGATGCCTGCCGCGGCTGGATGGTGCGCGACGCGCGCTGGAAATATGTGTACTGGCAAGGCTTCAGGCCACAGCTCTTCGACCTCGCGGCGGACCCCGACGAGTACGTCGACCTCGGCGCCGATGCGAGCCACGAACCTATCCGCGCGCGCATGCACGCACGGCTCGCCGAGTGGCACGGCACGCTCAAGCAGCGCGTGACCGTCGACCACGCGAGCGTCGAGAGCAAGACCGATACGCACAAGCAGTGGGGCGTGTTCTTCGGCGAGTGGTAAGCCCCGCGGCCCGACGTTCACGAAGATAACGAAGCCCGGTAAAGGGCGAGTTTTGCAGGAGACCCCGAGGAACGCGCGCCAAAGCGCGAACTCGGGTCGAGAGGAGACACACGATGCACAACTCATCAGCCACGCAGCACGACGATGCGACTTTCAGGAAAATCGCGCGCCGTATCGTGCCCTTCCTGTTCATCTGCTACGTCGTCAACTTCATCGACCGCGTCAACATCGGCTTTGCGAAGCTGCAGTTCCTCCAGGATCTGAAGCTCAACGACGCGATATTCGGCATCGCGGCGGGCATGTTCTTCATCGGCTATGTCGTGTTCGAGCTGCCGAGCAACCTGCTGCTCGCGCGCATTGGCGTGCGCAAGACGCTGCTGCGCATCATGGTGCTGTGGGGCAGCTTGACCGTGCTGCTGATGTTCGTGCACAACGCCACCTCGCTCTACGTGCTGCGCTTTTTGCTGGGCGCAGCCGAAGCGGGTTTCTTTCCCGGCATCGTGCTCTACCTGACCTACTGGTTTCCCGACAGCCGGCGCGGGCGCATCATGAGCCTCTTCATCATGGCGGTGCCGCTCGCGGGCGTGATAGGCGGTCCCATGTCGGGCGCGATCATGAGCCATCTGCACGACGCCATGGGCCTGCGCGGCTGGCAATGGCTGTTCCTGATCGAGGGCTTGCCCGCCATCGCGCTCGGCGTGATGGCCATGCTCTATCTCGACAACCGGCCCGCCGATGCGCGCTGGCTCTCGAACGAGGAGAAACAGCACGTGGCGGCCGCGCTCGAAGCGGACCGCCAGCGCCGCCGCACCCACGCGGCGTCGCCCGTGCACCTGCGCGACGTGCTGCGCAATCCGCGCATCTATGTGCTCTCGGCCATTTATTTCTGCATCTTCATGGGCCTGAACGCCATCGGCTTCTGGATTCCCACGCTGTTGCACCAGGTGGGCGTGCACGAAGTGCGCGACGTCGGCTGGCTGAGTGGCGCGATCTCGGTGTGCACGGCCATCGGCATCGCCCTCATCGGCCGCAGCTCCGATCGCCGCATGGAGCGCCGCTGGCACGTGGCAACCTGCGGCTTCGTCGTCTCCGCCAGCTTCCTGCTGCTGCCGTTCGCCGCGCACAGCGTGACGCTCACCGTCGTGCTGCTCATGGCCGCATCGATCTGTATCTACGCAACGCTCACCATTTTCTGGACGATACCAACGGCCTGGCTCGACGGCGGCGCCGCTGCGGGCGGCATTGCCGTGATTACGGCAATTGGCGCGCTGGGCGGCGCGGTGAGTCCGTCGCTCGTCGGCTTGCTCAAGGCATCGACCGGCAGCCTCTATGCGGGGTTCGTGGTGATCGCACTGCTGCTCGCGGCCGGCATGGTCATGCTGTTGTGCGCCGTACCCGCGCCGGGTTCTGTCGCAACAAGACGGTCTAATATGCTGAGGTCATGAAAGCAGAGGCGACAGGGACGATGAACTCGCGACAAACCCCCTTAGAAAGTGTGCGTCATGCCAATGCGCGCCACCACCTGGTGCGAATTCGACGACGGGCTTGCGGCGCCGGGAATAAACGCCGTATCGAGTGGCGTACCCGTATTGCCGCCACTCAGTTTCTGGTACACCACCTGGGTATAGATGCCCGTGCGCTTCGATAACAGGTATTCGCCCATTAGCCCGACCTGATTCCAGTGCAGCGCGCTTTCGGCGCCGTCGCGTTTCAGATGCGCCATCGTGTACGTGTACATGCCGCCGACGAACAGATCGGGGCGAATGTCGTACTTCACGTTAAATTCCACGTTGTCGAAACGCAGGCCCGCGTTGTTCAGCCCCAGATCGCCAAGATAAACCGACGAGGTCGGCTGCTGCATGTTCACATGCGTATAAACGGCGCTCAGCGTCGCCGGTCCGGCTCCATAGCTCGCGCCGATCCCGTAGATCTTCTGGTTTGACGCAGCGAAATTCAGATCGTCCGACGCCACGGCTCCTGTCGAAGTCGCGCCCGGATTCGAAAGGTCTTCATAAACGGCGCCGATCGTAAACGTCGCGTAGCTGTACTTGAGGCCCGCGCTGTACATCCGATTGCTCGCGAAAGCACCCGCCTGATTGCTGAATCCGTACATCCCGGTGGCCGAAAAGCCGCCGTATTCATTGCTTGTCAACTTGATCGCGTTGTTCGCATGAAAGGTGGCATCGGTATTGTCGTTATCGAGCGGATGCGAAAACAGGTAGCCGCCCCAGTTGCCGTTCGCCGTCATCAGGCCGATGACATCGGTAACGGAATCGAATTGGCGCCCGAAGGTGATTGTCCCAAGCGTATCGGATTGCAACCCGACGTACGACTGATAACCGAACAGGCGCCCACTGTAATAAGCGCTGCCGTTGTCCAGCATGAAGCCGCTTTCGAGGTCGAAGATCGCGTGCAACCCGCCGCCGAGATCCTCGCTGCCCTTCAATCCCCATCGGCTAGTCGCCAGGTCGACACTCGACGTTTGCCACGCCGTGTGGCCGCCCGCATTGCTCGTGAAATTGAGGCCTTCGTCCAGCACGCCGAACAGCGTGACACTGCTTTGCGCATGAGCGGCGGCGGACGCGAACAGCAGTCCCACTGCCAGAGCGATCTTGGCATTCATGTCGTTTCTCTCCAGGGTTTGAATTAACGCAGGCGGATCAGGGTGGATTTGAGTTCCGTGTACTTCTCGAGCGCATGCAACGACTTGTCCCGGCCGTTGCCCGACTGCCGGTAGCCGCCGAACGGAAAGTTCATGTCGCCGCCTTCGTCGTAGCAGTTGACCCAGACCGTGCCGGCCCGCAGCTTGCGCGATACCTCGTGCGCCGTGGTCAGGTCCGCGGTCCAGACAGCGGCGGCGAGCCCATAGTCGCTCGCATTCGCCACCCGCACGGCCTCGTCTAGCGTGTCGAACGTGATGACGGACAGCACCGGCCCGAAGATTTCTTCGCGTGCGATCCGCGCGTCGCCGTGGCTCGTGTCGAAGATGGTCGGTTCGATATAGAAACCGCCTTCGATCGCGGGCGCGCGCGAGCCGCCAAGCAATAGCGTTGCCTCGCGCCGCCCCGCTTCGATATAGCCGAGTACGCGATCGAGCTGGGCTTGATCGATGATTGCGCCCATCGCGGTCGAGGGGTCGAGTGGATTGCCCGGCGCATAGCGACGCGACGCGTCGATCAGCCGGTCCAAAAACGCGTCCTTGATGTCGCGATGCACGAGCAACCGCGAGCCCGCCGTGCACATCTCGCCCATGTTGTAGAAGATCGCGTCTGCTGCCGTCTTCGCCGCGCGGTCGAGGTCGGGGCAATCGGGCAACACGATGTTCGGGGACTTGCCACCGAGTTCGAGCCACACGCGCTTGAGATTCGATGCACCGGCGTACTGCATGATCTGCTTGCCCACCTGCGTCGAACCCGTGAACGCGATACAGTCCACATCGCCGTGCAATGCGAGCGCCTTGCCGGCTTCGCCGCCGCCGGGCAGCACATTGAATACGCCCGCTGGAATGCCCGCTTCGAGCGCCAGTTGCGCCACGCGGATCGCCGTCAACGGCGACTTCTCCGAAGGCTTCAGCACGACGCTGTTGCCGGCAGCGAGCGCCGGCGCGAATTTCCATGCCGCCATCAGCAGCGGGAAATTCCACGGCACCACGGCGGCGACGACGCCAATGGGCTCGTGCGTGACGAGCCCCACGAGGTGATGATCGGCCGGCGCGACTTCGCCGCCGAACTTGTCGATGGCCTCCGCGAACCATTCGATGCAATACGCCGCGCCGGGCACATCGACGGTCGTTGTGTCGGCAATCGGCTTGCCGGCATCGAGTGTTTCGAGCAGCGCCAGTTCGTCCGCGTGTTCGCGAACGAGCGCCGCCCAGCGCAGCAAGGTCGCCTTGCGGTCGCGCGGGTTCAAACCCGCCCAGACGTTCGCGTCAAAGGCGCGGCGCGCAGCCGACACCGCGTCGTCCACATCGGCCGCGTTGCATGCCTCGACCCGGGCAAGCACGGTGGCGTCGCCAGGGCTCACGCAGTCGAACGTTTCATGGCTTCGCGCGTGTCGATACATGCCGTCGATAAATGCGCGCCCTTCGATTGCCAGCGCCGCGCGCCGCGCCTGCCAGTATTTCAGATCCTTGATTTGCGTTTCCATGCAAGAAACCATTCCAGTGTCGTTTCGGTTGTCAATCGCAGAAGCACGCGCAGTTCCATCGCGTTCACGCGCTGGCGAGTTGTGCACCGGCATCGCACGCGCCACGCATCAACGCGGTGTCTTTCGCACGCCGCCTTTCGCGGCACGCCGCGCCGAACGCACGAAAAATTGCGGTCGATAGCGCGTTATCCGCGTGCTGCCATTCAGGATGCCACTGCACGCCAAGTGCGAAAGCAGACGCTGACTTGACGCTGAACGCTTCGATCAGGCCATCGGACGCAACGGCTTCGACGCTCAGTTCGCCGCCCAGCCGCGCGATACCCTGACCATGCAGCGAATTGACGAGGGCCTCCGTCATGCCGCTGCAGGCATGCAATACGCCCCCTGTCTCGATGCGCACGCGATGCGCGGGGCCATACTGCGTTTCGATCGGATCGGCCTTGCTTTCGCGATGATCGAGCAAGCCGGGGACCGCGTGGACGGCCTGATGCAGCGTGCCGCCGAAGGCGACGTTCATCTCCTGGAAGCCACGGCAGATGGCGAGCACGGGCACGCCACGCTCGACTGCCGCCTGCATCAAGGGGAGTGTCGTCGCGTCGCGTTGCGGATCGTGCAAGGTGCCGGGCGCGCTCGCCGCGCCGCCATAGTGATGCGGTTCGACATTCGAGTAGCTGCCCGTGAACAGCAAGCCATCGACGGATGCAAGAATCGCTTCCGTCGATTGCCGCTCGCCGAGGGCCGGCAGGATGACAGCGAGGGCCTGTGCGCCGTCTACGATCGGATCGATGTATTTCTCTCCCGCCGCGTGCGACCAGTGCAAACCGATCCTTGCGCGATCCGCCGTGATTCCGATGATGATATTGCTTTGCATGACTAATTTAATAGTTGAATTTCATCCGCTTGGACGAGCTCGGCCGTGGGCGCCGGAAACGCCCTTAGAGGTCGAGCGTGAGGGTAGACGTCAACGCACGCGATACGCAGACCATCATCACATTGCCGCGCTGCCGCTCCGCCTCGGTCAACAACATATCGCGATGATCCGGCACACCATCAAGCACACGCGTCTCACACATCCCGCAAACGCCCTGCTCGCACGACGACGGCACTTCATGCCCCGCATTGCGCAGCGCCTGCATGACCGAGCAATCGTGCGGCACATCGACGGTGGCGCCACTACGCGCAAGAACCACGCGCAGCGTCTCGGCGGAACCAACCGCAGCGGCGGGCGCCGCACCAAAGCGCTCGATATGCAGACTCCCGCTCAACCCCGCCGCCGCAAAGCGTTCAGTGAGTGCATCGAGCAACGCAGCAGGACCGCAGCTATACACCTGGGCGCCTTCAGCCGCGCTCGCAACAATGCGCTCGAGATCGAGCAAGCCGGTTTCATCCGCAGGCAGAATTTCGACATGCTCTCCCCCCAGGCGCTCTAGCTCGCGCACGAACGCCATCGAAGCCCGCGAGCGACCGCCATACAGCAGACGCCATCGGGCGTTCGCGCGCTGCGCAGTGCGAATCATGGGCAAGATCGGCGTAATGCCGATGCCGCCCGCGACGAACAGAAAGGCATCCGCAGGCTGCAATTCGAATGCGTTGCGCGGTCCGCGAATCCGCACCTGCTGGCCGAGACGCAGGCCGTGCACTTCCCGCGAGCCGCCGCGTCCATTCGGTTCGAGCAGCACGGCGATGCGCAACGACTGCCTGTCGCCGGAGTCGCCGGGGTCGCCGCAGAGCGAATACTGACGCGTCAGACCCGACGGCAACACGAGGTCGATGTGCGAACCCGCCGTCCACGCGGGCAACGCCGAGCGGTCGGACGACTGCAACTCCAGCGAAATAACGCCTTCCGCTTCGATGCGCATGCCGGTGATCCGCACATCGAACGCCGTGTTGCGCGCGTTCATACCACCTCCGCCTTCGCTTGCGCCATGACAGCCGGCGCCGGTTGCTTCGCACGCTCCATGAACTCGCGGAACGCGCGCCGATAATTCAGCGTGAAAAGATCGGCCGGCACCGAATGCTCGACATACGTGCCATCCCAGTCGATTTCGCGCGGCTGGATACCCGCCGCGATGGGCATATCCTCCAGATACACCATCTCTTCGATCCGCAAGCATTCCTCCAGATTCGCGCCGCGATAGCTGCGCTCGTTCCCCACGCTCCAGAAGATGCGCACCTGGTCGTACGCGACGGGCGACGGGAAGCCGGCCACGATGCGCTTGCCGAATTTCTCGTAGTCGTAGGTAATCGACGCCATGCCCGGCGCGATGCAGTGATAGAACATCATGCAGTCGCCGTCGTTTGCCCAGTCGCCGTCGCCTGCATCGAGCTTGCGCTCCATCCAGATGTCCAGCCCCTCGCGCTTCACCTTCAGCGGCTCGACCACATGCTTCGACGGCCCCATCGACACTTCATGCACGAACGGGAAATGCGCCACGTCGCGGAAATTTTCGATCGCGACAGCGACGCCCGTAGGCGATTCGAGCGGCGTTGCCGCCAGCCAGTCGAGTTCGAGTTCGCGCCACCGCGCCGGATCGTAAAGGTCCGTGACGGGCTCTTCGAGAACGGTCCACACGTGCGCGAAGCGCTCGATCGTGCGATAGGTGCGGATCGCGGCTTGCGGCGGAATCTTGCATTGATCCTCGAGCGACGGCACATGCGTGCACTTGCCGTTCTCCGCCGAAAACTGCCAGCCGTGATACGGACAGGCGATGTTTTCTCCATGCACCTTGCCGAGCGCGAAGTCCGCGCCGCGATGCGGGCAGCGCGCGTCCTGCACGACGGCCTTGCCCGATTCGGTGCGATACACGGCGAGGCGCTGGCCGAGCAGCGTCGCGCTTTGGGGCGTGCCCAGATCGACGGAACGGGCGACGGGAAACCATTGGCGGCGCATCGCCAGTTCGGCTTGCGAGCGCAGCGGAAATTGTGCGGACATAGAAACCTCTGATGCTAAATAATGGATTCAGATACCGACGACGAGCGCGCCGCCATTCACCGGAATCGCCTGGCCGGCGATAAAGGCGGCCTCGTCGGAGGCGAGAAACGCCACGGTGCTGGCGATCTCCTCCGGGTGCGCGAGCCTGCCGAGCGGGATCGCCTTCTGCTCGCCTTCGACGTATTCGTCCGGGACCATGCGCGTGAGAATCGCGCCGGGCGTCACGGCGTTCACGAGAATGCCTTCGCCCACGAACTCCTTCGCCATCGTCTTCATCAAGCCGAGTTGCGCAGCCTTCGCGACCATGTAGCCATACGAATGGCCATCGGGCACCTGCCCCCACTGCGAGTTGATGAAGATGACGCGCGGCGCACGGCTCTTGCGCAGCCAGGGCAGCGCGGCCCGCGT
This sequence comes from Paraburkholderia caffeinitolerans, assembly GCF_902859945.1. Classification (GTDB taxonomy): domain Bacteria; phylum Pseudomonadota; class Gammaproteobacteria; order Burkholderiales; family Burkholderiaceae; genus Paraburkholderia; species Paraburkholderia caffeinitolerans. The sequence continues at coordinate 41,358 of NZ_CADIKL010000028.1, read as the reverse complement.
GAGGTGGAGCGGCGCGTGCACGTTGATCGACAGCAGTTGATCGAAGTTGGCGTCATCGGTGCTTTCGAGGCCGGTGAGCGAATACATGAGCCCCGCGTTGTGCACCAGAATGTCGATGCCGCCAAAGCGCTCGGCGGCCTCGCCAATCACGCGCTCCGCGAGATCGCGGCGCGTGATGTCGGCGCTCAACGCGATCGCGCGGCCGCCGGCTCGTTCGATTTCTTCAGCGGTCTCACGCGCGACATCGGCGTCGATGTCGACGATCGCCACGGCTGCGCCGCGCAGCGCGAGCAGCCGTGCATGCGCGCGGCCCGCGCCACGGCCGCCGCCCGTGACGAGCGCGACACGCCCGGTGAGACGCCCAGCGTCGGGCGACAGCGCGAGCACGGCTTCGGGTGCCTGGCGCGACGGCGCGCGCCTGATTGCCTGATTCATATCCATGACTCCCATCGGCGCGGGCTCAGGCCGCGACCTTGTGCGGCTCGGTCACGTACAGCATGTTGCCGTCCGGATCGAACATCGGGCGATAGCGATAATGCGTGCCGTTCGGGTGCTGCCATTCGATCGGCTCATCGGTGACCCATTGGACCTTGCCGTCGAGCACGCGCATCGCGTCGTCGAGGTTCTCGACTTCGAAGGCGAAGGAATCGAAGCCGGGTTTGTCCCTCAGGTTCACGGCCGTGCGGCGCTCGACGGGCGTAGCGTCTTCCGTACGGAAGAGATAGAGCGTCACGTTGCCCATTTCGATGGCGGCCCAATGCTCTTCGGGCTGATACGGCAGAAAGAAGCCGAGACCGAGCGTGCCGTGATAGAAGTCGACGAGACGCTGCACATTGGGCGTGAGGATGTCCATGTTATCGATGCGCTTGAGTTTGAGCATGGCGAACTCCTTGTTGTCGGTGTGAATGGAAATCAGGCTGCTGCAAGCAGTTGCACGTGATGGCACGGGCCGCCGCGCAACGCGCGAAGCGTGCCGCGCGCCACGTCGATGACGATGGTGGCGAGGGTGGCGTACTGACCGCTCTCGGGCAGCGCGGGATCGGGGTGGCAGCACAGCGCGCCCGTGGTGCCGAGATGGCTGTTCATCGCGCCGATCACCTGCAACGCCGAAAGCTTCGCGCGGCCCGTGAGCCTGCGCGTGAGCAGGTCGTGGCGGACCAGCGTGTCGGGGTACTGGCGCGGCTCGGTATCGCCCGCCGCCGCTGGTGAGGAAAGAAAGTGGTTGGTGTGCACGAGCAATCCGCTGGCGTCGGGAAACACGAATCCGGGCCCGCCCGGATGCAGTTCGACCGATACCGCCGTGCTGCTGTTGTCCGCTGCCGCGATCACCGTCAACGACGACGACGCGGACACCTCGGCCGAAGCCAGCAGTTGCAACGCTTCGTTCACGTCGCCACAAGTGTCGAGCATCCAGCGCGAGGCCACGTGCACGGGCAGGCCAATGGTCGCGCCATCGCGCTCGTGATGCAGGATGTTGAAATGCACGCCGATGCCGCGATCGTTCACGCCTGCCTTGCCGACGATGCCGAACTCCGTCACCGTGGTCGTGATATGGCCATCGGCATGAGGAATTTCCCACGTCAACCATTGATCGGCGAAATCGGCGTACCAGTCCCACGTTTGCACGGCGACCGCGTGTGCGCTGTGCGCGTCGGCCTGCACGACCGTCGAGCATTCGCCGCGCAACGGCGCATGCAACGCCGCGAGAATCTCGGTGCGCGCGTTGATCGCACCAAGCAGGCGCACGTCGATCTTCGCGCCCTCGGCCATGCCCGCGATCTCGGCGTGCAAGGGCGCAGCGAAGCGCGCGATGCACTCGAGCGCCTGCGCACCCATCGCGTGGAGATCGAACGGGCGTTGCGCGACGCGCTCGAACAACGCGCGATAGCGTTCGACGCCCGTATGAATGCGCTGCGCGTGCACCTCGCCGAACTCGCGGCCGCGCGCGGCGGGCTCGGTCTGCGTAGAACGGAACACGAGCGTCATGCCGCCACCCGTTCGAGTTGCGGGCTCACGTGGCGCGCGACTTCGTCGAGACGGGCGAACCATACGTCGCCATCCGCTACGAGACGTTCGACGAAGCGTTCGAGTTGATCGAAGCGCGCGCCTCGCCCGATCACTTCGGGATGCATCGTGAAGGTCGTGTGGCGTCCGTCACGGCGCGCGGACTCATATTCGGCCAGCCACGTATCGACCAGCGTGCGCGGCGCCGTGAAGTTGCCGCCGTTGTCGATGGTCCAGCCGAACATCGGATAGTCGTCGAGCGACCAGTGCACGGGCAACTCCAGAATCGAGCGGCCGTTCCAGCATTCGTGGTACGGGCGGTCGTCGCCCATGCAGCTGGAGTCGTACACGAAGCCGTTGTCGAGCACGAGATCGAATGTTTCAGGCGTCAGTTCCCACGACGACGAGCGGTAGCCCGCGGGCTTCGGCGCGCCGGCCTTCTGCAATGCGGCGAGACCCAGGCGCATTTCATCGGCTTGCGCCTGCGCCGACACCCTGTCGCTGCGCAGATGCATATGTCCGTGATGGCCGATCTCGTGCCCATCCTTGAGCAGCAGTTCGACGAGGTGCGGATGCTGTTCGGCCGTGTAGCCGGGCACGAAAAACGTCGCGCGAATGCCGTGGCGGCGCAGCATCTCGACGATGCGCGGCACGCCGCGCACCACGCCGAAGCGCCCTTCGGAGAGACTCGTCAGGCGGCGCGCATAGGCCGGGCTCTCGCCGAGATAGCCGGCCTCGGCATCGACGTCGAAGGTCAGCGACACGGCCGTCGATTTGGCGTTGGGCCACTTCAACGTGGCCGCATGGGGAGTAGTCATGGTGGTCGACTCGCTGGTTGCGGGTTGAATCGAAAAAACGGCGAAAAGCGTCCCCCGTCAGTGCGCCGGCTCTCGCCGGACGCACTGCTGGTCGTTGCACAGTTGGGGAAGTGAAGCGGGGGCTAGGTGATCACGGTCAGCTTCGCGGAAATCCACACGACGGCCACCGCGGCGGCAAGAGCCAGGTACGGCAGCATGCCGGCGCGCGGGCGCGGCAGTTCGATGTCACGCCGCATCGACTCGGGAAAGCGGCCCTTGTCCTGAATGTAGTGACGGTAGAAGAACACCGGGACGATCAGCAGCATCGCGACGAGCCCGTTGCGCAGCGTGTTCTCGCCCTGGAAGTTCGCGCCCGCGCCCACGAACGCGAGGTCGACGAAACCGCACAGCGCGCCCAGTCCGAGCAGCCAGTTGCGGCAGCGATACGGACGCGGCCAGTCCGCGCGGTCGAGCCGGTGAATCCAGCCCGACTGCAAATTCAGGAATACGAAGATCATGTAGCAGACGTTCGACAGCGCAAGCACGGTCATGTAGTCGGACATCAGCAGCAGGATCAGGTTGAAGCCGAGATCGGTCCACATCGCGCGGGTCGGTGCGCCGTGCTCGTTCACGTGCGAAAGGTACTTCGGCAGCCAGCCATCCACCGACGCCTGGTACAGCGTGCGCGACGAGCCCATCATCGAGGTCATCACCAGCAGCAGGATCGAAAGCACCATCATCACGACGATCACGTTGACCACGACCGCGCCGCCGTTGACGAAGCTCGCCATCACCGCGCCCACCCCGGAGCCGTCCACCACGCTCGGCTCGAGCATGCCCTTCAGTCCGAGCTCGCCCTGGAACGCAATGGGCACCGCAATGAACATGAACAGGCACAGCAGGCCCGACGCGAAAATCGCCTTGAAGGTGTCTTTCTGAGGATTGCGAAATTCACGCGTATAGCAGACCGCCGTTTCGAACGCGAAGGTCGACCAGCAGGCGAGGAACATCGCGCCCATGGCGGTGCTCACGCCCGCTGCGTTCCAGTGTCCCATCACCGCCGCGCCGGACGCGTCGTGCGTGAGCGGCAGCATCGGCAGGAAATGCGTGGACGGCATGTCGCCCGTGATCAGCGGCACCAGCGATACGACCAGCAACGGCGCCAGCGAGGCGATGCCGAGAATGCGCTGCGTCTTCGCCGCCGCCGATGCGCCCGCGTGCTGGAGCTTGAACGCAAACAGCAGGAACGCGAGCGCAAGCAGGAACGTCGCGTTGATGCGCAGCGTCAGGCCCTTGGTGATGAAGCCGAGATCGACCAGCGTGATGTGCCAGGTATTGATTGCGGCGTTGGCCGGAAACAGGCAGCTCAACATATAGCCGGCGGCGAGACTCGTGCCGAGCGCGAGCATGGGCGACCACGCGACCCAGTTGCACCACACCGAGACAGGCGCGACGAACTTGCTGTAGCGCACCCAGCCGAGCGCGCCGTACACGGATGCGCCGCCCGACTTGTGCGGATACAGCCCGGAAATCTCCGCGTAGGTGAAGCACTGCGCGAAGCCGATCAGGATCGCCATGATCCAGATGAGCCACGCGGGCTGGCCGATCGTCGCCGCCACGCCGCCGATCGTGAACAGCACGCCGACCGGGACGCCGCTCGTCACCCAGAATGCGTCTTTCCACGTCAGATTGCGGTGCAGTTCATGTCGGGCGGACGCTTCATCGTGCGCCGCTGGTCCGCACGCGCCGGCCTGTGCCGACAAGACGTCTTCCTGGACGCTCATCATCGTTCTCCCTGCTGCAGCGTGGGCGCTGCACGATGGGACCCGCGAACGCGAGCCGAGGGTTGATCGGGTTGATCGGGTTGATCGAAAACGGCAAGGCTGGAGGCTCGCGGCGATGCCGCCCGGTCCTGCCACCGGCGTGCTGCTATAACGGCCAACTTCGCGGCCACCTTCGAGGTGGCGTCTGGAAAAGCTGTTCGCATGGATGTCACTCTCATCTCGGGGTTGAACGACGGCGAGCTCGCGATGAGTGAATCCTAAGGCCGAAAGTTGCGCATGTGTATACTTTTTAACCCTTAGTGCTGCGCGTTGCGTATTTGTAAGACTTATCTCTTTTGTTTTGCGCAATTTTGGGGCGAACTGCACCGTGGCTGGGCGGCGCGGCATGGCGCGCGGCGGCCTTGAGCACAGGGGGCGTGCGTCAATGCCCACCGGGGTTCGGCGGGCTAGAGCGAGAGAGACGGGAGATGGCGGACGCGGTGCGCTGGAAACGCATCGCACCAGACTTGCGCCTGAAGATTACGCATTGCGCGGAATCTGAACGTCTGTTTTGCGCAACGCACCGGACACTGCCGATGCGTGCGACGACGGTGCTGGAGTCGATAAAGCGAGGCCGGGCCTCACTCCTCCGGTTCGACCGGCGGAATCGTGAAGCGGATCTTGTGCACCTTGACCTCGTGCATGGTCCGCACCGTGCGCACGCCTGGCAAGGCGCGAATGCGCTGTTGCAGCGCGAACAGGCCTTCGTCGTCGCGGCACAGCACCTGCACGCACAGATCGGCGCCGCCGAGTATGGTCGACAGATAGCTCACTTCGGACCAGCGCCCGAGATTGTCGACGGCGCGGTCGTGATCCTGGGGATCGACTTCGACGAAGAGCAGCGCCAGCTTGGCGTGGCCGAGCTTCGACGGATTCGTGAACGCGAGAATCTGCAGGATGCCCAGCTCCTGAAGACGCTTGACGCGCGTGCGCACGGTCGCTTCCGGCACGTCCACGTTGCGGGCGATCTCGCGGAAGGCGCGCCGCCCGTCTTCCTGCAATTCACGGACGATCTGGAAGTCGAGAGGATCGAGTGTCGATGTCTGCATAGTGAGAAGGTGTCGCTCGGAATGGAGAGTGGGCGAACGCAACGACGCCGTGCGCCGTTTGCTTCAAACGCAGAAGGCTATCAGAAACCTCGCGCAATGCAGCAACGCGGCGTCGCGCCGCGGCAATCCTCCACCTGCACAGTCGTCTGCCTCAGCAGTTTGTTTGCGCAATTGTTTCGGACTTTTTTTGCGCATTGCAATTTCAAATAAGGCATAGTAGATTGAATGCGCAATTCAGCACGGCTGATTGCGCCATCTGCGGACACTCGATCGTCGGTCGGCAATGCGCAGCAGTATGGCCGCGATGCTGCGCGTTGCGTGCAGCTCCCCAAGCGGCTCTCCACCTCCAACCGCGAGTCCATCATGAACACGGCAACCCTTGCGTTTCGCGACACCCTCGGCGCTGTCACGCCGGAACGGGACACGCGCCTCCAGGCGGCCCGGCTCAATCCGCTGTCGAACGTGATCCTCGCGTTCTGGGCAATCTGGCATTGCCGTCACGCGCGCCCTCCGCTGTGCTGTCCGTCATGCCGCCCGTAGTGCTGTCGCGCCGTCCCTCGCAGGCAGCCGCCTGAGCGAATAACAGGCCGGCAGCGCACGCAGCTTCGCCATTCATTCATCGATCCCGGCCATCCGCATCGCGCGGAGGACCACGCATGCGCTCACGCGCAAAGAGTATTGCCATGCCCACGACATTCGCCCGCGAACAGGAAGCCATCACGTTTCTCGAACAGCATCCCGATATCGATTTGTTCGAACTCTTTATCGTCGACGCCGCTGGCGTGCCGCGCGGCAAGCTGCTGCATCGCGAAGAGCTGCTCGCCGTGTATCGCAGCGGCCGTCCGCTGCCGAGCGCAATCATGAATCTGACGATCAACGGCGACGATACCGAGGATAGCGGCCTCGTCTGGGACGTCGGCGATATCGATTGCCGGGCCTATCCGTTGCCGGGCAGCCTCGTGCGGCTGCCGTGGCGCAAGATGCCCACCGCCGCCGTTCAGGTACAGATGCATCCCGAAGAAGGCTTGCCCGCGGGCGTCGCCGATCCGCGCCAGTTGCTCGCGCGCATCGTCGAGCGCCTCGAAGCGGACGGCCTGTATCCCGTGATGGCGTGCGAACTCGAGTTCTACCTGCTCGACGCCCGGCCCGATGCGCAAGGCCGTCCGCAGCCCGCGCGCGATACCGACGGCGGGCGCCCGCGCGCAACCCAGGTCTACGGCCTGCGCGAGCTCGAGCAGATCGAGCCGTTCCTGAAGGATCTCTACGATGCTTGCCGCGAACAGCGCATACCCGTGCGCACCGCGATCTCCGAGTACGCGCCGGGCCAGGTCGAAATCACGCTCGAACACGGCCCCGCGCTCGAAGCGATGGACCATGCCGTGCGCTACAAACGCATCGTCAAGGGCGTGGCCAACGCGCACGGCATGAACGCGTGCTTCATGGCGAAGCCGTTCGCGGAGATTGCCGGATCGGGCATGCACATGCACGTGAGCCTTGCGAACAAGGCCGGCGAGAACCTGTTCGCGTCCGAAGACAAGGCGGGCACGCCGATGCTGCGGCACGCGGTCGGCGGCATGCTGCACGGCCTGCTCGATTCGATGCTGATGTTCTGCCCGAACGCGAACTCGTACCGGCGTTTTCAGGCGAACAGCTATGCGCCGTTCACGCCGACCTGGGGCGTCGACAACCGCACGGTGAGCCTGCGCGTGCCCGGCGGTCCCGCGCCGAGCCGTCACGTCGAGCACCGCGTGTGCGGCGCGGATGCGAATCCCTATCTGGCCGCCGCGGCGATTCTCGCGGCTTCGCACTATGGCGTACGTGAAAAGCTCGACCCGGGCGCGCCTGTCGAGGGCAACGGCTATGCGCAAGCCGATACGCTGCTGCCGACCGACTGGCTCAGCGCGCTCGACGCGCTCGAAAAGTCGTCATGGGCAAGAGATGTGTTCGGCGCGGCATTCCTGAAGGTATTTCTCGCGATCAAGCGCGCCGAGTACCGGCAGTTCATGGGTGAAGTCGGTGAGCAAGACTGGCGCTGGTATCTGCACCAGGCCTGATCGTCATCGACATTCAACGGAGCCTCTCATGAACGCCGCACTTCCCCTTCTGGCTGCCGCCCCGGAGCGCAGCCCCTCCTACTACACCGCGACGATCGATCGCGAGACCGACTACCCGACGCTCGAAGGCGAGCATCATGTCGATGTCGCCATCATCGGCGGCGGGTTCACGGGCGTCGCGAGCGCCGTCGAGCTGGCCGAGCGCGGCCTGAAAGTCGCGATCGTCGAGGCCAACAAGATCGGCTGGGGCGCGAGCGGCCGCAACGGCGGCCAGATCACGGGCAGCCTGTCCGGCGACCACGCGATGCGCAAGCAGATGCGCGCGACGCTCGGCAGCGATGTCGACGACTTCATCTGGTGGCTGCGCTGGCGCGGGCACGAGATCATCGAGTCGCGCGTCGAGCGCTATGGCATTGCCTGCGATCTGAAGCATGGCCATCTGCATGCGGCGATGAAGCCATCGCATCTGCGCGAGCTCGAAGCAAGCCTCGAGGAAGCGCAGCGGCGCGGCATGGGGGCATGGGTCGAGCTGCTCGATCGCGACGGCGTGAAGGCGCATCTCGACACCGACCTCTACCTCGGGGCGCTGAAGAATACGCGCAATATGCACGTGCATCCGCTCAATCTTTGCATCGGCGAAGCGCGCGCGGCCGAGCGCATGGGCGCGCTGATCTTCGAGCATTCGCCGGTGCTCGACATCGTGCACGGAGCCAGGCCGGCCGTCGTGACCTCGCGCGGCCGGATCAACGCGCAGCAGATCTTGCTCGCCGGCGACGTGTATCACAAGCTCGAACCCGGGCAACTCAAGGGCAAGATCTTTCCCGCGATGGGCGGCATCGTCGCGACCGAGCCGCTCGGCGACCTCGCGCGGCAGATCAATCCGCACGACCTCGCCGTGTACGATTGCCGCTTCGTGCTCGACTACTACCGGATGACGGCCGACGGCCGCCTGCTCTTCGGCGGCGGCGCGAACTATTCCGGGCAAACGTCGCGCGATGTCGCACAAGAACTGCTGCCGTATATCGAGCGCACGTTCGCACGCCTGAAAGGCGTGCGAATCGACTATCGGTGGACCTGTGCGATGGGCATCGTCGTCAATCGCATTCCCCAACTCGGCAAGCTCTCGCCCAACGTGTGGTATTGCCAGGGCTACTCCGGGCACGGTGTAGCGACCAGTCACATCATGGGCGAGATCATGGCGCAAGCCATCACGGGAACGCTCGGGCGTTTCGATACGTTCGCGGCTTGTCGCCACATCCGCGTTCCCATGGGCGACGTCATCGGCAATCCGCTGCTGGCCGCAGGCATGTGGTACTACCAGATGCTCGAGCGGCTTCGCTAGGCTCCGATGTGATGGACGACTCCGCTACCTGCGCCTGCGTAGCCGGCTCAATCAGAGGAAGGTGAGCGGAAGCGCATCGATCCAGCCGACCACCGGAGAAACGCTGGCTAGCGCGTTCCTGGCGGGTGCGGCGCTTATTTCGCTACCGTGGTGGCATCCAGATACTTGTGCGTCAGACGGCCGATCGTACCGTCCTGCTTGAGCTGCGCGATCGCTGCGTCGAGCGCCTGCAGCGTCTTCGGATCGTTCTTGCGCACGCCGATCACACTGCTCGCGGAAAGCATCGCGGGATCGACGATCTGCGGGCCCGCCAACTCGAAGCTATTGCCCTCAGGCTTCGTAAGGAATCCTAGTTTAGCCGCGGCGCCAACGAGCAGCGTACCGTCGAGCCGCCCGTTCACGAGGTCGGCATAGACGCTGTTCTGGTCCGGGTACTCAATGACCGTGACACCGTGCGTGGCCCAGTTGCGCTTCGCAAAGGCCTCCTGGGTCGAGCCCTGCAGCACGCCGATGCGCTTGCCGGCGAGCGAGGCCGCATTGGGCAGCAGATGAGCGGCTTTCGGCGCAAGCAAACGAATGTCCGCCGGATAGATTGGCGTGGTGAAGTCCATCACGGCCCGTCGCGCCGCGGTCGCTGCGAGCGACGAGTTGATGGCGTCGAACTTGCGCGATTGCAGGCCGGCGATCAGACCGTCGAAGCTGCCCTCCACCCATTCGCATTTCATGTGGGCGGCGGCGCACAGGGCATTGCCGATCTCGATGTCGAGGCCGGCGAGTTGGCCGCTCGGCAGCTTGTACTCGTACGGCGGATACGTCGGGTCAGTACCGAAGCGCAAGGTCTCGGCCTGCGCGGATTGCGCGAAGGCGAACGAGGCGGCAGCGGCGAGTGCTGCGCCGAGCATCGGCAACAATTGAGGTTTCATCAGTGTCTCTTGACTGGATTGGTCAATCTGTTTTGATAAATCTGTTCAAGACGCGCAAGCGTGAAGCGTTACGCGTTCAGGCGCGCGAGCGCCAGCGTCACGAAGAAGCGCACGCCGAGTGGCAACACTTCATCGTTGAAGTCGAACTCGGGATGGTGGCAATACACGCCGCCCTGGCCGAGCAGCACGTAAGCGCCGGGGCGGCGCAGCAGGAATTCGGAGAAGTCCTCGGAGCCGTTGAGCGGCGCGAACTCGCGCAGGACGTTCTCCAAGCCGAATACCTCGACCGCAGCGGCCGCAGCGGCCTCGGCCTGCGCGCGATGGTTGATCGTCGCCGGCGAGCTGCCGTAGAAGCGCACCGTGATCTCGCATTCGGTCGCAAGCGCGACGCCCTCGCAGATCGTCTCGATGCGGGCCTTCATGCGCGAACGCACGTGTTCGTCGAAGGTTCGCACGGTGCCCGTCATTTTGGCATGCGAAGGAATCACGTTCGACGCGCTACCCGCATGAATACTGCCGACGCTGAGCACCGCCACCGCTGCCGGATCGATTGCGCGGCTCACGACCGTCTGCAGGGCGCAAATGAGCTGCGCGGAGGCGGCCACTGGATCCTTCGTCTTTTCCGGCGAGGACCCATGACCGCCGACCCCAGTCACCTCGATCTCGAACTCGTCGCAAGACGCGAGCATTGCGCCATCGCGCACGCCGAATGTGCCCGGTGCGAAATGTGGCGCGTTGTGCATCGCATAGATTTCATCGTAGGCGAAGCGCTCCTCGAGACCGTCGTCAAGCATGGCGAGCGCGCCGCCGCCCGTCTCCTCCGCGGGCTGGAAGATCAACACCAGCGTGCCGGCAAAGTTGCGATGGCGGCTGAAATGGCGCGCCGCGCCAAGCAGCATGGCCGTGTGGCCGTCATGACCGCAGCCGTGAAATACGCCTTGTCGCGTGGAACGGTGCAACGGACGCCCTTCCTCGCTCATGGGCAGTGCATCCATGTCGGCGCGCAGCGCGATCGTGCGGGTGTTGCCTGGCGCGCTGAGCGTGCCGCGAATTACGCCCACCACGCCTGTCTTGCCCACGCCCGTATATGTTTCAATCTCCCAGGCACGCAGTTTCGCCGCAACGAGTTCGCTCGTGCGCATCTCGTCGAACGCCGTCTCCGGGTTTGCGTGTATGTCCCGCCGCAACGCGACGAGCTCGTCGATATCTGCATCGATCAAGTCCAGTCCCACCTTCCCTCCCTGTATTCGGTGCTATCGGTGTATTCCGTGCCTCTGGCCGCGCCCGCCTGCGGAACGCGAAGTGGCTATACTAGCCAGCGCCGCGACCGGTCAATTTCCAGTTTTTTATGTACATAGCTTGGGCTTATGGGCCACGAAAGCGATGAAAACCACCCAACTGCGTACCCTTGTGGCCATTGCCGAGCACGGCACGCTGATGGCCGCCGCCGATGCGCTGTGCCTGTCCCAACCCGCCGTGACCAAGAGCATCAAGGAATTGGAGGCGCGCCTCGGCGTCCAACTGCTCGTGCGCAGCGGCTCGGGCATTCGTCTGACACCTTATGGCGAAGCGCTGCTGCGGCGCGCGCGCACCGTGGTTGGCGAGATTGAGCGCGCAGAGCAGGAACTGGAGGAGATGAAGACATCGTCGGTGCTGACGATCCGGATCGGCGTGTCACTGCTGGCCGCCACGATTGTCGTGCCGGATGCCATCCACGCGTTCCGCGTGCGCTTGCCTGGCGTGCCGCTCGACGTGCTCGAGTACCAGACGACCCGGCTCATCGATGGCCTGCGCGACGGCTCGTTCGACATGTGTATCGGCTTTACGGCCCCGGGAGACGCGGGCGCCGAATTCCGCGTCGTCCCGCTGGGCAGCGTGACGCAGTCGCTCGCGCTCAGGCGCGGCGACCCGCTGGCCGGCGAAACGCGGCTCGCGCGCTTGCGCGAAGCGCATTGGCTCTACAACTACACACGCAAGAGCATGCCGGCGTTCTGGGCCTCATTGACCGCGCGGGCCGGCGCCGGAGCGAATCTGGCGCTGCCGTCGCGCATCACCGTCTGCACCGCGCGGCGGCTCTATTCGGAACTCGCCAGCGAGGCGGGCGTGGTGAGCGTCTGGCCGGATTTTCAGCTCGAAGAGGAAATCGCGCGTGGCACGCTGGAGCGCATCGCGCCAGATTGGGTACTGCCCCGGCTCGAACTCAGCGTCATTTATCGCAAGGACCTCGTCCTGAGCGGCGAGGCGGAGTATTTCATCGAGTGTCTGAAGAGCAAGGCGCTGCCGGGCTAGGCAGGCGCCCTTATTTCATCAGACATCCTGACTTTATGACCCGCCTTTAATTCCAATCCTGCGCGTCCTTTCGTTCTGGCATCGTGGCGACCGAACTCCTTTCAGAATTTCACATGGTGGTACAAGCGTGACACTTCTTAATTGCAGCTGACACTTCATATTTCTAGAATCAACTTCCCTGAACAGATCACGCTAATTGTTCGCTGATAAAAACAATCAATTCAGCGCGCGCGCCTTTGCAGCGCGCCAGCGCCTCCGTACACTGGCCTCCATCAACCCACCTGGCGAAGAGAAGGAGAAGACATGCAGGCCTATACCGATAGCGCGGACGTAGTCCACTTCATTGGCGGCAAAAGCGAGCGCGGCACGGGCGACCGTAGCCAGCCGGTGTTCAATCCCGCCACGGGCGCGGTGGCGCGCCGTCTGGTGCTGGGCGAAGCGGCCGACATTGACGCCGCCGTGGCCAGCGCGAAAGCCGCTTTCCCGGCCTGGCGCGACACGCCGCCGATTCGCCGCGCACGTGTCATGCTGCGCTTTCTCGAGCTGATGAATCGCCACAAGGACGAACTGGCCGCCATCATCACCGCCGAACACGGCAAGGTGTTCGCCGACGCGCAAGGCGAAGTCTCGCGCGGTATCGACATCATCGAATTCGCCTGCGGCATTCCGCAACTGCTCAAGGGCGACTACACCGAGCAGGTTTCCACGGGCATGGACAACTGGACCGTGCGCCAGCCGCTGGGCGTGGTGGCCGGCATCACGCCGTTCAACTTCCCGTGCATGGTGCCGTGCTGGATGTTCCCGGTCGCGCTGGCCGCGGGCTGCACGTTCGTGCTCAAGCCGAGCGAGCGCGATCCCTCGGCGTCGCTGCTGATGGCGCGCCTGCTCAAGGAAGCCGGCCTGCCCGACGGCGTGTTCAACGTCGTGCAGGGCGACAAGGTCGTCGTGGACGCGCTGCTCGAGCACCGCGACGTGAAGGCCGTGAGCTTCGTCGGCTCCACGCCCATCGCCAGCTATATCTACGAAACCGGTGCGAAGCACGGCAAGCGCGTGCAGGCGCTCGGCGGCGCGAAGAACCACATGGTCGTGATGCCCGACGCCGACATCGACCAGACCGTGGACGCGCTGATCGGCGCCGGCTACGGCTCGGCGGGCGAGCGCTGCATGGCGATCTCGGTCGCGGTGCTGGTGGGCGACGTGGCCGACAAGATCGTGCCGCGCCTTGCCGAGCGCGCGAAGAACCTCGTGATCAAGAACGGCATGGAAGCCGATGCCGAAATGGGCCCGATCGTCACGCGCCAGGCGCTGGAGCGCATCGAAGGCTGCATCGCGAACGGCGTGGAAGAAGGCGCGACGCTCGTGGTGGACGGCCGCGGCCACAAGGTGGCGGGCCATGAGAATGGCTTCTTCACTGGCGGCACGCTGTTCGACCACGTCACGCCCGAAATGCGCATCTACAAGGAAGAGATCTTCGGCCCGGTGCTGGCCTGCGTGCGCGTGAAGGACTTCGCCGAAGCCGTGCAACTGATCAACGACCACGAGTTCGGCAACGGCGTGGCCTGCTTCACGCGCGACGGCAACGTGGCGCGCGAGTTCGGCCGCCAGATCGAAGTGGGCATGGTGGGCATCAACGTGCCAATTCCGGTGCCGATGGCATGGCACGGCTTTGGCGGCTGGAAGCGCAGCCTGTTCGGCGACATGCATGCCTACGGCGAAGAAGGCGTGCGCTTCTACACGAAGCAGAAGTCGATCATGCAGCGCTGGCCCGAAAGCACCGAGAAGGGCGCGGAATTCACCATGCCCGTGGCCAAGTAATTCGTATATCGAAGTAATCGTGAAGTAAAAATACTGCGCCGCTGTTCCGATAAAACGGGCAGCGGCGCAGTCGTATATTGGGTAGCCGAGATCCACGGGGAAAGGTGCTTTTAGGAATTATCCCGTTCAAGGTCCGAAAAAAGCGTAGGAGGATGAGCAATCTCCAGACATAGGTGAAGCATGTCGAATGCCGAATCCTGGCTGACGTCTCAGTCGCTTTATTCATCGGGACCTTTCGACGAGGCGTTGGCGCATCGTCACCCAGCCGAACGGCTGGAAGCGCTCAACAATCTCGGCTACGGGTTTTATAGCCGCAAGCAATGGCTGCAAGCGCAGCACGCCTTCGAACTGGCGCTGTCGATCGATCCAGACTGTTTGCCTGCGCTGAACCATCTCGGCCTCGTATTGCGCACACAGCAGCGCGAGCCGGAAGCCGAGGCAAGCTTTCGACGCGCACTGGCCGTCGCGCCCAACTACGTATCGGCGCGCATTAACCTCGCGGTGCTGCTGTGGCAAACGCGGCGCCCCGCCGATGCCGAAGCCCAATATCGCGAGATTCTCCGCGTTCAGCCCGACCACCCCCTCGCACAGAACAATCTCGGCCTGCTCCTGCTCGACCTCGGCAGGCCCAAGGACGCGGAAGCTGCGTTCCGGCACGCCCTCGCCATCGATGCAAGCGCGCCGGAAATGCACAACAACCTCGGCAATGCACTGAATCGGCAGGGCCGCGCGCGCGAAGCCATTGCGGCCTATCGTCAGGCGCTCGCGCTGCGGCCCGATTACCCGACGGCAAGCGGAAATCTCGCGATGGTGCTGCTCCGGCTCGGCGCCTTCGAGGAAGGCTGGCGCCTCTACGAATCGCGCACTGACGAGTCCACAGGCGCGGCGGTCGGAACGCTGCCGCCGGTGCCCTATCCGAAATGGCGCGGCGAGCCGTTGCAAGGCAAGTCGCTGCTCGTCTGGCCCGAACAGGGTTACGGCGACCTGCTGCAATTCTGCCGCTATTTGCCCTTGATGAAGGCACGCGGCGTCGCGCACCTGGGCGTTGCCTGCCCGCCCGCGCTCGTGCGGCTGTTCGCAAGCCTGGAAGGCGTGGACGCGATCTATCCGCTCGACGGCAAAACCACGATTCCCGGCCACGACTACTGGTGCCTGATGCTGAGTCTGCCGATGCATTGCGGCACGACACTCGACACGATCCCGGCGCGCACGCCCTACCTGCGCGCGCCCGCCGATCTGACGCGCGCGTGGCGCGCGCGATTGCCCGCGCACGGATTCAAGGTCGGTCTCGTGTGGTCGGGCGACCCGCGCGCCCATGATCGCGGCTCGAATGCGATCGACAAGCGCCGCTCCGTGCTGGCGCGCGCGTTCCTGCCCTTGCTCGGTCTCGCAGATTCGACCGGCGTGAAATTCGTGAGTCTGCAAAAAGGCGACGCCGCGCAGTCTCAAATCGAAGACTTGCCACCCCATCTGCGCCCCTTCGACCCAATGCACGACGTGCGCGACTTCGCCGACACGGCAGCGATCATCGAATGTCTCGACCTGGTCATTAGCGTGGACACGTCGGTGGCGCACCTCGCCGGCGCGCTGAACAAACCGGTGTGGATACTCTCGCGCCACGACGGCTGCTGGCGCTGGCTGCGCGACCGGGACGATACGCCGTGGTATCTGGGCGCGCGCCTGTTTCGTCAGACCGAGCCCGGCAACTGGGCCGATGTCATCGATCGCGTGGGTCAGGCGCTCGTGGATCTGCGCAAACTGTAAGCCGAACGACCGTGTCGCTCGCGGCTTCGCGCATGAGCTCGCGCGGGGTCACACCGAGCACGCGGTTCATCCAGTGCGCGAGGTGGCTCTGATGCGCGAACCCCACTTCCAGCGCCACCTGGGTCGCATTGAGGCCGCCCTTCAGCAGCAGCGACCGCGCGCGCTCCACCCTGCGCCGCACGACATACTGATGTACCGGCATGCCGAGCGTCCCGCGAAACAGCACCTTGAAATGGGGCACGCTCAGGTCGACGAGGGCGGCCAACTCAGTGAGCGTGAGACGCGCATCGAGATGACTCTCGATGTAATCGGTCACACGGGCGGCAAGACGCGGCGAGAGCACGGCGCGCCGCGCCTCGAGCGGCTCGGCGGCGTCGAGCAGACGCACCGCGAGCGCCGTGCCAATGCTCTCCGCGTAGAGCGGGTCCGAGGCCTCGCCCGCATCCAGTTCGGCGCGCAGCGCCCATGCGAGATGCTGCACGCGCGCGTCGCGTAGCTGAAGGCGCGGCTGGATTGTTGCGGTATCGGGCTTACGCACGAGCTGTTCGGCAATCGTGCGCACGAAGGCGTCTTCCAGACGAATGCTCAACACCGTGCAATCGGCGTCGTCGGTCCATACGCCGTCGAGTCCGGCGGGAATGACATCGGCGTCGCCTTCGGCCTGCATGCGCGCGAGGCGCCGGCCATCGCAGACGCAATTGGCGCGCACCGGCGCGCCGAAATGCACACCGACACGGTGATACGCCGTACCGGGAATCCGATGGCGGCCCGCCGAAATCGCCAGCATTTGCGCGCCGAAACCACGCCAGCCCAAAGCGTCGCTGCCTTTCAGGGCAACCCGGCCAGCGGCCGGCGCAAACGCGTCTTCCAGCACTGCATTCATGGCATGTCCCCTGGCGCGCTATCAAAGCGATCGGAGCGGCCAGTCTAGTACGAGCTACGCTGCGCGTCTTGAATCCATCATCTAGTTTTGCTCGCCTCCATCCTTCCCTGCGCGCTTTGCTGCCCCGTCCCTTTTACGATCATGACGACCACATTCACGAGGAGTCGCCATGTACGTCATTTTCGGAGCATCGGGCAACGCTGGATTCGCCACCGCCACGGCCCTGCGCCGCGCGGGCCACGCCGTGCGCGCGGTGTTGCGCGAAACGCGTCACGGTGTGCATCACAGCGCGCCTCACAACTCGCATCACAGCGATCGTCTGGCCGCGCTTGGCTGCGAAGTCGCATTCGCGGACCTGAGCGACCGCGCATCGGTTGCCGAGGCGATTCGCGGCGCGCAGGCGGTGCAAATCCTCTGCCCGGTGCCCATGGCCGATGCGCATCCCGAAGCCACGATGCGCAAGATGATCGACGCAGCCGCCGAGGCGCTGCGCGCGGACCCGCCCGAGACCGTACTCGCGCTGTCCGATTACGGTGCGGAACTGGAAGGGAATACCGGCATCACGCGGATTTATCACTATCTCGAACAGCAGTTCAAATCCGTTGCCACGCGGCTGATTCTGCTTCGCTCCGCCGAGCACATGCAGAACTGGCGCCGCACGATTCCCGCCGCGCTGGGCTCGGGCGTGCTGGCGAGCTTTCATCATCCGCTTAACAAGCGCTTTCCCACGGTGGCGGCGCAGGACGTGGGCGTTGCATCGGCCGAACTGCTGCTCGACCCGGCGCACGGGTACGGCACGCGCATCGTGAGCATCGAAGGGCCGAGGCGCATCAGTGCTGCGTACGTTGCCAATGTGCTCGCCGAAATCAGCAACCGCGAAATCGTCGCGCGGGAACTGCCGCGCGAGCAGTGGACGCCCGTGCTGCTGCGCGCGGGGCTCAGCGAACGTCATGCGCAGTTGATCACGGACCTCTATGACGTGCACAACGCCGGCAAGATCGATGTCGAGTTCGGCATGCCCGAGCGGCGCTTCGGCAAGACGGAGTTAGTCGAGGTGTTCGCGCCGGTCGTGGCCGGGCTGAATGCGCAGCCGCGCGTGGAGCGGGTTTGAGGGGTGGGGTTTATTTTTCCGCTTGCTGCTTGAGCGATTCCGCCAGCGCGATTATTTGTTGCGCGCGCAACATCACGGGACGATCGACCATTTTTCCGTCCACGGTAATCGCGCCCGCATCGGCCTTGCTTGCCGCCTCGGCCACGCGCACCGCCCACGCGAGCTCCTGCTCGCTGGGCCGGTAGCAGCGGTGCACCGGCTCGATCTGCTGCGGATGAATGCAGAGCTTCGCGCCCAAGCCAAGCCGCTTGCCATTGAGCGCATCGCGTTCGATGCGCGCGAGATCGTGAATATCGGGCGTGACCCCGTCGACAGGCGCCTCGATGCCGGCCACGCGCGAAATCAGCGCAAGCTGACTGCGATAGTGATTGAGCGGCTCGCCGTCGTCGGGCATGCCCATTTCGGCGATGAAATCGAGCGTGCCGAACATCAGCCGCTGCACACATGGCGCTTTTGCAATCTCCATCGCGTTCCACATGCCCTGAGCGCTCTCGATCAGCGGATAGACCGGCACGCGGCGGCGCGCGAGTTCGACGACCGACGCGACGTCCTCCGCGCATTCGGCCTTCGGCAACACGATGCCCGCAACGCCATCGAGCGCGCCAAGTTTCGCATCCCGCTCGAACCACTGAGTAGCGCGCGCGTTGATGCGCACGAGCACCGGATGCTGGCGCGAAACCCAGGTGGCGATGGCGTCGCGCGCGGCCTCCTTCGCGTCGCGCTCGACCGCGTCTTCGAGGTCGACGATAACCGCGTCCGCGCCGCTGGAAAGCGCCCGCTCGAAACGTCCTGGGCGGCTGCCCGGCACGAACAGGTACGACTGCGGCGAGAACGTTGCTCGCCCGGCGTCATCGGCGTTGTAATCGGCAACACGTCCCTCGGGCGCCTCAATCCCCATTTTCGCTTTCTCCACGTTTCATATGCGCGACCAGAACACGCATTACACGTGGGATCGCGGCGCACGACAACTATCGTTTAACTCTGCCCGTCATAGTTCACGCCTATTGGTCCGCAGGTCGGCCACGGCGGCAATATCGGGGGACGAGTTGAATTTGCGTCCTACAATTTCATCACCCATCCAGCTGGCCGATCCGCCATCCGCGAATTTTTTGACGCTACGTGTCCGCTGGCCCGCGGCTCGCGCGTCATTGTGATGACGGCCCGATATTGCGCGACTATTGCCCGAATCGCCCGACTATCGTTCGGCCGCCTCAACCCCATGACGGAGGCTCAAATGCAATATCTACTGCTGATCTATTCGAAGGAAGGCAGCTGGAACCAGATGACCGACAGCGAACGGCAGCAAGGCGTGGCCGCCTATCACGCGTACACCGAAGCGCTGAAAAAGGCCGAAGTGCTGTTGGGCGCCAACCGCTTGCAGCCGACGAGCACCGCCACCACGGTGCGGCTCGTCGACAGCAAGCCGCAGGTGCTCGACGGCCCGTACTCCGACTCGAAGGAGCAGCTCGCGGGCTACTACCTGATCGACGCACCCAATCTGGACGCGGCGATCGCGTGGGCGTCGCGTTGCCCCGGCGCGGGGCATGGCGTCATGGAGGTGCGTCCGGTCTGGACCGCTCCCTACGACGCGCCCTCGGCTACATGAGTCCATCTCCCGAACGCAACGGTGTCGACGGCGGCGCGCGCAGTACCGGCGCCGCCGCGCATACGATTGCCGAGGCGGTGGCGCGCCGCAGCTACGGCAAGCTCGTCGCGCTACTGGCGATGCGCACGCGCGACGTCGCCGCCGCCGAGGACGCGCTGGCCGAAGCGTTTGCAGCCGCGCTCGCGGACTGGCCCGAGCGCGGCTGCCCCGCGAATCCCGAAGCATGGCTGATGACGGTGGCGCGACGCCGGGCGATCGATGGCGCGCGTCATCGCCGCATCGGCGACGAGGTGTCGAACCAGCTTGCCATCCTCGCTGATGAGATCGACGAGCATGAACCCGACGCCCTGCCCGACCGGCGGCTCGCGCTGCTGTTCGCCTGCACGCACCCCGCGCTGGACGCCGCGATTCGCACGCCGTTGATGCTGCAAGTGGTACTGGGGCTCGAAGCGAAGACGATCGCGTCCGCGTTCCTGATGTCGCCCGCCGCCATGGCCAAGCGCCTCGTGCGCGCGAAGCACAAGATCCGCGAGGCGGGCATTCCGTTCGACGTGCCCGAGCGCGAGGTGTTGCCCGGCCGGCTCGCTGCGGTGCTGGAAGCGGTTTATGCCGTGTATGCGCAAGGATGGGCCGACCCGCTCGGCAACGATACCGAACGCCGCGATCTCGCCGATGAGGCGCTGTACCTCGCACAACTACTCGTGGAACTGATGCCCGACGAGCCGGAGACGCTCGGCATGCTCGCGCTGATGCTGTTCGCGCAAGCGCGGCGCGATGCGCGACGCGATGGGGCCGGCGAGTACGTGCCGCTATCGGCGCAAGATCCGGCGACATGGAACGCGCCGATGATCGACGCCGCCAACGCGCTGCTCCGGCGCGCGAGTGCCTTCAACGCAATCGGTCGCTTTCAACTGGAGGCCGCGCTGCAATCGGCGCACGTGCACCGCTGCCAGACGCGCCGCCCGAATTGGGACGAAGTCGTGCAGCTCTACGACGCGCTGCTCGCGATTGCGGCGTCGCCGGTGGTCGCGGTGAACCGCGCGCTCGCACTCGCGGAACGGGACAGCCCGCAGGCCGCGCTCGACGCGCTCGAACCGTATGCGGACGATCCACGGCTGGCCGACTATCAGCCGTACTGGGCCGCGCGCGCCAATCTGCTCGCGCGGGCGGGCGCGCACGCGCAAGCACTCGATGCCTATGATCTCGCGATCGGTCTCGAACCGGATCCGGCCGTGCGACGCTTCTTGCAGCGCAAGCGGGCGGAATTGTCGTTGGGGAGCGACTAGCGCGAGTCCATGCGCAGGGAGTCCGTATTTCCGATCGATGTGTGCGATATTGTCCACTCGGGTATTCAGGCCAATTCCGCATACCCCCTTTCCAAAATCGCAAATCGACCATGAAACTTCACCACGCGCTCATCGTGCTTGCAGCGGCATTTTCGGCATTAACGCTTCCTGCAAGCGCAGCGGATAAAGTAACGACCGAAGCGGTCCACTTCACCCAAGGCGCAAGCAGCGCGACGATGAAAGGCAGCTTTTCCGGTTACGACAGCGTGCAATACACCTTGTCGGCACGCGCAAAGCAAACCCTGCACGTGAAAATCGCCGGCAGCAGCAATGCTAACTTCAACGTGTTTTCACCGGGTGACGTGCCGGGCGCCGCGCAAGCGCTAGGCGCCGGCGCGACCGGCACCGACTGGCGCGGCGAGTTGCCCGCCGATGGGCAATACACGGTGCAGGTTTACCAGATGCGGGCGTCCGCGCGCCGCGGCGCCAAGGTGCCCTACACGATCACCTTCGACATTCGCTAACGCGCTATGCGCGCGGCAACCCAGGAGTCGCCGCGCGCATAGCCTCGCTTACTGCGTGCACGCCTGATGCAGCACGTTGAGCCTGCGCACCGGGTCCGCCACGAAGGGATTGCTTTCGTCCCATGCATAGCCCGCCAGCACCGAGCTGATCATGCGCCGGATCGAGGGCGCCTGCTGCGGGTAGTAAATGATGTCCTGCAACTCGCCCGTGTACCAGCGGTCGACGAAAGCACGGAACGTGTCGATGCCCTTGCGCAACGGCACGTCGTATTCGGCGCTCCAGTCCACCGTTTCGCCAGCGAGTGCGCGCTTCAACACCTCGACAGCCAGATGCGCCGATCGCAACGCGATGGTGACGCCCGACGAAAACACCGGATCGAGAAACTCACCCGCGTTGCCGAGCAGCGCATAGCCTGCCCCGTGCAGGCTTGCGACGTTGGCCGAATAACCGCTGATCTGCCGCACCGGCATCAGGAACGGCGCGTCGCCGATCAGGCGGTTCAGCGTCGGCTCCTCGCGAATCAGCTCGCGCAGGCGCGCCTCGCGCTCGGCCTCCGGGACGTCGAGGAAAGCGGCTTCGGCCACGCATCCCACCGAAGAACGGCCGCCCGCGAGCGGAATCATCCAGAACCACACGTCGCGATGCTCGGGGTGCGTCGCCACGCAGATCTTGTTGCGATCGAACGCGTCGAGCGGCAGCCCATCGCGAACATGGCTGAAGATCGCGGTGCGCGTCGGCTGGCGCGTGGGCGCTTCCAGATTCAGCAGTCGCGGCAGCACCCGGCCGAAGCCGCTCGCATCGAGCACGAAACGCGCGTGCACCTCGTAGCGCGCCTCGCTCTCGTCGGCCACTTCCAGCATCGGCGCAGCGCCCGTGCGCATGGCCAGCACCGTATGACCGAAGCGCACTTCGGCGCCTTGCTGCGCGGCGCAACCGATCAGCACCTCGTCGAATTTTGCGCGCTCCACCTGATAGGTCGTGCCCCAACCCGGCGAGTGCTTGTCGCGGAAGTCGAACGACGATGTCCGGTCGCGCCACGCGAAATGGGCGCCGTTCTTGTACTGAAAGCCTGCCTCCACCACGGCCTGCAACATGCCCGCTTCTTCGAGGTAGGCCATGCTTTGCGGCAACAGGCTCTCGCCAATCGAAAAGCGCGGAAAATGCTGCCGTTCCAGCACGAGCACCGAATGCCCGGCCTTGCGCAATAGCGCGGCCGCTACCGCGCCGGACGGGCCGGCGCCAATGATCGCCACATCCACGGCTTCGCGCCGGGGCGCGGGGGTCTGCACTGCTTCTGCGGGGCTATGTTCCATTGCTGATTCCGTCCTATGGTCCTAAATGTCCTGTGCGTCCTGCACGTTCTATACGCCCAGGGTATTCAATGCGCAAGTGCCGGAGAGTCCGGCACCTCCCGCGCCGACCTTGCCATTACAATCCCCGTTGTCGTCCACGACCGTACGCATCGGGGTAAAAACATGTCGGCTTCCGAATCAAATCGCGTGCCGTTCGTGCCGGAAACGGCCTTCGGCATCTGGTTTCTGCGCACTCACACGTGGGAACACCACGTGCTGCGCGTCGCCATCGACGACCTCAAGCGCCTGATCGATCACCGTTTGCCGGACGCGCCCGCGATCGTCGATGTCGGCTGCGGTCAAGGCAAGTCGTTCCGCCTGCTTGCCGAGGCCTTCGCGCCGGGGCGCATTGTCGGCATCGACTATCACGAAGCATCGCTCGACAAGGCGGCCCAAGCGGCGCGCGAGTGCGAAGCACGCTTGCCGGCGCGGCCGGAATTCGAGTTGCTGCGCGGCGACTGTGCGAGCCTGCCCCTGCCGACGGCCAGCGCGGACATCGTGTTCTGCCACCAGACCTTCCACCACCTGGTCGAGCAGGAACGCGCGCTCGCGGAGTTCCATCGCGTACTCAAGCCGGGCGGCATACTGCTGTTCGCCGAGTCCACCGAGGCCTATATCCGCTCCTGGGTGATCCGCCTGCTGTTCCGCCATCCGATGCAGGTGCAAAAAAGCGCCGACGGCTACCTCGCCATGATCCGCGACGCCGGGTTCCAATTCACCAACCGCAACGTTTCGCTCCCCTATCTGTGGTGGAGCCGCGCGACCGACTTCGGCCTGTTCGAGCGCCTCGGCCTTCATCATCCGAAGGTCGGCAAGCGGCGCGAAACCCTGGTTAACGTGGCGGCGGTGAAGGCGGCCTGAGGTGGCCCCGAGGTAATTTGCGCCACCCCCATCACGCCACCGGCAAAACCGTTACTTCGCCTTCAACGTCACGACGTCGCCCACCAGCGCAACCCCCGCCACCACCGCGCCTGCGCCACACGTGAACTCCGTGGCGCTCGAGCTCAGCTGGTTCTTGTAGTTGCTCTTGATGTTGATGACCGCGTTGCCGCCTTCCTTGCGCGCGCGCTCCTGCAACTCGATCACGGCGGACAGGAACACGTGCTGGCAAGCCTGCAAATCGCTCTTGCCAAACGCGTTGGTCTTCTTGTTCGTCGCGAACTCGCCCATGGTCTTCTGCACGGCCGGATGCTGCTGACCGGCGAAATACAGCTTGATGTCGTCGCTCACCTTGCCGGGCTCGCTCTTGATCGCCTCATCCACAGGGTAAGCGTTGACCGTATCGCGCGCGTACGCGTGCGACGTCGCGAGAACCGCGCACAACGAGGTAAGCATCCACAGTTTTTTCATCGTTTTTCTCCGTTAGCTGTCCGCCGGAGTAAATGCTTCAGCACTTGCTCCGGACCCATGCAAAGCTCAATTGCCCTGCAAAACCACAAATACGCCGGGAATATCACCGCTCATCCCAGTCACGAAACATCAGGCTCGCGCAACTGCCGCCGAACCCGAACGAAACCGACATCGCCGTCCCGATGCGCGCATTGCGCGTTTCGCGCACGAGCGGCATGCCCGCAGCCAGCGCATCGAGCGCTTCGATGCCCACCGCGCCGGCCATATAGCCTTCGCGCATCATCAGCAAGGTGTAAATCGCCTCGTGCGCGCCGCATGCGCCGAGCGGATGACCGCTCAACGCCTTCGTCGATGAGAACGCCGGCACTGCATCGCCGAACACCGTGCGCAAAGCGAGCAGTTCCTCGCTATCGCCCGATGGCGTCGAAGGCGCATGCGTATTGATGTAGTCCGGGCGGCAGCCCGCTTCGTCGAGCGCCGCGCGCATCGCGCGCGCGATGCCGCCCGCGCGCGGCGCGACCATGTGCAGGCCATCGGTGCAATGGCCGAAGCCCACCAGCTCGGCGTGGATGCGCGCGTTGCGCGCTTGCGCGTGCGCCAGCGATTCGAGCACGAGCACGCCCGCACCCGAACCGATCACGAAGCCGTCGCGTTGCGCGTCATACGGCCTCGACGCGTGCTCCGGCGTCGCGTTGAAGCCGCGCGACAGCGCGCCCATCGCGTCGAACATCAGCGTCATGTTGTCGTGCAGCGCTTCGCTGCCGCCCGCGAGCACGACGTCCTGCCGCCCCGTCTGAATCAACTGCATGGCCTGGCCGATCGCAAGCGCCGATGTCGTGCACGCCGAAGAAGGCGAATACGTGACACCTTCCATCCCGAACACATGTGCGAGATTCGCCGACGCCGTGCTGCCCATCGCCTGCGGGACCGTATAGGGCGGCACGCGGTCGACGCCGCGCGCATTCGCGCACGCCATGGCCGCGTCGTAGGCCGACATCGTGCCGACGCCCGATCCCACCACCGCGCCCACGCGGGGCGTGCGCAACGCATCGGCTTCGAGCGACGCATCGGCGATCGCGCTGCGCGCGGCATGACAGGCGAAGCGCGCCGTGTCGCCCATGAAACGCTCGGCCTTGCGCCCGAACGGCGCTTCGCCCTCCACCGACGCCACGGCGGCCACCTGGCTCGCGAAGCCGCGCTCGCGCCACGCCGCCACGCGCGTGATACCGCCGCGCCCCTCGCGCAGCCGCGCGCTGACGGAGTCGAGCGTATTGCCGAGGCACGAGACGATGCCCATGCCCGTCACCACGACGCGCTGCATGCCCTGCGTTTCCGGCGACGTCCGCGTGCTCATCGGATGCGCGAGAAAATCAGCGAAGTGTTTATGCCGCCAAAAGCGAAGTTATTGCTCACCACATACTGGGCGTCGATCGTGCGCGGCTCGCCCATGATGTAGTCGAGCGGCGCGCAGGCCGGGTCGACTTCGCTCAGATTGAGCGTGGGCGCAAACCAGTTGCGCTTCATCATCTCGATCGTCCACCACGCCTCGATCGCCCCGCACGCGCCCAGGGTATGGCCGATGTAGCTCTTCAACGAGCTGATCGGCATGCGCGCGCCGAAAACCTCCGCGGTGGCCTGGCTTTCGGCGATGTCGCCGCGATCGGTCGAAGTGCCGTGCGCATTCACGTAGGCAATCGCCTCGGGCGCGAGCCCCGCGTCGGCCAGCGCGAGGCGCATGGCCACCGCCATCGTCGACGCGGTGGGCTGCGTGATATGCGCGCCATCCGAATTGCATCCGAAGCCCGCCACTTCCGCATGAATGCGTGCGCCGCGTGCAACGGCATGCTCGTATTCCTCGAGCACGAGCGTGGCCGCGCCTTCTCCCACCACGAGCCCGTCGCGCGCGACATCGAACGGGCGCGGCGTGAGTTGCGGATCATCGTTGCGCGTGCTCGTGGCATATAGCACGTCGAACACCGCGACCGCCGGCCCGGAGAGTTCCTCCGCGCCGCCCGCCAGCATCAGCGCCTGCTTGCCGTTCGCGATCATCTCGTAGGCGTAGCCGATGGCCTGGCTGCCCGAGGCGCATGCGCACGAGGTGGGCACAATGCGCCCCTTCAGGTCCCAGAACAGGCTCACGTTCACGGCCGTCGTGTGCGGCATCATCTGCACGTAGCTATTCGAATTCACGTCGGTCATCGAGCCCGTTTCGAGCATCTTGCCGAATGCGGTAATGGGCTCGATCGATCCGGACGAGGACCCGTACGCCACGCCCATGCGGCCGTCCTTGATCGACGGATCGTCGAGCAGACCCGCGTCGGCGAGCGCGAATTCGCTCGCGCGCACCGCGTAAAGCGACACCGGGCCCATCGAGCGGGTCTTCTTGCGCGGATAATGATCAGGTGTGCTGAGCGTGGGTATCGGGCACGCCAGACGCGTATGCAGCGACTCGTAGTGATCCCACTCGCTCACGCGCCGCACCGCGTTGACCCCACGCTTGAGCGCGGCCTCGATCGGGTCCCACCGATCGCCGAGCGCGGTCACGCCGCCCATGCCGGTAATGACGACGCGCTTCATCAGACCATCCCGCCGTTTACGCCGATCACCTGGCGGGTGACATACGAGGCCGCATCCGACATCAGGAAGCCCACCACGGCCGCGACTTCGGCGGGCCGCCCCACGCGGTTCATCGGCACGGCCTTCAGGGCGTGCTCGAGCGGCACGTCGTCGAGCATGCCGGTGTCCACGAGCCCGGGCGCGACGCTGTTGACCGTGATGTTGCGCGTGGCCAGTTCCACCGCGAGCGCCTTGGTCGCGCCGATCAGGCCCGCCTTGGCGGCGCTGTAGTTGACCTGGCCGCGATTGCCGGTCACGCCCGACACCGACGACACCGTCACGATCCGGCCGCCCTTGCGCGCGCGCACCATCGGCATGATCAGCGGATGGACCACGTTGTAGAACGCGTCGAGGCCCGTTTCCAGCACGATGTCCCAGTCTTCGTCGGTCAATGCGGGGAACGCCGCGTCGCGCGTCACGCCCGCGCAGCAGACGATGCCGTAGTACGGGCCGTGCGCCGCCACGTCCGCTTCGAGGATCGCGCGGCACGCGGCGCGCTCGCGCACGTCGAACTGCAAGACGCTGGCCTTGCCGCCCTGCGCGACGATGTCGGCCATGACGGCCTGCGCCTCGCTCAGGCCCGTACGGCAATGCACGCTGACGGCGAAGCCGTCCGCGGCCAGTTGATGCGCGATCGCGCGGCCGATGCCGCGGCTCGCGCCGGTGACGAGAACACGCCGGCTCATGGTCTGTAATTCTCCTCGATAAAAGTCTGAAAATCGCGTGGCTGGTACACCTTCACCGTGGCCTCGGCGCACCGCGCGCCGTCCTGCTCGATCGTGCAGCCGTAGGCCCCGTGGCCTTCTTCGCTGCGCAGCACTTCATTGACCGTCACGCGCAGCGGCGCGCCGGGCGCGAACGCGTCGCGCGCCATTTCGTAGCGGCGCGTGCCGAGCAGCACGCCCGGGCGCGCCGGCTTGCCCGCGCGCATCGACAGCAGGCCCACATGGGCCGCAATCGCCTGCGCCATCAGCTCGATGCCGATCCATGCCGGCATCGCGCCCTCGGTGTTTGCGTACCACGCATCGGCGTGCACGGTGGCGAGCGCCGTGAGCGTCTCGTCGCCGCATGCGATGACCGAGTCGAGCAGCAGCATCGTGCCACGGTGCGGAATGATCGCCTCGATGGGCGGAAACAGCGGTGAAGAATGGGTCGGGTTCATGGCTTCGATCACCGCGCGAGTATCAACGAAACGTTGCTGCCGCCGAACGCGAACGAGTTGCTCATCACATATTGGCGCGCCGTACCGTGCGGCAGATGCCTCACGTCTTCGACGAGATCGAGCGCCGGCAACGCCGGATCGGCTTGCCCGTCCCACAGATGACGCGGCAGCGCGACGTCGCCGCGCGCGAGCGTGAGCCACGCGAGCCCCAGTTCGCTCGCGCCGGCCGCGCCGAGCGTATGGCCCGTGAGCGGCTTCGTGCCGCTCGCGGCCACGCCGTCGGGAAACACGCGCGCCATGAGGCGCGCTTCCATCTGGTCGTTCTTGATCGTCGCGGTGGCATGCAGATTGACATAGCCGATCGCCGCCGCGCCCACGCCCGCATCCGCGAGCGCGGCGCGCAACGCGAGTTCGCCGCCCGCGCCTTGGGGGTCGGGCGCGGAGATATGGTGAGCGTCGCTCGATTCGCCCGCGCCCGCTAGCATCACCGGCCCCTCCTCGCGGCTCATCAGGAACACCGCCGCGCCTTCGCCGATGTTGATACCGCGCCGGTTCGCGCTCATCGGGTTGGTGCGCGTGGCGCTCGTCGACTCGAGCGAGGCGAAGCCTTGCAGCGTTAATTCGCAGAGCGAATCGACGCCGCCCACGACCACGGCATCGCAAAGGTTCGCCCGCAGCAAGCGCCGCGCAGCCACAAAGGCCTTGGCGCTCGACGTGCACGCCGTGGAAATCGTGAACGCCGGGCCGCCCAGATCGAGCGCGGCAGCCGCGAACGGCGCGACCGTGCCGATTTCCATCTGGCGATAATCGAAGGTCGGAGCGTGTAGCCCGGTGTCCTGCTCCGGCTGCGCGAACGTGCTCTCCACGGCGGCGATGCCCGACGTGCTCGTGCCGAGCACCACGCCGATGCGGCCCGCGCCGTATCGCTCGCGCGCGGCCTCGATGGCGGGCCGGATCTGCGCCAGCGCGGCGAGCAGCAGCCGGTTATTGCGGCAGTCGTAACGCGCGAGCGCCTCGGGCGGCGCCGCGTCGAGCGGCGTCTTCACGCTCCCGGCAAAGGCCACGCCCGTGCGCGTCGCGACCGGCCCCATGCCGGGCGCTTCGGCGCGCGCAAGCGCCCGGGCGATCGACGCCAGGTCGCCGCCGAGCGCGTTGACCATGCCGAGCGCATGCAGATACACAGGAAGCGCCATTACGCCTTTCTCCGTTGGATCGTGGACATGCCGCCGATGCCGATCGGCGCGAGCATGACCGACACCATGATGCCGAGCGACAGCGTCGAGCCGAAGCTCTTGAGCGCGGGCATCGAACTCATGCCGAGCATGCCGAACGATAGCAAGGTGGTGGCCGCCGACAGCAGCACGCCCGCCCACACCGCGCCGATATCGGCGTTGGCGCGCATCGCGCCTTCGCGCAGAAAGACCGCATAATTCGCGCCCACGCCGAGCACGAGCATCAGTGCGAGCATGTTGAAGAGATTGATGCGCACGTGCGCATAGCCGAACACGGCAAGCGTGACGCCAACCGCCAGCCAGACCGGCATCGCGACCAGCATGGCCCCGCGCCAGCCATAGCGAGCCGCCGTCAGCAACAGGATCAGCGTGAGCGCGCCGGCCAGCCAGATTGCGCCGTCGTGCCGATAGACGCCGAAAAACCGCGACACGCTCGCGGCCTTGTCCACGAAGCTCGCACCCGGCACGGCGTGCGCAGCGGCGATGAGCGCCGGCTGGTTCGCGTCCGTTATGCCCTGAGGAATCACGACCGCCGCGAATGCGCCCGGCGTGCTCGCGGAGCGGCCAAGCCACAAATGACGGAACGGCTGCGACCAGGGTTCGGCCAGCCAGTCCTCCACGCGCAGCACGGCATCGTCCGATTTTTCACCCGACTGCGTCCAGCTAGTCATCCACGTTCGCACCACGTCATCGCGAAAGCCCGCGCCGCTCAGCAGCGCACGCAGCGCGCCCGGGTCGCCGAACACGTGCGAGCCGAGCAACGCGCGGTCCGCGCGCTGCCGCTGCGCGGACGGCACGAACGACGTCACGGACTGCCAGCCGCTCAACGCCTGCGCGCCCGTGAGCGCAGCCAGCCGCGCGCACAGCGCTTCCGTGCGCTCGAGCACGCTCTCCGGCGTCGCGCCGCGCACGACGAAGAACTGCGCGCTGTTATCCATCCCCACCGCGTTCGTCACCACGCGCTCCTGCGCCACGAGCGCGGGATCGCGCTGGATCAGCAGATGAATGTCGTCGTCGCCGCGCAATTGCAGCCAGCCCGGCACGGCGATGGCCACCAGCGCGAGCGCGACGCCCCACGCGCGCCGGCCGCCAATCAGCGCGTGCCACTTCGCAAGCATCGCGCCCGCCGTCGCGAACAGCGTGCGGGGACTACGGCGCGCGGGCTGCGTCATGAGGCTCGGCAGCAACCCGATGACCGAAGCGAAGGCCACGAAGATGCCCACGATGGCGAAGCAAGCGATCTGCCTGAGCGCCGGAAACGGCGCGAACATCACAATCGCGTAGCCGAGCAGGCTCGTGGCGAGCGCGACCGCCAGTGCGGGCAGCACCTCGCGCGCGCCGCGCCGCGCGTTCCAGCCCTGGCGCGCGCTGAGATATACGATGAAGTACTGAATCGAATAATCGACCGCCTCGCCGATCAGGCTTGCGCCGAACACGAGCGTGAGCAAATGCAGCTTGCCGAACACGAGCATGGTGGCCGCGAGCGCGCACAGAATGCCGAGCGCAGTCGAAACGAAGCCCAGCAGGAGCAGCCGTGGCGAGCGGAAGATCCAGAGCATGAGCAGCGCGATGCCCACCAACGTCACAATGCCAATCACGTGAACATCGTGCTCCGCCGCGCGGCGCGCGGACTCGGCGTAGAACACCGCGCCCGTGCGCGCGACGTTGACATCGGGCCACGCAGCCCTGAGCGCCGTCTCGCCCTGCGCGACGGCGGACAGCACGCCGCGCTGAACATCGGCCTCGAAGGCCGAGCCCGGCAGCGTGCCGATCACGAGCACGCTCGTGGTGCTGCCATGGTGCGCAACGAGCAGGCCGTCCTCCAGAGTCAGATTCGACGCCGCAAGCGGCAGGCCCATGAGCCAGTGCTGGAGCCAGCCGAAGGGATCGTCGGCGAGCGAAGTCGCGAGACCCGCGCCCGGCAGTCCATAGAGGCGCTCGGCCAGCGCGCCGCGCAACGCCTCGGCGTCGCCGCCGGCCAGCGCGCGATCCGAGGCCGTTAGCAGGCCAAAGCGATACGGCAGGTAGAAACGCGTGATGCGGCCCAGATCGAACGGCGGCACCCGCGCCGTCACGGAGGCAAAGGCGCGGCTCGCGCTCAACGCCATGCCCAGTTGCAGCGCGGCGGCCTTCGCGTGCGCGGCATCGTCGCTCGAAACGAGCAGCACGGCGCGGTTGCCGAGCGCGCCCGCGAGCTGGTCCACGGCCTCTTCGGCCACGGGGTCGGCCTCGGTCGCCGGCAATAGCGCGAGCAGATTCGTCTGCAACGGCGACGGCCCCGTGAAGCGCCACCCGCAGTACAGCGCCGCCGCCACGGCGAGCAGCAGCCAGGCGGCGCGCAGCACCCACTGCCGCCGCGATGGCGCCGCGGTACGGAGTTCGGCCGGTAGTTCAGTCCGATCCACTACGGTGTCCCGAAGAGTTTCTGGTCGGCGGGCGTGATCTCGGTCACCTCGGCGCTGCCGCTAAAGTCGTACTGCACGACATCGCCGCTCGCGAGCGTGATGCGCAGGCTTTGCAGATAGTCGCCGCCTTCCATCTCGATCGTGCGCAGCGACTGCGCGATCTGCGGCTGGCGCGGCACGAGGCGCATGCGCCACTGCGACGGCGTGCCGTGCGCCGCCACGTCGAATTGCGAGTACAGCGCGCTCAGGTCGCCGCCCAGCATCGTGCGCATCATCTTCGCGATCTCGGCCGCGCCGCGCGCGCCTTGCGGCGAGCGGCTCGCCACGCGTTGCCCTGCCGCGTCGATCACGGCCATCCCGCTGTCGCTCATGACCCACGTTTTACGGTACGGCGTTTCGATTTGCCAGATCACGCCGCGCTCGCGAAAATACAGCAGCGAGCCCGTGCTCACGAGCGGCGCCTTCATCGCGGCGAGCGTCTGCGTTTGCGTGAAGCGCGCACGCACGCCCTTCACGCGCGCAAGATTGGCCGTGATGCGCGAGACCAGCGCGGTATCGGCCGCGCCGGCGCTTGCGCTGGCGCTTGCGTTCGAAACCGCCGTGGCCGCCCATGCCGGCATCCCCGCCGCCTGCAGCGCGAGCAGCAACGCTGCCGCCGTCTTGCATCGATTCAACGTGCCCATGCGCGCTCCAGCTTTTCGAGCACGACGGGCGGCGAAACGAATTGCAGTTCCTGCGTGACGGCATCCACGGCAACCTGAATCGTGTAGCCCTTGGTCAGCCGCGCGCGCGATTCGAAATCGAGAATTTCGTAGCCGATTTTCAGGCGATTGTCGTATTCGAGCAGCTCCGCGCAGACTTCCAGCTGCTGCCCGTAGACGGCCGGGCGCACGTACTTCAGATGTGCCTCGACTACGGGCCACACGTAGCCCGACGCCTGCATCTCGCGATAGTCGTAATCGAAGTTGCGCAACAGCGCCGCGCGGCCAAATTCGAAATACTTCAGATAGTGGCCGTGCCAGCAGACGTTCATCGCATCCACGTCATGAAACGGCACCTCCACGCGCGCGCTCGCCCTCAGTACCGCCGCCACCTTGCTCGCTTCGCTCATGACTTGTCTCCGTGCCGGTTGGCGATGAAATCGCCCGCCGCGATCCGCTCCGTCATCGCGCGCAACTCCTGTTCGAGCGCGCGGTCCTCATCGACAAACGGCGACGATGTGGCCACCTCCGCCATGAAGTCATGAAGCGGCGCGGGAATCACCGTCACGGCGTTGCCGCGCAGGCGCAGGCGCGCGGCCTGCACCGTGGCGAGCGCATGCGCCGCCGCGACCTGCTCGGTCAGTTGCAGCACGCGCAGGCAGTCGCGCGCCGCGATCGTCCCCATGCTCACCTTGTCCTGGTTGTGCGCTTCCGTGGAGCGCGAGAACACGCTCGCGGGCATCGTGTGCTTGAGCGCCTCCGCCGTCCACGCCGACGACGAAATCTGCACGGCCTTGAAGCCGTGATTGACCGGCGCGCGCGCGGCGCTCGCGCCGGTCAGGTTGCGCGGCAGGCCGTTGTTGAATTTGTCGTCGACGAGCAGCGCAAGCTGCCGGTCCATCAGGTCGGCAAGATTGGCCACGGCGGTCTTCAGGCCGTCCATTGCGAACGCGATATGCCCGCCGTAGAAGTTGCCGCCGTGCAGCACGCGCTCGCCGTCGGGATCGATCAGCGGATTGTCGTTGGCGCTGTTCAGTTCGTTCTCGATGTCGCGCCGCATCCACGTGAGCGCATCGCACAGCACGCCGATCACATGCGGCGCGCAGCGGATCGAATAGCGGTCCTGCAGCCGGTGGCCGGACGTGTCCGGGCGCCCTGCGAGATCGGCACGGATCCAGCCCGCCGCGTCGCCCTGCCCCGCATGCGGCTTGGCTTCGAAGATGAGCGCGTCGAAATGCGCGGCGCGCCCGTCGAGCGCCACCGTCGCCAGCGCGGTCAGGCGCGCCGCGAGCCGCGCAAGTTGCGCCGCGCGCGTGAACGCGAGACACGCAAGACCGGTCATGACCGCCGTGCCGTTCATCAGCGCGAGCCCTTCTTTCGGCGCGAGCACGAGCGGCTCGCGATCGAGCGCGCGCCACGCATCGCGCGCCTCGCACAGCGCGCCGCGAAACCTCACGTCGCGCTCGCCGGCCAGCGCCGCCGCGACATAGGAAAGCGGCGTGAGGTCGCCGCTCGCGCCCACCGAGCCCTCGGCGGGAATGCGCGGCAGCACGCGATGATTGATGAGGTCGGCGAGGCGTTCGAGCAACACCGGGCGCACGCCGGAGAGCCCATAGGCGAGCGAATTCAGGCGCGCGGCAATCACCGCGAGCGCCGACACGTCGTCCAGATGCTCGCCCATGCCGCAGCCGTGATAGCGCGTGAGCTGCAAGGGCAGGGCCTCGACCAGCGCCATCGGCACGTCGACGACGCAGGCATCGCCGTAACCGGTATTGACGCCGTACACGGTCGCGCCCGCCGCCAGATGGCGACGCAGAAACTCGGCGCCGCGCGCGATGCGCTCGCGCCACTCCGGGGCATCGCTCAGACGCACGGGCGCGCCGTGGCGCGCCACCGCCACCACGTCCTCGATCGTCAGGCGGCGACCGCCGATCACCACGGCATCCGCTCCGACTTCGGCATCCTTCAGATCATGTTCGGCCATTCGCTTTCCCCGCTTTCCCCGCATTCCGACTGGGACGCGCCCAGAAGTCGTAAAAGTTGAACCATTGGTAAGGCGCGTTGCGGCAGTGGTGTTCGAGACGCGCCGCAAAGCGCTGCGCCCACGCCGCGATATGCTCGGCGCGGGCGCGCCTCGGCAAATCGATGCGCTCGGCGAACGGCTCGAAATAGAGCCGGTAGCCGCTGCGCTCTTTCAGGCAGAACAGCAGATAGACCGGGCATGCCAGCGCATGCGCCAATACATAGGGCCCCTGAGCAAAAGCGGCCGTCTCGCCGAGGAACCGGGCCTCGGTCGTGCGCCCCGTTTCGCGCGCGGGCGTGCGGTCGCCGACAATGACGAGCAGTTCGCCGCGCTCGATGCGCTGCTGCATCATCAGCGCGGTCTCCGGACCGAAATCGCTCACCTGCACGAGATGCTCGGCGAAATTGTCGTGTGCGGAAGCGAGCACGCTATTGAAGCGCTTCGCGTGCTCCGTGTAGACGATCGCCGTCACCTTCGTTTGCGCACCGCGCACCGCAAGCGCGCGCGCCATTTCCAGATTGCCGAGATGCGAGCCGATCACGAGCGCGCCACGTCCGCTCGCGATCAGCGCGTCGAGCGCGCGCGCATCGTCGATCTCCACCTCGGCCAGATCGAGCCGGCCCGACCACGCGGCCAGCTTGTCGAAGCTCGATTGCGCGAACGTGAGCATGTGCCGGTAAGCGGTGAGCCAGCCGGGGCGCGGCGTGTCCGGCTGCGGCGCAAACTGGCTCAACCGGTCGAAGTAGCGCCGCGAGGCTTCGCGTGCGGGGCGTCCAGTCACCAGAAAATACGCGACGATGGGGTGTAGCCAGAGCGCCGTGAAACGGCGGCCAAACAGCTTGCAGCTCAAGGCCAGCAGTTGCATGCCGAGGCGGCTGCCGCGCTCGGCAGTGCGCCACCAGGGGGAGCCGCCCGGCGCGCCCTCGCGCCTCGGCAGCACCTTGTGCGCGAGCAGCAGCGGCAAGCGCGCGAGCATGCCCGCCACGAGCCGCGTATGGCTGCGGCTGATGCGGACGTTGTCCCACAGCACGTCGAAATGCGAAACGCCATCGGTCGCATACCTGACGGCGGTGGGGATCGAGACGAATTCGGCGCGCCGCCAGTGCAGGCGCACGAGGATCTCGATATCGAAGTCCATGCGCCCCGGCAGCTTCACGCTGTCGATCAGCGCGCACGCGAGATCGAGCGGATAGAGCCGGAAACCGCACATCGAGTCGCGAATCGTGAACGAGAGCGTCTCGATCCACACCCAGACATGCGTGAGATAGCGCCCGTAGAGACGCGACTTCGGCACGCTTTCGTCGTACACGGGCCGGCCGATCACGACCGCATGCGGCTTCGACCGCGCGGCGGCGAGAAAGCGCGGGACATCGGCGGCGTCGTGCTGGCCATCGGCGTCGATCTGCAACGCGTGCGTGTAGCCCGCGTCGCGCGCCGCGCGCAGCCCCGCCATCACCGCCATGCCCTTGCCGCCGTTCTCGGGCAAGCGCAGCAGCGTGAGCTGGCCGGCGTGAACCCGCGCGAGATCCGCCAGCACCTGCTGGGTGGCCTCGTCGCTGCCGTCGTCCACGACGATCAGCGGCAGGCCGTGGACGATCAGGTTCGCCACGGTCCCGCCAATCGCGTCCTTGTGGTTGTAGATCGGAATGACGATGCAGGCCGAAAGGCTCACGCGGCCTCCCGGTACACGATGACGCCGGAGGCGCAGCCGCGCTCGCCGAGACGCCACGCGAACGAGACGCGCCGGCGCGCCGCGTCGTGCATGAGGGTGAGCTTGAGCACCGCGCCCGGCGGCACCGGCGCGGCGAACTTCAGTTGCTCGACCGAGGCGAGCGCGCACAGGCCCGGCACCCATTCCCGCGCGAACCGCAGGGTCCAGTCGACCTGCACGACGCCGGGCAAGATCGGCAAGCCGGGGAAGTGGCCCGCGAAATGAACGAGCGCGGGCGGCACGCGCAATTCGAACGCGCGCCCTTGTGCCTCGTCCCACTCCGCGAGCAATTCGAAACCTTCTTCGCGCGCGGCGAACGCGCGTGCCACCGCCTGCGCCTGAACCTTGCCGCGCGCATCGACCGGCAGCGCGCGGTGAATGCGCCAATGGCGCGGCAACACGACTGCGTCGAACCAGGCCGCGAGGTGGCGGCGCAACGCCTTGACGAACTGCACGCGGCCATCGCGTTGCAGCGTCTCATGGCCCTGCGCGGACAGCACGACGAGCGCGCCGATGCGCTGACGCGAGCCGCCTTCGAGCAGCACCGTCCTCGCTTCAGCCACGCACGGGTGCAGCAGCAGCCGGCTCTCGATCTCGCCGAGCGATACGCGCTTGCCATCGAGCTTGACCACTCGGTCGAGACGCCCTTGCAGACGAAAGCGCCCGCGCTCGTCGAACACGGCTTTGTCGTCGGTGCGATGCCAGCCGTCGTGGCCGAGATGCGGCGAGCGCACTTCGAGCGCGCCGCCTTCGTGCGCCGCGCCCGCGCGCACAGCGATGCGACGCATTGGCGTCCATGCATCGGTTTCGCTCTGCCTGCGCCATGCGATGCCGCCGGTCTCCGTGCTGCCGTAGACCTCGAGCGGCGCGGCGGCGAATGTGTCGGCATATCGCTGCGCGGCCTCGAACGGCAGCGGCCCGCCCGACGAAAAGAACGCGCGAGGCGCGGGGCTAAGCGCCGCAAAACCCGGCAGATCGGGCCAGCGCGAAAGCTGCGCGGGCGTGGAGACCACCACCGCCGCGCCGCACTGCGCGATGCGCGAGCGCAGTTGAAGCGGGTCGGCACAGGTTGCGCGATCGAATGCGCGTCCGGCGGCAAGCGGCCAGAACACGCGAAACAACAGCCCATAGATGTGGTGATGCGGCACGCTCGCCAGCACGCTTGCATCGCCGAGCAATGCGCCCCACTCGGCTTCGAGCGTGCGCACTTCAGCGTCGAACTGCGCGAGCGTCTTGTGAACGGCCTTCGGCGCACCGCTGCTGCCCGAGGTGAAAAGCGTGAGCGAGGCGTTCGCGTCGATCGCGCCCGCGTGCTCATCCAGTTCATCGGGTTCGTCGTGCGATGGCGCGCCCGCATCGGCGCACCACGCGGCGAGATCGCCGTCGTCGAGCACGGCGTCGTACGCGTCGCGCAATTCCGCGAGATAGCCCGATGTCGGGTTCGCCGGAATCACCGGCACCTTGCCGGCCGATAGCAGTCCGAACAAAGCGCACGCGAACGCATAGGGATCGTCGCTCCACAACACGAAACGCTCGCCCGGCTGCCGCCGCGCGCGCGCGGCAATGCCCAGCGCCCGCGCGCGAAACGCAGCGAAGCGCTTCACGTTCGCGCCGTCGATGCACACCGCGTCCCGCGTCTCGCGACGCGGCGCCACGAGCAGTTCATGCAACGCAATCACGCTGCCTCCCGGCGGGCAGCGCGCGGCAGCATGACCCATTTGCGCCAGACGAACTCGCCCGCGAGCAGCGCCCCGATAATGCCGTACACAATGGCTCCGTTGTAGAGCGACCAGGCTCTGGTCGACCACCCCAGCGCCGTCCATGCCGAAAACACGGCATTCACCGCGAAAAAGACACACCAGAGCTGCGTGACGCGGCGCGTGTAGCGCACCACGTGGGCGGGAGGATCGGCGTAATTCCGGCGGGCGAACTTCTCGACCATCGACGGCCCTTTCACGAGGGTCGCGCCGAAGGCGACAAGCAGCCCGAGATTCACGAGCGAAGGGTACAACCGCATAATCAATTCGCTATTGGTCAGCACGATCGCCACCGAGGCGACGTTGAGCGCGATGGCCACGGCCCAGTCCACCGGTGTGAGCTTGCGCAGCGACGCGGCGAGCGCCCCCGTGCCGGCCACGCGCTGCAACAGCAGCAACGCGAGCAGCAGCAGACCGACAAAGCGCGGCGAATCCCAGCGCCACGCGCACAAAATCACCACCGGGTAGGCGAGTTTCGCGAGGATGCGCATGCCGCCCGGCCATGGGCGAGCCATCACGAACCGCTTCAAGCCTGGGTCGCGAGCAGCGACTGGACAGCGGCAATCACACCGCCCACCGTGCGCACCGACTTGAACTCTTCCGGCTTGATGCGGCGGCCCGTCATTTCCTGGAGCTTGATGGCCAGGTCGACGGCGTCGATGCTGTCCAGATCCAGTTCGGCAAACAAGTGCGCCTCCGGCGTGATGCGCGACGGGTCAATGTCGAAGTTTTCGTGAAAGATCTCGCGGATACGGGCAAGAATTTCGGCGTCGCTCATGATTCAATCCCCCTTGCCTGCTGTGGTTTCCAGCGTCGCGTCTGAGTCGCCAACGGTGTTGCCAGCGGTGTTTCGATTGCTCGCGACGAAATCCGCGAGCGTGTTGATCGAGCGAAAATAGCCGCGCACGCTTTCGTCGTCCGCGGAGAGGGTCAAGTGATAGTGCTGGCGCAGCACGATGCCGATCTCCAGCGCGTCGATCGAATCGAGCCCCACGCCGTCGGTGTCGAAAAGCGGCGCATCGTCGTCGATGTCGGCGGGCGTCAGGTGTTCGAGATCCAGCGCCTCGATCAACAGCTGTTTAATTTCCAGTTTTAAAGAATCCATAGTCGAACAAGTACTGAGTGATGTGTGCCTCGACGGCACGTGTAACGTTGCGCGCGGCCAGCGCCGCGGGCATCTCGCGCGGCGCCAGCCGCTCGACGCCGATGGGCGCCAGCGCATTGACGGTGATGCGGAACGGCCGCTCGGGCACGTGATACCAGCGCATCTGCTTCGTAAAAGCAGGCGGGTCGCAATGCATGAGCACAGGCAGGATCGGCACGCCAGCCTCCAGCGCCGTGTGCGCGAAGCCGCGAGAAAACGCGTGCAGCCGATTCGGCGCGGGACTGCGCGAGCCTTCGGGGAAGATGATCATGCTGTATCCGTCCGCGAGCCGGCGCGCGCAGTCCTTCACGAAGCCCGCGGGATCGGCATTGCTCACGTATTCGGCCGCGCGCACGATCCCCCACATGCACGGATTGCTCCAATGCGCGTTCTTCACAACGCAGCACGCGGAAGGCGTGAGCGAGAGCAGCACCACGACGTCGAGGTAGGTCGGATGATTCGCGACCACGATCGCGGGCGTGCCCGAGCGCAGCGCATCCACGCCGGCGACGTCGAGTTCCATGACGCCCATGCGCTGCAAGGCGGCCACCAATGCGCGGAAGAACCCGTGGATGACGGTGGTGACCGCGCGCTGCCGCGAGGCGCGATGCGGCCACACCAGCACGAGCGGAAACACGAATAGCGAGAAAAATAGCCCGCACACGCCGAATACGATGAAGCTGAGGGCGGTAGCGAAAAGCCGCCAGCCGTAATCAAGCCGCGCACGCATCCCAGCTCCATTGCCATGTGCCGCCACTGCCGCGCCACGCCGCGCGCTCGCCTGCGCTCAGGCAGTGCTGAAGCGCCTCGCTCTGCGTGGCGAACTCGCGCCCTGGCGCGCACGCCTGCCGGGTGACCGAGCACGCCAACTGGCCTTGCGGCGCTGCTTCGGGGTCGAGCAGCAGCGCGAACGCACCACGCTGCACTTCCTGCTCGATCACGCCGTAGCGCGCATCGGCGGGCTCATCGGCATAGACCACCAGCACCGGGCTGCCGGGCTCGTCCGCGTACTGCGCATGAGCTTCGAGCAACGCATAGCCGAGCGTCTGCGCGCCGGCCGAAACGGCCGTTGCCGCGGAACGGTCCTTACGCACGATACCGAACAGCCCCGACATCGCGTTGAGCACGGAAAGACTGAATGCATTGGGCGAGACCGGTTTGCCGGCCTCGATATCGCGCAGAATATCCGTCGTGCGGCGCAACTCGCCGTGCCGCGACGCGAATATCACGCGCGTGCTTTTCTGCGTGTCGACGCAATCGCCCGCCACTTTCAGGGCCATACGCGAGAGCGAACTCAGTCGGCGTCGCATCATGGGGTCGACGAATGTGACTTCAGGCACGCTTTCCGAAGCAGAGGACCAGAAAGACCATCGCGCAA
Organism: Paraburkholderia caffeinitolerans; assembly: GCF_902859945.1. Lineage (GTDB taxonomy): Bacteria > Pseudomonadota > Gammaproteobacteria > Burkholderiales > Burkholderiaceae > Paraburkholderia > Paraburkholderia caffeinitolerans. The sequence continues at coordinate 1,256 of NZ_CADIKL010000028.1, read as the reverse complement.
TGGGCAAAGTCCACGATAAGTCGGACATAAAGAAGAATGGACAGTGGGATGGCCGTGGCTTGCGGTCTCGCGGCCTGAACGTCAGAAATTTATTCTCCTCGGCCGCGAGTCATTTCTCGAAGCCGGGTTCTCGCCCGTATTCTAACGGCGGGTTTTGATAATTATTTAGGACATTTTTGAAAATTTTGTTGATTTTCGCTTCCTGGAGAAATTATTGTTTTTATTCAAAGCCTTATATTTATCCTCAAGCCGCAAATCGAGATCTCGGCAACCTGCCCAAAGCATCCATTTCGCATATCTCGACTGATCAGATCGTACACGCACAAGGGTCAAGGCCATCTCCAAAATAGGCGCTTGAACACGCAATCAGTAGAATGCGAGCTGTCTTCAAACTCACTTCAGTCCTCTTCCCCCGCCCCTTCATGCTCTCCCCTTCGACCGCCGGACTGATGGCCTTGAGCTGCGCGATTGTGCTCCTCATGCCGGGCCCCACCAACACCCTGCTTGCCGCCGCCGGGCTGAGACAAGGCGTGCGCCGCTCAGCGCATCTCACCGCCGCGGAACTGGCCGGCTACCTCGTTTCGATTTCCCTTTGGGGCATTTGCTTCACACACGCCTCGCATTCGATGAGCTGGCTGCCCAAGCTCCTGCGCGTGGCCAGCAGCCTCTATCTTGCATGGCTCGCCATTCGCCTGTGGCTCACGGCGGATTCGGTCGCGTCCTCGGCCACCGGTGTGGTCGGTGTGCGCGCGCTATTCTGCGCAACGGTGCTCAATCCCAAGGCCACGCTATTCGCGGGCTCGATATTTCCTCCCACAGCGTTCTCGAGCCCCGCAACGTGGCTTGCGGCCATGACGATCTTCACGGTCCTGTTGATACCGATTGGCCTCGCGTGGATCGCCATCGGCGCCGCGCCACGCAACGGGCGCATGCCAAGCATTCGCCCCGCGCTGGTTCAGCATTGCGCGGCGGTGGTGGTGGCGACCTTCTCCGTGTCGCTGATGTGGCCACTCGTTCGGTAGCTGTCACGCACTTTTCTTCAGGCATGCGCTCGCCAGGCGGAACGTGATCGACCTCACGTCTGCGCGTCGCTCCCTGGAGTTGTCTGCCTGCAACACGCGTCATGCGCGACGCATGATCCTGATTAGGATAAATCCGAAAGTTCGTTGAAACAGGCAATCTGACGTTTATTGAGATTCCACCCCTGTAAGGATTGCAAAAAATCTACGGGGTGATGGATGAACCAGAGCTACAGG
>NZ_CADIKL010000027.1 GCF_902859945.1 Paraburkholderia caffeinitolerans | reverse complement strand
GATCGACACGCGCCCCGCGAGTGGCAGACGGTATGCGAACAATATCTGCCCAAGCCCGATGTTCCGGAATTCCGGCCTCGGTTTTTTTGTGGCTTCAGCCATGCTAGACCCCTACTATGTGTTAACACTAATACGCAATTTTAGCGCCTTTTCATATCGCGCTGCAGCGAAATCCCACTCTGGAGCCGGGGATGCGCGTGCGAAAAGTCAGCGCACAAGGTGCGTGCGCTCCTGCTTGCGCGGGCGCTCACCTCATCAACTCAAGTCATTCTGATAGTAGTACCCAGTTGTGACATACCAACCGCGGCGGACCTCGACCGGGCGATCTCCATAGGTATAGGACACTCGCTCGACAGATAGCAAAGGAAAACCGGCCGGAATATTAAGCAGGTCGGCAACCATGGGCTCGGCGGCCACGGCGCGAATCTTCTCGGTCGCGCGAATCATGCGCGTGCCGAAATCCGCTTCGAACATGGCGTAGAGCGGTCCTTTGTACTCGGCGAGGCGCTCAGCCGTCAGGCCGCGGAACACGCCGCCGGGCAACCAGATTTCATCGAGCACGGTGCTTTCGCTGTCGAACTCCAGCAGGCGCCGGATCAGCACGACCGGGTCGGCGGGCTTGAGCTCGAGTTGGCGCGCGATGTCGGCGGACGCGCGCATGCGCCGGCACTCGAGCAGCTTGCTCACGTGCGGGTGCTCGGCGCCATCGTCGGCCAGCAATCTCAGAAAGCGGAACTGGGCGCGCTCTTCATTGTGCGTTGCAACAAAAGTGCCCTTGCCCTGACGACGCACCAACAGATTGTCGGCCGCGAGTTCATCGATCGCCTTGCGCACGGTCCCCTGGCTCACCTTGTAGCGGGCGGCCAGTTCGACTTCGCTGGGGATGATTTCGCCGGGCTTCCATTCGCCGGACACGAGGCTCTGCGTAATGAGCCCCTTGATCTGCTGATAGAGCGGGCTGAAAGTAGGAGACGTGGCCGCAGCCGTTGCGGACGCAGACGCGTTGGCGCCGCTCTCGGGAGCGGATGAATTCGCGTTGCTGACCGGGTTCGCACTCATGGCGCGCATTTCAACATAAAGCCCCCCGGAAATCTACCCTTTTGGACGCAATAGATATGTCTTATATAAGACATAAGATACTGTTGACTTTGCCTCTCCCGGCTCCTAAACTGCCGGTCGAGCAAGGGTTTGCGGGCGACTCCGAGGGTTGGCAAGCAGCATACACCTCGTGGCGAAATGCGTCGCAGGAGCGCCCCGCACACGCTGTTCCACCGTGCTCACGGGTTATATGGCGGCCCGCCTCCGGGCGCGCGGCGCGATGCTCGATGGCCTCGCACGCCGCCCGGAAGCGGGTTCGCCGGATTCATGAACGTCTGGTGTAGCGCGCATATAGAATGGCGTTTTACCCTGGCGTCTAACGCATCTTCCTGGAGATTTTCAATGGCTAAGTCCGCAAAGCGCGTTGCCGTCACCGGCGCCGCAGGTCAGATCGCTTACTCCCTGCTGTTCCGCATTGCGAACGGCGACCTGCTCGGCAAGGATCAGCCCGTCATCCTGCAACTGCTCGACCTGCCGCAGGCGCAAGCTGCCGTCAAGGGCGTCGTGATGGAACTGGACGACTGCGCATTCCCGCTGCTCCAAGGCGTGGTCATTACCGACGACCCCAAGGTCGCGTTCAAGGACGCCGACGTCGCCCTGCTGGTCGGCGCACGCCCCCGTTCGAAGGGCATGGAGCGTAAGGACCTGCTCTCGGCCAACGCCGAAATCTTCACGGTTCAGGGCAAGGCCCTCAACGACGTCGCCAGCCGCGACGTGAAGGTGCTGGTCGTCGGCAACCCGGCCAACACGAACGCCTACATCGCCATGAAGTCGGCTCCGGATCTGCCGAAGAAGAACTTCACCGCCATGCTGCGTCTGGACCACAACCGCGCGCTCTCGCAACTGGCCGCCAAGTCGGGCAAACCGGTCGCTTCGATCGAGAAGCTCGCCGTGTGGGGCAACCACTCGCCCACGATGTACCCCGACTTCCGTGTCGCCACGGTGGACGGCCAGTCGCTGACCAAGCTGATCAACGACGACGAATGGAACCGCAACACCTTCATCCCGACGGTCGGCAAGCGCGGCGCGGCGATCATCGAAGCGCGCGGCCTCTCGTCGGCAGCCTCGGCCGCCAACGCAGCAATCGACCACGTGCGTGACTGGGTCCTCGGCACGAACGGCAAGTGGGTCACGATGGGCATCCCGTCGGACGGCTCGTACGGCATCCCCGAAGACATCGTCTACGGCGTGCCGGTGACCTGCGAAAACGGCGAGTACAAGCGCGTCGAAGGCCTCGAAATCGACGCGTTCTCGCGCGAGAAGATGGACGGCACGCTCAACGAGCTGCTCGAAGAGCGCGACGGCGTCGCTCACCTGCTCGGCAAGTAAGCCGGCGCAGGCAAACCGGAATCCGCGGCGGCACAGCGGGTTCCGGTTTTTTGCGCGAGCGCCGCAGCCAACGCCCCGCGTCTCGCGCCAGATCGCAGGCCGCTTGTCCCCAGGCGGCCTGCGATCTGGCTCCTACCCCAACACTCGTCCCCTGACGCCGAAGATGCGCGCACTCTCCCCCGCCGAAGTGCTGTTTGACGGCGAAGCGCCGCCCGTCCTCCTGCCCGTGTGCGACCACTACGCCGGCAGCGAGAAGCTGATGCTGAAATCGCTCGCGCTGCAGCAAGAGCTTGGCCCGGTATTCGACATCACGCTCGATTGTGAAGACGGCGCCCAGGTCGGCCGCGAAGCCGAGCACGCGGAGCTCGTCGCGTCGCTAATCGGCGGCGAGCACGACCGCTTCGGGCGCGTGGGTGTGCGCATTCACGACTTCCATCATCCGCACTGGCGCGACGACGTGCGCCTGATCCTGCGCTCCGCGAAGCGCGCACCCGCCTTCATCACGCTGCCGAAGATCCGCACCGTGGCCGATGCCGCCGAAATGACGGCGTTCGTCGAGGCCACCCGCACCGAGATGGGCATCGCACAGCCGATTCCCGTGCAACTGCTCGTCGAAACCCACGGCGCGCTCGCGCGCGTGTTCGACCTCGCCGCGCTGCGCGGCGTGCAAGCGCTCAGTTTCGGCCTGATGGACTTCGTCTCCGCGCACGACGGCGCAATTCCCGACACCGCCATGCGCTCGCCAGGCCAGTTCGACCACCCGCTCGTGCGCCGCGCGAAGCTGGAAATCGCCGCGGCCTGCCATGCATTCGGCAAGGTTCCGTCACACAATGTCAGCACCGAAGTGCGCGACATGGATGTCGTTGCGAACGACGCGCTCCGCGCGCGCAATGAATTCGGCTACACGCGCATGTGGAGCATCCATCCCGCGCAGATTCCGGCCATCGTTGCCGCCTTTGCGCCCCGCGACGAGGAAATCGCCACCGCCGCCGAGATCCTGCTGGCCGCGCAAGCCGATAAATGGGGTCCGATCCGCCATGGCGACACGCTGCACGACCGCGCGAGCTACCGTTACTACTGGTCCGTGCTGCGCCGCGCCCGCGCGACGGGGCGCGCCGTGCCCGACGAAGCCGCGCCGCTGTTCGATTAGGGCGCCCCTAGCCGGGCGCCCCTAACCGGGCGTCCCTATACCGCAAGTAAATTCCTGAGTGACAAGCTAAATTTTTTCAAATCGCAAAAATCCTGGCTCGTATCGGCAAATAGGTGAAAATAGCGTCCGCTGCGCGCTTTCGGCGCGCGCGCAATGCACCCGGCGACTGCGCCCTCGCAGCCCCGCCTGATCAACCGATTCAAAAGAGATATAGGTCCGACTCCATGAAAAAACTGCTGATCGCCACCGTTATCGGCGCGCTGTCCACCACGATGATGCTGGCGGCCACTGAGGCCGCCGCGCAAACCACGACGGCCACCGCCAAGAAGCCGGCACCGAAGCACAAGATCATCAAGCGCAAGGCCAACCCGGCCAAGGAAGCGAAGGTCGATCCGGTCCCGGCGGGCTCGGAACACTGGTCGTGCAACGAAGGCCTGGCCTTCGACCTTAAGGGCGACATGGCGCGTGACCAGATCGTCACCGTTCACTGGGCGAACAAGAACTACAACCTGCCGCGCCAGACCACGACGACGGGCGCTGACCGCTTCCACGACGCCGCAACCGGCCTCGACCTGGTCGTGATCCCGACCAAGGCGATGCTGTTCTCGGACAAGGACAGCTCGCGCCTGGCCGACGAGTGCAAGACCGTTGCGATGCAGCAAGGCGCAATGGCGCCGACCCAAGCCAACGCGCTGCGCGCACCGGCAGCGGCACCGGCAGCGGGCGCCAGCCAGTAAGCGCGCCGCATCGGGAACGCCTCGATGTCCGCACCCGTCGCCAACGTCAGGCCGCAGCCGGATCGGGTACTGGTCGACATCGTCGACTACGTGCTCGATTTCGAGGTCGACAGCGCACTCGCCCTGTCGACCGCACGCTACTGCCTGCTGGACACGCTCGGCTGCGGACTCGAGGCGCTCTCCTACCCCGCCTGCACCAAGCTGCTGGGACCGCTCGTGCCGGGCACGATCGTCCCGCACGGCGCGAAGGTGCCGGGCACCTCATTCCAGCTCGATCCGGTTCAGGCCGCGTTCAACATCGGCGCGATGATCCGCTGGCTCGACTTCAACGACACCTGGCTGGCCGCCGAATGGGGCCATCCGTCGGACAACCTGGGCGGCATACTCGCGACCGCCGACTGGCTCTCGCGCACGGCCGTCGCTCAGGGCAAACCGCCGCTCACCATGAAGCACGTGCTCGAAGCCATGGTGAAGGCGCACGAGATCCAAGGCTGCATGGCGCTGGAGAACTCGTTCAACAAGGTCGGTCTCGACCACGTGCTGCTCGTGAAGCTCGCCTCGACCGCGGTGGTCGGGCTGATGCTCGGGCTCACGCGCGACGAACTGATCAACGCCGTTTCGCTCGCGATGGTCGACGGCCAGGCACTGCGCACCTACCGCCACGCGCCCAATACCGGCTCGCGCAAGTCATGGGCCGCCGGCGACGCCACCTCGCGCGCGGTGCGCCTCGCGCTGATCGCGAAGACGGGCGAGATGGGCTACCCGTCCGCGCTCACCGCGAAGACCTGGGGCTTTTACGACGTCTCGTTCAAGGGCCAGCCGTTCCAGTTCCAGCGCCCGTACGGCTCGTACGTGATGGAGAACGTGCTGTTCAAGATTGCGTTCCCCGCCGAATTCCACGCGCAGACCGCCGCCGAAGCCGCGATGACGCTGCACGCCGTGCTCGCGCAACAAGGCAAGAGCGCCCAGGACATCCAGCGGATCACCATTCGCACGCATGAAGCAGCGATCCGCATCATCGACAAGAGCGGCCCGCTCGCGAACCCGGCCGACCGCGACCACTGCATCCAGTACATGGTGGCCGTGCCGCTCATTTTCGGGCGTCTCACCGCCGCCGATTACGAAGACGTCGTTGCGCAGGACCCGCGCATCGACGCCTTGCGCGCGAAGACGGTTTGCGTAGAAGATCCCCAGTTCACGAAGGATTATCACGACCCGCTCAAGCGCTCGATCGCGAATGCGCTCACCGTCGAACTCAACAACGGTACAACGCTCGACGAAGTCGTGGTGGAATACCCCATCGGTCACAAGCGGCGCCGCAACGAAGGCACGCCGCTCCTGATCGAGAAGTTCAGGACCAACCTCGCGCGCCGCTTCCCCGCGAAGCAGCAGCAGGCGATCCTCGACGTTTCGCTCGATGCGGCGCGGCTCGAAGCCATGCCGGTGAACGAGTACGTCGACTTGTACGTAATCTGAGCAAGCAGGCAAACTGGCAGCAAACTGTGTAGCAAAGCGTTATTTCCGCGATTAAACGAAGGAAAACACCATGGCCCACAACCTCCACAAAACGCTAAAGGAATTCGACAGCGGTTCCGGCAAAGGCAAGTTCTACTCGCTGCCGCACCTTGGCAAGCAGCTCGGCGTGAAGATCCATCGCCTGCCGGTCTCGATCCGTATCGTGCTCGAGTCCGTGCTGCGCAACTATGACGGCAAGAAGATCGCGGAAGAGCATATCGAGCAGCTCGCGAACTGGAAGCCCACCGCTGCCCGCGTCGATGAAATCCCGTTCGTCGTCTCGCGCGTCGTGCTGCAAGACTTCACCGGCGTGCCGCTGCTCGCCGATATCGCGGCCATGCGCGGCGTCGCGAAGCAAGTTGGCAAGGACCCCAAGGTCATCGAGCCGCTCGTGCCGGTGGACCTCGTGGTCGACCACTCGGTGCAGATCGACTACTTCCGCCAGAAGGACGCGCTCGACCTGAACATGAAGCTGGAATTCCAGCGCAACAACGAGCGCTATCAGTTCATGAAGTGGGGCATGCAGGCGTTCGATACGTTCAAGGTCGTGCCGCCGGGCATCGGCATCGTCCACCAGGTGAACCTCGAGTACCTCGCGCGCGGCGTGCACAAGAAGGCTGATGGCGCCGATACCGTGTACTACCCGGACACGCTGGTCGGCACCGACTCGCACACCACCATGATCAACGGCATCGGCGTGGTGGGCTGGGGCGTGGGCGGTATCGAGGCCGAAGCGGGCATGCTCGGCCAGCCGGTGTACTTCCTCACGCCCGACGTGGTGGGCGTGGAGCTCAAGGGCAAGCTGCGCGAAGGCTGCACGGCCACCGACCTCGTGCTCACGATCACGGAAATGCTGCGCAAGGAGAAAGTCGTCGGCAAGTTCGTCGAGTTCTTCGGCGAAGGCACGGCTTCGCTGTCGCTGCCGGACCGCGCGACCATCGGCAACATGGCGCCGGAATACGGCGCGACCATGGGCTTCTTCCCGGTCGACGACAAAACCATCGACTACTTCAAGGGCACGGGCCGCACCGAAGCCGAGATCTCGGCGTTCGAGAACTACTTCAAGGCGCAAGAGCTCTACGGCATTCCGAAGGCCGGCGACATCGACTACACGAAGACGCTCACGCTCGACCTCGGCACGGTTGCACCGTCGCTGGCCGGTCCGAAGCGCCCGCAAGACCGCATCGAGATCGGTCACGTGAAGTCGAACTTCATCGACCTGTTCTCGAAGCCGGTCGCGGAAAACGGCTTCAACAAGAAGGCCGCCGACCTCACGGCCGAATACGCGGCGGGCGAGAAGGTCAAGCTGCATAACGGCGACGTGCTGATCGCCGCGATCACGTCGTGCACCAACACGTCGAACCCGAGCGTGCTGCTGGCCGCGGGCCTGCTGGCCAAGAAGGCCGTGGAAGCCGGCCTCACGGTGGCGCCGCACATCAAGACCTCGCTCGCCCCGGGGTCTCGCATCGTCACGGAATACCTGACGAAGACCGGCCTGCTGCCCTACCTCTCGAAGCTCGGCTTCGAACTCGCGGCCTACGGCTGCACGACCTGTATCGGCAATGCGGGCGACCTCACGCCGGAGTTGAACGAGTCGATCACGAAGAACGACGTGGTCGCGGCGGCGGTGCTGTCGGGCAACCGCAACTTCGAGGCGCGCATTCACCCGAACATCCGCGCGAACTTCCTGGCCTCGCCGCCGCTGGTCGTCGCTTACGCGATCGCGGGCAACATTACGCGTGACCTGATGACCGAGCCGGTCGGCAAGGGCAAGGGCGGCCACGACATCTACCTCGGCGACATCTGGCCGAGCAGCGAGGAAATCAACGCGCTGCTCAAGTTCGCGATGGATGCCGACGTCTACCAGAAGAACTACAGCCAGCTCACGAAGAAGGGCGACCTGTGGAGCAAGATCGAGGGCGAGGAAGGCCAGGTCTACGACTGGCCGAAGTCGACCTATATCGCCGAGCCGCCGTTCTTCGGCAGCGACTTCTCGATGACGCCGTCGTCGTCAGTGGCCGAGGTCAAGGGCGCGCGCGCGCTGGGCATCTTCGGCGACTCGGTCACGACCGACCACATCAGCCCGGCCGGCTCGATCAAGGAAGACTCGCCCGCAGGCAAGTGGCTCAAGGAAAACGGCGTGCAGAAGGCCGACTTCAACAGCTACGGCTCGCGCCGCGGCAACCATGACGTCATGATGCGCGGCACGTTCGCGAACGTGCGCATCAAGAACCTCATGATCCCGGCGAAGGCCGACGGCACGCGCGTCGAAGGCGGCCTGACGATCCATCAGCCGAGCGGCGAACAGCTGTCGATTTACGACGCCGCCATGAAGTACATCGACGCCGGCACGCCCACCATGGTGTTCGCGGGCGAAGAGTACGGCACGGGCTCGTCGCGCGACTGGGCGGCCAAGGGCACGCAGTTGCTGGGCGTAAAGGCCGTGGTTGCACGCAGCTTCGAGCGCATCCACCGCTCGAACCTCGTGGGCATGGGCGTGCTGCCGCTGCAGTTCAAGGGTTCGGACAGCGTGCAGTCGCTCGGCCTGACCGGCGACGAAACGTTCGACGTCGAAGGCCTGACCGACAACTTCAAGCCGCAACAGGATCTGACGCTCGTGATCCACCGTAAAGACGGCAAGGATGAGCGCGTCCAGGTGCTGCTGCGCATCGACACGCCGATCGAAGTCGACTACTACAAGCACGGCGGTATCCTGCCGTTCGTGCTGCGTTCGCTGCTCGCGGCTTAAGCGTCAACAGCGCAGGAAGTTTTGCAGGTGCCGCATCCGGCAACGGATGCGGTCACACTTGGAAGCCCGGTGCAAGCCGGGCTTTTTTTATTGCCGTGGAATTTTGACAGGCGTAATGTGGCGTCGCCTCTTGAGAACAGGCGAGCTTTATGACCCCGGCCGATGGACAACGTCCCGACCGGGGTTTTTTCTGCGCGTAACCTGGGAAATGAGCTTGGGGGGAGCTTCAGGAGAAGCGCGGCGCAAGACCTGCAGCGCCGCGACGAATTCGAAATATGACGGATCACCGAATGAGGAGTTCGGCGTCGCTCCAGCCAGAGCTAGATCCGTCATGCAGCGTATTATCGGCCTTGGTGGCCGATACGTCATTAGCGCAAACGCAAGAAACCATTACGTAATCTGAGAGATTGCGGGACGCATCGTGTTCAGCGTGTCCTGGGCAGCGCGAACCCGCGCAAAGGCTCGCGGCCCAAGCAACCGCATTGCTGCCCGCATCCGCTAACATCACGCTTTTGCTCACGCCGCACTGCCCGCTTTGCCCACTTATACCCTTGCCTCAACCGTCAGCGCGGAGCTCGAGATCCGCAAGAGCCGCTTTATCGGCCTCGCGATTCCGGTCGACGGCCGCGAAGCGGCCATGGCCGAGCTGCGCCGCCTGCGCAACGAACACCCCACTGCCACCCATGTCTGCTGGGCGCTGCTCGCGGGCGGCCAGTCCGGCATGTCCGACGACGGCGAGCCCTCGGGCACCGCAGGCCGCCCCATTCTCGAAGTGCTGCGCCATCACGACCTCGACGGCGTGCTCGCCGCGGTGGTGCGTTATTACGGCGGCGTGAAGCTCGGCGCGGGCGGGCTCGTGCGCGCTTATACCGACGCCATCGCGAGTGCGCTGCAGAACGCGCAGCGCGTGGAGCGCATCGCTCAGGCGCGCCTGATCGTGGAGGTGAGCTATGCCGACGAAACACGCGTGCGGCACTGGATCGAGCAGGAGCAGCACACGCTCGCCGACAGCCGCTACACGATGACCGTGCGGCTCACAATCCAGCTTCCGGCCACCGCTCTCGATGCCGCGCGCGAAGTGCTGCGCGACCTGACACAAGGACGCGCGGGATTTCCCGAACACGAGTGAGCTTGCCCGGTCCATCGATGGGCAAAAAAAACCGCCGTATGGCAACGGCGGTTAACAGGGGACGTGAAGAACAACCGCGAATCGACTATCGAATCGACCCGACCTGTTCATAATGGCGAGGCAACATTAAGGCAAACTTAAACGCACTCAAAAGTGCGCGTCCCAGCGCGTGAAACTTGCGCCGCGTGGCATGACGCGCGCGCGCCGAAAGCGTGGAATCGCCCGACCGCTATAATCGTTTCATCTGGGCGAATGCCGTATTGCATCGTGCAATGCGGTCCGCCATCAACGGGAAAAAACGGGAAATACCGGTATGACTTTCGAACGCTTGAGGGAAGGCGCAGGCCCCGAACGGCGCCATCGCATCTGGAGCAAGATGCGCATATTCGTCGCCGCGCTCGGCACACTCGGCTCCGCCGCCGGCATTGCCCTCGCCGTGATCGGGCTCGTGCAATTCAATCACACCAAGGTGGTCGCCGGCGTTGCCGTGATCCTCGTCTGCACGGCGGTGTACGTCACGATCCTCGTGCGCGATCGCAATCGCGTCGACTAAATCATTCCGTCACGCGAGCACCGCAACCTCTGCGGTGCTGCGATAGTGGTCGTACACGCGCTCGCGCTCCTCGCTCGCGAATTGGCGCTTCTCCACCAGCTTGAGCATGCGATTGCGGTCGGCGCCAAGCGGCGCGTAATAGCGCTCCGCATGCAAACGCCGAAAACGCAGATAGAAGTCCGGCCCCGGCAGACCCGAAGCCGTCGCGAGCAGCGATGCGTAGTCGGCCACGCGCGGCTCGCACAACGCCGCCGCAGCGGCTTCCAGTTTTTCGTAACGTTCGTGCAGCGGCACGCTCTGCGCGAACAACGCATGAAACGCACCATAGGATACGAGGCCACGTCGGCTCGCCGCGCGCCGCAGCAGACGTTCAACCTTTTCGTCGAGTTCTTTACTCATGCTTTTTAGATCATCAAGCGAATCATCAATTGGATCTTCATGCGGCCCATGATCCCGTTCGCTTCGAAATGCGCGGTGAAGCAAAACCGGGAAGCCCATTCGGTCCGAATCGAATAGAATTTCCAAAACGATTCATGCAAATTCGGAAAGCGCATTCTGCCCAAAATTACCGATTTGCTCTCGCCAGGTGCCCCTGCAATGGGCCAAAAACAACGATTACAAACATTTCAATTGCCTTAATGACGGCACCATCATGTCAGGAATGAACAACATTCACAGGCTAGTTAAGCGATTTGGATAGGTTAATTTTTCCCGATAGTCCAGGACAATCCGTAAGTCAAGCAGACTATTTTTCCGCTGGCTATACACATTCCCTACAAAAACAATTATTAATATCTCCTGCGGAACGCCAATGCGATCCGCACGCGCCCTGCGAGGCGCATTGTTTCGCCGTCCGCGACGGCCCGACATCGAGCAAGAGCCATGCGAGCCGTGGCAAGCGAGAAGACCCGCACGCACTGAAAGGGTTGACAGGAGCGGCATCCGCAAGCCGCATGTCCTAAATCTTTCGTTGACGAGTGATCACATGCTTACCCGAACCGAGAATTTGCCGAGCGTCGCGCGCAGGATGGCCGCCGGCCAGATGTTGGTGGAAGGCGCGACGGTACACACCGTGGCCGACTCTTTGCACCTCTCCGCCCAGACGGTGCGCCGCTACAAGTCGATAGTCGAAGACGGCGGCCTCGCCGCGCTCCAGCAGATGAGCGTGGGCGGCCGGCCTTCCGTGCTCGACAAGGCCGCAATGGGCTGGATCGCGAGCGCGCTGCACGGCTCCGCGCGCGAGCATGGCTTTCCGAGCGATGCGTGGACCAACAGCCGCGTGCGCGAGTTGATCGGCCGTCAGTTCGGCGTGCACTATTCGCGCGTCTATACCTGGCAGATCGTTTCGAATCTCGGTCTTGGCCATCGCCTGTCGAAGTCGGCGCGCTGAACGGCCGATTCATGAGCAACCCGGGGCAACCGGAAGCAACCACGGGCAACTGAGCGCAACCACACGGGCGGCCACGACAACGACGCGGCTGCCCTGCCACAACACGCTACGCCGCCGCGCCGCCGCTCCATGGCTTCGCGCACACCTGGTTGCGGCCCGCAGCCTTGGCCTCGTATAGCAGTGCGTCGGCGGCAGCGAGCAGCTTCGCGCCGCTTTCGCCCGCGGGCGGCTCGCAACTCGCGCAACCCACGCTCACCGTGACACGGCCGTAGTGCGAGCCGCGATGTGCGAGGTTGGCCATCTCGATGCGCCGCCGGATCTTGTCCGCGATCTTGCGCGCGCCCTCCAGCGCCGTGCCGGGCAGCAGCACCGCGAACTCCTCGCCGCCGTAGCGCGCCGCCATGTCAGAAGTGCGCTGCGTGCCCGAGGCAATGCGCTCGGCCACGAGCTTGAGCACTTCGTCGCCGGCGGCGTGGCCGTAAGTGTCGTTGAACAGCTTGAAGTGATCGACGTCGAAGAACAGCACCGAGAGCGGCGTCCGTTCGCGCGACGCCCGGTTCCATTCGACCTGTAGCCGCTGATCGAGCGCGCGGCGATTCGCGAGGCCCGTGAGCGGGTCGGTCACCGCGAGGCGCTGCAATTCGGCTTCGGCGATCACCTTGTCGCGCAAGGCGAATGCGAGCACCCAGGACACCACCACCCAGGCGCCGCCGAACACCGTCGTCATCGCAACAGCCAGATACGCGCGGCTTCGCCAGCCCGCGAGAATGTCGTCGACGGCGGGCGCGACGCCCACGATGATGGGCGTGTGGCCCACGTGCGCGTAGGTGTAGAGGCGCTCCACGCCGTCCGCTTCCGCGTGCGCCGTGAAGGTGCCCGCGTCGTGCCGCGAGATGATCTTGTAGTTGCGCCAGCTCGAGTAATCCGCGCCCACCCCGAGCGGCATGGGCGGCTTGCTTGCAACCAGCGTGCCGTCCTGCATGATGATGAAGACGCCGCCGTCGCGCCCGATGTCGACGCGGTCGACGAGCCGCTGAAAGTATTCGAGCCTCACGACGATCAGCGCGACGCCCGCGAACGTGCCATCGGGCGCATTGATGCGCCGCGAAAGCCCGACCGAGAGCACGCCGTGACGCAAGCGCGACGCAAAGGGCTTCGAGATGAAGAGGCCCGCATCGGGATTGCGTTGCTGGGCCAGAAAATAGTCGCGGTCGGCGACCGAGACGCCGGGCGTGTCGTCGGTGCTCTGCGAGGCCTTCACGCGCCCTTGCGTGTCCAGCACATAGGCGCCGCCCAGAAACGATGCCGCCGTCGCGCGATCGAACAGCACGCGCTGGCGCAGCGCCTGTGGCAGCGCCCACGTCTCGGGCTGCTGCGCGCCCGCCACCACGGCGCGCAACGAGAGATCGTAGAGCTCGACATTGCGCGCGATGTCGCTGCTCGCGAGACGCACGATGTTGTTCGAATTCTCACCCGCATGACGCATCTCTTCGGCGCGGCCCGCATAGAGCGCCGTATAGGTCAGGGCCGCCATCACCGTGGCGACCAGCGTGCCCGACAGCCCGCCGAAGAACGGATTGCGGCCGATCAGCCGCGTGGCCCACTTGCCGCGCGCGAAGATCCAGTTGTGCGCGCGCAGCCGCAAATGGGGAACCAATACGGTCCGCGCGGGGGCGGATGCGTTTCCGGCGGATGGCTCCCCTGCGGGCTTGTGAGCGCGGTCAGGCACGTGCGCAATCTCCGTCAATCGACTCGCGCGAGGACCGCGCAACGCCCGCCCCTCCGGGCGCGGCTGCGCGGCTTGCGCAAAAACGTCATCAATGCGTCATAAGCACTTTGCATGATCGGAGGCGTTGCCTTCCCCCGTCGCTTTGCGCCCTCCCTGCCTGCGCGACGCTCCGTGCACCCCGTTCGAGGAGCCAGTTCGTCATGCCGGATCTTTCCCTGTCACCCCCGCCCGGCGCCACCTCCACGCGCGGGCGCAACGCGAGCCTGCTGGTCTTTCTGCTCGTCATTGGCGCGGGCGCCGTCTATGTGGGCATGCATCTCGCCGACGACCTCTCGCCCGTGCGCGAGCACTCCGCGCTGCCGTGGTTCCTGCTCGTGATCGCGCTCTTCATCGCGCTGGGCTTCGAATTCGTGAACGGCTTCCACGATACCGCGAATGCGGTGGCGACAGTCATCTACACGCACTCGCTCACGCCCAACCTGGCCGTGGTCTGGTCCGGCGCGTGGAACTTCCTCGGCGTGCTCACTTCCACCGGCGCGGTGGCGTTCGGCATCCTGCAACTGCTGCCCGTCGAGCTGATCCTCCAGGTGGGCAGCAGCGCGGGCTTCGCGATGGTCTTCGCACTCCTGATCGCTGCGATCATCTGGAATCTCGGCACGTGGTACTTCGGCCTGCCTTCGTCGAGCTCGCATACGCTGATCGGCTCGATCATCGGCGTGGGGCTGATGAACCAGCTGATGCACGGCGCGGGCGGAACGAGCGGCGTCGACTGGAGCCAGGCGATCGGCGTGGGTAAGTCGCTGCTGTTCTCGCCCGTCGTCGGCTTTCTTGCCTCCGCGCTGTTGCTGCTCGTGCTCAAGGCGCTCGTGCGCGTGCCCGAACTCTACGCCGAGCCCAAGAGCAGCGAGCCGCCGCCGTTCTGGATTCGCGCGCTGCTGATTCTCACCTGCACGGGGGTCTCGTTCGCGCACGGCTCCAACGACGGCCAGAAAGGCATGGGCCTCATCATGCTGATCCTGATCGGCACTGTGCCCACCGCCTATGCACTCAACAAGACCGTGACGGCGAGCGAGTCGCAGACCTTCGTCGCGGTTTCGCAGCAGGCCGCGCGCACGCTCGGCAACTACACCCACGGCGTGGCCGCGCCCACGGGCCCGAATGCCGTGCGCGCCGAAGTCGAGCGCTACATCAACACGCGCACGCTCACGCCGCAGACGGTGCCCGCGCTCGCCTCGCTCTCGACGCAGGTGGGCCAGCAGGTCGAAGGCTACGGTTCGATGGCGGCGGTGCCGCAATCGGTTGTCGACAACGTGCGCAACAACATGTACGTGATTTCCGAGGCGATCCGGCTGATGGAGAAGGCGAAGCAGCCCGCGTTCGCCGAAGCCGACGCCCGCGCGATCCACAATTTCCGCAGCCAGATCGACCACGCGACCAAGTTCATCCCGACCTGGGTGAAGGTGGCCGTGGCGATCGCGCTCGGGCTGGGCACGATGGTGGGATGGAAGCGCATCGTGGTGACGGTGGGCGAGCGCATCGGCAAGCAGCACCTGACCTACGGCCAGGGCGGCTGCGCGGAACTCGTGGCCATGGCCACCATCGGCGCGGCCGATATGTACGGCCTGCCGGTCTCGACCACGCACGTACTCTCTTCGGGCGTAGCGGGCACGATGGCCGCGAACGGCTCGGGCCTGCAATGGAGCACAGTACGTAGCCTCGTGCTCGCGTGGGTGCTCACGCTACCCGCCTCGATCGCGCTCGCGGGCGCCCTCTACTGGGTGTTCCGCCATACGTTCTGAGGTTCCGGGCATGCCGCGCGGCCGGCGCGGCATGCCCGGCCAACACCGTCAATAGACGTCCGGCACGATCATGTCTTGCGACACCGGCTGGCGAATGTAATCCGGATGATGCACGCGCGAGGGCAGCGTCACGCTCGCGTGCTCGATCTCGTGATACGGCACCTGGCTCAGCAGATGATGGATGCAGTTCAGGCGCGCGCGCTTCTTGTCGACGCCCTGCACCACCCACCACGGCGCTTCGGGAATATGCGAGCGCTGCAGCATGACTTCCTTCACGTGCGTGTACTGCTCCCAGCGGCGGCGGCTTTCGAGGTCCATCGGCGAGAGCTTCCACTGCTTGAGCGGATCTTCGATGCGGCTCTGGAAGCGCACTTCCTGTTCGTCGTCCGTGATCGAGAACCAGTACTTGACGATCTGGATGCCGCTCCTCACGAGCATCTTCTCGAACTCCGGCACCGAGCGGAAAAACTCTTCGTATTCCTCGTCGGTGCAGAAGTTCATCACGCGCTCGACGCCCGCGCGGTTGTACCAGCTGCGGTCGAACAGCACCATTTCGCCGCCCGCGGGCAGATGCTGCACGTAGCGCTGGAAATACCATTGCGTGCGCTCGCGGTTGTTCGGCGCGGGCAGCGCGGCCACGCGGCACATGCGCGGATTCAGACGCTGCGTGATGCGCTTGATGACACCGCCCTTGCCCGCCGCGTCGCGGCCTTCGAAGATCACCACGAGCCGGTGGCCCGTGCTCACGATCCAGTCCTGCATCTTGACGAGCTCGCCCTGCAGCCGGATCAGCTCGCGGAAATAGACGCGGCGCAGCGCGCGCGCCTCCTCGCCGATCTCGATGCCGATTTCCTGGAGGCGGTCGTCGACTTCCATTTCAAGCTCTTCGTCGTAAGCGTCGATGAGCTCTTCTTCGAGCCGGCGGCGGCGGTGCTGCACGGTGTCCGCACTGGCTTCCCTGTCAACCGCACCACCGGATTCGCGCGCGCTGCGCTGGGCACGCTCCCGTTCGTTCATGGCGACTACTCCTCATGCAATGAATGGCAACCCGCGCACTATCGGCGCTGCGGGTGTCAGGCGTATTTCAGATGCATCGCCGCGCGCCGCGCCTCAGGCCAGCGGCTTCGCGAAGCTCAACTCGTGGCCGTCAGGATCGACGAGATGAAAATAGCGCTCGCGCCACGGCGCATCCTGCGGCGCGAATTCGGGCTTGAGACCCGCGGCCAGCACCTGCGCGTAAAAGGCGTCCACGTCCGAGACATAGAAGATCGCGCGGCCCCACCCTTCGATCCTGTCGTGCGGCCCTTCGAGCAGGTTCAGAAAACACACGCCGCCCCCGCCCCCACCGCCCAGCACGAACGACGCGAACCCGGCAATCGCGGCACCGGGTTGGTGCACGAAGCCGAGCGCCTCGTAAAAGCGCACCGAACGCGCGATGTCGCTCACGGTGAGCGTGAGGGCGCTCAGGGACTCGATACGCGCGACGGGCGAGTTCATGGCCTGGCCTCCTTCTCATCGTGTTCCTGCGGGCGCTGCGCGAAGGTCCTCGCGCTGCATCGGCCTGAGCGCCAACTTTAGCAGTCTTCAGGTGAGGCCGGCTTCTTGCGTGCCCGGCGTTTCTTCGCACTGGTTGGGCCAGTTGCAGGCGCGCTGTGCTCCTCGTTCACCCGCGTGCGCACGAAGTCGATATGGGTTTGCATCGCCGTGCGCGCCTCCTCCGGACGCCGCGTGAGAATCGCTTCGCACAGCGTGCGGTGCTGCAACAGCAGATGCTCCGAGGCATCCGCGTTCTGCTCGCGCAAACCCGTGCCGTTGATCGTGATGTGCTCGCGCAGCATGCCCAGCACACTCGTGTGCAGGTGCAGGAACATCGCGTTGTGCGAGGCCTGCGCGATCACCTCGTGCAGCTTCGCGTCGGCGGCGGCTTCGGCAACCTTGTCGTCGCAGGCACGCGTGCGTTCCAGTTCCTGCACCAGCGCGCGAATGCGCGCGAGTTCGTCGTCGCTCGCGCGCATCGCCGCGAAATACGCGGTCGCGCCCTCCAGCACGCGGCGAAATTCGAGGATGTCGTCGCGCAGCGCGGGATGGTCGGCCACCAGTTGCCCCCACGGGGAGACAAAACCGGTGCGCAACTGGTCGGTCACGAACACGCCCGCGCCCGCGCGGCTCGCCACCAGCCCACGCGCGGCAAGCCGCTGGATCGCCTCGCGCACCGTGTTGCGCGCCACGCCGTACTCCTGCGCGAGCACGCGCTCGGAGGGCAGCTTGGTCCCCGCGCGCCACGTGCCGTCGAGCAACGACGTCTCCATTTGCCGCATCACCGTTTCCGCGCGTCCGCGCGCGCCGGCCCTGTCCCTCATTGATATCCCCCGCCCCTCGTGTGCTTCGGCGGCGGCGAGTCTGCCCGCTGGTCAGTCACTTGTCAGCCGCCGATCAGCCACTGGTCCAACCAGTTTGAGCACGCCACCCGAAGCGAGGATTATGCGCCCACACACCTGCCGTCGCCATCGCGGCCAGGCGCGCCATTCCGCGCCATTCGGCACCGACCCATACCGAGAGCCATACGAACGAGACATGAAGCCACGGCAATACCCCAACGGTCCACGCCCCACCGACGTCTACCTGTTCGCGACCTGCCTCGTCGACCTGTTCGTGCCGCAGGCCGGGCTCGACGCGGTCAAGCTGCTAGAGCGCGAAGGGCTCACGGTCCACTTCCCGCGCGCCCAGAGCTGCTGCGGGCAGCCCGCCTATAGCAGCGGCAACCCGCGCGAAGCGCGCGAGGTGGCCCGGGCGCAGCTCGGCCTGTTCGATCAACCGTGGCCCGTGATCGTGCCCTCCGGCTCGTGCGCGGGCATGATGCGGCATCACTGGCCCGCCCTGTTCGAAGGCGACGCAGGCAATGAAGCCGATAAAGCCGATGCAGCACGGGCTCAAGCGCTCTCGGGACGCATCTACGAACTCACTGAATTTCTCGTGCGCGTGCTGAACGTGGACCTGAGCGCCGCCGGCGCCTATGGCGATGCCGCGCTGAAGCAGCCCGCAGAACGCGTCGTGCTCCATACCTCGTGCGGCGCGCGCCGCGAAATGGGCACGCGCGTGCACGGCGTGGAAGCCGTCGACGCGCTGCCCGGCATCACGCGCGTCGACCACGAGCGCGAATCCGAATGTTGCGGCTTCGGCGGCACGTTCTCGCTGAAGCACCCCGACATCTCGGGCGCGATGGTCGCCGACAAGATCGCCTCGGCGTGCGCGACCGGCTGCAACCGGCTCGTGTCCGCCGACTGCGGGTGCCTGCTCAATATCGGCCATGCTGCCGAGCACAAGGGCGCGCCGCTCGCCGTCGAGCACCTCGCTTCGTTCCTCTGGCGCCGCACCGGCGGGGAGGCCGCATGAGCGCCGCCACGATCAACCCCGTCGACATCCTGGACACACTGGGCGCCCGCGTGCGCATGCTCGGCCGGCTGCGCGCCGGCGCGAACGAGGGCGCCGCGCCAGTGCCGGTGGACGCGCTCGACCAGCGCATCGACGCGCACTATGCCCAGCAACGCGCCCAGGACGCTGGGACGCTTGCCACCCAGCCGGCCCGCATCGCGCAGTTCCAGCACATGCTGGAGGCCGCGCACGCCGAGGTCGTCCGCGCGAGCGCGCGGAACTGGCCCGCCGAACTCGCGCAGCGCCTCGCGGCCGCCGGCGTGAAGCGACTGTTGCTCGACACGTCGAGCGCCGAAGGCGCGGCGCTCGTCGACGCGCTGCACGCCGCCGCAACCGGCATCGAAGCACGCGGCTACGCGGAGCCGATCGAAACCTGGAAGTCCGAACTGTTCGAAAGCATCGACGCGGGCTTCACCGTCGCGCGCTCGGGCCTCGCGGCCACCGGCACGCTCGTGGTCGTCCCCGACGCCAACGCGCCGCGCACCGTCTCGCTGGTGCCGCCGCTGCACGTCGCGCTGATCCACGCGCCCACGCTGCACGCGGACCTGCATGCGGCCGTTGCTGCCGAACGCTGGCGCGACGGCATGCCCACCAACCTCGTGATGATCTCGGGCCCCTCGAAGACCTCGGACATCCAGCAAACCACGGCTTACGGCGCGCACGGGCCGCGCGCGCTGTGGGTGATCGTCGTCACGGATGACGATATTGACGAACCCGCGGACGAGACCGCCTGCGAGATCGGAACGTCCGCGAATTTTCCCCAGCACGGAGCCGCGCAATGAGCAAGACCGCCAGCCCGACGCGAGCCGCGCAGCACGAAAACCCGCTGCATTTCGTGCCCACCGCCGAATTCCGCGAACGCGCCCGCGCGGCGCTCGACGATCCGCAGTTGCGCCAGAGCTTTCGCGGCGCGATGGATTTTCTGCAAGGCAAGCGCGCCGTGCAATTCCCCGACGCCGATGAACTAGAGCAACTGCGCGACCTCGGCGAAGCGGTGCGCCAGCACGCGCTCGCACGCCTGCCCGAATTGCTGGAACAGCTCGAAGCGAAGCTGAAGGAAAACGGCATCCACGTGCACTGGGCCGAGACCGCCGACGACGCCAACCGCATCGTCCACGGCATTGCGCAGCGGCACGCGGCCAAGCGCGTCATCAAGGGCAAGTCGATGGCGAGCGAGGAGATCGAGCTGAACCATTACCTCGCCGAGCGCGGCATCGACTGCATCGAGTCGGACATGGGCGAGTACATCGTGCAGCTCGCGGGCGAAAAGCCCTCGCATATCGTGATGCCCGCGATCCACAAGACCAAGGGCGATATCGGGCATCTGTTCGAAGCGCATATTCCCGATACGCCCTACACGGAGGACGTGGATACGCTCATCCAGACGGGCCGCCGCGCGCTGCGCCGCGCGTTCGTGAATGCGCAGATCGGTCTATCGGGCGTGAACTTCGCCGCCGCCGACACGGGCACGCTGTGGCTCGTCGAGAACGAGGGCAACGGCCGCCTTTCGACCACGGTGCCCGACGTGCATATCGCGATCATGGGCATGGAAAAGGTGGTCGCGAAGCTCGCGCATATCGTGCCGCTTTCGAGCCTGCTCACGCGCTCGGCCACGGGCCAGCCGATCACCACGTACTTCAACCTCATCAGCAGCCCGCGCCGCGCCGGCGAAAAGGACGGGCCGCGCGAGGTGCATCTCGTGCTGCTCGACAACGGCCGAACCCAGGCCTACGCCGACGCGCAACTGCGCGCCACGCTGCAATGCATCCGCTGCGGCGCGTGCATGAATCACTGCCCGGTGTATGCGCGCATCGGCGGGCACGCCTACGGCACGACCTACCCCGGCCCGATCGGCAAGATCATCTCGCCGCATCTGCTCGGGCTCGACGCGACCGCCGACCTGCCGACCGCATCGAGCCTGTGCGGCGCGTGCGGCGAAGTCTGCCCCGTGCGCATTCCGATTCCGGACCTGCTGGTGCGTCTGCGCACCGAGGCGAACCGCTCGCCCGACGAAGCCGTCGCGCATCCGCTGCGTGGCCAGGGTGCGAATCACAGCCGAGGCGAGCAGTTCGTCTGGCGCTTCTGGAGCGGCGCGTTCGCGCATCCGCGCGCGTATCGCGCGCTGCGCTGGGCCGCGACGCGCCTGCGCGCGCTCGCGCCTGCGCAGCAGATGGGCTGGACCCAGCATCGCACGCCGCTCAAACCCGCGCCGCGCAGCCTGCACGATTTGCTGCGCGAGCGAGACCAACCGCAATAGACAGAACACCAGAACCCATTTCATCAGGCATGCGAAATTAAATCGCGAATTCGCCCCGCATCCACGGAGGAGACCGTCATGCAACCCTGGCATCAGATCTATACCCCCCTTGGCAGCCTCTGGCTGTCCGCGCTCGTGGCCGTCGTGCCCATCGTGTTCTTTTTCGTCGCGCTCGCCGGTCTGCGGCTCAAAGGCCACGTCGCCGCGGCCATCACGCTCGCGCTCGCGCTGGCCGTGGCCATCTTCGAATACGGCATGCCGGTGCGCCAGGCACTCGTTTCGGCGGGCTTCGGCTTCGCCTATGGCCTGTGGCCGATTGCGTGGATCATCGTGACCGCCGTGTTCCTCTACAAGATCGTCGTGAAGACCGGGCAGTTCGAGATCATTCGCGCCTCCGTGCTCTCGATCACCGACGATCAGCGCCTGCAAGTGCTGCTGATCGGCTTTTCGTTCGGCGCGTTCCTCGAAGGCGCGGCGGGCTTCGGCGCGCCGGTCGCGATCACCTCGGCGCTGCTGGTCGGCCTCGGCTTCGAGCCGCTCTACGCGGCGGGCCTGTGCCTCATCGCCAACACCGCGCCCGTGGCGTTCGGCGCGATGGGCATTCCCATCATCGTCGCGGGCCAGGTGACCGGCATCGACCCGTTCCTGATCGGCGCGATGGCGGGACGCCAGTTGCCGCTGCTCTCGCTGTTCGTGCCGTTCTGGCTCGTCTTCATCATGGACGGCAAGCGCGGCGTCAAGGAGACCTGGCCCGCGGCGCTCGTGGCCGGCGCCAGCTTCGCCGTGACGCAGTACTTCACCTCGAATCACATCGGACCCGAGTTGCCGGACATCACCTCGGCGCTCGTGAGCCTCGTGTCGCTCGCCGCGTTCCTCAAGGTGTGGCAGCCACGGCGCGCGGCACAGGCCGGGACAACCGCGAATCTGCGCGTGAGCGGCGGAGCGGCTGCGCTGGGCGGCTTCGGCGGCGGTTCCGATGGCGCTGCGGCGAACCCGTCGTCGAGCCGCCAGGCATCGCCTTACAACATCGGCCAGACCGTGCGCGCGTGGTCGCCGTTCTTCCTGCTGACCGCCATCGTCACGGTGTGGAGCATCAAGCCGTTCAAAGCGCTGTTCGCCGCGAAAGGCGCGCTCGCCGGCACCGTGCTGAGCTTTCATGTGCCGGGACTCGATCAGCTCGTGGTGCGCACCGCGCCCATCGTGGCTTCGGCCAAGCCCTATGAAGCGGTGCTGAAAATCGACTGGCTCTCCGCCGTGGGCACCGCGATCATGCTCACCGCCATCGTTTCCACGATCGTGCTGAAGATGAAGCCGCGCGCCGCCGTTGCGGCATTTTTCGAAACCCTCGGCGAATTGCGCCGCCCGGTGCTCTCGATCGGCCTCGTGCTGGCCTTCGCGTTCGTCGCGAACTACTCGGGCATGTCCTCGACGCTGGCGCTCGCGCTGGCCGGCACCGGCGCCGCGTTCCCGTTTTTCTCGCCGTTCCTCGGCTGGCTCGGCGTGTTCCTGACCGGCTCGGACACCTCGTCGAATGCCCTGTTCTGCTCGCTGCAGCACACCACGGCGCACCAGATCGGCGTGTCGGACACGCTGCTCGTCGCCGCCAATACCTCGGGCGGCGTGAGCGGCAAGATGATCTCGCCGCAATCGATCGCGGTGGCTTGCGCAGCCACGGGCCTCGTCGGCAAGGAAGCGGCGCTGTTCCGCTTCACGGTGCGCCATAGCCTCTTTTTCGCGGCGGTAGTCGGCCTCATGACGCTGATTCAGGCTTATGTGCTCACCGGCATGATTGTGCGGTGAACAAGCGCGGCGTAAGCAGCCGAAAGACGTGCTCACCCGTGTTTTAAGGGACTTTTAAGCCGCGCTGCCTAGGCTGGATTCGTCCGGCGCGTAACACGCGCCGGCGTATCCGACCCATAGGAGGTAAAAATGAAAGCACGCTCGACTCCGTGGATGGGCGCGGCCATCTCGCTCACCGCCGCCCTCGCGCTTGCGTTCGGCGCACAAAGCGCTTTCGCCGCGACCGTGAGCACCACGAACACCCCGGCGCCCGCCGCCACCGCCAGCGCCCTGCCGCCGGCGCACCACGCCGGCAACGTCTCGTACCTGTCCGGCGGCATCGGCAGCGACCAATCGGCGGCGTTCAAGGCCGCGATGTCGCGCTATCCGCTCTCGCTCGAATTCGCGCGCCAGTCGGCGAACGGCAACGAATACCTCGCGAACGTACCCGTGAAGATTGCCGACGCGCACGGCCAGCCGCTCGTCTCCACCCGCACCGACGGCCCGTTCATGCTCGTGACGCTGCCCAACGGCCACTACGTGATCACGGCGAGCCACGACGGCAAGACGGTCCAGCGCCCGGTGGATATCGGCAAGACCTCGCACGCGCACGAAGCCTTCGTCTGGCCGATGTAATCCGGCACGGTCGTGCGCCACTGCGCACGGCCCAGCGGCGCGCGTCCCGAGCATGATGTTGCGCGCCGCGCGCATCGATGCCACCGACGTCAACTCCGGCCCCGTTTGCGGCTATGATCGTGGTCTATGGCCCGCAGGTACGCCTCGCGCGTGCCTGCCCGGCCCCACCCGCGCAGTCCACGTTTTCAACCCGCACGCAGCGAATTTCCCGGAGAAAGCCGGATGGCATTGGAGTGGCTCGTCGTACTTCCGTTCGTGGGGGCGGCGCTCGTCGCGTTAGCGGCCCGGCACGCCCGCGCGCTCGCCACGTGGATCGCGTTTGCAACCGCGCTGTTCGGCCTCGGGCTGCTCCTGAGCGAACGCGTGGGCATGCCCACCTATGGCGTCATGCAATGGCGCCGCGAGTGGGTGCCCGAGATCGGCCTCGCGCTCTCGCTGCGCCTCGACGGCCTCTCGTTCATGTTCGCGCTGCTGGTGCTTGCGATCGGGCTGCTGGTGTTCATCTACGCGCGCTATTACCTGGCCGGCAGCGACACGCTCCCGCGCCTCTATCTGCTGCTCCTGCTTTTCATGGGCGCGATGCTCGGTGTCGTGCTGTCGAACAATCTGCTGCTGCTCGTGATCTTCTGGGAACTCACGAGCCTCGTCTCGTTCCTGCTAATCGGCTTCTGGCCCGCGCGGCCCGATGCGCGGCGCGGCGCGCGCATGGCCCTCACCATTACGGGCGCGGGCGGGCTCGCGCTGCTCGCGGCGGTGCTGCTGCTCGGCCACGTATGCGGCAGTTTCGAACTCAACGACGTGCTCGCGCAAACCGGCAAGATCCAGCACGACCCGCTCTTTCCGGCCATTTTGCTGCTCACGCTGTTCGCGGCGTTCACGAAATCCGCGCAGTTCCCGTTCCAGTTCTGGCTGCCCCATGCGATGTCGGCGCCCACGCCGGTCTCCGCGTATCTGCATTCGGCGACGATGGTGAAGGCCGGCATCTTCCTGCTCGCACGCCTCTACCCGGTGTTCGAGGGCACCAGTTGGTGGGCCTACTCGGCCACGCTCGCCGGGCTGGTCACGCTTGTGGGCGGCGCCTCGATGGCGCTGTTCCAGCGCGACATCAAGGGCCTGCTCGCCTATTCGACCATCAGCCATCTCGGCCTCATCGTGCTGCTGTTCGGTCTCGATACGCAGCTTTCCACCGTGGCCGCGCTGTTTCACACGGTCAACCACGCGGTGTTCAAGGCGTCGCTGTTCATGGCCGCCGGCATCATCGACCATGAAACCGGCACGCGCGATCTGGGCCGCCTGCGTGGACTCGCGAAGTACATGCCGCACACCGCCGTGCTCGCGGGCGTGGCCTCGCTCGCGATGGCGGGCGTGCCGCTCCTGAACGGCTTTCTCTCGAAGGAAATGTTCTTCGGCGAGACGCTCGCGCAGGGCATGTTCGGGCCATTCAACTGGGCGATTCCCGTGATCGCGATCGCGGCCGCCGCGCTCTCGGTCGCGTACTCGCTGCGCTTCGTCTGGGGCGTGTTCTTCGACGGCGCCGCGCCGCGCGACCTGCCGCATTACCCGCCGCACGAGCCGCCGCGCTTCATGAAGCTGCCGGTCGAGATTCTCGTGGTGGTGTGTCTGCTGATCGGCCTGTTTCCGCAGCGGACCATCGGCAAGATGCTGGAATCGGCGGCGTGGTTCACGCTCGGCGGCAAACTGCCCGACTACAGCCTGACCTTGTGGCACGGCGTGAACACACCGTTCGTCATGAGCGTGGTGTCGTTCGCGGCCGGCGCGCTGCTGTTCGTGCTGCGCCGCGACGCGTTCCGCCACCATCGCTCGTTGCTCTCGGACATGAACGCGAGCGAAGGCTTCGACCGCCTGGTGCAGCGCCTGGAAAAAGCTGCGGCCGTGGTGGTGCGCGTGTTCGAGACGCGCTCGCTG
Organism: Paraburkholderia caffeinitolerans; assembly: GCF_902859945.1. GTDB lineage: Bacteria > Pseudomonadota > Gammaproteobacteria > Burkholderiales > Burkholderiaceae > Paraburkholderia > Paraburkholderia caffeinitolerans. The sequence goes on along the minus strand of NZ_CADIKL010000027.1, from coordinate 79,605 downwards.
CCCGACTATCTCGCGTGGATGATCGCGGCGATGATCGTCGTGCCCGGCACCGCATTCGTCGCGCTCGGCGCGTGGGGCGGCGACTTCGTGCGCCTGCCCATCGACACCATCACGCTGTGCGGCCTCGTGCTGATGGCGCTGCTCGCCGTGGGCGTTGTGATGGTGCGCACGCACACGCTCTACGCGCTCGTGATGCTGAGCACCTGCGGGCTGCTGGTGACGCTCGCATTCGCGCGCTTTTCCGCCCCCGATCTCGCGCTCACGCAGGTCTCGGTGGAAGTGGTGACGGTGCTGCTGCTGGTGCTGGCCATCTACTTCCTGCCCAACCTGCAAACCGCCATCGAGCCGATTCCCACGCGCATGCGTAACGGTGCGCTCGCGCTCGCGGGCGGCGCGCTGCTCGGCAGCGTGGCGTACCAGGTCATGACGCGTCCGCCCGCGCAAGGCATCGCGCCGTACTTCCTCGCCAATGCGTTGCCCGGCAGCGGCGGCCACAACGTCGTGAACGTGATCCTCGTGGACTTCCGCGGCTTCGACACCATGGTCGAAGTCAGCGTGCTGGTGGTCGCCGGCCTCGCCGTGAAGGCGCTGCTGCGCGGCCTGCGCCTGAAAGCCTCCGACACCGGGCCGGGCGGCCTGCCGTGGTCGTCGCAATCGCATCCGCTGCTGCTCGCGATTCTCGCGCGCCTCATGCTGCCGCTCACCGCGCTGGTGGCCGTGTTCGTGTTCCTGCGCGGCCACAATCTGCCCGGCGGCGGCTTCATCGCCTCGCTCATTCTTTCGATCGCGTTGCTGCTTCAATACGTGGCGAGCGGCGTGCTGTGGACCGAATCGCGCATCCGCATCAATTACCGCGCGCTCGCGGGGCTCGGCATTCTCGTTGCGGCCGCAACGGGTCTGGGCAGCCTCGCATTCGGCCATCCGTTCCTCACCAGTGCGTTCGGGCATCTGCATCTGCCGCTGATCGGCGAAATCGAGCTGAGCACGGCCATGCTGTTCGATCTCGGCGTGCTGGGCGCAGTGGTGGGCACCACGCTCACGATCGTTTCGCACCTGGGCGTGCGCGACAAGGACCTGCAATCCGTGGAGAAAAGCTGATGGAAGCCGCCTTCGCCGCCGCAATCGGCGTGCTCTGCGCGTGCGGCATCTACCTGTTGCTGTGCGCGCGCGTGCTGCCCGTGATCCTCGGCATTACGCTGTTCTCGTATGCGATCAACCTGTTCCTGCTCGGCATGGGGCGGCTCGCCACCGGCCAGCCGCCCGTGATCGCGGGTACTGCTGATGGCGCGGGAGCGCAGTACGCGGACCCGGTACCGCAGGCGCTCGTGCTCACGGCCATCGTGATCGGCTTCGCGATGACCGCGTTTACCGTGGTGCTCGCGCTGCGCTCGCTCGCGCTCACCGGCAGCGATCACGTGGATGGCGATAGTGAGGCCAACCCGCAAGGCAACGACGGGGAGACGCACGGCGCATGAATCACGCCCTTCTGCTCCCCATCTTGATCCCGCTGTTCGCGGCGGGCGCCATCGTCGCGCTGCCGCTTCGCGCCAAGCGCATGCAGCGCGCGCTCAATGCGGTCGCAACCGTGGCGCTTCTGCCCGTCGCAGCCATGCTGGCCGCGCGTGCGGCGCAAGGCGAGATCGTGAGCTACGCGCTCGGCGCATGGCCCGCGCCGTTCGGCATCGTGCTCCAACTCGACCGCCTTTGCGCGCTCATGCTGCTGCTGACCGCGGTGCTCGCGTGCTGCTGCCTGCTGGGCACGTCGAGCGCCGACGCACGGCGCGGACGCTATTTCCGCGCGCTGTTCCAGTTCGAACTGATGGGCCTGAACGGCGCGTTCCTCGCGGGCGACATGTTCAACCTGTTCGTGTTCTTCGAGCTGCTGCTGATCGCCTCGTACGCGCTGCTGCTCCATGGCGGCGGCGCGCGGCGCGTGCGCAACGGGCTGCACTACCTGATCATGAACCTCGTGGGCTCGTCGTTCTTCCTGATCGCGCTGGGCGTGCTGTACGGCATCACCGGCACGCTCAACATGGCCGACATGGGCGAACGCCTCGCGCACCTGAACGCCGAGTCGCTGCCGCTCGCGCAGTTCGCCGGCGCGACGCTCATGCTCGTGTTCGGCCTGAAGGCCGCCGTGTTTCCGATGTCGTTCTGGCTGCCGCAGGCGTACCGCAGCGCGATCGGCCCCGTGGCGGCGCTGTTCGCGATCATGACCAAGGTGGGCATCTACGCGATGCTGCGCTGCGACGCGCTGGTATTCGGCGGCCGTAGCAACGGTGGCGTGCTCGATGCGTTCATGCACGACTGGGTATGGTGGCTCGCCATCGCGACCATCGCGTTCGGCGCGCTGGGCGCGCTCGCCGTGTCGAGCCTGAAGACCACCACGGGTTATCTCGTGCTGGTATCGGTCGGACTCCTGATTGCGGCCGTCACACAGCAAACGCCGCTGGCATGGAGCGCGCTGCTCTACTATCTGATCAGCACGACGCTGTGCACGGGCGCACTGTTCCTGCTCGCCGACACGCTGGAACCCGAAGCCGCGATGGTGTCCCACAAGGTAAGCAGCGTCGACGGCACGAACAGCGCCGAACCCGCTTCGCTCGAAGCGCTCGACGACACGGCTGCGGCGGCCATCTCGCCCACGCCGGACAGCGAAGCGCTAGCCACGGCCGAGGCCCTCGCGCCGCAACGGGTAGAGAAGGAACACGCGCCGTGGCCCTCAAACGCCGCTGCACTGCTCTATCTCGCCGCCGCCGTGGGTGCGGCGGGCCTGCCGCCGCTCTCCGGCTTCCTGGGCAAGGCCATGGTGCTCGCGGCCACACCCACCCACGAGGCGGCCGTGCTGTGGCCCGCCGTATTGATCTCGAGCCTGCTGCTGATCGTCGCGCTGAGCCGCACCGGCACGCGCCTGCTGTGGGCCGAGCCCGCCGCGCGCGCCGCCGCCTTCGCGCCCGCGCGCGCACCCCGAGGCAGCGCCGCCAAGCTCACGGCCTGCGCGCTGCTGCTCGCCTGCGTGGCGGCGGCCACGCTCGGCGCGGGGCCGCTGCGCCAGTATCTCGACGCAACCGCCGCGCAACTGTTCGACCGGGATGCCTACGTGCACGCGATCCTGCACGCGCAGGACGCGTCGTCATCGGCACCCGCGTCAGTGCCCGCGCCGGCGCCCACCCAGACCAACGGGAGCTGACGATGCTCAAAAGGCTCTTTCCGCACCCGTGGCTCACCGTCGTGCTGCTCGGCTGCTGGCTGCTGCTCATGAACGACGTCTCGCCCGGCAATCTGCTGCTGGGCGCGGTGCTCGGCACCGTGATCTCGTTCTGCGTGGGCAAGGGGTTGTGGCTGCAGCCGGTGCGCTTCGGCCGGCCGTGGCTGCTCGTGCGCCTGTTCGGACACGTGTTGATCGACATCGTCGTGGCAAACGTGGAAGTCGCTCTGCTGGTGCTCGGCCCCACGAAGCGCCTGCGTCCCGCGTTCATCGACGTGCCGCTCGACAGCACGCACGAAATCGCGCTCACCATGCTCATCAGCATCGTTTCGCTGAGCCCCGGCACGCTGTGCGCCGAACTCAGCGACGACCGCACGCGCCTCATCGTCCACGTGCTCGACCTCGACGACGAAGCGGCGCTGGTCGCGCTCATCAAGTCCCGTTATGAAGCCCCGTTGATGGAGATCTTCGCATGCTAGCCATCGTGATTCCGGTCTCGTTCGCGATCCTCGGCATCGCCTTCTTGCTTACGCTCGTGCGCCTCGTGCGCGGCCCCTCGCTGCCCGACCGCATCGTCGCGCTCGACACGCTCAATGTGAACGCAATCGCGCTGATCGTGGTGTACGGCATCAGCCTGCGCTCGACGGTGTTCTTCGAAGCCGCGCTGTTGATCGCGCTGATGGGGTTCGTGGGCACGGTCGCGCTCACGAAGTATCTGCAGCGCGGCGACATCATCGAACTGAACTAAAGCGAGGCCAGCCGATGCAAACCGTCGTTGAAGTGATCGTGAGCGCGCTGCTGCTGATCGGCAGCCTGTTCACGCTGATCGGTGCGATCGGGCTCGCGCGCCTGCCCGATTTTTTCATGCGCCTGCACGGGCCGACCAAGTCGACCACGCTGGGCGTGGGCGGGATCGTGCTCGCCTCCGTGATCTATTTCAGCACGCACAATAATTTCGCGAGCCTGCACGAGCTGCTGATTCCCGCGTTCCTGTTCCTCACCGCGCCCATCAGCGCGCACATGCTCGCGAAAGCCGGCATCCAGCAGCGCGTGCGGGTCACGGCGGCCACGCGCGGACGCCCGCCCACGACCGGCGCTTGCGCAGAGCATGGCGATACGCGTGAAGTGAGCGATGACGATGAAGGCGCACACGCGTCGCGCGCGGAAAGCAAGCGCGCTCAGGACACCTGATCGTTGGCAACAGCGCCGCGCCCGCTCTTGCGCGCTTCGGCCAATACGTAGTCGATGAACGTGGAAGCCGCGCGCGTATGGTGCCGGTTAGGCATGTAGAGCATATACATGTGCGTGCCGAAGATGCTCAGACGCCACGTGTCGAGCGAGGTAACGACCAGGCCGTTGCGAAGGTCGTCGTGGACCACGTAGTCGGGCACGATGCCCACGCCCAGCCCTTCCAGGATCGACTGGCGCAGAAATAGAAAATTTTCCGAAATGATCGACGGTTCGAGCAGCACCTCGTGCCGTTCATCGCCGAGGTAGCCCGCGAGGCGCAATTGCCGCCCCACCACCGTCGCGGTAATGACCGGCGCGCGCGCGAGGTCTTCGAGCGTTTCGGGCATGCCATGCTCCGCCGCCCAAGGCGCTGAAGCGCACGCTACATACCGCACCGCGCCCATGTCGCGCGCCACCAGATTCTGCGGCGGCTCGTGCATCACGCGCACCGCAATATCCACTTCATCGCGCAGCAGGTCTTCCACGCGATTCTCGAACATCACGTCGAGCACGATGCCCGGATACAGGCGCTTGAAGCGGATCAGCCACTCCGACATCACGAGCTGCCCATAGCCGCTAGGCACCGATAAACGCACGCGCCCCAGAAGGCTTTGCCCGAGCGTGGAAACGGACTCGCGCGCCGCGAGCAGCGCGTTCTGGATCGCGCGCCCGTGCTCGTAGAGCTTCAGGCCGATCTCGGTGGGCTCCACGCGGCGCGTGGTGCGCCGCACGAGCTGCAGGCCGATGGACTTTTCGAGGTGGTTGAGGTGATAGCTCACGTTCGCGCGGCTCATCTTGAGGCGCCGCGCGGCCTCGCTCAGGTTGCCGGCGTCGAGGATCTCCACCAGCAGGGTCAGCGCATTGACATCCACAGTCGGGCCTATTGTCAAATAATCCTTGACAGCATGTCAATGAACCATGGGATTGTCAATTGGCGCTGGCATCCACAGAATGAAGCCCACATTGGAGAACCGCGATCCTGGCCTGCCAGCCGCCTGCTGGACACCGCTGCTGGCTACCGACTTGGCCCCTAATTCTTCTGGAGACATCCCACATGGCAATCGACACGGCCGCCCCCGCCCCCTCCTCCGCTTTTTCCCCGGTTAGCCACGAACTGCGCGGCAAGGTGCTGCTCGTCACCGTCGACAATCCGCCCGTGAACGCGCTGGGCGTCGACGTGCGGCGCGGTCTTGCCGCCGCCATCGAGCACGCCGAGGCCAACGCGGCCGTGCAGGCCGTGCTGATCGTGGGCGCCGGGCGCAACTTCATCGCGGGCGCGGACATCCGCGAGTTCGGCAAGCCGCCGCAGCCGCCCGCGCTGCCCGACGTGCTCCATCGCATCGAGGCCTGCCACAAGCCGGTGATCGTGGCGATTCACGGCGCGGCGCTCGGCGGCGGACTCGAAGTCGCGCTCGCCGCGCACTACCGGCTCGCGGTGGCCGGCGCGAAGCTCGGCCTGCCCGAAGTCCAGCTTGGCCTGCTGCCCGGTGCGGGTGGCACGCAGCGCGCGCCGCGCCTGATCGGCGCCGAAGCCGCGCTTGCGCTGATGCTGAGCGGCCGCCATGTGGGCGCGCAGGAAGCGCTCAAGCTCGGTCTCGTCGACCGCGTGGGCGCGAGCGAAGACATCCTCGCCGAAGGCCTCGCCTATGCGCAGGAACTGCTTGCCGCGCACGCCCCCGTGCGCCGCACGCGCGACGCGCAAGGTCTCGCCGACCGCGCCGCCACTCAAGCCGCGATCGACGCCGCACGCGCCGACACCGCGAAGAAGTCGCGCGGCCTGTTCTCGCCGATGAAAATCGTCGATTGCGTGCAAGCCGCGCTCGAGGAGTCGTTCGAGGAAGGCCTGCGTTTCGAGCGCAAGCAGTTCCTCGCCTGCCTCGAAAGCCCGCAGCGCGCGGGCCTCATCCATGCGTTCTTCGCTGAGCGCGAAGTGCAGAAAGCGCCTGAAACGAAGAGCGCTGCGCCGCGCGCGATCGAGAGCGTGGGCGTGATCGGCGGCGGCACGATGGGTGCGGGCATTGCCGTGGCCGTGCTCGACGCGGGCCTGCCCGTGACGATGATCGAGCGCGACGACGCCGCGCTCGCACGCGGCCGCGCGCATGTGGAGAAAGTCTATGACGGCCTGATCGCCAAGGGCCGCATGAAGCCCGAAGCGAAGGCGCAAATCCTCGCGCGTTTCAATGGCAGCACCGCATACGACTCGCTCGCGAACGCCGACCTCGTAATCGAGGCCGTGTTCGAAGACATGGCCGTGAAGCAGGCCGTATTCGCCGAGCTAGACCGCGTCTGCAAGCCGGGCGCAGTGCTCGCGACCAACACCTCGTATCTCGACATCGACGCCATCGCGGCCAGCGTCAAGCGCCCGCAAGACGTGGTGGGCCTGCACTTCTTCTCGCCCGCGAACATCATGAAGCTGCTCGAGGTCGTGGTACCGAACGCCGTGAGCCCCGACGTGGTGGCCACCGCGTTCGAGCTCGCGAAGAAACTGCGCAAGGTACCGGTGCGCGCGGGCGTGTGCGACGGCTTCATCGGCAACCGCATTCTCGCCGTGTACCGCACGGCCGCCGATCATCTGATGGAAGACGGCGCCTCGCCCTACCAGATCGACCAGGCCGTGCGCGAGTTCGGCTTTCCGATGGGCCCGTACCAGGTGGTCGATCTCGCGGGCGGCGACATCGGCTGGGCCACGCGCAAGCGCCGCGCGGCCACGCGCGATCCGAACGCGCGCTACGTGCAGATCGCCGACCGCCTGTGCGAACGCGGCTGGTTCGGCCAGAAGACGGGCCGCGGCTTCTACCTGTACCCTGAAGGCGCGCGCACCGGCACGCCCGATCCCGAAGTGGAAGCGATCATCGCCGCCGAGCGCGAGCGCGCCGGCATCAAGCCGCGCACGTTCAGCAATGAGGAAATCATGCGCCGCTACATGGCCGCGATGATCAACGAAGGCGCGAACGTGGTGCACGAAAAGATCGCGCTGCGCCCGCTCGACGTGGACGTAACGCTGCTGTACGGCTACGGCTTCCCGCGCTATCGCGGCGGCCCGATGAAGTACGCCGATACCGTGGGCCTCGCGAACGTGCTCGCCGACATCCGCGAGTTCGCGAAGGAAGACCCGCTGTTCTGGCGTCCTTCGCCGCTGCTCGTCGAACTGGTCGAGCGCGGCACGGACTTCGCGAGCCTGAACCACATCGCCTGAACCCGGCCCGCACTCGAGCGGGGCAGCAAGGAGCAAGACACATGGATCTGAAATTCACCGCCGAAGAAGAAGCCTTCCGCAGCGAAGTGCTCGACTTCCTGCGCGAGCGCCTGCCGCAGCGCATCGCCGACACCGTGCGCAACGGCAAGCACCTCACGCGCGACGACATGGCCGCATGGCACGCCACGCTCAACGAAAAGGGCTGGCTCGCGAATCACTGGCCGAAGGAATACGGCGGCCCGGGCTGGAGCGCCGTGCAGAAGTTCATCTTCGAGAACGAATGCGCGATTGCGGGCGCGCCGCGCATCGTGCCGTTCGGCGTGAACATGCTCGGGCCCGTGCTCATCAAGTACGGCAACGAGGCGCAAAAGCGCCACTGGCTGCCGCGCATTCTCGACGGCTCCGACTGGTGGTGCCAGGGCTATTCGGAGCCGGGCGCGGGCTCGGACCTCGCCTCGGTGCGCACGAGCGCCGTGCGCCAGGGCGATCATTACGTGGTGAACGGCCAGAAGACGTGGACCACGCTCGGCCACTACGCGAACATGATTTTCTGCCTCGTGCGCACCGCCACCGACGTGCGCAAGCAGGAAGGCATCAGCTTCCTGCTAATCGACATGAACACGCCGGGCATCGAAGTGCGCCCGATCATCACGCTCGACGGCGAACATGAGGTGAACGAAGTGTTCTTCACCGACGTGCGCGTGCCGGTCGAGAACCTCGTCGGCGAAGAGAACAAGGGCTGGACCTACGCGAAATTCCTGCTCACCTACGAGCGCACCAACATCGCGGGCGTGGGCTTTTCGGTGGCCGCGCTCGCGCGCCTGAAGCGCGCCGCGCAACAGGTCACGCGCAACGGCAAGCCGCTCGCCCAGGACCCGCAGTTCGCAGCGCGCATGGCCAAGGTCGAAATCGATCTGGAAAACATGAAGACCACGAACCTGCGCGTGATCGCGGCTGTCGCCGGTGGCGGCGTGCCGGGCGCGGAAAGCTCGATGCTCAAGATTCGCGGCACCGAGATCCGCCAGGAAATCTCGTCGCTGCTGCGCCGCGCGATGGGGCCGTACGCGGCGCCCTTCGTCGAAGAAGCGCTGCAGGAAGGCTACGAGGGCGAAGCCATCGGCCCCGACGAAGCCGCCAGCGCCGCCGCGCTCTACTTCAACAACCGCAAGCTGTCGATCTTCGGCGGCTCCAACGAGATTCAGAAGAACATCATCTCCAAGATGATTCTCGGTCTTTAAGAGGTCCTGCCATGAACTTCCAGCACACCGAAGACCGCCGCATGCTTGCGGACACGCTCAATCGCTTCATCGCTGAGCAATATGGTTTCGATACGCGCGACAAGATCGCGCGCTCCAGCGAGGGTTTCAGCGCCGACATGTGGCAGCGCTTCGCCGAACTCGGCGTGATCGGCGCGCTGTTCGACGAAGCCGATGGCGGCTTCGGCGGCCAGGGTTTCGACGTGGCCGTCGTGTTCGAGTCGCTCGGGCGCGGCCTCGTGGTCGAGCCGTTCCTCGACACGCTGATCGTGGGCCGCGCGCTCGCGCACGCGGGCAGCGAGGCGCAACGCGCGCGCATTGCGTCGTTCATCGACGGCTCGCAGATCGCGGCGCTCACGCACGACGAGCCGGGCTCGCATTACGAAGCCTCGCGCGTAAGCACACGCGCCGAAAAGCACGGCGACGGCTGGATGCTGCAAGGCGCGAAAGGCGTTGTGCAGCATGGGGAACATGCGGACGTGCTGCTCGTTTCAGCTCGCGTCTGCGGCGACGAATTCGACGAAGACGGCATTGCGCTCTTCCTCGTGCCACGTGACGCGCAGGGCGTGAGCGTGCGCGGCTATCGCAAGATCGACGGCGGGCGGGCGGCGGAAGTGACGCTCGATCACGTGACGCTCGGCGCCGATGCGCTCGTGGGCGCGCAAGACACGGGCTTCGCGACGCTCGAACACGCGCGCGGCTACGGCCTGCTCGCGCTCGCCTCGGAAGCCGTGGGCGCGATGGATGTCGCGCGCGATCACACGCTCGAATACCTGCGCACGCGCAAGCAGTTCGGCGCGCCCATCGGCAGCTTCCAGGCGCTGCAACACCGCATGGCCGACGTGCTGCTCGAAATCGAGCAGGCGCGCTCCGCGGTCATCAACGCCGCGGCGGCCATCGACGCGCCGCGCGTTCAACGCGAGCGCGCGCTTTCGGCGGCGAAGTACTCGATCGGGCGCATCGGCGCGCGCGTGGCCGAGGAAGCCATTCAGCTGCACGGCGGCATCGGCATGACGTGGGAGCTGCCGCTCGCGCACTACGCCAAGCGCCTCGTGATGATCGACCATCAGCTCGGCGACGAGGATCATCATCTCGCGCGCTATATCGCGCTGGAAACCGCCACCGCATAGATATTGCGTGGCGTTTGCGAAGGCCCGCCGCCATCCCCTCCTTATCTGGATCTGAAATGCGCAGCGCGGCCTTCCATTCACAACGAACCAGGAGTGCGTTCTGATGCAGACCGACAAGCGGAGCCTGCCGCTCGCAGGCGTGCGTGTTCTCGATCTTTCGCGCGTACTGGCCGGGCCGTGGAGCGCGATGGTGCTCGGCGACCTGGGCGCCGAGGTCATCAAGGTCGAGCACCCCGGCCGCGGCGACGACACGCGCGACTGGGGTGTGCGCGTCGGCAAGACCGAAACGGCCTACTTCAACAGCGTGAACCGCAACAAGCGCTCGATCACGCTCGATCTGCAAACGCCCGAGGGCCAGCAGATCGCGCGCGATCTCGCGAAGACCAGCGACATCTTCATCCAGAACTTCAAGTCGGGCGGCGCGGCGAAGCTGGGCCTCGGCTATGAGGCGCTGAGCGCGGAGAACCCGCGCCTGATCTACTGCTCGATTACCGGCTACGACAGCACCGGGCCCGAGGCGAAGCGCCCCGGCTACGACCTCGTCGTGCAGGGCGAAGCGGGCCTGATGGCGCTGAACGGCGAAGCGCATCAGCCGCCGCTCAAATTTGGCGTGGCCGCTGTCGATCTGTTCACGGGCATGTACTCGGCGCAGGCGATGCTCGCCGCGCTGTACGAGCGCGAGCGCACCGGGCGCGGGCGTCACATCGAAATGGCGCTGTTCGACTGCGGCCTCATGATCACCGCTTACTACGGGCTCGAAGCGCTGCTGCTGGGCGAGGACCCGCCGCGCTACGGCAACGCGCATCCGTCGATCGTGCCTTATGGCGTGTTCGATGCCGCCGATGGTCCGCTCGTCATCACCGTGGGCAACAACGCGCAGTTCGAGCGCTTTTGCCGCGAGGTAATCGAACGCCACGATCTCGCCGACGACGCCCGCTACAAAACCAACATCCTGCGCGGGCAGAACCGCGAGACGCTGGTGCCTGAACTCACGCGCGAACTCGGCAGCCGCCCGCGCAAGCTGCTGCTCGAACGTCTCGCGCAAGCGGGCATTCCGTGCGGCGAGGTGGCGGGATTGCGCGAAGCGCTACTCTCGCCGCGCGCCGCGCAAGGCGGGCTCGTCACGCAACAGCCGCATCCGCACACGGCAAGCGGCACCACGCCGGTGCTCGCGCCGCCGTGGCGCTTCGACGGCGAACGCATGCCCGTGCGCCGCGCGCCGCCGCAACTGGGCGAAGGCACGCGCGACGTGCTGGAAGAAACGCTCGGATATTCAGCGGAGAAAATTGCAGAGCTGAAAGACAAAGGCGTGATCTGATCGAGACGCCCAACACAAAAGACATAAAAGACACGAGAGACACTGGAGACAACATGACTCACACCGCGATCGACACGATCAAGGCGCACCCCGAATACCGGCAGCTCGTCGCCGTGCGCCGACGCTTCAGCTTCACGCTCACCGCGCTCATGATCGCCCTCTACTACGGCTTCATCCTGATCGTCGCGCTCGCGCCGCACCGGCTCGCGCAGCCGCTCTATGCGGGCGCCACCATCAGCGTCGGCATTGTCGTGGGCGTGGGCATCATCGCCGGCGCCATCGCGCTCACCGGCTTCTATGTGCTGCGCGCCAACCGCCGCTTCGATCCCGCCATGCGCGCGCTCGTCGCGAAATTCCAGGGCGAGGTGCAGGCATGAAGCCCATTCGCGTTCTCGGCGCATTCGCGCTCGCAACCGCCAGCAGCCTTGCCCTTGCCAATATGCCGGGCGGCGCGGCCGCGCCCATGCCCAAGCCGCAGCACAACCCCGTCGCCATCGGCATGTTCCTGTTGTTCGTGCTCGTGACGCTCGGCATCACGCAGTGGGCCGCGCGCCGCACGCGCACCGCGCGCGACTTCTATACGGGCGGCGGCGGCATCAGCGGCTTGCAGAACGGTCTCGCGATTGCGGGCGACTACATGTCGGCGGCGTCGTTCCTCGGGCTCTCGGGCATGGTGTTCATGTTCGGCTTCGACGGCCTCATCTACTCGATCGGCTTTCTGGTCGGCTGGCCGTTCGTGATGTTCCTGATTGCCGAGCCGCTGCGCAACCTCGGCAAGTTCACGTTCGCCGACGTGATTGCGTATCGCTTCGAGCAAGGCCCAATCCGCCTGATGACCTCGGCCAATGCGCTGATGGTCGTGATCTTTTACCTGGTTGTGCAGATGGTCGGCGCGGGCAAGCTCATCGAGCTGCTGTTCGGCCTGCCCTACTGGATCGCCGAGATCGTGGTGGGCGCGCTGATGGTGATCTATGTGTTCTTCGGCGGCATGAAGGCCACCACGTGGGTGCAGCTCATCAAGGCCGGGCTGCTGCTGTGCGGCGCGACCTTCATGGCCGTGCTCGCGCTCGCGCACTTCGGCTTCAGCCCGAACGAGATGTTCCGCCAGGCCGTCAATGTGCACCCGGGCGCGCTTTCCATCATGGCGCCGGGCAAGCTGATCCGCGACCCGCTCAACGCGCTCTCGCTCGGCATCGCGCTGATGTTCGGCACGGCCGGCTTCCCGCACATCCTGATGCGCTTCTTCACGGTGCCCAATGCGAAGGAGGCGCGCAAGTCGGTGTTCTACGCGACCGGGTTCATCGGCTACTTCTACCTGCTCACGTTCGTGATCGGCTTCTCGGCGATCGCGCTGCTCGCGCAGCATCCTGAGTTCTTCCGCGTCGACGCGGCGGGCCACTTCAATCTCACGACCGACCTGCTCGGCGGCTCGAACATGGTAGCCGTGAAGCTCGCCCAGGCGGTGGGCGGCAATCTCTTCTACGGCTTCATCGCGGCGGTCACGTTCGCGACGATCCTCGCCGTGGTGGCCGGCCTCACGCTCTCGGGCGCGACCACGGTCTCGCACGATCTCTACGCAAGCTGGCTTGCGCGCGGGCGCAAAAACGAGCAGCGCGAGATGCGCATCTCGCGCGTGGCAACGCTCGTGCTCAGCGTGGTGGCGATCGGTCTCGGCATCCTGTTCGAGCACGCGAACGTGGCGTTCCTCGTGGGGCTCGTCGCGGCCGTGGCGGCGAGCGCCAACTTCCCGGTGCTCGTGATGTCGATCTTCTGGAGCGGCATGACCACGCGCGGCGCAGTGGCGGGCGGGGTGCTCGGGCTCGTTTCCTCGGTACTGCTCACGGTGTTCTCGAAGTCGGTCTGGGTGGACGTGCTCCATCATGCACACGCCCCCGTGTTCCTCGACAATCCCGCGCTGGTCTCCGTGCCGCTCGCGTTCGCCGGCATCTGGGCGGTTTCGCGGCTCGACACCAGCGCCCGCGCGCGCAAGGAACGCGAGGCGTTCGCCGCCCAGGAGTTCTATGGGCAGACCGGGCTCCTGCCGATGGAGGCCGTGGAGCATTGAGGCACAAAAACGCATAAGCGCCTTTTTGCACACCATCGCGCCCCGCAGCGTCAAGCACGCTGCGGGGCGCTGTGCTTTGGGCGACGTAACGAGCGCGCTGACCGCCCCTGCTCCACGCGCGCAATGACGCAGCCGGTTATATTGCGCATGGGACGCCGCGTGCAGTCCCCTTTACCTTTACCTTTACCTTTACCCCGTCCGATCAACCGCTGCCCGCCAGCACCCAACCGCCCTCCAGATGGAGCACGCTTACGTCCATTTGCTGCACCTGCTTGCCGACTATCCCGGCTGGACGCTCGCGTTCGTGGTCTTCGCCGCCTTCACCGAATCGCTCGCGCTGGTCGGCACGTTTTTCCCTGGCAGCACGGCCATGTTCATCGCGGGCGCGTTCGCGGGAACCGGCGCGCTCAATCTGGGCTGGCTGTTCGCCTGCGCCATCGCGGGCGCGGTGGCCGGCGACGCGCTGAGCTTCTGGCTCGGCCGCCGCTATCGCGACTCGATCGCGCAGGTCTGGCCATTCAGCCACTACCCCGTGATCCTCGAAAAGGCACAGGCCTACTTCCAGAGCCATGGCACGCGCAGCGTGATTCTCGCGCGCTTCGTCGCGCCGATGCGCGCCGTGGTGCCCGTGGTCGCAGGCATGGCGGACATGTCGCCGATGCGCTTCTTCGCGATGAACGTGATCTCGGCGCTCGTCTGGGCGCCGGCGCACATCGTGCCGGGTGTGGTGTTCGGCGCATCGCTGCAACTCGCGGGCGCCGTGTCGTTCCGGCTCGTGGTCGTGCTCGCGATGATCGTGTTCGCGGGCTGGCTGGTGTGGCGCTTCACGCAGATGATGCTCGGCCATCTGGACGCCTGGGCCAGCGCCTCCCGCCGCGCCCTGGTGCGCTGGGCCGTGAGCCATAAGGGCCAGGCCGCGCGCCGTCTCGCGCGCTCGCTCGATCCGCAGCAGTCGGCGCTCGGCGCGCTGCTCGCCGTCACGGCGCTGGTGCCCGTGTGCGCGGCGGTGTTCTCTTACGTGCTCAGCAATCTGCTGCACGGCGACCCGCTCGTGCAGGTCGACCAGTCGGTGCGCCAGTTTCTCCAGTCGATCCACACCACCTGGGCCGACGACGTCCTCGCGCACGTCGAGACGCTCGGCAGCGCCTACACGCTCGCGGCGCTCGTGGCCATCATCACGATCTGGCTCGCGATTGAGCGGCGCTGGCGCACCATCGGCTACTGGGCGCTTGCCGCGGGCGTCTCGCAGGCGCTCATCGTCGTGCTGCGCGTGGCGATCCACCACGACGTGGCCGGCGCGGCGCACGTGGGCGCCTATGTGTTCCCGAGCGACCGCGTGGCCTCGATGGTGATCGTCTACGGCTTCGCGATGTTCCTGCTCGCGCGGCGCGTGAACGTGATGCAGGCGGCCATGGTCGCGATGTTCGGCAATGCGATCGTGGTCGCGGTGACGTTCGCGGGGCTCTATTTCGACCGCTTCCTGTTCTCGGACGCCATCGGCGGCGCGGCCTTCGCCTCGATCTGGGTGTGGACGGTCGTGCTGCTCTCGCTATGGCGCTATCCGCAGCGGCCGGAAAATCGCAACTTCATGCCATCCATCGTGTTCGCCGTGCTCGCGCTGGCCTTCGCGCTGCAGCGCGGCGCGGCGCAACGGGAGGCGGCGCTCGCCTCGCACGCCGAAGCGCCGCCGCAAGCCATCACGCAAGTCGTGTGGATCGATTCGCTGTGGAGGACGTTCGCGTGCTACCGCATCGACATGAAAGGCGAGCGGCGCGAACCGATGACGATCCAGTGGGCCGCCAGCGCCGCCGATCTGCGCGCGGCGCTGCGCGACGCCGGCTGGAGCGAGGGCGCGCAATTCTCACTAAAGAGCGTGCTCTCGCTGGTCGCGCCGAACGTGGACGTGCTCGCGCTGCCGCTGCTGCCCAAGTTGAACAACGGCATGCCCTCGCCGCTGGTGTTCGAGCGCGCGCATCTGCCCGACGACCCCGCACACCCCGGCAGCCGCCGCGACGTGCTGCGCTTCTGGCCCACGGGCTATGCAATCGGACAGCCCACGCAAGCGCCGGACGGCGCCGAACTCACACCGATCTGGGCGGGCTCGCTCGTGCACGAGCGCCTGCGGCGCGTGTCCTGGCCGTTCAACGTGCTGGTCACTTATGCCGGCAGCCACGATAGCGCCGGCTCCGAACTGGCCGCGCCCGGCCAGCCGACGGGCTGGCACGCGATCACCAAACCCGGCAGCGAGGGGTGCGAGGGCCGTTCGGTGACGCTGATCGTTTCAGACGGGCATTGAGCCAACCGTGAGCTCGCCTCGCCTCGCGCGTTAGCCGCCCTGGCTTTCGCCCCAGCTTCCCGTGGCGTGAAACCGGTCGATGCGCTCGCGCGCGTCGGCGTACGCCGCGTCCAGCGCGGCGTCGGAGCCGGCATGGTTGCGCATCAGATCGTGGAAGCGGATGCTGCGCCCTTCCACATGCGCGTCCGCGCCGTGGCGGCAGATGTAGCCGCTGTAATGGAACAGCGGCTCGGGCGAGCGAGGCCCGAATGCCGGAATCGGCAACACCCAGATCTCGAAACCTTCATGCTCGGTGTGATCCCACATGGTATGCCTCTCGATGTGTCGACCGGAGTTAGCGCTTTAGCGCTTACTCCGGTCCCATGCAAAGCTCCGTGACGACGCCTATCGTCGCACGCCAGGCCACTCGCCTGCAAACCGCCCGTTTTCGCGAGTTTGGCTAAACTATGCGGGCAGCCGGCGCGCACGGCGAACCGTGCCCGCGCCACGCCCCACGAAACCTCCACGAGCCCCTACCCGGTGCCGAGCCCAGTCAAGACCAGCCCACACCATGACGCAGCCCAATTCAACGCCCGATCCCCAGCCTGTCTCCACCACCGTCACCCGCAACGCGATCTTTATCGTCGCGACCGTCAACGAAGACGCCGCTAGCCGCGCCGCCGTGCGCGCCTGGTGCGCGGATGTAGCCAACCTCGCCCGCGCGGTCGGCAAGCGCGTGCCGGGCGGCAATCTCTCGTGCGTGGTGGGCTTTTCGTCAGACGCATGGGATCGCCTGTTCGGCGACCCGCGCCCGGCCGAACTGCATCCGTTCCGCGAATTCGGCGCGGGCGAGCGCGTGGCCGTGGCCACGCCTGGCGACCTGCTGCTGCATATTCGCGCGGAGCAGACCGATCTCTGCTTCGAGCTGGCCACGCAGCTGATGACCCGCCTCGAAGGCGCGGTCACGACCGTGGACGAGGTGCACGGCTTCCGCAATTTCGACATGCGCGCGATGATCGGCTTCGTCGACGGCACCGAGAACCCCACCGGCAACGAGGCCGACCACTTCACGGTGATCGGCGCGGACGAAGATCCCGAGTTCGCCGGCGGCAGCTACGTGCTGGTGCAGAAGTACCTGCACGACATGAAAGGCTGGAACGCGCTGACCGTGGAGGCACAGGAGCGCATCATCGGGCGCACCAAGCTCCAGGACATCGAGCTCGACGAAGACGTGAAGCCGAGCTGCTCGCATAGCTCGCTCACCACGCTCACCGACGCCAACGGCGACGAAGTCAAGATCGTGCGCGACAACATGCCGTTCGGCCGGCCGGGTTCGGGCGAATTCGGCACCTACTTCATCGGCTACGCGCGTTCGCCCGCGCCCATCGAGCAGATGCTGGAAAACATGTTCGTCGGCAGGCCGGCCGGCAATTACGACCGCCTGCTCGATTTCAGCCGCGCCGTCACGGGCAGCCTGTTCTTCGTGCCTTCGCAGCCGCTGCTCGAAGCGCTCGCCGAGCGCGAGCCGAGCCTCGCCGGTGCCGCAGTGAGCTCGATGCACACGAGCCTCGACAGCCAACCCTCATCCGAGCCCGCCGCCGCGCCAGGCGCGGACGGCTCGCTCGCCATTGGATCTCTCAAAGGAGCACCCCGGCATGAATAATCTCCATCGCGAGCTGGCGCCCATTTCCTCGGCAGCGTGGTCGCAAATCGAAGAAGAAGTCGCACGCACCTTCAAGCGCTCGCTCGCGGGCCGCCGCGTGGTCGACGTGAATGGCCCCGGCGGCGTGGATCTTGCCGGCGTCGGCACCGGGCACCAGAACGGCATCGAAGCGCCGCTCGAAGGCATCCGCGCGCGCCAGCGCGAAGTGAAGGCGCTGGTCGAGTTGCGCGTGCCGTTCGAGCTGTCGCGCGAGGCCATCGACGATGTCGAGCGCGGCGCGCAAGACTCCGACTGGCAGCCCGCCAAGGACGCGGCCACGCGCCTCGCATTCGCGGAAGATCGCGCGATTTTCGACGGCTACAAGTCGGCGCAGATCACGGGCATCCGCGAAGGCACTTCCAATCCGCTCTTGCCGATGCCCGCCAACGTGGCCGATTACCCCGCCGTGATCGCGCGAGCGCTCGAGCAACTGCGCCTGCAAGGCGTGGACGGCCCGTACGCGGTGCTGCTCGGCTCCGACGCCTACACGGCCGTGAGCGAAGCGAGCGATTCGGGCTACCCGATTCTCGAGCACATCCGCCGCCTCGTGAAAGGCGAGATCATCTGGGCGCCGGCGCTCGAAGGCGGCAGCATCCTCACGACGCGCGGCGGCGACTTCGCGCTGCATCTGGGCCAGGACGTCTCGATCGGCTATTCGTCGCACGACGAGAACACCGTGCGCCTCTATCTGCAAGAAAGCTTCACGTTCATGATGTTCACGTCCGAGGCTTCGGTCACGGTCGCGGGAGAGTAAGCGAAAAGCAGCACGCAAAAAAAGCAGGGGGCGCCTGAAGTACATCGGGCGCCCCTGCTTCGTTTACATCACCGGCTTCAAACCTTAAAGCATCACTGATAAAAATTCAGCGTGACCATCGCCGAGCGGCCCGGCGCCCAGGTCGCGTAGATCGGATACGCGCTCTGGTAATACTTCTTGTCGAAGATATTGTTCACGTTCAGTTGCAGGTCCACCGACTTCGTCACGCGCCACGTTGCCGAGGCGTCGAAGCGCGCATAGCCCGGAACCCACTTGCGCGTGGTCGACGTGACCGACGCATAGGTCTCGCTCGACACCGTCGCGCCCGCACCCAGCGTGAGCTTCGGCATCACGTCATAACTGGTCCACAGCGTGAAGTTGTGCTTGGGCACCATCACCATCGGCAGGCCTGAATTTTGCGGGGCGGTCGGGCCCGCGTTGGTCGTAATCGCGTCGAGATACGAATAGCCGCCGAACAGGGCCCACTTGTTCGTCACGTTGCCCGCGAAGCCGAACTCGAAGCCGCGCACGCGCTGCGAGCCCGCATTGATCGTGCCGCCCAGGCCGTCGCTCACACGCGCATTGGTCTTGTCGGTCTGGAACAGCGCCGTGGTGAGCGACAGGCGTTCCTGAAGCACGTCCCACTTCGCGCCCACTTCGATATTGCGCGAGCGTTCGGGTGCGAGATCCTGGTTCGCCGCCGTGATCTGGTCGGTGCCGCCGCCGAGGCCCGAGTTCGAGCCCGGCGGATTCGCCGACGTGCCGTACGACGCGTACAGGCTCACCGTGCGCACCGGTTTGAACACGAGGCCGAACTGGTAGCTGAAGAGGTTCGAGGTATTGGACAGATCGGGCACGCCCGCCTGCTGCGCCGTGACGTCATAACGGTCGAAGCGCAGGCCCGCGTTGAAGATCCAGCGCTCGGAAAGCTGCACGCTGTCGAACAGGTAGGCCGAGGCGATGTTGGTCTGCGTGTTGGTGGTCGGCCCCGGGAAGGTCTTGTCGCCGTTGAGCAGCACGCTGCCGGTCCACGGATTGTTCGGGTTCCAGTACGCGAGCGGCGTGCAGTTGTAGGCCACCGAGCACGGCCCGCCCGAGCGGATGTTGTTGCCCTTCGAGTCCGTGACGAGATAGCCCTCGTAGCGGTCTTGCTCGTTGCTGAACTCCACGCCTGCCGTGAGCGTGTGGCGCATGCCGTAGAGGTCGAATTTGCCGTTCGCCTCGGTCTGGTTGGCGATGCTGTTGGTCGCGTATTTACCGCTCTTGGCCTGCAAGCTCAAGATGTTCGAAGTCGCGCTCGTGAGTTGCGGATTCGTCGCGATGTAATCGAGCGTCGAGCGGCCGAACATCGTCGTGTTCTTGATCTTCCAGGCGTCGTTGATGCGATGCTCGACCTTGATCTCGCCGGTGTCGTTCTGGCCGCGCCGGTAGTCGCGCGCGTTCAGGCCGTAGAACTGGCCACGATCGGTGGGCACCGGCGTGCCGCCCGTGGAGCGGAACGGCACGCTGAAGTCGGGCATGTCGTAGCTGTTCAGGTGGTAGTAGCTCAGCGTGACCGTGGTGGGCGTATTCAGGCCGAACGCGATCGATGGCGCGACGCCCCAGCGCTTGCTGTAGATGTCGGTGCGGCCCGGCTGGTCGGCGTCGTGACCCATCGCGTTCAGGCGGATCGCGGTCGTGTCGTTGAGCTTCTGGTTCCAGTCGATGGTCGCGCGGCGGTAGCTGTCCGTGCCAAGGCCGAGGCTGCCGTTGAAGAAGTTATCGTTCTGCGGCGTCTTCGTGGTGATGTCGACGCTGCCGCCCACCGAGCCGCGCCCCGCATAGACCGAGTCCGGGCCCTTGATGACGCTGATGTTCTCCACATCGAAGGTCTCGCGGTTCTGCACGCCCGAGTCGCGCATGCCGTCCACGAAGATCGAGTTGCGCGACTCGAAGCCGCGAATCACCGGGCGGTCCGCCGACGGATTCGCCGCCGCGTCGCCGCCGAGGAAGGTGACGCCGGGCACCGTGCGCAGCGCCTCCTCGAAGGTCGTGACGTTCTTCTCCTTGAGCACTTCCTGCGGGATCACGGTGACCGAGCGCGGCGTGTCGATGAGCGGCGACGTGAACTTGTACGAGTCGAGCGTCTTCGCCTGCATCTCGGATGGCGCCGAGATCACCTTGACGGCGGGCAGAGTGGCTTCGCCGGCGCTTGTGGCGCTTGTGGCGCTTGTGGCGCTTGTGGCGTTGCTGACGTCTGCCGCTTGCTGTGTGACAGCGGGAGAGGCCACCGCCGCATCGGGCATCGCGGACGCCGGCTGGGTGGTCTGGGCGTGAACGGCCGATGCGAAAAAGCCAGAGCAATACAAGGCTGCAACGGACGCGACAGCGCGCATCCGCGTCGGGAAGAGGACGGACATGGTGAGCGGTTGGATCGAAGGCGGAAACGTCTTGGGCCGGGCGTTACGCGCCGCCCGCACCAGAGGAATCCTGTGTTGAATCTTGTTTGAGAATGCGTATGATTCTCATTTGTTATATCAATTGTAATTAGTCGTTATGTGTTTGTAAACACTTGCTGCGCATTTCGCCGGTTGGTTTCGTCGGATTTCGCGGGATTTCGCTGAAGGCGTGCGGCGAGTGCCGGTATGATGTCGATCCCGCTGCGGGCAAGCAGAGCCGCGCCCGCCACGCGCCCACGCATCCATTTCACGAAGACTCAGAGGAAGACCGCCATGACGGCTGCAACACAATTCGACCAGGTTTCCGTGGTCCGCAAGGCCAATGTCTATTTCGACGGCAAGTGCGTCTCGCACACCGTGCTGTTCGCCGACGGCACCCGCAAGACGCTTGGCGTGATCCTGCCGGGCCAACTGAACTTCGGCACCGACGCGCCCGAACTCATGGAAGTGCAAGGCGGCAAGTGCCGCATCCGCCTCGAAGGCAGCGACGAATGGAAGACCTACGGCGCAGGCGAGTCGTTCTCGGTGCCGGGCAAGAGCCGCTTCGACATCGACGTGGTCGAGACGCTCGACTACTGCTGCAGCTATCTGTAAAGCGCGCTGGAGCGCCAGCGGCTGCAAGCCCGCGCCCGCCCTGCTTCACGCACGGCGGGCTTTTTTTATTTCTACGCGGCGGGCTGATGTGTGTCTGATGGGCGTGCCGCGCGGGTTCAACGCGCGGCGCGCATCACGCGCCCAGATCGGCGAGCGGATGCGTCTGCTCGCGCCACGGCGAGCACAGGAAATGCTGGACGCGTTCGTCGCGCAATTCGGCGAGCGTCGCGGGCGCCCAGCGCGGCTTGCGGTCCTTGTCGACGAGATGCGCACGCACGCCTTCGCAGACGTCGCCGTCTTCGATTGCGCGCACAACGATCCCGAGCTCCATGCGGAAGCTCTCGGCCAGCGTCATCTGGCGACCGCGCAGCAGCGCCTCGCGCGAGACTTCGAGCATGGTCGGCGAGTAATGCGTGAGCGCGTCGAGCGTGGCCGCGAGCCAGGCGCGCACGTCCTCCGGTTGCTCGTGTTCGAGATCGGCGCGTAACGTGCCGACAATTTGCTCGACGCGCGCACGGCGCACGAAGTGCCGCTCGATCAGCGGCACGCGCGCGGCCAGTGAACTTGCCTGCCCACCTGAAGCACCCGATGCGTCCGACGCCTCGCCCGGCACATCGAACACCGCGCGCAGCGCCGCGAGCACGTCTCCAGCGAGGCTCGCCTGCGCGAGGCGCGCCTCGTAACCGTCGAGCCATTCGCCCGGCACGCAAATATCGGCGAGACGGCAGTGGAGCGCGTCGGCGCCCGTGAGCAGCACGCCGGTCAGCCCCACATACAACTCGGTCTCCACCGGCATCTTCGCGAGAAAATGCGTGGCGCCCACGTCGGGCAACATGCCGATGCGCGTTTCCGGCATCGCGATCTTCGTGCGCGTGGTGACCACGCGCAGCGCCGCCGCCTGGCCGAGGCCCATGCCGCCGCCCATCGTCACGCCGTCGAGCAGCGCGACGAGCGGCTTGTCGAAGGTATGCAGCGCGTAGTCGAGCCGATATTCGTCGACGAAGAACTGCTGCCAGCCGTTTTCGCCGAGCCGCTTGCCCGCGCGCGCGAGACTGTCGATCGCGCGCACGTCGCCGCCCGCGCAAAAGCCCTTCGGCCCCGCGCCTTCGAGCACGAGCGCGACGATGCTGTCGTCATGACGCACGCGCTCGAGCAGCACGGCGATCTCGCGCACCATCGTATGCGAGAGCGCATTGAGCGCGGCGGGACGATTCAGCGTGATGATCGCGACGCGATTGACCACGCGGAACAGCACGTCCGACTCGGCCTCCGATGCTGTTTGAGCGGAAGCGGGTGTTGCATTCATTGCCTGATTCTCCGTATTTTTTAAACCCGTTCGAATCCAGTTATTTCGGACTCCGTCTGGATTCCACTATTTCATCGCAACTCGGGGAAATCTTCTTCCCAGTATTCGTCGGGCTGGCGCGCGGGTTCCCCGGTGCGCTCCATTTCGCGGCGGCGCAGTTCGACGCGGCGAATCTTGCCCGAGATTGTCTTCGGCAAGTCGCTGAACTGGAGCCGGCGAATGCGCTTGTACGGCGCGAGCTTCTCGCGCGAAAAGCGGAACACCTCGCGCGCGAGATCGGGGCCGGCCTCGTAGCCCTGGCGCACGATCACGAACGCCTTGGGCACCGAAAGCCGCAAGGGGTCGGGGCTCGGCACCACCGCTGCTTCGGCAATCGCCTCATGCTCGATCAGCACGCTCTCCAATTCGAACGGGCTCAGGCGGTAATCGGATGACTTGAACACGTCGTCGGCGCGGCCCACGTAGACGTAGTAGCCGTCGTCGCGGCGCATCGCCACGTCGGACGTGTGGTAATAGCCGTTGCGCACGGCCTGCTCGGTGGCCTTGGCGTTGTTCGCATAGCCCGTCATCAGGCCGAGCGGTCGCTGCGACGAGTCCTGCCCGAGCGTCAACGCGATTTCGCCTTCGCTCACGAGTTGATCGTCGGGATCGACGAGTTCGACACGGTAGCCCGGCAGCGGCCGGCCCATCGCGCCCGCCACCACGGGCTGGCCCGGCGAATTGCCGATCTGGCAGGTGGTCTCGGTCTGGCCGTAGCCGTCGCGGATCGTGATGTCCCACGCGTGGCGCACGCGCTCGATGATCTCGGGGTTGAGCGGCTCGCCCGCGCCCACGATTTCGCGCAGCTTCACCGCGTAGCTCGCGAGTGGTTCCTGCACGAGCATGCGCCACACGGTAGGCGGCGCGCACAGCGTGGTCACGCCGCATTGCACGAGCACGCCGAGCACATCTTTTGGCACGAAGCGCGCGTAGTTGTAGACGAACACGCAGGCCTGCGCATTCCACGGCGCGAAGAAGCAGCTCCACGCGTGCTTCGCCCAGCCCGGCGAACTGATGTTCCAGTGCACGTCGCCGGGCATGAGGCCGATCCAGTACATCGTGGAGAGGTGCCCAACGGGATAGCTCTGATGCGTGTGCTCGACGAGCTTCGGCTTCGAGGTGGTACCCGAGGTGAAGTAGAGCAGCATCGGGTCGCTCGCGCGCGTCGGGCCATCGGGCTCGAACGCGGCGCTCGCGTCATACGCGCGCGAAAGATCGATCCAGCCGTCGCGCGCTCCGCCCACCGCGATGCGCTTCACGCTCGCATCGAGCGCATCGAATTTCGCGAGCTCGGCCGCATCGACCACCACGAAGCGTGCGCCGCCTGCCTCCACGCGCTCGCGCACGTCGTCGGGCGCTAGCTGCGTGGTGGCGGGCAACACCACGGCGCCCAGCTTCATCGCCGCCAGCATTACGTCCCACAGCTCGACACGGTTGGGCAGCATCAAGAGGAGACGATCGCCGCGGCCCACACCGTTTTCGCGCAGAAAATTCGCCATGCGCGACGAACGCTCGGACATCTGCGCGAACGAATAGCGCGTGCCGCCGCTCACGAGGTCGTCGACGATCCACAGCGCCGGATTGTCATTGCCGCGCGCCATCACGTCGAAGTAGTCGAGCGCCCAGTTGAAGGTGTCGAGCTGCGGCCACGTGAAGGCTTCATACGCGCGCGCGTAGTCGGTGCGGTGACGCAGCAGCAACTCGCGTGCGTCGATGAAGGCCTGCGCGGAAGGGGTGAACCCGGTCATCGTCGTCTCCTGTGTCACGGCGCGTTTGCGCTCTTTATCACTCTTTATTCACTGCATCGAATACTTCGTCATCCTTTCTTATAGCTGTCGTGCGATCACCATGCGCTGCACTTCGCTCGTGCCTTCGTAGATTTGCGTGATGCGTGCGTCGCGGTAGTGGCGCTCCACCGGATAGTCGTTCAGGAAGCCATATCCGCCGTGAATCTGGATCGCGTGCGAGCACACTTCCTCGGCCATTTCGGACGCATAGAGCTTGGCCTGCGAGGCCTCGGAAAGACAGGGCTTGCCGAGCGTGCGCAGCTTCGCCGCATGATGCACGAGATGGCGCGCGGCGTTGATGCGCGTGTGCATGTCGGCGAGCATGTTGGCCACGCTTTGATGCCGGATCAGCGGTTCGCCGAACTGCACGCGCTCGTGCGCATAGGTGCGCGCCGCGTCGAAGGCTGCACGCGCGATGCCGAGCGCCTGCGCCGCGATGCCGATGCGCCCGCCTTCGAGATTCGACAGCGCGATCTTGAGGCCCTCGCCGCGCTGGCCAAGCAGGTTCGCCTCGGGAACCGCACAATCGACGAGCGAGATCGGGCAAGTGTCCGAGGCGCGAATGCCCATCTTCTTCTCGGGCGGTCCCACGTTGAAGCCCGGCGTATCGGTCGGCACGACGAAGGCCGAGATGCCGCGCTTGCCCGCATCGGGATCGGTCACTGCGAACACGATCGCGAGGCTCGCGCGCGAGCCGTTCGTCACGAATTGCTTGTTGCCGTTGAGCACCCACTTGCCGTCGCGCAGCTCAGCGCGCGTGCGCAGGTTGTTGGCCTCGGAGCCGGCCTGCGGCTCGGTCAGGCAGAACGCGCCAATCAGCTCGCCGCTCGCGAGCTTGGTGAGCCAGCGGTCTTTCTGCTCGGCCGTGCCGTATTGGAGAATCGGCCCGCAGCCCACCGAGTTGTGCACGCTCACGAGCGTCGCGCACGAGGCGCAGCCCGCGGCGATCTCCTCCATCGCCAGCGCGTAGGCCACGTAGTCGGTATAGGAGCCGCCCTGCTCCTGCGGCACGATCATGCCGAGAAAGCCCAGTTCGCCCAGTTGCTTGACGACCTCGTCGGGCAGCCTGGCGTCGCGGTCCCACTGCGCCGCGTTGGGCGCGAGACGCTCGCTCGCGAAGTCGCGCGCGGCGTCGCGAATCATGCGCTGGTCGTCGCTATAGAACTCGTCCATCTGTGTCCCCTTCCTGTCTTGCCTGCGCGCTCGCCCCGCGAGACGCGCGTTCGGTGCATCCACTGTCGCGCCGTGCAGCCGCCGCCGCAAGGCCTATGAAAAGTTTAGGCATCCGCGCGCGCGCATTCGATGCCCGCCACGATCAAAGTCGATGAGCGAATTTGCCATAATGTCTTTGACAACCCCACCAGAGGCCGATCCTTGCAGCCAGGGCAAACCAGCAAAGTGAGCGAAAAAGGCACGATCGCGATGAGCCTCGTACACGAGACGATGGCGCGCGCGCAAGCGCGCGGATTCGACGTGGCGCCCATCGTCGAGGCGGCGGGCATCGCATCGAGCGCGCTCGATGCGCCGCATGCACGCGTGAGCGAGGCGCAGTACGGCGCGCTGTGGGCCGGCATCGCGCGCGCGCTCGACGACGAATTCCTCGGCCAGGACTCGCACGCCATGAAGAGCGGCAGCTTCATCGCCATGACGCACGCGGCGCTGGGCGCACACACGGGCCGCCAGGCGCTGCAGCGCTGCGTGCACTTCATGCGCCTCGTGCTCGACGACCTGGCCGGCGAAGTCGACATCGACGCCACGCGCGTGCGCATCGTATTCCGCCAGCGCGCGGGCACGCCCATGCCGGCAATGTTCGCGTACGCAACGTGGTTCATTCTCGTCTACGGGCTGCTGTGCTGGCTCGTGGGGCGGCGCATCCCGGTGCTCGCGGCGCGCTTTCGCTGCGCCGCGCCGCCCGATGCGCCCGAATACCAACTGATGATCTGCGAGGACATAGCCTTCGACCAGCCCGATTCGTGGTTCGACCTCGCGCCCGCGTTCCTCGATCTGCCCGTGATTCAGAGTGCCGCCTCGGCGCGTGCTTTCCTGCGCAATGCGCCCGGCAATTTCGTCGTGAAGTACCGCAATCCGGCCTCGTTCGCCGCGCGCGTGCGGCGCGTGCTGCGCGCCCTGCCCGCCCACGCGTGGCCCGACGCGGACGCCCTCGCGCAGCACCTGAACGTCGCGCCCGCGACCTTGCGCCGGCGCTTGCATCAAGAGGGGCACAGTTGCCAGTCGATCAAGGACGAACTGCGCCGCGACCTCGCGCTCGAGGCGTTGCGCGACCCGGCGCGCTCGGTCGCCGACGTCGCAGCCGCCGTGGGCTTCGCCGAGCCGAGCGCATTCCATCGCGCGTTCCGCAAATGGACCGGACGACGCCCTGCCGAATACCGGAAGATGTCCGAACGGCCAGCGTCGAAGGCACGCTGAATACGGCCGATGAAACCGGCGCAAGGCCCGCATATTTTTCTAATTGCTAACCTTTCCGTTATCGAGATAACACCTATAATTTTAGGGTTATCCCTTAGACGAAAGGCATGGCCATGGACACTCTTTCACGTGTGGCGCTTGGCGTGCTGGCAGCGGCTTGTTGTGTTGCTTCGGCAAGCGCGCTGGGCCAACCGTACAACCCGTCGAGCCCGCTAACGCGCGCCGATGTGCGCGCGGACCTCGCCGCATGGCGCGCGGCAGGCTTCGATCCGCTCGACTGGCTGCACTATCCCGAAAACGCCCAGCGCGCCGCGGCGATCATCGCGCAACGCCGCGCTTCGGGCGCGATGCCGCAGCCGGCGCAGTAAGCGCACCGCGCTGCAGATTCTCCCCACTGCGGGAGCGTCGATCCGCCTGCAAGGACGGACCGCCGCTCCCGCTTTGTCCTTTTTGTGGCTGACCCAGCCACTTGCCCACGGCGTCTGTAATTGATGCACCGCACACTGTTGCGGCCCTTCCACGTTCGTCCAAGCTTTTCTGCGCTTGCGGGACAATTGTTTACAATCCCGCCCATCAACGCGTGAACTGGCCCCGGGCGACGCCTCCATCGCCCCTTGCCCACGCCGAACGCCAGAACAAATCAACCCGCACGACTCTCGAGGCCCAACCTCCATGGACGCCATCAAACGCTATTTCGGATTCGAAGAAGCAGGCACGAACCTGCGCACCGAAGTGCTAGCCGGCTTCACCACCTTCCTCACGATGGCGTACATCATTTTCGTGAACCCGGCGATTCTCGGCGATGCCGGCATGCCCAAGGACGCTGTGTTCGTCGCCACCTGTCTGGTCTCGGCGCTCGCCTCGATCATCATGGGGCTCTACGCGAACTATCCGATCGCGCTCGCGCCCGGCATGGGCCTGAACGCGTACTTCGCGTACGCCGTGGTCAAGGGCATGGGCTTCACGTGGGAGGCGGCGCTCGGCGCGGTGTTCATCTCCGGGTGCCTGTTTTTCGTGGTCACGCTGCTGCGCGTGCGCGAAGCCATCATCAACGGGATTCCGCACTCGATTCGCGTGGCGATCACCGCGGGCATCGGCCTCTTTCTCGCGATCATCTCGCTCAAGACGTCCGGCGTGATCGTCGCAAGCCCGGCCACGCTCGTCGAACTCGGCAACCTGCACGACCCGCACACGCTGCTCGCAATCGTCGGCTTTTTCGCCATCGTCACGCTCGACGTGCTCAAGGTGCGCGGCGCGATCCTGATTGGCATCGTGGGCGTGACGATCCTCTCGTTCTTCTTCGGCGGCAACGAGTTCCACGGCATCTTTTCGGCGCCACCCTCGATCGCCCCGACCTTCGCGCATCTCGACGTCAAGGCCGCGCTCTCGACCGGCATCCTGAACGTGGTGCTGGTGTTCTTCCTCGTCGAGCTGTTCGACGCGACCGGCACGCTGATGGGCGTGGCCAACCGCGCGGGCCTGCTCGTGCACGGCAAGATGCACCGCCTGAACCGCGCGCTGCTCGCGGACAGCACCGCGATTCTCGCGGGCTCGGTGCTCGGCACCTCGTCGACCACGGCCTATATCGAAAGCGCCTCGGGCGTGCAGGCGGGCGGCCGCACCGGCGTGACGGCGCTCACCGTGGCCGTGCTGTTCCTCGCGAGCCTGTTCGTCGCGCCGCTCGCGGGCGTGGTGCCCGCTTACGCCACGGCGCCGGCGCTGCTCTACGTGTCGTGCCTGATGTTGCGCGAACTCGCGGAACTGCCGTGGGACGACGCCACCGAAGTCGTGCCCGCCGCGCTCACGGCGCTCGCGATGCCGTTCACGTATTCGATTGCGAACGGCGTGGCCTTCGGCTTCATCTCGTATGCAGGCCTGAAGCTGTTCACCGGCCGCGCGCGCCAGGTGCGCCTGATCGTCTGGATCATCGCGGCGGTCTTCCTGTTCCGCTACTTCTACCTGGGCTCGGCGTAAGCGCCTACCGCGCTCACGCGGCGCACGCTCCGCCGGCGTGCACCCGTGGTCCGGATCCGGCGGTGCCACGTCAAGGATTCCGGCCACGCAGCCGCACAGTGCGCGGCGGCGTCCTTATCATACGGATACTCGATCATCCCGACGATAACGATCCAATCCACCAAGGAGCCGCCTCGTGGCCACCTACCCCGCCTCCTCAGAACGCTATTCGAAGCCCGCGATCTTCTTTCACTGGGCTGTCTTCCTGCTCGTCGCGCTAGCCTATCTCGCCATCGAAGTGCGCGGCCCCAAGGGGTCGGACAGCCGCGTGTTCTGGAGCAATGTGCACTTCTGGGCGGGCACGCTCGTGCTGGCGCTCGCGGTGCTGCGCCTGGTGTGGCGCATGTGGGAGGGCGCGCCGCAGGACATCGATTCGAACCGCCTGCTCACGTTTCTTTCGCGGCTCGTGCACCTGGCGCTTTACGTGTTCATCTTCGTGCAGCCGCTGCTCGGCATTCTGACGATCAATCTGGGCGGCAAGCCGGTCACGCTCGCAGGCATCGACCTGCAGATCGTGCTGGTGGGCGCGGATCCGGTCGCGCGCAAGGCCGTCAAGGCCGCGCACGAACTCATCGGCAACGCGTTCTACTGGATCATCGGCATCCACGCGCTCGCGGCCATCGCGCACCACGTGATGTTCCGCGACAACACGCTGCGCCGCATGATCTGACCCGGACTCGCGCACGAGCGCGAGCTTGAGCCGGACATTGAGCCGGACAAACGGAAACACCCCGCGACCTCTCACAGGTCGCGGGGGAATCTCAAGACGCCAGCAACGGAAAACTCAGGACGCCACGCCGTGCGCCTGCACGAAGCGCACGTAGCCGCTGCGCAGCGTAAGGCATTGTGCGCGCGTTTCGGAAAGCAGGCGGCGCGCGACCGCCTCAATGCGCTCGCGATGGTGATCGAAAGCGTCAAGCATGTCTTCCGCGCGCGGAGAGGCTGCGCCGAAGTGGTCTTCCAGCGCCGCCGCCGTGATCGTACATTCCACCCGCTCTCCATCGATCATTGCCGGAAACGCCAAGGTCAAATCGGGCCCCGAGTATTCGGGCGCTTCATTCGGAAACTGGATCTGCATGGGAATGGCCTTAGGTTGGGGTGAGCGGGCCGCGCGGGTACGATGCACCTCCTTGGCATACGCGCGGATTAAATGCCGACCGCCGCAAGTGTCGCTACGCTCGACACGATTGCGGCGGCCGTCTGGATTCACTTTAGGACACTTCCCGCAACCCGCAAGGCTGACTTTGTCATACGCGCGAAAAGATTTGCGCGGCCGGGTTTTTTCGGCGTTTTTCAACGTCTTGCGAACTGGCCGTTGCGCGAGCAAACAACTCCCGCCGCCGCGTGCGGCATGGCGCACCGCAACATCGCGCGCACTCACGATTCGCGATGCCGGCGATGCTCGATCTCGACGTCCTTTGGGTGCACGGTGAGCATCGCCACGAACGCGATGATGCCGCATGACACGATCGCCATGCCGTACAGCACGACCCGAGACTCGTCGAAGAGCAAGCCGTGGATCGAGACCGCGAGACCCGCGAGCGCGACAAAGACGGCGAGCGCCGCCACCAGGATCCTCAATTCGCCTTGGACCATGACCGCCCCTCCGCAAGGAGCCGCGGCCGCGCCAAGACCCCGTCATACCTGCTGCGCTGCCGCCAGGGCGCGCATGCGCGCGCCCCTGTCTTCATCCTGGCACTCGCGCGCGCAAAGGCAAGCTGCACGTGAGGCGCGTGCCGCATCGCGCCATCCGCACCCGTCCCCAAGCGGCTGCAAGCGGCTGCAAGCGGCTGCAAGCGGCTGAATTTGCCCGGAATCGCCCGGGTTTAGCGCACGCTCACCTTCCTGTACCATGACCCGACCGATGCCGGCGCGCATCGCGATGCTGCGGCGCAGCGCCTGCCGCAGCGTCGAATCAAGATTGGAGACACGCGTGACCCGACGACACCCCTCCGTCACCGTCAAGCCGCCCGAAGCGGTTCGCTCGGACATGATCGCGCAAGCGCACGCGCGCTCGCGCGCCATCGGTCTGCGCGTAGCCGAAACGCCGGACTTCCAGCCGCTCGGCCGCACCGATCTGCGCGAGCTGATCGACGCGAATCGCACGCTCTACGCCCAGGCGCGGCCCGTGATGGATGCGCTGCACGCGCAGATCGTCGATACCGAAAGCATGGTGCTGCTCACCGACCGCAACGGCGTGATCCTGCACAGCCTCGGCGACACCGGCTTCGTCGAGAAAGCGCGGCGCGTGGCGTTGAGCCCGGGCGTCTCGTGGGCCGAGCGCGACCGCGGCACCAATGCGATCGGCACGGCGCTCGTCGACGGCCAGCCCACCACGATTCACGCGGGCGAGCACTTCCTGCACGCGAACCACATCCTCACCTGCTCGTGCGCGACCATCGCCGATCCGTGGGGGCGCACGCTGGGCGCGCTCGATGTGAGCGGGGAATCGCATGGCTTTCACAAGCACACGCTCGCGCTCGTGCGCATGTCGGCCCAGATGATCGAGAACCAGTTGTTCGGCACCGAATTCGCGGGCGCCATCCAGCTGCAATTTCATGCGCGCGCGGAATTCATCGGTACGTTGTACGAAGGACTGGCCGCCTTCGCCGCCGATGGCACCCTGTTGTGCGCCAACCGCAGCGCGCTGTTCCAGTTCGGCGCGTCGCTCGCGGCGTTGCAGCAGCGCGGCTTCGAGGCGCTGTTCGGCCTGGCGTTTCCCGCATTCATGCAGCAGTTCATGCATGCGCGCAACGACCCGCGCGGCGAGCTCATCGCGCTCACGCTCCCAAGCGGCGTGCGCGTACTCGCACGCGGTACGCCGGGCGCGGCAGTCGCGGGCGCACAGCCGGCCTGGCCTGCTGCACGCACTGCACGTCCTGCACACGCGGGCGAGAAAGAGTCCGCTGGTGCGCCCTCAACCGCAGCGGCCTGGCAACCCACGCTCGCCGACCTCGACACCGGCGACGCACGCGTGGCCGCCGTGCTCGAACGCGTCGCGCGCGTGCGCGGACGCGACATCCCCGTGCTCGTGCTCGGCCGCACCGGCACCGGCAAGGAATGGCTCGCGCGGGCCCTGCACCAGGATTCGCCGCGACGCGACGCGCCGTTCATCGCGCTCAACTGCGCGGCGCTGCCCGACACGCTGATCGAAGCCGAGCTGTTCGGTTACGAAGACGGCGCCTTCACGGGCGCAAAACGCCGCGGCAGCCCGGGCAAGATCGTGCAGGCGCACGGCGGCACACTGTTTCTCGACGAGATCGGCGACATGCCGCTCGCGCAGCAAGTGCGGCTCATGCGCGTGCTCCAGGAACGCTCGGTCGTGCCGCTAGGCGGCGCGCGCGCCGTGCCGGTCGACTTGCGCATCGTCTGCGCGACGCATCGCGACCTGCGCGCGATGATCGCCGAAGGGACCTTCCGCGAGGACCTCTACTACCGCATCAACGGGCTCACGGTCACGCTGCCGCCGCTGGCCGGGCGCAGCGATCTCGACGCGCTCGTCTCGCGCGTGCTCGCGCACGTGCGGCGCGAAATCCCCGACGCGCCCGCGCGCATCACGCCCGAGGTGCGCGCGTGCTTCGCGCGCTGCCGCTGGCCGGGCAATCTGCGTCAGCTCGCCAATGTGCTGCGCACCGCCGCGATCATGGCCGAAGGCGAGGACGCCATCGACCTCGCGCATCTGCCCGAGGATCTCGCGCACGACTGCGCGCCGGCCGACGATGGCGTCAACGCCCCCGGCGCATCGATCAACGAAACGCCCGCTACGCCCACGACCTTCGCGGCCTGCGCACCAAAAGAAAGCGCCCATGCCTCACGCCCCGCCCGCCTGTCGGACTGGCAGGCGCGCCTGATCGACGACGCGCTCTCACGCCACCAAGGCAACGTCTCGGCAGCGGCACGCGAACTGGGGCTCGCGCGCAACACGGTCTATCGGCATCTGCGGCGGCGCTAAGGTATACGAAGGTACGCGGAAAGCGCGCGAAGGGCTACGCGAGGCGAATCGAGTCAGGTTAAGCTTCGCTGAAACGTATTCCCCACGCCCACCATGGCCTCCGCCCAGGAACTCCACCGCTACCGGCGCAATCTCGCCGACGAACTCGACAGCGCCGCTGTCTACGACACGCTCAGCGCCGTCGAAAAGGACGCGGGCCGCCGCCAGATCTTCGCGGAGCTCGCAGCGTCGGAGCGCGAGCACGCCCAGGTCTGGCACGACAAGCTCGCCGCCAACGGCGTGCGCGTGCGCACGCACCGGCGCAGCGCGAAGACCCATCTGTTGCAGACGCTCACCCGCATGTTCGGCCCCTCGCTCGTGCTGCCCACCGTGGCCGCCGGCGAGTACGCCGACCGCGACCGTTACGCGCGCGAACCCGGCGCGGAAACGCTCTCGGCGCAGGAGCATCAGCACGCCGCGATCGTCCAGTCGATCGTTGCAAGCAAGCGCGCGCACGGCCAGTCGAGGGGGGCGCAGATCGCGGGCGCCGAGTCGTGGCACAAGAGCGCAACCTCGGGCAACGACCTGCGCGCCGCCGTGCTCGGCGCGAACGACGGGCTGGTCTCGAACTTCTGTCTGATCATGGGCGTGGCCGGCGCGGGCAGCGCCAACCGGGCGATCCTGCTGACGGGCTTGGCCGGGCTGGTCGCGGGGGCGTGCTCGATGGCGCTCGGCGAATGGCTCTCGGTGACCAACGCGCGCGAACTCGCGCGCACCCAGCTCGCCAAGGAAGCCGACGAGCTCGAACACACCCCCGACGCCGAGCGCCACGAACTCGCGCTCATCTACCAGGCCAAGGGCATCGACGCCGACGAGGCCCGCCGCGTGGCCGCGCAGATCATGCGCGACAAGGACGAGGCGCTCAACACGCTCGCGCGCGAAGAACTGGGCATCGATCCGAAGGAGCTGGGCGGCAATCCGTGGACGGCCGCAGCCGTGTCGTTCTGCCTGTTCGCGCTGGGCGCAGCGTTTCCGACGGCGGCGTTCCTGTGGGCGCACGGCACGGCGGCGATCATTCAGTGCGTCGTGCTGAGCACGCTCGGGCTCGCGGCGGTTGGCGTGTTCACGTCGCTGTTCAATGGACGCAGCGCGGCTTTCTCGGCGTTCCGGCAGATCGCCATCGGCCTCGCCGCCGCCGCGTTCACCGCGGGCGCGGGTCACCTGCTGGGGGTATCGGTTTCATGAGCGCCAATGATTTGTCCGCGCCGCCAGCCGTGCCGCTCGTGCGCGTGGAACCGCTGGGCTGCACGTTCGAAGCGCCGCCCGAACTCACGCTGCTCGAGGCCGCCGCATTCGCCGGCATCCGTCTGCCGCGCCTGTGCCGCAATGGCACGTGCCGCACCTGCCTGTGCCGCGTCGTGAGCGGCGAGGCGAGCTTCACGATCGAATGGCCGGGCCTGTCGCGCGAAGAAAAGGCCGAGGGCTATGTGCTGAGCTGCGTAGCCGTGGCGCGCACGGATCTCGTGCTCGACGTGCCGGACGCGGAGCTTTTGTAGTTTTCGCAGGCCTTGCCCGCCCCAAAACGAAACCGGCCCGCGACGTCACATCGCGGGCCGGTTGTTTTGTGCGGAAGCCGGGCGGCCGGCGCTCCGGCGGCCGGCGCTCCGGTGGCCGGTGTCCCGGCGGACAGCGTTACTGGCCGCCGAAGTACACCGATTGCGAACCCGTGCGAGCCGCCTCGGAGACATAGCGTGCGCCGGCCATCGAGGTCGAGCTGCTCACGCCGCCATAGGCGCTGTCGCCTTGAGTAACGGGCGTGGCCACGGCTGCCGTAACCACGTTCTGATTGCGCTGGGTCTGCTGGAACTCGACGAGCTGGGCGCGCACCTGATCACGCGTGAGACCTTGGTCGGACTGGGCGAAAGCGGCCAGCGGCGCGGCACAGGCAGTGGCGATGACAACGGCTTGAATGAGCGACTTCATGACGATTACCTCCGAAATTGTATGAATCGCCTGAGGTGCGTGATGGTGTCGCACAGTGCAGGCGTTGAGTGGATTCTAGGCAAGCGCCAATGCCGGATATAGCTCGATTGTGGCGAATTCCAGTTGCAAAATTTGCAATAATCCGCGCGCCTGGTGGCTCGAATGCCGCACCGAAGGCAATTTTCTATCCGCCCCCTTGAACGTAATAATCAGACAAATCACGGCTCGGATTATTTCACTTAGAAGAACACTGAATTCGTTTTATCAGTATTTACCCTTAGAGCAAGAAGGCCTAAAGTGCCGCCATGGGTCACGCCATCGTGCGAACCACTTATAAAGAACTTGGAGGTCATCGTTATGAAGTCGATTATCAAGGCAGCCGTGTTTGCCGCCATCGTCGCCGTTCCGGCTCTTTCGTTTGCTCAATCGCAGCAACAGCAACCTCTCACGCGCGCGGACGTTCGCGCCGAGCTCGCCCAACTGCGCGCAGCAGGCTACGATCCGAGCGACTGGATGCACTATCCGCAAAACATTCAAGCAGCAGAAGCGCGCATTGCCGCCGCAAAGACCAATACGGCTTACGGTCCGTCGACGACCGGCACCTCGCAGTCGGGTCAGTAATCTCCGCGATTACGCCTGAGTTTCCCCAGCCAGGTAGCGCAGAATAAATGAGGCCCGCCGCTCGTGAGAGCGGCGGGCCTCATTGTTTTTACAATTGATGATCGGCGCACCGAGCCGACGTGATCCGCTGTAACGGTCAGTGACGGCTCTCGTGGATGTCTCCATCGCCGTTGCCATTGCCAGTACGGCCACTGCTCCACGATCCGCCACGGCCTCCGCCACCTCCGCGCGAGCTATTCGCGTCGCCGCCACGGCCTGCTCCGCCGCCGTGCCAGCCGCCCGAATCGCCACCCCGGCCGCCGCCGCGCGAACCGTTCGAATCGGCGCTACGGTTACCACCGCCGCCGTGCCAACTGTTCGAATCGCCACCACGGTTACCACCGCCGCGCCAACCGTTCGAATCGCCACCACGGTTACCGCCGCCGCCGCGCCAGCCGTTCGAATCGCCACCGCGACCGCCGCCGCCGTGCCAGTTGTTCGAATCGGCGCTGGGCCGGCCCCACCATCCACCGCGGCCGCTGTCGTTCCAGCCACGGCGATCATTGTCGCGGTAACTATCCCCGCCGCCCCAGATGCCGACATTCACGCCGCCGTACACCGGCTGGCCATAGCCCGGCGCGTAGCCGTAATTGTCATAACCAGGTTGACCATAACCGTAGTTGTCGTAACCCGGCGCCACACACCCTGCGAGCAGGGCGACAGCGCCAGCCATCAGCGCATACTTGAACATGACGAAGCCTCCTTTCCGTTTGTAAGAAAGTGGCGCTCGTCTTAGGTTCTCGCTGAATTGTGAGCATGAGTTAAGAATGTAACCGTGCGGCCGGCCCAGTCCCCCTAATCCACCATCCATCCACTTCATGATTTGTATTTAGTTACGGCGGCCCATCGCGGCGTCGATCTTCCGATCGGTCTTGAATTGGCTGAGCGAATACGCGGCCCAGATGGCGGCGGGAATCCAGCCGATCAACGTGCATTGCAGGATCAGGCAGACGACGCCGGCAATCGGGCGGCCAATCGTGAAAAACAGCAACCAGGGCAAAACGAGTGCAATCAGTAGACGCATTGCGGGGCAAACCTCATCAGTAGAAAGCGTTAGTTGACGGGCGCGAATCGCGGCACAAGTGCGCCTTCGAATTCGACCTGTTCGAAGAAAACGGAGGCGGGCCGCGTCCAGATCGTGCCGTTCGCGGCCCGGTACACGATCATCGTGACCGAGGGATCGGATTCGAGCGTCGCCTCGCAAACCAGTTCGTAAATGCCACCCTTGAAGTGCCGATAACGCACCATTGCCGTCCCCCAGTCGATCGCGCCAATCGCGCAAGATGCGTAGTTTAACAACGGAACGGGGGCGTCCCCGAGGGCGGATCGGCCTGCGCCGGCGTGCCGCAGATCAGCGCCACGCCGGCCACCGCCGTCGCGCGCAACGTTGCATGCGGTTCGCCCGCACGCGCGCGCAGCGCGGTGCTGTGCAGCAGCGCCGACGCCACGCGTGCCAGCGCCGCCGGGTCGGCATTCGCCGGCAATTCGCCTTGCTGCACGGCGTGCCGCAAACGCCGCTCGAACGCGAAGTCGAACGCGCGCAAGCCTGCCGCGAGGCGCTCGCGCACCGCCTCGTCGGCCACCGCCTCGACCGCCGCCGTGCCGATCAGCAAACACCCGCGCTGCGCTGCGCGCGGCGGCAAATACCACGTGAGCGCACCATCGAAGACGCGCAGCAGCGCCTCGGCCAGCGGCAGCGTCTCGTCGAGCGCGGCTTCCATCGCCGCGCGGCCCGCTTCGATGTAGCGCTCGACCGTCAACAAGTAGAGTGCATGCTTGTCGCCGAACGCTGCATAAAGGCTGGGCCGGTTCATGCCGGTCGCCGCACTCAGGTC
Source organism: Paraburkholderia caffeinitolerans (assembly GCF_902859945.1). Lineage (GTDB taxonomy): Bacteria > Pseudomonadota > Gammaproteobacteria > Burkholderiales > Burkholderiaceae > Paraburkholderia > Paraburkholderia caffeinitolerans. The sequence continues at coordinate 42,458 of NZ_CADIKL010000027.1, read as the reverse complement.
GTCCAGCGAGGTGCCCGCGTAGCCGCTATGCCAGAAGGTGTCGCGTGCATGCGCGAGCGCCTCCTCGGGATCGTAGGCGCGGGGCCGCCCGCGCGGGCGGCTATCCTTTTTTGTACTGGATTGCATAGAAATATTGGAACGGCTATTTTTGTTCACTATAGTACAAAAATCCACCAAGGAGGATGACGATGGAACTGTACTTTTCGCCGCTCGCGTGCTCGCTCGCCACGCGCATCGCGCTCTATGAAGCAAACGCAACCGCCCGTTTCATTCAAGTCGATACGCAGTCCAAACGCATGGCGGAGGGCGGCGACTTTTACGCCGTCACCGCGCTCGGCCAGGTGCCGGTGCTGCGGGAGGACGATGGCTGGATGCTGACCGAGAACACCGCCGTGCTGCCGTGGGTCGCCGACCGCTTCCCGCAGGCACAGCTCGCGCCGCCCGCCGGCACGCGCGAACGTGCACGCATGCAGGAGTGGCTCGGCTTTATCGGCACGGAGCTGCATAAGGCCGTGTTCGTGCCGCTGTTGGGGCAAGGCGTGGAAGAGCCGGTGAAGCGCTATGCGCGCGACAAGGTGGAGCGACGCTTCGCACTGCTCGAAGCGCATCTTGCGGGGCGCGCCTGGTTGCTCGATGCGTTCAGCGTCGCCGATGCCTATCTCGTCACCGTGCTCAACTGGGCGCCGTATGCCGGCATCGATCTCGCGCGCTGGCCCGCCGTGGCCGATTACGCGCGACGCATGCGCGAGCGCCCAGCGGTCGCGCGCGCCATGGCGGAAGAACTCGAATTTTTCAGGCGCGAACGCGAACAGCAGAAGTAGCCGGCAAGCGGGGCAAGGCGTTCATGGGCCCTCGCCGGCGCTCGTCGGCGCTCAAGTCGCGATATCGGCAAACACGGCCTTCAGGTCGCGCCCCCCGCGCGCACGCGCCTGGCGCACCACACGCTCCTCGATCTCGGCGAGGTGCTCGCGCAGGGTCGCGAGCGCCGCCGCCTGGTCGCCGGCCTCCAGTGCCGCGATGATCTGCTCGTGCTCGTCGGGTGCGCACGAGGTGGCCTTCGACGGATCGAACAGCGCCTTGTAGAGCTCCGTGCGCGCGACGAGCTGCGCGAGCGCCGTCACCAGCGCCGCGCCGCCCGCGAGCTCGGTCAGGATCAGATGGAACTGGCCCGCGAGGCGCACCGCTTCGTCCACGCGGCCCTCGCGCAGCGCCTTCTTTTCGCTGCGCACGTGCTCGGCGAGCGTGCGGCGCATGCCCGCGTCGAGCGCACCGCACAGCGTCACGGCCACGCCTGCCTCCACCACCTGGCGCGCCCGATAGGTCGCGCGAATATCTTCTTCAGATGGCGACGGCACGAATGCGCCGCGATTGGGTTCAAGCACGAGCTTGCCCTCGAAGCCGAGGCGCGCGAGCACCTTTCGCAGCGCGCCGCGCGTGCAGCCGAACGCGGCCGCGAGCTCGCGCTCCACGAGCTGCTGGCCCGGCGCGAGCTTGCCTTGCAGCAGCGCCGAGTTGATCGAGGCGTAGACGAGCGCTTCGACGTCGTCAGCGCTTTCGCCCGGAACAGGCCCGGTGGATTTGCCGATTGCCTCGTCGATATGAGCAACGTGAGGCGGCTCGCCCGCGCGGGCGGATCGTGCTGATCTTGTTGTGGAAGCCATGTGAAATCGCGCTTACGGACGGAATCAGGCGGCATTGTAGCGACGCGCACCCACCGGCGATATACGCGGCGCGCGCGCCACCACGATTTCCCGCGCTATACCCGGCATAGCAGTGACGCCCATGATGGTTGACAATTAATTTGTATAATGGTCAACCAAAAGTTGCAATTAAGGTTGACCCGATGAGCACGACTTCCGACCCTTTTGACTCCTGCCAGCGCGCCACGGCCGTGTCGGCGCGCACGAGCGAGCTCGTCTGGTATGCCGCCATCGTCGCCATCGGGTTGAATCTGCGGCCGCTGCTCACGTCGATCAGCCCGCTCATGGCAACCATCCGCGAGGCCACCGGCCTGTCGTTCTACGGCGCGTCGCTGCTCACGAGCCTGCCCGTTGTCGCGATGGGGCTGGGCGCGTTCGGCACCGGCATGCTCGCGCGGCGTCTGGGCGAGACGCGCGGCGTGGCGCTCGGCCTCATCGCGATCGCGGCGGCGTGCGGCGCGCGCGCGTTCGCCTCGACGGGCGGCGCGCTCATGCTCACCGCCACTGCCGCCGGCGCGGGTGTCGCGGCCATTCAGGCGCTGCTGCCCGCCGTGATGAAGCAACGCTTCGCGCACCGCGTGCCGCTCGCGATGGGGCTCTTTTCGGCATCCATCATGGGCGGCGGCGGCCTTGGCGCGAGCCTGAGCCCGCTGGCCGCGCGCCTCGGCGGCTCGTGGCACACGGGGCTCGCGGTCTGGGCCCTGCCCGCGCTCGCCGCGCTCGCGCTGTGGGTCGGACTCAACCGCGGCGCGCAAACCCGCTCCAAGCAGGCTACCAATACGGGAACAAGCGCCACCCACGTGCCGGTCTGGCGCAAGCGCCGCGCGTGGACGCTCGGCCTGCATTTCGGCCTCGTGAACGGCGGCTATACGAGCCTCGTGGCCTGGCTGCCCGCGTACTATCAGCAACACGGTGCAAGCGTCGCGGCAAGCGGCTCGCTGCTCGCCGCCATGACCGTCTTCCAGGCCGTCTGCGCGCTGCTGCTGCCGCTCGCGGCAGCCCGCTTCGCGGACCGCCGCCCCTGGCTCATCGCCGGGCTTGCCTCGCAGCTGATCGGCATTGTCGGCCTCACGGCCTGGCCCGAGGCCGCTCCGGTCCTATGGGTCGCATTCGCGGGTGCTGGCCTCGGCGGCACCTTCTCGGTCTCGCTCGTGACCGCGCTCGACCACTCGGGCGACCACCGCGTCGCCGCCAGCCTCGTCGCGTTCATGCAGGGGCTCGGCTTCGTGATCGCGGCAATCACGCCGGTCGTCGCCGGCCGCATGCGCGACCTCACCGGCAGCTTCACGGGCGCGTGGATCATGCTCGCGATTTCCATCTCCGCGATGATCGTGCTCACGCTCGCTTTCTCGCCGCGCAGCTATGGCCACTGGCTCGGCCGGCACGGCCGCGCCACGCCGCAGGCCTGAGCCCGAGGCCTCGCACATCGATTACCGTATCGACGCAACGCCAACGCAACGCCAACGCAACGACAGCGCAACCCCCGCGCAACATCCACGCAACATCGGCGCGGGATGGTCCGTCAAACGTTTGCATTCACCTCTGTACGAATGTACAGTGCGTGCAGCCGACCCCCAGCGCCGCCCCGCGTCCCTCCCTCGGGCGGGCACGCCAGCCTCGCACCACGCGAGGCCGATGCGGCAAGGCGGGTCTGCTCACCGATACGGAGATCACGACGTGCGATTCATTTTGACGGGGACCTTGTTGTGCGTCCTCGCATCCACCGCGCTCGCTGGGGAACATTACACCGAGGTCTGGAATCCGCCCGAGGCACGCGTGCCCGGCGCGCATCCGTCCACGCCCGACAAGAAGGCGCACGCGCACCACGGCACGAAGCACAAGCTCGCCAGCGCCGGGCGGCTCGGCACGCGCAAGGTGGCCGAGCCCGCAGTGCGCGCATCGGCGGCTAGCGTGCCGATGCTGCCCAACAACGCTGCGCCCAACGGCTCGAAGTCGAACCGCGACCGCACGCCCTTCATCCCGCCGCAGATCGGTCCCGACGGCAACGTCCTGCAAGTGAGCTATGCCGCGCCCGCACACCGTGGGCAAAGCCCGCTCATGCCCTTGGCCACTGTTCCGGCCACCGCGCCGTCCGCCGCTGGCGCGCGCTGAACGCCGCCGTCCCCAGGCCCGCTAGCAGAGAAAATTCGCAGAAAAAAAAGCCCCGTCACCTTGCGGTGCGGGGCTGAATCCCATGTCAAGGAGATGCTCATGTGCTCTGCATGGAATGGGACTAAGCGCTTTGCATGGGACCGGAGTAAGCGCTAAAGCACTAACTCCGGTCGACAGCTAAAGCGCCAAGTCCCATCGACAGGAGACGGTTTCATCGTAACCGTCGCTCTTGAGTCGGGCCAACCATTGCTTTCAGCTATGCATATGGCGGGCGGGATGCACAGCCAACCCACCCCGTGGGCATATCCTTAGAAAAAAAAGTCGTTTCGCGCAGCGCGGCGTGCTCACTAAGATGGCGTTTTGGGCCTCGACCCGGCCATGAATCCCAGGAGTACCCCTTGAGCATCACCGATTCCAGACACCGCCCGCTCGTCGTCGGCATTGGCGGCACGACGCGCGAAGCGTCGTCGACCGAGCGCGCGCTCGCCTTCGCGCTGCGCGGCGCGGAGCAGGCCGGCGCACGCACGCGGTTGTTCGGCGGCACCTTCCTGCACAGCCTGCCCCATTACGCACCCGAAAACGCCACGCTCACCGACGCCCAGCGCGAGCTGATCGAAGCCGTGCGCGCGGCGGACGCCGTCATCATCGCCACGCCCGGCTATCACGGCGGCGTCTCCGGCCTCGTGAAGAACGCGCTCGACACGCTCGAGGAACTTCGCGCCGATGCGCGCCCGTATCTCGACGGCCGCGCCGTGGGCTGCATCGTGGCCGCCTATGGCTGGCAGGCCACCGGCTCGGTGCTCACTTCGCTGCGCTCGATCGTGCACGCGCTGCGCGGCTGGCCGACGCCGTTCGGCGCTGGCATCAACACGCTGGAGACGCGCTTCGACAGCGCGCATCAATGCTCGGACGAGAAAGTGGTCGATCAACTTTTCACGGTCGGCCAGCAAGCCGCGCAGTTCGCGCTCGCTTTCGGGCTTGGATCCGGGCTTGGATCCGGGCTTGCGTCCGATAAGCAGCACGCGGCCTCGCAGGCCGGCGCCGCGCTCGCGATTGCGGCGGGTGCCGGCGCGGCCCGCAATGAGGACCACCTGAGCGTCGCGGTTTAGTTCGTCGCCGTCGCCGGCGCGCCATGCGCGCGCCGCGGCGCCCTCTGCACGAGCCCCGATCCGCCCGTATTTCCCCACGCTGCGCGCTTTGCGCGCTGGCGCACACAGGCATGCGCGTTGCGTCATCCAGCCCACAGACGCCCCGCGCCACGCGAGCCACATTGAAGGCAAACCGTAATCTCGCCTCATCCGGATCATTCTGCTGACCGTACCCGGCCACCCGTGATTAGCTTGCGACGAATGATTGGTTCCAAGCGCGCATCGTAGCCCCTACGCTTCCCCCGTACCGGCATACGAGCAACGAGGCGCCCATGCGTAACACGCACCCAGGCAGGACGTACCAGCAGGATCCACAAGCCATGAACGCACCTATCCGTTACAAAGGCTACGAAGTCGCACCGAGCGCCCAGCGGCTTCCCAACGGCCTGTACGCCGCCAATCTCACGATCGGCCCGCTTGCAGCCACTCAAACGTCCTCGCAGGCCGCGACCGCGTCCGGCGCAAGTACAGCGACTCCCGCGCGCACGACGGACACGCTGCGCTGCGTGCTCGTCTCGTTCGACGCGCTCGACTATTTTTTCGACGAACGCCACGCACTCGCCTACGCATGCCGCTGGGCGCGCATGTGGATCGACGAACGGCGGCGCTGCGCGTGAGGTCTTCCCATCCCTTACAGATATGACAGAATAGGAGTCAAATCACCGTCATCCGATAAGCTCAATGTCCGACACCCTGACGCATTCAGCTGAAGGCGCAAGCGACGAAGACAGCGCCTTCGCCGCCCAGGATGCCGCGCTGCGGCACTGGACTCATGCCACGCCAGGGCCGATCCGGATCGGATCGAAAGAGCACCGGAAGATGTTCTGCCGGATGCTGCTGGACACGCACGATCCCTATCGCCCGGCCGTGCTCGACTGGCCGAAGCTCGAGCCCGACGCGCTGCGGCGGCTGACTTCGCTGCCGGTCTGGGACATTGCGGTGCAGACCGAAGGCCGTGCGTCGATCCGCGTGAAAACCTACGCGGCCACCGTGAGCGATCCGCTCCTGCGCGCCGCCATCGAAATGGACGGCGACGAGGAAGCGCGCCACAAGGTCGTGCTCTCGCATCTCGTCGAGGCCTACGGCATCACCCTCGCGCCCGAACCCCATTACCCACCGCCGCAAGACCCCGAATGGGCGTGGATGTTCACGGGCTACAGCGAATGCATCGACAGCTTCTTTGCGTTCGGCCTGTTCCGCTCGGCGCAGCGCTCGGGATTTTTCCCTGCGGCGCTCGTCGAAACCTTCGAACCCGTGATTCAGGAAGAAGCGCGCCACATCCTCTTTTTCGTGAACTGGGTGGCGTGGTATCGCAAGAATCTGCCCTGGTGGCGCCGGCCCTGGCACTCGCTGAAAGTCGCGGCAATCTGGATCAAACTGGTGTGGGACCGCGTGGCGATTGCGCGCGGCATCGATGCCGAAGGCGTTGCGCACGACTCGAACTTCCTGCCCGCCAACCGCGAAGTGCTGGGCGACTCGCTCAAGCTGCGCGAGATGATCGAACTGTGTCTGCGCGAAGACCAGCAGCGCATGAGCGGCTACGATTCGCGGCTCTTGCGCCCGACCCTCGTTCCCGCGCTCGCCCGCCTTGCGCTGCGCTTCATGAAGCCATAGCGGGCGCCGCCAACACGGCCGCACGCGGAGGAAACCGCATGACCTGGACTGTCGACCAGCAACTGGAACTGAGCGCGACGCAAGCGGTTGCTGCCATTCGCGAAGGGCGGATCAAGGCCACCGACTACGTCGCCACCTTGCTCGCGCGTGCCCAGGCGCTGGAAAACCTCAATGCGCTCACAACGCTCGACGTGGAAGGCGCGCTCGCCGCCGCGCAACGCATCGATGCGCTCGGCCCGAATGAGCGCACGCATCTGCCGCTGGCCGGGCTGCCCGTGGTCGTGAAGGACAACATCAACACGCGCGGCCTGCAAACCTCGGCGGGCACGCCCGCGCTCGAAGGCTTCATGCCCGCGCGCCACGCGCCCTCGGTGCAGCGGCTCGTGGACGCGGGCGCGGTTCTGCTCGGCAAGGCCAACATGCACGAGCTCGCGTTCGGCATCACCAGCACCAATCTCGCACCGCATGCGGGCCCCGTGCGCAATCCCTGGGATCCCGAACGAATCCCCGGCGGCTCGTCGGGCGGCACGGCCGCCGCCATTGCGGCGCGCATCGTGCCGGCCGGGCTTGGCACCGATACCGGCGGCTCCACGCGCATTCCCGCCGCGCTGTGCGGCATCGTCGGCTTGCGCCCGAGCGTGGGCGACGGCGGCACGCAGCGCCGCTACCACGACCCGCACGCCGTCGTGCCGATCAGCCACACGCGCGACACCGTGGGGCCGATGGCGCGCACCGTCGCCGATATCGCGCTCATCGACGGCGTGATCACCGGGCATGGCCCGCTCGCCCAAGCCGCCGTGACAAACCTGCGCGTGGGTTTGCCCGCGCCGTTCTGGTCGGGTCTGGAAGCCGCCACCGAGCGCGTGGCGCGCGCGGCGCTCGCAAAACTCGAAGCGGCCGGCGTGACGCTCGTGCCCGTGGAAATGAGCGAAATTTTCGCGCTCAACGACCGCGTGAGCATGGCCATCGCGCTGCACGAACCGATCGAGGACTTGCAGGCGTGGCTCGACGCGAACCATACGGGTGCGCGGACCGTCAGGGATGTGGCGGCGCGCATCGCGAGCCCGGACGTGCGCGCGGCCTACGACGCGATCCTCGCCGACGCGCGTGGCGGCGACTACCCCACGGCGATGACGCTCTGGCGTCCGCGTCTGCAGCAGCTCTATGCGCAGACCTTCGCCGCCAGCGGCCTCGACGCGCTGCTGTTTCCGACGACGCGGCTCGCGGCGGTGCGCATCGACGGGGTGAGGGGATCGTCGAGCGTGTCGATCGACGGCGGTGCGCCCATCGACGAACTGGAAGCGTATTTGCGCAATACCGATCCCGCGAGCAACGCGGGCATTCCGGGCCTCGCGCTGCCGGCGGGGCTCACCGATGCGCGCCTCCCAGTCGGCCTCGAACTCGACGGCCCGACCGGCAGCGACCGCCGGCTGCTCGCCATCGGGCTCGCCTTCGAAGAGATTTTGGGAACGCTGCCAGCACCGGAAATTTGACGCGGTAATATGCCTTCGCGCGGTATCGCGCACTCCACCGCAGTCCTCTATTCGAAGAAACAGGAGACGTGCCATGAAGCTATCGAAGCTCCTCCTTACCAGCGTGCTTGCCGCATCGGCTTTTGGCCTCACGGCCGTTGCCGCCCATGCGGAAGACCTGCTGGACAGCGTCAAACAAGCCGGCGTGCTCAAGATCGGCCTCGAAGGCACCTATCCTCCGTTCGACTCCCGGGACAGCAAGGGTGAGCTCGTGGGCTTCGACGTCGACGTCGCGAAAGCCGTGGCGGCCAAGCTCGGCGTGAAGCCGGAATTCATTCCGACCGAATGGAGCGGCATTATCGCGGCGCTGCAGGCCGGGAAGTTCGACGTGATCGTCAATCAGGTGACCATCACGCCGCAACGCCAGCAGGCGCTCGATTTCAGCCAGCCTTATACGTATTCCGCCGCGCAGCTGATCCAGCGCGCCGATGACAAGCGCGAATTCAAGTCGCTCGACGAGTTCAAGGGCGACAAGAAACTCGGCGTCACGCTCGGCACGAACTACGACCAGATGGCGCGCGCCGTGCAGGGCATCAACGTGCAGACCTATCCGGGCGCGCCGGAGAAACTGCGCGACCTGGCCGCGAAGCGCATCGACGCCACCATCGACGACCGTTTGATGCTGCCGTACATCATCAAGACTTCACAGTTGCCGCTGCGCCCGGGCGCGGTGCTCAAGGGCGCCAATCAGGACATGGGCATCCCATTCCGCAAGGGCAATCCGAAGTTCGAGAAAGCGCTCAACGACGCGCTCACTTCGCTGAAGCAAGACGGCACGCTCAAGAAGATTTCGGAGCACTGGTTTGGCTCCGACGTCACGGTGCCGGTCGCACAGTGACGGCTTGAGTGGCTGACCCGCGCGCGCCGCGCCCAAACCGCAAGACAGCGGCGACGGTGCGCGCGTGATCGATCAGTGGTACGTCGTCTTCGTCGATTGCAGCTTTGTCAACGTGCCGTTCTTGAGCCGGAACCAGCCTTCCGGGCTCTGCATCACGGCTTCGTCGGGCTGCCAGAACACGCGCTTGACCGTCATGCGCACGTTCGCGCGCTGCACGAGCGGCGGATTGCGGCGCAGGTCGTACACCACCGGACCGTAAGCCGTCTGCACGAGCGTGCGCGTGATCGTGCCGTTCTCGCCGCCAACCTCGTCGAAATGCATGAGCGTCTTGGCGTCGAAGCGATCGAATTTTTCCCTGTTGAGCATCGCCACAAAATCGCGATCGTCGCGCACGAATTGCAGCTCGCCCGACGGTGTGGCGAGTGGCCCGGACGCATTGCTTTGCGCGTGCGCGCCCGTGACGAGCGAGGCGGTGGCGAGGGCGGCCGCGAGCGCGGCGAGTAGCAGTCGTTTCATTTTGATTTCCAGATTGAGCAGCGGCGCCACCGACGGCGCCTGACTCATGAAGATTCCCGCGCAGCATTCTCGCCAATTTCGGGCATTACGTCGACTCATCCGGGCGTGCCGGGCGCTGCGCGTTCAGGGACGATTTGCGCGTGCGGAAAACCTTGTCATGGGAAAATCGTTGCGCTTCAGGAGCCACGATTCAACCATAAGGAAAAGTCTCATGATCGCTTCCAAAGTGCTGATCGCCGGTCTTGCATTCGCATCAATCGGCGTACAGGTCGCCCATGCACAGAGCACCACGGCGCTACTCTGCCAGGGATCGGGCACGGTGCTGGACTCGCAAGTTTCGAACGGCATGGTGTACGACGAGAAGACGCACAGCTATACGAAGAGCACGAGCAGTTCGACGACCTCGCATCGGCCATTCAGCGGCGCGGTGAACGTCGAGATAGCCGGCGGCAGCGTAAGAATGAAGCTGCCGCACGATCTCGTGCCGAAGCTCAACAGCGCGCAGGAGGGCTGGTTCGCGCTCGAGAACGCGTTCGTCGGCGACCGGGAAATAACTGGCATCCTGCACTTGAACGCGCTCAACAAGCCCAAGGTCCGCATCGACCGCATGACCGGCCAGCTTACGCTGGCGAGCGGATTCGAGGACTTTAGCGGCAGTTGCGCCAAGGTCGATTCGACTTCCGGCCCGAAGTTCTGAACGTGCTGAAGACGCGCTGGAGGCCGGGGCGCTTCGATGCGGCATATCGGCACACTAAGCCGTCCGCTCCCCGCCCGGGCGCCCGATCCCCAGCCAGCGCGCCTTTCGCGTCGATAGCAGCCTGTCCGGCTGCGCACCCAAGCCTCCGCATCGCCGTTACAATGAGAACCGTTCTCATTTCAAGACGACAGAATTCCCCATGCGGTTGACCGATCTGCCCAAGAATGCCAGTGCCTGGGTCGAGGACGTCGAGGACGTCTCGGCGCACGACCCGATCGCCCAGCGTCTGCGCGACCTCGGCTTCGTCTCCGGCGAGCCCGTGCGCGTGGTGGCGCGCGCGCCATGGGGCGCCGACCCGCTGCTCGTGCAGATCGGCTCGACGCGCTTCGCGCTGCGCCGCGCGGAGGCACAGCGCGTGAGCGTGAGCCTGAACGCCGGCACGGGAGCCGCCGCATGAGCCAGGCACCGCTGCGCATCGCCCTCGTCGGCAATCCCAATTGCGGCAAGACCGCGCTCTTCAATCTGCTCACGGGCGCGCGCCAGAAGGTGGCGAACTACGCGGGCGTGACTGTCGAGCGCAAGGAAGGCCGCTTCGCCACGCCAGGCGGGCGCCATATCCAGGTGCTCGACCTGCCCGGCGCCTACAGTTTCGAATCGACCAGCCCCGACGAGTGCGTCACCCGCGACGTGCTGCTCGGCCGCTATCCGGGCGAGGCCGCGCCCGACCTGATCGTCTGCGTGGCCGACGCCACCAACCTGCGCCTGCATCTGCGCTTCGTGCTCGAAGTCAAGCACATGGGCCGTCCGGTCGTGCTGGCGCTCAACATGATGGACGCCGCGCGACGCCGTGGCGTAGTGGTCGATGTCGCCGCGCTTTCGCGCGAACTCGGCATGCCCGTGGTCGAAACCGTAGCCGTACGGCGCGGCGGCGCGCACGGACTTATCGATCTAATAGAGCGCGTGGGCAACGATGCTGTGCCCGCATCACACGAAGGCAGCACGAACGACGGCGACGCCGATGCGCACGCCACGGTGCGGCGCATTCTTGCCGCTACCGTGACCATGCCGCGCGCCACCGATGCGCGCGACGATGCCATCGACCGCTTCGCCCTGCATCCGGTGTTCGGCCCGCTGATTCTCGCGGCGGTGATGTTCCTGGTGTTCCAGGCCGTCTATTCGCTCGGCAAGCCGCTCACCGACGCCATCGGCGACGGCTTTGGCTGGCTTGGCGGCGTGGTGGGCGCGGCGCTGCCCGACGGCCCGCTGCGCAGCCTCGTCACCGATGCGCTGTTCGGCGGCGTGGGCACGGTGCTCGGCTTTTTGCCCGAGATTCTCGTGCTGTTCTTCTTCATCCTCGTGCTGGAGGAGTCGGGTTACCTGCCGCGCGCGGCCTTCCTGCTCGACCGCATGATGGTCTCCGTGGGCCTGACGGGCCGCTCGTTCATTCCACTACTCTCGAGCTTCGCGTGCGCGATTCCGGGCGTGATGGGCACGCGCAGCATCTCCGATCCGCGCGACCGGCTCGCCACGATACTCGTTGCGCCGCTCATGACGTGCTCGGCGCGGCTGCCCGTCTACGCGCTCCTGATCGGCGCATTCATTCCGCACCGGCTGATCCTCGGCGTGTTCAACCTGCAAGGGCTCGTGCTGTTCGCGCTGTATGTGGCTGGCATCGCGGGCGCGATGGCGGTGGGCTGGGTCATGAAGAAAATGCGCCGCGATCACGGCGAACATGCGCTGCTGATGGAGTTGCCCTCGTACCGCCTGCCGCGCGCGCGCGACATCGCCATCGGCTTGTGGGAGCGCGGCTCGATCTTTTTGAAGCGCCTGACCGGCATCATCCTCGCGCTGACCGTGCTGATGTGGTTCATCTCCACGTTCCCCTCGCCGCCCGATGGCGCGACGCAACCGGCCATCGACTACACGATCGCGGGCTATCTGGGCCGCGCGCTGCAATGGCCGTTCGCGCCGCTCGGCTTCAACTGGCAGATGAGCCTCGCGCTCATCCCCGCGTTCGCCGCGCGCGAAACGGCGGTGGCCGCGCTGGCGACGGTCTACTCGGTGGCGAGCGGCGACGGCGACATTGCCGCGCTCGGCCACACGCTCGCGCAAAACTTTTCCGTGGCCAGCGCGCTGTCGCTGATGGTGTGGTTCGCGTTCGCGCCGCAATGCATGTCGACGCTCGCCGTGATCCGCCGCGAGACGCGTTCGTGGCGCGCCGCGGCGATCTCGTTCAGCTATATGTTCGTGGTGGCCTACGCGGCCTCATTCATCACGTACCAGATCGCGAGCCGCTTCCTATGAGCACGAGTCTCGTTGTCCAATATGCGGTTATCGCGCTGCTGGTGGCGGCGAGCCTCTGGACCGCGCTGCGCAAGCTCGCGCCGAAAACGAGCACGCGCTGGCAAGCCGCCGCCGCGGCGGTGCTGCTGCGGCCGCAACGCGGCGCCTTCGCGCAACGCATGGGGCGCTTCGTGCAACCCAAAGGCGCCACCGGCAATTGCGGCGATGGCTGCGATACGTGCGGAACCTGCGGGCCCGCCGATGCAACCCTGAGCGCCGGCGCGGCATCGCGCGAGCAACCCGTCACGTTTCATCCGCGCCGTAAATAAACACGCCACATTGCATCGGCTACACTCGCGGCAGCAAGGCGAGCCCGCGCGAGCGCATCGCGCGGCCCATTTCCGATTTGCCCGACATCTCTGTTTAGCGCCGATGCCTCACGTTTCCTTTGCTGTCGCCTCCGCGCGTGCTGCGCGTTTCGCTTCGTTGGCTGCCGCATTGGCCGCCGTGTTGTTCGCCACTAGTTGCGCGCGTCTTTCGACGCTCGACTCAAGCGGACTCTGGAAGGTCGTCGGCGAACAATGTGTGCCGAATGCGCGCGACAAAGGCGATCCCGGCCCCTGCACGAGCGTCGATTTCCAGAAGCGCTATGCCGTGCTCAAAGACATCAACGGACGCGCGCAATATCTGCTGATACCGACCGACCGCGTGACGGGCATCGAAACCCCCGAGATTCTCTATGGCGGCTCGCCCGAATACTGGGTTGGCGCGTGGTCCGCGGGACGTTACGTGGACGCCAGGCTGAAGGCGACGCTCGCGCCCACTCAACTCGGCCTCGAAATCAATTCGTCGCAGCGGCGCTCGCAGAACCAGTTGCATATCCACGTCGATTGCATGCGCAACGATATTGCCGACGCGCTCGCGCCGTATCGCCACGACGCGCCCGGCACGTGGCGCTGGACGACGCTGGACGGCAAGCGCTATCGCGTTACGCGCGTGATGAGCCTCGCCGATCAAGGCAATCCGTTCCGCGTGGTCGAGCGCGATCTGGGGCCGAAGCAAAGCATGGCGGTGCAGACGATCCTCGTGACCGGCGCCGGCGCCGACACCGCGCGCGACGGCTGGCTCGTCGTCAATAGCGGGCTGGACGTGGAAGGCGGCACAGGCACCGCTGAAGGGCTGCTCGATCATTCCTGCGCGCTCGCTCGCGCGCAATAAGACGGCGCGCAGAGGCCTACGCCGCTTCGTCTTCGCGCGCCAGTCGCGCCAACCAGCGGCGGATCACCTGCTCTTCTTCCTGCGTGAAGCCTTCGGTCATCTGCGCTTCGAGCTTTTTCACACGCGAGCGACACTGCTTGAGCAAGGCCTCGCCCGCACCCGTCACCTCGATCTGCTGAATGCGGCCGTGCACCGGATGCGGCCTGCGCTCGATCGCGCCGGCGCGTTCGAGATTCGCGACGATCACACTGACCGTTTGCGGCGTAAGCACCGCGAGCCGCGCGAGATCGGCGCCCGAAACGCCGGGATAAGCCGCAAGCATGGTCAACACCACGAATTGCGGCGGCGTGATGCCGAGATCGGCCAGCGCGCGCTCCATCCGCAGGCGCTGCGCCGCGCCGGCCTGGCGCAGCAGATAGCCCATGTGACCAGCCTCGCCACGCTTGCCTTCACCGGGGGCGGGAATAGGCGCGTTGCGCTCGCCAGGGTTCCTGGTCACGGGATTCGCGGATTTCACGGTCTTGCGCATAATGTCAGAGTTCGAATATGATGTTCGTGCTCTGATATTATCCTGCAACCGACGCGAGGTCCAGTCATGTCCAGCCCGTCCTCCCGCATCAGCTACGAAGCCTTTCGGCGCGACGCCGCCCAGGTGGCCAGCGCGCTTTCGGCCATGAGCAAGGCCGTCGACGATTCGGGGCTCGAAAAGCCGCTCACCGAATTGCTGAAAATCCGCGCGTCGCAAATCAATGGCTGCGCGTTCTGCATTCAGTTCCATCTGAATATCGCGCGTGAGAAGAACATTCCGCGTGCGAAGCTCGATCTGGTGGCGGCGTGGCATGAGGCGCCCGCGCTTTATAGCGAGCGCGAGCAAGCCGCGCTGGCCTATACGGAAGCGCTCAGGTCGAAGCTGCATGAAGGCGTAAGCGATGCGCTGTACCGGAAGGTGGCAGAGCAGTTTCCCGGAGAGCAGATGGCGTTCTTGACGGCCGCCATCGCCAATATCAACGCATGGAACCGGATTGCGGTGGCGTTGCAGTTTGCGCCGCCGGTGAAGGATGAGGCGTAAAGGTCCATCTCGCCCCCGCAGCAAAAAGAAAGGGCCGCAAGCGGCCCTTTCCAATTACACCGATTGATCCGTTACATCAGAACGAGAAGTTGACACCCGTCGGGTTGGTCGCCGCGTTGACGTTCGCCGACTGCACCGCGCCAGACGCCGCATCGGCTTCGATCGTGTACAGCCCCGCAACCGTCGATGCCGCCGTAAGCGAGATCGGCAGGGCATTCGAGTAAGTGCCGGCGAACGGCGCGCCCGTCGGCAGCGACAGCGCGTAGTTGCCGGTATCCCCGTTAGCATTGATGGCCGCAATCTCGTAAGGACTCCCGCCGATCACCTGCAGCGCGCGCACGAGTGCTTGCGCGGAGGGCGTCGCGTTGCCACTCACGCTGCCCATCGGCGATGCGGGCAGCGTGAGTGGCGCGGCCGACGTCGACACGGGCGTGTCCGCGTTCACCACCACGGGCACCGAGCGGACAATACCCGACGCAAAATTGTTCTCCACGATCACGACATCGTAGTTGCCCTGCGTCGAGCTCTGCACGAGCGGCGACAGCACGAACTTGCCGGTGCTGTCCGCAACCGTGCCCTTGACGACCTGGCCGTTCTGCTCCGCGTACACGATCGCGCCCGCCTCGGCCTGCGCGACGTAGCCCGAGATCGAACCGCTCACGACGGTCGGCGTCGCGGTCACGACCGGCTTCAGCTGATAGCCGCCGTTGCCCTTCTGCACGATCGACTTGCACGCGTTGAAGTCGAGGATGAGATCGACGAGCGTGTTCGGCTGCACCGTGAACGGCGTGATGATCTTGTAGCCGCTTTGGGTCGCGCTCGGCGTCGCGAGCGGCTGCTCGGCGCCGCCCGTCGGCACGACCGAGTTCGACAGCGTGTTGCCCGTATTCGACGCCAACACGAGGCGGACTTGCTGATATTGGCCGGCCGGCAGCGCAGTCTGGCCGAGATCCGCCAGCGTGCCATTGGTCAGCGACAGCAGGTCGATTTTCTGCGGCGTCGCCAGCGAAATCGTCGACCAGCCGGCATCGTTGTCGCCTGCGTTCGCACTCGCGTTTACGCGAACCTGCGAGACCGTGACGTAGACGTGATCGAAGCCGCATGACGGCGCGTCGGTCATGGCAACGTTCAGCGTGCCGGTCTGGGCGGCGCTGGTCGCGCCGCTACCGCCATCGCCGCCGCCACCACCGCCGCACCCTGCCAGCACGAGGGGAAACAGGCCCGTCAGGGCCAAAGCCTTCCAGGTTACGTTCATGATGCTTCGCCTCCCTCGTGTTGTTAGTGCGCGAAGCATAGCTTTTTGCCCGATTATCGTTCGGGCAATTTTGAAACCGATCGTAACAATCCAGTCGTCAGGCCGATCGTCACTCGGCTTCGAGCACCAGCAGTTGAGCGCCATCGGCAACCTGGTCGCCCACGGCATAAAGCACCTCCGTCACCTTGCCCGCCGCAGGCGCGCCGATCGTGTGCTCCATCTTCATCGCCTCCATCACGATGAGCGGCGTGCCCTTCTCCACCACCGCGCCCGGCTCCACGAGCACGGCAATCACCTTGCCCGGCATCGGCGCCGTGAGGCGACCCTCGCCGTGCTCCGCATCGGCTGCGTGCGCGAGCAAGTTCTGCCATTCGAACGCCATGCTCGCGCCGAGGCAAAACACGTGGAACACGTCGCCGTCGATAAACACGCGGCCCGTCACGCGATTGTTGCCGATGGTCGCGCCGTATTCGTTCGCGCCTTCACCACGCCACCACGTGTAGTGTTCCGCGCTGCCCGCGCATGCAAGCGTCTGCGCGCCACCGTCATGCGTGAACGTCGTCGACAAGGCCGTGTCGCTTTCGATATCGCGCCATCCGATGGTCTGCTCGAAGCCGCCATTCAACCGCCAATGCGCGAGCCCCTGCCACGGTGATGCTCCCTGTCCCAAGCCGCCTTCGCGCGCGATCAGCGCCGCGCTGGCCAGCGCGAGCGACTCGCGCAACGGCTTCGATTGCGGTGCGAACAGCGCATCGTGATGACGCTCGATCAGGCCCGTGTCGAGATCGGCGTTCGCGAACGGCTCGCTGGTCACGAGCCGATCCAGGAACTCCACGTTCGTGTGCGGGCCAACAACCTCGCACGCTTCCAGCGCACGCCGCATGCGCGCGAGTGCTTCGTCACGCGTCGCGCCATGCACGATGAGCTTGGCGATCATCGGGTCGTAGAACGGCGTAATGGTGTCGCCCTCGCGCACGCCGCTGTCGATGCGCACGCTCGCGCGTTCGCCGCCATCGCCACCATTGCCGATGCTGAATTCGACGCCCGCTGGCATGCGCAGATGCTTGAGCGTACCCGTCGAAGGCAGGAAGCCGCGCGCCGGGTTCTCGGCATAGATGCGCGCTTCCAGCGCGTGCCCAGTCACCGTGAGTTGCGACTGTTCGAGCGGCAGCGGGTCGCCCGACGCGACGCGCAACTGCCATTCGACGAGATCGAGGCCCGTGACCATTTCCGTCACCGGGTGTTCGACCTGCAAGCGTGTATTCATCTCCATGAAGTAGAAGTCCGCGCCCGTCATGATGAACTCGACGGTGCCCGCGCCCACGTAGTTCACCGCGCGCGCCGCCGCCACCGCGGCTTCGCCCATCGCGCGCCGCACGCGCTCGTCGAGACCCGGCGCGGGCGCTTCTTCAAGCACCTTCTGGTGACGGCGCTGCACCGAGCAATCGCGGTCGAACAGATACACCGCGCCGCCGTGCTTATCCGCGAACACTTGCACTTCGACGTGGCGCGGGCGCATGAGGTATTTCTCGATCAGCACGCGGTCGTTGCCAAAGCTGCTCGCGGCCTCGCGCTTGCACGACGCGAGCGCGGCCGCGAAGTCCTCGCTGCGCTCGACCACGCGCATGCCCTTGCCGCCGCCGCCCGCGCTGGCCTTGAGCAGCACGGGATAGCCCATCGCATCGGCTTCGCGCTGGAGCAGCACGGGATCCTGATCGTCGCCGTGGTAGCCCGGCACGAGCGGCACCGCCGCTGCGTGCATGAGCGCCTTGGCGGCGGCCTTCGAGCCCATCGCGGCAATTGCCTCGACCGGCGGTCCGATAAAGACGATGCCGGCCGCTTCGCACGCGTGCCCGAAATCTTCGTTTTCCGAAAGAAATCCGTAGCCGGGGTGAATGGCCTGCGCGCCGGTCGCCTTCGCGGCCTCGATGATGCGCTCGATGCGCAGATAGCTTTGCTGCGCGCTCGCCTCGCCGATATACACAGCCTCGTCGCACGCGGCAACGTGCTTGGCGTTCGCATCGGCGTCCGAATAAACGGCCACGCTCTTCACGCCGAGGCGGCGGCAGGTGGCCGCGACGCGGCAGGCAATCTCGCCCCGGTTGGCGATCAGGATCTTGTTGAACATGAGAGGTCTCGCTGTTTGGCTCGGGTTCGCCGGTCGATTACGCTGTCTGTGATCACGCCGATTCACGCCAGCGCGGCGTGCGCTTTTCGAGGAAGGACGACACACCGTCGCGCCCCTCCTCGCTCGCGCGAATGCGCGCAATGCGCACGGCCGTGTCTTCGATCAGCACGTCGTTGATCGATTCGCCTGCGATGTCCTGCACGAGTTGCTTGCACTCGCGCACCGCGTTCGGGCTGTTCGCACGCAGCGTGTTGGCGATGCGCTCTACCGTTGCATCGAGTTCGCCCGCGCTCACCGCTTCGCTCACGAGACCGAGGCGCAGCGCCGTTGCGCAATCGAACGCCTCCGCCGTGACGAAGTAGCGGCGCGAAGCTTGCTCGCCGAGCGCGCGAATCACATACGGCGCGATGGTCGCGGGCATGAGCCCGAGGCGTGCTTCGGACAGGCAGAAGTTCACGGTCTCCGCCGCCACGACAATATCGGCCGCGCACACAAGACCCATGCCGCCCGCGTAAGCGTCGCCGTGCACGCGCGCGATCACGGGCTTCGGGCAGCGGTACACGGCGGACAGCATGTGCGCGAGGCGCAGTGCGTCGGCGCGGTTTTCCTCATCGGAATAGCCGGCCATCTTGCGCATCCAGTTCAGGTCCGCGCCCGCGCAGAATGCCTTGCCGTTGCCCGCGAGCACGATGACGCGCACGTCGTCGCGCGCGCCGAGCGCGGTGAAGGCGGCGGTGATCTCGGCGATCATCGTCTCGTTGAACGCGTTGCGCACATCAGGGCGATTGAGCGTCACGGTCGCGACTTGGGCCTGCACATCGACCAGCAGCGTTTCGTATTGCATCGTCATGTTCTCGCTCTCCACGTTCTGCGCGCTTACATGCGGAACACGCCGAAGCGCGTGTCTTCGATCGGCGCGTTCATCGTGGCCGACAGCCCGAGGCCAAGCACATCGCGAGTCTGGGCCGGATCGATCACGCCGTCGTCCCACAGGCGCGCGCTCGCATAATACGGATGCCCCTGGCGCTCGTACTGGTCGCGGATCGGCTGCTTGAAGGCCTCTTCCTCTTCCGCGCTCCACGTGCCGCCCTTGCCTTCAATGCCATCGCGGCGCACCGTGGCGAGCACGGAGGCGGCCTGCTCGCCGCCCATCACCGAGATGCGTGCATTTGGCCACATCCACAGGAAGCGCGGCGAGTACGCGCGGCCGCACATGCCGTAATTGCCCGCACCGAACGAGCCGCCGATAATGACCGTGAACTTCGGCACCTTGGCCGTGGCCACCGCCGTCACCATCTTCGCGCCGTTGCGCGCGATGCCTTCGTTCTCGTACTTGCGGCCCACCATGAAGCCCGTGATGTTCTGCAGGAACACGAGCGGAATCTTGCGCTGGCAGCACAGTTCGATGAAGTGCGTGCCCTTGAGCGCCGACTCCGAAAAGAGGATGCCGTTGTTCGCGATGATCCCCACCGGATGGCCCCAGATATGCGCGAAGCCCGTGACGAGCGTGGTGCCGTAGCGCGCCTTGAATTCGTCGAAGGCCGAGTCGTCTACGATGCGCGCGATCACCTCGCGCACGTCGAAAGGCTTGCGCGTATCCACGGGAATCACGCCATAGACGCTCTTTGCGTCGTAGCGCGGCGGCAGCGGTTCGCGCAGCACGACGGGCGGCGTTTTCGTGCGATTCAGATTGCCGACGATCGAACGCGCGATCGCGAGCGCATGCGCGTCGTTCTGCGCGAGATGATCGGCCACGCCCGAGAGGCGCGTATGCACGTCGCCGCCGCCGAGATCCTCGGCGCTCACCTCTTCGCCCGTTGCGGCCTTCACGAGCGGCGGGCCGCCGAGGAAAATCGTGCCCTGGTTCTTCACGATGATCGACTCGTCGCTCATCGCCGGCACATAAGCGCCGCCCGCCGTGCACGAGCCCATCACCACGGCAATCTGCGGAATGCCTTGCGACGAAAGATTCGCCTGGTTATAGAAGATGCGGCCGAAGTGGTCGCGGTCGGGAAAGACGTCGTCCTGATTGGGCAGGTTCGCACCGCCCGAATCGACGAGATACACGCACGGCAAA
The DNA here is from genome assembly GCF_902859945.1 of Paraburkholderia caffeinitolerans. Taxonomy (GTDB): domain Bacteria; phylum Pseudomonadota; class Gammaproteobacteria; order Burkholderiales; family Burkholderiaceae; genus Paraburkholderia; species Paraburkholderia caffeinitolerans. The sequence goes on along the minus strand of NZ_CADIKL010000027.1, from coordinate 22,271 downwards.
TGGTTTTCCTGCGCGATTTCCTGCGCGCGCACGTGCTTCTTCACGGTGACGGGATAATACGTGCCGCCCTTCACCGTGGCGTCGTTGCAGACGATCACGCACTCCTGGCCCGCGATGCGCCCGATGCCCGTGATGATGCCCGCGCCCGGCGCGTCGTCGTTGTACATGCCGTAGGCCGCGAGCTGCGAGAGCTCGAGAAACGGCGTGCCCGGGTCGAGCACCTGCGCGATGCGCTCGCGCGGCAGCAGCTTGCCGCGCGAGACGTGCTTGTCGCGCGCCGCCTCGCCGCCGCCGAGCGACAGCTTCTGGATCTTCTCGCGCAGGTCCGCGACCAGCGCCTCGAGCGCGGCGGCGTTCGTCTTGAAGTCGTCCGAGCGCGGATTGAGCTTCGATTCGATGATCGGCATCTCGTCTATCCTCAGGATTGCGAATCAGGCGGTTTCGGCGAACAGCTCGCGGCCGATCAGCATGCGGCGAATCTCGCTCGTGCCCGCGCCGATTTCGTAGAGCTTCGCGTCACGCCAGAGGCGCCCGACCGGATACTCGTTGATATAGCCATTGCCGCCAAGGATCTGGATGGCCTCGCCAGCCATCCACGTGGCCTTTTCGGCGGTGTAGAGAATCACGCCAGCGCAGTCCTTGCGCACATGGCGCACGTGCCCCTGGTGGAGTGTGTCGAGCTGACGACCGACCGCGTAGAGATACGCGCGGCACGCCTGGAACGTGGTGTAAAGATCGGCAACCTTGCCCTGGATAAGCTGGAATTCGCCGATAGCCTGGCCGAACTGCTTGCGCTCGTGGATGTACGGCACGACCGAATCCATCACAGCGGCCATGATGCCGGTAGGGCCGCCCGCGAGCACGGCGCGCTCGTAATCGAGGCCGCTCATGAGCACCTTCACGCCGCCGTTGAGCTGGCCGAGGATATTTTCTTCGGGCACCTCGACGTCCTGGAACACGAGCTCGCCCGTGTGCGAGCCGCGCATGCCGAGCTTGTCGAGCTTTTGCGCCACGGAGAAGCCCTTCATGCCCTTCTCGACGATGAACGCCGTAATGCCGCGCGGGCCCGCTTCGAGATCGGTCTTCGCATAGACCACGAGCGTGTCGCAATCGGGGCCGTTGGTGATCCACATCTTCGTGCCGTTGAGCACGTATTTATCGCCCTTTTTATCGGCGCGCAGCTTCATGCTGACCACGTCCGAGCCGGCGTTCGGCTCGCTCATCGCGAGCGCGCCCACGTGCTCGCCCGAGACGAGCTTGGGCAGGTACTTGCGCTTTTGCGCCTCGGTGCCGTTGCGGTGGATCTGGTTCACGCAGAGGTTCGAATGCGCGCCATACGAAAGGCCGACCGAAGCCGAGGCGCGCGAGATTTCCTCCATCGCCACCATGTGCGCGGTGTAGCCCATGTTCGCGCCGCCGTATTCTTCGGAGACGGTCATGCCGAGCACGCCCAGATCGCCGAACTTGCGCCAGAGATCCATCGGAAACTGGTCGGTGCGGTCGATCTCGCCCGCGCGCGGGGCGATTTCCTTTGCCGCGAAGTTCGCAATGCTGTCACGCAGCATTTCGACTTCTTCGCCGAGCGGGAACTGCAAACCGGGTACGTTGCTCATCTGCGTGTCTCCTCAATTGGGCGCGGGCGCTTTCGCGGGTGACGCGGCTGGCCCCTCGGGGACATATTTCACGCCACATTTACGTTAACGTCAATAGGTATTTTTGAGTGAAGCTCAGATTTCTCGAGTAGCCCGTTATATGGCGTTTTTTTCGCCTTGAAAGCCACGAAACATCGTGCATAATCGGTACAAACTCCGCCTTAAACTGAATCTAGCTCAGAATGTCGACCGCCCCCACTTCCTTCATGCCCACGTCGCGCCGCCAGCCTGCGGGCCGCAAGTCCCAGCAGCGCGTCAGGGAAATTCTCGAGGCTGGGCGCGAGGTGTTCTCCGAAAAGGGCTACGCGCGCGCCACCACGGCCGAGATCGCGCAGCGCCTCTCCATTTCCGAAGCCACCGTGTTCAGCTACTTTCGCGGCAAGCGCGAACTGTGCGCGCGCGTGATCGGCGACTGGTATGACGAATCGATCGAGGCGATCGAGACGGGCCTGCCGCGCGACGGCACCGTGCGCCAGCAGTTTGCATTCATCGTGCGCATGCATCTGCGCCTGATGCTGGAGAGCGGCACGGGCATCTGCGAACTGGTGCTCTCGGAGGGCCGCACGCGTCACCACGAACTCAGCGAGGCGCTCACGGAAATGCAGCGGCGCTACACGGCGCCGCTCATGCGCGTGCTCGCGCGCGGCCAGGAATGCGGGCAGATTCGCAACGACATGCCGCTGCGCCTGCTGCGCTCGCTGATTTTCGGGCCGATGGAACACGTGCTTTGGGACGCGACGCTCGCCAACCGCCGCACCGATATCGACGCCACGGCGGAAAAACTCGCCGATGTATTGTGGAATGCGCTGCAGCCGCCCAATATCGAACTGGCCGCGCTCGCACAGTTCAGCCAGGACGTGGGCGAGGCGATGCGGCGTCTCGAACGCGAACGCTCGCCGCGCAAGGCAGGCGCAGAGGTTTCACGCTAAGCTGGCGTTTTCGCATTCGCGCCCTTCAAGCGTTTCGTCGCCACGCCCAGACCACCATGCACACTACGCTCACCCCTGCGCTCGCCTCCCGCTTCGCGTCTCTCGCGCTCGCTCACCTCACGCGCGAATATCCGAACAAGCTCACCCACTCGCTGGCCGGCCCGCAGGACGTGCAGGGGCCGCGCGCGCTGCATCCCGTGTTCTACGGCAGCTACGACTGGCATTCTTGCGTGCACGGCTATTGGCTCGTCGCGCATCTGCTGGAGCGCTTCCCGGACTTGCCCGAAGCGCCGCGCATCGTCGCCGTGATCGACGAGCACTTCACCGATGCGAACATGGCCGGCGAGCGCGCCTATCTCGACCTCGAACACAATCGTGGCTTCGAGCGCCCTTATGGCTGGGGCTGGCTGCTCGCGCTCGCGGCGCAACTGCACGGCATGAAGACGCCCGAAGGGCAGCGCTGGTCGCGCACGCTCACGCCGCTCACCGAGGCGTTCGTCGAACGCTTCGAGGAATTCCTGCCGAAAGCGACCTACCCGCTGCGCGTGGGCACGCACTTCAACACCGCGTTCGCGCTCACGCTCGCACACGACTTCGCGCGTCAGACCTCGCGCGATACGCTTGCGAGCCTGATCGAAGACACGGCGCGGCGCTGGCACACGAACGATGCGGGATGCCAGGCGTGGGAGCCTTCGGGCGACGAGTTCCTCTCGCCCGCGCTGATGGAAGCGGTGCTGATGAGCCGCGTAATGGACGGCGATGAGTTCGTCGCGTGGTTCGGGCGCTTCCTGCCCGCGCTGGCCGCACGCGAGCCGGGCACGCTGTTCCACCCCGCCACGGTCACCGACCGCACCGATGGCAAGATCGCCCATCTGGACGGCCTGAACCTGAGCCGCGCGTGGTGCCAGCGCACGCTTGCGCGCACGCTGCCTGCGGGCGACGCGCGCGCCGACGTGCTGCGCGAAGCGGCGCAGACGCATCTGGACACGGCGCTCGATCACGTCGCCGGCGACTATATGGGCGAGCACTGGCTCGCCAGCTTCGCAACGCTCGCGCTCGAAGCCTGAGCGCAGCGCATTGCACATGGCGCGCTGCCGGCCCTACGGCAGCGCGCGAACGCGCGCTCAAAACGCTGCGGCTTCCTCGGCCACGCGCTCGCACAGCGGCACGGGGTCGAGCAGCATCAAGGTGCCCTGCCCCGGCAACTCCACCGCCTCGCGCATGTCGCCGCGCGTCTGCGTGCCCGCGGCGCGCGTGAACATCTCGGGCATCGTCAACTGCGCGCCGCCGTTGAGTGTGACGATATCCTCGACCGAATCGACCAGTAGTCCATATTTTTCCCCGCGATGCTCGACGATCAGGATCTTCGCGTGGACAAGGTCCTCATAAGGCGGCATCGCGTACATCGAACGCACGTCGATAACGGTCACTAGCACGCCGCGCAAATTCAGCACACCGCGCACAAACGGCGGCAAGCCCGGCGTCTTGACGATGTCGTCGCGGTAGTCGATCACCTCGCGCAACTCGGCAATGCGCACGCCGATCAACTGGCCGATGCGGAACGTCACGAGGGTTTGTCGCGTGCCGCCGCGCTTTTGAGCGGAATCGGCCGCCTGCGCCGCGTTGCGGTAGAGATCGCGATGCGTTGTCGCAAGCGTCGCGATGCGCTCGTTCGCGAAGAGCGCGTCGGCGCTCACGAGCAGCACGCCGGTCGAGTCGCCCGCCGCGAGATAGCCGGCGAACAACGAGCGATGCGCGTCCCCATACGAAGGCATCTGCAATAGCTCGTCTTCGTGGTACGCGACGATGCTCGCGACTTCGTCCACCAGCAGCCCGAAGCATCCCGCATCGCGGTTGAGCACCACGATGCGCCGCTCTTCGGCAGCCACCGTGGCCGACGTGACATCAGGCGCGCGCGCAAAGCCAAGAAACGTACCGAAATCGAGCACCGGCACGGTTGCGCCGCGCAGGTTGAGCATGCCGATGCACACATCGTCGGCCATAGGCGAATGCTGCAGCGCCGGCACGCGGATGATCTCCTGGATCGCCCCCATCGGCAGCGCGAGCGCGGTGCCGCCCACCTTGAACGAAACGTTCTGGCGGCGCTGCCCCTGTTGCGCCTTGCGCTCAGTTGTGCGTGCAACCGGTTGTGCGAAATGCGGCACGTCGCGCAGCCCGAGCAGCGCCGAAGCTGAAAGCACTTGCAGAATGCGCTCGCCGCCGTCGAGCTTGAGCACCGCGCCGATCGTAGCCGGTGCACTGCCTTCGGCTGCTTCGATCGCGATCACCTGGTCCGTCGGCACGCGCAGAATCTCGCCGGTCGCGTCGAACCGCAGGCCCACGCGCATGCCTGATGCCTCCACGATGGCGATCTTGCGCGCGAGCGCTGCGCCCTCGTCGGGCAGGTGCAGTAACTGGTGCAAATCCACCACGGGAATCAGCGTGCCGCGCAGATTGAACAGCCCGAGCAGATAAGGCGGCGCGAGCGGAACCGGCGTCAGCGCCTCGGGGTGATTGACAACCTCCTGGAGCGCGGCAACGGGCAGCGCGAGTTCCGTGCCGGCTAGCAGGAACGACCCGTACAGCTCTAGCTGGCCGCCCGTGGCCAGCGAACGATGGTTCATCGTGAAGCTCCGTAGCTAGTGGGAACAAAGCGGGGAACGGGTTGCGCCCAAGGTCATGCGCGGGCGCCGCACGGTTCACCCCGGGCGCGAAAAGCGGCGCACCGCGTAGTTCTGCTGCCCGCAATCGATGGTCAACTGCCGGCCGCACTCGCCGCCCACATCGGTGTGAATCACGCGCACGCGCGCGTGCGTGAGCAACTGCTGCGCCATGCGCACGTTCAGCTCGCCTATCGGCTCGTGAATCGTGGTGCGGTGATGCATCATGTTCGCGCCGCCTGCCAGCACCGCTTCGATTTCGCCCTCGGGCGCGCCCTGCGCCCCCATCAACGAGATCAATGCAGGCAACGCGTCCACCACGTACTTCGCGTCCTGGCCTTGCCGCTCCGCCTGCGTGCTGCGCGCCTTGCCCACGGGCTGCGGCAACAGACAATGCGCGAGCCCGCAGGCGCCGCGCGCGCGCCACAGCAGCCCGATGCCCACGCATGAACCCAGCGTCGCGCGCAGGATGCGGGCATCTTCCCGCGTGCTCACCGCGATCTCGCACATCCGCACCTGCACGTCACGCGTGTTCATGGTCGCGCTCCTCGCGAGAGTGGCCGTTGCGATATACAAGGGGCTGCTCGAACGTGAAGCCCGTGGTCACCCGGCTCAGCGACTCCGATTCGCCCACGATCAGCACCGCGTCGGGACGCATCGCGCGGCGCACGTTCGCGAGCACCGCCCGTTGCCCTTCGAGGTCGAAGTAGATCAGCACGTTGCGCAGCAGCACCAGATCGAACTGGCCCAGATCGCGTGGCGCCGCATAGAGGTTGTGGCGGCGAAACACAACATGCGCGCGCAATGCGTCGACTACGTCCGCCTGCGCCCCGTCGCTATGGAAATACTTCTGCAACAGCGCGGCATGCCGTTCGCGCAGGCCTTCGAAACTGCGCCCCTTGTAGCTGCCCGCACGCGCGCTCGCCAGAATGCCGTCCGAGATATCGGTGCCGACGATCGCGTAACGAAACGCCGCCTCGCGTGCCCGAAACTCTTCGCAGAGCATGGCCGTGGACCAGGCCTCCTCGCCGCTCGACGACGCCGCCGACCACACGCGCAGCGTCTCGCCACAATGCGCCGCGAACCATTGCGGCAGAAAGGTCTGCGCGAAATACTCCCAGATGCGCGGGGTGCGAAAGAACGAGGTTTCGTTGGTCGTCACGAGGTCGATGAAGTCGCCCACCTCATCGGCATTCGTGTCGAGCACCTGCAGATAGTCGCGGTAGTCCGGCAAACCGAGCGCCATTACACGGCGGCGCAAGCGGCCCTTGAGCATGGTCCACTTGCGTTCGCTCATGGCGATGCCGGTGTGCCGGCGCACCTGCTCGAACAACGCGCGCTGCACCGACGGTTCGACATCCTGATCGATATCCACGCTTCCCCCGGCGCTCTAGACGACGAAGCGCGCGACCGTGTTGTCGAGCCCCTCGGCACCGCCCTTGAGCGAGGCCGCCGCGCGTGCGATGGTATCGCACGCGCCAGCCGACTTCTCGGTCTCCTCCGCCACCTGCTGGATTGCCGCGCTCACTTCGCGTGCAGCCACGAGCTGCTCGTCGGCGCCACAAGAGATTTCGGAGATCGCCTGGGTCGTGCGAGCGACGCCCGCCACGATCTTTTCGAACGCCTCGCCCGCCTGCTTCGAGATCTCGCTGCCCTGCGCGACCCGCTTGACCGACTCGTTGATGAGCTTCGAAATTTCCTTGGTTGCCTGCGAGGAGCGCTCGGCGAGCTTGCGCACTTCGTCGGCGACCACCGAGAAACCTAGCCCGTGCTCGCCCGCGCGCGCCGCCTCGATCGCAGCGTTGAACGCGAGCAGATTGGTCTGGCTAGCAATCTCGCCAATCACCTTGATGATCTCGCCAATGTCTTCCGACGAGCGATTGATAAGCTCCATCGCTTCGATCGAACGCGTGACCGCCTTCGCGCCGCGCTCGGCTTCCTGCTGCGTGTCCTTGGCCAGTTGATCGGCGCCGCGCGAGTTGTCGGCAATCGAATTGATCGAGGCAGTGAGCTCTTCGATCGACGCGTTCATTTCCTCGACGGTCGCGCCAAGCAACTGCGCACCGCCCGCCACCGTATCCGCGCGCGTCGCAATGTCCTTCGACGAGTCCTTGAACGTGCCCGCCGACTCGACAACCTTGCCGATCACGCCCGAGAGATCGCTCATCATGCTCTTGATGCCGGCGGCGAGCTGGTCGATCGGCTCGTCTCCGGACACTTCCACGTGGCCGGTCAGATCTCCCGACGCGGCGTTGCGCACCACGGCAAGCAGCTTTTCGACCTTGAGCTGATCGCTCTGGGCACGGCGCTTCACGCTTTCTTCGAGCTCGACCTGCGCGCTCACGTCGTTCGCGAACTTGACGACTTTATAGGGGCGGCCGTTCGCGTCGAAGATCGGGTTATAGGTGGCCTGAATCCACACCACGCGTCCGCCCTGGCCGATGCGCTTGTAGCGGCCCGAGTCGAACTCGCCGCGATTGAGCTTGGCCCAGAACTCGCGATAGTCGGGACTCTGCACGTAAGCGTCTTCGCAGAACATGCGGTGGTGCTTGCCCTGGATTTCTTCGAGCCGGTAACCAAGCGTGTCAAGAAAGTTCTGATTCGCCTGCAGCACGATTCCGTTCGTGTCGAATTCGATCACGGCCTGGGCCTTGTCGATCGCGCGCAAACGCCCCTCGTATTCGGCGTTCTGCTCCTTGACGGCCGTGATATCGGTGGCGAACTTGATGACCTTGTACGGACGCCCATCCTCGCCCAGCACGGGATTGTAGGAAGCATTGATCCAGATTTCGCGGCCGCCGCGCCCGAGGCGGCGGTATTCGCCGCGATCGAACTCGCCACGCCCGAGGCGCTCCCAGAACTGGCGATACGCTTCGCCTCGCACATAATCAGAATCGCAAAACATGCGGTGGTGCTTGCCGCGCACCTCTTCGAGCGTATAGCCGAGCACCGCCAGGAAATTGTCGTTGGCGTGCAGGACGATGCCCTGCATGTCGAACTCGATCACAGCCTGCACCCGGTTCAGTGCCGCGCTCACTGCACTCAACTCAACCAGTTCGAGCTGACGGTCCGGCGTCGCATGTTCCATCGTTTTACCCCTGTTGTTGTATGCGCCAGGCTTTAAAGCCGCTCGAGAACGGAAAGTCCATACGGCAGCTCTGGCGCTCACGAATTGGTCTCTCCTACCAACGCTATATCGGCGCTTGCGCGATTCGGCTTGAGCAGGGGTTTCCGCCAGGGCAAACGTTTGCCAGACGGGATTTTTGATCCGCAATTACGGTAATTAACGTCCGCTTATATGTATATTTTATAAATGCAAGAATGATGAAACTTTAATGAAAGAAATTCCCATAAACGGGAATTTTCCTTATGTCATTCCGCATATTTTTCTTTTATGTATTTAAAGAAAAAGCGCGCCATTTCGGCGCGCTTTTCATGGCAGCCGACTGGAAAAACTAGCGCGACAGATACGCAACATAGGGGCCCGTGGCGCCCGCCCCCGACGGCGTGCCTTCGATTCCGTAGTAGATGCGCCGGCCGTAGAAGAATGGCATGCCCAGATCGACGGTTTGCGCAAGGAACGTGGCAAGCGTGCTGAACGCAAAGTTCAGCGACGCGAACATCGCATCCGCGTTACCGATGATGATATCCGCCGTGCCATTCACGCCATTCGTGTCGGAAAGCGCGACGGCACGCTTGAGCGGCGTGGCAGGCACATAGAAGCCGCTATCCTGGATGATCGACCAGTCCTCGAAACTCAGCGTGTTCGAACCCGAGTCGATGAACGTTGGCACCGTGCTGCCGTTGCCTACGCTGCCTTTGAAATTGCCCCAGCGATCGGTCGCGAGCACGGTTGCGCCCGCGCCCGCCAACTGATTGTTCGTCTGCGTGCCGATGCCGAAGATCACGGTGCCGGTCGCCTTGGGCGCGCCAGCGGCGGCAATCGCCGGCGTGTCCACGATCACGCCGTTATTGTCGACGGGAAAGAGCGCCACCGGATTCGTGACCTGGCTGGCGAGCGGCAACGAGATGGGCGTGGCCGGCGCGGTGTCGGCGTAGTAGTAGCCCGTGCGCGGCGTGGGGCGCGTGCAAGCCGCGCCGCAGTCGTAGCGCGCGACGCCTACACCGAGTATGCCGTTCGCGCCCAGCACCGCCGGGCTTGTGAGCGCCGTGTTCCAGACGCACGAAGCCGGCGCAGGCGAGGCGATGGCGGCGTCGCCGATCACCTGGATGGGTACGGCGGGGGCCACTTCGCGCGCAAGCTTCACGTCCGCCGCGCGCAGGCTTCCCCACGTATAGCCCGAGCCGAACGCGCCACACGCCGCCACGTTCTTGCCGCTGGCAGGATCGGTTTGCACGGGCAGTGCGGCGAGCGTCGAGGCAGGAATCGCCGATGCGTAGAGGCGCAAGCCGAATGAGCCGGTGTCGAGCAACACGTTGTCGATCGTCGCGCAATTCGTCTGCGCGCCGCTGCTGGGCTGGCACACGGTAACGCTCACCAGCGGGAAGTTGCGCACCGCGCTTGCCGACGAGACGAGCAGCGGAATCGCATTGCCGATGTCGGCGGTGGAACCGCCACCCGAGGAACCGGAAGTGCCGGAGCCCGAGTCGGAGGTGCCGGAGCCCGAGCCGCCTGAGCCTGAACCGCCAGAACTCGATCCACCCGAGCCTGATCCACCCGAGCCTGATCCACCTGAACCGGAGCCGCCTGAACCGGAACCGCCTGAACTCGAACCGCCTGAACCGGAGCCGCCTGAACCGGAGCCGCCTGAACTCGAACCACCTGAACTCGAACCGCCTGAACCGGAGCCGCCTGAACCGGAGCCGCCTGAACCGGAGCCGCTCGAGCCCGAACCGCCAGAACCAGAGCTACCAGATCCACCCGAACTCGATCCACCCGAGCCCGACCCACCGGAACTCGACCCACCGGAACTCGAACCACCGGAACTCGAACCACCGGAACTCGGATTCTTGCCGCCCGACGCGCCACCGCTTGCCGCGTCCGACGCCGCCGAAACGCCCGCGGCGGCGCTGTTCGATACCGCAGCGCCGTCTCCGTCCCCGCCGCCGCCACAACCCGCCAGCAGCATGCTCGCGCTGAGCGCGCAAACCATCATGATCTTGTTCATCGCGCGTTCCCCGCTCATTGGATCTGATCGACGTTGAAGCCTTGCGGCAGCGCCTTCGGCAACCACGCACGGCCCGTCAATGCGCCCATATGGCCGCCCGTTTCGACGACGAGATCGGCCTGATGCACGGCAACCGGCCCGTAGCCGCCGCGGCGTGCGGACTGCGCCGCCGCCAGCCCCTTTTGCCAGGCAGGGAAGTAGTTGCCCAGCAGCGTGTCGAGCGAGCCGATGCGCGGCCCGCGCCAGGAAACGGCAAAGACGGTGCCGCTGGCATCGAGATACTCGTGGATCACGGTATCGTTATCGAGCGTGGTCGTCGTGACGGTCCACGTCGTGGTGGCCGCGTTGACGGCGGCCATCAAGCGCGTGGCCGGCGTACGCTGCGCATCGGGAAATGCGGGCGCGCCGCCCAATCCCGCCCATGCAGGCGCAGCGGCGAGTCCTATAGCCGCAGCCGCACCCACCGTCAGAATTCCCTTCATGTTGTAGTCCTTAGTAAATCGGTGACGTGCAATAAGTGGTCCACGCCTCGCACGAAGCGTGCAGGCGAGTCTAAGCGGGTAGCGGCATGCACACGGCCATCGGCTAATCGAAATGACTATTCGAATTCTTTACGCCACGCCGCAGCCTCGACGTCTTACACGCTGAAAGCCTTTGTGCATCGGGGTCAGACACGTCCAAACGCGGCAATGAAAAGGCGCAGACCGTCCGGACAAACGGCCACATCCTGTCGCTTCGCTGTAACAACTCGAAAAATCGGTGGCGTTCGCGTAATTGCATTGAGTGACGCGATGTCTTAGCGTTTGAGGATGCGCGGGCGCGCGGAGTCAGACCGGCACGCGCGCACCGTCCAATTCTGTTCTGGAGATCGTTGTGAGAAGGTCGAAATGGATGCTCGGGGCCACCACGGCCGCTCTGGCCGCCCTCGCCTGCACGAGCGGCGCGGCGCACGCAGCGCACGTAGGTGTTTTCATCAGCGGCGGCGTGCCTTATTACTACCCGGTTGCTCCGGCGCCCTACTACTACGCGCCGGGGCCCGTAATGGTCGCGCCGCCCCCGCAAGCGCCCGAGTACATCGAGCAGGGCCAGCAACAAGCGCAGTCGCCAGGCGACGACTACAACGAAGGCGATAACAGCGACACGTGGTACTACTGCGACGCCTCGAAAACCTACTACCCGTATGTGAAGCAGTGCTCGTCAGGCTGGCGCGCCGTGCCGGCCCAGCCCGCGCCTTCGAACTGATTCGACTACATCGAGTTGCACATGAAACCGACCTATCTCGCGCTGCTCGCCGCTGCGGGCCTTTTGAGCGCATGCGCCGTGGTCCCGGCCGGACCGAGCGTGATGGCCCTGCCGGGCACCGGCAAGAGCTTCGACCAGTTCCGCAACGACGACTACAACTGTCGCCAGTACGCCTTCGAGCAGGTGGGCGGCGCCACCACCAACCAGGCCACGACCAATACCGCCGTCGGCAGCGCCGTGGTCGGCACGGCGCTCGGCGCCGCCGCGGGCGCGGCGTTCGGTGGCGGCAGCGGCGCTGCCATCGGCGCGGGCGCGGGCCTGCTCGCGGGCAGCGCGGTCGGCATGGGCAACGTGCAAGGCTCGGCCTACGATGTCCAGCGCCGCTACGACTACGCGTATCTCCAGTGCATGTACGGCACCGGCAACCGCGTACCCGTACCGGGCGGCATGCAGACGCAACAGCAGCAGCAGCCGTACTCTCAGCCGCAGCAGCGCTATCTGCCGCCACCGCCGCCCGGATCACCGCCTCCGCCACCGCCAGGTTCGTATTGATCGATGCGAGACCGGCCGTGCTCGTTTGCGCGAGCGCTTGAGCCACCCCAAAAGGAAACGCGCCCAGGTCGGGCGCGTTTCTCGTTTACTCGTCGTTGCCGGGTTCATCGGTTCAAGGTCATTTCACGTTCGCCTTTGCCTTAATTAATTCGGTATCCGAATACGATCCCGGCACTGTGCTGAACCCGCCATCCGCCGCGCGCAATTGCGCAAGCGGCAAGCTCACGTGTTGCACCGCGCCCGTCTGCTGATCGATCAGCGTCATCTCCTGCGAGCCAGTTCCGGCCTTGAGCTTGCCGTCCGGCGAGCCCTTGTCCTCCAGCAGCGGTTGCAGCACCGGCGCGAGCGACTTCAGCAATTGCACCGAAAGCGCGCTCGTGAACGAGTAGCGGGCCGCATAGGGCTCGTGTACCCACGCGGTTAGGGTGCCGTAGAAGCGATCGCCGATGACGAACACGAACGTCGCACTGCGGTTCACCTTGCGCGACTCGATCAGGCGAGCGCCCGGCGCATATACGTTAAAGCGCTGATCGCCCGTGCCGGTCTTGCCATAAACCGGCAGCGTCTTGCCGCCGGGGAACGTCATGCCATCGGCGAGCCGCTTGGCCGTGCCGCCTTCCACCACCGATGTCAGCAACTCGCGCGCGACCTCCGCGATTTCCGGCGAAATGAGCGGTTGCGGCGGCGTAGCCGCATGCACGAAGCGCGTTTCGTACGGCGTGCCGCGCGCGAAGTCGAGCGATTCGAAGCTATGCGTCGGCAACTTCTCTCCATTGCTGGAGACGAGGCCGATCAGATACGCGAGCGCCGAAGGCCGGTCGCCCGATGCGCCAATCGCCGCGCCATACGAAGGCGTGATGTTGTCGAACGGGTAGCCGAGCGCACGCCACGACTTGCCGATCTCCGCATACGCCTTCAGTTCGATCATGTGGCGAATGCGCCGGTTCTGCGTCGCGTAATAGCGCGTCTTGAAGAGCCACTTGTAGGTATAGAGGCGCACGTCGCGGCTTTGCGCCTGAACCTGCGCGAGCGTCGCGTCGGGATGCGTGTGCAGATAATTCAGCAGCCACAATTCGAGCGGATGAATACCCGATATATAGCCGCGATCGTTGAGATTGAATTTGTCGATCGCATACTTGTTGTAGTACCCGGCAAGATCTTCGTCGTCGAGCCACTGAAATTTAGTGTTCTTCAGTTGCGCGCGCATCTGCGCGTTGAACCACGCCGGGTCGCCGTTCGGGTTCGCGCTGCGCAGCACCGTCGCGATCCGCGCGGGCCCCTTGCGCGTGTGCTTCAACAGGATCTGCAGCGCTTCGTCGTTGCTCTTGCCCGCATAGCGCGTGTAGAAGCGCTTCATGTAGACCTGGCTCTCGCCGTCGGCGAACTGCGTGAGGTAGTGGTTGCGCACCGCCGGATCGTCGAGGTAAGTCGAGGGTGGCCCCGAAACCTGGATCATCTCGTAGTGAACGATATCGCGCATGAGCCGCACAAACACGAGATTCACCGAATGCTGGAACGCGCTCTGCACGGTGAGGATCTGCGCGTTCTCGCTCGACTCGAAATTGTTGAAGCTTTGCGCGCCGCCGCCCGTGTAGAAGGTCTCGCCCGGATTCGCGGAATATTTGCGCTGCACCGCCGCTTCCAGCATCGCGGGCAGCGAACGATCGCGCGTCGTCGAGAGATAGTCGAGCGCCCAGCGCGTGAGCGCGTCGCTCGGGTCGGTCTGCGGAATCATCGCGCGCAACGTCTTGGGATCTTCGTTGGCGTACTTCGCGTTCAACGCGCTCACGATCTGCAGATACGTAATGAGCGTGCGCAGCTTCGCGGTCGAGCCGAGATTCATGCGCGCGCCGGAATTGATGTCGAACGGCTGGTTCACACTGTCGGTCTGCACGCGCACGAGGTTCTCGCCACCGCGCCGCTCGAACAGTGTGAAGCTGTAGGCAATCTTCGACGGGTCGTCGGCGGGCTTGAGCATCTTGTCACCCACCAGCCCCGCCGCGCGCGCGCCGTCCTTGGTCGCCGCATCGGCAAGCCGGTCGCTCACGGCCTGCTGTACAGCGTCGTCGAGCGTGGACGTGGCCGATAGATCAAGGCGGTCGAGATCGTAGATCGTCTTCAGGCCGAGCGCCTGCATCAGTTGCGTGCGCATCGTGAGCACCGCCTTGCGCTGGGCATAGGAGGCCGGCGCGCGCGGCGTGGACTTCGCACGGTCGAGCGTGAGCTGCGTCGCGAGTGCGGCGTCGCGCAGCGCGGGCGAGATCACGCCGCCGTTGCCGAGCAGGCGCAGATAGCTGTCGGTGAGCTTCGCAAGCGCGTCGTTGTTCTTCTGCAGGAAATACGAGGGCGCGCGCTGGGCGATCAGCAGCGAAAGCACCTGGCGGAACGCGAGCGCCTGCTCGTCCAGCGTGGTTTCCGACACGGGCTCGCGCAGAATGCGGTTGACGTCGCGGAAGTCGCGCCCATACCAGGCCGCAAGGCCGTCGCCGATACCGTTGACTTCACCCACACCCGCCTTCGCCGAAAGCGGTACGGAGTTCAGGTAGTGCACGAGAATCTGCTGGCGCGCGGGCATGGTTTGCGGGCCGTCGAGATAGGCGCGCACCGAGGCCGACGCAATCTGGCGCAGTTTCTCGGGCGGCGTCGCGGTGCGCCCGCCATCGGAGTGGCGGAACTTCTCGATTTGCGTGGCTAGCGTGCTGCCGCCCGGCGTGTGCTGATGCCGGTTCATGAGCCGAGCGCCCTGGTCGACGAGTGCGCGGCTAAAGCGCCCCCAGTCGATGGCCGGATTGCGGTTCGGCTGATCGGCGGCGAGCAGGTATTTGTCTTCGATGAAGAGCAGCGAATCGCGCACGAGCGGCGGCACGGCGTCGAAGTTCTCGTAGACGCGCTGCGGATAGCGCGTGTGAAACAGCGTCGCGCCGTTTGCGTCGCGCAGCACGATGCCGGCCTGGTCCTTTTCTTCATAAGGGACGAACAGGCCTTCGTCGGCAAGCGCGATCATGCGCGCGGAATCACGCGCCTGCGCGGCCACGGTGAAGCCGCGCTGTTCGAGACGCGTGGTAAAGGCCGGCAACTGGGCATAGCCGAGCCGCACGTCGTAAGGGCCATTCGTCGTGGGAAAGCGGATGCTGTGGCTCTGCCCCGGCTCGACCGCGAAGCCAATGTCGCGTGTGAGTTCGGAGAGATAGCGCGCCTGGAGTCTCGAAGTATCGATTTCGATCTGGACGATGCGCACCACGATGGCGATCGCAACCAGAATCGCGAGGACGAAACCCCATTTGATCCACCGCCAGACTGAACCGGCATGGGTGGCAGGAAGAGGAAAACGGACCGACGGGCGGCTCATGGTTATTCTCCCTGACGTCGCGCCAGATCGCGGAGTACCCCGCTGAGATAGTCTATCTCGCCTGGTTGATTCGTGTGCGGCGGTATCACGCTGCGGCGGCGTCAGTCGCGTCCCCGCAACAGCCGTGCCCGCTGCGCGGGGACCCCTGCATATCCGAGCCCGAATCGCTACTCGTGTTTCCACTGTATGCGGCGTATGTGTCGCGCGAATGGCGCTCGCCAGAGGGCATCGCGCGGCGCCGGCACGCGACGTGCTGCCGCTATAATCTTCAGTTCCTTGCGGTCGCCACACGAGACATATGAAGAAACTTGCCGTGCCCCTCGCCCTTTCGCTCAGCCTCGGCGCCTGCGCCTGGTTTCAGGGCAATCCGGACTCCGGTCAGCCTGTCATCGATTCCACGACCAACCGGTCGGTTCAGGACGTCGTCTCGTGCCTCACGGCAGAAGCGGCGCGGCGCGGCGTAAGCTTCCAGACGAGCGCACTGCCGCAGGGCGAAATGCTCGACTTCGGCGATTCGAACATCATCAAGATTCGCGCCGATAACGGCACGACCACCTATCGCTTCTACCCCGGCAAGCGTCACAAGGGGAACCTGTGGATCGAAAGCGCGAGCAAGACCTGCGCGCCCTGAGCCAACGCGTTGCGCGCCACGCGGCGCGAGCGCGCTTAAAGCGCGCTTACAGGCGCGTTCAAACCGGTTACGCGCCGTAACGGCATGTAGTACGGCGACATATTTCCAGAGGCGGGTTTTAAGAATCGCTTAAGTCTTCGTCCGCATCATCGCCTCACCCTGGAAGAAACACAGCAGGAGATGCCCGTGGACTGGACTGGATTGAAGAAGCATCAAGCAGCAACCGAAGCGCGGCCGGCCAAGCCCGCGAAGCGCACGATACTGCGGCGCCTGCTGAGCCATCACGAGCTCGCCACGCTGTTGCTGCTGCTGCATGCGCCCATCGACGCGAGCGCCAAGCCCGAGATCACCACGCTGCGCGAAGCAGGCCTCGTCGAGCAGGTGCCCGGCGACGCTGCCGCGGGCGCCGCGCTGATCCGCCTGACGCCCGAAGGCAATGCGGTGCTGGAAGGGCTCGGCATCGCACGTTGACACCGCACACAAGCAAGCCATAGCAAAACGGCGGCACGTGAATTACGTGCCGCCGTTTTTCATTCATTGGCCCATGACGCGAATCGCCCCGTCATGGGCGCCGGGCATCACGCCGCCGCGCGCTCGTCGAACGACACCGCCTCGTCCTGCAAGCGCAGCAGCCGGTAGCCGCTCTTGTAGACGGGCTGCAGACGGAAACCGTTGTGCTCCTCGATCTCCAGCAGCACGCGCAGGCGCGAGACGTGACTGTCGATGGTGCGCGTGAGCGTATGCAACTCGCGTCCCCAGACCATCGCGTAGATATGATCGCGCGAGAGCACGCGGCCGATATTCGCGAAGAACAGCGAAGCCAGCCGGTACTGCGTGCCCGACAGTTCGACGGGCTTGCCGTGCACGGTGACGGTCTGGCGGCGCATGTCGAAGTGATACGGGCCGACCTCGAGCACCACGTTGTCGTAACGATCAGGAAAGGCGCGCCGCAGCAGCGCATTCACGCGCGCACGAAACACCGAGGGGCACACCGGCAGGCTAACGTAGTCGTCCGCGCCCACCGAGAACGCGCGCACCACGCTCTCGTCAGAGTCGTCCTCGGAAGCGAACAGTACCGGAATCTGATTGCCGTTCACGGCGCGCACCGTCTTCAGCAATTCCGCGCCAGAGAGCCGCGAACCCTGCCAGTCGAGCACGAGCATGTCGACGGTAGAAGCGGCCAGCGCCTTGGCGAGCGCGATGCCGTCGCTGAACGGCATGCAAGCGTGGCCGCTTTGTGTGAGCGCACGCTCGATCAACCCGCGCTGGCCAGCGTCGCGCTGGAGAATTGCGATACGCATAGAAACCTCCCTTATCCGAACAAAGCGGGAGCAATTCTGTGGAGATGTGCAAAGACAGCCCATAAGAGGACTCTGAATTGCGACTCGTAGTGAAGAATTCCTTCGGCGTCGGCGTGAAGGCCTGACAGGCCCGGTATTGAGACGATGGCGGCCGCCGTCATGCTTCGACCTTTCACGTCGCACTGAAACGTCGTGGCAGCCAGCGTCCTAAGATACGTCGCATGAATACGCCATCTGCCCTTTCGCCCCGCTCTGCACGCTTCACGCCCGCGCTCGCACGCGTGGTGGGAACCGTGAGCGTGGGCTTCGTCGTGACGCAACTCGACGTCACCATCGTCAATATCGCGCTGGCGCGCATCGCCACCGACCTGCACGCGAACGTCGCCAGGCTGCAATGGATCGTCGACGCCTACACGCTCGCCTTCGCCGTGCTGATGCTCTCGGGGGGCGTGCTCGGCGACCGCTACGGCGCGCGCCGCATGTACGCGGTCGGCCTCGTCGTGTTCGCGCTCGCCTCGCTGGCCTGCGGGCTCGCGGCCAATCCGGCCTTGCTGATCGCGGCACGCGCGCTGCAAGGCGCGGGGGCGGCCGCCATGCTGCCCAATTCGCTCGCGCTGCTGAACGAGGCCTGCCGCCACGAACGCTCGCTGCGCGCCCGCGCCGTGGGTTTCTGGACCGCCGCCGGCGCGATCTCGATCGCCGCCGGACCGATCGCCGGCGGCCTGCTGATCGCCGCGTTCGGCTGGCGCAGCATCTTTCTCGTCAATCTGCCGCTCTGTGCAGCGGGCCTTGCTGCCACGCTGGCGTGGATTCCCGCATCGCACAGTGCAAGCGGCGCGGCCGCTCCTGCCGCGGATGCTCCGGCGCAGCGCCCGCGCAGCCTCGACCTGCGCGGCCAGTTGCTGGCCGTCGTCGCCCTCACGGCGTTCACGGGAGCGGTAATCGAGTGGCGGCCGCTCGGCTTCGCGCACTGGGCCGTGTGGGGCGGCTTCATGCTGGCGCTCGCGGCCGGCGCGGCGTTCGTCGCGCTCGAAGCGCGCATCGAAGCCCCCATGGTGCCGCTCGCCATGCTGCGCAATCGCATCTTCAGCACGGCCGTGCTATTCGGTGTATGCGTGAATCTGACGTACTACGGCACCGTATTCGTGCTCGCGCTGTTCCTCCAGCATGCGCGCGGCCAGTCGCCGTTGCAGGCCGGACTCACCTTTATCCCGCTCACGGGCGGCTTCCTGCTCTCCAACATCGCGAGCGGACACGTGGTCGCGCGCTACGGCACGCGCTTGCCGATGATCGGCGGCGCGCTCGTGGCGGGGCTCGGCTATGCGCTGCTGATTCCTGTCGATGCGAACACGCCGCTGATTGCGCTGCTCGCGGCGTTTCTGCTGATTCCCGCCGGCATGGGGCTCGCGGTGCCGGCCATGACCACCACGGTGCTGGCCTCGGTCGAACCGGCACGCGCGGGCACGGCATCGGCCTTGCTCAATACGGCGCGCCAGGCGGGCGGCGCGGTGGGCGTGGCGGCGTTCGGTGCGCTCACCGGCAGCGGGGCGCCGGCGCAGGTCGTGAGCGGCCTGCACGCCGATACGGCAATCTCTGCAATGCTGCTTCTGGTGGCGGCCTGCCTGGCCTGGAGTATGCGCGCGGACGCGACGGCCCCCGCCACCCTCAACGCCACGCACGCCAACGCGCCGCGCCAGGAAAAACGCGCATACGAATCAAGCGTGAAAGACAACGAAGCCGCGCGCAGCTAGAGCGAGGCTTCCTGAATCGCGCCCGTACTCAGCGCACGTTCGATCAGTCCTTCGGCTTGCGCCTTGCGAATGGCGTGCGCGATCAGCCGGTCGGGCTCCTCGAGTTCGGCCTTGAGCGTGCCGATCAACCCCGACGCATCGAATATCACCAGCGTCTTCGCGGTATCGGCGGTGCTGATCAGCACGCGGCGCGTGCCGTCCTCGGCAAGGCTCGCGCAGAACTGCCCGGCCCTGCCACCCACGTTGAATTCGAAGTTTTCAATCACAGCGGGCTCCCAAGTTTCCTGGTGGATCTTGTTCGTTGTCGGCGTGCCGCATGCAACGGCGTGGGCAACCGGGCGAGCCTTCAGCCCCGCAGCCCGCCGCGCGGCGCACGCAGTCCATCGATGGAAGCACGTCCCGCGCCCGTTACCGTGAGCAGCAGGAACCCGCCCGCGATCGCGATGTTTTTCCAGAAATGCACGACCGCGTCCTGCTGATGCGCAGCCTCGGTGATATTCCAGAAGTCATGCCCAAGAACCGCCGTGACAATGGTGTAAGCGGCCAGCACGAACGCCACGAAGCGCATGCGCACGCCGAACACGAGCGCGAGCCCGCCTAGCAACTCCACGCCGGTGGCGATGGGCGCCATGAATTGCGCATAAGGCACGCCATGCGCATGCAGATAAGCGATGAATCCCGCGTACCCAAAAAGCTTCATGGCGCCGCCCCATAAAAACAGAATCGCGAGCGCAATACGGGCGATGAAGATGATCAGGGAATCCGTGGGACGTGTCATGAAGGGCTCCGATATGCAATATGGCAATGACATCGGTCCCTTCCTACAGTTCCCTACCTAATGGATTACGCGCATATCGGCAGACAGAACGGCGGATCGCGAATCCGCGCCCGCGCGCGAAAGCCACGTCAGGCGGCAGCGGCAAATTTCCCGGCAAAAATTGATTCGTACTGCCATATAATCGGCAGACGAGCATACCCGTGCCGGGACCGCGATACGCGTTTACCCGCACGCGCTCGACTTCGGAGACCGGCTTGCTGGCACGCTCAATGCTTGTGACGCATGCCGTGTCCGCGGTGTGCGTCGAGCCAGCGCGTCACGCGCTCCTCAAGCACGCCCCGGCTATGGCGCGACACGGCCCACATGGCGGCGCACACCACCAGCATCACAACCGGGCCCAGCAGATAAGCAACCACCGTTTCCCTCATGGCCTTCTCCTCGCCATGCCATCAACTAAATTGTGAGATATAAATTCTAGGCGAAACGCAGGGACATCGAAAAGCGTCTTACGCGAACGTCGCAGACATTTTTTCGAGCGGATTTCTTATGACGCGGAACCCTTACCTCACGGGTAATCGACCGCTCGCGTCTTTTCGCTAGAATCGGTGCATGAACACGCTCGCTAACGCCTTCGTGGCTCCCTCCCCCGTGCAGTCGACCATTGGCGCAACGCGCCGCAGTGTGGGCGAGCTGTTGCGCGAATGGCGATTGCGCCGCCGCATGAGCCAGATGTTGCTCGCGAACGAAGCGGAGATTTCCACCCGGCACCTGAGTTTCGTGGAGTCGGGCCGCTCGCTGCCGAGCCGCGAAATGGTCATGCATCTGGCCGAAAGCCTGGACGTGCCGCTGCGCGAGCGCAACGCGCTGCTCGTTGCCGCGGGTTATGCGCCGCTCTATCGGGAGCGCGCGCTCGACGACCCGCAGCTCACGGCGGTGCGCGAAGCCGTCGAACTGGTGCTGCGCGGCCACGAGCCCTACCCGGCGCTCGCGGTCGACCGGCACTGGAACATCGTGGCGGCCAATGCCTCGCTCGCGCCGCTAGTTGGCGACGCCTCGCCCGCGCTGCTGGCCGCGCCCGCGAATGCGCTGCGTCTTTCGCTGCATCCCGAGGGTGTGGCGCCGCGTATCGTCAACTGGCATGCGTGGCGTGCACATCTGCTCACGCGCTTGCAGCGGCAGATCGAAGCGAGCGCCGATCCGACCCTCGTCGCGCTTCACGACGAACTGGCCGCCTACTCCGCGCCGCCGCATGCGGCTTGTGCCGGCGACGAACCGGTTCAGCACACGATTGCGGTGCCGCTGCGCATACGGACCGCGCTCGGCGAACTGTCCTTCTACAGCACGACCACCGTATTCGGCACGCCCGTCGACATTACGCTTTCTGAACTCGCAATCGAGGCGTTCTTTCCCGCCGATGCGCCAACCGCGCAAATGTTGCGTACGCAATCAGTTTAATGCGCCGCATATGCCACGCCCGGCTTCGATTCGAAACTCGAGCGACGCGCCAATGCGGATTACCGCCGTATTCGTCAAGATGATGAAAAACGTTGTTTAATCGATTCGCTGTGAATTTCGGAATTTTCTGCGGCACATTGAATTCGACCGCTTCAATTCATCATAAGCATTGTCCTCGATTGCCCTTCGGGGCAGCCCCAATCCCTTACGAGTAATCCCGGAAATGCGGAGAATAACGACCGCGCCGCTGTTCCCTTAAAAATATAACGAAAACGATTTCTAACATCTGGAATTAGCCAGTCAGAAAACATGCGAATTTCCGCTCGGGCACAATGAGTGTGAGCGCTCAGCGTTTACTCAAATTGCATTGCATGCAATGCGCGTAAAAAAGCGCATCGGCAATGGCATTTACCTCTTGCATTCTCTTTACTTATTAACGGTCTTCCCCTTAAATCAGACCTGTCCCTGCTACAGTAGCTGGAGAAGCCATGAGTCATTTTCTCGATCGCCTGCGTTACTTCACTACTGCCAGGCCGCAATTCGCGGACGGTCACGGCGCCGTGACCGACGAAGACCGCAAATGGGAAGACGCTTATCGCACGCGCTGGGCCCATGACAAGATCGTGCGCTCCACGCACGGCGTCAATTGCACGGGCTCGTGCTCATGGAAGATCTATGTGAAGGGCGGCATTGTCGCGTGGGAAACGCAGCAGACCGACTATCCGCGCACCCGCCCCGACATGCCCAACCACGAGCCGCGCGGCTGCTCGCGCGGCGCATCGTACTCGTGGTACCTCTATAGCGCGAACCGCCTGAAATATCCGCTCATGCGCAGCGCGCTC
>NZ_CADIKL010000026.1 GCF_902859945.1 Paraburkholderia caffeinitolerans | reverse complement strand
CGCACGGACGATCCCGGTTGGGGACACCACCACCGAGCCATGCCAGCGCACGTTGCGTGACATTCCCAGATCCACCGTCACATGGGATATGGAGAGCGGAGACTATTGGGGCATATATGAAGACGGAAGACCGTTGCTTGATCCAACGACCAAGAAGCAAACATACCTGAAGTATTCAGGCGCCCGGGGAACATTCGATATCGCGTTCGATGCTGCAAGCAGGACGATTATGCTGCGGGTGATTGTCCTTGTCGTGCCGATGCGGGTAAGAAAGGTTGATCCCCGCAATCCCAAGGTAATCGAGACCGTTCCCTACGAAACCACACGGGACACCAATGTGAATAACGCCGAGTCCTTTATAAAGGAGCGACGTCCTGCAAAGGAGATTACGAACCTGCCGAATATGAAGTCAGAGATTGAAAAATTTCTGAACAAGAACGGATACAAACTGACAATCAAGACATGTCCGAAATCTGCGGAGAATAAAGGCGCATCGAGTTGTGCAGCACAGATCGCGATCAAGTTCATTATCGATTTCGTGACCGATGCAAAGGAAACGCATCATGCTCAGGTGAATCTTTATCCAACGGCTACGCGTGCAGATTCTGGGAATTGGGGTGAGCGAAATATTCGACTCAGCAAAGACAAGGTTTCTTGGGAGCCGATTCCCAATGAGCATGTTCAGCAGCACGAGACGGGACACCTCTTTTCTTTCCCGGACGAGTATTACGATCAGGGCGGCGCGATCCACAAGAAATATATTGACAAACAGCAGAAGATCGATCTGGCGCTTGCGACTGCAAGCGCCGACAAGAACATGTGGCAGGGTATCGGCCGCACGACGCTGATGGGTCCGGGTGTCTATGATCCGGGAGTAAAAATGCCCTCGTACTACCTGAATCGGGTGAGGGACTGGTTTGGCAGGCAAACAGGCTGGGACTGGAAGGTTGTCCCCCATATCGAGGCATGAACATGAAAAGAGCACTATTGGGATTCACTGTTATTGCAGCACTATCCACTTGCGAGGCGGTTATGGCAAAAGATGAACTCATGGGGTTTAGCATTACTGGCGGCACGATGTTCAACTCGATGGATTCCATTGGTCTAAGGGGGAATCGCTTTCTGGCGGTATTCCGGGGCGATACGATGGGAGAAGGTCCATCCCTATCCGGAATTGGCGTCTTTGAGGGAGATATCTCCGACGAAGATCGCAGTACGATGCGCAACATGCGTAACACGGTGTGTGCGATGAAAGACGTGCCGAATTTGCGTCCGGGCAACCCCACTTTCTTCTCGGCAAGCGTAACGTGTCAGGATGGGCGCGAGGTAAACGTCTTCATGGATACTCCGTCAATACCGCAGGATGTCGGCCGCGCGGTGCTGACGCCCACGCGCGAACTCATCACGAAGTTCTGCAAGACCGGAACGCCCGTTGCAAAACTTGACGCGTCAGCCGAAATTGCACAGAAGGATGGAAAGCTTGTAGTGACATTCAATTTTAGGAACAGTGGCAAGAGTGTGATCACTTTTAGCAGTCCGGCTACATGGGAAGGTAAATTCAACCCAATAAGCAAGGCTTCGAATATCGAAATTGGAGGTAGGCCGGCCGGTCAGAAAGATGGCTACTTTTCAATGATATTCGGTTCAAAAGATTTTATAAATGCTAACGATTACACCAATAACATTGTGAAAATCCCCCCGGGAGAGGCCCGATACTTGAAATTCGCTGCGTATCCAAAAAATAGAATATCGAAGGGAATATATGAAATTGGCGGAACGGTCTCAATCGGCAAAATACTTGAGCCTGAACTATTGAAGGGCGCAGCGGAATTCGATATGCCGCTTTCCAAGATTGAACTTATGGAGGACTATCCTTCGAATGACGAGCAGCTCCATCAACTCGAAGCGTATCGCCGTGAACTGCTATGGGATCAGGGCAGCCCACCTGATGTGCCGGTCGAGGAAACGGGCTATTACCGTGCCTATGGTGACTATGACGAGAGCGCTCCGCGCGGTGACGATGCACAGCTACTCCGCAAGGGCGAGAAGTTTCCGGAGCGCGCGCTGTTGCGCAGTGTCGGCGGCCACAGTCTCGAAAGCGGGCCGGTAAAAACCTGGCGATGGAATGCATACCCCGATAGCAAGCTGCGCGGCAACACCGGACCGGACGGCAAACCGGAGACGGCCAAATGAACCGCCGCCCGTAACCGGCGCGGCTATCTGCGCCGCCATGTGCGATTCTCTGCGGCGAGCTGGAGCGCGAGCCATTCGCCTCTACGCTCGCCCGCGAGAATACGCACGCAGACTTTATCCGCTTCGATCCTGAAGACCTCGGCGGGCGTGCAGCGCTCCCCGGCGAATTGCAGGATTTCACCACGCCCACGATATCGCCGGGTTTGAGTTCGTCGCGGCTCACGACGTTTCCTCTACGTGTTCCCGTATCCATTCGAGCGCGGCGCGGTGCGCCTGCCTGTAGCTGGACGTCGGGTGCGTGCCGGTGACGATGCCATGCCGGTACGCGCGCCCGACCTGCTCAGGCGAACACGAAGTACTTGCGCACCGTCTCCACCACCTCCCAGGTCCCCTTCATGCCGGGTTCAATCACGAACACATCACCCGCCTTCAGGTGCACCGGCTCCTCGCCTTCCGGCGTGATAATGCAGTAGCCGTCGAGGAAGTGGCAGAACTCCCACTTCTCGTAGTTCACCTCGAACTTGCCCGGTGTGCAGATCCACGTGCCCATGATCTTGCTACCGTCCTTCGAGAGGTAAGCGTTGAGGTTCACGGTGTGCGGATCGCCGCCGATACGCTTCCACTTGGTGGCGTCAACGACCGGAGTCGGGCAGGTTTCGCGCAAAACGGTGATGAAATCGGACATGTCAGCTCCAGATGATCGGATAAGGGGTCCATCACCTTAGGTCAAAAGCGTTACTGAGGCTTGTACGCTTACGACACCAACTCATCTATTTTCGACACCGACTCATTGAACCCCGGGAAGAGCCAACCGCGTCAGACAGCGGTTCGATGAGCGGGACTACCCCCGCCCCCGCAGCTTGTTCACCGGCGTCCCCAGCGCCGCAGCATGCTCCGCCGCCAGCACCTCCACAAACGCCGAAGCCAGCCGCTCGCGCGGCCGATGCGGCGGAAACAACAAATACATCGGAAACAGAATCGCCGGCGAAAACGACTTGATCACAATATCCGGCCCGGCAAAATCGAGCGCGACGATCGGATGCGCGAGCGTCACGCCCATCCCACATCGCACCATCTCGCAGCAGATCGCCGAATACTGCGCCTCGATCGCCAGCACGCGCTCGACTCCCGCGCGCTCGAACACCTCATCCATTTGCGCGCGCGTGCCATCACCGTGGCACAACGAGATGAACGACTCGCCCGCGAGATCGGCGGGCTTGATCACACGTTGCCGTATCGCACGACCACGGCGTTTCGACTTGCCGCGCAAAAGCACGGTGCGCGATTTCATGAAGGCACGCCAGTCACGCGCATCGAGCCGCGCGGCGAACGCTGGCTCGCGCACACGCCACGCGGCCCGTTCGCGGCGCGCAAGCTGCTGGTCGCGGCGGGCGCATGGTCAGGCGAGCTCGCGCGCCAGGCGGGCGAGCCGGTGCCGATGCATCCCGAAGGCTTGATGCTGATGGTCACGCAACGCGTCGCCCCTTTCTGCCGCGCGACGTTGGGCGCGACCGGGCGGCCGCTGTCGTTCAAGCAGTTCGATAACGGCACGGTCGTGATTGGCGGCAAGCTCATCGGCATCGCGGATATGGCGGGGCGGCATGGCGAAGTCGATTTCATGCGGCTCGTGCGGAGCGCGCAAACCGTTGTCGATCTGTTTCCGCATCTGCGCCATCTGGGAATCAATCGCGCGTGGGCGGGCGTTGAAGCGTTTACCGATGATTCGTTACCCGTAATATCGGCCAGCCGCACGGCGAGCGGGCTCTATTACTCGTTCGGTTATTGCGGCAGTGGCTTTCAGCTCGGACCCGGTTGTGGGCAACTCGTTGCGGAATTGATGCTCGATGGCGCGGCCAGTGTTTCGCTTGAGGCGTTCTCGATTGATCGATTCAACCACTCCAGTCACCCGAACGCCGCAGAGCCGGTCACCGTGGCTGCGCATTGAGACCTCGCCGCGCGCCACTTTTCTCTTCACCCAACCTCAAATCCATCACCAAGGCAAAGGAGCCACCACCACCATGTCCGAAATCATCCGATTCGAAACCAACCAACGCATGAGCCGCGTCGTCAAGGCAGCCGGCCTCGTCTTCGTAGGCGGCCAGACTTCCGCCGACCCAACCCCCGACGTCAAAGTCCAAACCGCAAAAGTCCTGGAAAAAATCGACGGCTTTCTCGCTCAAGCCGGCATCGACAAAACACGGCTCGTTTCCGCGCAAGTCTGGCTTTCCAACATCGAGCGCGACTTCGCGGGCATGAACGAAGTCTGGGACGCGTGGGTGCCGCAAGGCCAGGCCCCCACACGCGCGACGGTCGAAGCGAAGCTCGCCGCGCCGCATTTGCTGGTGGAGATTGCCGTGGTGGCCGCGCAGTAAGGATTGGCGCAAATCCACACAATCCTCCCGTCGTAGCGATGAGTGATCAAGCGACGTGGGCCGGTGTAGCCAACGGCTGCACCGCCAACCGCAAACCCATCGCCTTGAGAATGGCGGACAAGCTGCTGAGCGCCGGATTCCCCTTCGGCGACAACGTGCGATAGAGCTGGGTCGGATTCAGGTGCGCCTGCTCCGCCACAGCCTGCACGCCGCCGAACGCCTGCGCCATCTGGCGCAGCACAGTCAGCAACTCGGCCTGGTCGCCATCGGCCAAGATGCTGTTGATAACTTCGAGCGCGAGCGCCGGATCGCTTCCATACAAATCGGCCATCGCTTCGTCATGGGGTCTACTTCTCATCGTCCAATCTCCGTTGCCAGTCCTGCCAGTAGCCCACTGCCCGGTCTATGTCCGTATCCTGGGTGCGCTTGTCGCCACCACACAGCAGCAGCACCAGCACCAGCCGCTGGCCCGACTGACCGTAGTACACGCGGTAGCCCGGCCCCACGTCGATACGCAGTTCCCACACACCATCGCGGCAAAACTTGTGATCGCCGAAGTTGCCTTGCTCAATGCGGGCGACGCGCCGGATGACCGCCACCTTGGCCTGCATATCTCGCAAGCGCCGCAGCCAGTCGGTGTAGAGATCCTTCTGCCCGTCGGCCGTCAGGTAGTGCTCGATTCGGTACATTGCTATTTTCGTTTATAGACGAATGCAGGTCAAGGATGAAGGAGCAACGAGTCGGATGCCGGAGTTCATCTAAGGGCTATGCCAGCACTGCGCGCGTCGGACCCGGTGCATCCTCTGTATGCAAATACATCATGAACTGCGCGACGGGCTTGTGTGCGGTCAGCCCTATCCCAACCTTGATGGAGATGCCTGAGTTGGCAATGTCGGTGGCAGCGCTATGGCGGAGGCTTCGCTCGCCTGACGACCCGCTAGCGCCCAAACTCCGTCCCCTGCACCGTCTCGATCAAATAATCCACAAACGAGGCAATGCGCGCCGAAATCGCGGTATTCCGGTAGTAAACCGCATTAATCGGCTGCCGGACCTCCTGAGTCTGGCGCGCGAAAAGCGGCACGAGCGCGCCATCGCGCCGGTCGCGCGCCGTCATGAAGTCGGATAGACAGACAATGCCGGCGCCGGCCAGCGCAAGCTGGCGCAGCGTCTCGCCGCTCGACGACCAGATGGCCGGCGCGATGCGATAGGGCTCGTTGTCCGGCCCCAGAATCGGCCAGACGTTGAGCGACTCGGGCTGATTGAACCCCAGCAGCGCGTGCTTCGCGAGGTCCTCCACGCGTTTCGGGTGGCCATGGGCCTCCAGATACGCGGGGCTCGCGAGAATGCGCACGCGGCTGCAGCCCACAAGCTTGCCGTGCAGCGTGGAGTCCTTGAGCGCGCCGATGCGGATCGCGACATCAGTGCGCCGCTCCAGCAGGTCGATGATCCCCTCATTGCTATTGAGTTCTAGTTCCACCTGCGGGTAGCGCTCGCGGTAGCCCTGCACCAGCGGCACGATCACATGGAGCATGAACGGCGTGGCCGCATCCACGCGCAGCCGGCCCGACGGCCGCTCGCGGCGCGCGGCCATCTGCTCCTCCGCGCCCTCCACCGAAGCAATGATCGCCCGCGCGTCGTTCAGAAACGCACGCCCTTCCTCGGTCAATTCCAGACGCCGCGTCGTGCGGCGCAGCAGCGTGGTCTTGAGCTTGTCCTCCAGACGCCCAAGCGTGCGGCTCGTGGCCGAGATCGTCAGGCCGAGTTGGTGCGCGGCAGCCGTGATGGAACCGCTGTCGACCACGCTGACAAAGGCTTGCAGCTCATCCAGGGTGATTTTCATTGTTGATTTCAAATCAAAACATATTCCTTTATAAGCGAGTTTTTCCGCAAAAGTAAAGGGTGCACACTACGTCCACTAAACGTAATGGAGCACCGAGCATGAGCGTGAACGCACCCGAAAAATCCGCGCTGGTTCAACCGGCAAGCGCGGGAGAAAGCGAACAAGGAAGCGCGTGGCTTTCGTTGCTGGCGCTCGCCATGGGCGCGTTCAGCATCGGCACCACCGAGTTTTCGCCGATGGGGCTGCTGCCCGTGATCGCCGAGGGCGTGCACGTGTCGATCCCGACCGCCGGCATGCTGATCACCACCTATGCAATCGGCGTGATGGTCGGCGCGCCGCTGATGACGCTCGCGTTCTCGCGCTGGTCGCGCAGAAAGGCGCTCATCGCGCTCATGAGTCTCTTCGTCATCGGCAATCTGCTTTCGGCGGTGTCGTCGAACTACACCACGCTGCTGCTCGCGCGACTCGTCACGAGCCTCAACCACGGTGCGTTCTTCGGGCTCGGCTCGCTGGTCGCGGCAAGCGTCGTGCCGCGTCACAAGCAGGCCAGTGCCGTCGCCACCATGTTCATGGGCCTGACGATCGCCAACATCGGCGGCGTGCCCGCAGCTACATGGCTCGGCCAGACGATCGGCTGGCGCATGTCGTTCGCCGCCACCGCCGCGCTGGGCGTGCTCACAATGCTGATTCTGCGCATGGCGCTGCCCAAGGGCGAAGCCGGAAAAGTGCCGCGCGTGCGCGGCGAGTTGAAGGTGCTCACCCGCCCCGTCGTGTTGATGGCGATGGCCACCACGGTGCTGGGCGCCGGCGCGATGTTCACGCTTTACACCTATATCGCGCCGACGCTCGAACACCTTTCCGGTGCATCGCCTTCGTTCGTGACGGTCATGCTGGTGCTCGTGGGCGTGGGCTTTTCTATCGGCAACGTGGCCGGCGGCCGGCTCGCGGACCGCTCGCTCAACGGCAGCCTGATCGTGTTCCTGAGCCTGCTGGTGGCCATTATGCTGGCCTTCCCGCTGCTGGCGCGCAATCACATCGGCACCGCGATTGCGGTGGTCGTCTGGGGCATCGCCACGTTTGCCGTTGTGCCGCCCTTGCAGATGCGCGTCATGCGCGCGGCTTCGGAAGCGCCGGGGCTCGCCTCGTCGGTCAATGTGGGTGCGTTCAATCTCGGCAATGCGCTGGGCGCGGCTGCGGGCGGCGCCGCGATTTCGGCGGGCTTCAGTTATGCCGCTGTGCCCATCGTGGGCGCCATGATCGCCGCTTCGGGTCTCGCGCTGGTGTTCGTGCAGATGGCCTTGCAGCGCAACCAGCCGCAGCACAGCTCGGCGCACGATCTCCCGCCGACCCATATCTGAATTCTGTTCAATCGTATTTCGCGTTTATCACTGCCCCGGAGAACCTCATGAGCAACATTCCCGCATTCGGTCTTGGAACCTTCCGACTGCAAGGCCAGGTGGTCATCGACTCGGTGCGCAACGGCCTTGAACTCGGCTACCGCACCATCGACACCGCGCAGATCTACGGCAACGAAGCCGAAGTGGGCGAAGCGATTGCCGCCTCGGGCGTCGCGCGCAAGGACCTGTTCCTAACGACGAAGATCTGGGTCGACAACTACTCGCGCGAAAAGCTCGTTCCGAGCCTTAAGGACAGCCTCAGGAAACTGCGCACCGACGAAGTCGACCTCACGCTGATCCACTGGCCCGCGCCCAACAACGGTGTCTCGCTCGAAGAATTCATGAGCGCGCTCGCCGAGGCCAAGTCGCAAGGTCTCACGAAGCAGATCGGCGTTTCGAACTTCAACATCGAGCTCACGAAGCAGGCCATCGCGGTGGTGGGCAAAGAGAACATTGCGACCAACCAGATCGAATTGAGCCCGTATCTGCAAGGCCGCAAGCTCGTGGGCTTCCTCCAGCAGGAAGGCATTCACGTGACGTCGTATATGACGCTCGCCTACGGCAAGGTGCTCGGCGACCCGGTCATTCGCGCGATTGCCGAACGCCGTCACGCCACGCCGGCCCAGGTGGCGCTTGCCTGGGCGCTGCGCCTCGGCTACTCGGTGATTCCTTCGTCGACGAAGCGCGAAAACCTCGCCAGCAACCTGCTCGCGCAAACGCTGCAACTGAGCGGCGAAGACATGGCGGAAATCGCGGCGCTGGAGCGCAATGGCCGCGAAGTGAGCCCCGAGGGTCTCGCGGCGCAGTGGGATTAATCAGCAGGATTGAAGTCTCGCAGCCCAATTTGAATGTTCGCGGCGCGTGCGCCGCGAACTAGAACAGGAAATACATCGTGAAGCATGATCCGCTGTTCCAGCCCTTCCAACTCGGCGCACTGACGCTGCCCAACCGTATCGTGATGCCGCCGATGACGCGCTCGCGCGCGAGCCAGCCCGGCGACGAAGCCAATGCGCTGATGGCCGAGTACTACGCGCAGCGCGCCGACGCCGGACTCATCGTGGGCGAAGGCACGTACATCGCGCCGCTCGGCAAGGGCTATGCGTGGACGCCCGGCATTCACACGGCCGGGCAGATCGAAGGATGGCGCAAGGTGACGGATGCGGTTCATGCCAAAGGCGGCCACATCTTCGCGCAGCTCTGGCACGTGGGCCGGCTGAGCCACACGAGCCTGCTCGGCGGTGAGCAGCCGGTGTCGTCGTCGGCGCTTCAGGCTAAGGGCGTGAACGTGTTCATCGCCAGTGACGACGATGGCGTTCCGGGTTTTGTTCAGGCATCCGAACCACGTGCATTGAGCGTCGATGAAATTCGCGAGATCGTGGACCAGTACCGCACGGCGGCGC
Organism: Paraburkholderia caffeinitolerans; assembly: GCF_902859945.1. Lineage (GTDB taxonomy): Bacteria > Pseudomonadota > Gammaproteobacteria > Burkholderiales > Burkholderiaceae > Paraburkholderia > Paraburkholderia caffeinitolerans. The sequence continues at coordinate 96,923 of NZ_CADIKL010000026.1, read as the reverse complement.
GCAATGCGATCGAAGCCGGTTTCGACGGCGTCGAGCTGCATGCGGCGAACGGCTATCTCGTGAACCAGTTCATCGACTCGAACGCGAACACGCGCACCGACGAATACGGCGGCTCGCTCGACAACCGCCTGCGCTTTCTCGGCGAAGTGGCGCGTGCGCTTGTCGAAGGCACGGGCGACGCACTGCGCGTCGGCATCCGCCTCGCGCCGCTCACGACGCTCAACGGCTGTGAAGACGCCGATCCGGAAACCACCTATCTCGGCGCGGCCAAACTACTCGGCGAGATTGGCGTGGCCTATATCCATATCGCCGAAGCCGACTGGGACGACGCGCCCCATATGCCGCTCGAATTCAAGCGCCAACTGCGCGCGGTGTATCCCGGCGTGCTGATCTACGCGGGCCGCTACACGGGCGAGCGTGCACGCGACGCCATCGATGCGGGCTGGGCCGATCTGATCGCGTTTGGTCGTCCGTTCATCGCCAATCCCGATCTCGTGCAGCGTCTGCGCATGGGCGCGCCGCTCGCGCAGCATCAGCGCGAAACGCTGTTCGGCGGCAACGCCAAAGGTCTTACGGACTATCCCGCGCTCGACGACGAGGCTGCGGCGGCTGCGTAAGCGCAGCGCGCTATCGGGTCCTTAAACGCATCGGCCTATATACAGTTGTCGGCGTAGCCGCCAGCCCGTAACGTCTGCAATGTGTTTGCCGCGACATGAACGCTCCTGAAGCCGCGCCAGATGGCTTTCGCGCAGGCTTCCCTAACGTCTTTTGAGATGTATGGCGTTACGGTAAAGTGACGGCACTTAAAACCGTATATCCCAGATATGAGCGTGAATTTATATTCATACGGCATACACCGAAATATCAGTGCTGGTGAACTGTTTTTCTACGTCGCACTCGATCAAACCCGCAAAGAATTGGGCATGGACGATCTAGCCGCAGCAGCGGCTATTCTCTTGGGTCAAAACAATGTGCCCGTTGCCGGCAAACTGGCCGGGGCCGTCGCCGGCACGTCTGTTGTGTCGATGGCCGCGCGTAGGCTTTTGCCGTTTAACGTGGCGGTTCGGTTGCCAACCATAGTAAGGGCGGGAGCGGGAGGGCTTCGCATCGCCATGACCCGGAGTCTAGGTGCGTTTGTGGGCCGCACTATTCCGGTAGTTGGGACGGTAATGCTGGGCCGAGACGCGTTCTTGATCATGCAAAACACGATTTCCACGTACAACCGCCTGGCGAAGGCTGAAGACCGGGTTCTTTGATATGGCAGACCAGATTTGGGAGCAGCTTGAGGCTTTCGCGCGCGGAGAACTAGGCCGTCCATTGTTCGGACGCCTTGAGCTAAAGCCGGAATCCCGGATTGAAGAGGATTTACGCCTTACCGGCGTGGATGCCGTTGAGTTTATCGACAAGTGGGCGGAAAAGTTCAACATCGAAGCTCCGGACGGTTTTCCGTATGCCCGATACTTCGGCCCAGACTCATTAGACGTTGTGCGCGCTGTTGCTGGGCTATTCTCAAAGAAGTTCCGCGATGCCCCGCTTGTGCCAATCACGCTAGGGATGCTCGCTGAGGCGATGCGGCGAGGCAAATGGAATACGGCGGAAATCGAAGCGGCAAGCGCGCGTAATTAATTGCACAGAATTCGCGTGCAGCGTCTGCGCATGGGCGCGCCGCTCGCGCAGCACCAGCGCGAAACGCTGTTCGGCGGCGACGCCAAAGGTCTTACAGACTATCCCGCGCTCGACGACGAGGCCGCGGCGGCTGCGTAAGCGCAGCGCCGAAGCCCAACGTGTCGAGCGCGGTTCAAGAAAGCCTACCGGCTGGAGACAACGGGCTGGAGGCTCAAGCCTCCAGTTGCTCCAGCACCTTGCCCTTGGTCTCGATGCCGAGCAAGTGCACGGTGATGGCCGCGAGAAACGGCACGGCGGCAAGAATATAGAAGGCCACGTCCAGATTGCCCCCGATCATCGTCTTCGAAACGATGGTGGGCGCGAAGATGGCCGCCACCTTGAGCCATGCGCCGCCCATGCCGCAACCCATCGCGCGGATACTGGTGGGATAAAGCTCCGGCGTGTAGACGTAGGCGGTAATGAAGCCGCATGCGAGCAAGCCGAGCGACAGCGCGCAGAACGTCGCCACCACGTAGACCGACATCGCGTGGCAAATGCCGGCCAGCGCGAGCGACACGGCGCACAGCACGAACGAGACGTTGATGATGGGCTTGCGGCCCACCTTGTCCACCAGCAGCGCGCAGGTGAGCGAACCCAGCACGCCGAGCACCGACGCAGCCACCGCGAGATTGAGCGCGAGTTGCAGCGGCGCGTGATAGACGTTGCGGTAGATCGTGGGCAACCAGGTGGACAGCCCGTATTGAATGAAGCCGCACGTCATCCACAACATGGCCACCGCAAGCGTGCGCTTGAGGTACGCGGGCCCGAACAGATCCTTCATGCTGCGCTTCGGATGGCGCTTCACGAGGGCGTCGAAATCAGCGGCGTTCGTGACCGGGTCGAGCGGCCCCTTGGCGGTGCGCTCGAATGCATGCACGGCGTGGTCGGCATCCTGCAGGCGGCCGCGTTCGGCCAGCCAGCGCGGCGACTCGGGCACGAGCTTGCGCAGCACGAAAAACAGCACCAGCGGCATCGCGCCGATGAAGTACATCGTCTGCCAGCCGAAGCGCGGCACGATCCAGGCACCCAGCGCATTCGACGCCAGCAGGCCGACTGGGAACACGATCTCATAGAGGAGAACGAAACGTCCACGGCCATGAGCGCGGCTAACCTCGTTGATATAGGTTGCGGCCACGGGCAGTTCGCCGCCCAGCCCCAAGCCCTGAATCACGCGCAGCGCGGCGAACACCATGAACGACGGCGCGAAGCCACACGCAATGCTCGTCACGCCGATGATGCCGGAGCTCCACGCGATCGCGCGCACGCGGCCCTGGCGCTCCGCGAACCACGGGAACAGGAACGCGCCGAACAGTTGGCCGACCGAGCCCGAGGCGATCAGAAAGCCGATCTCCCACGGCGTGAGATGCCACTTCTGGATCAGGATCGGCAGCGTCGTGGCAATCGCGATCACATCGAAACCGTCGAAGAAAGTCGCCAGGCCGATCAGGAGACGCGCGCGCACCTGCATGGCATTGGCCGGCAGCCGCTCGAGCCGCGCAATGATCGAGCCGCGCGTGAGCGGTCCGCTGTACGGCTCGACGACCGTGGCGCCGCCGCTCTGACCGAGTGTAGTGTCGAAAGTTGTCATGCCTGTCGTCCCGTCTCCGTGTTGTCTCTTGTGTGCTGCCGTAGTGTTGCCTTAAGCGAGCGCCTTGCTGGTGTCCGTGAGCGCCGCGATATCGACCGCGCGCCCCTGGCTCATCCATTTACGCGCGAGCTTGAGGTCGCGCGCCGAGTTGATCGCGATGACACCGCGCAGATGCCCGTCCACCACGAAGAACAGCGTCGCGCGCTTTTCTCCGAGGCTGCCGCGCAGCGCCGGTGCGACGCCGGCCGGAATATCGCCGAGAATCTGCAGATTCACGTCGTACTGGTCGGACCAGAACCACGGAATTTCCGCATAGGGCGCTTTCACGCCCAGCACAGCCTTGGCCGAGGCAATCGCCTGGTTCTGGGCATTGGCCCACGACTCCAGCCGCACGCGGCGCTTGAGCCACGCGTTCGGATGGTTTGCGACGTCGCCGCACGCAAAAATGCAGGGGTCCGAAGTTTCACCGAATTCGTCCACGACGATGCCGTCTTCCACGGCAAGCCCCGCTGCCTCGGCCAGCGCCGTATGCGGCGCGAGGCCAATACCGGCGACGGCGAAATCCGCGTCGAGCGTGCTGCCGTCGGCAAAGGTCGCGCGTACACCGCCCTGGGCGCTGTCTTCCAGCGAAACCAGCGACGCGTTCAGCCGCACGTCCACGCCGTTCGCGCGATGCAGATCGAGCAGGAAGTCCGAGACGTCCTGCGGCAGCGAACGCGCGCACAAACGCGGCGCGCCTTCCACCACGGTGGCCTCCACGCCGAGCTTGCGCGCCGTGGCGGCCACTTCGAGCCCGATCCAGCCGCCGCCCACCACCAGCACGCGCTGGCTGCGGCGCAGCCGCTCGCCCAGCGCCATCGCCTCGTCGAGCGTGCGCAGGTAGGTCACGTGCGCGCTCTTCGCCACGCTCGCGGGCAGCTTGCGCGCCGCGCCGCCCGTGGCGATCACGAGGCGGTCGTACTTCACTTCGCGGCCCGAGCGCGTGGTCACCACGCGCGCCGCGCGGTCGATGGCCGTCGCGCAGTCGGGCTGCCAAGCTTCGACATTCAGCGCCGCGAATTCGTCGGGCTTCGCAATGCGCACCGTTTCGATATCGGCCTCGCCCGCGAGCACGGCCTTCGAAAGCGGCGGGCGCTCGTAGGGCAGATGCACTTCGTCGGCGATCATCACGAGACGGCCCGCGTAGCCTTCCTTGCGCAGCGTCTTCACGATCCAGCCCGCGGCCTGGCCGCCGCCGATCACAACAACCGTGCGCGGCGCATCCTGTGCGCTGTTTTCCTGTGCGTCGCTCATTGCTTACGCTCCGTCATGAACTTGCCTTGCGGCGCTTCGGCGTTCTTCTGGCGGCGCGTATTGCCGTCGAGGCCGCCGTCGATGGCCCATTCCGCGAACACGGTCGGGCCCGGCTCGAACTCGCGCGGCTGCCATTCGGGCGTGAGCACGTCTTCATCGGCGTAATACTCGATCAGGCCGCCCGCCGGGTTCTTGAAGTACCAGAAGTACGCCGACGAAACCGGATGCCGGCCCGGACCGAGTTGCGTGGTCCAGCCGCAACGGCTGATATGCAGGCCGCCGCCGAACACCTCGTGGATGTCGCGCACCGTGAACGCCACGTGATTGAGGCCCTTCTTGCCGTCGGGCAGCGCGAGCAGGAACAGGTCGTGGTGACCGCCGTGCGGCGCGCAGCGCATGAACGCGCCGCGATTCGGATAGCGGTCCGAGGTCTCGAAGCCGAGCAGTTCGTGATAGAACTTTTCCTGTTCCGCGAGGCAGTTCGTGAAGAACACCACGTGGCCCACTTCCACCGGCTCCGCGCGTTCATAGATGGGCGACGGCGTATCCACGCGCAGCGTCTGGCCCCACACGTTCGACAGCGAGCCCTTCAGGTCGATCTCGCGACGGCGCGTGACTTCCACGCGAATCGCCATGCCGGCCGGGTCGAAGCAGCCCACCGCGTCGGCGTCGCTGTAGTAGCCGGGTTGGTCCTTCAGGCGCTCGCGCAGCGCGTCGAGTTCTTCGCGCGTGGCCACGCCCCACGTCACTTCGCGCAGCGTCGGGCCCGCTTCGAATGCAGTGGGCAGCGACGCGTCGTTCGCGTCGGCCACGAGCACGGTGCAGCCGTTGAGCGTTTCGAAGCGCGCGCGCGTTTCGTCATGCGACGTCTCCTTCAAACCCCAGTCCGCGAAAAAGCGGCGGCAGGTTTCAAGGTCGGTCACGCCGTAGGTAATCTGTTCGATGCCGAGAATCGTCATGTTCATTGCTCCGTTGCGCGCGCTCAGGCGTTGGCCCAGGGTAGCGGCGCGTCGTTCAAGCCCCAGTAGAGGCTCTTCTGCTGCATGTATTCGCGAATGCCGAGCCGCCCTTTCTCGCGGCCCATGCCGCTCTCCTTCCAGCCCGAGAACGGCGTGGAAATCGAGAACAGCTTGTAGGTATTGATCCAGACCGTGCCAGCTTCGAGCTTGCGCGCCACGCGCCACGCGCGCTTGTAGTCGCGCGTCCAGATGCCGGCGGCAAGACCGAACACGCTGTCGTTGGCTTCTTCGATGAGCGCGGCTTCGTCGTCAAACGGCATGGCCACCAGTACCGGTCCGAAGATTTCTTCCTGGCAGATGCGCGCACTGTTCTGGAGTCCTTCCAGAATGGTCGGCTGATAAAAGAAGCCGTTCTCGCGACCGTCGCCCACAGGACGCTCGCCGCCGCACAGCAGTCGACCGCCCTCTTCCAGACCAATCGCAACGTAGCGCTCCACCGACTCGCGATGTTTCGCGGTGATGAGCGGCCCCATCTGCGTGTTCTCGCGCGTCGGGTCTCCCACGCGCAGCTTGCGCGCACCTTCCACAAGCCGCTGCATGAACGTGTCGTAAATCGAGCGCTGCACGAACAGGCGCGACCCGGCAATGCATGCCTCGCCCGACGAGCTGAAAATGCCGTACAGCACGCCGTTCACGGCGTGGTCGAGATCGGCGTCTTCGAACACGATGGTCGGCGACTTGCCGCCCAGTTCGAGCGACACAGGCATAAGCTTTTCCGCAGCGATGCGTGCGATGCCGCGGCCCACTTCGGTGCCGCCCGTGAACGAAACCTTCTTCACGAGCGGATGGCGCACCAGCACGTCGCCGATCACCGAGCCCTTGCCGGGCAGCACGCTCAGGATGCCCGTGGGCACGCCCGCTTCCTCGCAGATGCGCGCCAGCGCAAGCGAAACCAGCGGCGTGACTTCGGCGGGCTTGAGCACCACCGCGTTGCCGGCCGCGAGCGCGGGCGCGAGCTTCTGGGCATCGGAGGCAATCGGCGAATTCCACGGCGTGATTGCCGCGATAACGCCGATGGGCTCATGCACGCTCATCGTCAGGTAATCGCCGCGCGGCGGCGTGAGTTCGTCGTCGAGCGTTTCGAGGCAGGCCGCGAAGTAGCGGAACGTGTTGGCGGCGCTCGCCACCAGCACGCGCGTTTCGCCGATGGGCTTGCCGTTATCGCGGCGCTGCAATTGGGCGAGCGCTTCGTGGCGCTGCATGATGAGGTCGGCGATGCGGTAGAGCACGAGCGCGCGCAGATGCGGCTTCATGCCGGCCCATTCGCTGTGCTTCCACGCCGCGTGCGCTTTCTCGACCGCCTCGCTGGCATCTTCGGCGCTCGCCGTCGAGACCTCCATGTTCACCGACTGGTCGGCGGGATAGAGGCTCGCGAAGGGCGCGGCGCGCCCCTGGCGCCACTCGCCGCCGATCAGGATATCGCCGGTCGGCACGAGGCTGGTATCGAATGGAGTCATGTCTGAGGTCTCTTCGTTCGTTAAATCACGCAGCGCGCGGCCCGGTTGCGTAGCGCGCGAATCGCGCTGTACGCGGTGAGTGCCGAGGTCTTCGGGTTGTCGGGCAGCGGCTTGCCGCACATCTCCAGCGACATTTCGCCGAACATGCCGCGCGCCACGATGCGGTGCACGTTGCGCTCTACCGCCGGATCGGCAATCAGGCGCACCTTGGTCTGATCGAGCCCGAGACCCGCGAGCGCGATGGTAGCCGCCACGTTCGCGTTCTTCGGAAAGAGCCGCGCCGCTTCGCGTGCGCTGCCTTCGAAGATCACTTGCTCCTTCGTGAGCGTGCGCAGATCGCAGACCTTTTCCGCCGGCGTGTCGAGCCAGCCGAGCGGCGGCTTGCGGCCCGTGTACAGCACTTCGTCGAGGCCGCCGAGCTTGGCCGCCGAAAGCGCGTCGATGCCGCCGATCGCGCCGGAGAGCAGCGTGACGGTGGCGCCGCCTTCGTCGGCGGCGAGCGACAGGCGTTCGAGCAAGTCGACATCGGAGAGCGCGCCGATCGAGTTCACCGCGCAATCGGTGCCGCTTTGCAACAGCGGCACGACGTGATCGATCAGCGCCGCATGGCCCGCGCATTCGAGCGCGAACTGCGGCCTGGTCGACAGCGCCCGCACCGACGACACCACTTCCACTGCGCCGTCCACCTGCTCGCGCACGGCGGCGGCATGCTGCTCGGGCACGATCACGTGCGAGACGTGCACGAGCGGGTCCGCCGCGACTGCGCGATACACCGTCTGCCCGATCGCGCCGAAGCCGATCATTGCGATGTCGATAGGTGCGTGTGGCATGGGGTTCGCCTGGTTGTTATGCATTCTGGGGCTCCTCTTTGCGCACCGGCGGGCCCGCAAAAACCGTCTCGAAGCTGCCCACGGATTTCATGTCCACTTCGAGCAGCACCGGGCCGTCGAATGCCATGCCTTCCTGAATCAGGCGATCGGCGTCGTCGAGCGACGACAGGCGGAAGTGCTTCAGCCCCAGGCTCGCGCAAAACTGCGAGAACTCCGGCTGATGCAGATCGACGAACATGCGGCGGCCGCCGTACTGCGCGTCCTGAATGTTGCGGATCACGCCATAGCACTGATCGTTCATCAGCACGATCATCACGTTGGCCTTTTCCTGCACGGCCGTAGCCAGCTCGCCCACGTTCACCATCAGGCCGCCGTCGCCCACGAGGCACACGGTCTTCGCGGCAGCGTTCGCGAGCGCCGCGCCAATCGCCATCTGCATGCCCTGGCCGATGCCGCCGCCGAGCGCATGCACGCCCGCACGCGGCGAGAAAATCTTCAGCAGGCGGTTGCCCCACGTGCTGTTCGAGATCGTGACGTCGCGCACCCAGTTGTAGTCGCGGCCCACGGCGTGCTGCAGCGATTCCACGAGGCGGCGGTACGGGCCGAGGCCCTTCGCCGTATCCGACACGGCGACTTCGCGCGCTTCAGCCAGATCGGCGGCGAATTGCGGATCGACCTTGATGCGGTTTTCGAGGCGCGTGGCGAGCGCATCGAGCACGCGCGCAGAGTCGCCGTGCACGAACAGCGCGTTGCGGTAGCCGCGGTTGTCGGCGAGCGCGTCGGCATCGATGCGGTAAAGCGGCTGCGGCAGGCCGAGCTTGTACTTGAGCGTTTCGTTGCCGCGCAGGCGCGAGCCCACCACGAGCATCGCATCGCAGGTCTTGTAGAAGCGCTCGACCGAGGGGCTCACGTTGAACGCGCCCAGCGTGGCCGGATGATCTTCGGGCAGCACGCCGCGGCCTTGCACGCTCGTCACCACGCCAAAGCCCAGCGCCACCAGACGCTCGACCGCCGCGCGTGCATGGCGCGTGCCGCCGCCGAGCCACAGCAGCGGACGCTTGGCCTTTGCGAGTTCGTTCGCCAGTTGCTCCACGCGCGCTTCGTCATGCGTGAGCGTCGTGAGGTGCGGGGCGCTCAGGTCAACGGGCCACTCGGTCAGCGCGGCCTGAATGTCGATGGGAATCTCCACGCTCACCGGGCCGCTCGGCGCGGTTTGCGCGATGCGCACGGCTTCGCGGATAGTCGGCAGCGCGGTCTCGACCGAGCGCACGCGGAACGCGGCTTTCGAAATCGACTGGAGCATGGCGAGCTGGTCCGGCGCCTCGTGAATATAGGCGAGGTCCTGATCGAGGTATTCGGTTTCAATCTGGCCGGTGATGTGCAGCACCGCCGTGCCTGCCGTGAGCGCTTCGACCATCGCGCCCGCTGCGTTGCCCGCCGCCGTGCCAGTGCTCGTGAACGCCACGCCGAGACCGCCCGAGACGCGCGCGAGACCGTCCGCCATGTTGAGCGCGCCCGCTTCGCCGCGCGCGCCCACATAGCGGATATTGCCGCGCCGGCCGATGGCGTCGAGAATCGGCATATTGTGAATCGAGATCACGCCGAAAGCGGTTTGGACTCCGCACTGTTCGAGGAAGGCGGCGATCAGTTCGCCGACGGTGGTTTGATTAGACATGACGTGCAACGCCTCCAGATACATCGATATGACTGCCCGTCGTATAGGACGACAGGGACGTGGCCAGATAAAACAGCGCCTGGGCCGCTTCTTCGGGACGGCCGAAGCGGCCGAGTGGAATGTGTTTCTTGCGTGCGAGCTCGCGGGTCCAGTCTTCCCAGCTCTGGCCGGCGGCCTGTGCCTCTCCGTCGGCTTCGTAGCGGCGGCGCCATTGGCCCGACTCCACGATGCCGATCAGGATCGAGTTCACGCGAATGTGCTCGGGCGCGAGTTCCACCGCGAGCGACTTGATGAGGCTGAGCACGCCCGCGCGCGCCGACGAGGTCGCCACCATGTGCGGCTCGGGCTGCAAAGCGAGCAGCGAGTTCACGCAGACGATTGCGGCGTTGCCATCACCTTGATTCGCGGCATTGCGCAGCATCGGCAGGAACGCGCGCGTCGGGCGGATGATGCTGAAGTACTTGAGGTCCAGTTCTTCGCGCCAGGCTTCGTCGGTGGTATTGGCGAAGGTGGAGACGCGGCCCTGGCCCGCGTTGTTCACGAGCATGTCGGCGCGGCCGAAGCGCTTTTCGACTTCGCTGGCGAATGCAGCCACGTCGGCGGCGTCGAGCACGTCGCAGCGCGCGGCCAGCAGTTGCGCTTGCGGATGCCGCTCGCGCAGTTCGCGTTCGGCGCGCGCGAGGCGGTCGCTGTCGCGGCCACAGATCGCGACCGATGCGCCCGCATGCAGAAAGAGTTCGGCGGTGGCGAGGCCGATGCCGGATGAGCCACCCGTCACCACTGCAACCTGGCCGGTCAAGTCGAGTTGAATCATTTGATCCCCAATGCCTTCATGTAGTCCGTACCCTTGCTCTTGCTCGTGCCCTTCAACGCCTGCGGACGATAGTTCAGGCGCTTCGAGAGTTCGTCGGCGGTGTGGCGCACCTTGTCGATCAGGCCGCTGTCGAGCAGTTGTGTGTCGATGCCGGGGCGCGGAATGGTGGTCGTCACCACGGCCGCGATGCGGCCCGTGTCGTTGCGCACCGGTGCGGACACCACCGAAATGCCGCGCTCGAACGACGACTCGCTCACAGCGTAGCCGCGCTCCGCATCCTCGCGAATACGCTCGTACAGCGCTTCGACTGTTTCCGGCGTGGAAGGCGTGAAGCGTTCGAGTTGAGGCTCCGGATAGATCTCGCGCAATTCGTCGAGCGTGAGATCGCCCATCAGCACTTGGCCGTGCGTCGTGGCGTACGCGGGCAGTCGCGTGCCCACATTGACCTTCACCGAGCTGAAAATGGGCGCGTGGCTTTGCGCCTTGGCGACGAACACGATGTCGCGTCCGTCACGAATCACGATATGCGAGGTCAACCCGGTGGCGTCGCGCAGCGCCTCGATCAACGGCAGGCCGAGATCGGTCAGTTCGAGCGAGCTCAGGTATTCGAAGCCGAGCCGCAGCACGGCCACGCCGAGGCGATAGTTGCGGTCGCGGTCGGCGCGCTCCAGAAAGCCGAGCGATTCAAGCGTCTGCAACAGGCGAAACACCGTGGTGCGCGGAATGCCAAGGCGACGCGACAGTTCGGGCGCGCCGAGCACCGGCTCGCGCGGCGAGAACTCGGTCAGAATGCGCAAACCCCGCTCCAGACCCGGCACGCGATAACTCGTGTCGTTGCGGTCTGCGTCAGCGTCGGGGGACGCGTTGGCCACGTCGGGTGTCATGCCTTTAAGCTCCGTAGTACTTAATGTTCAGCGCAGAACATATCGATCAGTGCGCTGTATGCGTCGGGCTGCTCGATATAACCTGCGTGGCCCGCGTGCGGCACGATCTGGAACGGCGCTTGCGCGATGCGCGCAAGCCGCTCGCAAGCCGGCGGCGGGGTAATCGTGTCTTGCGCGCCCACGGCAACGGCGATGGGCAGCTTGCCCGCGCAACGCGCGAGATCGGCGGCCAGATCGGCGTTCGCGAGCAGATGCGTGGCCTGCGCATAGCCATGCGGGACAACGCGCGCCATGTTCCAGCGCACCCACTCGCGCGCATCGGCGCTGGCGTGCGGCGAAAGCATGTTGGCGCTGCGCTTCTCCGCGAGGCCTTGTGGGCCGAGTTCGGCCAGCATCGCGAGGCGCGCATCGCGCTTTTCTTCGCGCACGGCCGCATCGGCCGCGCCATAACCCGCGGCGGGAGAAATCAGCAGCAGGCCCGCCACGCGTTCGGGATGCGCGGCCGCAAACGCGCCCGCGATGATCGCGCCGAGCGAATGCCCCACCAGCACGCAGCGCTCGATGCCGAGCGTGTCGAGCCAGCCGGCCAGTACACGCGCATAGTCATCTGCAACAGGAGACGCGTTCGCGACCGGTGTGGAAGCGCCATAACCCGGCGCGTCCCACGCGAGCACGCGGCGCGGTTTTCCGGCCGCCTCGCCCAGCGCTTCGAACTGCTGCACCCACGAAGCCGCGCCGGAGCCAATGCCATGCAGGAGCACGAGCGGCAGCGCCGCTTTGGCGTGCTCGCTACCTGCCTCGCGATAGCTCACGCGCGCCTCGCCCACCTGAGCGTCGCGCAGCGCGAAGCGCGCGAGACGCGTTTCGAGCGTGGCGGTTGCCGGGGTGGCTGATGATGCGGCGGTGTGCATCGCTTCGTTCATGGCTTCGGTGTCTGCTGCAGTTTCATGGGTGATGGGCTTGACGCTGTCGCTTTACTTCGCTTCGCGCTTGATCTTCGCGAGCGGCGAATCCGGCGGGTACGTCGGCGTGATGGGCTTGGGCGAACCGAGCATCACGCACATCAGCGCGTCTTCTTCGCCGATATTGATTTCCGTGCGGTACACGCCGGGCGGCACCGAGATCAGATCGCGCTCGCCGAGCACGGCTTCCCAGGTCTCGCCGTCCTTCTCGCAGATCACCTTCATCTTGCCGCGCAGCACGAAGAAGATTTCTTCCACGTCCATATGAATGTGGCTCGGGCCAATGTTGCCGGCTGGAATCACCATGGTCGAGAACGTGAAGTTGCCTGCCGGCACTGTGTTCACGTCCTTCGCGACGCCCGTGCCGCCCGTGCCCACATAGCGCATTTGCGCGCGGCGGTACTTCGGGTCGTAATCGGCCTGGAACTTCAGGGCGTCCCAGTCGTAGCGGCGCGTTTCGTAGCGCGCCACGCGGCTGCTCATCCAGTCGTCAAAACTCGCATCGGCGGGACGGTCCCACGAGTTGCTTTCGATTTCGACATCGGCCATCGTTTTCTCCTTGGATTCCTGCAAACTCATAATCGACGTATTCAATTCATCACGAAGCCGCCGTTCACCGGCAGCAGTTGTCCGGTCACGAATCGCGCCGCGTCGGACAACAGGAACAACACCGGGCCCGAGACGTCCTCCGGCACCTGGGCGCGCTGCAACGCGCGCCCTTCGAGGTAGTACGCGTGGCGTTCGGCCGGCACGTAGGCCGTGGCCTCCACTTCAGTCAAACCCGGCGCAATGGCGTTGACGGTGACGCCGTCCGCGCCGAATTCGCGCGCGAGCGAGTGCGTCATCGCAATCACGGCGCCCTTGCTCGCGACGTAGGCGAGCAGCTTCGGCGCGCCCCATAGTGCGGTATCCGAAGCGATATTGACGATGGCGCCGCGGCCCGACTCGCGCAGCCAGCGCTGCGCCGCCGCGCACATGAGCCAGGTGCCGCGCACGTTCACGTCCATCACAGCGTCCCAAGTGGCCACGCTGATCTCGTCCGCAAACTTGCCGCCCGAGTTCGTGATGGCCGCGTTGTTGATGAGCGCGTCCACGCCGCCCATGCGCTGCGCGGCGCCATCGACGAATGCCGTAATGCTTTCGGGTTGCGCGAGGTCGAGCGGCGCGAACGCCGCGTCATGGCCGTCGGCTGCGAGCGACTTCGCGAGCGCCTCGCCTGCTTCGTGCAGTACGTCGCCGAAGGTCACGCGTGCGCCGGCTTGAACTAGCGCGGTGACAAACGCCGCGCCCAGGCCACGTGCTCCGCCCGTGACGATCACACGGCGGCCGACGAGCGAGGCTTGCGCCGCAAGCGTGGCGTCATGCATGGCTATGCCCTGCTTCTTGCGCGGCGCTGGCTTGCTGGGCGCGCAGCGCATCGAGTTCGGCGAAGTGCTGCTGGGCGCGCTGGCGCAGCATCCGGCGCACGCGCGTCATGCCCACGTCGTGCTGATAAAGGAATTCGTGTTCGCGCGCGTTAGGCGCCATGCTTTCCAGCACGTAGCGGTCTTGTTCGAGCACGTCCCAGTGCAGACCTTCGAGACGGTTGCGATAGAGGAAACGCCATGCGTCGCGCTGCCAGCCCTGCACCTTGCGCGTGCGCCAGAAGTAGACCTGGCAGTTGTCGCCGTCGACCGGCACCGCGAAGCCGATGATGCCGAAGTTGCCGCCCGGCCCGAACTTCTTCTTGTACGGAATCGCGAGGCGCATCCACAGGCAGCCGGTTTCGCCCAGTTCGACCCAGTCGAAGTTCACATCGCGCTGGCCGACTTTTTCGAACATCAGGCCCGACTCGGTCTTGCGCACGCGCATGTCGGCCTGCTTGTCGCCTTCGGCCATCGAATGCGAAGTCGCGTGCAGATACGCGCCGTGCATCGGGTCCATCACGTTGTCTATCGCGTACTGGTAATTGCACTTCCAGTTCGACATGCAGAGGAAGCTAGCGTATTCCTCACCAACCAGCTCTTCGGGCAATTGCAGCGGAGCCGGTTCCTTGTGCGCTTCGTCGCCGAACCACAGGAAGACCGCGCCGGCATGCTCTTGCGCCGGATACGACTTCACGCACTTCGTGCCTTCGAGCGGGCAGGCCGAAACAGCGGGCACGTTCTGCACGGTGCCGCTGCCATCGACTTCAACGCCGTGATACCAGCACGCTACGCGGTTGCCGAGGTTCCAGCCGAGCGAGAGGCGCGCGCCGCGGTGCGGGCAGCGGTCTTCGAGTGCGTGGACCGAGCCATCCTGATCGCGCCACAGCACGATCTGCTCGCCAAGCCGCGTGATGCCGATAGGCGCGTTGCCCACTTGCCAGCCAGGCGCAACGGGATACCAGTAATTCTTGATGCCGCGGTCGAGATAGGCGCGAATCGGGTCGGCGCCGCCGGCGGCTTCAGGCGTGGGGGACGTCATGTGGGGTCTCCGTGTTCAGTGTGTCCGTGTTTCCGGGCGCTGGCTCATTCGGCCAGCAGGCGGAATTCGGCGGCGAGGCGCTCGGCGTTCCATACAGCGCCTTCAGGCGTGCGAAAACCGATGCGGTTCAGGCCCGCAACCACTTCATCGAGTTCGGCGGCGCCCGCTTCGAACACCTGTTCGAGTGCGTCGCCGAAATCGTTCTCGTATTGCGTGGGCTCCGCCTTGCGCGTTTGCCAGACCATGTTTTCGGTCTTGCCCGGCTGCTCGATCACACCCTTGCCGGCGACGTTGTTCGGTTGCGGCGCGAGCCAGGGCTTGAGCCACGGATTGAATTTCACGGGGACTTCTCGCATGTCATTCCACCTTGATCTGGATTTCTTCGCCGGCGAGTCGCACCGCGTACGTCTTCAGATCGCGGCCGCCCGGCTCCTTGAGGCACTTCCCGGTTGGGATATGGAACACGGCTTCGTGCAGCGGACATTCGACGGTGTCACCATCGACGAAGCCCTGCGTCAGCAACGCGTATGCATGAGGGCAGACGTTTTCGAGCGCGTAAAGCGCGTCGCCCACCTTGTAGATGCCGATTTCCGTGTCGTCGAGCTTGTACTCGAGCGGCGCGTCTTCGGACAGATCGCCGGCATGTCCGGCGCAACGCCATTCTTCAGCCATTTCTCACCTTTCCCGATCCACCGTGTTCCACATACGGAACGTTGGTTTATGTATGGAAAGTATAGGACCGTTCTCGGCGAGAGAAAACAGAAAATCGATGCGCCTGGGGAAAACACCGAGCGCATCCCTGAAAGGGACATGAGCGACGCCGTTCCGCAGCCCGCTCCGGCTGGCAAAACGCTTACAGTGCGGGCACTTACGCGCGTATTCGACTGATCTTCGGCTGGCCGCACCTGGGGGAACTACGGTCCCAAAAAAGTATTTTGATGTCGCGTCAGAGTCACTATACTTTCCGAAACGTTCCACCCACAGCACATTTATCCATAGGCGGAACAAATAACAAAGCATGCGGGACGGCTCTAAAAGCACACCGCATCCGCTCGAGGAAATTGGGTCTGCCGGACGATCAACCCGGCTTTTCGTCATACGATCAGGAGTCCAAACTTGAAACACTTCATTGCCGCGGGGTTAACAGGCATCTGCGCCGTCTCGTCCGCATGGGCGCAAAGCAGCGTCACGCTATATGGCAGTCTGGATGCGGGCGTGGCCTACATCAGCAACGTGGGCGGCCAGTCGAAGTGGATGATGGAACAGGGCAACACGCAGCCCGACCGCTGGGGCCTGCGCGGCCAGGAAGATCTGGGCAGCGGCCTCAAGGCGATCTTCCAGTTGGAAAACGGCTTCTATACGAACACGGGCGCGATGGCGAAAGCCAACACGCTGTTCAACCGCCAGGCGTTCGTGGGTCTTACCTCGGACAAGTTCGGTTCGCTCACGCTCGGCCATCAAACGCCGTTCTCATTCGACGTGCTCGACCCGTTCAGCACGGCGTATCTGGGGCAGAGCTGGTATGCCTTCCATCCGGGCAATATCGACGAGCTCGCGGATACCGGCGTGGTGCCTTACGACAACTCAGTGAAATACCGCTCACCCACCTGGTACGGTTTCTCGGCGGGTGCGATGTTGGGCTTCGGCAACACTACGAACTTCTCGACCGGCCGCACGATGGGCTTTTCGCTTAGTTATGCGAATGGTCCGTTCAAGGCCGGCGCCACGTGGTCCAACGAGCACGACCGCTCGGTGGCGATAGCCACCACGGGCATCGTCCCGACCTTCCAGGGCCAGCCTTCGGCCACGTATATGGCCGACAAGGTGGAGAACATGGGCGCCGGCGCGTCGTATTCGTTCGGCAAACTGCTCGTGCACGGTCTCTATACGCGCACGAAGCTGGAATCCAACGGCCACTCGGACACCTTCCAGAGCTACGACGCCGGCGCGAACTACCAGTTCACGGCATTCAATAGCGTCGTGGGCGGCGCGGCCACCTCCACGCTGGACGGCCGCCGCTGGACTCAGGTGATGATCGGCGACGTGTACTCGCTTTCGAAGCGCACGCAGGTTTATGTGAACGCGCTCTACGAGCGCGCCAACTCGGAGGCGAACGCCGCCTTCTTCACCGCGGGCGTATCGAGCGGGCGCAATCAGGCCATCGTGCTCGCCGGCATCCACCATTCGTTCTGATGTTCTGATGGCCGGGCGTTGGCGCGCAACGCGCGCGCCAAACCCCATCAGGGCGCGTGAACGCCCCGGCTGCGCGCGGCGGCGGCTAGCGCCTGAGCGGCCTGAACCGCCCGAGCGGCCTGGGCTGCGGTGGGGTCGCCGGGCGCGGGCCGGTAGTTGAGCCGCGTCGACAAATCCAGGGCAGCCGCGCACACCGCGGCCACTAGCGGCACGCGCTCGGCCTCGCCAATGTCCGAGCGCGGCACGGTCGCCGTGAGCGCGGCCACGATACGGCCCGACTGGTCGCGCACCGGCGCGGTCACAACAGAGATGCCGGTCTCGAACGAGGCTTCGCTCACCGCATAGCCCTGCTGTGCGAACTCGCGTACGCGCGCGTGCAAATCGGCCACGCTCGCGGGCGTGAGGTCCGTATAGCGTTCGAGCTGCTTCTCGGGATAGAGCGCGCGCAAATCGGCTAGCGTGAGATCGCCCATCAGCACCTGGCCGTGCACGGTTGCATGCGCGGGCAGGCGCGTGCCCACATGAACCTTCACCGAGCTGAACATCGGCTCGCGCGTTTGCGCCTTGGCCACGAACACCACGTCGCGCTGGTCGCGTATCAGCAGATGGGTGCTCAGGCCGGTCGCGTCGCGCAGGCGCTCCAGCACCGGCGTGCCGAAGTCGGTGAGTTCGAGCGAGCTCAGATATTCGAAGCCCAGGCGCAGCACCGCCACGCTCAGCCGGTACTCGCGGTCGCCGTGGGCGCGTTCGATGAAACCCAGCGCTTCGAGCGTCTGCAAGAGACGAAACGTGGTCGTGCGCGGAATGCCGATGCGCCGTGACAGTTCGGGCGCGCCCAGCACGGGTTCGCGCGCCGAGAATTCGGCGAGGATGCGCAGTCCGCGCTCGAGGCCCGGCACGAGATAGGTGGACGCCGCGCCTTCTGCATCGGCATTCGCGTCCGCGCTGTTGCCCGCATTGATGTCCGCATCGGCGGCATCGGCTTCGGCGCCCATCTCCTCGGGTGGCAGCGCGGTGCGCTTGCCAGTCGTTTTCTTTGTGGCCATGGTGGCTTGGATCGGCTGAATAATCGGCTTGAATCGAGTGGCTTCCGGCGAACCCGCTTCAAGCATTCGGTAATGGAAGCAATGATAGCGCGAAGCGCTCCCCGCTCAGCCGTCACGCCATCGGGTTCTGATGCCTCCCCGTCGAACTCCAGTGTGGCGCCTGCACTACAATTGCCCACTTGCGCCCGCTTCGAGCCGCACCGCGCGGGCCGCCTCTCCAACGAAATCCGCCCCCCGCATGCGCCTCCTTCACACCTCAGACTGGCATCTGGGCCAGAACTTCATGGGCAAGAGCCGTCAGGCCGAGCACCAGCAACTCATCGACTGGCTGATAGCCCAAGTCGACGCGCACGCTGTCGATGCGGTCCTGATTGCCGGCGACATCTTCGACACCGGCACGCCCCCGAGCTACGCGCGCGAACTCTATAGCCAGCTTGTCGTGCGCCTGCACGCGGCCGGCGTGGCGCTGCTGCTGCTCGGCGGCAATCACGATTCGGTGGCGACGCTGCGCGAAAGCAGCGCGTTGCTGGAGCAGCTTTCGGCACGCGTGGTTCCAGCCGCCGACGCGCCCGCGAACCAGGTGCGCGTGTTGCCGCAACGTGGGGTCGGCAGTGCGGGCTCGACGCCCGGCTGCGTGGTCTGCGCGGTGCCATTCATTCGCGCGCGCGACGTCATGCAGAGCGAATATGGTCAGAGCGCCGAGCAAAAGCAGCAATCGCTGCAACTCGCGATCCAGGCTTACTATCAGGCCGTCCACGCGGAAGCGGAGAGCACGCGCCAACAATTGAGCGCGCAGCTTGGCCGCCATGTGCCGCTCATCGCCACGGGCCATCTCACCACGGTGGGCGCGAGTGCGAGCGAATCGGTGCGCGAGATCTACGTGGGCGCGCTCGATGCGTTCCCCACCAGCGCTTTTCCGAGCGTGGACTATCTCGCGCTCGGGCATATCCACCGGCCGCAGAAGGTGGGCGGGCTCGAGCATATCCGCTACAGCGGTTCGCCCATCGCGCTGAGCTTCGACGAAGCCGCGCAGCAAAAGGAAGTCTTGCTCGTCGATCTGGGCGAGGCGGGCCTCGAAGCCGTCACGCCCGTGCCGGTGCCGGTGTTTCAGCCGCTGGTCGCGCTGCGCGGCAACCTGAAGTCGCTGCCCGGCGCGTTTGCTCAGGTCGCGCGAGTTGCTCATGCCGCGAGCGACGCCACGCCGGAGCGGCCCGTCTGGCTCGAAGTGACGGTGGCCGACGACGACTATCTGGTCGACCTGCCCGCGCGCATTCAGACGATGACCGAAGGCCTGCCGCTCGAAGTGCTGCGTATTCGCCGCGAGCGCGGCAACGCCGTGGCGCAGTTGTCGGGCGACGCGGGCGTTACGCTCGACGAGCTCGATCCGCTCGACGTGTTCGAGCGGCGTCTCGCACACGAAACGCTGGAAGACGACGTACGCACCGCACTCACCGAGCGATACAAGAGCGTGCTCGCTGCCACTGAGGAGGGCGAGGCATGAAGATCCGCAGCCTGCGCCTGAAGAACCTGAACTCGCTCAAGGGCGAGTGGCATATCGACTTCACCCAGCCGCCGTTCGCCGATAACGGTCTCTTCGCCATCACCGGGCCCACGGGGGCCGGCAAGTCCACGCTGCTCGACGCGATCTGCCTCGCGCTCTATCACGAGACGCCGCGCTTGAAGACGGTGTCCGCATCGGCGAACGAGATCATGACGCGCCATACCGCGGACTGCCTCGCGGAAGTGGTCTTCGAAGTCAAGGGCGGCGTGTACCGCGCGTTCTGGAGCCAGCGCCGCGCGCGCGACAAGGTCGACGGCGCCTTGCAGGCGCCGCGCGTGGAACTGGCGAGCGTGTCGCCCAGCGGCGAAGGCGGCGACACGATCCTCACGACTCACATCAACGAGAAGCTCAAGCGCGTGACGGAAATCACGCGCCTCGATTTTCCGCGCTTCACGCGCTCGATGCTGCTCGCGCAAGGTGGCTTTGCGGTGTTTCTCAACGCCACCGCGAACGACCGCGCGGAATTGCTCGAAGAGCTTACCGGCACCGAGATCTACGGTGAAATCTCGCGCAAGGTATTCGAGCGCGCGGGCGAGGCGCGCGACGCGCTCAAGCAGTTGCGCGCGAAAGCGGAAGGCATGGACCTGCTGAGCGCCGAGCAGCGCGCGGCGATGGAACAAGAAATCGGCACGCTCACGGGACAGGTAAACGCGCTCGCCACGCAGACGAAATCGCTGCATGCGCAGCGCCAATGGCGTCGCGAACTCGCGCAGGCCGAGACCGATGCGCAGTCGGCGCAGACGCGCCTGGCCACGGCAGCAGGCTCACTTGCAGCCGCCGCGCCCGAACTCGCGCGGCTTGCGGCCAGTGAGCCGGCAGAAGCGCTGCGCCCCGCGTTTCAAGGCATGCAGCAAGCGGAAACAGCATGCCGGCAATCGAGCGCGGACCTCGTTGCATTGCGCCGTGAACGCACGGAGAAACTCACCGCGCAACGGCGCGAGTACGGCAAGACCGCGGCGCTTGCTGCGAGCCTCGCGCGCGGCGCGCAAGCGCAGCTCGATACGCTCGATGCGCAGAAGCAGCAACTCGATGCTTTTTGCCGCGCCAACGAAAATCTCGCGCAGCTTGGCGAACGGATTGGCGCGTGGCGTCAACAATTCGACCAGCGCCGGCGCATGCAGGCCGACGTTGCCGCGCGTGAAAAGGCGCGCGCCGATTTGGAGCGGCAACAGGGCGAGCAGAGCGCGCAGCGCGAAAAGCATGCCGCGACGCTCACCGCCGCCGAGCGCGCCAAGGTTGAATCCGACGCAGCGCTGAAAAACCTGCTCGCCGCGCAGGAACAGCGGCTTGCTGGCCAGACGCTCGCGCAACTGCGCGACGCATGGCAAGCGGGACAAGCAACATTCACCCGCTGGCAGCAACTGGAAGCCGTGGCGGAACGCCGCCGTGCGCTCGCCGACGAAGAGCGCGCGCTCGCGTCCAATCTGGCGCGCGTGGAGCAAGAGATCGTCGCGCAAGACGCTGGGCTCAAGGCGCTGCAGCAAACGCATGCGCAATGCCAGGCTCGCGAGGCCGACAAACAGAAGCTGCTAGAACAGGAACAAGTCATTCGCAGCCTCGCGCAGCACCGCGAGCAGTTGCGGCCTGGCGAAGCCTGCCCGCTCTGTGGCTCGCACGAACACCCGGCAATCGAAGCGTACAGCGCACTCGATGTATCGGCGACGCAAACTGCGTTGCAGGCTATTCGCGCGGAACTGCAGGCATCGGAGCGGCGTCTGCGCGAAGCTGTGGAGGCTCTGTCGGCCTTGCGCGCCACCCAGGCGCAACAACGGGCGCAGCACGAACGGCTCGCCACGCGCGTCGTTCAGGGCCGCGAAGAATGGGAGGCTATCGTCGCGATGCTCCCCGCTGAACCCACCATCGGCGAGACGGGCTGGCGAGGTGCAGAGGACATCGCTGCGGCGCGCGAAGCGGCCGGGCAAACCGCGCTGCAGATCAAGCAGCACCTGGACGCCGCCGAGCAGGCCGAGGAAGCGCTCGCCCACGCACGCGAGGCACACAACCGTTGCTCCGACGCATTGCAGGCCGCGCGCGCTCATGCTGCATTGCTGGATCAGTCGATCAACGCCATGCAGGAGCGGCTTGCCGAGATCGCAATGGAACGCGACACGCTGCAAGCCGATCTCGACCGCGAGGCCAGCGCCTTGCTCGAAGCGGTGCGCGCGGGCGGCTATGCGCTCGATGCCGTCCCCGAAGACAGCGCCTCGTGGTTGCAAGCGCGCGACGCCGAATGGCGCACGTGGCAAGACACCCAGCGCCGCCTGCAAGCGCTCGAACAGGCGGTCGTGCGCCAGCGCGTGCAATGCGACGCCGCGCAGGCGCAAGTCCAGGCATGGCGCGAGCGCTGCAAGACCATCGGTGTAGAAATTTCGGCATCCGTATCAAACGATTCAGCACGCGGCCAGCAAACGGGGTCCCTATTTGACGACTTCGATAACGAAGACGATGGCAATGAAGACGCCTCGCCGGAAACGTTCGAAGCCGGCGTGGCGCGTGCCGATGCGCTCACGCGCGAACTGGCCACGCTCGACGGCCAGCTCGCGCATCTCGAACGCACGCTCGCGCAGCAGCGCACGGCGCTCGACGAAGCCACGCAAACCTGGCAAGCGGCGCTCGCCAACAGCCCGTTTGCCGATCAGACCGCATTACTCGCCGCGCTGTTGCCGGCCGAGACGCGCAAGCAGCTTCAGACGCTCAAGCAGCAACGCGAGCAGGAACACCAGACAGCTGGCGCGCTGCTGCAAGGCGTGCGCGAACGGCTCACGCGCCTGCAAACGCAAGCCCTCACCGAGGCAAGCGCCGACGCACTGGACGCACAACTCGAAACGGTGGAGAAGGAAAGCGCCGCGCTCACCGAGCGGCTGGGCGAACAGCGCGGGCTGCTCGCGCGCGACGCCCAGCAGCGCGAAAGCCAGCGCGCGCTGTTCGAGCGGATCGAAGCGCAAACCCATGACGCCGATCTCTGGCAACGGCTCGACGCGCTAATCGGCTCCGCGAAGGGCGACAAGTTCCGCCGCTTTGCGCAGGGGCTCACGCTCGACCATCTGCTCGCGCTCGCGAACCGCCATCTCGACCGGCTGCACGCGCGCTATCTGCTGCGCCGCAAGTCCACGGGCGAACTCGAACTGGAGATTGTCGACGGCTGGCAGGCCGATGCCACGCGCGACACGCGCACGCTCTCGGGCGGCGAGAGCTTCCTCGTGAGCCTGGCGCTGGCCCTCGCGCTTTCGGATCTGGTGAGCCACAAGACCTCGATCGATTCGCTGTTCCTCGACGAGGGCTTCGGCACGCTCGACGGCGATACGCTGGAAATCGCGCTCGATGCGCTCGACACGCTCAACGCGAGCGGCAAGATGATCGGCGTGATCAGCCACGTCGACAGCCTCAAGGAGCGCATCGCCACGCAGATCCGCGTGGAGAAAGGCGGCGGAATCGGCCATTCGCGGCTGACGATCCACGCGCGCTAAGGCCGGTTCACACGGCGCGCTTCAGCCTTGCTCGGCTTTGCGCGCCGCAATTTCGAGCATCTGCAGGCCCAGGTCGTCGTGGCCGCGCGCCACAAGCGCATCGCCCGCGCCGTGTATGTCGCGCGCCTCCTTGTTCTGGCCGAGCTTGCGCTTGCCCACGAGGCGCGTGATTTCGATCTCCAGGCCCACAATCGCCTTGAGCATGGTGTCGAGATACTCCGGCGGCGCGTCGCCCATTTTCCAGGGCTGGGCCTCGTTGGCCTCGTGGGTGCGTGTGAGGCGCGCGACCACGCCGCGCACGAATTTGTCGTCGTCGCGAATGCGGATGCGCCCGTGCGCGTGCACCACGACGTAATTCCAGGTGGGCACCTGGCGGTGCGTTTCGTGCTTGCTCGGGTACCAGGTGGGCGAAACGTAAGCGTCGCCCGCGCGGAAGATGGCGAGCACTTCGTCGCCGTCGGCCACTGCTTGCCAGAGCGGGTTTGCGCGCGCGACGTGCGCGTGCAGCGTGCCAAGCGCGCCTTCATTGGCAAGGAGTTCGAACGGAATGTGATTGGCGTCCAGGCCGTTTGTGCCGTGCGTGACGAGCGTGCCGAACGGATGTTGCACGATGAGCGCATGCAGGACATCGGTGCGGGACTCGTCGAAATGGGCTGGGACGTACATGGCGGCTCCACGGGTGGGTGGGCGCTAACGGTGGACTAGCCGCGCGCCCTGCGAGAATAATCTGTCCATTGTCGCGCCAAACCGGTCCGGGCTGTAGAGCCAGCGCGGGAAAATCATGAGGAACCAGCCTGGTAAACAGAGGATTTCGCCCTGGTGCCTTCTCGCCCAAACGAGACGCCTGATTCTTTTGGGTGCGCCCAATTAGATAAATTCGATTTTGAGTAGATTCGGAGTTTATGATCTGTTGACACAACGTGATTTTTGATGGCACAAGGCGTAAAGGTAATTCTCAATCGCTCAGTTCCTTTATAGCCTGCGAATGACGTTCGCAGCCATTCCCACTCTAAGAGAAATCCTATTTTTCGAAGCGTGGTGAAAACGATTACTACGATGACCATACACTACGAGGTACCGATAGCGTTCAATCTCTTCGCGCGAGGCGGTGCCACCCCGGTATCGACAACCATCTAGCACCGTGTGCGGCTTCCACAGGCGCAACGGAGGCATTCTCACTCGCACGATGGACGATCGAGTTTCAGACAAGGGCGTTCTAGTCAAAACCCAGAGCCAACCGTATATGGCATTCGATCTTCGAAACCGCAACGTACGCCCCGAGCGTGATTCATTGTTCTACCGGCTTCGGGACTGGATCGTTTGGCCGTTCAGGATGTTGGGCATAATCGTCGCTACTGTAATTATCATCTGTACGTTATGGCTGTGAATTCTAGTTCAAATAAAAAATATATTACCTGCGCATAATTTATCCTGAAAACTCAATGAATCACTTATGCGCAACAAATATTGTTGCTTCTTGACAAATTCATTTAATAAAACTGATAAACTCCCGAACCCAGCGCCAGCCATCAATTCGATACAATCTCGAAACCAACTACTTTAAACAAAAAAAACGGCCCATGATTTCACTGCTTCAACCGGGGTACGCGCCATTCATCGCGGCAATCGGAATAATGATTATGGTCGGTGCGCTGGAAGGCCTGACGCTGTTGTTCGGTTTCAGCGCCACCGGGCACGCAGGCAATTTGATTGCGCACCACTTCGAAATCGATTCCACCGGAACCGGCGCCGAAACGGGGCTCGCCGCGCAGTTCCTCGGCTGGTTGCATATCGGCCGGGTGCCGTTTCTGATCCTGCTCGTTCTCTTCCTCACGGGATTCGCTGTTAGCGGCCTATTGCTGCAATCGATCATGCAAGCGCTGTTCCACTTCATGCTGCCGCCTTCGATAGCCGCCTGCCTGGCGTTGCCCCTCTCGCTGCTATTCGTGCGCAAGGCGGGCAAGCCAATCGGCCGTCTCGTGCCGCAGGAAGAATCGAGTGCGCTATCGGAAATCGACTTCATCGGCAGAGCGGTGCGGGTCGTGACGGGAGAAGCGTCGCAAGGCAACCCGGCCGAGGCGCGTTTCGTCGATGAATTCGGTCAGGCGCACTATGTCCGGATCGAGCCGGACGACGCCGGACAAATATTCGTACGCGGGCAAACGGTATTGATTGTCACCCGCGTCTCGGGATCCCTGTATCGCGCCATCAAGAGTCCACGCCATGAGCTCTGAAGCGCGAAACTACACCCGGCGTCCTACCCGCCGGATTTTGTTGTCGTCATTTACGTTGAGAGTCGAATAAAGCAATGGACACGATCATATTCTGTGGGGCCATCGCACTGGCGGTGGTCGTTGGGCTGTGCCTGATCGGACTGATCTTCGCGCGTCTCTATGTGCGCGCATCGGCCGAGCGCGCGTTTGTCCGCACGGGGTTAGGCGGCCAGCGGGTCATCATGAGCGGCGGCGCCGTGGTGCTGCCAGTGTTTCACGAGGTTATTCCGATCAACATGAACACGCTCAAGCTCGAGGTCAGCCGCGCCTCGCGTGACAGCCTGATCACGAAAGACCGTATGCGCGTCGATGTCGTGGTGGCGTTCTTCGTGCGCGTCAAGCCCACTGCGGAAGGCGTTTCGACCGCCGCGCAAACGCTCGGCCAGCGCACACTGGCGCCCGAAAATCTGCGCGCGCTCGTCGACGACAAGTTCGTGGATGCGTTGCGATCGACCGCCGCGCAAATGACGATGCAGGATCTGCAGGATGCGCGGGAGAAGTTCGTACAAGGCGTGCAGAACACGGTCGCGGAAGATCTGACCAAGAACGGGCTGGAGCTGGAAAGCGTTTCGCTCACGAACTTCAATCAGACCTCCAAGGAGTATTTCGACCCGAACAATGCGTTCGACGCGGAGGGCCTCACGAAGCTCACCCAGGAAACGGAGCGCCGCCGCAAGGAGCGCAACGAGGTCGAGCAGGATACCGAAGTTTCCGTGCGTGAGAAAAACCGCGACGCGCTCGCCAAGCGGCTTGAGATCGAGCAGCAGGAAGCGTTCATGAAGCTCGAACAGGAACAGCAGGTGAAGACGCGCACAGCGGAGCAGAACGCGCGCATTACCGCGTTCGAGGCGGAGCGCCATCAGGAAGCCGAGCAAAGCCGCATTGTCGCGGAACGTCAGGTGCAGGAATCGGAAATCGACCGGGAGCAGGTGGTGCGTTCGCGCAAGGTGGAAGCCGAGCGCGAAGTGCGCGTGAAGGAAATCGAGCAAGCCAAGGTCACACAGATCGCAGAGCAGGAAAAGGCGATCATCATCGCGCAAAAGTCCGAGGCGCAGTCTCAGGCCCAGGCACGCGCGAACGAATCCCTTGCCGAGGCAGTGAAGGCGGAGCAGCTCGTCGAAACGACGCGCCGCACGGCCGAGGCCGACCGCGCCAAGCAGGTCGCGCTGATCGAAGCGGCGCAGGAAGCCGAAACGAATGCCGTGCATGTTACGACCAAGGCGCGAGCTGAACGCGAAGCGGCACAGATGCAGGCCACCGCGATCGTTGAACTGGCAGAAGCGCAACGCAAGAAGGGGCTAGCCGAAGCCGAAGCACAGCGCGCGCTGAACGATGCAATCAATACGCTCTCGTCGGACCAGACAAGCCTGAAGTTCAAGCTGGCCTTGTTGCAGTCACTGCCGGCGATCATCGAACAAACAGTCGAGCCGATGAAGTCGATCGACGGCATCAAGATCATTCAAGTCGACGGGCTGAACCGTCAAGGCGGTTCGTCAACCGATGGCTTTGCGGGCGCGGGCGTTGCCAACGGCGGCGGCAATCTCGCCGAGCAAGCGATGTCGGCTGCGCTGTCGTATCGGGCACACGCTCCGCTCGTCGATTCGCTGCTCAAGGAAATCGGTTTATCCGGTGAATCGCTACAGTCGATGCTGCCCGGCATGCCAACGGCCTCACCCGTCTCTCACGCAACCGAAGCGCCGCAGCCGGTGCTGAAAGAGACGCTCTCCCATGTCCCGGGCGAATCCCCCGCGATCAACGGCGCGGCTTGAAGTGATGTTCCCAAGCGGCCTTGAAGCTCAGGAAGTCGATTAGAATTCGTCGGCTTTCCTGACCTTGAACATGCGCAGGATCTGTGCGCGCAGCAACAGATACATGCTTGGTGCGCAAAGTACCTATCGTGCAGCCCACCGCCTTCAGCCGTTCGAGAATCGCGAACACCTCCTGCACCATCACGGGCGCTAGCCCGAGCGACGGCTCGTCGATCAGCATCAGTTGCGGCGCGGACATCAGGCCGCGCCCAAGCACGAGCATCTGCGCCTGGCCGCCCGAGAGTGTGCCCGCCGGCAGCGCGCGGCGCTCTTTGAGCAGCGGAAAGAGCGTGTAGACCTCCTCGATCTGCCGGGCGGCCCCGGCGCGGCGCGTCGCCCATTTGCCAAGGCTGGGCCTCGTTCGCCTCGTGGGTGCGTGTGAGGCGCGCCACCACGCTGCGCACGAATTTGTCGTCGTCGCGGATGCGGATGCGCCCGTGCGCGTGCAGCGTGCCAAGCGCGCCTTCATTGACAAGGAGTTCGAACGGAATGTGATTGGCGTCCAGACCGTTTGCGCCGTGCGTGACGAGCGCGCCGAACGGATGCTGCGCGATGAGCGCGTGCAGGACATCGGTGCGGGACTCGTCGAAATGGGCTGGGACGTAAATGGCGGCGCCACGGGTGGGTGAGCGCTAGCGGTAGACTGGCCGCGCGCCTTGCGAAAATAATCTATCTATTGTCGCGCCAAACCGACCCGGGCTGTAGAGCCCGCGGAGGCCATCTTCGGGGGACCAGCGGCAGGTTACAGACCACTTGCGTTCCTCACAACGCGCACCAGGCGGCCGTCGCCGTTTCGACAGTACCGCCCTGCCTGTCGTGCTTGCCGCGCTCGAGCATTTCGAACAGCCGGGCCATGCGCTGGCGCTGCGTCGCCACGAGGTCATAGGTCTGTTCGAGCGCGCGCAAGCGCTTGTTCCAGTAGCCGGCGTCGATCCCGCGCGGCGAACCAGCACCCTGCGTGCGGGTCACGAACTGGATCATGCGCTCGATGTGATCGAGCTCTGTGTCGGCAAGGCTGGCCGGCAGCAAGTTGCCGGCGTTCGGTTTCTGTGGTTGCTGGATGGAACGCATTATTTTTCGCCCGTGGTCGTATGATCCGGCCGCCCCTCGTCCGGCAATGCACCGAACGCGGCCTGGAACCTTATTTCCTGTGACGATACCCAGGCTTGCCCGGCCAGGTTGACCGTGCGTCTCAGTTTTGCGCCCGCCAGCAGCAACCGTCAACGCGCATGCGAGGGAGGCAATAGCTGCGCCCACGCCACCCGCCGCGATAACGGGAAACACGGGCCAGCCCGTCTTCAGCGCAAGCAGCGCCTCGAGGGCGTTTGTATGGGGTCTACCGTCTCGTTTTATTTCGCATATCGAATCATTTAGCAGTAGCCTCAGCGCGACAAACCCGCTGACGCACTGAGTTTGCCACTATCGAACAGGCGCCAGCGCGGTCGAGCGCCACCGGGCTAACAGTTGGTTTTCGGAAAAGTCGGCGTTCGGCTCGGGGGAAGTCCGCAATTGCCCCTAGGTGCGCGCCTGTAGGTGACCGCCGCGCTGGACAGACAAGGGAAAACCCTTATCTGCAATCGGCCCACCCATCGACACCGACGATCAATTGCATATGCAACTACTGCAACACATGTGACGTCATTTCCAATTTCGAAATGAACTGATGCGCGAATCGGGACAGCCTCGGCGTATACCCCGAAGATACGGGGCGAAGAGCAATTTCCCTTTGCTAATCAACGAGAATTTAATGGCTCGGCAGCGATAGAAGGCCTGAAGCAAAGTACGAATCGCAGCTGCGCCAATTTTTTCATGTTGCCTCGCCTTGACCGCGCTCCTAGAATCGGACGGACCCGGGCAGCGCTCGCGAGCCTCCCGTAAAAAAAGCTGGAATACGCCAAACCAGGGGAGCAACAAATGGACGACAGGCTGACCGCTTCGGCGCAAGCGGTGCTCGCCAACCTCTGCACGCCGCAATTCGTGCGCGGCGTGGAGGCGGCGCACAACCGCCGCGCGGGTCGCGAACTCTGGCGGCAACTCGAAGCACTCGGACTTCTGGACGCGCTCGTGCCCAAAGCGCAAGGCGGCGCTGACTTGCCGCTCGCCGAGGCAGCGGGCGTGCTGTTCGCGTTCGGCCAGCACGCCGTGCCGCTGCCCGCCGCGCACACGATGCTCGCGCGCCATCTGCTGGCCGCCGCGCAACTGGACGCGCCACGTGGCCCCATCGCGCTGGCGATTGCCGACTCCACGCAACGCATGGCCTTCGTGCCTTATGGGCAGGTAGCGGACGCGGTCGTGGTCGAGACTTCCGCGGGCGTGTACCTCGTCTCGCTCGATACCGCCTGCGTGGAGAAGCACGGCGACGGACTGGACGCCACCGTGCGCTTCGACACGCGCAAGGCTCACGCGCTGCCCGTGCGCGGCATCGCCGAACTGGGCGCGCTCGTGACAGCCGCCACGATGGCAGGCGCGATGCAGCGTGTGCTCGACATCACGGTCGACTATGTGAATGGGCGCGAGCGGGTTGTTGATTCATCCACGCAATTCGAAGCGGTGCAGCGGCAACTGAGCGCGATGGCCGAGCACGTTGCCGCCACGCGCACGGCTGCGCAGATGGGCTGCGCCGCGCATCGCAGCGGCCAGCAGCGCCTTGCCACCGCGATTGCGAAGGCCCGCGCAAGCCGGGCGGCGCCGCTGGTCGCGAACGGCGCGCAAGCACTGGTGGGCGCAATGGGCGTTGCCGCGAAGTTCGATCTTCAGCTTTATACGCGGCGCTTGCATGCGCAGCGCCTGCAATATGGTTCGGAATCCTTCTGGGATGAAATTGTCGGGGCCCAGGCGGTCGATCGCTGCGGTGATGCATCGGGGATTTTCGATGCGCTCGATGAAGCGGCTACGCCTTTGGCGCTCTCGCGAACGCTTTCAACGAATCTGCCGCAGCAAGGTCTGTCTGTGCGGTCGTGAATGAAGCGGGCACGGCCTGTTGTTCGACCCGCCCGTCCACGAGCCGCACCACCTCGTCGCCGAACGCGGCGACGTCTTCCGGATCGTGCGTGATAAGCAGCATGGGAATGTCGAGGCGCGTCTGCAATGACAGCAGTTCGCTGCGCATGCGCTCACGCAACGCGTGATCGAGCGCTGAAAAGGGTTCGTCGAGCAGCAGCAACTGGGGCTTCGAAACGAGCGCACGCGCGAGCGCCACGCGCTGCTTTTGCCCGCCCGACAGATGCACAGGATGACTGCCCGCCACACCACGCAAATCCAGCGCGTCGAGCCAGTACTCGACATCGGGGTGCGCGTCGCCGCGCGCGGGGTTGCGCCATCCCTTGCGCAGCCCGAATGCGATGTTCTGGCGCGCGTTCAGATGCGGGAACAGCGCGTAATCCTGGAACAAATAGGCAACGTGCCGTAGCTGCGTTCTGAGGTCGATGCCCGCGGCGCTATCGAACAGCGTGCGTGCGCCGAGACGAATCGTGCCTTCGTCGGGCCGCAGCAGACCCGCGACCGCCTGCAGGGTCATTGTCTTGCCCGATCCCGAAGGCCCGAATAGCACGACGCGCTGCGCTCGAGTCTCGAATGCAACGTCAAGCAGGAAGCGGCGGCCCGCCGATTCGAGCATCTTGCGGATGGCGACGGTCAGGACCATGTCAATCAGCGTGAAGTGAGCAGCGAGTGCTGCGGCACGATGCGCCCGGCAAGCACCAGAATCACAACGCAGGTAATGGAGGTGACCAGCACGAGGAAATTCGCCGTGCTGTCGTCGCCGGCCTGCACGGCCGAATAGATCGCGACGGAAAGGGTTTGCGTACGTCCCGGCAGATTTCCCGCGATCATCAGCGTCGCGCCAAATTCGCCCAGCGCGCGAGCAAAGGCGAGCAGCGTGCCCGCGACAATGCCGCGTGTGGCGAGGGGCAGCGTCACGCGAAAAAAGATGGCCGCCTCGCTAATGCCAAGCGTGCGCGCGGCACGCTCGAGCTGCGGATCGACCGACTCGAACGCGGCGCGCGCCGACTTGAGCACCAGCGGAAACGCCACGACCATCGACGCCAGAACCGCGCCCTGCCACGTGAACACGAGCTGGATGCCGAGGCTGTCGAGCCAGCGGCCAAACACACCGCGCCGTCCGACCAGCACGAGCAGGTAATAGCCAAGGACGGTGGGCGGCATGACGAGCGGCAGCGTCAACAGCGAATCGAGCAGATCGCGCGCGCCGGAACGCCAGCGCGCGAGGCCGTATCCGGCCGCCACACCGAATACGACGTTCAGCGCGGTCGCCCAGCCGGCGACCTTCAGTGAAAGCAACAACGGAATCCAGGTCTGCTCCATGACGCAGCGCTCTCCAATTGCACCGGGCTCAATGCGCCGTGCCGGCCGGCTTGAAGCCATACTTCGCGAGCACGGCCTGCCCCTCCGGTGAGAGCACGTACGCGATGAAACCCTTCGCGTCGGCGGCGTGGCGACTCCCTTCGACCAGCGCGAGCGGATACGTCACGGGAGTTTGCGTGGGCACCGTCATCGCGACTTTCACGCGGTCGGGCATGATCGCGGCATCGGTTGCGAACACGAAGCCCGCATCGACCTCGCCGCGCGCCACGTAGTCGAGACTCTGGCGCACGTCGCCGGCCAGCACGCTTTTTGCGTTGACCGCGTCCCATTGGCCTGCCGCTTCGAGCGCGCCTTTCGCGTAGCGTCCGATCGGCACCGACGCCGGATCGCAATACGCCACGCGCTTCACGCCCGGTTGCGCCAGTTCGGCCAGCGACGCCGGCATGAACGGACTATCCTTCGGCACGATCAGCACGAGCGCGTTGGCGGCGAAATCGCGGCGCGTGGCAGCATCCACCACCTTCTCAGAAACGGCCTTGTCCATCGCCTTCTGGTCTGCCGAGGCGTAGACATCCGCGGGAGCGCCCTTCACGATCTGCTGCATCAGAACATCGGACGCGCCGAAATTCAGCAGGACTTTGGTGCCCGGATGCTGCTGCTCGTACGCTGCGCCCATGGCCTTGAACGCATTGGTCAGGCTCGCCGCGGCGGACACAATGAGTTCGTCGGCGCACGCGTTGACGCTGACGGCGAGCATGGCGACGCCGATGGCGGTCAACGCCTGCTTCAGGGGACGACGGAAGGGATTGCGCATGGTCTGTCTGGCCTCGCTGAAAGAAATGTAATTGAACGACCGCGAGATATTACACTGGATATTACGGGTGCGTGCTGCCATACCGGTCATACGGCATTTGCAGCCGTCATCGATTCGGTCCGGCATGGCTGGCCATACATAGTCGGGATGTTCACCGTGTTATGAACCCGGCACCGCAAGGCGCTCACACGGACACAAGCCGTTTTCCAGAGTTGACGCATCGTTATATCTGATCGTATATAGCAAGCCACAATGCAACAAAAGACGGCGGTTCATATGTCACGGGAAGCCATCGACTCCTGGCTGCTCAAGGTTCTCCACACCCTCATCACCGAAGCAAGCGTTTCGCGCACGGCGGCGCTGCTCGGCCAGTCGCAGCCCGCGATCAGCGTCGCGCTGCGCAAGCTGCGCACCATGACGGGCGATCCACTCCTGGTGCGCAGCGGCAGCCACATGGTGCCCACCAGCCACGCGCTCACGCTGATCGAGCCGGCCGCGCAGGCGCTCGCGGGCATCGCCGCCGTGCTGCACCCCACGACCGCTTTCAATCCGGCCACGACGCGCCGGACCTTCCAGATCGGATCGCCCGACTACCTGGACGTGTTCTTCCTGCCAGCCGTCGTCGATGCGTTTCATAACGAGGCGCCGCGCGCGCGCATCGAATTCCAGCATCTGATGAGGGTGGACGGCGGCTACGAGCACGGCCTCGAAAGCGGCACGCTCGATCTCGTGATCGGCAACTGGCGCACGCCGGCAGAGCATCTGCATCTGCAGCCGCTGTGCAACGACGATCTCGTTTGCCTGCTGCGCGCGCAGCATCCCATCAAGCCCGGCAATCTGAGCCACGCCAACTACCAGGAAGCGGAGCACCTGGCGGTCACCACGCACAACGTTACCGGGCTCGGCACCATCGATGTAGAACTGGCGCGCAACGGGCTTTCGAGGAACGTGACGACCACGCTGCCTTACTTCGGCATGGCCCCCTATGTGCTGATGCGTTCGAACTTGCTGTTCACGACCACGCGGGCGCTCGCGGCGCATTACTGCGATCTGTTGCCGCTCCGAATGGAGCCGCTGCCCGGCGCACCTCAAGCACTCACGTATTACCAGCTTTGGCACGACCGCACGCATCGCAGCGCGGCGGCGATCTGGCTGCGCAAACTTGTGGCCGGTGTCGCGAAGGGGCTGACCGGTCGGGAAGCGGTGGTGCGCAGCCGCAAGTGAAAAAGCACCGCGAGCGAGGCTCGCGGTGTGAAAGCGTCCAACGCCCGATGACCGGGGGACAGGAAGCCGGCCATGGACGTTGGCGCACAACAGGGGTCGGTCAGCGAAGCTGCCTGTTGCCGGACACGCCATAACGGTGTCCGGTTGAGTTGAGCCGTGCCTGCGGCTATCCCGCCGCCATTTGCTTCAGGAACGCAGCCTTCTCGGTCGTCGCGGCGCCCAGCAGCGCAAAGCCCGTCATGCGCTTCGTCTCGCTGTCTTCGCAGATCGCGCGCAACGTATGCGGTGCGTCCTGCCCGGCCGCGTCAATCGTCCAGCGGCCATCGGGCGCGGCAGGCGTAACCACCACGGCCGGCACCGCCGGCGTCTTGACGACGACCGGCATCACCGGAAACTCCACCCGCGTAGGCGTCCCGCAGAGCGTGCGAGCCAGCGCGCGCGACGCATGCATGATGGGCAGCACATACGGCTGCACGCGGCCCTCGATCGCCGCGCAGTCGCCGAGCGCGTAGACATCCGGTGCGCTCGTGCGGCACCAGGCATCCGTGCTGATGCCGCCTTCGATCTGCAACCCCGCCGCGCGTGCGAGCGCCGTTCTCGGCACGAGACCGATTGCGGACACAACTAAATCGGCGTCGATCACCGTGCCGTCGTCGAGCGTCAGCCGGTAGCCCGGCTGGCAACGCGAGACCCATTCGACCGCGCGGCCGAGACGCACCTCCACGCCTGCGCCGTGCAGCGCGCGAGCAAACGCGGCGCCGGCCTCTTGCGGCAGCAACCGCGCGAGCGGCGCGTGGGCCGGATCGATCAGACACACGGCGTGACCCGCTGCGATCAGGTCGTTGGCAAACTCGCAGCCGATCAGGCCCGCGCCGAGTATGGCCACAGAATGGCACGACGCCAGCGCCTCGCGAAAGCGCGCGTAATCGCCAAGGTCGTTGATCGACAGCACGTCGCCCGCGCCATCACCCTGGATGGGCGCTTGCCGAGGGTCGGCGCCGGTGGCAAGCACCAGTGCGCGGTAGCGCAGCGGCTGCCCGTCTACAACGATCGCGTGCTCGCCGGGCACGATCCGCTCGACATGCCGATGCGTCCAGACGCGCGCGCCCAGTTGCGCGGCCATGGCCGGCGCGTCGAAGCTCGCGAGCTCGTGCGGCTTCTTCTTCAGCGCCAGCGCGTTCGAAAGCGCAGGCTTCGAGTAGAAGCGGCCATCGTCGCGGCTGACGATCACCAGCGGCGTTTCGGGGTCGAGCTTGCGCAGTTCGCGCGCCACCGTATAGCCGGCGAGGCCCGATCCGACGATTACCACGGGATCGGTCCGCATGACGTTGAGTGCGGTTTGAGTCATGCCGTCACCACCTGCATGTCGAAGTCGTGCTTGCCGGTCGCACAGTCGGGACACAGCCAGTCGTCCGGCACGTCCTCCCAGCGCGTACCAGGCGCAATGCCCTCGCCGGGCAACCCTTGAGCCTCATCGTAACGAAACCCGCAAATCACGCATTCCCAGATCTTCATCGCGATTCCTCCGCCCCATTAGCGCACGTACGACTGGCCGAGCCCGATCTCCGCGAGCGAGCGCCGGTAGGCACCCGACGAACGGTCCGCGAGTATCGGCGCCTCCTGCGAGCGGTCGATCGGCAGATCCTCGGGACACTGCAGCTCGACGATGGCGCGATCTTCTTCGAACACCTGACGATTGAACGCATAGACGTCGTCGAGCGGCAGGTCGTGATCGAAGTTGCGCGCAATCGGCACGAACAGGCGCGTGTGCCGCGCGGACACCGGGCTTGCCGCGTTGAGGATCGCCAGCCGTCCGCTCTCGGGAAAATGCACGGTGAGCCGAGCGAAGAACGGGACGTCAACTTCGAAGATGCGCCGCCACAGGAAGCCCTCCGGCGCGCGCTGCTGCATCGATTTCGGGAAGTTGCTCACCGTGCTCACATACTCGGCGCGCAAGCCATTGGGGCGGCGCTCGACCGAGTATTGCGGCACGACGGGATTGCGGCGGTCAGCGAAGCTGTCGTGATGAATCCACGCGAAGTGCGCGACGTCGATGAAACCCTCGGTCTGTCTGCCCGCCGACGCACGGATGTCGATCGAAGGCGGAAGGATCTGCTGATAGCCATCCGTATTCCACGCGGGGAAGTCGGGCAAGGGCAGTTCGCCGCCGCCAAGCGACACCCAGACGAGCCCATAGGCTTCCTGCGCTGCATAGGTGGTCAGGCACAGACGTTCGGGAATCAGGCCTTCGGGCTGCGAAGGAATGTAATTGCACTTGCCGTTGGCCGCGTATTCGAGGCCGTGATACGGACACACAAGGTTGCCGTTGTGCACCCAGCCGCGGCTCAACGGCGCGCCGCGATGCGGGCAGACATCGCGCGCCGCCACAATTCGGTCTCCTGACCGGAATACCACGAGCGGTTCGTCGAGCAGCGTAACGGCCAGCGGCTTGTCGCGAACCTCGCCTGCAAACGCGACGGGATGCCAGTAGCGGCTCAGAATCTCCCAATCGCGGGCGTCGAAAGTGCAGTTGCGGGGCATGGCCGGCTTTCCGGCGCGGGTCAGAACGGCAACCTGGGGTTGAGTCATTCGCGTCTCCTGATGCGTAGGCGTTGGTCACAGCGGTGCGCAAAGTTCATTCGGCACCGCCATGTGCACAACGATATTCAGATGCGAGCGCTCTTCCCATCCCTCATTGATCATGTAGTCCATGTATCGATCAGCATGGGCCGTTCAGTCAGCGGTGCGTCTACAATTTATGAAAAGACGCCCCCACCCGCCAGCGCCCCGCGCCAGTGCGATCAAAGCAAAGGACACGCGCCATGAGAAAGCCGCATCTGCCAGGAACATGTTCCATACTTGCCGCTCCAGTGCTGCTACTCGCCGGTTGTGTCTACAGCGGCATGCCGCCGCCCTATACCGGCCCGCACCTCAGTCCAACGGAGTGCCGCGACCTTGCATCGCTGAAGAGCAACGCGCCGCCTACGATGGCGCAACACCAAAGCGAACTCAACGCACTGAGAAAAGCGGGCTACGACCCATCACCGTGGTATGACGACCCGTACTATCCGGATGATCTGCAAGCGGCACAGCGCCTGGTCGACTATTGGTTCCAGACAGAGTGCCCGCATATTCAACCCGGCTGAGCTCCGCATGGGAAAGGGGTACCATGAGAGCGTTATCGAACGCCAGGTGCATCCGCGCTTGAGCATGTAACGCCTCCCAAGCCAGGAGTCCCGCCATGATCCTCTACCACAGCACCCCCGATTCCCCGGTCGTCGAAATATCCGTCGAAGGCAAAATCACCGACCACGAATTGCGCGACGCCATCGAGCGCATGCGCGGCGATATCGAACTGAATGGCAAGACCCGTGTGCTCGAACGCATCGAGCATTTCAGCGGCATCGAACCAAAGGCGCTATGGACCGACATGACGCTCGGCATTCCCCTCGCCCGCAGGATCACGCGCGCCGCCGTGGTGGCCGACGCCGGCTGGATTCACGCCTCGATGCATTTGGCGCGGTTCTTTACCAAGGCCGAAATCAAGGCCTTCCACGTCAACGAACTGGAACAGGCGCGAGCCTGGATCAACGCCTGATAAGCCGGTGGTCACAGCATCGCCGCGTGCGTGGTTTCATGCATCGGTCTCGTAATGCAGACCGTATTCGCCCTTGGTTCGCTTGATTCGAGCGAAACCCAACTCCCCCAAATGCATGCCAGCGATCAAGAGCCCGTCCGAGCTGACCCTGTCCAGAAGCCGCGATCGTGTGGTGGCCGCGAGTGACGGGTCTTGATCGAATGCGATCGATACGTCCGGCCGTTTAATCTGGATGTGAGGAAAGTGAACAATATCCCCCCAGACAAGCACGCCCTGATCGCTTGATTCAAGGAGATATCCGGTGTGGCCGTCCGTGTGTCCTGGCAACAGCACCGCGCTTATACCGGGAAGCACTTCCCCATCACCGATAGTACGAAGCTTGTCTCTGTAGCACTCGAACACCTGGCGCGCGATCAGAAAGTTTCCGCGCGCCCGTTCGCTGGCGCGAGTCAGATTGCCATCGTCCAGCCAAAACTTCACCTCTTGCTGATGAACCACTAGCTCAGCATTCGGAAAAGCCACTTCTCCGGCGGCATTCACCAGCCCTCCGACATGGTCGGGATGGGCGTGCGTGAGCAGGATAGTGTCGATCGTTGGGGGTTCAATACCCGCCAGCAACAAATTGCGCTTCAGGTGGCCGCCCCACTGCTTGATGCCTCCCGCTCCACCGTCGATGAGAATGGTGCGGCCCGCTGCGCGCACGACGTAGCAGTTGATATGCACAGCAGTGGGCTCCTTCTGCCCTGCATCACGCTGCATTCTGGAGGCGTCAACCGTGTCGATATTCGAAAGAAAGTCGAGGCTGGCGTTGAGGTAACCATCGCTGATTGCGGTAATCGTGAAATCACCGACTTGCTGACCCGGAAAGGTAAGGGTGGACACCATGGTTCTTCAGACCTGTTAATTGCGGGCGTGAATGTTCGGCGCGGCGTAGCCAAAACAACGAATCCGCGCCATGAGCCCCGTGCGGCGAACGATTGCGTTCTCCAGCGCTTCCATGAACTGGTCGATTACCGCGGACGTACGAGACGCCGCGAGACGATATAGGACTTCCACGAAAACGGGATGCCCATGCCCGTGCCGAACATCCACATAGATGACGTGCACGTTTTTGAGTTCCGCTTCAAGCACACTCGTACAAAGCTCGACGCAATCGCCGGAAAGCTCGGCAAGGCGCTCATCAGGCGGCATGTGCCCCGCATGAATATAGAAAGTCACGTTTGGCATCGCAGACCTATTTTTCCTGCTCAGTTGAAACGCCGCGCGCGCTTGCCAGTTGTTCCGTTATCGGCGCGTAAAAATAAAGGCCTTCAAGGTTCGCGACGCGCTGAGCGTTTCTCCGAGGCAGTTTTGCGAGCCAGCGATGTGCCGGAAACTTCTCCAGCGCAACCGCTTGCATGACCAACGGTTCGAGGCCCATCTGGATCAGCGGATCGGGGCCGCTTGTACAAAGCACGAGAAGTTCGTCGGCACTGACCGCGGGCGCCAGACCGATATCGCTGTAGAGATTCCGGTGCCAGTCGGTGATGTGCTGCTGCCATCTTGCGAAATTGCCGCCGCCTTTCTGGCGATATTCGTCTCCAGTCAGGACATCGAGACCGTCAATCGTGTGAATGGCGAGGTAGACGGGGCATCCGTCACTGATCGCCCTGAAGCGCTGCGACGTGTGAAAGCCGGTGACCGAGATAAGGGCGGGCAGCTTTTCAAGGCTGTAGAAGTCATTCCATTCGGCTTCGCTGTTGGGATCGGCGAAGCTGCATTCCACGGTGTAGATCATCGGTTTGTGCCTCGCGACGGATGGGCATCCGCCTGCGAAGGGATATTCATTGCGGTAATGTAATGCTAATCTCGCGTTCACGGCGCACATAACGAAATAAAGTCACGCTTCAGTGACATTTACTCAATCTGGCGTCGAGCACATCTAAACGGCGAGATTCAAATGCGACGCAAGATTCCAAGCAATTCCGCACTGCTGGCGTTCGAGGCGGCGGCTCGGCACGCAAGCTTCGCCCGTGCCGCCGAGGAGTTGGCGTTGACCGAAGGCGCGGTCAGTCGACAGATTGGCCGGCTGGAGGCGTTTTTGGGTGTTGCGCTATTCGAGCGGGTGGGAAATCGGGTTCGGCTCGCACCCAACGGCACGCGATACGCCGTGCAGGTTCGCGAAATTCTCGAACGGCTGGAACGCGACAGCCTATATCTGATGGGGCAACCCGTTGAAGGCGCAAGCATCGATATCGCCGCCATTCCGACCTTCGCCACCCGTTGGCTGATCCCCCGGCTAAAGCGATTTCAGAACAAGCATCCGAACATCACCGTGCATATCGCCGAGCGCATGGAGCCGTTCATTCTTGCGGGCAGCGGTTTCGACGCGGCCATTCATTTTGAGCACCCGGCGTGGGCCGGCATGCATCGACATCGCCTGCTGGAGGAAGTGCTGGTGCCCGTCTGCAGTCCGGCGCTGCTCGGAGACGCCGGTGCCGATGTGTCGCTGGATGATCTGCCACGCCTGCACAGGCGACAAAATCCGGACGCCTGGCAGCTTTATGCTCAGGAGTCCGGCATCGCGCTAACAAATTCAGCGGTTGGCGCCCGCTACGACCTCCATTCCATGCTGATAGAGGCTGCGCTAGCGGGCTTGGGGGTTGCGCTGGTGCCGCGTCTTTACGTCGGAACAGAGCTCGAACAAGGCCGTTTAGTCGCGCCCTGGCCCGACGGTAAGGGAGTTGCCAAAAACTTCTGCCTCGTCCTTCCTGAATCAATTGAAGCGAGTGCGAGGCCACTGCAGGCGTTTGCGACATGGGTTCTTGACGAAGCCCGAGGCGTGGCGCCTTAAAACAGCATCAATTGCCGATCAAAAATTGGTCCGGCAACGTAATTTCGAGCAGTTGGAGATCATCCGAATAGTGCTCGAATGCATACCGCGCATTACCGGGGATGGTTACGCTTGCATCGGATGCGAGCGTATAACGGTCGCCTTCCACGACGATATCGAGC
Organism: Paraburkholderia caffeinitolerans; assembly: GCF_902859945.1. Lineage (GTDB taxonomy): Bacteria > Pseudomonadota > Gammaproteobacteria > Burkholderiales > Burkholderiaceae > Paraburkholderia > Paraburkholderia caffeinitolerans. The sequence continues at coordinate 56,990 of NZ_CADIKL010000026.1, read as the reverse complement.
CCACCTGAAAGCACATAGAAAAAGCACAATTCCGTGTTATGCGTCTGCGCGCGGTGACTCGCCTCTCCGGCAGGCCGTACGACGCGAACCCCAGCAACGCCTTCGGTAGCCGCACCAATCCCCGTATCCGCCGCCTCGAATCCGGCAATGCGCCACGGCGCCCACTTGGCCGACGCCGCCACGTGACGCACGAAGCGCTGGCCATTGAAGTCCCGCACAGGATGAGTCGCCGGGGTCGGCAGCACCATTTCATGGTCGACGACGGTGATGTGCTCAGCCGGACTGCTGAGTTCGACGACTTCCGCCCCGGCCGAGCTTGCAAGCACGCGATGCCGAATAGTCGGCGGCTGTAGCACGCAGTCCCCGGCGTGCATTTCAAATGGTTCGCCCTGCCCCTCATAGACCACGCGCACCCAGCCCTTCCTGCAAAAAATCGTCTGGAACCGAACCTTGTGAAAGTGCGTGTAGTCGGGAACCGGTCCCCCGTCGAGAATGCGAATGTGCGATGCGATAAATGCGCCACCGTGCCTTGCCGGCAGCAAATCGCGATAGCGAAGCCCGGCCCGCCCGACATTCCAATGCGCCTCTTCATCCAGATTCGACAGCGCGAATGCCTGAACCGTCTCAGGCTGGCGCATTGGCGGATCGCTCGCTTCCAGGCGAATGCGCACCCCGTTCGGCGCAAGCAGTTCTCGCGTGCCGGACGCCAGTTGGTCAGGATCGTCGCAAAGCACTCGCAACTCTTTGACACCGTTGGCAAGGCCTACGCCAAGCCGAATCGACAGGCCATGTCCGGAGAGCATCGCGGTTGAAGGGTTATCGGCCGGAAAGATCGCGTCGATCCGCAGCCCAAGCGTGCTTTTGAGGAATTCAAGCGTTGGGTTCAATTCTTCGCATGCCATCAGTACCTGGCAAGTACGAATGCCGGAAATGGGCTGCTGTGGCGAAGAAAGATCGTCAGTTTTGTTCATGACAATGCTCCGGGGAATTGAAATCAGCGCGCGAAATATTGCTTGACCGCATTAACGAACACGCCAATGTCCGCGCGTGAAACGTCCAGATGCGTGACGAAACGGGACCCGTATAACACCTGCGTGAGTATCCCGCGTTCCCGGAGCCACGCTTCGAGCGGTGCGCAATGCTGCTGCGGAAATTGTGCAAACACCATATTGGTGGCGTGCGACAGGACCTTCACCTGATCGATCTGCGCGAGCCCTTCGGCAAGGCAGGCCGCATTGTCGTGGTCTTCGGCTAGGCGTTCGAAGTTGTGTTCGAGCGCGTAAAGACACGCTGCCGCGAGCACGCCCGACTGCCGCATGCCGCCCCCCAACATCTTGCGCCAGCGGCGCGCCGCCTCGATCACGGCCTTGCTGCCGACCAGCACCGAACCCACAGGTGCACCGAGCCCCTTCGAAAAGCACATCGATACCGAATCGAACGGGGCGCACAGCGCCGCTAGCGACAATTTCGAAGCGACCGCCGCATTGCAGACACGCGCGCCGTCGAGATGCGTTGCTAGCCCGCGCTCACGCGCAAGCTGCGTGGCCTCGGCGACATAACCCGCGGGCAGCACCTTTCCTCCTGTGGTGTTTTCCAGCGCGAGCAGGCGCGTGCGCGCGTAGTGGATGTCGACCGGCTTGATGGCGGCCGCGATCTTGTCGAGCGGCAGCGAGCCATCGGCTGCGTTTTCGATGGGCTGCGGCTGGATGCTCCCCAGCACGGCCGCGCCGCCACCCTCGTCCCGGTACGCGTGCGCGGCCTGGCCAACGATATATTCGTCGCCGCGTCCGCAATGCGCCATCAACGCGGCCAGATTGCTCTGCGTGCCGGTCGGAAGGAACAGCCCCGCCTCCTTGCCCGTGCGCTCGGCAACAGTCGCTTGCAGGCGAAGCACCGTAGGGTCGTCGCCCCAAACATCGTCGCCCACTTGTGCTGCTGCCATGGCGGCCAGCATGCCCTTACGCGGACGGGTCACGGTATCACTGCGCAGATCGATCATGTGTCGTCCCCCGGATCAGGCGCTGGCGCCGTTAGCGACCACCGATTGCGCGAGCCGCTTACGGTAGATGAAGTACACGATGGAAACGCCGATCAGCCACGGCACGCCGACGATCCACGAGATATTCCAGAACTCGGTATCCAGCCCCATCGTGATCAGGATCGCGCTCAACAATGCAATACCGGTGATCTGCGCGATCGGGAACAGCGGCATGCGCACCGGCAGCTTGCGGCCTTTCCATGCACGGCGAAAGCGCAGGTGCGTGGCCAGAATCACGATCCACACGAAGATGCCGCCGAACAAGGCAATCCCGAACAGATAGTTGTACGCGAGCGGGCTGAAGAACGACACCGCAGCGGCGGCCAACACGCCGGCGCCCGAAATCAGCGTGGCGACGAGCGGCGTACCGTTCGCAGTCAGCGCGCCGATCCAGCGCGGTGCATAGCCGCCGCGAGCGAGCGAGAACAACGTGCGCGAAGACAGGTAGATGTTGGTGTTCATGCTCGAGAGCGCCGCCGTGATCACCACGAAGTTCATCAGCCCCGCCGCGTGAGCAATGCCTGCGTGCGCGAAGAGCTTCACGAACGGGCTTTGCTGCACCACCTTCGCACCGGCTTCCGTCCACGGGAGGTAAGCCACCATGATGCCGAGCGCGAGAATGTAGAAGAGCGTGAGGCGCAGGACCATCGAGCGCAACGCATGGGGAATCGCGCGCGTCGGATCTTTTGCCTCGCCCGAGGTCACGGCCACGATTTCCACGCCATAGAACGAGAAGATCGCCATGAGCACGCCCATCCATACGCCGCCGAAACCATGGGGCATGAATCCACCCGGCAAACCGGTCAGATTGTGCAGGCCAACGCCGGGCGACCCCGTGCCAATGCCGAACACATGCGCGAGGCCCACAACGATGAAGCCGAGGATCGCCACCACCTTGATCAGCGCAAACCAGTATTCGAACGAACCGAAGTTGCTCACCGACCGGCAGTTCACGTAGATCAGCGCGATACCGAACGCGATGGACCACAGCCACACGGGAATGCCCGGAAACCAGAAGCCCATATAAAGACCCACTGCGATGGCCTCGCCGCCCACGGCGACCACTTCGATGACCCAGTACGTGTAACGCACGACAAAACCGGCCCAGCGGCTCAAATACATCTCCGCGTAAGTGCCGAACGAGCCCGCGGTCGGATGCGCAACGGCCATCTCCGCGAGGCTGAACACCATGATCACGGCGATCAGCGCAGCGATTGCGTAGCTGATCAGCACGCCTGGGCCCGCGTAACCGATTGCGATGCCGCTGCCCATGAAAAGGCCCGTACCAATGGCCCCGCCGATGCCGATCATCGAGATTTGCCGCTGCGTCAGGGCTTTGTGCAAGCCCTTCTCTCGCGCGGTAATGTTTGTCTCTTCCATGTCGTTATTTCCTTGTCGAATGTATTTCGCAAGCAGATCAGGCTTGCGGGAGCAGCGCCGACAATGTGTCGAGCACGGCATGCGTCGTCAGCGTGCCCGGTGACATGCGCACGGTGCTGCCCCGTGTATCCACAAGAACGCCGTGCTTCGCCAGCATGGCCTCCAGTTCGTGCGGGTCGACGTGTGCCGGCAGATCCGCCATCACACTGCCGCCGCGCTGCGCATCGTCGCGCGGCGATCGCACGGCGTAACCCTTGGCGTCGGCCAGCGCGATCAACCGGTGCGACAGCGCGAGGTTGTGCTCACGCATGCCGATCGCGTCGGGCGAGAGCCGCCACGCGAGGCCGGGGCCCGACGCGACGAACGGCAGGAACGAGGGCGTGCCGCCGTCGAAACGCCGCGCATCGGGCGCCAGCGAAAAGCGTGAGAGATCCCAGTTGAAGGGGTCGGGCTGGCTGAACCAGCCTTGCACGAGCGGCGCCATATCGCTGTCGATCAGCTTCGGATCGAGGTACGCGAGCCCGGTGCCCGGTGCGCCGCACAGCCATTTGAGCGTGGTCGTCGCGACAAAATCGACGGCCGGTTGCATGACGTCGAAATCGAGAATGCCGGCGCCCTGCGTGATGTCGACCGCAATCAGGCTCCCTTGCGCGCGACCGTGCGCAGCAAGGCGGTTGACGTCCGCACGCTTCGACGCAGTCGACGTGACCCAGGTGATGACGGCCAGCGCCACGTCATCCTGCCAATGGGCGATGAATTCGTCGTCGGTCATGTAGGCCGCGCCCGGTGCGAGTGGCACCGTATCGAGCGTGAAGCCCAGCACGGGTTCGAGCCCGCGCAGCATGTAGTGCAGGCTCGGGAAACAATCCGCGGCGATCAACACGCGGCGTCCGGCCAGACGCTTGCGACCGAGCGCGCCGACGAAGCGCGCAAACGCATCGGTGACGTTCTCCGATGCAAAAACGGCGTGAGCCGGCGCATTGACCAGCGTGGCCCATTGATCGAGCACCTGCCGACGGGCGGCGAGACCGTAGTCCCAGCGTTGCAGGTCCGGGCGGCACCAGCTCGATGCGAACGTGTCGAGCGCGGCGCGTACCGCGTCTTCCTGCCCGGGAAACATGCCGACCGAGTGATAAAGCAGCCACCCAGAGCGATCGGTATCGGCGGGATGATTCATGGATTGGGTTCCTTTCAGTGTGACCAGCGGCGTGACGCGCTGCGCGTCAGAACATATGGCGGATGCCCACCGCGACGCCGGTCTGGTTGTTCTTGCCCGGCAGCTCCGTATACGCGCCGCCCGAAACGTGGTTGTAGTCGACAGTGCCGTAGACCTGCGTGGCCTTCGACAGCGAATACTCGGCCAGCAGCACGCCGGCATAACGTTCGCCGTTGTTGGCCGCGTAACCGTTGAGGTTGTGCATGTCGTCGTAGTAGAACGCACCCGTGAGCGCGAGCGCCGGGGTGGCCTGATAAGTCGCGCCCGTATAAAGCGTCATGTCGCGACGCTGATTGGCCGACGACGAGCCGGTGATCACCGTGCGGCTCGGGTCGTTGAGCGCCTCGTCGACCGTACCCGTGCCGTCCTGCCCGCCCAAGTACCCGGCGAACAGCGTCGCCGGACCGGCCGCATACTTCACGCCCAGACCCCACATGCGCTGGATGTTGTTGCTGAGATCGCGCGTTTCCTGATACGTGCCGCCAAAGCTCGCCGGTCCGAGGTCATACGAAGCGCGCACGCTCCACGACGAGTTCTTGCTCAGGCTGCCGGGCTGCTGGCCAAACCCATAAGTTGCGCCGAGATGGAGCCCGCCGAACTGTCCGGTGTAGGTTGCGGCGCTGTCGATGCGGCCTACCGTCATGAAGAACGGCCATGAGTTCGCCGTATAGTTGCCGACGGTCAGCGGATCGAAGTCGCCGAAGAAGTTGAAGGCCTCGGTCCCCTGGCGGCCGAACGTGAGGGTGCCGTAGTGGCTCTCCAGACCTACGTAAGCGTAGCGGCCAAACAGACGCCCGCCCTGGTTGAGCTGGCCGGTCTGCGGATCGAAACCGCTTTCGAGCCGGAACACCGCCTTCATGCCTCCGCCCAGGTCCTCGTCCCCTTTCAAGCCCCAGCGGCTATTCGTGATCGCGCCGTTAGTCAGTTGTACTTGGTTGTCATTGGCCGCGTTCGAATTATTGGTGAAGCGAATGCTCTGATCGACAATGCCGTACAGGGTGACCGAGCTTTGCGCAAAAGCGCTGCCCGTCAGGCCGATTCCCAGCATGGCTATCGCGGCGTGAAATTTGCGTTGCATGATTTTGCTTTGTCTCCTCTTGGGGTAGAGAATTGCTCTCCGTTATCTCCGATAATCTCCGGAGTGGGTACTACGAAATCCAGGCTGAAACCGTCCGCTCAGCGTCGCTTGTGCAATAGCGTTTCGAGCCGATCCATCGCTTCGGTCAGGCTGGCGTCGCTGCGCGCATAGCACAGGCGGATCTGATGCGCCGACTCCTCGCCGAACGCGCTGCCTGGCGCGAGTCCCACACCGGCCTCATGCACCGCGCGTTTGCAGAATTCGAGCGTGTCGGTAACGCCGTCGATACTGAACATGAGATAGAACGACGCGTTGGCCGGAACCACATGCAGCCCGTCGATCGCGCGCAGACGATCGAGCGCGATCTGCCGGCCGCCGCGGCAGCGCGCCACGAACGCTTCGACAACCGCCTCGCCTTCATTGAGGGCCGCGGCCGCCCCTGCCTGCAGGAAGGACTGGCCACCGCTGGTGTTGAACTGGACTAGCTTCTCGAACGTGCCGAGCATCGCGCGCGGATACACGAGCCAACCCATGCGCCAGCCGGTCATGAGCCACGCCTTGGAAAAGCTGTTGATCACGAAGACCGGATCGTCCGCCGAGGCGATTTCCAGCAGCGAAGGCGCATAGGGCCGGTCATAGACGATGCGCTGATACACCTCGTCCGCGAGAATCGCAATGCCGCGCGAACGCGCGAATTCGAGCAATTGCCGCTGCTGGCCGGCTTCCATCGTCCAGCCTGTCGGGTTGCCCGGCGAGGCGTAGTAAATGGCCTTGGTGCGCGCATCGCAAGCGTCGATGAGTTGCTGCACGTCGAGATGCCATCCGTCGTCGCCGTAACCGAGCGGCACGCTGCGCACCTCGCCGCCAGCAATCGTGACGGCGCGCAGAATGTTGGGCCACGACGGCGTCACGCACACAACGTTGTCGCCCGGCTCGATGATCGCTTGCGCCACCAGCGTGACCGCATTCATGCCGCCGCAAGTGACGGAAATGCGCTCGTCTTCGATAGCGATGCCGCACAGCCGCGCGTAGTACGCGCGAATCGCATCGCGCAACTCGGCAATGCCGCGATTGGGCGAGTAGAACGTGTGCCCCGCCGCCAGCGCGCGACTCGCGGCATCGCAAAACGGTTGCGGCGTCGGCAGGTCGCTCTCTCCCGCCCATAAGCCAATGACGTCATTGCGGCCGATCCCCAGACGCCAGACATCGATGATCGGCGAATCCGGCATCGCTGCGATTGCTCGTCTCGTGATATCCATCGCGCCCTCGCGTTCCTTTGGAGTCCGATCAAAATGAAAAGCTCGTGCCTTGCATCGTACGGCGCGCATCGTCTCGCGCATCGAGAAAGCCGTCCTTCACCACGTCGATGTCGTTGGCGCTCACGGCCATCCGGCATCCGCGTTCGAATGCCTGGCGTACGGCGCGCGCGGTGCCGGTGAAGATGCCGCACGGCAAACCGTTTTCCGAGGCAGCGCGCACAACGCGCTCGCAGTCGCGGTCGATCACCTGGCTATCGACGGTGCCACGCGACATGGCAAGGTCGCCGGTTCCGATAAACAGATAGTCGACGCCCGGCGTCGCGGCGATGGCCTCGACGTTTTCCACGCCCTCGGCCGTTTCAATCATCAGACCAATCGCCACTTCGCCGTCGGCGGCAAGCATTGCCTCGAGCCCAGCTCTCAGCGGTCGCACGCCGCCGGCGGAACGCTTCCCCAGCGGCGGATATCGTCCTGCCGATATGGCCCTGCGCGCGTCGTCCGCCGTTTCAATGAGCGGCACCAGCACCGAAGCCGCGCCTGCGTCGAGCGCCTGTGAAATAGCACGGTGCGAGTTCTCCGCGCAGCGGGCAATGACCGGCACCTGCCTACCCACCACGCCAATGGCTGCTTCAAGCGTAGTGCGCTCCCACAAGCCGTGCTGGAGATCGAGGACAAGCGCGTCCGGATTTGCCTGGGCGGCGAACTCCACGATCGGAGCACTGCCCAGCGCCAGCCATATCAGATGAAGGGGCCGTTCACCGGCCAGCAGTGGCTTCAGCGAGCGAAAAAGCATGGACTCACGCCTCGTTACTGGTATCTATCACCGAGCCCGAGGGGCCCGGTCTTTCAAAAACTGAATTCAGTTTCTGGGATAGCGGGAACATTACTGTGGATATATTTTGGTGTCAACGAACTGCCTCCAAAAATTCTCGACAGCTCGCATCAAAGCCTTTTTCTGCGTGGAATTTGGGGTTTCTATCGAGACGGGTTTCCACCGATAGGCCGGCAGGAGCAGCGGCCTCATCGCTGTCTTGACAGTTCGCGCCCCAGAAGACGAGAATGAGTAGCAAATTCAGAATTCAGTTTACGGAACGACAGCCATGACCAGAGGGGTTGCAAAGATTCCCAAAGCGCCGGTCAGAACCGCGCTCACGCAAACGACGCTGACCGAGACCATCTATCAGGAAGTCCGCGCCCGGATGCAGCGCGGGGACGTTGGGCCGAACGATCGCATTCTCGATTACGAAATCGCTGACGAATTCGGCTGCACGCGCATGCCTGTTCGTCAGGCGCTCGTGCGCCTCGTCAACGAGGGCTTTCTGGTCGGCACCACGCGCGGGTTCGTCATCCCCAGGCTGACGAACAACGACGTCCATGAAATTTTTGAAGTCCGCAGGCTGCTCGAGCCGAGCGCCGCAGCAGGCGCAACCGCCGTGCTGACGGACATACAGGACGCTGCGTTAAAGCGCGCCTACCAGAAGGCCGTTCGAAGCTGTGAAAAGCAGGACGGCGCTGCGCTGATGGCAGCCAATGTGGAGTTTCGCGATGTTTGGCTCTCGGCCGTACAGAACAGTCGGCTACAGGACACGATCCGGCGTTTTACGGACCACGCGCAGCAAGTCAGGTCGCTCACGCTGACCGACCCGTCGACGCAGAAGATTGCCCTGGCAGGCATGCGTGAATTGCTGGAAGGCTTCCTCGAACGCGACTCGAAGCGTGTGAGAGCCGCCATGCTCGAATTCATTCTCAATGCCGAGCAACGTTATTTCGTGTCGGTGGAGGGCCAGGATCCGTGATCGAGCGGGGCGCACGCACGCGTTGCCCGGTGCCCACGGACCTGTAATTGCTGCGCGGAAGCGCCCGGACCTAGCGCCTGGACCTAGCGCCCCATGCGCCGGTCGTAACTACGGTTAATCCGCCCAAGCAGCGATGGATCTTGTGCATTGCCGGAATTGAATTGCACCATCACGCTGCCATCGGCTTGCTGGCGCACGTTCGCAGTGACCGTGCCGCCGGCGGCGGTTCCGGCTATCGCGCCGGTGCCGGGGTCCTGAACCGTGATCGCGACGCCCTCGTCACGCATCGCGCCCGCGGCGGCGGCAAAGGACCGGTCGAAACTCGCTGGCTGCATGATTACGGTGCCGGGAGGCGGCGCGTAGTAATACGGACATCCAGCCAGAGGCAGCAGGCCGGCGCATACGGCAGCGAGCATGAGGCGTCTCGCGACGACACCTTTCTTTCCGCGCAATTGCCGACTACTCCGTAAGCTCATCATGATGGGTGTCCGTGTGTCAGTTTCCTGGCGGGAGGTTTTAGCCTACATGCCGCCCCGTTCATTGGGTATCGGACCTTGGTCCGATTCCGGGGCTGCTTACCCGGGTTGTCACTACTTGCAGTCCGTTTCCATCCACTGGGCAATCAGGCGCTGCGCTTCGTGCAGGTCCGCTGGGTAGTTTGGGTCGTCGTTCCATGGCGACGGGTCGTAGCCCGCTTTCCTCAGAGCCGAAAGCTCGGCTCGGCGTTGCTCCTTTGTAGGAGACGGGTTGCTTTTTAGCGCGGTCAGCTCCTGGCACTCCGTTGGGCTCAGATGGGGTCCGCTTTGCGGCACGCCGCCGGCGGCACATCCAGTCAGCAGGAACGCCAGCGCAACAAGCGTCGAGTGGTTTCTCAGGAGGTTTTCCATGGAGCATCTCCACACGTTTGATTGGTGCAACGCAAGCGCTGCGATGCCGTCGGTCACGCGTGACTTCCGCGCTTATCTTCCCACTCTAGTGCTTCTGCTCGCCGGTTGCGTCGGAGGACACTCACGAAACGTCACTAGCCAGTGCCGCGACATTCACGTTCGGCAAGCGGCTCAGGATCTCCGGCGACAGTAGCAGCTTGGCCGCGCGCACGCCCGCTCCCATCACGACCTGCTCGCGCTGCATGACCGCCTCATCGACCAGCACGACCCAGTCTTTCGGCGCGCCAAAAGCCGTGATGCCGCCGAATTCCATGCCCGTTAACTCGATGGCAACCTCACGTTTGGCAAACGACAAGCGCTGCGCCCCGAGTTCGGCCTTGACGGCCCCATTGATATCGAGCCGCCGGGATCCAAGCGTTACGACAGCCGCATGGTAATCCGCGCCATCCTTCCGGTAACGCAAGACGATCGTATTGGCGCAGTCCTCGAGACTGAAACCGTAACGCTCGCTGAATTGGTCCGTGTCGGACGCATCGCTGTCGACGAGAAAAACGGTAATGTCGTTGCCGGTCAATTCCGCAGCGACTTGGCCCGGCAAATATTGGCCATACTCCGATTCGGGAACAACGTTCAGATTACGCAACTGCTCGCTCATTTTTACCTTTCCATTCGCATTAGTTTGAAAGCCGCCACATGGGCAAGCGTCCGTCGCTTTTCGCCCCTTGCCCCACTCGCAGGTCCACGTGGATATTATCCTTCTGGACGGTTAGCACACGCCTTCCGTTACCTGAACGTCTGACACGGCACCATCGCCGATAGTCGACCGCGCGCAGACATGCTAGGCTTTCCTCCAGACAACTCCGGAGACTGCGATGCCGTTCATCTGTGAAAACGTTGAATGTCGTGCCGTGCTGGCTCGTGGGCAGGTTCGACTCAGTCGTGACGACGAGGCGTGGTGTTTCTACTGCCCGGACTGTAACGCAAGGAACGAGTTAAACAATATCGGGGCACCCGGCGGCCCTGTAGAGTTGGTTCAGCCGGAAAGATCCGGCCCTCCACACAAGGTTATTGCGACAGCGCGACCATTGGAGGATGGCAGGTATGCAGCGCAATTGCGCGTTCAAAGAGCACTCGGCATCAAGGGCACGTATGCAGTCGAAGAGCACTGGGAGCAACTCGGTGTATTCCTCAACGCGCAAGAGGCCATAGCGCATGCAAATTCTTTCGCAGCAGAGCTGCTGAAGGCCTAGGCGTCCCTGGCTAGCCAGATTAACGTATATTCAACGCGCGGATCGACGGTCGTCGATCCCGCCAATTGGTGCTGTATGGCCAATGTCGGACGCGCCTCACCCGTAACCCAAGCATCCAGGCGATGGGTTCAACACCCCACGGCGTCCGCGCGCGTCGCGCCATCGATGCTCCTCGCAAGTGCCGCGCGAGCCGCAGGCTCGACTGCGGACAGACGATTATGGGCGAGGCGGATAGAATGGCCGGCCCTCACCTGTCGCTCGCCCGCGGCATTCATGTAGACGACGTGACCATCGCGCGCCGTAAGGAATACTCCTGCAGAAAGCCCGTCGAGCGTCTTTTCCAGCATCTCCGATCGAAGTGCCCGGATATCGAGCGCATCCGAGATCGCAGTTGTCCGGCAGGTGGACGGCCAACGCTCGGGGTTGAGGGCGCAGTCGTAGATATTTATTGCATCCATTCTTGCTGGCGAACGTTTCTATCGCGCTGCACTAGCTGGCTACGTATTAGCCATTGTCGGGCTCCTCTGGTTGATCGTACCAGGGGCCGGCGTCGCCTGGGCACTCTATACCTTGAGAGGCATGCGCATTACAAGCCCATCATCCGCAACCACAGGAAACTTCGTACGGGCAGCGCCGATTGGCATCGTCCTCGGATTGGGTCTGCAAGGTCACGCGCATGCAAGCGTAACCGGAATCACTCTCGCGGTGGTGTCTGGCAGACTGACGTCGGCAATCGGCTTTGTGGTCTCGTGTTCGACGATCCGACGATTGACGGCGATGTGCGCGGCTGCCGTCCAGCTACTGGTGCCGCCCGTGGCAGCGCTCGGCGGAGTTCTATTCCTGCATGAACACGTGAGTGCGCGTCTTGTTTTGAGTTCTATCGTTATCCTTATCGGTATCTCGCTCACGCTTTCGGATAGTTCAAGACACAAGCGCCAAATGCGTTAGTCGCGCGGCAAAAATCGCCGGCCGGCAAATCAGCAAAGGGGCTGCAGCGGCCGGCTCCTCATTCGTACAAACGCACTAGTCCGCCGACTTCCGCCCCGCTCCCAGCACACCCTTCAAAGCAAAGTCCGCGAATTTGCCGAACGGTGCCCGCAGCAAACTGGGAAGGTTCCAGCGCCCCTGAGCGAAAACACCTTTCGCGTGGCTCATCGAGCGAAAGCCTTCAATGCCGTGGTAGGCTCCCATGCCGCTCGGCCCTATGCCGCCAAAAGGCAAATCGTCCTGGGCCACGTGCATGAGCGTGTTGTTGATACCGGTATTGCCCGAAGTCGTCCGCGCCAGCAGCGCCTCGCATTCGCAATCGTGATTGCCGAAGTAGTAAAGCGCGAGCGGCCGCGGGCGCGCGTTCACATAATCGATAACCTCGTCGATGTTGCGATACGTCCGTACCGGCAAGATCGGCCCGAAAATCTCCTCCTGCATGATCGCGCTTTCATCAGTGGCCCCGACGACCAGCGTCGGCGCAAGCGTGCGCACGCGATTGCGTGCACTCTGCGGATTCACGCCCGCCTCGACCACGCGAGCACCTCGGCTTCGCGCATCGTCAACGAGGCTCACGAGGCGCGCGTAATGCCTGTCGCTGATGATCGAGGTGTAGTCGCGCCCGGTCGGCCCTTCGGGATACGAGCGCGCCACCATCGCATCGAACTGCGCGACGAAGGCTTCGAGGTCGTCCTCGTGAACCAGCGCATAGTCGGGCGCCACGCAGGTCTGCCCGCCGTTCGACAGCTTGCCGAACACGACGCTGCCCATGGTCCGGTCGTTGACGTGTCCGCGCGCGACGATCACCGGGCTCTTGCCGCCCAGTTCGAGCGTCACGGGCACCAGATTGTCGCTCGCCGCCTTCATGACTTTGCGGCCCACCTGGGTGCTGCCCGTGAACAACAGATGATCGAACGGCAAACCGCTGAAGGCCGCGCCGGTTTCCGGTCCGCCGAGTACAACGGCGACCTCGTCGGCCGGAAATGTATCCGCGAGCATCCGCTGAATGACCTCGCTCGTGCGCGGCGTCAATTCCGAGGGCTTGAGCATCACGCGGTTGCCGGCTGCAAGCGCGGTAGCCAGAGGAATGAAGGTCAGCGCGAAGGGATAGTTCCACGGCGCCATCACCCCGACCACACCCTTCGGCTGGTGTTCCACCCACGCCTGGCCGGAGCGGGAGAAGATCCCGACGTGGCGGCGCTCGGGCTTCATGAACCGGCGCAGGTTGCGCGTCAGGTAGTCGATCGACTGGATCACGCCGGCCAGTTCCATGAGGTCCGTCTCATGATGCGAGCGGTGCCCGAAATCCGCGCTGATTGCCTCTTGCACGGTTTCCCGGTTGGCGAGCACCACGGCGCGCAGCCGGGCCAGTTGCGCTTTGCGCTGCTCGAGGCTCGGCGGTCCCGCCCGCAGGAACGCGCTGCGTTGACGCGCCAGCAGGTCTGCCGCGTCGAGGCCTTGAATGGGCTCTACGGGAATGGTCATCCTGCACCTCTCGAGATTATCGAAATGTAGACACTGTCAACTTTATGATTTAGGATAGTAGTGGCAAAATGTGTCTCCTGTCAACATTCGAATAATCCCCATGGCGTCAGATGCGGACACGGAGCAAAAGCCCTATCACCACGGCGATTTGCGGCGCACGATCATCGAAACGGCCCTCGACATGCTGCAGGAGCAGAAAGGCTGGCAGTTCACCCTGCGCGAGGTTGCCCGGCGGGCGGAAGTCAGCCACTCCGCGCCCTATCGGCATTTCCCGGACAAGACCGCGCTGCTCCACGAGTTGGCGCTGATCGGGTTCGATCGTCTGCGCGACGCGCTGCTCACCGCACTCGATCCGGCGGCCGATGCGCCCGCGCACTTGACGGCGCTCGCTTATGCCCACATGGGCTTCGGCGCGGCGAACCCGGATCTTTATCGTCTGATGTTCAACACGGACGCGGGCGAGGCTTCCGATATCCATCTCGATCCGCGGACCCAGGCGCCCTTTCAACTGGTGATCGACGTCCTTGAGCGCGGCCAGCGCGAGGGCACGATTCGTTCGCGCTCCGCGCTCGGCCAGGCGACGGCATGCTGGGCTCATCTCCATGGCCTGACGATGCTGGCGATCGATGGGCGGCTGGTGCCGGAGAAAGTAGGCGATCACGCTGTCGAAGACGCGCTGGCCACGCTACAGGAAGGATTACTGAACATATCGGTCGACTAGAGGGCACGCGTCAGAAACCGCTTAGCGGCTCAGGTCTGGCGCGCCACTCGGGCCGGCAACGTGAGCCCTCACGTCGGCACCGATGCGCACATCGATCTGCGTGCGCCATTTGGGTAACTGATAGCCATACACGCCACGCACCCGCGCGATTTCGGTGGTGACGGGAAGCGCCAGCACATGTGCGTGGAAGTTTCTGCGCCGCATGGCGTCGAGCAACTCCAGCGCGTGGGACCCGCGCGCACCAGGCCGGCGGATCACGACGGAGATGGAGACTCCGTCGTAAGGGTCGTTATCGCAAACGGCGTATGAAAAGAAAGTCAGCGCCACCAACCTGAAGCCCGGGAACGCCCGAAGCAGTTCGAGCGGCGTCGGCAACATGGCCCGCAGCCGCGACAAGGGGGCCAGAAAATAGCACCTGGATATTGCTGGTGCGATAGTAGAAGTTAGGCGCCCATGCGGGACCGACTCGCGAGGCAACCAGTTGTTTTGGAATCCTTTTTAAATAGTCGATGTTTCCCGCCGCTGGATCCCGGGCCACCTCGTCCAGATTCGGGTTCATCCGGAAACGGTCGTAGTAGCCGCCTTCGGGCACTTCGACCTCGTGCGGTCCAAATTCGACCAGTGTGTACTGTCCGTCCATCTTCGCCGACCTTTCTCGATGTTTAACCCGGTGCGCAGTGCCCAGGACACGTCAGCACTTTAAGATTCAACCCAACTTGAAGGTCAAGCGTTTGAAAAGCGGATGCACGAGCGGCCAGAATACACAGCTACGATAATGGCGATCCATATGGAGAATCCACATGCCTCTTATCGATTTCAACTCCGTAGCTAAACAGAGCGCCGAAGCATGGAAGTCGTCGGTAGTGGGAAAAGTCGGTCCGGCGAATGTCAAGGTTCTGCGCATGGACGCCCAACCTTACGCCGAGGAAACCCACGACTACAACGAAGGGCTGCTCGTTCTCGACGGCCAACTTCGTCTGCAGGTCGGACCCGAGACCATCGTCGTGGAGGCCGGGCAGATGTATCTTGCCCTCGCAGGCACCGCACATGGAGTTCTGCCGGGAAGCCACGGCACCCTTGTCATCATCGACGCGTGAATATCGCGGGCGATGGCCCCGCCCCTCATGTGGATCGCGTACGTTTGCGGGGCTTCACCAGCCTCTGCACCGCACCCTCGGTGACATTCCCGAATAACTCGACGTTGCCACGCGCTCGCGCCGCGAGCATGGCGCCGTAGACCAGCGACACCAGCGTTGCCGCCTCGGTTTGAACCGATGACTCCAGCTTGAGGAGGCCGCTTTTCACGCCCGACTCGAGCACCTGCTCGAGCCACGAAGTCAGGTGATCGAAAAACGCTTTCACCGCCTGCGCCACTTCCTCGGGCAACGCGGGAAGTTCGGCGCCAAGCATGCCCGCTACGCAGAACGGCGCCGTGTCGTCCGCAATGCAGCGCTCCCAATGGCCAATGTAGGCGCGCAATTGCGCAATGGCGTCGGCGCCGCTCTCCTGAAGCGACGCAATGTCGGCGTCCAATGCTTCCCGCCACTCGTCCAGCACCGCAATCACGAGATCGGTCTTGACGGGGAAGTGATGGTGAATGCTCGCCTTTCGAATATCGATCGCTTCCGAGACGTCCGCATAGCTGAATCCGCTATAGCCGCGACGCATGATGAACTGCCGTGCCGCCGCAATGATCCTGTTTGCCGTAAGTTCTCCAGTCGCCGTCATACTACCTACCATCTAGTCGGTTGAATTTCAGAAAGTTTACGTCAGACGGGATCCAATTTCCAGCCTCGAAAATTTTCTTGCATGTATGCCATCCTACTAGTAGGATGGCTACATCGATCAGGTACGCTCCTGTCGACCCCTTCCTTCCCCGGACTCTGGAGCATGAAATGAACATCTCGTCGTATGTAACCCGCATCGCCGCTGCCGTCGCGCTCTCCTCCGCCGCCCTTGGCTCACAGGCCGCTATGGCCACACCGGTCAAGAACATCGTGCTCGTGCACGGCTATTTTGCCGACGGATCGGGCTGGCAGGCCGTTTCGAAGATCCTCACGCGCGATGGCTACAAAGTCGCGGTCGTGCAGGAGCCGGAAACGTCATTTGAAGACGACGTGAAGGCCACCACCCGCGTGATCGATGCGCAGGACGGCCCGAGCATTCTCGTCGGCCACAGCTATGGTGGCGCAGTCGTTACCGAAGCCGGCAACGACGCCAAGGTCGCGGGTCTCGTCTACGTGGCGGCGTTCCAGCCCGACACGGGAGAAACCCCGCTCCAGTTGACCAAAAAGATGCCGCCTGCGACCCAAGCCATCAAGGCGACTGCCGACGGCCACCTGTACATCGATCCAGCCAATTTCCACCAAGATTTCGCCGCCGATCTGCCCGCTGCGGAAACCGGCTTCATGGCTATCTCGCAAGTTACGCCCGCCGCCCAATCGTTCGACACGCCGATCACACACGCATCGTGGAGGACGAAGCCGAGCTGGGCTGTCGTGGCCACGGCCGACCGGGCGATCAATCCCGATCTGGAGCGCTTCATGACCCAGCGCGCGGGCAGCAAGACGGTCGAGATCAAGTCGAGCCACGTGGCCTACATGTCTCACCCGGCCGAGGTCGCGAAGCTGATCGAGCAAGCCGCAGCGCAGTCGGACAAAAAGTGATGAAGCATGACTTGCCGCCTCGGACCACGGTATTGGTCGAGGCGGTTCGGTTTGAGATGCCTGTCACAAGCCATACCGGAATAAATGCTTGTCGTCCGCGCCAGGCCTCGCTCGCTGAAACTACTCATACTTCTCAGCGGGAAAATCCTCATGATTACGGCAACGCGGCTGGGCGAACCCTATTGCGTGCATCTGCGTGTCCATCGACATGGCTGCCGAACGAGCGGGGGCCACACTTCCCGCCGTCACGGTACACGTGACTATCGACCGGCAAAACCGCGAAACCGGGTTTGACGTCTCACTGCAGTTCGCGACGGCACCGTCTGCGGCACATGAGGCGCTAGCTAGCGAGGCAGTGCTGACATCACTGGTTGCGCGAACGCTGGGCAAGCCAGTAGTGAATCATCCGGCCGTCATCGTCCCCCTTGAACGGGAACATTGGCCAAGCCCGAACAGACCATCGAAGCACGACGATCCACCTATTTTCGCGGTAGTGTTGTATCCGCCAGCCATCGAATATCGACGCAAATCCACCCCGAAAACACGCAGGCGCCATCGATGCAAACCTCACCGATCCTCGAATCCGCATTGACATGCCCGCACTGCGGGTACGTATCAGTCGTGACGATGCCGACCGACGCCTGCGTCTACTTCCAAGAATGCACGAGGTGCAAAGCCGTGTTTTCTCCGAAGCCCGGCGACTGTTGTGTATTCTGTTCATATGGCTCGGTCAAGTGCCCGCCCGTGCAAGAAGCCTGTGCCTGCTGTGGAAATTCTGTTTCTCGGCCCGCACATTGAGCGTCGCGCTATGGAGCCCGATTGGCGCTACCCGCGTTTGCGCAGCGGATCGAGCAAGCTCCTCAGGCCGTTATGGTCCATCTCCTGCATCAGCGCGAGCAACCGGCCGATTTCGCCGGGCGGGAACCCTTCGCGGGCGAACCAGTTGAGGTAATGCCCGGGAAGATCGGCAATGAGCCGACCTTTGTATTTGCCAAAGGGCATGGCGAGGGTGACGAGGCGTTCAAGGTCTGGGACTTGCATGATGAGCGTATTGTGCACGGCTTTTCGTTGCCGCATGCCGCGACTAACCTGCGCGCGCTTATCCAGCCGCGCCTTGGCGCTGGCGAGGCTCGATCCGCGCCGCCTCCACCCGCTCGCGCAGCAAAGGTGTCGCGAAATCCAGAAACGCGCGCAACTTGAGCGGCAGCGGCGCCTGCCCACCATGCACGAGGCTGACGGGCCACGGCGGCGGCTCAAACGCATCGAGCACCACGGTAAGCCGCTTCTCGCGCACCGCCTGCGCGACTTGATACGAAAGCACCCGCGTGAGCCCAACGCCATGCAGCGCCGCATCGATCGCGGCCTCGGCGGTGTTCACCGCGAGCCGCGCGTGCACCGACTGCGCGACATCGCCCTTGCCCGCGCGAAACGTCCATGTGCGAGCCTCGACGCCCTCGAATGTCACGCAGTGATGCCGCGCCAGATCGCCTGGCGCGGCAGGCACGCCGTGCTCAGCCAGATACGCGGGGCTCGCGCACACCACGCGGCGGATGGCGCCCACGCCCACCGCCACGAGCGCGCTATCGGGCAGCGCGCCAATGCGCACGGTAGCGTCCACGTGCTCTTCCATCAGATTGACCACGCGGTCCGCCAGCATGAGACGCACGTCGATCTCGGGATACTGCGCGAGAAACGCATTGACGACGGGCAGCACGTGCAGCCGCCCGAACACCACAGGCGCGGAGAGCGCAAGCATGCCTCGCGCCGTGGTGTATTCGCCGGTTGCCGCGCGCTCGGCCTCGCCCACCTCCTCGAGGATGCGCCGGCAGGCCGCCACGTAAGACGCCCCAGCCTCGGTCAGCGCGAGCTGCCGCGTGGTGCGTTTGAGCAACCGTGTCTTGAGATGCGCCTCGAGGTCGTTGACCTTGCGGCTGACCGTGGCCAGCGGCATGTTCAAACGCCGCGCCGCTGCGGAAAGACTGCCCGCCTCGACCACGGCGACGAGCACGGACATCGCATCGAGCCGGTCCATGATGTTCTCGCTATTCGGACGGATGAGCACGAATATTGCCGTATCCTCTTTGAACGTGCGACTTGGGGAGACACAACTTGAGGGTGACTTGGGGGTGTATACGCAAGAAAGCCGGCAAACGCTGTTTGCCGGCTTTCCAGGTCTGAGACCTCGGCGAAGATTTAGCTTGCCGATGCAGCAGCTTGCGGCGTGATCACGAGGTTCAGGCCGTTTTCCTTCGTGATCGTCAGGGTGACTGCCGACGGGGTCTTGTTGGCGCCAGCGCCGGCCGTAACGACTTGCAGATTCGACAGCTGTTCACGTTGAATCAGTTGCATGAGCAACCTCCATGGATATGTGCGTGTGTTAAGAGAACGCTCCCCAATTAGGAAGGGAGCGGCGAGAAGCTTACGGCCAATCCGTCTCCCACCCCTTTGTCTCGATTTGAAGATTCGTGAAGATGCTTTGGCGTTTGATTTGCGTCACCCGATAGCCGAGCCATCGCGCCTCGGACCCGTTCAGAATCTGGAGAAATTACCAATAGCACGATCGTTCTATTTTATGTACGCTACGACTTTTCTTATTCGCGGGACTGCCTGCCATGTCGCTGATCTTCTCTCGCCGTGACCTGAATTTCCTGCTCTACGAATGGCTCGACGTCGAGCGCCTCACGCGCATCGCGCGTTACGCCGACCATTCGCGCGAGACCTTCGACGCGGCGCTCGACACCTGCGAGAAGATCGCCACCGACCTGTTCGCGCCCCACAACAAGAAGAACGACCAGCACGAGCCGCACTTCGACGGCGAAACCGTCACCATCATCCCCGAGGTCAAGACCGCGCTGAAGGCGTTCAGCGATGCGGGGCTGATGGCCGCGGGCCAGGACTACGAATATGGCGGCATGCAATTGCCGCTGGTGGTCGAGAAGGCGGGCTTCGCATGGTTCAAGGCCGCGAACGTGGGCACGAGCGCGTATCCGTTCCTCACCATCGGCAACGCCAACCTGCTGCTCGCGCACGGCAGCGCAAAGCAGATCGAGACCTTCGTGAAGCCCGAACTCGAAGGCCGCTTCTTCGGCACCATGTGCCTCTCGGAGCCGCAGGCGGGTTCGTCGCTATCCGATGTGGCCACGCGCGCCGATTTCGAGCGCGACTCACCGCTCGGCGCCCAATATCGCCTGCGCGGCAACAAGATGTGGATCTCGGGTGGCGAGCATGAACTCTCCGAGAACATCGTCCACCTCGTGCTCGCAAAGATTCCGGGCCCGGACGGCAAGCTCATTGCCGGCGTAAAGGGCCTCTCGCTCTTCGTCGTGCCGAAATACCTCGTGAACGAGGACGGTTCGCGCGGCGAGCACAATGACGTGGTGCTCGCGGGCCTCAATCACAAGATGGGCTATCGCGGCACGACCAACTGTCTGCTCAATTTCGGCGAGGGTACGAAATACACGCCGGGCGGGCGCGTGGGCGCCATTGGCTATCTCGTGGGCGAGCCGCATCAGGGCCTCGCCTGCATGTTCCATATGATGAACGAGGCGCGCATTGGCGTGGGTCTCGGGGCGACCATGCTCGGCTACACCGGCTATCTGCATGCGCTCGACTACGCGCGCAATCGTCCACAGGGGCGCAGCGTGGGCGCGGCGGGCAAGGACCCGGCATCGCCGCAGATCAGGCTGATCGAACACGCCGACGTGCGCCGCATGCTGCTCGCACAAAAGAGCTATGTGGAAGGCGCACTCGCGCTCAATCTCTGGTGCGCGCAACTCGTGGACGAAGCGCGCGCCGCCGACGACGACGCGGCGCGCGAGCCGCTCACGCTGCTGCTCGACCTGCTCACGCCGATCGCGAAAAGCTGGCCTTCGCAGTGGTGCCTCGCCGCCAACGATCTCGCGATCCAGGTGCACGGCGGCTATGGCTACACGCGCGAATACAACGTCGAGCAGTTCTGGCGCGACAACCGTCTCAACCCGATTCACGAAGGCACGCACGGCATCCAGGGCCTCGACCTGCTGGGCCGCAAGGTCACGATCAAGAACGGCGCGGCGCTGAAGCTGTTCACGCAACGTGTGCAGGCTACGACGGACCGCGCACTGTCGAGCGGCGAAAAGCAGGATGCCGCGCATGCGCGCGCGCTTGAAGCGGCGCTGAAGCGTCTCGTCGACGTCACGCAAACGCTCTGGTCGGCGGGCGATCCGAGCGTCACGCTCGCCAATGCTTCGGTGTACCTGGAAGCGTTCGGGCACGTAGTGGTGGCGTGGATCTGGCTCGAGCAGGCGCTCGCGGCGCGCACGGCCCTGGCACGCGCAAGCGGCAAAATCGACGACGAGGCCAGCTTCTATCACGGCAAGCTCGCCGCCGCCGAATACTTCTTCGCATGGGAGCTGCCGAAGACGGGCGCGCAGTTCGATCTGCTCGCCTCGCTCGACCGCACGACGCTTGACATGCAGGATGCGTGGTTCTGAACCGGCGGTCGTGCGCCGCCCAAAGAATTTGACCGCAAGCAAACCCGCCCACCGCTCTCCCCCACCTACCTGACTGGGGGGGTGTCCCCCCCTCGCGCTGTCCTTACCCTGAAAGCCGTTCCGCCCACGCCGCCAGCGCGGGCGGAACCATGCCAGAGGAGGCAGACCCTGCTATCGTCCCGAACCCGCTCGGGGCGGCCAGCAGGACTTCGCGCACACACCACCAAAGTGGACGGCGCATGACGCCCCATCCACGACAAGGGACACCCATGAGTTCATCCTCCGCCGCGCACGTTGCGGGCGAATACGATTATCTGGTGATCGGCGCCGGATCGGCCGGCTGCGCCGTGGCGGGCCGCCTCGCAGAAGACCCTACGGTGCGCGTCGCCGTGATCGAGAATGGCGGCCCCGACGACCATTACCTGATCTGGACGCCCATCGGCCTCGCCAAAACCGTCGTCAAGCCCGGCCCCTACAACTACGGCTACTACACCGAGCCGCAGCCCGAGCTCGGCGGCCGCACCAGCTATCAGCCGCGCGGCCGGGTGCTGGGCGGCTCGTCGTCGCTCAATGGCATGGTCTATATCCGCGGCCATCGCAAGGATTACGACGACTGGGCCGCGCTCGGCTGCCAGGGCTGGAGCTACGAAGACGTCCTCCCCTATTTCAAACGCAGCGAGAACAATACCCGCTTCGCCGACACCGACAATCCGTGGCACGGCACGGACGGCCCGCTCTATGTCAACGACCTGCGCTCACCCAATCCCTTCGGCCATCATTTCCTGCAAGCCGCCCAGCAAGCGGGCCATGCATTGAACGACGATTTCAACGGCGCCGAGCAGGAGGGCTTTGGCTACTACCAGGTCACGCAGCACAACGGCGAGCGCTGGAACGCGGCGCGGGCCTACCTGCACCGGGGCAAGACCACGAACGGCCAATACAACGACGGCCGCCATAACCTGGCCGTGCTGATCGGCACCCAGGCGCTGCGCCTCGTCTTCGAAGGGCGGCGCGCAGTGGGCGTGCTCGTCATCCGCGATGGCGTGCAACAAGTCCTGCGCGCGCGACGCGAAGTGATCGTGAGCGGCGGTGTATTCAATTCGCCGCAGCTGTTGCTGGCCTCGGGCATCGGACCAGCCGGGCATCTGCGTGAAATGGGCGTCGAGGTGCTCCACGATCTGCCCGGCGTGGGCGAGAACCTTCAGGATCATCTGGACATCGTCCTCAATACGCAACTCGACAGCACCGACCTGTTCGGCGCGACGTTGCGTGGCGGCCTGCGTCTGCTCAAGGAGATCCGCCGCTACCGGCGCGAACGCACCGGCATGCTGACGTCCAACTTCGTCGAAGCGGGCGCGTTCGTGAAGAGCCGCCCCGAGCTCGATCGCCCCGACCTCAATCTCGTGTTCACCGTCGCGCTGATCGGCAATCGCAACATGGGCAGCCGCCGCAAGCTCGGCCACGGCTACTCGGGGCACGTGTGCGTGCTGCGCCCCGAAAGCCGGGGCGCCGTGCGCCTGCGCTCGCCCGACATGCGCGAAGCGCCGCTGATCGACACCCGGCTGATGAGCGCGCCGCGCGACATGGAAACGCTGATCGCCGGCATCCACATCATGCGCAATATCTTCGGCCAACCGGCGCTGAAGAACCTGGGCGGCCGTGAAATGAAAAGCGAGAGCTTCGCCGATGAAGCCAGCCTGCGCGACTTCGTGCGCGGCCACGCCGATTGCCTGTATCACCCGGTAGGCACCTGCAAGATGGGGCGCGACGCCGACCCGCTCGCGGTTGTCGATTCCGAGCTGCGCGTGCGAGGCGTGGAAGGTCTGCGCGTGGTGGACTGCTCGATCATGCCGACGCTGATCGGCGGCAATACCAATGCTCCGGCGATGATGATCGGCGAAAAGGCCGCCGACATGATCCGCGCGGCACAACGCCGCTCATAGAGCGGCATTGCCGGTCGTCACGAGAATTTAGCCGGCGAGGAGCCGGTAGAACCTGGGCGACCCACGATGCAACAACACCCGATCAAGGAAGCCGATGCGGAGATTCGCGCGCATACGCGCAACTGGTCTGGAGCCTCGCCGATTACGCCTTTCTCGACGAAATTTGCACAACCACAACTGCGCAAAGCACACGAACTAGGGGCCGCCGCGCTCGAACAGATGGGCTATCAAGCGCAATCGGCAACATGGCGCAATGCGTTCCTGCTCGGCGCGCGCGAACTGCGCGAGGGGCGCGGCGCTTCGACGAGATTCGGCAACCGCAGCGTCGACATGGTCAGCGCGATCACCGAGGAAATGTTCTTCGACTATCTCGCCGTTCGTGTCGATGGTCTGAAGGCGCAGCATCTGAACGTGCGTATTGCATGGCGCTTCAGCGACATCGATAAGCAGTTCAAACTGAATTTTCAGAATGGGGCGCTGACGTGGTGTCACACGTCGCCGAACGAGCGCAGCGACCTGAGCGTGGTGATGTCGAGGCAAACACTCAACCGGATCCTCTGCGGAGAAACGGGCTTTCAGGAAGCGGTTCTCGCGCGCGCGATCCAGTTGGACGGCAAGGTCGAACTCTTCCGCGCCATGCTTGGGACCCTCGACAAATTCGACGGGGATTTCAATGTCGTCGAACCGTGACGCAGATATGCCGACGAACCACGCTATGAAACGAGCAGCAACGCTCCATCCCGGCTGGCAATCGGCACACCCGTCACCGCTTCCCAGCGTATTGCAATGGCGGGCGGCAAGACTGCGCCCTCCACACCCGCATCTGCAAGCTCGGAAAAATCGAGCCTCGCGAACTCGGGCTCGTTCAACAGTGCTTCGTATAGCGTTTCATCACCGGGGAACGAATGGATCTTATAGCCGCGCAACGTTTTGACAATGCCCGGCACGTCACGCGCATCGGGGATCAGGATGCCCAATCCACCACAGCGCATCGTCAGCAGGCCGCACACCGTCAGACCGAAGGGGTGATAGAGCGGTAGCGCAGCAACGGTGACCCGTTGCTCGATGCCAGCCCGCAAACGGTAGACTGGCTCGCACCATGCCTGCCATTGCAGCAGGTTCACGATCAGATCGCGATGCCGCAACGCAGTGCTCATCGATACCCCGGCCGCTCCATCGGTGTACTGCAATACGGCGATGTCGTCGGCGGCAAGCCGCACCGGTCTGAACCCAGCTTCGGCGCCGAGTGCGATCGCCGCGCCAAAACCGGTACACGTCATACCCGGGCTCTCGCCCGCGTGCGCGGGCCCGCGCACGCCAAGCATTTCGCCAACCGACGTCACCACGGCGTGCCGAACCACCTTGTTGGGCTGCATGGCTCGCAACGCGGGAAGGCACGCATCCAGTAGCACGATGACCTGCGCGCCGCTGTCGATCAAACGGTGCTCCAGCTCGCAGGCCGTGCAGCGCGGATCGATGTTGACCGCAGTGTAGCCCGCGCGCAGTATCGCAACGAGCGCGACCGGATACTGCAGCAAATTCGGCAACATCACTGCAACGCGCGCACCCCGCTCGAGCCCATGTGACTGGAGCCAGCCCGCGAGATGGCGCGATCGTGCATCCAGCTCCGCATACGAGAGCTCGCGCCCCATGCAGACGAACGCGCACGAATTCGCATGGGCACGCAGGCTTTGTTCGAGCAGGCTCGCCAGCGATTCACCGTGCGATACAGCGAACCGCGCCTGCGCGCCAACCCGACAAGATCCCGGCCAGGCGTCTCGCACCATCCTCTCCAGTGGCTCGCGCACGCCGATCAGCGCGCCGCGAGCACGGGCATGCGTCCGGTCGGACGTTCGAAGCAATCGAAAAAGGCTTGCACCAATACCGGCGTGCCGCGCTCCAGCCGCACGCTGCCGTCGGCCAGGCTCGCCGGCAGCCGCGTGGACAGTTCGCCCAGCAATGCGTAGAGCGTCTCGCAATCGAGCGCGAGTTGAACGTCGGCGGTCAGGCTCGTGTGCTCGTGGACTCGCAGTACGCCGCGCCGGACTTCGAGCGTATACGTCTCGTTGCGGTCGGCGATTCTGAACGCAAGCATCATCTGCACATTGGCGCAGCGCGAGGGATCCACGCGTACGCTAAAACCCTGAAACAGATTGCGAAGCGGTTGCGCACGCAACACATCCGGAGAGGCAAATGCAGAGCTGCCTTTGAACGGCAGTTGGTCATACGCGTGCTCAAGTTCGTTCGCCGCGCTCAGATACCAGTTGCGCCAATTGGTGTTTTCCGTGCGGTAACCGAGTTCGCGCAACGCGGCGGCCTTCACGCGCCGCGCCGCGCCGTCACTCGAATCGATATGCACGAGCAGCGAGGCCAGTTCGGCGGCCCAGCGCCAGTCGCCTCCATCGAGCGCGGTTTGTGCTGCAACGAGCACCGCCTTCGGACCGCCCATCAACTCGACGGTCCGGCGTGCGCGCTCGCTACGCGGCAGCGGATCGAGCGTCGCAGGGTCGCCGTTGAACCAGCCGAGTTGCCCCGAGTAGATCTGGCGCACCGAATGCTTGACCGTACCGTAGTACTCGCCAAGCCACGGGTGTTCGGCCAGATGCGCGGGCAGGCAAGGAATCGTTTCGGCCAGCTCGTCCGGGCTCATGCCGAGGTTCATATGCCGAATCGCCTGATCATGGATAAACTGGATCGCGTCGCGATAAACCGACAACACGTCCGCCACCGCGCAAGCACCCGACACCGGCCGGCCATGCGCGGGCACCATGTGCGTGGCCTCGAACTCCCGCATCATGTCGATCGTCTGATACCAGCGCACCGGGTCGCGGTAGCGCGTACCGCGCAGCGTGTGCACGTTCGCGAGACATTCGCCCTGGATGACTTCCGCGGAAAGCAGCACGCCAAGATCGGGCAGCCACATCACAATCTCGTCGTCGGCCTCCGAGGGTGCGTGAAAA
Source organism: Paraburkholderia caffeinitolerans (assembly GCF_902859945.1). Lineage (GTDB taxonomy): Bacteria > Pseudomonadota > Gammaproteobacteria > Burkholderiales > Burkholderiaceae > Paraburkholderia > Paraburkholderia caffeinitolerans. The sequence goes on along the minus strand of NZ_CADIKL010000026.1, from coordinate 30,852 downwards.
AATTCGAAGCGCACACCTGCAAGGGTGACATCGAGCCTATCGTCGAACACACGGGTGGGCGCCAGAAAGCTTGCCGGCTCCACCACGAGCACCGGCCCAATACCCGCATTGACCTTGCCGGTTGCGCCGGGCTGCAAAAGCGCGCCGAAGCTGTAAGCAGTACGCGTGCCGAGAATCGGCGCGACGAGATTCGCGTTGTTCACCACGACGTCCATGAGCGAGCGATGCGCGATGATCTCGACGCGGCCCGACTCAAGCGCGGCCTCGTCGGCGAACGCGCGCACGCCGCCGGTGTGATCCGTGTGATTGTGCGTATAGACGATGGCCTTGACCGGCAGCTCGCGATGGCGCGGATCGATTGCGCAGAAGTCCTCATAAATGCGCTGCGCCGACGACACGGCCTCCGTCGCGTCCACCACGACGATTCCGTCGTCGCCCACCACGAAGATGATGTTCGCCAGCGCATAGCCCACTGCACAGTACACGCGCTCGGCCACGCGGTAGATGCGCTGCGCCATGCGGCGCGAATGCTCCGTGAGCTTGAGTGGCACGGTAGGCGCCGCGATGGTGTGCGCAAGATTGACGCCGGCATCGAAGACGACGTCGAGCGGCTCACCCACGTGCGGCGCATCGAAGGCGGGTCTGCGGGAAATTTCGGGGCAACAGCGGTTCATGCAATGTCTCCTTGACGAATCAGATCGACTGCCTTCTCGGCAATCATGATGGTGGGGGCGTTGGTATTGCCGCCAATCAGCGTAGGCATCACGGACGCATCCACGACGCGCAACCCCGCTACACCGTGCACGCGCAGGTTGTCGTCGACTACGGCAAACGCATCGGAACCCATGCGGCAAGTGCCGATGGGGTGATAGATCGAATCGGCGCGGCTGCGGATCTGTTTCTCGAGCGCCGCTTCGCTATTGGGCACCGGATGCATGTCGCGCAGCGCGTAACGCGCAAATGCGGGCTGACCCATGATGGTTTGCGTGATGCGGTAGCCATCGATCAACGTTTGCACGTCTTCCTGCGCGCCGAGGAAGTTGGGATCGATGACGGGCGGCAACATCGGGTCCGCGCCAGCGAGCGTCAAGCGTCCAACCGATTTCGGCCGCAGCACGCAGACGTGGCAGCTCACGCCATAACGGCCTGGATAGCGGTGCCGGCCATGATCATCGGAGATGCCGACCAGAAAGTGGAACTGAATATCGGGCCGCTCGAGATCCTTGCGCGTGCGCGCGAAGCCGCCCGCTTCGGAGAAGTTGGTCGTGAGTGCGCCGCGGCCGTCACGCCGCCACTCGCGCGCCATTCGCGGCAAGCGCAGCGCCTGGCGCAGCGTAACGCCAAAGACCGAGTTGTCGTGCGTTTGATAGAGCGCGATATAGTCGATGTGGTCCTGAAGATTGCGGCCCACGCCCTCCAGTCCGACACGGATTTCGATGCCGTGACGCCGCAACTCCTCGACAGGGCCAATGCCCGAGAGCATCAACAGTTGGGGCGTCTGAAACGCCCCGGCGCAAATAATCACTTCACGGCGCGAGCGAATCGTGAAATCGCCCGACGCGCCGCGGCAATGCACACCTACCGCGCGCCGGCCATCCATCACGACTTTCAACGCTCGCGTGTTGGTCTGCACCGTCAAGTTGCTGCACGACATCGCCGGACGCAGGTAAGCCTTGCCCGTGCTGTGCCGGTTGCCGCCGCGCTGCGTGACGTGATACAGGCCGAATCCTTCTTGCGTGGCGCCGTTGAAGTCGTCGTTGCGCGCGTACCCGGCTTGCTGTGCTGCCGCCACGAACGCCTTGGCGGCGGGATTCGGGTCGCGCAGCGACGCGACGTTCAGCGGACCGCCGGTGCCGTGCCATGCATCGCCACCGCCTTCATAATTTTCGGCGCGGATGAAATACGACAACACGTCGTCGTAACCCCAGCCGCGATTGCCGAGCGCGGCCCAGTCGTCGTAGTCCGAACGGTGCCCGCGCGTGTAGATCATCGCGTTGATCAGGCTCGACCCGCCTAGCCCTCGCCCGCGCGGCTGATACCCGCGGCGTCCGAGCAATCCGGATTGAGGTGTCGTTTCGAACGCCCAGTTGTACTTGCCGCGACGCGGCACGACCGCGGCTAGCGCGGCCGGGCAGTTCACGAGAAAGCTGTCGTCCGGCGATCCGCTTTCGATCAGGCAAACCTGCGCGTCTTCGTGCCCGGCAAGCCGTGCAGCCAGCACGCTGCCAGCCGAGCCGGCACCCACAATCACGTAGTCAAACTCGATGGCGTTCATCGCTCCCGTCCTGCTCCTCTTTTTAGCTCGTTCAAAAAATCGAAACCGGAATTTCTATTCCGATTTTTAGGCAAAAAAATGTCAGGCGTCGGGCAAGCCCAGGCACCGGCGAAACTGCATCTGAAGATAAGGCCCCAACCGCCTGCTAGAAAGCGCGAGCGGACCCGGATCGTGCAGCATGCTGTTGACAAGCAGGCCGATTACGAGTTGCAGCGCGGCGCGCACCTCGAAATCGAGCGCACTCCGCTTGACCGACCGGCCACGCGCCTCATTGAGGGCGGCAACCAGACGCGGCACGATCATCCCGAGCACTTCTTCGCTGGTTTCCTTGATGGGATTCCAACTGCCCTTGCGTTGCGAGGAGCGCAGCAGCGACGCGTGATAGAGGCCGCGATTGCGGCGGAACGCGCGCACATACAGTGCAACCACCGCATCCGCAAGGGTGCCGGCATCCGCCGAGCGCCACGCGGCATGGCCCGCCAGCTCCGCTCGCACGACCTCGAGGTTCTCGGTCATGACCCGGTCCTGCACAACCTCGAAAAACACGTCCTTGTTGTCGAAGCGGCGGTAGAAGGCGCCGATCGACGTGCCGGCACGCTCGACGATGTCGCTGATCGAAAGGTCGTCGACATTGCCGCTCGCCTCGATGAGATCCCGGCCCGCTTCCAGCATTCGGACGAGCCCTTCCTGGCTGCGGGTCTGGCGCGGCGTCGGTACGGCGGTACGGCCGTGTAAGCGGCGGGGTCCTTCATGGGCGGTCATGCGGCGTCAATATCGGAATCTGGATTCCGAATCCTGATGGAATACCGGGAGATTGTCAAGCTGGGATGCACGGGGAGGAATGCCCGCACATCAGGCCGCAGCGTCGTTCATCAGCATTCCAGCCAGCTCCATGGTGGCCAGCGCTGCGGGAGAGGGCGTGCGCTCCGCAAGATGCACGAGTGCGAAATCCAGCGTCAGCCTGGGCGGGCTTGCGAGCACGATGTTCGCGAGCCTGCCGGCCTCCAGATCAGCACGCACCGACGACCTGGTGGCGAAGAAAACCGCGTCGCTCTCCGCCACCACCGCTCTGAGCACAGAGACGTCGTTGCACTCGGTCTGCAAAGGAATCTGCTCGTGCGAACGAATCTTGAGCAGCCGATGCAGCGCATCCTTCATGAACGCCGGCATGGGCACGGAAACGAGGGGAAACTCGCGCAGCGCCGAGAGCGGAACCTCGCCGCGCGCGATGAGCGGATGACCCGCGCGTACGTACCAGGCGCCCTCATGGCGCTCGAGTCGCTGTAGCGCCACATCCGGCGCAATGGACTGCAAACGCCTGTCGACCACCAGCGCGTCGAGTTGCTCGGTGCGCAGCCTGGCCAGCAACGTATCGGCCTCGCCCACTTCGACCGCAAGCTTGACCTTCGGAAAGCGCCGCGAGAACTCGACAATCAGCCGGGGCAACAACACGGCAGCCACATAGGGACCCACGCCGACACGCACTTCGCCAAACTCATGCGCCTTGAGCAGCTCCAGATCGCGAAAGAGGCACCGCGTTTCGAACAGCACGCGCCGTGCGCGCCCGACCATGAGATTGCCCGCCGCTGTCATGGCGATGCCCCGTGCCGCCCGATCGAATAGCTTGATGCCCAGGTCATCCTCCAGGGCTTGAATGCTCCGGCTGAACGCGGACTGGCTCAAATGCGCCCTTGCGGCGGCACGCGCAAAGCTGCCCTCTTCGGCCAGCGCCACCAGGTGCATCAGCCGGCGCGAATTGATCTCATGCATGATTTGCAAGCTTCCTTTGCATCGTTTGCGCTTGATACGGTGCTTCGTACCACGTCAAATAGATTGACTTCGGTATCTTATGTTCGGAACGCTCACGGCACCACAGCATCGCCATTACCTCACGCGCGGCACTCGATCGAGCGTTCCAGCGCATCGCCAAGCCGCTTTCCATCCCTCGATTGCGCGCGCATTCGGCGAAACGTCAAACCCCGGACGATCCCGCAGCTTACCGGTATCTACCTGGCCGCGCATTCAGGCGGCTCTCGCATGAGGTGGCTGCTCATTGCAAACACAGCCTCCGGATTCAGTCAGGAATATCAAATGGTCGAAACAAAAGAGCGCGTGCTGTCCGCCACGCCCCACCCTGCCGCAGAAGCTAGCTTGTCGTCGGGCCGCAGATGGGCCGTCGTCGCGTCATTGTTCCTTTTCATGGCGATCAATTTCGCCGACAAAGCCGTGCTGGGTCTCGTCGCCGTGCCGCTCATGCACGATATGCAACTGTCGCCCACACAGTTCGGTCTTGTCGGCAGCGCGTTCTTCCTTCTGTTCTCCGTCTCCGGCATCGCAACCGGCGTCGTCGCCGACCGCTGCAACCTGAAATGGCTCATCGCCGCGCTCGCGTTCGCGTGGGCAGTCGCCCAGTTGCCGCTCGGCTGGCCAACGACGTTCGCGGTCCTGCTCCTGTGCCGCATCCTGCTAGGCGCGGGCGAAGGCCCAGCGTCGCCGCTCGCGCTGCACGTCGTCTACACCTGGTTCGACGATCACGAGCGCAATCTGCCCACGACGATCGTGCAGCAAGGCGCCACCGTGGGGGTGATCGTCTCGGGGCCGCTCCTGACGTTCGTCGCCGAGCGCTGGAACTGGCACGCGCCCTTCCTCTTTCTGGGTTTCGCGAGTCTCGCATGGCTGCTGCTGTGGCTGTGGGTTGGCGACAGCGGAACGCATCGCCGCCGTTTCAGCGAAGAGCCGGGTGCCGCGCAAGCAGCCGCGTCGCCCGCACGGCGGCTACCCATTCTTCCGTTCTTCGCCAACCGCACGATTATCGGCGTCATGCTGCAATGCTTCGTCGGTTATGCAGTCATCTCGATCGGCTTTACCTGGACACCCGCTTATCTGCGCCTCGCGCTGGACTTCCCGGCCAGCCATGCCGCCTGGATCTTCGCGATGCAGGTGGCCATGCAGATTCCGGTGGGCGTTGCGCTCGCCATGCTTTCGCATCGGCTGCTCGCACGCGGCGTACCGTCGCGACTCGCGCGCGGCGCAGTGATCAGTGTGGTATGCGTGATTGCCGGCATTGCCTATTGCGCGATCTATGCCGGCGTCCCGACGCCGGTAAAGGTCGCGCTCATGGCGATTGCGAGCGCCTGTGCCATCCAGACGTTTTCGTTCGGTCCGATGCTCGTCGCCGAAGTGGTGCCGGCCGAACGCCGCGGCGCCTTGCTCGCCATCACCAATTCGATTGTCACCCTGGCGGGATTGCTCGGGCCCATCGCCATGGGCAAGCTGATTACCTCGGGCCACGGAGCGAGCGGCTATCAACTGGGCTTCGGCGTCATGGGAGTCCTGCTGGTCGCGAGCGGCCTCGCGGGATTCATTCTGCTCAACCCGCAACGCCCGGCAAAACCGCTTCGTGCTGAGTCTGCTGCCAATCGATAAAAACACGCCGCCGCCATGACGATGGCGGCGGTGTCTACCGTTGAGCGGCAAGGCGCTGTTGCCCGGCGCAACAGCAGGCCGATCAAAACGCGTGCCGCAGGCCCACGGACATGCCCAGTTGCGTACCCTTCTGCGCAGTGCCGATGCTCTGAATGCCTTGCAGTTGCGCGCCGATCAGCCCGCCCTTGTATTGCGCGTAATCGGCTTCCGCATACAGATCGGTCCGCACCGAAAGGCTATAGTCGGCGACCAGCTGATATTGCCAGGCGGACCCATCGTTCTTCGCCGTCGTGCCGTCTTGCAGCGTGCGCCACACATTGGCCGCGAGGTGCCACGCATAGCCCAACTCCTGCGTGATGCCGCCCATGATCATGCGACGCCGGGAGAAGTCGGTATATTTGGTCGCGATGAGTCCCGCCGTGGTAAACGGCCCATTGGCGAAATTGTCAAAGCCTGGGTCCCGTTGATTGACGATATAGCCGAGCGCGAAGCGCGTCTTGTCCCACGTATACGATCCTCCGAAAGTCCAGGCCTTGGCAGTGGCGCCGTCGAGCGAGTCTTTCGATTGCTGGAATGCCCCGCCGAATTTCACGGGACCGTCCTTTGGCGAATAGGCGGCCGCCACGCCAATCTGACTGCCATAGGACATGTGCCCCGGGTCGCCGCCGAAGGCGTAGCCCGCCGAGAACATCAGGTCATGTGCACGGACCTGATACTGAACCTGATTGCTCGTCCAGATACCCCCTGTCAAGGTGATTTCCGGCTGAAAGCTGAAGTCGTACGGAATCCAGGGGTTGCTGCCGTACCCGCCGATCGTGATGCCCTCGATCATCACGTTGTACTGGCGGCCCAAGATCACCTGGCCAAAAGACGTCGACCGAATACCAATTTGGGCTTCGTTGAAATACGGTAGAGACGCGTCGCTCTGACCGTTGTTGATATAAAAGCGGTTCTCCAGTTTGAAGAACGTCGACCAGCCGTCGCCGAGTTGCTCGACGCCCTGCAAACCCCAGCGGCTTTCGGTCATGCCGCCGTTGCCCATCTGGAGCTTCGAATCGCCGGCGGCATTGGTATGCGTCATGTAGCGAATGCTCTCGTCAACGATTCCATAAAGCGTGACGCTCGACTGAGCATGTACCTGATTGCACGTCAGCAGCATTAATGGAACCACGTAATTCAAACGCCTGTACTTCGCCATCCTGTTGACTCCTCCTTTTTAGATTAATTGCCTTCTAACTGGCTCGCTGAATATGCGGCAGCGGGCCCGCTTACATACAGCGCATTTTTTGCACGGGGAGTTTGCAAAAAGCACTTGTTTGGAAGCTGCAATCCAATCGGAGGAATGAATCGGTTTTCGTAGAATCCCGGAAGCCAAATAGCACACGCGGCACACGCCTCTCCCGCGCGATCGCCTTCGTCGGCTATAATGCGCAGGTCTTAGGGGAGTAGTCTGCGTCGCGCGCAACGCGTGACGCGCCGCCGTCAACATAATTGGCACGCTGTGCCATGGCGCCGGCAGCCGTTCTTCGGCCTGACGAGACCTATGACGTCATCCCTCACACCCGGGCTGGGCGGGGGGATTGCGTCATTGGTCCGTCCGTCCAGCCCGAGGAATGCCGTTTCCCATGTACCGCTTCTCACGCAGTCACGCGCACTCAATCACACGCACTCGCACGACGGAGCGTTTGTCATGATCTGGACGTTCGCGCTGCTCATTGCCGCCGCCGGCATCATCTATCTGTCCTGCGAAACCTTTGTCAATGCCGTCGAATGGCTCGGCCAGAAGCTCAAGGTCACGCAGACGGCCACCGGCACGATCCTCGCCGCGTTCGGCACGGCGCTGCCCGAGAGCGTGGTCACGCTCGTGGCCGTCGCCTTCGGCACCGACCCTGCCCACAAGGAAATCGGCATTGGCGCGGCCATTGGCGGGCCACTCGCGCTCAGCACCGTGGCCTATGCGGTGGTGGGTGTCGCATTGCTGGCGACCGTAGCGCGCGCGGGCCGCGCACGCGCCGGCACCGTCGACGCCAATACGCGCCGCCTGCGCCGCGACCAGCTCTGGTTTCTCGCGATCTTCGTCGTGAAGATCGGGCTCGGGCTCGTGGTGTTCAGTTTCAAGCCCATTCTCGGCATTGCGTTTCTCGCGGCTTACGCGGTCTATTGCTGGAAGGAGCTGAGCGACGACAGCGACGCGATCGAAGACGTGGGGCTCGAGCCGCTCAAGCTGCGTCCGCGCGATGCGGACCCGTCGCTGTTCTGGGTTCTGCTACAGACCCTGGGCGCGCTGGTCGTGATCTTCTTCGCCTCGCACTTGTTCGTGCAGCAGATTGGCAAGGTGGGGCCATGGCTCGGCTTGAGCCCGCAGTTGACCGCGTTGCTCTTCAGCCCGATCGCCACCGAGCTGCCGGAGATCATGAACGCAATCATCTGGGTGCGTCAGGGCAAGGAGCGGCTCGCGCTCGCGAACATCAGCGGCGCGATGATGATTCAGGCCACCATTCCTACCGCGTTCGGCCTGTTCTTCACGCCATGGCACCTTGGTGCGCCGTCGATTCTTGCTGCGGCCACGACGATGGTCGCCATTCTGTTCCTGCAGTGGGCGTTCCGCGCGCCGCAAGTGCATAGCCGGCAACTTACGCACGTGGGCTGGCTCTATGCGGTGTTCGCGGCGATGCTGTGGGTGATTCCGAAGTGATTGGATTGCGGCGGTTGCACAGCTCGTTGTGAAACCGCCGCCTCACGGCCCTCAACGCGTCGCATGCAAATACAAATACAGCGACGAAGCCGCCACGCCGCCCAGCAGCGGCCCAAGCACGGGAATCCACGCATAGCGCCAATCGCTGTCACGCTTGCCCGGAATCGGCAGCAGCGCATGCATGATGCGCGGCGAGAGATCGCGCGCCGGGCTCATGGCGTAGCCCGTGGGGCCGCCCAGCGAAATGCCGATGCCGAGCACAAGCAGGCCGACCGGCAATGCATCGAGCGCGCCCAGGCCCACCTGCGGCGAAGCCAGATACAGCACGCCGAGGATCAGCACGAAAGTGCAAATGGCTTCGGTGATCACGTTGTGCCGCACGCTGCGGATCGCAGGCGCGGTGCAGAACACGGCGAGTTTGACATCGGCGTCGGCTTCTTTCGCGAAGTGCTGGCGATAGGCGAGCCACACGAGGACCGCGCCCGCCATGCCGCCGAGCATCTGCGCGACGATATAGCCGCCCACCTTCGACCACGCGAACTTGCCCGCGAGCGCGAGACTGATCGTCACGATCGGGTTCAAATGCGCGCCGCTGTACGATGCGGTGACGTACACGGCCACGAACACAGCCATCGCCCAGCCCATCACGATGACGATGAGGTCTGCGCCCTTGCCTTTGGTCTTTGCGAGCAGCACGTTGGCGACCGCGCCGTTGCCGAGCAGCACGAGAATCGCCGTGCCGATGAATTCAGCAATATAAGGTGACATGTAAAATATTTATCAGGATTCCGAAACGGATGAGCGAAGCCAGCGTAATGCTGGCCGTGTGCGTACCGCCGGGATTGGTTGTGTTTACGCGTTCGAGTTCTTTTGCTGGATGTCGCCGCGTACTTATTGCGTGTCGTCGGCCCAAGCCTTGGCGGCGCGCACCGCGCGCTGCCAGCCCGCACGGCAGGCGTCCGCTTGCGAAGGCGACATGGCGGGCGAAAAACGCTTGTCCACGTGCCACTGGCTCTGCAACTCGTTCACGCTTTGCCAGTAGCCGGTGGCCAGGCCCGCGAGATACGCAGCGCCCAGCGCCGTGGTTTCGGTTATCCGCGGACGCACCGCATCCACGCCCAGCAGGTCCGCCTGGAACTGCATGAGCAGATTATTGGCGCTCGCGCCGCCGTCCACGCGCAGTTCGCCCACGCTAATGCCCGAATCGGCCTCCATGGCGGCGAGCACGTCGAGCGATTGATACGCGATCGAATCGAGCGCCGCACGCGCGACGTGCGCCGAGGTCGTGCCGCGCGTCACGCCAAAGAGCGAGCCGCGCGCTCGCGCGTTCCAGTGCGGCGCGCCCAGGCCAGCGAAGGCGGGCACCAGATACACGCCATCCGTGTGCGGCACGCTCGCGGCGAGCGCCTCGACTTCCGCCGCGCTCTTGATGACGCCCATGCCGTCGCGCAGCCATTGCACCACCGCGCCTGCGATGAAGATACTGCCTTCGAGCGCATAGTTCACCTCGTCGCCAATCTGCCAGGCGATGGTCGTCACGAGATTGTTCTTCGACTCGATGGGCTTCGCGCCGGTATTCATCATCAGGAAGCAGCCCGTGCCGTAGGTGTTCTTCACCATCCCCGAAACCGTGCACATCTGGCCGAACAGTGCCGCCTGCTGGTCGCCCGCAATGCCCGCGAGCGGAATCTTCGACGCGAATACCGTGGTCTTGGTCGGTCCATATATTTCGGATGACGAACGAACCTCGGGAAGCATGCTGCGCGGAATATCGAGCGCGTCAAGCAGCTCGTCGTCCCATTTGCGCGTGTGGATGTTGAACAGCATCGTGCGCGAAGCATTGGTCACGTCGGTCACGTGCAGTTCGTGCTTCGTGAAGTTCCAGACGAGCCAGCTGTCGACGGTGCCAAACGCGAGCTTGCCTTGCCGTGCCTTTTCGCGCGCCCCGTCCACGTTGTCGAGAATCCAGCGGATCTTGGTGGCCGAGAAGTATGCGTCGATCGGCAGACCGGTCTTCGCGCGCACCATGGCTTCGAGGCCCCGCGCCTTGAGCTGGTCGCAGAAGTCTGCCGTGCGGCGGTCTTGCCAGACGATCGCGTTATAGATGGGATGACCGGTCTCGCGATCCCAGACGATGGTGGTTTCGCGCTGGTTCGTGATGCCGATGGCGTCGATATTGGTGCCGTTCAGGCCCACGCGCGTAACCGCCTCCGCCGCCACGCCCGCCTGCGTCGACCAGATTTCCTGCGGATCGTGCTCGACCCAGCCCGGACGCGGATAAATCTGCTCGAATTCCTTCTGGGCCATCGAGACAATCTGGCCTTGCCGGTCGAACAGCATCGCACGCGAGCTCGTGGTGCCCTGGTCAAGCGCAAGAATGTACTGTTGGTCCTGCATGTCTCTCATCTCCATCCGTAAGTAGTTATGATTCACGCCGCAATGTGCGGCTCGCGGTTCGCGGCAAACCACGCTTCGAGCGCCGCCGTGACCGCCTCCAGCGTGCCCGGGGTCACGTGCAGGCCGAGCTTCGAGCGACGCCACAGCACGTCCTCGGCACAGGTCGCCCACTCGGTATCGCGCAGGTAGCGCAATTCGGCCTCGTAGATGCCAGGGGCAATTTGCGGCCCCAGTGCCTTGAACGATGAGGCCTTGCCGATCAGACGCTCGGCGCGCGTACCGTAAGCGCGCGCGTAGCGCAGTGCGAGCGGCGCGGGCAGCCAGGCATGGCGGCGCGCGAAAGCCTCGGCGAAGGGCGCGAAACGCGCGTTCGCGATGTCGCCACCCGGCAGCGCCTCACCAGCGGTCCAGCCTGGCGCATCGCTGCCCAGCACGCGACACAGCATATCGCCGGCTTCTTCCGCGAGCTTGCGAAACGTGGTGATCTTGCCGCCGAACACGGAGAGCAGCGGCGCGCCTTCGGCGTCGTCCATCTCCAGACGATAGTCGCGCGTGACCGCCGACGCATTCTTCGCGCCCTCTTCTTCGAGCAGCGGCCGCACGCCCGAGTAAGTCCAGTGCACGTCAGCGGGTGAGATCTTGCGCTTGAAATAGCGGTTGATGGACTCGCACAGATAGCGCGTTTCGTCACCGTCGATTGAGACTTTCGCGGGATCGCTACGGTATTCCACGTCGGTCGTGCCGATCAGCGTGAAATCGTGCTCGTAGGGAATCGCAAAGATGATGCGCTTGTCCGGATTCTGGAAAATATAGGCGTGGTCGTGATCGAACAGGCGCCTCGTTACGATATGACTGCCCTTCACGAGACGCACGCTGTGCTGCGCGCCACGCCCGAGCGCGCCGTTCAGCACCTCGCCCACCCACGGGCCCGCCGCATTGGCCACCGCGCGTGCGCGCACGTCGAAGGTGCTGCCGTCGGAGCGGCGCAGAGTCGCGAGCCATTCGCCGTTCACGCGCTGCGCGGAAACGAGCTTCGTGCGCGTGAGAATCCTCGCACCGCGCTCCTGAGCGTCAAGCGCGTTGAGCACGACCAGACGCGCATCGTCAACCCAGCCATCCGAGTAAACGAAACCGCGCCGAATGGTGTCGATGAGCGGCGCGCCCGCCGCGTGGCGGCGCATATCGATGCCGCGCGAGCCCGGCAGTAATTCACGCTTCGCCAAATGATCGTAGAGAAAGAGCCCGATGCGGATGAGCCACGCGGGGCGCAGGTTGGGCATGTGCGGCATCACGAAGCGCAGCGGCCACATGATGTGCGGCGCCGAGCGCAACAGCGTCTCGCGTTCCTGCAGCGCCTTGCGCACGAGGCCGAACTCGCTGTACTCGAGGTAGCGCAGCCCGCCGTGAATCAGCTTCGTGCTCGCTGACGAGGTGTGCGAGGCAAGGTCGTCCTGCTCGCAAAGGAGCACGGAAAGGCCGCGTCCGGCCGCGTCGCGCGCAATGCCCGCGCCGTTGATCCCGCCACCCACGACGAGCAGATCGTAGCGATTCTGTTGACTCACCTGCGTTCCCTGATAGTTCCGCCAACCCTGGCAATCCTGGTGGATACTCCCAGAGACCCGCCAGGATCGAACCGAAAATGTTCGAATTCGAAATTTATCGAACAAAATCGAAAAAGTAAAGTTCGCTTTTACGGAACAATGAGCGAATTCGGGAAACTGGCCAACTCTCGGGGTGTAGCCAGATTTCAGGCGCAAGTGAGCGCCAGATCAGGCGCCAGGAGCAAGTTTGAACAAGCGCGAGAATTTTCGAATGATGTTCGTTTTGTTTTCGTTTCGGCGCGTGCAGTCGCTTCGAACCGTAGCTCCGCCTAGTCCGCGACGTACACGGCCGTCCCCGCCTGGACCACGGTCTCGTCCATTTCGGCGGGCAGCGGCTTGTCGGTAAAGAGCGCGTGAATCTGGCTCAGATGCCCTTGGCGCACGAGCGCAGGCCGGCCGAATTTCGAATGATCGGTCACCAGATAAACGGTGCGTGCGTGCTCGATGATCGCTTCGGCCACGCGCACCTCGCGCGTGTCGAAGTCGCGCAGCGTGCCGTCGGTTTCGATCGCCGAGGTGCCGATAATTGCGTAATCGACCTTGAACTGGCGAATGAAGTCGATGGTCAGGTCGCCCACGATGCCCTTGTCCCACGGCCGCACGATACCGCCAGTAATGAGCACTTCGCATTCCGGGTAGCCACTCATCATGCTCGCCACGTTCAGATTGTTCGTGATGACGCGCAGACCGCGATGGTGGTTGAGCGCGCGCGCGACCTCCTCGGTCGTGGTGCCGAGGTTGATGAAAAGCGACGCCTGATCGGGAATGTGGGAGGCCGCGAGCGCGCCGATGCGCCGCTTCTCCTCGTGGAACATCTGTTGCCGTGCGCCATAGGAGACATTTTCCGCACTCGTGGGCAGGCTCGCGCCGCCGTGGTAGCGGCGCAGGAGGTTCATATCGGCGAGCCAGTTAACGTCGCGACGAATGGTCTGCGGCGTGACGCCGAAGTGCGCGGCGAAATCGTCGACGGTCACGAAGCCGTCGCGCTGCACCCATTCGAGCAACTCCTGCTGGCGCGCGTTCAGGGTGAGGCGGGGGTCTCGTGTCATGGTCTCGTGATGCATGCGGATGGGGACTGGCACTATTGTAAGGGGAGCCGGGCCGAGGATTTCGCGGGCCCGCAGATAGGGGGCTGGATACGCACCCGCGTAAATACGGGGGTAAATACCGAGAAAATCCCTTTCAGCCAGAAAGCAATCAGAAGGCCACGCTTTCTTATACTTCCACCCATTCCGGCAAGCCGCCGGTCACGAGGAGTCACGCAGTCATGCTTTCCGGCGCCCAGCATCTCGGCCGAGCTCTGTTGCTGTGCATCGCGCTTGGCACCGCGCCGATGGCGCATGCCGAGCCGATCCGCCTGATGATGGGAGGCATGTCCAAGATCGTCTATCTGCCGGCGGTGCTCGCCTCGCAGTTGGGCTACTTCAAGGACGAAGGGCTCGACGTCCAGGTGGTCTCGGGGCCGGCGGGCATCGACACCTCCACGGAGCTGATCGCCGGCGCGATCGAAGGCGCGGTGGGTTTCTACGACCACACGCTCGACCTGCAGAGCCGCGGCCAGGACGTGCTCTCGGTGGTGGTGCTGCAGCGCGCGGCGGGGCTCGCGGAACTCGCGTCGGTTCATACGGCAGGCGGCCGGGAATTGGCTGGCTCAGCCGTCGTGAAAACGGCGGCATTGAACACAACGGCAAACACGGCGACGATGAAAGCGGCGCGAGGCAAGCGCCTCGGCGTCACCGGATTTGGCGCCTCCACGTGGATGCTCACGCGTTTCCTGCTCGCCCGTGCGGGCGTGGCGGCCGGCGACTACACGGTCGTGCCGCTCGCCTCCGACACGCGCTTTGTCGAAGCCTTCGAGCAGGGCACGATCGACGCGGGCATGGTCGAGGAACCCACGGCCACGCGCCTCCTGACAAGCGGCGCCGCCACGGCGGTGGTCGACATGCGCAGCGTCGAGGACACGCAGCGCTGGGTCGGTGGCCCGTATGCGGGCGCGTGCCTGTATCTGCGGCGCAGCTGGATGCTCGCGCACCGGCAGGAGACCGGGAAGATGGTGCAAGCGCTCACACGTGCGCTGCGCTTCATCAGCACGCATTCGGCTGAGCAGATCGCCGCCGTGCTGCCGCCCGAGGTCATCGGCAACGATCGCGCGGGTTACGTGCGCGCGCTGGCTTCGGCGCAGGGCGCGTTTTCGAAGGATGGCCTGATGCCCGACGGCGCGCCGCAAACCGTGCTCAAGGTGCTGATGACGGCAGGCACGGGATTGACAGCCCGGCACGTCGATCTGTCGAAGACCTATACGAATGAATTCGTGAAAGGCATGCCGTAATCCGGCGCGGCCGTTCGCCAACACCAATCGCTTTAATTTAAACCGCGTTTTCAAACCCGAATCACGCCACACGGCGAGCAGCACGACGGCCCACCCGGCCGCCGGGGCGCGCTCGTCCAACATGCAAGGATGTTCAACATGTCTTCAGCCATTCACGCCGCGCCGGGAGAGTCGAAAGCTCGCACCGTGTTTCGCGCGGTCAGCGGCAACTTTCTGGAAATGTACGACTTCATGGTGTACGGCTACTACGCCGCCGCCATCGCCGCCACGTTCTTTCCCGCCGGCGACGAGTTCGCCTCGCTGATGCTCGCACTCTCCGTGTTCGGCGCGGGCTTCCTGATGCGCCCGCTCGGCGCGATCGTGCTCGGCGCGTACATGGACCGTCATGGCCGCCGCAAGGGCCTGATTCTCTCGCTCTGGCTGATGGCCGTGGGCACCATGTGCGTGGCCTTCGTGCCCGGCTATGCCACCATCGGCCTGGCCGCCCCGGTCATCATCCTGATCGGGCGTCTGCTGCAAGGCTTCTCGGCCGGCGCGGAGCTTGGCGGCGTGTCCGTCTACCTCGCGGAAATCTCCACCAAGGGCAACCGCGGCTTCTACTGCTCGTGGCAGTCGGGCAGCCAGCAGGTGGCCGTGGTGTTCGCCGCTGCGCTCGGCGTGGTGCTGCACAGCGTCCTGCCCGCACCCGACATGAAGGAGTGGGGCTGGCGCGTGCCGTTCGTGATCGGCTGCATGATCGTGCCGTTCCTGTTCTACATCCGCCGTTCGCTGCGCGAAACCGATGAGTTCACGGCACGTCGCCATCATCCGAGCCTCGGCGAAATCACGCGCGCCATCGTGAGCAACTGGGGCATCGTGCTCGCCGGCATGGGCCTCGTGATCATGACGACGACCTCGTTCTACCTGATCACTGCCTATACGCCCACCTTCGGCAAGGTCGAGCTGCATCTCACATCGCTCGACGCGCTGCTCGTGACCGTGTGCGTGGGTGTCTCGAACTTCATCTGGCTGCCCATCTCGGGCGCGGTGTCGGACCGCATCGGCCGCGCGCCCGTGCTGATCGCCTGCACCGTGCTCGCCGTGCTCAGCGCGTATCCGGTCATGCGCTGGCTCGTCGGCGCGCCCTCCTTCACGACGCTGCTGATCGTGGAACTGTGGCTTTCGACGCTCTATGCGTGGTACAACGGTGCCATGGTCGTCGCGCTGACCGAGCTGATGCCGGTGCATGTGCGCACCACGGGTTTCTCGATGGCCTATAGCCTCGCCACGCTCGTGGGCGGCTTCACGCCGGCGATCGCCACGTGGCTCATTCACGTCACCGGCGACAAGGCCGCGCCGGGCGCATGGCTGAGCATCGCCGCCGTGTGTGGCCTGGTGGCGACCCTGTACCTGTACCGCACACGCGTCGCTCGCGATCAGTACAAGACCGCCTGATAACGCATTGTGCAAGGCCGGCCGACTGGACTGGATAACGGCATGAAACTGCTGCTCGTCGAAGACAACGAACAACTCGCGCATTGGCTCATCCGCACCTTGACCGATGACGGTTTCATGCTCGACCACGTAGGCGACGGCGAGGCCGCCGAAGACGCGCTGCGCGCCTCGCCCTACGACGTGGTGCTCCTCGATCTCAATCTGCCACGCATGTCGGGAAAGGCGCTGTTGCGCCGCATGCGCTCACGCGGCGACGCCACGCCCGTGCTGATTCTCACGGCCACCGGCGCCATCGACGAAAAGGTCGTGTGCCTCGGCGCCGGCGCCGACGACTACATCGTCAAACCCTTCGACGCGCGCGAACTCGTGGCGCGCGTGAAAGTGCTCGCGCGCCGCCAGGCGCCCTCGCGCACGAACCGCGTGCGCTGCGGCAACCTGCTCTACGACATGGACACGCTGCGCTTTTACGTGGACGAAGAATCGCTCACGCTCACGCCGCGCGAGCACACCGTGCTGGAAACGTTGATCCTGCGCGCGAAAAAAACCGTGTCCAAGGCCGCGCTCGCAGAATCCGTGAGCGACGCCGACGCCCCCACCAGCGAAGACGCCATCGAGATTTATGTCTCGCGGCTGCGCAAGAAACTCGAAAAGAGTACGGCGACCATCATCACGCTGCGAGGGCTGGGCTACCTGCTCGAAGATGCCGAAGCCGAAGAGTAAGGCGAAAAGCAGGGCGACCAACAGCCTGCGCGTACGCCTGCTGCTCTGGCTCGTGCTGCCGATGACGGTATTCATCGCGGCGGCCGGGCTGATCACGCGAGGCAACGCGTGGCACACGGCAAACCTGCTTCAGGACGATGCGCTGCTCTCGGCGGCGCGCGTGATGGCCGGCGACATTGGTTGGCAAGGCAACGACCTGATCGCATCGGTCTCGCCGAGCGCCATCGAAATCCTGCGCACGCCGCACCGCGACCAGGTGTTCTTCCGCGTGCAGGAAATCGGCGGGCCCATCATTGCAGGCACCTCCGACTTTCCTCAACACATTCCCGAAACCTCCCCGCAGTGGTACGACGCCCAGGTAGGCGGCGCGCCCATTCGCGCGGTCTCGCTGATCCGCGAAATGTACGATGCGGGTGCGACGCGCCGCGTGATCGTCTCGGTGGGCCGCACGCTGCACGAGCGCGACGCCATGGTCGCCGCGCTCTGGCGGCCGCAGATGTTCTATTTCGCGGCCATCGTCACGGTGGCCGTCGTGCTCGTGTGCGTCGCGCTCACGCTCGAACTGCGCCCGCTCACGCGGCTTGCGCGCGGGTTGCCGCAGCGGGTACGCACGTCTTCCGTGCGCATCGACGTCGAGCCGCTGAGGAGCGAGCTGCGCCCCATCGTAAGCGCGTTCAACGAATGCCTCGACATCATCGAGCGGCAGACCGCGATGCAACGGCGCTTTGTTGCCGACGCCGCGCACCAGTTGCGCACGCCGCTCACGCTGCTCGGCACGCAGCTGCAATACGCGCGCCGGCAGCAGGATCCCGCGCTGCTTCACGAAACACTCAAGGCGATGCACCAGAGCAACCGCTCGCTCGTGGGGCTCACCAATCAATTGCTGACGCTCGCACAAGCCGAGGCGGCGGACTATACGCAATTCGAAGGCGTGAGCGTGGACATGCGCGCCGTGACGACCGGCGTAATCGAGCAGCTTGCTCTGCTCGCGCAGCGCAAGCGCGTAGAGCTAGTGGCCACACTCGCGCAGCAAGCCGAAGTCATGGGCAACGAACAGTTGCTCTCGGTGCTGGTGTTCAATCTCGTCGATAACGCCATTCGCTACTCGCCCGAAGGCGGTGCCGTCATGGTGACACTCGCGGTGGCGGCGGGGTTCGTCACGTTGAGCGTCGCGGATGAAGGCGACGGAATCGCGCAAGAGTTGCGCGACAAGGTTTTCGAGCCATTTTTCCGGGCCTCAACGAAACCCGGCAGCGGTCTTGGGCTTGCGATCGTGCGCGAGATCGCGCGTGCGCATCGGGCCGAGGTGAGGCTGGAGAACGGCGCGCATGGGCGCGGGACGATGGCCGTCGTACAGTTCGCGCCGGGCTGACGCGCGTGCACGAGTAGCATCGTCGCGCGTCGGCACGTTCAGCTCGCGTCGGCTACCGGCCGCTCCGCATAGGCATAGGCCGCGCCCGCATGCTGATGCAACCAGCGGATCATATCCGAGTGCTTCACCACGCCAAGCAGGCGCCGGGCATCGTCGAAAACCGGGACCTCGTAGCACGAGTGATCGGCGAAGATCGACGCGAGATGGGTCAGCGGCGTGGCGCGGTGCACCGCTTGAGCCCCCGATGCCATGACCGCTTCAACCGTCTCCTCTACCTGCAGGGTCGTGCGCCGCAGCGCGCGCCATAGCCTGCGCCCGAATCCCTCTGGACGCCCGTGCGCCAGATCGTGATGCGTTACCGTGCCCACGAGCCGATGCGCGTCGTCCACCACCGGCAACGCGTGAACACCGTGGCGGCGCAGCGTCTCCAATGCAGCAAACCTGCCCATCGTGAGCGGCACGGCGTGGTCCGCGCTCGTCATGAATTCTTCGCAGGTGATCTCGTCGAATGACAGGCGCTGCGGGTCGGCAAGCACGCCGGCCTCCTCCGCTGCCTGAGCCGGAGTTCCCAAGGTACTCGCCGGCGCATTCGCTGGAGCCGCTGCACGCCAGACCGCGCGCGGATACCGGTGTCCGGTGAGCGCGTGAAAGACCAGCGCAGCGCTCAGCAAGGCAAACGACTGGAACAGAATGGGCGTGACCACGAAGCGAAAGCCGAGCGCATGCACGGCCGGGCCGCCGAGCACGGCGGTCAACGCAACGGCGCCTGAGGGCGGATGCACGCAGCGGCACAGGAACATCGCGCTGATGGCAAGCGCAACGGCCACGGCAGCAGAAAGAACCGGGGTCGCGATCCATTGCGCACAGGCCACGCCGACCAGCGCCGAAACGAGGTTGCCCCCCACAATGGACCACGGCTGCGCGAGCGGGCTTTCGGAAGCGCCGAACAACAACACGGCCGACGCCCCCATGGGCGCGACCAGCATTGGAATATCGCCAGCGCTGCCGAACAGCAGATGCGTCGCGATCCCCGTGAACGCGATACCGAGTAAGGCGCCCCCGGCGCGGCGCACCCGCTCACGCCACTCAGGCGCGCCGGGGTGCGGAATGAAGTTCGTCAGCCAGTCGGTGAGTGTGGTGCGAGGCATGGGCGTCGGTGCGTCTAGGGTGGGCTCCGCGCCGCGCGAGCCCTTGCTGCAAGGCCCGCGCGGCGCCTCAGGCGATTTGCGTGCGTTGAGGTTACTGAGACGCTCCGATTAATAACAATTGCGAATTTTTCGCTTACATATAATTCATTCTGTATGCATGTTTCCTGGCGGATGCGCTGCGAGCACTTACGGCGGGCATTTTCAGCATCTGATTTTTATTTTGCATTCCTGATTTTTTAGCCTTTTCAACAGCCCGAATTGCGGCAGCGTCATTCCTGCAGCAAGACGCTATCAAGCCGTGTCATCGCGAGGTCATGCAGGGAAGCCATCTTTTCGTTTACATCCACCCTGCAACACTTGCGACGAGCCATGACCAAGAAGAACACCCCCGACGCATCCTCCACCGAAGCCGCCGCCAACGTCTCGCGGCGCGGCTTCCTCAAGCTTGCCGGCGCGTCCGGTTTCGCGAGCGCCGCCGGCGCCGCAGCCACGCTCGCCGGCGTGGCAAAAGCCAATGCCGCCACGCCCGACGGCACGCCCGAGCAGATCCACCTCACCTGGGGCGCGGACCCGGCAAGCGAAGTCGTGGTTTCGTGGGCCTCGCTCGCGGCCGCCACGCATCCGCGCGTGACGTACGCCACGGACCGCGGCCGCCGCGAAGTCGTGAACGCGGTCCAGCGCACCTACACGGACGGCCTCACGGGCGTCGTCGTGTTCACCTATCACGCACGCCTTTCCGGCCTGCACGCCGGCACGACCTATCGCTACGAAGTCACCGCTGACAATGACAGCCACGCCGGTAGCCCGTTTGCCGCGAGCTTCACCACCGCACCGCACGGACGCAAGCCATTTCGCTTCACGAGCTACGGCGACCTCGCCACACCCAACACGGGCTGGGTGCTTTCGTCGCCGCAAAGCCGCTTCGCCGTGGAGGCCGTCGAACGCTTTCAGCCACTCTTTCACCTGCTCAATGGCGACCTCTGCTACGCGAACCTGAATCCGTCGCATCAGACCGAGGTGTGGCGCGACTTCGCAAACAACAACCAGAGCTCGTCGTCGAACCGTCCGTGGATGCCCTGCCCCGGCAACCACGAAGTCGAGTTCCACAACGGTCCCCAAGGGCTCGAATCGTATCTCACGCGCTACACGCTGCCCGAGAACGGCACGCGCTTTCCAGGCCGCTGGTACAGCTTCCGCGTGAGCAACGTATTGTTCGTCTCGCTCGACGCCGACGACGTGGTGTACCAGGACGCCGCCGCGTTCGTGGCCGGCCCTGCGCCGCTCGTGCCAGCAGCAAGCACGGGCAACGCGCCCATCGCAGCGGGCTTGTCGTTCTACGTGCGCGGCTACAGCAACGGCGAGCAGACGCGCTGGCTCGAAAAGACGCTGCGCCACGCCTCGCACGACGACGACATCGACTGGATCGTCGTGCAGATGCATCAGGACGCGCTCAGTTCATCGAAGACGGGCAACGGCTCGGACAAGGGCATCCGCGAAGCCTGGCTGCCGCTCTTCGACCGCTATGGCGTGGATCTCGTGGTGTGCGGCCACGACCACGACTACGAGCGCAGCTATCCGGTGCGCGGCTGCAATCATCACGCGGGCATGGACGCCGCGACGGGCACGCCCGTCGACACGCTGCAGCCGAAGCCCGCCGCGAACGCGCAAGCGGGCGCCAACACGTTCGACACGAGCCACGGCACGATCCACCTGATACTCGGCGGCGGCGGCACGAGCGCACCGCTCGACGTCTACGGCGTGGATGTGGGCAACGGCAATCCGCAGGCGAAGGTGTTCACGAAGCCTAACCGGCCCGTGCCGGGCGCGACGCCGGGGACCTGGGTACGCGCGGGCGCCGACGCACTCGAAGACGCCATCTGGTCCGCGCAGCGCGATACGGGTACCGGTTATGGGATCGCCGTGTTCGACGTGGATCCGGGCGAGCACGGCGGCAAGACCACCATCACGATGAACTACTATCACGCGCCGGGCGCCGACCAGACGCCCACGCCGAACTACGAGCTCTTCGAGACGGTCACGCTCGCCAAGTCACGCAAGTAAGCGCGTAAGTGAGCGCCCCGGTCCGACGATGAATTGCAGCGGTGCTCAGGCGAGCCCCGGCACCGCTGCCTGCAGCACATCCACGCGTTTGGGCACGAGGCCGAGATCGAGAAAGGTGTCGGCGATCTTCTGCTGCTCGCCGAGGATCGTCTTCGTGATCGGCACCGTACCGAACGCCGTGCGATCGACCGCCCGCTCGACCACAGGCGCGGGCAGGCCCCAGAGCTTCGCGAGTTCGGCGGCGTACGCGGCGCGATTATTCTTGCCCCATTCGTCCGTTTTGGCGACCTCGTCGATCAATACACGGATCACGTCCGGGTTATCGCGCGCGTAGTTGCGCGACGAAAAGTAAAAACCGCGATTGACCGCCACGTCGCTCGCATCGGCGAGCACGCGTGCGCCAAAGCTCGCCTGCGCCGCCGCAAAGAACGGGTCCCAGATGACCCAGGCGTCGATGGAGCCGTGCTCGAAAGCCGCGCGCGCATCGGGCGGCGCGAGGAAGACGGGATTCACGTCGCGATAATCGAGTCCGTGCTTGCGCAGCAGTTGTACGAGGAAATATTGGACGTTGCTGCCGCGGTTGAACGCGACGCGCTTGCCTTTGAGATCGGCAACCTCGCGCAGCGGCGAGTTGTGCGGCACGAGCACCGCCTCCGATTGCGGCCGCGGCGGCGTAGCCGCCACGTAGGCAAGCGGCGCGCCCGCGGCCTGCGCGAAGATGGGTGGCGCCTCGCCCACATCGCCGAAATCGATCGAGCCGACGTTAAGCGCCTCCAGTTGCACGGGGCCAGCGTTGAACTCAGTCCACGTCACCTTGACGCCCAGCGACGCGAGACGCTGCTCCAGCGTACCTCGGCCCTTCAGAAGGCTTAGCGCGCCCTTCTGGTTACCGATGCGCAGGGTGCGTGCGGCGTTCGCTCCAAAGGCTCGGGGCGTGCTCAGGGCGGGCAGCGCGGCAGCGGCCGCACCCAGCGAAAGTTTGAGAAATGCGCGGCGTGTGCTCATGGGATTTGTATAAACGGTCGTGAAGGAAAGTTCGACCGATTCTACGAAGCGCCCAGACAAATCAGAACGATGGAGTTTTCCGATTCAAATCAGTTGCAGGACTAAGGGCACAGGCAGCCATTGTCCGTTTGATGCAAAGCAATTTTCGAGACCCGCCCAGCCGCTAAGCTTGCGGCCAGCAGCAAAGCTGCAGCGCGGTGTGCGCATCCAGCACCCGAGTTCCTTCTGATGAACCGTTCCATCCACCCGCAAATGAAAAAACCTCTCCTGGCCGGGCTGACACTCGTTGCCGCGCTCTGTGCTGTTAACGCCGCCGCTCAAGCCACGCAAGCGCCGGCTGCCACGCCGGCGCCTTCGATTGATCAAGCCGATGTCTTTCTGAATGTTTGCCAAAGGCCTGAAAATCTCGATGCCTGCGTCATGTACCTCTCGGGCTACACGCACGGCGCACTGGTTCAAACCCTGATCGACAAGCAGCCGCAACGCTACTGCGTCCCGCCCAATCTCGGACGCAAAGAGCAGCTTGGCGCAATCCTGACCTGGATGAAAGGGCACCTTCAATACATTCTCGAACCCACGGGCGCGGTCATTTACAAGGCGCTGATGGGTACGTTCCCCTGTCGCTAGCCGGCGGCGCAGGGAGAAACGTATCCGCCCCGGATGAGCATTGATCATGTTTCATGGCGTCATTCATTAAGGTTACCTTAATATTAATTGCCACTCCGGAATACCCCATTACATTCACTAGCCGGCCAACACCGCGACGAACACCCTGTTCAATTTCACAGCAGCTTTCCAGCAAGCGCGGCTTGGGTAGCGTCCGATGGTGGGTGAACTGCATCGAAGAGACGCGTGCAGGTTGAACACGACGGCCCGATCGCATATCCGAACGTCACCGCCTTCACCTCCTTCACACGCTGAAGCCTTGCTGCACCTGGCGTGCAGCCTGTGAACGGCGTTCGCCGGAGCGGCGCGCCAGCCCAAGGTCCTATCTGCTTTTTGCGCGACAGGTACCCACAAGTTGCCGTGCATGCGACCTGAAATCCCACAAACGGTTACCTTCGCGTTGTGAGCGCGGCGGATCGTCTGCACCATTCGGCCGCGACACCAGAAAGCGCCACCGGCCGGAATGGGTTGTCTGGCTTCGCCAATATCCCTTATATGAAGGAATCCAGATTAATTTTCGGGGATGATGCTGATTTCCTCGAGCGCGCTTACGGGCAGATGCCATGGCTCGCCGCGGCCGACAGAAGTTGGCAAGGCATGTGACCATGCCGAACCCTTCGTAGCTCACAGTTGGTACCTGGCCGACACCAGAGAAAATCGCGATCGCCAGCCGATGCGACCGGTTGAACTGCGAATCCCGACGATGCGCGGAATCTGCCGTCTGCTCGGCATGCAATCCGGCGCCAAGACTGGCGTACAAGCTCTGGAAGCCGCCGTCAAATAGCTCCTCCATCAACTTGCGCTGCGCATACGACGCAGACCAGAGAACGCGCGCGCCGTGCGACCCAATGCCAGTTGTCCTCTCGCACTCCGCCGATCGTGCCTGGCGAGGATTACGCCGCGCCAATATCGAACGTCAGAGCTTGCTTGCGTGGACGGCAGAAGGTCGTGGCCGATATCGCCCATCGGCGCGGCTTGCGCAGCGCCTGAATCTCGAATGTGCCCGCCCAACCCCGCAGATTCATCCATCGTGGATTTTGCACCAACCTGGTGCAGGCGGAACGCAAAGTACTCGATCCTTCACGGGCGATTGCGGAACCTCACTTTTGGCTGTCAGCTTATCGATCGGGTGGAGCACGACTGAATTCGAAACGGCGAGTGTCAGGTTCGGATGGAGCGGCCGTCACGAGTATCAGACAAGGACACGGTCCGTTGCGCCAGTGAACCTCGTTTCAGGCTGCTGAGCGCTCTCCTGATTCGGCAGCCACTCTTACCCGGCTCCCATAGTTATGCCATGGGTTCGACGGAGTTCTTCACGCCCGCGGAGGTGCAAGCCGAGGTCACCTGTGCGGCATGCTGCGGTGCACCTTGCAACACAGATTGGCAATCTATCGGGGATCCAATTGAGGTTCTCCCATAACTGGTGACCTGAAGTGGGTAACAAGATATGGGAAGTGGGGACCTTTGACGTGTACTCGGGGAATCGCACTCAACTGCGCAGCAAGAAGAGGGGGCAGCAGACGGATTCCGGTTTTCCGGTCACCTGGTGTCTGGTAAGGCGATGAGCTTCTCAGTAGGTGTTTCGATCCCATAGGCAGTTACCTTTTTCAGGAGCCTTTTCCCATATCAAGGTACCCCTATAGATAGGTACCCATATAAATCATGCGATTAGATAACGTAATTAATGTGATTCCTTAGAAATCCACCGAACGGTCCCGGGTTTTGGGAGCTTGATTCTTCCACTTAGGTTCTAAGGTCACCGGGTTTGGGAGATCGTGGGTTGGTGATCACTAACATTTCCATAGGGTCCCGGTTTTGGGAAACGTATCTGTCATCGGACGCTTGTTTCAGTGTTTACCTTTACGCTTTAGAACCTTTAGTAAACCTTTATCGAGCGCAAAGCCTTATCTGGTAAGGGTTTGCGGGCGATTTGGTTGCAGCTTATGGGGAGCTGGGTACTGGCTATGGGATC
This sequence comes from Paraburkholderia caffeinitolerans, assembly GCF_902859945.1. Lineage (GTDB taxonomy): Bacteria > Pseudomonadota > Gammaproteobacteria > Burkholderiales > Burkholderiaceae > Paraburkholderia > Paraburkholderia caffeinitolerans. Next base: position 5,751 of record NZ_CADIKL010000026.1, on the reverse strand, counting down.
TGGGGGTTGTGGATATGGGGGTTCGGTAGCCTCAAATGGGGATTCCGGTCTGTGGATATGGGGAAAAGGTTGCCCTGTATGGGAAAAATTGCCGGAAGTCGCTGAGGTTGCCGTTTATGGGAACGAAAAAAGGTAGCCGGCTATGGGGCGCACGTCGGAGATTCACCTCATCTGAAAGTCCTTTAGGGGACTAGAAAGGTACCCTGCTATGGGGAACGCTTAAGGTAACCCGTTATGGGTCCTTGTAACTGGGCATTCGGGAGGTGACCATTGCCCATTGGGAAGCCGTTCGCGTGGGCACCTGCTGTGTAACTCACGAGGCGTAGATAGGTAGCGTCTTATGGGAGAAGTCCAAGGTACCCATTTCTGGTGGATTGCCTGCGAAAGGCGATCCAGGTGAGCCTTGATCGGAACTGCTTGAGGTTCCCATTTATGGGGTAAGTCATAGGTCACCACCAGTGGGGGATTTTTTGCATGCTGTGGGCCGAAGTTCCCTGATGAGTCGCTTACCTTTAATTCCCATAATCGGGTACCTGTGAGTAACCTTATTCGAAGTGAGCACTCACCAGGGGAGCTTAAGGTAGCTTGTTATGGGAGCTGATTCAAGGTGGTGAGCTCAAAAAGTAACCTGATATGGGACCGCATTGGCACGGCCGGAACTCGCTTCGATGCTTGTCCGGTTGCCCATTGCGTCGACCCACGCGGCGACTGTCAACTTTTCCTGCGCGCAGTGTCGTGCTCCCGCACAGGTGGGTCCGTAGCCTTGAGTCACCTGGTCGGTTGGTATACAGTTACCAACCGACCAGGTTCCCTTTTAACGTGAATCATATGGCAAGAAAAAAGGCCGATGCCGGCGACGCCGACAAGCAAGGTGCACTCGTATTCCAGCAAGGCCAGCCGCCTGACCTCTTCCGCAAGGCGGTCCCCGCGATTCACATCGCGCCGAAATCCGGGTCGATCAGCCTTCAGCAGCGCAAGATGTTCAGCTCGTTGATCAAGAATGCGATCCGACAGGACTCGCTCGAATCCGGCCGCTCTTCGTTCGAGATCACAATTTCCGCCCTCTCCCAGGACGTCGATCTGAACAGCAACAATACGGAGTACGTCAAGGAGACGATCAATTCGCTGATCAGCACGGTCGTCAACTGGGACTATCTCACGCAGGACAAACGCAGCATCTGGAAGGCTTCCGGTTTGCTTGCGGGCGCGGAACTCGAGCGCTCGGTGCTGCGCTATACCTTTTCCGAGCAGATCCGCGGCGAGCTTTTGAACCCCGAAATTTACGCGATGATCGACATGCGGATCACGCGTCAGTTCAGGAAAGCGCATTCGCTTGCCCTATGGGAAAACGTGGTGCGCTACGAAGCCGTCGGGATGACTGCGCGCTTTCCGCTCGCGACACTGCGTGATCTCATTCTCGGCCAGGATACCTCGGCACAGTCGTACAAGCTCTACAAGCAATTCAAGAGCCGCGTGCTGGTGCCCTGCATCAAGGAAGTCAACGAGATCTCGGACCACAACTTCGAACTCATCGAGCACAAGGTGGGCCGCTCGGTCGTCGCCCTGCAATTCCGTGTGACCCGCAAGCCGGAGACGGATCCGTCCCAGGAGCTTCGTGCGAATGAGACGGTACTTATTAGCGAGATGTCGAAATTCAATGTTCCGGTCTCGGAGGCGCGACGTCTCTTGAAGCAGTACGGTGAGGAAAAGATTCGCACGGCCGTGGCCTATACGGCCGCGCGTGTCGCCCAGAAAAATGCGGCACCGCTCGCCAATGTGGCTGCGTATTTCCGCAAGGCGCTGATGCAGGGCTATCAACTGCCGGGAGCCAATACTGCAAGCGGCACGAGTACCGATTCGCCCAAGGCACGCGAAAGCCAGGACCAAGTGAAGGATCGTTATATCGCGGCGAAGATTGCCGAGGCGCGGGCCTACTTCAACGAACTCGAGCACGACGATCAGACCGCACTTATCAAGCGGTATAACGAAACGGTGGGCATGGACAAGCTCAAGGTTTCGATGACCAAGGTGCCGAGCAAGATGGCGTCGACGAACTTCTTCCGTTGGGTGGTTCTCGATACCTGGGGCCAACCGACTGCCGCCGATTTGCTCGAATTCCTGCTGAGCGGACAACAGGGACCGGCTACGGCGGATTTTCAGGCCATGGGCGATATCGAGCTCACGTTGAAAGCAGGATCCGAGTAACTGTCGCTGTTGAGGTTTTAGGGAAATTCATCCATTATAAGAAGATAGATAAATTTCACTTACCCATTTTTCTTTTACATCGCGGCGCCGCCAAACACTCGATGTTTGGTAGTGTCTGCGATGTCTTTGCTCCCTCCGCTTCCGGCGGACCCTGGGTGGCTCCGATCCTCTCTTTTATCGCGAACTGATCTCCACGTGGAGATCGACTGGTTACGTGCGTAAATCGCGCAGTCGGGTCACCAGATTTGCAAATCATAGCGAGGCCATTTCCAACGCATCCGGTTTGTGTGCTCGTCGCACGCTACTTGAGCGGCGTTGTTCATTAAGACCAACGAACAGGTCGTGATGGCGATCATTGGTGTAGCCGTATCAGCTACTTGAGAACAAAGCTTGTGTAGCACACTGCCGTGACAGGCTTGTCTCTGGGCATTGTCATCAGGTATCTACTCGCTTGAGATAGTCTCTTGCCATATCACAACATCTCACGAATCTCCACGTGGAGATCAGCACCACACCGTCGTAATAGCCTGTTGTGGAAGTGAGTTTCATTTTGAATGTCGGAGTTGCCAAAGGAACACACAGTCTCCACGTGGTGACTGTGGTGTCGAGGTGCTAGCGCAGATGAACGCTTCCCGGTTGATCGTCTTTGGGTGTTCAGCCTATGTTCGATTTTGATTGATGTTTCCTTGCCGGTAAGTCATGGCTCAGAGGCCATCTCTGTGATTTCGCAAAGTGAAGCGTGTTCGACGGACCTTACCCGTCCCGCTTGGTGTCTCCACGTGGAGACCGCACACCGGCGCCATGGTCACTTGATCGAAAGCCTTCACAAATTCAAGCTTGGATAAATCTTCACCTCACAGAGTCTCTTGTCCTAATAGCTAGTTTGGTTGTGATCTGACAACGATTCCAGCGCTGAAGCTAGAATTTACTTTAACTTGCCGCTAGACTGCCAATTAACTCGCTGGAGAATCTCCACGTGGAGATTAGCGTGTGGCGGCACCAGCGTTGAACATTGCACGGAGAACTGAATGGGACTGGTCATTGCGGTAGCGAACCAAAAGGGCGGAGTGGGAAAAACCACAACCAGCATGAATCTGGCGGGTGCGTTTCGATCCGAAGGCTACAAGGTCTACGTCGCCGATGCAGACGGTCAGCAATCGTGTATGAGTTGGTGTGCGGCCTCCGGTCCAGAAACGCCGCTTCCATTTCGCGTCGGCAGCATTAATAAGCTCGACAAGATGATTGGACCTGAGATCGCAGCGCTTGCGAACGACTACGATGTCGTCATCGTCGACTGCCCGCCGAATATCAACGATCTAACCACTGCCCGTGTCCTTGCTGTTGCCGATGCGACCATTATCCCGACCGACGCATCTCCGATCGACATCTGGAGTAGCGAGGGGATGATGGAGTTGGTCGAGCGTACACGAGTGGCTAATCCTGCCGGTAAATTCGCAATTTTGCTGAATAAGGCTAATTCGAAGACACTCTTGCACACGCAGATGAGTGCGATTCTTGCCGAGAGCAATGTCCATGTGCTCGCAGCCACCGTCAAGCAACGCGAACTGTATCGACAGACGGCGGCGCTGGGGCGAACGGTCTTCGACGTAAAGGGGGTGCGCGGCACGAAGGTCGCCAAGGACGAAATCGCTGCGGTCTACAACGAAATCATTGCGCTCGTTCAAGAAGAAGAGGAGATCGTCGATGGCAACTAAGCTCAACTTCACCAGCAAGGTTCGCGCGGGCATGGCCGTTGAGCGCGCGTCTGCAGGCGAGCGTCTTGCCGATGGCGACATCGTGGGTATCGCACAGCGCGATGCGGCGTCTGCCACGCAGACCGAGGTCGCACCGGTGGAGCCGTCTGCCCCGGCGGTTCATGCGGTCACGAGAATTCCGGTCGAGGAAGTCGTCTCCAATCCGTACAATCCGCGTGCCTTTTACAGCGCGGAGACAATCGACGAACTCGCGGAGAGTTTTGCCACGCAAGGCCAGATCACGCCGATTCTCGTCACGCGGCTGCCAGAGTTTCCCGGCAAATATGTGATTGTCGACGGCGAGCGCCGTATCCGCGCGGCGCGCTCGCGCGGCGACAAGCATATCGACGCCGATGTTCGTGATGGTCTCGACAACCAGAACCTTTATCTGCGCGCCTATCACGCCAACAAGGAGCGTGAGGAGCAGACGGTTTTTGATGACGCGCTTGCCTGGAAGAAGTTGCTGGATGATGGCGTCTACGTCGACCAGGTTGAACTGGGTGTAGCGGTTGGCGAGGATCCGAAGCACATCAGCAAGGTGATTTCGCTCACGTCATTGCCGCCATTTCTCTTGCAGCGCATGGCCCAGCATCGTAAGGACATCGGTCTTGGACATGCCTACAACATCAAGCTGATTTTCGACCGCGCCGGCGTGAGTGTCGCCGAGCATTGGCTCGGGCAGGTCATCGAAGGCAAGGCGAGCGTGCGAAAGCTCGAGGCCGCCGCGTCGGCGGAGGCGGGTGCGCGGCGTATCGGGCCGCGCCGCACGCATTATCAATCGCGTGTGCAGTTCAATCGCCCGGATGGCGTGGCGCTTGGCGAGCTGAAGCTTTTCGGTGACGGCCGTGCCGAGTTGAGCCTGAAAGGCATCGCTGCGGCAGATCAGCAGCGCTTGGCCGAACGGATGAAGGCCGTGATCGATGAATGGGCGGCCGAGATAGATGCGGTTGAGCTGGATACGGCCGAGGCAAGCTGAAACCGAAAGTGTGAATACCGGAAAGGGCAGGGCCGGAAGGGCACCTGCCCTTTGCTTTTACGGACCCCAGAAGTAGCTTGGTAACGTAAATACGTGGCTGGGGTCGAAACCGTGAAACACGGCTTGAAAATCGGCGCACTAGATATTTTTCTTTTTAATCAATGGGATATGTTCAAACTCCTAGAATGTTTCACGGTTAGACGTGTTTAATTGGCGGCTCCAAGGCGGTTGCCGCGTTCACGGCAAACTCATGATCGTTTCAACGCTCGAAACGTGTTATTTGAAATGTAATTTGTAGTTATCAAGACATTTCACCAAAGCATTTGCCGGATTGACAATTGCCGCCACCTCCCTCATGCTTGTGCAGATGAATTCTCGCCACTGCCCGATTACGCTGATTATTTGCACCATTCAACGAATGGTGGGTTAGCGTACGTCTGGCATAAGCGACAACAACCCGCCCCACGAGGCGGGTTTTTTGTTTCCGCCTCCTGGCAACAAGACATATCAAGAGAAAGCACAGGAGTCGTCATGCAGGTCGAATCGAGCCAAGCCGTAGTCGAAGCCGACACAACCCAGGCCGCTACGGTCAAAAGCAAAGTCAGTAACGCGCAGCAAACAGATTACCTTCGTCTGGTTCTTACCGCCCGCGTCTACGACGTGGCCCGCGAGACTGAACTGGAGCGCGCGCCGAACCTCTCGGCGCGCCTGCGCAACACCGTCCTGCTCAAGCGCGAGGACAACCAGCCCGTGTTCTCCTTCAAGCTGCGCGGTGCCTACAACAAGATGGCGCACCTCACGCCCGCGCAACTCGAA
>NZ_CADIKL010000025.1 GCF_902859945.1 Paraburkholderia caffeinitolerans | reverse complement strand
GACCATAGCGAGCTGGTCCCACCCCTTCCCATCCCGAACAGGACCGTGAAACAGCTCCACGCCGATGATAGTGCGGATTGCCCGTGTGAAAGTAGGTAATCGTCAGGCTCCCTATGCAGTACGTCCAGAACCCCGGTGGCTCCGAAAGAGCGCCGGGGTTCTGGCGTTTACGCGCGTGGGAAATAGCAGGAAAAAACAGCCGTCACATGGACGGCTGCTTTGTATTCGGTATCCGAACAACTGTACCGAACGACGGCGCGTCAATGCACGGCTTTGGCCTGAGGCGCAGCGGTGTCATCTGACGTTGATATCGCGGACGCATCGGCAAGCTGCTCCTGCGTGAGCTCCTCGAGCAACGCCATATCGCGAGCGATCACCTGCGGGAGATGCGCGCGCAGGAATTCCACCCAGGTCTTTGTCTTTGCATCCACGAATTTGCGCGACGGATACAGCGCATACACGTGGTTTTTCTGCAGGATGTGCTGAGGCAGCACGCGCACGAGCGAGCCGTTACGTAGGCCTTCTATAGCCGCATACACCGGCAGCATGCCAATGCCCATTCCCTCACGAATCGCCACCGCAAGCGACTCGGCGATATTTACCTGAACCGGCCCATCTACCTGCATCTCGACGCTGCCCTCCGGGCCTTCGAGCACCCATTCATGCGCCGGCGCGGTCGGCGTCTTGAGAATCAGACAATCGTGGTGCGCGAGATCCGCCGGCGTACGTGGTGCACCGTGCGTATGCACATAAGCGGGCGACGCACACAGGATGCTGCACGACGAACCCAGTTGGTGCGAGACGAGATCGGAGTTCGGCAGCGAAGCCGCGGTCACCACCGACACATCACTGCTACCCTCGAACAGATCGGGCATGCGCTGCGAAAGCGTAAGCTCGACTGTCACTTCAGGATGCAAAGCGCGATAGCGCGAGATCGCGGGCAGCACGTACTGTTGCCCGATGCTCGCGAAACTGTGCATACGCAATGCGCCAGCAGGACGCTCGTGGGCGCAGCTAGCTTCTTCCTCGGCGCTGTCGACGTCCGCGAGAATCTGCGAACAGCGTTTCAGATAGCGTTCGCCGGCGGGAGTGAGGGCGAGTCGGCGCGTCGAGCGGTTCAGCAGACGCGTGCGCAAATGCGCTTCCAGCTCCGAGACCGCGCGCGACATCGCACCGGTGGTCGAATCGAGCGACTGGGCCGCGGCGGTGAAACTGCCGGCTTCGACAACGCGGATAAACACCCGCATATTTTGTAGCGTATCCATCAGACCTTCTTTGAGAACTTCTTGTTCGGCACGAAAACAATATTGTCCGCCTCGCGGACTCCAACATTGTTGAGTGATCTGGAACGGACGTTCCCCGCCCGCACCGTTAATTCGCTCAACTGAGACTCCTACAATCGGCGCCTGCCGACCCGATTCGCGACGGCATTCTTCGTAACAATCCGAGCGTAGCGCGCTGTTTTAAATGAACCGCCAGCCAGCGATACATCGAGCGATTGGCCCGCGTCGTCGCGGCGAAATCATGTGGCGAGCCGCACGGCGCGGCCTGAGAGAGTGGCAGGCTAGCAATGGCGCGATCTGGCTGCATCTGCTGAAAACAGTCATGGCGGGATTGCTTGCCTTGGGCATAGCGATGCGGCTCGATCTGCCCCAACCGCGCATTGCGATGACGACGGTGTTCGTGCTGATGCAACCGCTTTCCGGCATGGTGTTCGCGAAGAGCGTTTACCGCATCGTGGGCACCGCCGTGGGCATGGTCGCGGCAGTGGTGTTGGGGGCCGTCTTTATCCAGCAACCCGAGCTTTACATACTCGGGATGACGGGGTGGGTGGCCGCGTGTACCGCGGCCGCCATGCGAAATCGCCATTTTCGTTGGTACGCTTTCGTGCTGGCTGGCTATACCGCTGCGCTGATCGGCATTCCGCTCGTGACGCAGCCTGATGGGCTCTTTCTCGCCGCGCTCGGGCGCGGGGCCGAAGTGGCCGTGGGGATCCTGTGCTCGGGGGTGGTCAGTGCCGTTATCGTGCCCCGGCAATCGGGCTCGCTGCTCGAGCGCACTTTACGCGCCCGCTATATCGATTTTACTGCGTTCGCTGCGCTTGTGCTGTCCGACAGGCTGGAAAGAGGCGCGTTTGAAGGGCGATTCGCGAAGCTCGTCGATGAGATCGTTGGCTTCGAGGCCACGCGCGCTTTCTCATTTTTCGAGGATCCGACGATGCGCGCGCGCAGCCAGCTGCTTGCGCGCCTGAACGGCGAGTTCATGGACGTCTGCGCGCGCCTGCACGCGCTGCGTCAGTTGAAAAGGCGTCTGCGCAGGCATAACGAAGCCATCGCGCCGCTTGTGCCATATTTCAGCGAGCTTGCGGCGCTGCTCGCGCAACGTCCTCGTCAGAACGAAGCCGATCGGGCGTACGCATTGCGTATCGCGCAAGACCTGGCGTCGTTCATGCGCACACTGCCGCACCGTGTGCGCGAAACGCGCCGGCCGCTCGAAGCGGGCGCACCCGATTCGCTGCAAGACTTCGACACCTCCGCTGAACTGCTCTACCGCTTCACGGCTGAAATAGCGCGTTATAGCGGTACGTGGGCGTCGCTCACGCAGGCGGGGCTGCCGCCCGAGCCGCGCATGACACGCTATGTGCCGCGCACGAGCTGGTACGTGGTGGGGTTCACTTTCATGCGCACGGCCGTGGTGGTGGCTGCGCTCGGCTGGTTCTGGGTGGAGACCGACTGGCCGAGCGGCGGCCTCGCGATGATCGCTGCCGCGCTGACCTGCGCGCTTACCTCGTCCGCGCCACGGGCCACGCGCATGGCGTTTCAGATGGCGGCGGGTGCGGGCTGCGCGGCGCTCGTCGGCTATCTGCTCACCTGCTACGTGTATCCGAACGTCGACGGCTTCCCGCTGCTCTGCGTGGCGCTCGCGCCGTTGCTCGCAATGGGTGCGTTTTTCGCGACGCGTCCACGCATCGCCGGCTTCGGTGTCGGATTCTCGGTGTTTCTCTGCCTGCTCGCTGGCCCCGACAACGTGATCGTCTACACGCCCGATCTACTGATCAATAACGGTATCGCGGTCGTGGTGGCGATGATGGTGGCCGCGCTTGCGTTCGCCGTGGTGTTCCCTCCGCACATGAACTGGCTCGTCGAGCGCATGTGCGTGGCGTTGCGCGCTCAGGTCGAGCTTGCCTGCCGTGGCGAGCCGCAAGGACTCAGCCAGCATTTCCAGTCAGGCACGCACGACCTCATGCACCAACTGCGGTTGCTGCTCAATGGCCGCAAGCAGGCACACCGGCGCGCGTTGCGCTGGATGCTGATCACGCTCGAGGTGGGGCATGCCGTGATCGACTTGCGCCATGAGGCGCAGGCTGCCACGTGGCTTGGCATTGCCGAGCGCGGATGGCTGGCAGGTCTCGATCAGGTGCTCGACGATATCGCGCGGCTTTTCGAGGATCCCGGCGCCGCGCCGCTGGAGCGTGCGCTTGTATCGGTGCGGGCGGCCACCCGGATCGCTCAGGAAGCGCTTCCCGGCGTTCGGCACGACCGTGAGCGCAGGCACGACGTGCAGCGGATCCTGAGCCATCTGCATTTCATTCACAGCGCACTCATCGACCGCGATGCCCCGCTGGCCGCGCTTGCGCGTCGCCCGCGCGAGCGCAGTTCCCGTCGTTCGTGATGCCCGGAAGCCGCCCCGAATCTGCAATCCGGGCTGGCATGTGCGCGATCTTGCTGCGGCCTGGAAATATGCCTTCCATCTCGCCGTCTTAATCGTTCCGGGTCCGGGTCATATAGTCACACCACTGCTTCGCAGTAACCATTAGCACTGGAGAGTGAAATGAAGTCCCTGAAGTTCGCTGTTGTTGCCTGTTCGTTGTTTGCCGCCGCCTCCGCCTTTGCACAGAATGAAGCATCGGAGCCGAGCGTCCCTCAGCAGGTCGCGCAAAGCGCAGCGCAGCCTGTCAATCAGACCGCAAAGCCGGCAAAGAAAGACGAATGCGTCGGCCCGGCCAGCTTTTGCACCCTCTATTTCGGTAGCTGAGATCGAGTGACCGCCCGCCATGAATGAGCGAGGCGCCAGCTTGAATTCCTTGCCGCGGCGCCTTCGCATGAGGCCCCGCGGCTTTGCGCATGATGGCTGCAAAACCGTATTGCAGAAACCGTAATGCAACGCCACCGAAGCGAGACCTGAAAAGGGCATTTGGCATTTCCGGTAGTTAGTGGAGACTTTGATGTACGAAGACCGTATTCGCTGTGCCGCATTGCGCGGGAAAATCACTTCGGCTGCCGAGGCGGCAAAACTCGTGCGCAACGGCATGCGTGTCGGCGCGAGCGGTTTCACGCGCGCGGGCGACACGAAGGCCGTGCCCATCGAACTGGCGCGCCGTGCGCGCGAAGAGCAGGAGCCGCTGCGGATCACGCTGATGACGGGCGCCTCGCTTGGCCATGACGTCGACCGCATGCTGACCGAAGCCGGCGTACTTGAGCGACGCTTGCCGTTCCAGGTGGACACCACGTTGCGCCGCGCCATCAATCGCGGCGAAGTCATGTTCGTCGATCAGCACCTCTCCGAGACCGTCGAGATGTTGCGCGCGAACCTGCTCGGCAAGCTCGACCTCGCGATCATCGAGGCCGCTGCGATCACCGAAACGGGCGGCATCGTTCCCACGACCTCGGTGGGCAATTCGGCGAGCTTCGCGATTCTCGCCGAGAAGGTGATCGTCGAACTCAACCTCGCGCAGCCGCTTGCGCTCGAAGGCCTGCACGACGTGTGGATTCCGGGCCGCCGCCCGCACCGCGACCCGCTGCCCATCCTGCATCCGCACGATCGCGTGGGCACGTCCATCATCGACATCCCGCCCGAGAAGATCGCCGCCATCGTCATCACCAACGAAGCGGACAGCCCTTCGACCGTGCTGCCCGCCGACGAAGAAACCGCGTGCATCGCCGGACACCTCATCGAGTTCCTGCAGCACGAAGTGAAGCACGGTCGCATGAGTGCGCAGTTGCCGCCGCTGCAGGCGGGTATCGGCACGATCGCGAACGCGGTGCTCTCGGGTTTCGTGAATTCGCCATTCGAAGCACTTACGATGTACTCCGAAGTACTTCAGGATTCCACCTTCGACCTGATCGACGCAGGCAAGATGGTGTTCGCCTCGGGGGCATCCATGACGCTCTCCGCCTCACGCCAGGCCCAGGTGCTCGCCGATCTCGACCGCTATCGCGACAAGCTCGTGCTGCGTCCGCAGGAAGTGAGCAACCATCCGGAAGTGATTCGCCGCCTCGGGCTCATCGCGCTGAACACGGCGCTCGAATGCGACATCTACGGCAACGTGAATTCGACACACGTGGGCGGCACGCACATGATGAACGGCATTGGCGGCTCGGGCGATTTCGCGCGCAATGCCTCGTGCGCGATCTTCGCGACCAAGGCCATCGCGAAGGACGGCCGCATCTCCAGCATCGTGCCGATGGTGCCGCACGTCGACCACAATGAGCACGACGTGGACGTGATCGTCACCGAGCAGGGCCTTGCGGACCTGCGCGGCCTCGCGCCGCGCGAGCGCGCGAAGCTGATTATCGATCGCTGCGCGCATCCGCTCTACCGCGACCTGCTGCGCGACTACTATGACGACGCGCTGAAGATCGGCGGCCAGACGCCTCACAATCTCGCCCGGGCGTATGAAATGCATCTGCGTTTCAACGAGACCGGCTCGATGCTTCCTGAGCGCGCGGGCGGCCTCGTGGCCAACGGCGCATAAGCCTCAACGCAAAAAAAAGCGGGAGCACCAGCGATGGTGCTCCCGTTTTTCGTTAACGGCTGCGAATCGCTACGCTCTTCGGAACAGCCTGATGATGAAGAGCAGGATGACCGCGCCGACAATGGCCGTGATGATCGAGCTGATCATGCCGCTGCCGATGTGGATCCCGAGCAGGCCCGCGAGCCAGCCACCGATGAAAGCCCCGACGATCCCGACAATGATATCGACGATCAAACCGAAGCCGCCGCCCTTGACGAGCAGCCCGGCAAGCCAGCCAGCGACTGCGCCGATGATGAGCCACGCGATGATGCCGTGTTGCATATGGAGGACCCCTCTCGTTGGTGTGAACAATTAAACACAACGAACTGGAGCTTAGTCCATGGATGGGGTCGAGTCCATGAAACGTGGCTAGAATTGACAGTTCTTGTCGTCAGCGGGGGGAACGTTTCAAAAACTGCAACGAAGTCGAAATGTATTCGTAAGGAATGCGTGCCGATGGTGCTTCGATGATGTATGCAGCTCACTTACTCGGGGGCGACCTCGGTTTCCGCGGCAGTCCAGCTCACGCTCGAAACGCCTTTTTCCATGCTCAGGCGGCTCGCCATCAATTCGAGCTTGGGCTGATATTTCGGGTGCAGGCGCAAGGTCGCGGTGACGCGCAGGCGCTGCGGCTCGCCAGGCCTCTCCGCGCCGGGCACGTCTTCGCTCGTGAGGCTCTGAAACGAGAGCGGCGTGGAATACATCGAGTTCGAGAGCACGGTGCGAATGTGGATCTCGTCTTCTTCGCGGCACACCACTGTGAGCACGTAGACACTCATGAGGTCGGCGTTGGAAAGCGGCGCCTGATTGATGATGCGGCTCACCTCGCGTAGCAAGGTATTGGTGATCAGCACGACGCCCGTGCCGGCGAGCGCCGGGACGTAGTGACCCGCGCCGCACAGCACGCCCACGGCGGCGGAGCACCACAACGTGGCTGCCGTGTTGATGCCCTGGATGGAGCCCTTGTCGCGCATGATCACGCCGCCGCCGAGAAAGCCCACGCCTGAGACCACATAGGCCGCGATCTGCGTTACGCCGCTGGTGCCGTTGCCCGTGAGCACGCCGAGCGTGACGAACAGGCATGCGCCGCTTGCAACGAGCGTGATGGTGCGCAGGCCAGCAGTGCGCTGGCGCATCTGGCGTTCCAGTCCGATGGCGACGCCGCAGGCGAACGCCGCGAGAAGGCGCAAGGCGAATTCGTAAGTCATCGTTCTGTCATGAAGGCTGCGCGCGCAATGCCTCGCGGCACGCATGCGTGGGGCGCTCCGCAGTGCGGAGGGGGCGCCGTGGATCATACGCGGGACAGCAAGGCTCGCCAAGCTGGCGTGGCTGCCATGTACGGGTCAGCATGGGGTCACGGCCTGGCAGCGAGACTGGCGGTATCGATGATGGAATGGGCCAGGAGCCGCTGATGGATACGCTGCGCAATATGCGGGTCTTCGTGAGGGTGGTGGAATCGGGCAGCTTTACGCGCGCTGCCGTGAGCGAGTCGATGACGACTGCACAGGTTTCGCGCGCCGTCACGGACCTGGAGTCGCGGTTGCGCGCGCGCCTGTTGAACCGCACCACGCGGCGCATGTCGCTGACCGAGGCGGGCGAGCGCTATCTGCAAAGTTGCAAGCGCATTCTTGCCGATATCGAACAAGCGGAATCCGAAGCGGCCGCCGCGCAGGGCAATCCGGTGGGCAAGCTGCGCGTCTATGGCGGCACGAGTTTTGGTCAGCATTATGTAATGCCGTTGATTGCGCGCTATCAGCAGCATTTGCCCGATGTCGCCGTCGATCTGACCATTGCGCAGCAGATGCCCGACATCATCGAAGAAGGCTTCGACGTGGCCGTGGTGGTGGCCGCCGAGCTTGGGGATTCCGCGCTGATTTCGCAGCAACTGGGCAGCACCGCGGCCATTCTCTGCGCGTCGCCGGCGTATTTGCAAATTCGCGGCGAGCCGCGCTCGTTCGACGATCTCGAGGCGCACACCTGCCTGCATCTGACCGATGCGAGCCTGCCCGCGGGCCAATGGGTTTCCGAGGGGCCGCATGGAGAAACATTCCGCCATACCGGCGTGACGCCTTTCCAGGTGAACAATCCCGAAGCGCTCGCGCTCGCCATACGCGAGGGCATGGGCATCGGCCCGCTGCCGGTGCCGGTGGCGCTGCCGGGTCTCGCGGACGGCTCGCTCGTGCGCGTGCTGCCCACGCATCGTCTGCAAACGCTCAACATCTACGCGCTCTATGCTTCGCGCCGCTATCTGGATGCGAAGATCCGCACGTTCGTGGAGTTCCTGCGCGAAAAGGTTCCAGCGGTGCTGGCCGAGCAGGAAGCCTCGCTTGCGGCCTGCGATGTGCCGCAACGACAGCGCGCTACGGCGCGCGCGCGACTGCGCGAAGCGCGCCAGGCCCACGGTGTGCACGAAGGGCATGAAGTCGAACATTTGCGGCTGGTGAACTAGGTACAACGCTCCACTTGAAGAATAAATGAGCCAATCAGAGCAGCATTCGTCCCCCGGCATCTCCGTGAATGGCGAGCACCCCATCGATCTGCCCGGGTATGCGCGGGTCGGCAAGCGTGCGCGCGTCGCGGCGATTGTCGTCGCATTGGTGCTGGGCGTCGGCGCGACCCGCACGATCGTCTCGAACGCGATGGATGCGGTGAACGCACGCCATCTCGCCAGCCTCACGAAGCCGCAACGGCTTGCCAGCGAGCGCGAGGAGGTGCAGATTCATGGTCAGCAGCCTGCCACGGTGGTTTATCTGGCGCGGGTGCCCGGCGGCGCCTGTCGCGCGGGCCCTTGCCGCGAGGCGCCGTCCGGCGCCGCGCGAAGAGGAGGATGACGATGAAAGTATTGGTGATCGAAGATGAGCGCAAGGTCGTGGAGTACCTGCGCAGCGGATTGAGCGAGCAAGGCTGGGTCGTCGACGTGGCGATGGACGGCGAAGAGGGCGCGTGGATGGCGACCGAGTACGACTTCGACGTGATCGTGCTCGACGTGATGCTGCCGAAGCTCGACGGCTTCGGTGTGCTGCGCGCGGTGCGCGCGAAGAAGGACACGCCGGTGATCATGCTGACCGCGCGCGACCGCGTGGACGACCGTGTACATGGCTTGCGCGACGGCGCCGACGACTATCTGACCAAGCCGTTCTCGTTTCTCGAACTCGTCGAGCGCCTGCGCGCGCTTACGCGCCGCGCGCGGGTTCAGGAGTCCACGCTCGTCTCCGTGGGCGATCTTCAGGTCGACCTCATCAGCCGCCGCGCGACGCGCGACGGCGTGCGGCTCGATCTCACCGCGAAGGAGTTTCAACTGCTTTCGGTGCTTGCGCGGCGGCGCGGCGAGATTCTTTCGAAGACGCTCATCACCGAACTCGTGTGGGACGTGAACTTCGAGAGCAATGCCAATGTGGTGGAAACCGCCATCAAGCGGCTGCGTGCGAAGCTCGACGGCCCGCACGCGTCCAAGCTGCTGCACACGATACGCGGCATGGGTTACGTGCTCGAAATGCGCGAGGCGCGCGAGGACGGAGGCCAGCCGTCATGAAGCGCTCGATCTCGCTGCGGCTTTCGGCGATGTTCGCAGCGGTCTCGCTGATCGTGTTCACGCTCACCGGCACGGGGCTGTTCTTGCTGATGCAGCATCAGCTTTTCAACGAGTTGCGCGAAACGCTCGACGCGCGGGCGCGCATCGCGGGTTTGATCGTTGCGCACGCATCGGATGTCAAAAAATGGGCGTTTGTGCAGGAGAAACTGCATGATCTCTCGCCGGCGGACAGCCGCATGCACTACTACGTGGAAGCTGCCGATCCACGCTTTCGCTTCGGCGCGCCCATCGCGGGCAAGATCACCGGAGAGGTCGGGCCGGATTATCGGCTCGTGCGGCCGGCGGGCTACAACTACGACTTGATCGTCACGAGCATGACGCTGCCCGCGAACGGCGAGCGCCCCGAAGTGAAACTCGTGGTGGCGAGCGATTGCATGCGCACCGAAAGCATGTTGCGGCGCTTCGGCATTGCGCTTGGCGTGCTGATCGTGCTTTCGACCATCGCAGTGGCGCTGCTGAGCCGCGCCGTCACGCGCTTCGGCCTTGCGCCGCTTACACGACTCTCGCGCGAGGCGGCGCAACTGAGCCCCTCGAACCGCCGCCAGCGGCTACACGCCGGCGAGCTGCCCGAAGAGCTGCATGAACTGGCGACCTCGTTCAATGGCGCGTTGGAGCGCCTCGACAAGGCCTATGAACGCCTCGAATCGTTCAACGCCGACGTCGCACACGAACTGCGCACGCCCGTGAGCATCCTGATCGGCCAGACCCAGGTGGCGCTCACGCGTGACCGCTCGGTTGTGCAGTTGCAGCAAACGCTGCAATCGAATCTTGAGGAATTCGAACGATTGCGCGTGATCATCAACGACATGTTGTTCCTTTCGCGCAGCGATCGGGGCGAGCGCGCGACCGAGCTTACGGAGGTTTCGCTGCGCGCCGAAGTCGAGCGCATGCTGGAGTTTCTGGAGATCCCGCTGGAAGAGGCGCAGTTGAGCGTGCAGGTGCGCGGCGACGCGCGCGCGTGGGTCAATACCTCGCTGATTGGCCGAGCAATGAGCAATCTGTTCGTGAACGCGATTCAGCACTCGCCGCCCGGAACCGTTTTGCAGTCGACCATTGCGCCGCAGGACGGTCATGTCGAAATCGCCGTGTCGAACCCTGGCGAGCCGCTGGATCCCGTGGTGCGCGAGCATATTTTCGACCGCTTCTACCGTATTCAGGAAGCGCGCTCGAATAGCCACGAGAACCACGGCCTCGGGCTTTCCATCGTCAAGGCGGTGGCCGAGATGCACGGCGGCACGGTATTCGTGCGCAGTGCGAACGGTGTCAATACGGTTGGTTTCTCGGTGGCCGCAGGATTGGGCGAAGCAGTGGGGAGTGCGTTCGTTGCGCCCGACGCCGCGCGCCAGGGGCGCGCGGGGCTGCCGTTGCACGTATCTTCGTGAGCAAGCAAGCGGTGCGCGGTCTTCGCGCCGCCAGCCGCTGGTCGCTGGACGTTAGACCCGATCGTCGTCCGCCGGATGGCTGGCGACGCCGTCGTGATGGTGCTGGTCGCGGCGCAGCAGGTCCCAGCAACTGATGAAGAGCGCGGCAATCAGCGGTCCGATCACGAAGCCGTTGATGCCCATCAGCGAGATACCGCCCAGCGTCGAAATCAGCACGACCCAGTCTGGCAAGCGCGTGTCCTTGCCCACCAGCAGGGGCCGCAGCACATTGTCCACGGTGCCGATCACGAGCGCGCCGAACAGCGTGAGGCCGATGCCCTTGGCGAGCGCGCCCGTCGAGATGAAGTAAAGCGCGATGGGCACCCACACGAGCGCCGCGCCCACCGCGGGCAGCAGCGAAAGCAGCATCATCACGAAGCCCCACAGCAGCGCGCCCTGAATCCCCAGCACCCAGAGCGCGATGCCGCCCAGCGCGCCCTGCACGAACGCTACGGCCACATTGCCCTTCACGGTCGCGCGGATCACGGTCGTGAACTTGCGGATCAGATGCTGCTTGTGCGATTCGTCGAGCGGGATCGCATCGCGCACGAGCCGGGAAATTTCGCGGCCGTCACGCACGAGGAAGAAGAACATGTAGAGCATCACACAGAAGCTCACCATGAACTGAACCGTGATTTGCCCGACACTCAGCGCGCGCGTGGCGATGAACTGGCTGATTTGCGCCGCGCCCGCGGAAAGGCGCTGCTGGAGGCCCGGCAGATCCATCAGGTCATAGCGCGCGAGCAGATTTTGCAGCGACTGCGGCAGCGCATGCACGATCTGGCTGAAGTACGCGCCGAAGTCGAGACTGCCCGAGCGCACTTGTGCGTAGGCGTAGCTCACTTGCTGGATCAGCGTGCCCGCCACGAGCGTGAGCGGGAAGATCACGATCACGAGACAGATCGTCAGCGTGATGAGCGCGGCGAGATTGCGGCGCCGCCCGAGGCGCGCAACGATGCGGCGCTGCACGGGCTGAAAGATCAGCGCGAGTATCGCGCCCCAGAGCACGGTGCTGAAAAATGGCGCGAGCACGAAGCATAGTGCGATGGAGACGACGAAGAGCAGCAGATAGAACGCGGTCTGGTGGAGGTTCTTGTTGCCATCCATGAGCGGTGATTTCCTTTGTGTACCGGCAGGCTCAGCGGGCGCCTACGAGCCGCACGCGCGTGATTTCCGAAGGTGCGCCGAGCCGCTTGGGCGGTCCCCAATAGCCCGTGCCGCGGCTCGTGTAGACCCACAGGCCGCCGAGCTTTTCGAGGCCGGCCGTGAATGGCTGCTGTAGCCGCACGAGAAAATTCCACGGGAAGATTTGCCCCCCATGTGTGTGGCCCGACAACTGCAACGTGTAGCCCGCATCGGCGGCCGCATGCGCGGTGCGCGGCTGATGGGCGAGCAGGACGCGCGTGTTCACTTCGGCCGGCGCGCCGCGCAGGGCGCCTTGCGGATCGCTGCGATGTGCGGGATCGAAGTTGCCGCCGGTGTAGTCAGTCACGCCCGCGAGCACGAGCCGCGCGCCGCCGTGTTCGATCACCACGTGCTGGTTCATCAGCACCGTGAGGCCGATGCGCCGAAACTCGGCAACCCACGCATCGGCGCCCGAGTAGTACTCGTGATTGCCGGTGACGAGATAGACGC
Organism: Paraburkholderia caffeinitolerans; assembly: GCF_902859945.1. Lineage (GTDB taxonomy): Bacteria > Pseudomonadota > Gammaproteobacteria > Burkholderiales > Burkholderiaceae > Paraburkholderia > Paraburkholderia caffeinitolerans. The sequence continues at coordinate 94,004 of NZ_CADIKL010000025.1, read as the reverse complement.
CGTGGTTTGCCGCGAGCCGCCCAAGCGGCGCGGTGTGATTCGAAAGATGCTGCACGCTGCCGTCCACGACATCGCCCGTGATGGCCACCACGTCGGCGTCGAGCTGGTTCACGGCGCGCACGATCGCGTCTACGTAATCGTGCTTGATGGTGGGCCCGACGTGGATGTCGCTCAACTGCACGATCGTGAATCCATCGAGCGCGGCGGGAAGCCCGCGGATCGGCACGTCGACGTTGCGCACGCGCGCGCGCCGCCGTGCGTTGAAAAAGCCGAATGCGGTAGAGCAGAACGCGAGCACGACGACGATGGCGGCGCTGCCCGTGCGCCAGCGCGCGAGATCGACGCTGTGCGGCCAGATCGATTCGATGGTCATGAGCGATGCGAGCACGAGATCGCGCGCGAGCGTCAGCATGAGCAGCGACGAGAAAAATCCCATTGCGAGCATGCCGATCCATGCGAGGCGGTCGCCGAGCGGCTGGCGCTTGAAGCGGCGCGCGAGCATGCCGGGCGGAATCGCCGCCACGGAAAGCACGAGCCACAGCGCGGCGAGCCACTTGCCCGTGGTGGGCACGGGCAGGTCGGGAATCAGCCGGAAGCCGACATAGACGTGCAATAGCACGCCTATGGAAATGAAGCGGAGCAGAAACGAAAGTCGGGGCATGTCGGGCCGATGGGTGGCGCGGGTTACCAGCGCAGGTAACCCGCGTTGGCAACCAGGTTGAACAACTCAGTCCCACGGAGCGGGAAGCGCGGACACCGGCTGCGCGGCAGCGCGCGGCTGGCGGAGTGCATCGCATGGCCCGCTACATGGTTTGTGCGGATGCACCGCTCGTGCATTCGCCGCATTTTACCGGCAGCGCACGGTTCGTGCCGGCGCGTGGCGGGGCGCGATGCGACGTATAACAGGGCGCGGCTTCGGCGCGTTGCAGCAACGCGCACCACAGGCGTGCACGGCAATCCGGCGGGGCGAGTGTGGCGCTGCGGCATAACCCTGGATTGCCAACCTCGGGCCGACGTCGCACTATTTTCTCGAGGGCCCGTGAACGCTATTAAACGTTCATTGAAGTGGCCTGATCGATGAACTATGCTCGAATCGAGGCCCGTGCGGTTTCGGGCGCTCTGGGGGGACGGGTCATGAAAATCACCAGGCCAAACGTGCAAGGGCTTCATGGTCGTCATGTGGGTCGCGAGGGTAGCCACGTCATGCTGCCAATGGTCGTGCTGTCGATCATGGCCGTGGCGCTGTATTTCGCGGTGAGGCACGTCGACATCCTCGAACTCGGCCGCAGCGCGTTATTCGACGTCGTGATGCTGTTCGTCGCGCTGGGCATCGCGGGGTTCTTCGGCGTGGCGGGGGCGTGGCTGCGCTCGCGCACGACTGATGAATCGCCCGAAGCCTTTTGTTTCGTCGGCGCGCTCATTGGCGCGGTGGTGTTCTATATCGCGCTACTGACCTGAGGCGATAGCTTCTGTCCCATGCCGGCTGGATCGCCGGATCGCGACGCCGCAGCGAGCGCTGCGCTCCGGCCGCGCGCAATAGGCGCTCGTGCGACACTGCGCGTCTCTCTCCTCGATGCAAGCGCTCCCGATGTTCGACCTCTTCGACGATACCCCGCAACCCGACGTCGACTGGCATCCCGTGTGGCTCGCGCCCACGGCGGCGGCCGAGTGGCTGGCGCGCATCGTCGCCGAAACGGACTGGCGCCAGGAGCGTATTCGCACGCCGGGCGGCTGGGTCGACCAGCCGCGTTTGACCGCATGGCAGGGCGACCCCGGCGCCGTCTATATCTATTCGGGAATCCGCAATGTGCCACAGCCGTGGACGCCGGCCGTGGCCGAACTGCGCGACGCGATTGCCGCGCTTTGCGGTGTCCGCTTCAACAGCGTGCTGCTCAACCGTTACCGCAGCGGCACGGACAGCATGGGCTGGCACGCCGACCACGAACCCGAACTCGGCCCGGAGCCCGTGATTGCCTCGCTGAGCCTCGGCGCAACGCGGCGCTTCGACTTGCGCCACAACGCGACCGGCGTGACGCGCTCATTCCCGCTTTCGGGCGGCAGCCTGCTGGTGATGCGCGGCAAGACGCAGGCGCAGTGGCGTCATCGGGTGCCCAAGGAGCCTGCGGTGAGCGGCGAGCGGGTGAATCTGACGTTTCGCGTGGTGATGCCGGAATTGCGTAAAAAGTAGGGGTGTTGGCGGATTTTGCGGCGAATTGGGTGCTGATTCGCCGAAATTTTGCGCCGTCAGGAGATGTTGCGCTAAAAATCTAATTCAACTTTATGCGCATAAATATTTTATTCGCGGGCTTGCGGTGACAGACAGTCTGATCGCCATTAATCCACGCCGAGACGCCGCCGCACGGTGGCCGCGAGCCGGTCGAGCGGCAGCGTGGCCGCGCTCAATGCCGCGACTTCCGGGTAGTGCTCGCGGGCGATGTCGGTGAGCACCTGGCCGGGCGGCGCTTCGACCAGCACGGTCGCGCCCGACTCGATCATGACCGTGAGCGCGTCGTACCAGCGTACCGTGTAGCGCATGTTGGTGGCGAGGTCGGCGCGAATCGCATCGCCGTCATGGAGCGGGCGGCCGCCGCGATTGTCGATGTAGACGCCTTCGGGTGAGCGAAACGGAATGTCGCGCGACCACGCCACGAGTTGCTCCGTGGCGTCGGTTAATAGTTCGCAATGCGAAGGAACGGAAACCGCTAGCCGCTGCACTTTGCGTGCGCCGGCCGCGAGCGCGCGAGTGGCGAAGGCTTCGAGCGCTGCATCGGCTCCCGCCACGACGATCTGGCGCGGTGCGTTGACGTTGGCCACGTAGACGCGCGCGGCGCCGTCCTGCGTGTGTACGTTTATGTCTGCAAGCGCCTCCACCTGCGTCTCACTGAGCCCAGAGACGGCCGCGAGGCCATAGCCCGATGGCCACGCGGATTCCATCAGCTCGGCGCGCTTTTTCACCATGCGCAGGGCATCGGCGAAGTCGAGCGCGCCGCAGCACACGGCGGCCGGATACGCGCCCACCGAGAGTCCGGCGCTGAACTGCGGCGTCAGCCCCACCTGGGCGAGTGCGCGAGCGTGCGCCACGCCGGCCACCACGAGGCCGATTTGCACCGCAACCGTGGATTGCAGCGCCTGCGCGCTATCGAGCGCGAGAATGTCGATACCGAGCGTTGCCGCGGCTTCGTCGAGCGTAGCGCGCACGACCTCGTGCTCGGGCAGCCGGTGCAGGAAGCCGGGGCTTTGCGCACCCTGGCCGGGAAAAAGGCAGGCGAGACTCATGACGTTTGCCACGGATCGGCGACGAGGCGAGCGCCGTCGCTCGCGCGCGCGAGCACGCGTGTCTTGCCGGTCGCCCACTGTAAGAGTTCGGCGAGCGCGACACTGCCCGCCGGTGTTTCCAGTTGAGCGTCTACCCGCGTGCCAGCGTGCTGGGCGGCACGCGCGAGCGTGGCGGCGAGCGCTTGAATCGTCGTGGCGTGGCTGCGTTGGGGCATGCGGATCAGCAGGTCGAGATCGCTGGATTCCGTGAGCGTGGAGACTTGCGTGGCCAATTCGAACCCCGCGCTGCCGGTTGGTCCCCAGACGAAGTCGCGCAGCGGGCCTGGGCTCTCGCGCAGCGACGCGAGCGCCACGAATGCTGTGAGTGCGGTGCGTCCAGACGAGGGCGCCGTCGCGAGCAGCGATTCGGGCGATGCAGATGATTCGATATCCTCAACATCGATCCACGTGCCGAAGCGCTCGCCGCGCGCGCCGCCGCGCAAGCCCGCCGCCACGAAGCCCGATGCAGCCTGGGCGCGGCGCACGACCGCGAACGGTGCGCGGGCGAAGGCTTCGCGCACCCAGGCGGGCTCGTCTGGCACGGGCGTAAGACGTGCGAGCCGCAGCAGATCGTGCGGGCGCCAGCGCACATCGTCCGTGCGTGGCGCGTCCGGTGCGAACGGCGGGGCGGCGCACACTCGCATCAGCTAGCGTCCCACTGTTGCGCGAGCCGCTCGCGAACCTCGATCGACGCCGCGCGCGTGCGTTGCGCCGCTTCACCCTGAAGACGATGCGCGAGACCACTCCGGTCGTGACGCGCTTCGTGCACCCTTCGCGCAAGCACCTCGCGCACGCGCGCGATTTGCGCGTCGTCCGGCGCATCGGCGTCGACGCCCGCGATCAATTCGTCGAGCAGCCCGAGCTTCGCGAACGAGGCCATCGAGTACGACATCGGCACGATCTTCTCGCCGAGTGCGTCGAGGTCCTCGACGCTGCGCCGCGTGACGCGCGCTGCAGCTTCCTTGCCCATCGCGTGCACCATCGTGCCGGGCGCATCGAGCGCGACGATGCGATTGGCCTGATAGCCATGCGCGAGGAACGCGCCCGACATGGCGGGTCCGACGATCAGCGCCACCACAGGATGCCCCGCGAGGCGCGCGCTCGCATAGGCGTCCACAGCCGCCGCACAGGCGAGGTGGATGCCGAGCATCTCTTCGCGATAGCCGTAAGCCTGGCTCTTCACGTCGACGATCGCGATGATCGGACGGCGCGCGCCGCTGGCGGCGTCTGCGGCGATCGCGCCGCGCACGGCCTGCGCGAGACGCCAACCCTGTTCGAGGCCCACCACGTTGTCGCGCGCGCGGGGGAAGCGGTTATCGGGATCGGGCACGACCGTGATGAAACGCGCCGTCTCGCTGTCGAGCGGCGCATCGGCGTATTGCACGCAGGGCGCACTCGCATCGTCCGGCGTACCCGCGAGTGCGCGCAGCCACAGCGCGCCCCGGCTCGAATTCGTATCGCTCATGCGGGTTCTCCGTGTGTTTGGGACGATGGTGTATCGAACATCGCGCCCATCGTGTCGGGCGCGACGCTGGCGGGATCGACCCGTGCGAGTTTCGCGAGCGTGGCGTCGACCTGCTCGGTGCGGTGCGCTTGCGGTATGCCGCGTACGAACGCGGCGCGCACGGCGGCGCGCACATCGTCGACGGCGTCGTCCACGAGCGCATCGGCGTAACCCGTGCGCGCACGCTGCTCGCCGCCGATCAACTGCCACACGTGGCGGCGGTCGCTCGAATCGAACTCCTCGATGCCGGCCTCCTGCTCGATCACTTCGGGGCCGTTCATGCCGAGTCGCCCTTGCTTCGTCATCACGAGAGATGAGCACAGGGCCGCCGCGAGCGACATGCCGCCGAAGCAGCCCACCATGCCCGCGATCACGCCGACCACCGGCACATGGCGGCGCAGCGCGACGATGGCCGACTGGATCTCGGCGATCACGGCGAGGCCGAGATTGGCTTCCTGCAAACGCACTCCGCCGGTCTCGAACAGCACCACGGGGCGCACGATCTTGCCGCGTTCGCAGTCGGCGAGCGCGAGTTCGAGCGCGGCGGCGATCTTGCTGCCCGACACCTCGCCGATGCTGCCGCCCTGGAACGCCGATTCGATCGCGCACACCACGGCGGGCTCGCCGTCGAGCGTGCCGCGCGCGATCACGGCGCCGTCGTCGGCCTGGCAGACGATGCCCTGCAGCGGCAGCCAGGGCGACTCGATGCGATCGAACGGGCCGAGCAGTTCGCGGAAGCTGCCCTTGTCGAGCACAGCGGCGGCGCGCTCACGCGCGGAGAGTTCGATGAAGCTCTCGCGCAGCAGAGTTGGGATGCCTGCGCTCATGCCTTGCCCCCTTGTGCGCTGTCCTGTGCGGCTTCCACGGCTTCGGCGAGGCGCAGCGCCACGACGCCGGGCGTCGCGCCGAAGTCGTTGATCTCGATGAGCGCCGCGCCGTCGTAGCGCGTGAAGAAGCGGTCGAGCACGCTCTTCCAGATGTGGCTGTAGCCGTCCACGCTGGTGTGCACGACCACGTGCGCCTGCATGTCGCCGGCGGGCTGCAGCAACACTTCGAGATCGCCCGAGCCCACCACGCCCACGTGGGCGCGCGTTGTCACGGCGCGCTGCGCCGGATAGTCGAATGTCAGTTGTTCCATGAAACCGTCCTCCCGCCGATGCGGTGGTGAACCAATTTTTCGATGAAGAGCGTCGCGGCAAGCAGATCGGCCGCGCCGCCCGGCGATGCGTTGAGCGCGAGCAGCGCGCGTTCAAGCGCGTCGAACGCGGCGCGGCCCGCGCGCGTGGCGATGCCGCCCGCGTCGCGCACGCGCTTCGCGCCCGTCTGCGCGGCTTCGCGGCCCGCGAGGCCCGCGCGGTGCAGCACGCAGGTGTCGTCGAGCGAGGCCATGATGGCGAGCAGGGCGTCCACGCGCGCCGCCGCTTCGTCGCGCCCTTGCGCGCGCGCCGCGTGGAGCGCGGGCAGGCCCACGCGAATCACGTGCGGAAAGCCGTCTTGAGCCTCGCGCCGTGCGCCGCCTACGTTGTAGCGCTCGCGCACGCGTTCGCCGTTGCTTTGCGTGGGCTGCCGCATCGCGGGCGCGAGCAGGTCGTCGAAACGCGCGATGTGCGCCGCCGTTTCGGCAATCTGCGCGGCATGGGCAAATGGGCTCGCATCATCGGGTGGCGTGTGCGAAATGGTTGCGCCAGCAACCAACAAGCCAACGATCCAGATCGCGCCGCGATGCGCATTGCTGCCGCCGGTCGCACGCAACATCGCGGCTTCGCCGGCGCGGCCGATGCGTGCGAGATCGGTGCGCAGCGCGTGGCCCGGCGTCGCGCCGCGCGAAGCGCGGGCGAGCGCCTCGAAGGTCGGTTCGAGCGCGTGTGCGGAACACAGCATCGTCGCGAGATCGAGATCGACATGGGCGCCGCTGCCGCGCGCATCCACGAGCGCGGGCTTGGGCGTGAGGCGGGCTTCCTCGATCAGCGCGTCGCGCGCGAAGCGCGCGAGTTGCGCGTCGGGCGTCAACGCGGCGTCGCACGCGCCACGCGGCGTCGCGCTATACGAGGCCGCCGCGCCTTCGGCCGGCCTGTCCAGTAAGAGCGTGCGCATCGTGCTCACCAGCTGCGAAAGCGTGCGGGCGGCGTATAGAGCCCGCCCGACCACGTCACGAGATCGTCGATGCTGCGCGCCGCGAGCAGCGAGCGTTTCGCGTCGCCGCGCCGGATGCCGAGATCTTCGGGGAACTGAACGATGCCGCGCCGGCGCAGTTCCTCGGTCTTTTGCGGCTGCGCGCGCAGGCCGATGGGCGTCACGCCCGCGACCGCCGCGAGCGCGGCGCGCCGTTCGTCGATGCCTTCGGCGCGATGCAGGTGCACGATGCCTTCCTCGGTCACGACATGGCTCACGTCGTCGCCGTAAATCATCACGGGCGCGATGGGCATGCCGCTTTTCTCGCCCACGGCGATGGCGTCGAGCTCGTCCACGAAAGTCGGCTCGCCGCCTTTCTTCCACGTTTCCACGAGCTGCACGACCAGCTTGTGGCCGCGCGCAATCGACGCCTGCGGGCCGTCCGACTTGAGCAGCTTGAGCCACGCGTCGCTCGCGTGGCGTCGCCCGCGCGGATCGTGGCCCATGTTCGGCGCGCCGCCGAAGCCGGCCAGCCGCCCGCGCGTGACGGTGGACGAGTTCGCGTCGGCGTCGATCTGCAGCGTCGAGCCGATAAAGAGGTCGACGCCATACTGGCCCGCAAGCTGGCACAGCACGCGGTTCGAGCGCAGGCTGCCGTCGCTGCCGGTGAAGAACACATCGGGGCGCGCGGCGATATACGCTTCCATGCCCACTTCGCTGCCGAAGCAATGCACGCTCTCGACCCAGCCCGATTCGATGGCGGGAATCAGCGTGGGATGCGGATTGAGTGTCCAGTTGCGGCAGATCTTGCCCTTCAGGCCAAGCGACTCGCCGTAGGTGGGCAGCAGCAGTTCGATCGCGGCGGTGTCGAAGCCAATGCCGTGATTGAGCGAGGTGATGTTGTACGGTGCGTAGATGCCCTTGATGGCCATCATCGCGGTGAGCACCTGCAAGTCGCCGATATGGCGCGGATCGCGCGTGAACAGCGGCTCGACCGCGAAGGGCCGGTCGGCTTGCACGACCACGTCCACCCACGAGCCGGGGATGTCCACGCGCGGCAGTTCGTCGACAATTTCGTTAACCTGAACGATCACGATGCCCTGGCTGAACGCGGCGGCCTCGGCAATCGTGGGCGTGTCCTCGGTGTTCGGGCCCGTATACAGATTGCCGTGACGGTCGGCCTTTTCCGCGCACAGCAGCGCGACCTGCGGAATCAGGTCGACGAACATGCGCGCGTAAAGCTCCACATAGGTGTGGATCGCGCCCACTTCGAGCCGGCCGTCTTCGAGCAGTTGCGCGACGCGCAGGCTCTGCGGTCCCGCGAACGAGAAGTCCACGCGGTGAGCGATGCCGCGCTCGAACAGCGTCAGATGTTCCGGGCGGTTGATGGTCGAAATCAGCAGATGGACGTTGTTGAGCTTCGCGGGATCGGCTTTGGCGAACGAGCGCGAGAGAAAGTCGGCCTGCTTCTGGTTGTCGCCTTCGAGGGCGACGCGGTCGCCAGGGCGGATCAGCAGTTCCAGCGCCTCGGTCGTGCGCGCGGCGGGCAGGATGCCGTCTTCGAGCCAGCCGGCAATGGCGGCGAGGCGGCGGGCCTTTTCATCGCGGCGCGTGGTCCACGAGCGCGGCGCCAGGTTGGCAAGGTCGGGCGAAGTGGGCGTTTCAGCTTGAGGCTTCATCGGGAGTTCGGCTCCGTGAGCGGGGTGTTGCGGGAGAGGCGGAAGAAGCCGCGCCGGCGCGCCTTTTTTTGGCGGCGGGCTGCGCCGCTGCGCGCTCGGTCAGGAAACGGTAGATCAATTCGCCGGTGCCGAGCAGATGCGCGGCCACCAGCGCCTGCGCGGCGGGGATGTCGCGGCGCTGCACGGCGTCGAGGATCTCGGTGTGCTCGGCATCCGATTCGCCTTTGTAGGCGGGAAAGCCGAATTTCAGGCGCAAATAGCGTTCGCCACGGCGATGCAGGGTGGCGAGCATTTCCATCAGTTGAGGGCGGCCGGCGGGCGCGTAGAGGCTCATATGGAAGGCCTCGTTGCGCGCCACATAGAGCGACGGATCGCGCTCACGTGAGGCCGCGGCGGCCAGCGCGCGCACTTCGCGCAGCGTGGCCTCGGTGTGATGCTCAATCGCGAGCCCGAGCGCGAGGCTCTCCAGCGCCGAGCGGATCTCGTAGATCTCGCGCGCTTCGTCGCGCGAGAGCGAGGCGACGCACGCGCCCTTGTTGACCTCGATTCTTGCCCAGCCTTCGCTCGCGAGCTGGCGCAGCGCTTCGCGCACGGGAATCGCGCTCACCGAGAAATGGCGCGCGATCGCGTCCTGGCGCAGCGGCGCGTCGGGCGCGAGCGTGCCTTCGACGATGGCGGTGCGCAAGGCATCCGCGATCATGCGCGAGGTGCTGGTGCGCGGCGCCGCTGCGCCCGGCAGGCCCGGCAATCCTTGCGGGGCGGGCTGTGGGGCGGCATCGGCGCTGCCTTCCAGGGGAAAACCATCCGTTGCGTGGCTCATAAGATCAAATATTATATATAAAACGACGACCTTGAAAGTCTCGGAAACCCGAAACCCGCGCCCCAAGCGGGTCGCTAGCCAATGCGTCATGGTAGTGCGGCGCGTGCAGAAAACTAATGGAGAGAGACGCCTATGAACTCGATAACCGGGGCCGCGCAGCGCGCCCGGAAAACGCCCCTCAACCGCTCGCAGATCGTGGGTTTCTGGGGCGCCTGGGCCGGCTGGACGCTCGACGGCATGGACTCGTTCATCTACGCACTCGTGCTCACGCCGGCGCTCACCGAGTTGCTGCCGCGTTCGGGTTATGCGGCGACGCCCGCGAACATCGGCCTCGCGGGCTCGATCCTGTTCGCGCTGTTTCTGGTGGGGTGGGGCCTCTCGTTCATCTGGGGGCCGATGGCGGACCGTTTCGGCCGCACGCGCGTGCTGGCCGGCACGATTTTCATGTTCGCGATCTTCACGGGTCTCTCGGCCACCGCGCAGAGCGTCTGGGCGCTCGGCATTTACCGCTTTCTCGCGGGCGTGGGCATCGGCGGCGAATGGGCGCTCGCGGGCACTTATGTGGCCGAGTCGTGGCCCGAGGATCGCCGCAAGATGGGCGCGGGTTACTTGCAGACCGGCTATTACGCGGGCTTCTTTATTGCTGCCGCGCTTAATTACACGGTGGGCGTGCACTTCGGCTGGCGCGCGATGTTCCTCACCGGCGCGATTCCCGTGGTGGTCGCCATTCTCGTGCTCACGCGCGTGGAAGAGCCGCAGACATGGAAGCGCTCCGAAGCCAGCCATGTGCATCGCGGCCACCCGCTTCGCGAGATCTTCGGCAGTGCTTATCGCATGCGCACCGTGGTGGCTTGCGCGCTGCTGACCATCGCGATCATCGGCTTGTGGGCTGGTGCCGTGTACGAGCCTTCCGCCGTGATCCAGCTCGCGACGCGCGCGGGCGCGACCAAGGCCGAGGCCATCCGCACGGCTTCCATCGCCACCGGCATTCTCTCCATCGGCACGATTCTCGGCTGCCTCGCGCTGCCGCCGATGGCCGAGCGCATCGGGCGCAAGTGGACGCTCGCGGTGTATTTCGCGGGCATGGCGGTCACGATTGCCTTGAGCTTCGGCTGGGCGTTCTATTTGCAGAACGGACTCGTGCCGTTTATCGCGCTGCTGTTCGTGCTGGGCTTTTTCGGCGGCAACTTCGCGCTGTTCAGCCTGTGGCTGCCCGAGCAGTTCGAAACGCGCGTGCGCGCCACGGCGTTTGCATTCTGCACGTCGTTCGGGCGTTTCGTGGGGGCGGGCGTGAACTTTCTGCTGGGCGCGGCGGTGCTGCGTATGCACACGCTGGGCGTGCCGGTCGCGCTTACGGCGCTCGCGTTCGTGCTCGGGCTGCTCATCATTCCGTTCGCACCGGAGACGAAGGGCGAGACGCTGCCCTCGTAAGGCGGGCAGCGTTCGCTATATCAGCAAGGGCGGCGCGCTTCAGCGCCGCCTGAGCACGAGCCCCGGCGGCACGAGGCGCCAGCCGAGATTCACGCCGAGGCTCGCCAGCACGATCAGCACCATGCCCGCGAGCTGCGGCGCGCTTAGCGCGCGGCCATAGACGATGGCATCGACGGCAATGGCCGTGAGCGGATAGACAAACAGTAGCACCGCGATCACGGGCGTGGTGAGCTTGGGCAGCGCGCCGTAGATCAGCACATAGGACAGCCCCGTGTGCAGCACGCCCATGCCGACGAGCCAGCCCCATTGCGCGGGCGCGATATGCGCGAACTGGAGCGGTGCGACGAAGGGCGCGATCAGCGGCAGGCAGATCGTTCCCACCGCGCATTGGATCAGCGTGAGCAGATGCGGGCGGAAGTCGCGCAGGCTCTTCGCGATCAGCGTGACGCTCGCGTAGAGCACGGAGCCGCCCAGCGCTTCGGCGAGGCCGATCAGATAGCGCGGATGGTCGGCGACATGGCTTTCCGCGAGCACGCCCGAGGCGAGCACGAGCCCCGCGAACGCAATCGCGATCCAGCCGAGCCGGTCCGCGCCCAACCGCTCGTGAAAGAGCGCCGCGCCCATCAGCACGACCCAGAACGGCTGCACATGAAACACCACCGTCGCGACCGCGATGCTCGTGCGGTGAATCGAATCGAAGAAGCCCACCCACTGCGTGACCATCAGCACGCCCGAGATGAACGCGAGCGCGAACGTGCGGCGCGTGAACTGGCGCTTGAGTTGCTCGCGAGTGAGCCAGCCCTTCCACGCGCAATACCCGGCCAGCGCGAGCATGCCGAAGAAGCAGCGGAAGAACACGAGCGTGAGCGCGCCAAGGCGCGCTTCTTCGACGAAGACGCCGATCGTGCCCATCAGGAGCCCGCCGCCCGCGAGCATGACGACGCCTTGGCGGCGGCCAGAGTGGAGTTCGGATTGCATGGCCGGAATCGGTAAATGGAAAGCCGGTTGAAAACCGGGACAGTATTCGCCAGTTGCGGGGTGTCGGCAAACGAATTAAATTGAAGAATTCCATCAACGGGGCTTATGAATCATGAATCCCGAGTTCGATCTCGACCTGCTGCGCACCTTCGCGGCCGTCGCGGATGCGGGCAGCTTCACGAAGGCCGCCGTGTCCGTGCATCGCTCGCAGGCGGCCGTGAGCATGCAGATCAAGAGGCTGGAGCAGATGCTCGGCACTACGCTGTTCACGCGCGACACGCGCAATCTCGCGCTCACGCGGCCAGGCAATACGCTGCTCGAATATGCGCGGCGCGCGCTCGATCTGCAGGAGGAGGCATGGTCGGCGCTGGTGCGGCCCGAGGTGACGGGGCGCGTGGTGCTGGGCGCGCCCGACGACTACATGGCCGCGCTGCTCTCGCCAGTGCTCAAGCGCTTTTCGACGCTCTATCCGCATGTGGAGATCGAGATCGTGTGCGCGCAGAGCGTCGCGCTCGGGCCGATGCTGGCGGACAACAAGATCGACATCGCCTTCGTCACGCGCGATAAAAAGCTGCGCGGCGAATTCGTGCGCAGCGAGGACATGGTGTGGGTGGGCTTGGCCGACGATCCCGCGCCGCTCGCGATGTCGCCGCTGCCGGTGGGCCTATATGAGCACGGCAGCGTGGCGCGCGCGCATACGGTGGCGGCGCTCGATGCGGCGCACATTCGCTATCGCGCGGCCTATAGCAGCGCGAGCCTGATGGGGCTGATGGCGACGGTGGAGGCGGGCATCGCGGTGGTGGCGCTCACGCGCTGCAGCGTGCCGCCGCGCTTCGAGATCCTCGGCGAGGCGCAGGGGCTGCCCAGGATCGAGCCGCTCGACATTGTCGTTGCGCGCAGCGTGAAATCGAATCGGCCTACGTGCGATTATTTCGTAGAGCAGATGGTTCAGGATCTTTCGGTGCGGCGTCCGCCTGCATCGGGCGCCGTTATCGGGGATAGACGCTGACTTCGCCGCCCACGGCGATGCGCACGCGTTCGCCGGGGCGTGGCGTGCGATAGCCCGGCACGCGGGCGCGCAGTGTCGTCGGCATGCCGGCAAGCTCCAGCGTGAGCGCCGCGTCTTGTCCCTGGAAAGTCACTTCGCGCACGAGTGCATCGAGCGTGCCGTCGCCGGCCGCGGCCGGGGGGAGCACGTCGATCTGCTCGGGGCGCAGCATCACGTCGACGTCGCCGCTTTCATGCCGAATGCCGTCGGCCAGCGGCAGTGCGCCGAGCGCGCAATGCGCCGCTCCTCCGGCGACACGGCCTGGCAGGAGCACCGCTTCGCCCACGAACGCGGCAAGCTCGCGTGTGACGGGGCGGCGATAGAGCGTTTGCGGCGGCGCTTGCTGCACGAGACGTCCGCGCCACAGCACGGCCACTTCATGGCCGAGCGAGAGCGCTTCGGCCTGGTCGTGCGTCACCAGCACGGCGGTTGCGCCGGCCGCCGCGAGTGCGCGCGCCACGGCCTCGCGCGTTTCCAAGCGCAGCGCGGCGTCGAGCGACGAGAACGGCTCGTCGAGCATCACGAGACCTGGCGAGGGCGCCAGTGCGCGCGCGAGCGCCACGCGCTGCTGTTGTCCACCCGAGAGCTGGTGTGGCGCACGATTCGCATAGGACTGCGGCAGACCGACGAGCTCCAGCAGTTCGGCCATGCGATGTTGTGCGCGCCGTTGCGTGCGCGGCAGACCAAAAACGATGTTCCCGGCCACGCTCAGATGCGGAAAGAGCGCGCCTTCTTGCGGCACATAGCCGATCCGGCGCTGCTCCGCGGGCAGATGCAGCGACTCGCCGGCCACACGTGCGCCACCGATTTCGATCGTTCCCGCATCGGCGCGCTCGAAGCCGCATAACAGGCGCAGCAGCGTGGTCTTGCCGCTGCCCGAGGGGCCGAGCAGCGCGACCAGCGAGCCCGAGTTCACCGTGAGGTGGACGTCTTGCAGCACGGGATGGCCGTCGAAGGACTTGGAGACGCCGGAAATGCGAAGTGTGCTCATGTGCGCAATGGGTGACGGTCAGTGTGTTGCGGAGCCGGCAGCCGGCGTGTCCGAAGGCGCGGGCAGGGGCGCATGCGCGGCGAGCGCCGACTTGCCCGCGAACGCGAACAGCAGGCCCGAGGCCGCGAGCGAGAGCGCGGTGAGCAGCGCCGCATAGGGCGCGGCGGCCGCGAACGCGAGCGTCGAAGTATCGGACCAGACCTGGGTGGCGAGCGTTTTGGTGCCGATGGGCGCGAGCAGCAGCGTCGCGTTCAGCTCGGTCACGACCGAGATGAAGACCATCGACGCCGCCGCGCCAAGCCCGGGCGCCGCGAGCGGCAGCACGACGCGGCGCAGCGTGGCGAACCAGCCGAGGCCAAGCGAGCGCGCCGTTTCTTCGAGGCGCTGCTGCGCTTGCAGCAACGCCGCGCGCACGCTTACGAGCGCGAGCGGCAGGAACAGGATGGCGTAGGCCGCGATCAGCAGCGTGGTGCCCTGGTAGAGCGGCTCGAGCATGCGCACGGCGAGCGAGACAATGGCGAGTGCGATGACGAGGCCCGGCACGCCCTGCGCGATAAATGCGGTGCGTTCGAGAAAGGTGGCGGCGCGGCCAGGAAAGCGTGCGAGCAGCCACGCGAGCGGCAAAGCGAGCAGGGTCGTGAAAACGGCGGCAATGAGCCCGAGCCGCAGTGACGCAAAGGTGGCCGAAAACAGCAGTTCGGGTGAGACGTCGGCGGGCGTGATCGCAGCGGCGCCGGGCTGCGTGAGCCAATAGACGATCATGCCGAGCGGCACGCCCAGCGTGCCCACGTTGAGCGCGGCGAAGCCGGCTGCGACCGGCCAGCGCCAGCGGCCGAGCGTGTGGCGCACGGCGGCGCGGCGCGCGCCGCGATCGACGCGCTCGTAGCGCGCGCGTCCACGCACGCGGAATTCGAACACGAGGCATACGAGGCACAGCAGGATCAGCACGCACGCGAGCAGCGATGCGCCGCCGCCATCGAAGCTTGTGCGGTATTCCGCGTAAATCTCGGTGGTGAAAGTGCGAAAGCGCAGCAGCGTGAACGCCCCGAATTCCGAGAGCACGCCGAGCGCGACGAGCAGCATCGACCCGAGCAGGGCGGGGCGCAATTGCGGCAGCACGACGCGCGCGAAGGTGGTCCAGCGGTTGCAGCCGAGCGCGCGCGCGCATTCTTCGAGCGCGGGATCGAGCCCGCGCAGCGCCGCGGCCACGGGCAGGTAGACAAGCGGGAAATAGGCGGTCGTGATGACCACCAGCGCACCGAGAAAGTCCTGCAAATCGAGGCTCAGCGAGACCCACGCATAGCTCGTGATGAACGCCGGCATCGCGAGCGGCGCGGCGGCGAGCAAGGCCCACAGGCGGCGCCCCGGCACGTCGGTGCGCTCGACAAACCAGGCGAGCGCGGTGCCGAGCACCGCCGAGGCGAGCGTCGCGCTCACGGTGATGCTCAGCGTGTTGACGAGCAACTCGCCCACGAGCGGCCTGAACAGGAGCTCGCTTGCATCGGCCAAGCCGAATGAGAGCGCGCGCCAGAACGTTAGCGCAAGCGGCAACAGCACGAGCACGGGGCCGAGCGCCGCAGCCAGAAAAAGCGCGCGCGGCGCCCGCCGGCGTACCGGCTTGCTGGTTGCATCGTCCGTGCTTTGCAGTGGCATGATTTGCGCCGGCGTAGTGGCTTCACTCACGATTTATTCAGTCATCCATATCGAATTACAGCAACCCGGCCTGGCGCAGCAGACGGCCTGCCTGGCTGTCGTCGCCGAGCTGCTGGATGGTCAGCGCCGGCGGCTTCAACTGATCGAACGGCTTGTTGATCGGATCGCCCGCCACGCCGGGACGCAGCGGATATTCGAAGCTGATATGGCCTTGCGCAATAAGCTTCTGCGCTCGCTCGCTCACGAGATAGGCGAGAAACTTCTGTGCGCCGTCCGGGTTGTGTGCGGCCTTCATCGCCGCCGCGCCCGAGACGTTCACGAGCGCGCCCACGTCGCCGTCGGCGAATTGGGCGACGGCGCTGCGGGTCTGCTTGTCGCCGAGTTCCGCGTGCAGACGGTCCCAATAGTAGTTGTTGATGATGCCGGTTACGACAGCGCCGCGGTTGACCGCTGCCGTCACGCCTTCGTCGTCGTCGAAGACCTGCGCGTTGTTCTTCAGTCCCTTGAGCCAGGCGAGCGTCGCGGCTTCGCCCTTGGCGGCGCGTACGGCCTCTACGAGCGGCAGGAAGTCGGCGTCGCTCGGCGCGATCCCTACCTTGCCCTTCCACTCGGGCTTGGCGAGGTCGAAGATCGACTGCGGCAGTTGCGAGGGCTGGAGCTTCGTCGTGTTGTAGACGAGCACGTTCTCGCGCGCGGTCACGCCCACCCACTGGCTGGCCGGCGAGTTATAGCGGGCGGGAACCTGCGCGAGCGTCGCGCTCTGCACGGGCGCAAGCAAGCCCTTTTCCTCGAGCAGCATCAGCTCGGGGGAGTTCTCGGTGAAGTAGACGTCGGCGGGCGTCTTCTCGCCTTCAGCCACGAGTTGCGCGGCGAGCGCCGGGCCTTCGCCGCTGCGGATCTTCACGTCGATGCCGGTCTGCTTCTCGAAGTCCTTGGCGAGCTGGTTCACCACCTGCTCGTGCTGGGCGCTATAGAGCGTGATCGAGGCGGCGTGCGCGGCGAGTGGCAATGCACTTGCGAGCGCGATGGCGAGTACGCGTGCACGGATAAACGTCGTGTTCATGATCTGTCTTGGTCCGTTCTTGTCGATTGAATCCGGAATGAATCTGCAATAGGGCTTTTTTCAGGCGTCGAACAGCTCGGCGCCCACGAACGAACCGGCCTTCGCGCCCGGCGGACACGCGAAGATCGCACTGCCCACGTGGGTGGTGAACTGGTTCATCATGTCGAACTTCGCGAGCTTCTCGTTGATCGGAATGAAGCCCGTGCGCGGGTCGGCCTGGTGGGCGATGAAGATGAGACCCGCGTCATATTCGGTTTCCTGGCGCCATGGCGGCCAGCGTTCGATGTAGAAGTTCGTGCTGTCGTTATACGAGTACGAACGGCGCAGGATCTGCGCACCGTTGTTCGAAGCGCGGTTCGAGAGGCGCACGTGCGAGTTGTCGGGAATCAGCGCATTGCCGTCCTTGTCCTGGGCGTTCAGGTCGACGGCATCGAATTCCTTGTCTTTGCCGATGGGCGCGCCGCTGTATTTGCGGCGGCCAAACACCTGCTCCTGGAAGCCCAATTCCATCTGGTCCCAGTGCTCGAGCGTGATGCGAATGCGGCGCACCACCGTATAGGTGCCGCCCTGCATCCATGGCGCGTCGGAGGCGGTGGCCCAGACGAACTGGTTCATCGCCGCCCGGTCGCCGGTAGGCGGATTGTTGGTGCCGTCCTTGAAGCCCATGAGATTGCGCGGCGTTTGCCCGCGCGGGCCGGAGAGAAAGCCGGCCTGGCCCCAGCGCATGCGCAGCTTGCCGTAGCCCTGGCGCGCGAGTTGGCGCACCGCGTGAAAGGCCACTTGTGCGTCGTGCGCGCAGGCCTGCACGTAGAGGTCGCCGCCGGTTTTTTCGGCAATCAGCTGGTCGCCATTGAAGCGCGGCAAGTCGACGAGCGCGGCGGGCCGCAGGTGCGCTAGCCCATAGCGGTCCTTGCCTTCCGAGGTGAACAGACCCGGGCCAAAGCCGAATGTCACCGTGAGGCCGGCCGGCCCGAGACCGAGGACGTCGCCGGAATCCGGCGCGGGACTGTCGTTGCCTGCGCCGTCGAGTGCCGCCGCGCTATGGCCCTGCGTCATGCGCGCAGCGGACTCGGTCCACTCGCGCAGCAGCTTGATCACGTCGTCGCGCGACGTAGTCGTAAGGTCGAACGCCGCCACGTAAGTGTGCGCCTGCTGCGCCGTGACGATGCCGCCCTGGTGCTCGCCGTAGAACGGCTCGACAGCATGTATCGGATCGGCGGCCATGGCGTGTTGCTTGCCTTCGGCGGCTTGCGCCTGGCCCGGCACAGCAAGCCCCGCGCCAAGCGAAGCGCCGGCTGCAATCGCGGCGCCGCCGGCCTTCAGGAAACCGCGCCGCGCGAGACGCGCCGGACGGTCTTGGGAGTCTTCGGAGGACATGTTATTTCGCCAGCACAAGAGTGTTCACGTCGTCTTCGACGTAGTAGAAGCCATCGCCCGCCGGAGTGAGCGCGATGCCGAAGAGGTCGCCGCTGCCCGGCGGCGACTGAGCCTTGTCGGTGTCGATCCAGCGTGCGTAAAGCTGCTTGCCCGTTGCCGGGTCGATCTCGACAACCTGGCCATTGAGCGCGTTGGTCACGAGCAGGTGGCCCTGGGGCGTCGCGATCATCGCAAGCGGGCGGTGCAGCAGGCCATCGGCGGTGAGCTGGCGGCCCACGCCCGCGCTCGTGTCGCGCGTGAGCGGATCTTCGATCACGTTGATGCGATTGCCGATCGCGTCCGACACGTAGAGCTGCTTGTTGTCGGGCGAAAGGGCGAGCCCGGTCGGGCCGACGAGAAACACGCCTTTGTCGGCCTGCGCGCCGAAGCCGCTCGCCACCACCGTCTCGCTCTTTACGACCGGCGCCTGGCCGTGCGCGATATCGAGGTCGAGGCGCAGCACCGTGGATTGCTTGAACACGGGTGGATTGCCGTCCGCGCCGCCCACGCCGAAGCCCGCGTTGCTCACGAACAGCGTGGCGTGGTCGCCGTTGTCGACCACGGCCATGTTGCCCCACGGGTCGTTTATGTTCGGCGTACTGATCGCTTTGGCAATCTTGCCGCTGCTGTCGAGCACGATCAGGCAGCCCGCACCCTTGGTGTTGGTCGTACCGTCGTTGCTCGGCGTGCTGCCGACGATCACCCAGCCCGACTTCAGCATCGTCATCGCGGTGGACAGTCCCACGCCGCCCGGGCACTCCTTGAGATCGCGCGGAATGGTCGCGAACAGCGTCATCTGCTTCGTGTCGGGGTGATAGTCGACGATGGTGCTGCCGGTGCCCTGCAGGTTCGCGGCGTTGTTGAAATTGTCGACCAGCACGTCGCCCTGCTTCACGGTCCCGGCGCTCACCGGCGCGACATAAATCGCATACGGGTTCTGGTCGCCGTTGTCGGGTACCGTGTTGATGAGCGTGGTGTGATGGTGGACCGTTTCGAGCAGGCCCTGCGGGTCCGCGTGCGCGGCGAGCGGCGTGCCGCCGAAAAGGGCGGCAAGGCCGAGCGCGAGTGCGGCGCGCGTGGCATGGGCAGAGCACAGCAGGAGCTTGCGCGTGGCGTGGTTCATCGTATTGCTCCGTACGGCGCTTGGGGCATGCGTGAACGATGCGGCTTCGATCGCCGGCGTGCTTGAGGGCCTGGGGTTGAACATGATGCTCAGGATCAGAAAGTAATGTTGGTGCGCACGCCCACCACGAAGGTGTTGCGCAGCGCCTGGGTCGGGTCGCTCGGGTTCTGCCCGGCGCCGGCGTTGAAGGTGTACTGCGCGTCGGCCTGCAACAGCCACCACGGCGTAACCTGATATTGGTACGTCGCTTCGAGCGTGGTCTCCTGGGTGCGCACACCGTATGGCCCCGTGTTGAAGGCGCGATAGTCCAGATCGAGGTCGTGCACGTTATTGCCGACCTTGATATAGGTGAGCGCGAGGCCGACGCTATCGTTGTCGCGGCCCTTGAACGGTGCCTTCATCACGATGCCGGCATTGGCGGAGAAGTCGACGAGATTGCGGTCGCCCGGCGCGCCCATCACGCGCGCGAACACGCCGATGCTGCGCGCCTCGTCGGGGTCGGGGCGCCAGATCATCTGGTCGGCCACGGCGTAGATGCTGAAGTTGCCGTGATGCTGTGCGGCGATGCCGGTTGTGGCAGGGTTGTTGAGCGAGAGCCCGGTGTTGTCGTAGCGCTGGTCGGCAAACGCGTTGTTGTTGTACCAGAAGCCGAGCTTGTAGGTGCCGGGCAGCGCGTGGCTGCTATCCGCGCTCTCGAGTTGGCCCTCGGACGGTTGGTTGATCGCGTACTGCAACTCGCCGATCACCATCGTGCCGTTGTGCAAGTTGAAGTTCGTGCCGCTCAAGTTGCTCGGGTCGTTGCCGAGCGGGTCGCCGTCGAACACGCCAAGCAGGCCGGTGAGCGCGGGCGCGATCTGGCCGCGCACGCGCACGCCGAGCCCCGCGAGCGGATAAGCCGGCCCGCCCGACGGCATGTCGTACGAGGGCAGTGCGGGCCAGCCGAACATCGTGTTGACGAACAGCGCGGCATACTGGCTCGTGATGAATTCCTGGTCGATGCTTTGCTGACCGATCTTCACGTCGACTTTCTTGTCGAGGAACGACTGCTGGTACCACATTTCCCACAGGCGCGTGGAGGCTTGCGCTTCGATACCGCTTGCCGTGTTCAGCGTGCCCAGATTCCGCGCGCTCAGGTTGGTGCCGTGAATCTGCAGTGCGCTGACGTTGAAGAGGCCGCCGGGAATGCCGAGCGCCTTGCTCGTGTCGACCTGGACCGTCGCGGTGGTGAGGCCGTCATAGGTGCCGCCGCGATTGAGGCCGCCGCGCAGGTTCGCGAGGTATTCGCTCGTTTCGGTTAACTGAAACGTCACGCCATACTTGCCGAGCCAGGGGCGCAGGCCGCCCATGTCGCCGAGCAGGTTCTGGCGGGTCCAGATGCCGGTCCAGAAGTTCGACGGTTGCGCCTGGATCGAGAGATCGGCTTCGGGAGCCTCGGGCGCCGCGTCGGGGTTGCTGCTGGTCTGCGCCTGGGCGCTGCCGCATGTGAACGCAGCGCACGCCGCCCAGATCGCGAGCCTGTGCGTCGCGGGGGGGCGTCGTGAAAATGAGCGGGCTGACCTGGTGAACTTCATCGTAGTCCTTACTTTTTGCTTTCTTCCCTGACCGGACCGCATCGGTGTGCGCTATTCGCAGCTGGCGTGAATCATTTACGTTAATGGCGGCGCCATCGTACTCATTGTGAATGGGATCGTCAACACGAATGAGAATGATTATCAAAACAATTACGTGGTGTAAGCGCGGGTATTACTGAAGCCTTTCAGAAGTGGCTCTGGTGATAGCAATTAGCCAGCTTCGACGGTATTCGGTATGAAGAAAGAAACCGAATATCATCACGGCATTGGGCCGGTTTCCGGGCCATTTGGATTCCTTCGAATAGCGAGTCGCCTTCATGTCCGACCTCGATTTCCATTTCGACCTCGATCGTTATTTCGCGCGTATCGGCTACCGCGGCGAGCGCCGCGCATCGCTCGACGTGCTGCGTGAACTGCATCGCCTGCATCCGCGTGTGATTGCGTTCGAGAACCTCGATCCGTTTGCCGCGCGCCGCGTGTCGGTCGCGCCGCCCGATGTGTTTGCCAAGCTCGTGGCGTCGCGGCGCGGCGGCTACTGTTTCGAGCACAACACGGTGCTCGCGCACGCACTCATGCAGCTGGGTTTTCGCATCGAGCCGCTGGCCGCGCGCGTGCTGTTCGGCCGTCCGGCTGGCACGATCACGCCGCGCACGCACATGCTGTTGCGCGTGCATGTGGACGGCGCGGCCTGGCTGGTGGACGTGGGTTTCGGCAGCGCCTCGCTGTGCGCGCCGCTGGCGTTCGCCGAGCGCGGCGCGCAGGAGACGCTGCTCGAACCCGCGCGGCTCACGCCGCTCGGCGATCGCGAGTGGAAGCTCGAGCAGTACGACGGCAATGAATGGATCGACGTCTACCGCTTCGACGACGCGCCCGCGCAATGGGTCGATTACGAATTGGCGAACTGGTACACATCGGCGTCGCCGCAATCGTTTTTCACCGAGAGCCTGATCGCCTGCATCGCGCGCGAAGACAGCCGCGCGATTCTCTTTAACGACCGCTATACGGAGCGCGACGCGAAAGGCCAGCGCACGACGGAGCGCACCATCGAGAATGCAGCGGAACTCGCGCGCTGCCTGAACGAGCAGTTCGGCCTGGATACCGCGGGCTTCGACATGGACGCGCTGTTCGCGCGCGTGCAAGGGCGGGGCGCGAGTCGCTAGCGAGCTTTGCATGGGATCGGAGTAGGTGCTGAAGCACCCACTCCGATCGACAACTGAAGCGCTAACTCTGGCCGACAGGAGGACACGTTGGACAACGCTCTCGTCAAGCGTCTGCTCGTGCAGACGTTCATCTGGCTGGTGTTTCAGGGCGCGCTGCTGTTCGTCGCGGCCGGCACGCTCGCGTGGGGTGCGGCATGGCTGTGGCTGCTCGAATGGGGTGTGCTGGGCTCGTGGATCGGACTGTGGCTCGCGCGCACCGACCCCGGCCTGCTTGCCGAACGCCTCGCGCCGCTCACCCAGCGTGAGCAGGCGGTCTGGGACCGCATCTTCATGATGGCGGTCTCGGTGGGCTGGTGCGCGTGGCTGTGCCTGATCGGCATCGACGCCATGCGCTTTCACTGGTCACACGTGCCGTTCTGGCTCGGCATGTGTGGCGCGGCGGGGATCTTCGTGAGCCTGTACGCCATGCGCGCGGTGTTCACGGCCAACCGCTACGCCGCGCCCGTCGTGAAGATCCAGCGCGACCGCGGCCACACGGTGACCGATAGCGGCCCCTATGCCTACGTGCGCCATCCCATGTATGCGTTCGCGATTCCGCTGCTGGCGGGCACGCCGCTCATGCTCGGCTCGTGGTGGGGCTTTGCGTGTGTGCCGTTGATGGTGGCCGGGATCGGCTGGCGCGCAGTGCGGGAAGAGCGCGTGCTCGCCGCGGAACTGACTGGCTACCGCGAGTATCTGGAGCGGGTGAAGTATCGGTTCGTGCCCGGCGTCTGGTGAATCGCGCGCGGGCAGGGCACGCTGGCGCCGCTAAAGTGCGGCGCGCCAGGCACACTCAGCGGCTGCGGGCGGCATTCGCGCCGCCGCCATTTGCCAGTTCGTTCGCGTAGCGCCGATAAAGCCAGGCGAGCGCCGTGCTCGTGAGCAGCGCGAAGGTGACATTGACGACGCTCTGCCCGATGGCGAGCACGGTAATCCACGCGGGCGTTTCCACGTCCTCGGGCGTGACGCCGGCGACGCCCAGGCCAATCAGCGCGAGCACGCCGCAGACGAGCAGCGGCAGCGCCGCTACGCACGAAACGCCCAGCACGCTCCAGAAGTGTCCACGGCTGTCACGCCACGCAGCGCCCAGAGCGAAGCGCCCGCCGATTGCGAGCGACGGATAGAGCAGGCTGAGCCGCACGCCGATGAACACCCAGATCGCGCCGACGATCAGCGAAAGAAAGGCCACGCCGCCCTCGTGACGCGGGCGCAGCACCAGCCACAACGCAGCCGCGATGCCCACCAGCGCAAGCATCATGACGAGGCCCAGCGCCACGATGCGCAAGAGCGGTCTCGCTCCGGATGCGACGAGCGGCGTCGTGGGCTCGTCGAGCAGCACGAAGCGGTAGACCTTCAGCGTGAACCAGACATAGACGAGTGCATTGAGCAGCGAGGCCAGGTTGGCCAGCAGCACGAGACCCGTGGACGGCCCCTCGCCGTCGCCTGGCAAGGGCCGGCCGGCCAGCGCCAGCCCGCCGAGCACGGCATAGGCGACGAAGGTGCCGAGCACGAGCGCCGGCATGCGCGTGAACGCGTCCCGTGTGCTGCACCACGCGTGTTTCACGCATTCCATGAAGGTCATCTGCTGCATGGCTTTTATCGCTGAAGTTACAGATGGCCTACAGTATAGGGCCTGTTATTAGTGGGAACAGGCCCTAACGCGGCGCGCTTTATTTAACGGCGAAGAGCGTGAGGTTCATGAAGACCTTGAACGCGAAGCCGAGCGAGATGGCCGCGCCCACGCCGCCGCACCAGAGCAGCACGAACCAGAGCCAGCCGGGCAGCGCGCGCGTTCGCGGCTTAGTGGTAGTGATGGATGTCGCCATGACGGAGCTTGCCTCGGAAGACCCAGTAGCTCATCGCTGTGTACGCGACGATGATGGGCAGGATGAACGACGCGCCGATCAGCGTGAAGGTCTGGCTCTCGCGCGGCGCGGCCGCTTGCCAGAGCGTGAGCTGCTGCGGAATCGCATAGGGCCACAGGCTCACGAGCAGCCCCACGTAGCCGAGCAGCACGAGGGCGAGCGCGGCGGCGAACGGCGTCTTGTGGCGGCGCGACTGCACGGCCCAGCGCATCCAGATGGCGCTCGCGAGCACCAGCAGCGGCACTGGCGCGAGCCGCCAGAACAGACCCGAACCGAACCAGCGTTGCGCAATGACCGGGTCTTGCAGCGGCGTCCACACGCTCACGAGCGCGATGAAGCCGAGCAGCATGACCGTGAGCGGCCACACCAGCTTGTGCAGGCGGCGCTGCAGATCGCCCTCGGTTTTGGCGACGAGCCAGCAGCTGCCAAGCAGCGCATAGGTCGCCACGAGCCCGAAGCCCGAGAGCAGGCTGAACGGCGTGAGCCAGCCGAACGCGTCGCCGGCGAAGCGCCCGTCGGTCATCGGAATGCCCTGCAGGAAGGCGCCCAGTGCGATGCCCTGGAAGAACGCCGCGCCCGTCGAGCCGCCGATGAACGCGAGATCCCACAGATGCTTCGTGCGCTTGGCCTTCGCGCGAATCTCGAAGGCCACGCCGCGGAAGATCAGGCACACGAGCATGAACACGAGCGGCAGATAGAGCGCCGAGAGCACCGTCGAATAGACGATGGGGAACACGGCGAACAGCCCCGCGCCGCCTAGCACCAGCCAGGTCTCGTTGCCGTCCCAGACGGGCGCGACCGTGTTCATCATGAGGTCGCGCTCGTCTTCGTCGGGGAACAGCGGAAACACGATGCCGATGCCCAGATCGAAGCCGTCCAGCACCACGTAGAGTAAAAGGCCGAGCGCGATGATCGCGGCCCAGATGATGGTGACGTCCATGTTTGCGTTGCCTCTTTTCGATTGCGGTTCGTGCGGGGTCGTGTGGGTCCGGGCATCACGCGTCGATCAACTGATCGGCGGCGCGCGTCGGGCGGCGCGCGGGTTGGCTCGCGGGTTGGCTCGCGATACGCGGGGCGGGCGCGATGGGGGCGGCAGGTGCCGCGGGCGCGCTCCGCGCGCGCTCGCCGGGCAGCGCGGGGCCGCTGCGCATGAGCTTGAGCATGTAGTAGATGCCCGTGCCGAACACGAGGAAGTACACGACGACAAAGGTCATCAGCGAGACGCTGACCTGCTGCGTCGTGAGCGGCGAGACCGCTTGCGAAGTGCGCATCACGTCGTAGACCACCCACGGCTGGCGGCCCGCTTCGGTGGTGATCCAGCCCGCGAGCAGCGTGACGAAACCGGTGGGGCCCATCGCCAGCGCGAAGCGCTGGAACGCGCGCGACTCGTAGAGCGTGCCGCGCCGGTGCAGCCACCAGCCGGCCACGCCCAGCACAATCATCAGGATGCCTAATCCAACCATCACGCGGAAGGTCCAGAACAGGAGCGTCGAGTTCGGGCGCTCCTCGGCCGGGAACGATTTGAGGCCCTTGATTTCGCCGTCCCAGCTATGCGTGAGGATCAGGCTGCCCAGATGCGGAATCTTCACGGCGTAGCGCGTGGTTTCCGCTTCCATGTCGGGCAGGCCGAACAGGTTGAGCGCGGTGCCGCCCTGCTCGGTGTCCCAGATGCCTTCGATCGCGGCGATCTTGGCGGGCTGGTATTCGCGCGTGTTCAGGCCGTGTGCATCGCCCACGATGGCCTGCAACGGCGCGAGCACGAGCAGCAGGCCGAGCGCCATCGCGAACATCTTTTTCACGGCGGCGTCGCGCCGGCCTTTGAGCAGATGCCACGCGCCGGTCGCGGCGACCACGAGCGCGGCCACGATGAAGGCGGCAATCGCCATGTGCGCGAGGCGGTACGGGAACGAGGGGTTGAAGATGACCTTGAACCAGTCGGTGGGCACGACATGGCCGTCCACCACCTTGAAGCCTTGCGGCGTCTGCATCCAGCTATTCGACGCGAGAATCCAGAAGGTGGAAATGAGCGTGCCGATGGCGACCATCAGCGTTGCGCCGAAGTGCGCGCGCGGGCTCACGCGGTTCCAGCCGAACAGCATGATGCCGAGGAAGCCCGCTTCGAGAAAGAACGCGGTCATCACCTCGTACATGAGAAGCGGTCCGGTGACCGGGCCCGCGAACGAGGAGAAACCGGCCCAGTTGGTGCCGAACTGGTAGCTCATGACCACGCCCGAGACAACGCCCATGCCGAAGGCCACGGCGAAGATTTTCGACCAGAACAGGCACAGGTCCTTGTAGAACGGTTTGCGGGTCTTGAGCCAGCAGGCTTCGAGCACCGCGATAAAGCTCGCGAGGCCGATGGAGAGCGCCGGAAAGACGATGTGAAAGGAGACGGTGAAGGCGAATTGCAGCCGGGCCAGATCGAATGCCGAGAGTGACGATTGCATGTGCGTGCCTGCTAGTTGCTTGCGTAGCGGAAAGCGTTTTCGCGCGCGTGATGCGCCGTGCGAATGGACGTAAGCGTAGGGGAACAGGCTGAGGTTTGCTGCACTGCGACGTGCGCCAGCGTGTCGCAGTAGTCAATCGTCAAGCGACGAAGTTGTGCGCTAAATCGTTGATATGGATCAGTTTAGATTAAGGATTCACTGCAAATCGATTGGGCGGCGTGGGGTGCGCACTGCGTCAATTTGTGTCAAATCGGGCGCGATTCGTGTTGTAGGCGCCTGTGGTGCGTCAATTCGCCCAGGTGCGGGAATTCGAGACCTTCGAATCGGGAGGGCGAGGCAGGAGCGAGGCCGCGGCGCGGCCTCGCGATGGAGCATCAAGATCGTCAGGACGACGATCTATTCAATCGGGCTAACTCAGCGCGGATCGCTCCACAGCTTGCCGCCCGTCGCCCAGTCTTCGGTCTTCACGTCGGTGAAGATGATGTCGACCGATTGGGCGTCCACGCCCAGCACCTTGCAGGTGGTCTCGGTGAGCGCGGCGGCGAGTTCGCGCTTTTTCTCGACGCTGCGGCCCTCGAACATCTCGATGTGGAAAGTCGGCATAGGGATCTCCTTGTTTGCAGGGGTAATGAAACGGGTTGAGTCGCGACCAGTTGCAATCAGTCGCGATATGACGTGTCGATGCGGTCGAGCTTGCGCAGCAGTGCGGGCCATTCGAGCACGCCTTCGATCGCGCCGCCGTCGCGCAGTTGCTCTGCCGTGTGCGCGCAGACTTCGGGCGTGGGCAGCACGAGCGGCACGCCGCCCGCCTGGGCCTGCAACTGGATCTCGCAGGCCTTGATGAGCGTCGCCATCAGCACGAATGCTTCGGCGATGGTGCGGCCCGTGGTGAGCGTGCCGTGGTTGCGCAGCAGCATCGCGGGATGCGCGCCCAGGCTCGCCGTGAGGCGCGTGCCTTCGGCAGGCGAGAACGAGAGCCCTTCGTAGTCGTGCCAGCCAAGCTGGCCGTAGAAGCGCAGCGCATGCTGCGAGGCGGGCAGCAGGCCGTCGCGCTGGATCGAGACGGCGATGCCCGCCGTATTGTGCAGATGCATCACGCACACGGCGTCGGGGCGCGCGAGGTGCACGGCCGCGTGCAGCGCGAAACCGGTTGCGTTGACCGGATGCACGCTGTTGCCGACGATGCGCCCTTCGGTGTCGATCTTCACCAGATTCGAGGCGCACACCTCGTCGAAGGCGAGGCCGAACGGGTTGATCAGGAAGCGGCCGGGCTCGCCGGGCACGGCGGCGGAGACGTGCGTGTAGATCAGGTCGTCCCAGCCGTAGAGCGCGATGAGCCGGTAGGCGGCGGCAAGGTCCACGCGCAGCTGCTGCTCCTCGGCGGAGGGCGGGGCGGCGTCGGCGGCAATGCTGGCCGGACGATGGGCGAATGACATGGACTGCTCTCCTTCAGCGAATTTCGGTGAACTTCAGCGGACTTCGGGACGGGTGCCGGGCTCGATTTGCGTCCCGATGTGCAGCGTGGCGAATTTGCCCGTTTCATCGGGCAGCGCGCCGTGCGCGGTGTCGGCGCCGATTTCGGGTGATTTTGCCACCGCGCCCGGCGCAGGCGCCTGGCGCGACCGTGGCCCGCCCGGCGTGATCAGGCGCCACGCGCTGTGGGCGGTCCATCCGGCGAGCGCGAACGGAGCGGTCATGCCGGGCATGCCCAAACGCATGGCGCTCAGATGCAGCGCCGCGGCAAGCATCGTCGCACAGATTGCGGCGCGCGGGCCGAGCGAGCTGGCCGCAAGCGCCGCGAGCGCGCCGTTGAAACCGCACAGGCCTGCCGTGAAGCTCGCGGGCGGCACACCGACGGCGTATTCGATGACGGTCGCGAGCGCCGCGCCGCCGAGCGCGTAGGCCGCGGCCCGGCGCGACGACCAGACGAGGCCCGCGAGCAGCACGAGGCCCGGTAGCGCGCCCGTGGCGAAGGTGGTTTGCGCGACGCCGCTCAATACGCCCGCCGCCGCATCGAGCCAGGACGGGGCCAGATGGGCCGACGCGATGGCGCTGGCCATCGTGGTGCGCTGGTTGCCGAAGCCCAGCGCCATCCAGGGCCAGGTCGCGAGGAGGCAGGGCGCCGAATAGACGGACAGGCCCACGCGGCGCAGCCAGCGCACGAGCTGCGCGCCGATCCACGCGGTGGCCGCCGCCGCGAGCACGGCGAGCACCGCGGCCGTGACGTTCTCGCCCGCGAACGTGATGGCCGCCAGTCCGGCAAGCGCGCCATTGAAGCCTACGAGGCCGTCGCGGATCTCCGCGTACGGGTGGCCGGCCCTTCGCGCGCAGAGATTGGCCGTCGCCGCGCCGATTACCGCCGCGCACGCGAGCCACAGGTCGCACAGCGCGAGCGCCGCGAGCAGGCAGACGCCGGTGCCGGCATGCCGCTGCAGGACGATCTGGCCGAGGCTGCGCAGCAGCGTGCGCACGTGCTCGGTGAAGCCTGGCGGGGCGTCCGTGGCCGCAGCGTTGGCGGTTGGGCTGGCGAAAGCGGCGTCCGGATTGGCTTGAGCGGGCGCTGGGGTGGACATGATGGGCGAACGGGAACGAGGAAGGCGCGGCCTGGGAAATGCGGATTCGAGCGGGTCGGGGCCAGAGTGGACCACAAGGCGGACCAAAACAAAAGCGGCGGGCCGGAAACCGCGCCCGGTCGGCCCGCAGCGCGAGGATAGGCGAAGCGGCCCATCTTGCGCATGCGCGGGCGTTGATAGTCGCTATTTGCCGGTAGTATTCCTGGTGGTATGCCCACTGGGATGGCCGCTGCTGCGGCCTGCAAGGAGACGAGCCATGCGTGAGCTACGTTGGGTGTCGGAAGAGGGCGAAGGCATCGAGCATCTGGCCTTCGATTCGAGCGGCGGCGCGATCCGCGTGGAAAGCGTGGTGGTCGGGCAGCGCTACGGCCAGGCCTATGGCCTTTGCTACACGGTGCATTGCGACGCACATTGGCGCGCGACTTACGCGGCGTTCCGCGTGATGGGCGGCAAGGCATTCGCGATGCACGGCGATGGCCACGGGCACTGGCGCGATGGCGAAGGCCGCGTGCTCGAGGCGATCGAAGGCTGCATCGATATCGACATCGCGGCCACGCCGTTCACGAATTCGCTGCCGATCCGGCGCCTGAATCTCGCGCGCGGCGAACGCCGGCCGATCGAGGTCGCCTATATCGCGGCGCCGGGGCTCGAGCCCAAACGCGTCGAGCAGGCCTATGTCTGCATCGAGCCCGATCGCGAATACCGCTACGAAGGCATCTTCCGCGACTTCACCGCGAACCTGCGCGTCGATGAAGACGGCCTCGTGATCGACTATCCCACGCTGTTTCGCCGCCTGCCGCCTGCTAAGCGCTGAAGCGGCGCAGCGCTGTGTTGAGAAAAAAGCCGTCGGCAGCGGCGAATCCTACTTGTGCTGTGACAGCGCTCCGGAGTCCCATTTGCCGTTGAGCAACGCCGCATGAAGCATCCCGACTGTTAGCGGTTCTCTTTTCAAAGTGTGATTTCGTCTCATCAGATATTTGGAGAGAAGGTGATAAAGAACGCCTTCTCCTTCCATCAAGAAATATCGATGGAAGTCATAGTCTCCACGATCTACGTCGAAAGCTTCGAAGAATCGTTGCATGAAAAGATCGGCGTCGTCGCCTTGCTGCCCTAAATCGTCCTCGACGGACGTAACGGGCGTAATCGATTTTTTCGATGAAATGCAAGCTTCCTGTCTAACGAACGACTCCAGACTTTCCCATGAACGGCTTTTCATCAAAACACCCTGTCTTCAGGCGCAACGTTTCGATTGTATTTAATGATCGTATGGAACGTGATTTGGCAAACGTCATTTGCCAGCATGATCCAGCCAACGCCCGGGATGGTTCGGCCGACAAAGACGCTTAGCCTGTGCGTCAGAATCCACCGGAATCGCTTGATGCTATTCAGTGTGAAGGTCGGTAACACTTTGTGCTTGAGTTCGTATCTGAACAACGATCTAGACATGACAGAGGCGACGGATGTACCTTTCGTTGCCCCCATCGGTTTGGCCCTCGTAGGTAGTAACGGAAGTCCGGACAAAATTAATAGGACAGCTTCAACGTCGTCGATGCCAAGCTGCTCGCATGTTTCACCTACTGCGATAAATAAGAAAAATTCGGCGGGCGTCAGATTTCTATGACTTCCGTAGTTGTATGCGTTACTCATTCGATCAGCGCTCCTCTCATCTCTACCTGTGCGACCGGCAGATCATAAAGGGAGTTAGAGTTCCGAAATTTGAGAGGGATCGTTTAAGTCGATTTTCTCTCGTCACTCCGTCGCATCACGACGTCTCGCCCGCCTGCGCCTTGCCGAACAGCAGATGCTCGACGAGCGTGTTGTCGATGGTCTCGTTGTTGAGCGTGCGCGCGAGCAACTCGCCCGCGAGCAACTGCGGCGAGAACACCATGTCGGGCTGCAGCAGGCGCAGGCGCTGCAGGTTGCGGCTGTCGTTCACGAGCGCCACGGTGCGCACCTTCGGCGCGAGCTCCTTGATCGCGAGGATCACGAAGGCGTTCTCGGCGTCGTCCATGCGCAGCGCGAGCACCGAGAGCGCGGTTTCCGCGCCCGCATGATGCAGCGTGGCCGTGTCGCTCGCATCGCCTTCCACGAGATCGGCTTCGGGCGGATAGTTGTGCTGCGTGCCCGGCGACACGATCACCGTGACGGCGTAGCCGCGCTTCTTCAGGCCCGCGTACACGCTGTGCGCGAGCGGCGAAGCGCCGACGATCAAATAATGGTTTTTGCGGGTCACGTTGGAGATGCCTCCGGTCACAATGCGTTTGAGCTTGCCGCCAATCACCGGCCCGAGCACGGCGCTGATCGACGTGGCGAACACGGTGATGCCGAGCACGATGATCGAGGCCGTGAAGAGCCGCGCGGTGTCCGAGTGCGGCACGATATCGCCGTAGCCCACGGTCGACATCGACACGATCGAGAAGTAGAACGCCGTCACCATGGTGCGGATGGGCGGCGCGAACTGGTCGCCGAGATAGAGCGCGCCGAACATCGCGTAGATGAGCAACGAGCCAATGCTCAGGACCGCGAACAATGTGCTGGCGGCGAAGCTCGAGCGGTCGAAGCGCCGCCAGTAAACGAGCAGTGCGACGGCCAGCGCGAGCGTGAAGGCGAACATCACGCCGCTGCGATAGTCGCCCCACCGGCTGATGCCCGCCGCCGCCGCGAGCAGCAACAGCGAAATCACCCACGCCACGCGGGCGCGCAGCGCGATGCCGATCGCCATGGTCGTGAGGCCCGCCGCGATCACGGCCTGCGGCAGCGCGAGCACGCCGAACGCATTGATGAGCGTGATCCAGTCCTCGTACCATGAGCCGCGCGACTGGCGCAGCGCGTTTTCGGCGACGGGGCGCAGCAGCATCAGCCCGTCGATGACGAGCAGCAGCGCGAGATACCCGTGCGGCACGAGCTGGGTGGCGAACGTGCGCAGGCGGCGTGCGAAGGCTTTCATGCGGGCTTGGTGGATTCGGCGGCTCGGTGATTCCACGTCGTGCGGATCATGCGCTGCCCTGCGCGGCCGATTGCGTCGATGGCGCCTGCACGATATGCAGCTCGCGCGTGCGCAGCGGCAGTGCGCACTGTGCGTCGGTGAGCGCCTGGCGCACCTTGCGCGCGAGGCTCCAGCGCATGTCCCAGAACGTGTCGATGGTGGACCAGACGCGGATATTCAGCACGGCGGTGCTATCGTCGAAGCGGCTCACCATCACTTGCGGAGCCGGCGATTCCAGCACGTGCGGCTCGGCGGTGGCCAGCTTGCGCAGCACCTCGAGGGCGCGGTTCACATCGTCGCTTACGGAGATTTCCACTTCGAGGTCGAGGCGGCGCGTGGGATTGCGGCTGTAATTGCGGATCGAATTGCTCCACAGGCCGCTGTTGGGCACGTATTCGCAAATGCCGTCGGGCTTCGTGAGGCGCGTCGTGAAGAGATTCACTTCTTCCACGGTGCCGGCGACGCTCGCGCCGCTGCCGCCGTCGATATAGTCGCCCACCTTGAAGGGGCGCAGCAGCAGCAACATGATGCCGGCAGCGATGTTCTGCAGCGTGCCTTGCAGCGCGAGGCCGATGGCGAGACCCGCGGCGCCGAGCACGGCCACGATGCTCGCGGTCTGCACGCCGACCTGCGAGAGCGCGCCGACGATCGCGATGAGGCGCACGCCCCACAGCGACGAATCGCGCACGATGGGGCGCAGCGTGGCGTCGATGCTTTCCTGGCGCGAGAACCAGTTACCGACGCGCCGCGCAATCCACCAGCCGATCCAGAGAATCGCAATGGCCGCGCAAAGCCGCAGCGCGAAGCCGGTGAGCGCGTCCCACAGGAAATTCCAGTTGGACGGTTGAATGTGATTGAACAGGGATGCCATAAGCGCGAAGTCCTCGAAGTCTGCCGGACCGGCGCGCGGCCGGTCTGCCTGTCTGTATAGAGGACGTATTGTAAAGGCGCACGCGGTCGCGAGCCGCCTGGTGCGCAATTCGTGCGCTAGCTGGCGTGCGCTGAACGGTGCGGCAAGGTGCGTGCGCCGTCGCCTAGCGCGCGCTGCATGAGCGTCGTGTCGCGCCACGCGCCGTGCTTGAAGCCGACAGCGCGCAGCGTGCCCACGAGCTCGAAGCCGAGGCTCTCGTGCAGCGCGAGCGAGCCGCCTTTCGGGTCGGCGACCACGGCGATCATCTGCCGCCACGGGCCGGCCTCGCAGCGCGCGATCAGCGCTTCGAGGAGCGTGCGGCCGAGACCACGTCCGCGAAAGGCTTCGTCGATATAGATCGAATCTTCGACGGTGTAGCGGTACGCCGCGCGGGGACGATAGGGTGTGGCGTAGCAGTAGCCGGCCACCCGGCCGTCGATTTCGGCAACGAGCCACGGCAAGCCTTGCTCACGCACGGCGGCGTGGCGGCGCAGCAGTTCGTCCTGCGAGGGCGGGTGCTCTTCGAACGAGGCCGCGCCGTGCAGCACGTGATGCGCGTAGATCGCCGCGATGGCGGGAAAGTCGGCGGGCGTGGCGTCGCGCAGCATGGGCGCGTCGATGTGAGGGGTGTTCCGGGAAGCATTCATGGGGCGGGCGCGGGTTCGTGTGCGCCGCGCGGGCACATAGGTGCAACAGGCCTGTTGAACAGCGCGGCAACGCTGTTCACTATGCCTCGGGCCGACTTCGAAATGAAGCGCGTCAAAAATCGCGAAGCCCGGCGGCAACGTCACCCGCGCTGCGCCTGCGGCGCACGGGTCGACGCCGCAGCGCCACGCCCGAAGCGGCGCGCCCCGGCCACGCAGCCGATCACCACGACGGTCACGGCGATCATCGCGGGCGGCACTGCCTCGTGCAGCAGCAGTGCGGCAAGCACGAAACCGAAGAACGGCTGCAGCAATTGCAGCTGGCCCACGCCCGCAATGCCGCCGAGCGCGAGGCCGCGATACCAGAACACAAAGCCGATCAGCATGCTGAAGAGCGACACATAGGCGAGCCCCCACCACGAAGCCGCGCCCACCGCCGCGAACGAAGCGGGCAGGAACGCCCACGCGAGCGGCGCCATCACCGGCAGCGAGATCACGAGCGCCCAGCAGATCACCTGCCAGCCGCCGAGACGCCGCGAGAGCCGCGCGCCTTCCGCATAGCCCAGCCCGCAGGCGACGATGGCGGCCAGCATCAGCGCGTCGCCGATGGGCGAGGCGTCCACGCCGTGACGCAGCGCGAATGCAACCACGGCGCCGCTGCCGATCGCCGAGAAGACCCAGAACGCGGGCTGCGGACGCTCGCCGGCGCGCAGCACGCCGAAGATCGCGGTGGCGAGCGGCAACAGGCCGACGAACACGATCGCATGCGCCGAGCTCACATGGCGCAGCGCAAGCGCGGTGAGCAGCGGAAACCCCACCACCACGCCGAGCGCCACGATCACGAGCGGCCAGACCTCGTGCCGCTCGGGCCGGGGCGCGCGCAGGACGAGCAGCAGCAGCGCGCCGAGCGCGCCCGCGAGCGTGGCGCGCGCGCCGGTGAGAAAGAGCGGATCGAGGCCGAGCACGGCCAGCCGCGTGGCGGGCAGCGAGCCGCTGAAGATCAGCACGCCCGCGAGGCCGCAGAGCCAGCCGTCGGTGGTGGAGTCGAGAGGTTTGCGCATGAGTCGTGGTCGAAAGGGAGCGATGTCAGTCGATGCATCATGCGCGCGCGGCAGCAAACCGGTAAGCCAAGGATCAGTACAATACGGACAAACTGTATTGAACACGGAGCAGTACAGATGGAAGACACCCGGCAGACAGGAAACCTGGCGCTCACCCGCGTCGAGCAGGTGATGCAGGCATTGCGCGAGCGCATCGCCTCGCGCGCGCTGGCGGCGGGGGCGCGCGTGCCGTCGATCCGCATGACGAGCGAGCAGCTCGGCGTGTCGAAATCGACGGTGGTGGAGGCGTACGAGCGGCTGGTGGCCGAGGGCACGCTGATTGCGCGGCGCGGCTCCGGCTTTTTCGTGGCGGCGCACGCGCTGCCGGGCGCGCTCGGGGCTTGGGGTGCGCCTGGCGCATTCGCGGCGCGCGGGCCCTTGGCCTCGGTCGGCGCGGCGGGCCCGCGCCTCGACCGCGAGATCGACCCGCTATGGCTTACACGCCAGTCACTCGAAACCGATGCGCGCGCGCTGCGGCCGGGCTGCGGCTGGCTGCCCGCATCGTGGCTACCGCAGGAGGCGGTGCGGCGCGCGCTGCGCGCGATCGCACGCGACCCGCACGCCCAGCTCACCGACTATGCGTCGCCGCTCGGCTTGCCGGCGCTGCGCCAGCAACTCGCGTGGCGGCTCGCGCAACACGGCGTGGAGGCCGCGCCCGAGCAGATCGTGCTCACCGACGGCGGCAGCCAGGCGCTCGACCTGCTGTGCCGCTTCCTGCTCGAACCCGGCGACACCGTGGTCGTCGACGACCCGTGCTATTTCAACTTCCAGGCGCTGCTGCGCGTGCATCGCGTGAAGGTCGTGAGCGTGCCGTACACGCCCTCGGGCCCCGATCTCGCGGCGTTCGAGCGCGTGCTGGCCGAGCATCGTCCGCGCCTTTACGTGACTAACTCGGCGATCCACAACCCCACCGGCGCGACGCTCGCGCCCGCTGTTGCGCATCGGCTGCTTAAGCTCGCCGAGGAGCACGACCTGCTGATCGTCGAGGACGACATCTTCGCCGACTTCGAAACCGATCCCGCGCCGCGTCTCGCCGCGTTCGACGGACTCGGGCGCGTGGTGGCCATCGGCAGCTTTTCGAAGACGATGACGGCGGCGGCGCGCTGCGGCTATATCGCGGCGCGCGCGGACTGGATCGAGCCGCTCGTCGACCTGAAGCTGTCGGTGTCGTTCGGCAATGGGGAGCTGGCCGCGGATCTCGTGCAGCGGCTGCTGGTGGACGGCACGTACCGGCGCTATCTGGACGGCTTGCGCGCGAAGCTCGCCGACGCGATGGGCGAGACGCTGCGGCGGCTGGCGGCGGTGGGCGTCACGGCGTGGACGCGCCCGCAGGCGGGCATGCTGATATGGGCGCAATTGCCCGGCGGGCTCGACGCCGCGCGGGTCGCGCGCGAGGCGCTCGCGCACGGCGTGGTGCTCGCGCCGGGCAACGTCTTCAGCGTGTCGCGCAGCGCGGGCGGGTTCTTGCGCTTCAACGTTTCGCAGTGCAATCGGCCGAAGGTCTACGAAACGCTGCAGCGTGCAATGGAGCGGGCCACGGAGACGAAGACCGAGCCCGCTTGAGCTTGCATGAACCGATCAAGGCTCGTGGCGCAGATACCCTTCCTTGCTCGGGTCGCGCATGCGCCACGACACGATCAGCGAGATCGCGCACAGCGCCGTCACGTACCAGTAGAACGTCGACTCGCTGCCGACCGACTTGAACCACAGCGCCACATACTCGGCCGAGCCGCCGAAGATCGCGTTGGCCACCGCGTACGAGAGGCCCACGCCCATCGCGCGCACTTCGGGCGGGAACATCTCCGCCTTGATGAGGCCGCTGATCGACGTATAGAAGCTCACGATCGCGAGCGCGATCACGATGAGCCCGAACGCCGCGTACGGGTTCGACACGTCCTTGAGCGCATGCATGAGCGGCACCGTGCCGAGCACCGAAAGGATGCCGAACAGGATCATCGACATGCGGCGGCCGATCTTGTCGGAGAGCGAACCGAACACCGGCTGCAGCAGCATGTACACGAACAGCGCGGCGGTCATCACGTTGCTGGCGGTTTTCGCGTGCATGCCGGCCGTGTTCACGAGGTACTTCTGCATGTAGGTCGTGAACGTGTAGAAGATCAGCGAGCCGCCCGCGGTGAAGCCCACCACGGTGAGAAACGCGCCCTTGTGCTGCCACACGCCGCGAATCGTGCCCGCGTCTTTCTTGTGGCGCGATTCGTTCGTGGAGGTTTCGTCGAGCGACTTGCGCAGATACAGCGAGACCAGCGCGGCGGCCGCGCCGACCACGAACGGAATGCGCCAGCCCCACGCCTTGAGTTCCGCGGTCGAGAGCGTCTGCTGCAGGATCACCAGCACGAGCAGCGCGCAGAGCTGCCCGCCGATCAGCGTCACGTACTGGAACGAGGCGAAGAAGCCGCGCCGGCCCTTGAGCGCGACCTCACTCATGTAGGTCGCGCTGGTGCCGTATTCGCCGCCCACCGAAAGCCCCTGGAACAGGCGCGCGACGAGCAGCAGCAGCGGTGCGAATGCGCCGATCTGCGCGTAAGTGGGCAGCGCCGCGATCACGAGCGAGCCGCCGCACATCATCAGCACCGAGATCATCATCGCGGCGCGGCGGCCGTGCCGGTCGGCGATGCGGCCGAACAGCCAGCCGCCGATCGGGCGCATCAGGAAGCCCGCCGCGAACACGCCGGCGGTGTTCAGCAACTGGGTCGTGGTGTTGCCGCTCGGGAAGAAGGCGGGCGCGAAATACAGCGCGCAGAACGAGTAGATGTAGAAGTCGAACCACTCGACGAGATTGCCCGAAGATGCGCCGACAATGGCGAGCACACGTCTCCTGGTGTCGTGCGGGTCGTGCACGGCTGGCTCGGTCTTGACGTTCATGAGTTGGTCTTTTCCTGTAAATGCGCTTGGGGTTTTGCCCTTTGGGCACGACGGCTGAGTGAGCGTCGCGTGCGATCGTTGCCATTGCGCGCGTCGCCCTGTCAGGCGTGCGGCTACAGGATTTTAGCCAATCGTAATATTTTTTCCAGAAAACGTAAGCACCGTGCGCCGCATCAAGGATGCTTGCGCAACGGCACGTCGCGCAGCAGCCAGGCCAGCGCGAACGCCAGCACGACCACGCACGCAGCCGAAAAATAGACCGTGTGCAGCGCACCCGCGAAGGCGTCGAGATACTGGGCGCGCACGGTGTCCGGCAGATGATGGATCGCCTCGGGCGTGAGCGGCTGGGGCAGCTCGACGCCGCTCGCGAGCAGGGAAGCAAGGCGCATGCTCCGGCCGTGCGAGAACACCGCGCCGAACGCGGCCACGCCCACCGAGCCACCAATCGAGCGAAACAGCGTCGCGCCCGAGGTGGCCACGCCCATGTGCTTGAACGCGACGGTGTTCTGCACGGCGAGAATCAGCACCTGCATCACCATGCCGAGCCCGCAGCCGAGCAGGCCCATGTAGAGATACATGCGCGCGAGTGGCGTGTCGATGCGTAGTTGCGCGAGCAACATCATCGCGGCGGCCACGAACGCGGTGCCGACAATCGGAAAGATCCGGTACTTGCCGATCTTGCTGATGATCCGGCCCGAGATGATCGACATCGTCAACACCCCGCCCATCATCGGCAACATTTGCATGCCGGCTTCCGAAGGCGTCGAGCCCTTCACCACCTGCAGATAGAGCGGCAGGAAGGTGACCGAGCCGAACAGCGAGACGCCCACAATAAAGCCGATCAGGCTGGAGAGCACGAAGGTGCGCTCGCGAAACAGTTCGAGCGGCATGATGGGCTCGACGGCATGCTTCTCCTCGTGGATGAAACCCGCCACCGACACCACGCCGAGCACGAGCGTGAGCCACAGTTGCGGCGAAGTCCACGGCAGCAGCGAGCCGCCTTCGCTCGTAAAGAGGATCAGGCAGGTGAGGGCGGCGGCGAGCCAGCCTGCGCCCATGTAGTCGATCACATGCTTCACGTGCGCGACGCGCGGCTTGAACACCGCGCCGATCACGGCGAGCGCCACCGCGCCCAGCGGCAGATTGATGTAGAAGATCCAGCGCCACGAGAGGTGTTCGACGAGAAAGCCGCCGAGCAGCGGGCCGACCACTGTGGCGAGGCCGAACACGCCGCCGAACAGGCCCTGATACTTGCCGCGCTGCGCGGGAGAAATGACGTCGCCGATGGCGGCCATCGTCACGACCATGAGGCCGCCGCCGCCCACGCCCTGGAGCGCGCGCAGCGCGATCAACTGCTCCATGTTCTGCGCCACGCCGCACAGGGCGGAGCCGGCGAGGAAAATGACGATGGCCGCCTGCAGCACGATCTTGCGGCCGTACAGGTCGCCGAGCTTGCCGTAGAGCGGCACGACGATGGTGGACGTGAGCAGGTACGCGGTCACGACCCACGAGAGCCGGTCGAGCCCGCCCAGTTCGCCGACGATGGTGGGCAGCGCCGTCGACACGATGGTTTGGTCGAGCGCGGCGAGCAGCATGACGAGCAGCAGCGCGGGAAACAGCAGCCGGATCGGCGGATGCTCCGCGGTCGCGGACTGGACGACATCTTGTGCGGTGTCTTGCATGGGGGATGGCATTGGGAATCTGTGGCTGCGTTCGAACGTGTCGAGGTCAGCTTTCGATCTTGAAATTAATTAACGTGAAGATTAATATTAGGATAATTCTTAACGGTCGTCAAAGACTGAGCACGTGAGTGTAATCCGATGAAAGAGCCTGGATCGCGGGCCGCGTCCCCGCATGCCCATCCATCCCCGGCTGCAATTGGCGACAGGCCCGCTGCCAGTCCTGCTGAAAGCCCCCTCGCCGGCAAGCCCGCGCCGCGCCGGCCGGGCCGCCCGAGCGGCGGCGGGGGCGGCGCCGAGCAGCGCGAGCGGCTGATTGCCGTGGCGCTCGCGCTGTTCGCGCGTCAGGGTATCGTCGATACGTCGCTGGGCGCGATCGCGCGCGAGGCGGGCGTCACGCCCGCGATGGTGCACTATTATTTCAAGACGCGGGACCAGCTCATCGACGTGATTATCGACGAGCGCTTCGTGCCGTTGCGCTCGTCGATGGGCGGCTGGCTCGAAAAAAATCCCGGCGATCCCGTCGCCGCGCTCACGGCGCTCACGCAGCGCTTCGTGGACGTGGCGCAGACGCACCCGTGGTTTGCGCCGCTATGGGTGCGCGAGGTGATCAGCGAGGGCGGTCTGCTGCGTCAGCGCATGCACGAGCGCTATGGCGACGAGCACCAGCGCGCGGCGCACGAAGCCATCGAGCGCTGGCAGCGCGAAGGCAAGCTCAATGCGGCGCTGGAGCCGTCGCTGCTGTTCCAGTCGCTGATGGGGCTCACGCTGCTGCCGCTCGCCACCGCGCACGTGTGGCGCAACGACCTCGTGCCGCGCCGCGTCGGCGCGGAGGAGATCGCGCGTCACGCCGTGGCGCTGATCACGCAGGGCATACGGCCTGCTTAGCCTGGCTGGCCCACGCGGGTGCAACTCATCGCCGCGTAGCCGCATTTGTTTGATCGAGGTCCATTCTGGCTTCCGCACAGTCCGCTCACGCTCCCGTCGTCGTCTGGTTCCGCGACGATCTGCGCCTCGCCGATCAGCCGGCGCTGGCCCATGCGGCCGCCACGGGGCGGCCGCTGATCTGCCTCTATATTCACGATCCTCAGGCGGCCGGCGAACGCGTGCCCGGGGCCGCGGCGCACTGGTGGCTGCACGAAACGCTTGCCGCGCTCGACGCGGCGCTGCGCGAGCGCGGCGGCCGGCTCCTGCTGATGCAAGGCGCCGAGCGCGAGATGCTGGAGGCATGCATCGCGGCGAGCGGCGCGACCGGCGTCTATTGGAACCGCCGCTACGGCGGCGAGGAGCGCGACGGCGATGCCCGCCTGAAGGCGGGGCTGCGCGAGCGCGGGCTGACGGTCGAGAGCTTTAACGCAACGCTGCTCTACGAGCCGTGGACGGTGCTCAACCAGGCCGGTGAACCCTTCCAGGTGTTTTCGGCCTGGTGGCGTGCGTGCCGCCGAGCCGGCGATCCGCCGCCGCCGGCCAGTGCACCGCGACGGTGGAATTTTCAATCGCTACCGGCAGGTCTTGCCCGGCTCGCATCCCCGCTCGACGATCTCGGCCTTGCGCCGCGCAAGCCCGACTGGGCCGGGGGCCTGCGTGAAGCATGGCCGGCGGGCGAGGAGGCCGCGCTCGAACGTCTGCGCGCGTTTTTCTCCGACGATTTCGAGGCCTACGCAAGCGAGCGCGACGCGCCGGATCTCGCGGCAACCAGCCGCCTGTCGCCGTATTTGTGCGTGGGTGCGCTCTCTGCGCGCCAGCTGTATGCGGCGCTGCGGGCCGGGCAATACGATGGCGCGGCGGGCTCGCCCGGGCGCCGCGAGGCCAGCGCGGAAAAATTCGCCAGCGAGCTGGGATGGCGGGAGTTCTGCTACTACCAGCGCTACCACTATCCCGATCTGGCACGACGCAACCTGCGTCCGGCATTCGACGCCATGCCCTGGCGCCGCGATGCCCGCGGCCTGCGCGCGTGGCAGCGCGGCCTGACGGGCTATCCGTTCATCGACGCCGGCATGCGCGAGCTATGGCGCACCGGCTGGATGCACAACCGCGTGCGCATGGTGGCCGCTTCGTTCGCGACCAAGCATCTGCTGCTGGACTGGCGCGCAGGCGAGCAG
Source organism: Paraburkholderia caffeinitolerans (assembly GCF_902859945.1). GTDB lineage: Bacteria > Pseudomonadota > Gammaproteobacteria > Burkholderiales > Burkholderiaceae > Paraburkholderia > Paraburkholderia caffeinitolerans. The sequence goes on along the minus strand of NZ_CADIKL010000025.1, from coordinate 52,912 downwards.
TGGTTCTGGGACACCCTCGTCGATGCCGACCCGGCCAGCAATCCGGCCAACTGGCAATGGGTTGCCGGCTCGGGCATCGACGCCGCGCCTTACTTTCGCATCTTCAACCCCGTATTGCAGGGCCAGAAGTTCGACCCGAGCGGCGCGTACGTCAGGAAATGGGTGCCCGAGCTGGCGTCGTTGCCCGACCGGCTGATCCATCAGCCCTGGAAGGCGAGCGCGCAAGAGCTGGAGGCGGCCGGCGTGCGGCTTGGCGTGGATTATCCGCATCCGTTGGTTGCGCATGAGGCGGCCCGCGAGCGGGCGCTCGAGGCGTTCGCGAGAACCGGCAAGGCGCAAGGCAAACCGGCGCGGTTGTCATCGGCGTGACGCCTGCTGCGGCTATCGTGCGCGGCACGGGGTTGAACGCGCGGCATCGGGATTGCTCTAATTGGGCAATCGGGCAGGTTGCCCGTAGTGTGTTGCCCGCTGCGAACCGCGCGCCTCATTGCACCCATTGCGCCGCGCGGCAAGCGAAACAGACAGAACGGCACTCAAGCAAACACAATGAACGCAGTACACAAGCTCGACCAGACGACCATCGTGCTGGTCGAAGACGACCCGCAAAGCCGGGACTCCCTGACCTCGCTGCTGGAGTCCGAAGGGGCCAGGGTCGTGGCGGTGGAGGACGCGGAAACGGGTATCGAAGCGGCGCTGAGCCTGCTGCCCGACGCCGTGGTCTGCGATCTGGATCTGCCCGCGATGGACGGCTTCTACCTGATCCAGCGCCTGCGCGATCACGAGATCCGCGGCGATCATGCCCCGGTTGTGGCGGTGGCGCTCACGGGCCACACCGACGAAAGCTGGCGTCTGCGCAGCATCGGCGAGGGCTTTCAGCATTTCATGACCAAGCCGGCTCGGCCTGAGGCGCTGGTGGCGCTGCTGAGCGACGCGATCGACGCGCGCCAGATGCCCTGACAAGCGTCTTTGCGGTGCCGGGAGGTTGTGCCCCGCGCCGCTCGGCGTTGCTCTGCTCAGTCGCTCAGTGTTGTTTCAGGCTCAGGGCTGTGCGGCCTGCGTGCCTTCGGCGGCCGTTTCGGCAGGCGCCGCGTCGGCGGTCTGGCATTGCGCGCAGACACCCTTGAGCTCGATGCCGTCACCGGAGAGCCGGTAGCCCGCGGCTTCTATCTGCGCGACCAGCGCCTGGCGCAGCTTGGGCTCGTGCAGCTCCGTGACGTTGCCGCATTGCTGGCAGACCACGAGAATGCCGTGCTGGCACTGCGTGAGGTCGTGGCAGACGGCAAACGCATTGATCGACTCGATGCGGTGAATGAGTCCCGCCGAAAGCAGAAAGTCGAGTGCGCGATAAACCGTGGGCGGCGCCGACCCAGGATGGATCTGGCGCATTTCGTCGAGCAGCGAATAGGCTTTGGTCGCGCGGCCCGAGGCGAGCAGCAGTTCGAGCACCTTGCGGCGGATCGGCGTGAGTTTCTCGCCGCGCTCGCGGCAGTAGGTCTCGGCCATCGCAAGCGCGCTTTCGAGCGATGCGCCTGCAATACCCGCAATCCCGCCCGCAACCCCGTTTACGCCGCCCGCACCCTGACCGAGCGCCTCGTGAGCGCGATCGTGATCGTGCGGATGATCATGCGCGTGGCCGTGTGAGGCCGTGGCGCCGAGGGACGGTTTAGCTGTCTTCATGCTGCGATTATACGGGGCGCGTCGCGCGTGCGCCGGCGCGCCCGAAGACGGCTCAGGTCAGCGGCAGGTCGATGTACTTGCGAAAGCCCTGGCGCTGCGCGAGGCGCTGATACCAGCGCTCGAGATTCGGCAGCGCGGGCCGCTCGATGCCTTCGAGTCCGAACCAGCGCCGCGCGTACGCGCCCAGCACGATGTCGGCGAGTGAGAAGCGCTCGTGCTCGAGGAAGAAGCGGCCTTGCAGATGGTGGTCGAGCAGCGTCCACAGCACGGCCACGTTCTGCACATCGGCTTCGATCTTCGCGGGGTCGCGCTTTTCGGGCGGAGTGCGCACGAGCGCGAGAAAGAGCGGCCGCTCGGCGGGCGCGAGCGTGCCGAGCGACCAGTCGAGCCAGCGCTCGATCGAGGCGCGCACTTTCGGGTCGGTGGGGTAGAGCAGGCTCGAGGGGCCGTATTCCATCGCCAGATAACGCACGATCGCGTTCGATTCCCACAGCACGAAATTGCCGTCCGCGAGGGTCGGGATCTTGCCGTTCGGATTCATCGCGAGGTAGGACGGGTCGTCGAGATGGCCGAACTGGCCGCCCGCGTCGATACGTTCGAACGGCAGCACGAGTTCGTCGCAACACCACAGCACTTTCTGGACGTTTACCGAATTGGCGCGTCCCCAGATCTTGATCATCCGGCGCTCTCTCCTTTGCAGCAAAGATAGCAACGATACACGATCCGGGCCGGCTTTTTACACATGCGCCTCGGCGCGCATCCGTAGAATAGCCGCTGCACGCCCCGCCGATCCCCAACCCAACCCGATTCGACTCGACTCGACGAGAACCGCCCATGGCTCGCATTGTCCCCGACGACTGGCAGCATCTGGAAGCGACCGGCGCGGCCGCGCGCGAACGCGAGACGCTCGCGCTGCTCGAACGCGGCCTGCCCGCTGGCTACACCGTTTATCACGGCGTGCACTGGACGCGCCTCGTGGAAGGATTCTCCGTGTTCGGCGAAGCGGACTTCGTGATCGTGAGCCCGTCCGGGCGCGCGCTGATCGTCGAGCAAAAGACCGGTTTCCTGCGCGAGACGAAAAACGGTCTCGTGAAGGCGTATCTGCAAACCGAGCGCAATGTCGCGGTCGGGCTCGCACGTACGGTGGAGCGATTGCACCGGCGCTTCACGGCTGCTTTCGGCGCGGGCAACTACGGTCTCGAAGAACTCTTTTACTGTCCCGACCATGTGGTGCGCGAGCCGGCGATCGCGGGCGTGCAGCCTTCGCGCATCGTCGACGCCACGCGCAAGTCGCAGCTCGCGGCCATCGTGCGCGAGGCGCTCCCGGCCGACGAGCCGCGCCTGCCGAGCGCCGCGAAGATCCATCACTTTCTCGCCGACGAACTCTCGCTCACCCCCGACGCCAGCGCGCTGGTGGGCGCGGCCGGCACGCTCGTCACGCGTCTCGCGGGCGGGCTCGCCAGTTGGGCACGGCGTCTCGAGTTCGAGCCGTTTCGCCTGCGCGTGATTGGCACGGCGGGCTCCGGCAAGACGCAGCTCGCGCTGCAGGTGATGAAGGACGCCGTGGCGCGCAGCGCGCGCACGCTCTATGTGTGCTTCAACCGGCCGCTCGCCGACCACATCGCCAAGGTCGCGCCGCCTGAGGCGAAAGTGGCCAACTACCATCAGCTATGCGACTGGGTTTCGCGCGACAGCGGCCACGTGCCCGACTTCGAGGGCACGCATGTCTTCGACGATCTCGAGCGGCGTTTCGCTCAGGCGCCCGTCGACGCGCGCTGGCAGTTCGACGTGGTGATCGTCGACGAGGGGCAGGATTTCCAGCCAGCATGGGTCGATGCGCTTGCGCGGCTGTTGCGCCCAGGCGCGGCGTGGTGGTGGCTCGAAGACCCGCTGCAGAACCTCTATGTGCGCGAGCCTGTGGCCTTGCCCGGCTGGACCGTGCTGCGCGAGACCACCAATTACCGCAGTCCGCGCGACATCCTCGCGTTCTTGCGCGAGGCGGCGGGCGAGGCCGCGCCCGCGCTCGCGCAACTGGTCGCGGGTAGCCCGTTCGACGGTTCCGAGGTCACGTTCGCGGTGTGGGACGAGCGCGCCGTGGAGGGCGCCGCCGGCGCGCAGGAGAGCGCGGTGGTGGCGGCGACCAAGCGCGCCATTACGCAAGCGCTCTCGCTCGGCTTTCGCAAGCAGGACATCGTGGTGCTGTCGTTCCGGGGCCGCGAGCACTCGCACTTCACGGCGCTCGATCATCTGGGACCGCATCGGCTGCGCAGTTTCACGGGGCAATACGACCTGTTCGGCAATCCGCGGTATCGCGACGGCGATGTGCTGCTCGATTCCATCTATCGCTTCAAGGGGCAGTCGGCGCCGTGCGTGATTCTCACCGATGTCGACTTCGAGACGCTCGACGAGCGCACCGCGCGCAAGCTGTTCGTGGGCGCGACGCGGGCGACCATGAAGCTGATCGTGGTGGCCTCGGCGCGCGCCGCGCGGGCGATGGGGCATGACCCAGCCGCGGCGGCAGCGTCCGGCGAGCGTGCCGTGCCGGGCATAAAGCGAGAAGGGCGTGAGGGGCGCGAGGGGCGGCCGCAATAGCGGCGCGGGAGAAACCGGCAGCGGACGAAAGCGGGAAGGAGCCGGGAGGCCAGCGGGAAGCAAGCGGGAAGCCAGCGGAACTACGCGCGCTTCAACTCCAGGCCGAAGCGCCGATTAGCGTGCCCGCTCGCGCCGACGCGTTCCACCAGATCACGCGCAACAGCGGCGCGAGCCGCGCGATATAGATGGCCTGCACCGGATCGCTTTCGATGAAATGCGTCACGCCGCAGCGCACCGCCGCGGCGGCCTTGTGCTCGGCTGCGCCCGAGGGCGTCTCGTCGTGCTCGCCTGGGGCGCGCATCATCAGCTCCAGATGTCCGAAGCCGTGCCGGTCGAGCCACGCCTGGGTGCGCTCGCGGTCGATCTCGGGGCGTCCCGTGATGATTGCGCGCGCCCGCTTCAGGTCGATGTCGGGGATGCGCTCGAGCGGCAGCAGCGCATCGCGCTCGGCGAGCGCCGCCTCGAGATCCTCGTCGTAGCGCGAGAGCGGAATGTCGGGCAGGAGAATGCCGTCGAGGTCGATGGCGTAGATCGTGTAGTCGTGATCGTCGGCCATGCCGGTGCCCTCGCGCGCGCTGGTGCGCGCCCAGTCGGCCCGGTAGCGGTCGGTGTAGGCCTGGCGTTCCCACGGGAACAGTGCGAAATACCCGCTCGCGTCGATCGAATAGTCGGGGCGCAGGCGGCTCAGGTCGTCATAGGCGCCCGTGAGCGTGCGCACCACGAGGCCGTGCTCGCGCAGGAACGCAATGCAGTCGACGAGCGTGTGGCCGCGTCCGGCGATGTCCTCGCATACCAGCACTTTCGAGCCGGGCTCGGGCATGGGCAGCGTGGAGTCCCAGCGCACTTCGCGGGTTTCGCGCGAGTAGCGCAGGAACGCGACGTTCGCGCCGGTTGCGTGCGAGACCATCAGCGCGAGCGGCGCGCCGCCACGCAGGATGCCGACGACGGCGGCGAAATCCTCCTCGATCAGCAACGGCTGCAGCGATTCGACCCAATGGTCGAGCTGTTCGTAGGTGAGCGGGACGACGGGTTTGTTCATGGGCGAGACAGCTATGGCTGGATCAATGTTTGACGATATTATGCCTATGCTGGCCAGCTCATGCAGACCGGCACGGTGCGGGCCGAGCGAAGGCGGAAGCGGGCGCAAGCGGGGGAACGCAGGCGCAAGCGCGCGAAGGGCCGGATCGTAAAACTATCGCATGACCGCGCCATGAATTTGCGCAAGGGGAGCAAGAGCAATGCAGGAACCCGTTGCCGGGCAAGACAGCTGGCAAGAACTTTGGCAACAGCGCAGGCAAGAGCGCAAGCAAGAAGGCCGGCCCGCATCCCGCGAGCGCCGTCGCTTCACGGCCGCGCTCGCGGGATGGCTGGCGGTTGCCGCCGCACCGGTTCCCCGGCTTGCGCTGGCGGCCCGGGACGGCTCGCTCCAGCTCGACGTGAACGGCGAAGTGCGCACGACCAACAACGCCGCGCACACGGCCTATCACTTCAGCGCCGATGCGCTGCTCAAGCTGCCGCCGCATTCGATCGTGACGTCCACCACCTGGACGCCGCGCGCCACTTTCACGGGCCCGCTGCTTTCCGACGTGCTCGGCGCCGTGGGCGCGTATGGCAGCGAGATCGAGATCCACACCATCGACGACTACACCTGCGTCGTGCCCGTCTCCGACGCCGCACGCTTCGGCGCGGTGCTGGCCTACGAGATGAACGGCCAGCGCCTGAAGGTGAGCAATTTCGGCCCGCTGTTCCTGGTCTATCCGCGCGACCAGTACCCGCAGGAGCTCGACGGCGCGGCGGGCGACGCCAAGTTCGCCTGGCAGATCGTTTCGATGACCATCAAGCAGTGAGAAGGTGATGCGACGTCCGTTGCGGCGCATGCTGCATGTGTTGATCTGGATTGCCGCGCTGGCGCCGCCGGTGGTGGCGGTGGGCTACCTGCTCTACGCGAACCTGCTCAATCCCAACGTGGTGCAGCGCCTGACCGGCAATTACGACGGCCTCTACTGGGATGCCGCGCAGATGCAGATCGCCTACGCGCGCTTCGAGAGCCAGTTGCTGATCTACGCCGATGGCCTCGACCGCGACCTCGACAAGGTGCGGCTGCGCTACGAAGTCCTGCAATCCAAGCTCAACGTGATGAAGGGCTCGACGCGCGAGCTCGCGGGCAAGGCCGACCTCATGCGGCGCCAGCACGACGATCTTGCTGCGATCGATGCCGCCATTGAGCCGTTCGACGCCGAGATCGACACGCTCGCCGAGAACCCCGAGCGCGCCGTGCCCATACTGATGGCGCTCGACACGCACTGGACCCAGGTGACCGATCTCGCGCTGAACCGGCGCTTTGCCGACGTCACCGAGCGCGAAGACCTCCGGCGCGACTTCATCGCGAAGCGCCGCGATCTGTTCGCAGCCGGGCTCGTGCTGCTGATGCTGTCGGCTGCGGCGGCGGTGCTGCTAGTTTTGAACGGCTACCGCCGCACGCGCCTGATCCGGCAGCAGCACGCGGCGCTCGAGGCGGAAGCCCAGGCGAGCCGCGCCGCGCGCGAGGCGAGCATGGCCAAGGACGCGTTCCTCGGCATGATCAGCCACGAATTGCGCACGCCGCTCCATGCGATCGTGTCGTCGATCGAGCTGCTCGGTTTCAACTCGCACTCCGAGGCGGACAGCAAGGTGATTCAGCGGCTCGAAACCGCCGCGCGCCAGCTCGAAGCGCAAATGAAGGACCTGACCGACTACGCGCGCCTTGGCGCAGGCAAGCTCGAATTGCGTCAGGAAGCGTTCGATGTGCGCGAGCTTCTGCAGTCGATCGTCGACGAAAACGAGCAGGCCGCGTTCGCTCGCGGACTTGCGTTCGAACACGCCTGTCACGGCCCGCATCAGGCGCTAGTGGCCGACCCGCACCGGATTCGCCAGATCGCCAACAATCTTGTGACCAATGCGATCCGCTATACCGAGCGCGGCTCGGTGCGCATCGAGTTCGTCACCGGCGGTGCGTCGCCCGACGGCATGCCGCCCAGCGTAGCGACGCGCGCACAAATGTTGGCGATCATCGTGAGCGACACCGGGCCGGGCGTATCAGCCGCGCAGATCCCGCTCATCTTCAAGGAGTTCACGCAGCTCGACACCTCGCGCTCGCGCCGCTACGAAGGGGCCGGCATGGGGCTCGCGATCGTGCGCGGGCTCGTCGACCTGTTCGGCGGCACGATCGACACCGATAGCCGGGTGGGCAGGGGCACGACCTTCACGGTGATGATTCCCGTTGCGGCGGTCACGGCGCCGCTAGCCGAAGTGGCCGCGCCGCAACCTCATGACAAGGCGCAGCAGCAGGTGCTGGTGGTGGACGACAACCCGCTCGTGCGCGAGTCGCTCTGCGAGATGGTTGCGCACATGGGCTACGCGGCGCTCGCCGCCGCCGACACGGACAGCGCGCTGGCCCGCCTCGACGAGGCGCAGTGCGAAGTCGTGCTGCTCGATCTGCACATGCCAGGGCGCGACGGCTACGCATTCGTGGCCGAGCTGCAAGCGCGCGAGGGTGCGGGGGAGGGCGAAGGCGAAAGCGAAAGGATAAGCAGCGGCGAGCGCACGCGCGTGATCGCCGTGAGCGCCGACGTAGCCGCACTCGCGGCCACCGCCGCCGACAGCAGCAATCCGTTCTTCGACTTGCTGCCCAAGCCGGTGCACTACGAAGTGCTGCGCAAGACGCTGCTGCGCGCGTTCAATGCGCGACGCTTACCGGGCGTAGCGGGAGCCGCGAGCGCGGCCGGCCAGCCAATGCGGCAGACGCAGCGGCCGGCGCAGGATGTATCAGCCGAAGGTATGGGCCGAGGCGTCAGACTCGATTGAGCCGCTTGGAAAGATCGGCGACGAGAATCGCCATGCGCGCGGGTTTTTCGTAGCACGCCACGTTGTAGTGGCGCACCACCTGGCTGATCTCCGACTCGCTTGCCTTGCCCGTCAGCAGCTCGCCCGTGAGCACGAAGATGGGCGCGTCGGGGTTCTCGGAGGCGCGCACCTGGCGGATGGCATCGGCGGAAGTCTGGCTGCCGAACAGCCAGTCGATCACCACGCCGTCGAACACGTTCTGCTCCAGCGCCTGCTCGAACGCGGCGAGGCCGTACAGCGCGTGCGCCGCATAGCCGCTGTGCTCGAGATAGTCGCGCAGGTTGTCGGCGGAGGCCTGGTCGTCGTCCACCACGGCGATGAGCGGCTTGTCGGACTCGGCGCGGCGCGGGTAGATCTCGATCTTGTGCACTTCGCGGGCGTTCTGGTACAGCGCGCCGTCGGGGCGCACCACGCGCCACTGGCCCTGCTTCTCGTAGGCGACGAAGTCCGGGCGGCTGCCCGGCTCCACGGGCGCGCCAATCCAGGCCGTGCAGGCGAGCTCCACGGCGCTCACGCACAACAGCGCTTCCTGCGCGCTCGCGCCCACCGTGCCGGGGTCGAGCAGTTGCGCGCCGAACAGTTGCCCGGCGGGCTCGTCGAACGCTTCGGCTACTTTTTTGATTTGCGCGAGCGTCCACGGGCTGTTGCCGCGCAGTTTGCGGTGCCCTTGCGAAAAGCTCAGCTCGAGAATCCGGCACAGCTCCGTCGTTTGCTGACGTTTGCCGATGCCATGGCGGCTCATCAACTCGCGGACGCGTTCCGCGACTGCGGCCGAGTCGGTTGAATGTTCAACGTTCGACATGCTGCAAATGGGGGGATCGAGGGTCGGTTGGGGCTAATTATCTCGTGTCGCGACGCTGCGCCAAGAATAATAATTCTGACAGAACGTGGGCGTGCGAAATATTCTAAACGCATAATTTTACAATTCTGCAAGCTTTTAATCGACAACATTCGATGATGAGTCGATATTTCTGTGCAACGACCGTTCCCGGGCGATGGCGCCGGGCCGATAACGCGAGGGACGCTTGAACGAGTTCACGAATCAGCCTGCGGGCGAACCAGCGGCGCATGACGGCAGCGATGTTGTGTCGCGCGTGATCCGCCACCATGGCGTGCCGTACCTCAGCCAATGGGGGAGCCCGGGCTGGGTGGCGCGCATCGTCGAAGAGGACGCGGACCCTTGCGATGATCCGGGCTGGCGCGCGAGCGGTTTCGCGCTGCCCGGCGACTACCGCTTCTGGGCGAAGCGGTTGTGCGGGCTGACCTGCTTCGAGTCGGCGCTCGACTACTGGGGCATTGCTCACGCGCCGCGCGCCGGGCTGCTCGAAGATGCGTTGCGTCACGGCGTCTATCGCATGCGCGAGGACGGCGGCGTGGACGGGCTGATCTACCGCCCGTTCGCCGCGTGGGCCGAGGCGGCGTTCGGCGTGCGCGTGGAGGTGATGACCGACGAGGGCATCGAGACCAGCGCCGCGCGCGTCGATGCCGACACGCTCGTGATCGTCTCGGTGAGCCCGGAGATCCGCTATCCCGAACGCGCGAATGCGCATCAGGGTGGCCATCTGATCCTGCTGCACGGACACGGCGACGGCGGCGTGTGGTTCCACAATCCGTCGGGCGTCGCGCCGTATCAGGCCGATGCCTGGCTGCCTTATGAAACCGTCGCGCGTTTTCATGCGCGACGGGGGATGGCGCTTACGCGGACGCGCCATCTGCGTGGCAAGCCAGCCTGACCCCCGCCCCGCTCAAGCCGGCTGCAACCCCTCCAGCAACTGCCGCACGCGAGACAGATCGCGGTTGATCGCGCCGGCGTCCTCGAACAGCGCCGCGAGCCAGTCGACGAAGATGCGCACGCGCGGCGAGACCTGGCGCGACTTCACGAACGCCACCGAGACCGGCGTGGGCAGCGGCTTCCATTGCGGCAGCACTTCGACGAGCGCGCCGCTGTCGAGATACGGTTGCGCCGCGAGCAGCGGCGGCTGGATCAGCCCATAGCCCTGCAGCCCGCAGGTGAGGTAGGCGAACTCGTCGGAGACGTGCACGAAGCCGTCCACCTTCACCTTGGTTGCGCTGCCGTCCACCTCGAAATCGAACTCGAAGGGGCGGCCCGTGAGCGGCGAAAGAAAATTCACCACCGGGTGCCGCGCGAGGTCGTCGAGCGACTGCGGCGCGCCATGGTGCGCGAGATACGCGGGGCTCGCACAGGTCACGTGCTCGAGCACGCCGAGGCGGCGCGCCGCGAGCCCCGAGTCGGGCAATTCGCCGAGCTGAATGCTGCAATCCACGCCTTCGCCGACGAGGTCGACGTTGCGCAGGCTCACGCCGATCACGAGATCGATTTGCGGATAGCGCGCGTGAAAGTCGTCGAGCGCGGGCAGCACGATCGCGTTGGCGATCAGGCCCGGCATTTCCACGCGCAGGCGGCCGCCGATTGCGCTGGGCGACTGGCGCACGCTCGCTTCGGCATCGTCGATGTCGGCGAGGATGCGCGCGGCGCGCTCGTAATACGCCGCGCCTTCGGACGTGAGCGAAAGACGGCGCGTCGTGCGCACCAGCAATTGCGTGCCGAGCAGCGCTTCGAGGTTCTGCATCAAGGTGGTCGCGCTGGCGCGCGGCATGTCGAGCGATTGGGAGGCTTTGGTGAAGCTGTTGGTATCGACGATGCGAACGAAGGTGCGCATCGCCTGAATGCGGTCGATCACGGGCGAGCTCCTGGTTAATGGGGAAAACCGGGCAAAAACGAACCGGCAAAAGCTAACGGGCAAAAACGGCTGGAACGAATTCACGCTACGGCACAAAGCAGCAATAAGCCGCAATAGCGGTTTCAGGGCGGCGCGCGTCTCGCGCGAGGCGGCGCCGCTCGACTACGTGAGGCCGGGAAAGACTGGCCCCGGCACGAAAGCACGTAAGTACGAAGGAGGCTGGTTGGGCCGTCAGGAACGGACGGCCCGGCGGGAACAGGCGTTATGTCAGGCGTCAGCGGTCACTTACTGGCGCAGCGAATCGATGTCGATCACGAAGCGGTACTTCACATCGCTCTTGAGCATGCGCTCGTAGGCGTGGTTGATGTCCTGCATCTTGATCATTTCGATATCGGACGTAATGCCATGCTGTCCGCAAAAATCCAGCATTTCCTGGGTTTCCGCGATGCCGCCGATCAGCGAGCCCGCCAGACGGCGGCGCTTGAAGATCAGGTTGAACACCTGCGGCGAAGGGTGATCGTGCTCGGGCGCGCCCACCAGCGTCAGCGTGCCGTCGCGCTTGAGCAGCTCGATGAACGGGTTCAGGTCGTGTTGCGCGGCCACCGTGTTGACGATCAGATCGAAGCTGTTGGCATGCGCCTGCATCTGCTCCGGGTCTTTCGAAATCACGACTTCGTCGGCGCCGAGCCGCTTGCCGTCTGCGATCTTCGAGGGCGAGGTGGTGAACAGCACCACGTGCGCGCCCATCGCGTGCGCGAGCTTCACGCCCATGTGGCCGAGGCCGCCGAGCCCCACGATGCCAACCTTCTTGCCGGGGCCCGCGCCCCATGTGCGCAGCGGCGAATAGGTGGTGATGCCCGCGCACAGCAGCGGCGCCGCGCCCGCGGGGTCGAGGTTCTCGGGCACGCGCAGCACGAAGGCTTCGTCGACCACGAGTTGGGTGGAATAGCCGCCGTAGGTGAGCTCGCCACTTATGCGGTCGATGCCGTTATAGGTGCCCACGAAGCCGTTCTCGCAATACTGTTCGAGGCCTTCCGCGCAGCTCGCGCAAGTACGGCACGAGTCGACCAGACAGCCGACGCCCACGAGCTCGCCCACCTTGAAGCGCGTGACGCCCTTGCCCACTTCGGTCACACGGCCGACGATCTCGTGGCCCGGCACGACCGGGTAGAGCGTGTTGCGCCATTCGTTGCGGGCCTGGTGCAGGTCGGAGTGGCACACGCCGCAGAACTGCACGTCGATGCGCACGTCGAGTTCGCGCAGGTCGCGGCGCTGGAATTCGAACGGGGCGAGCGGCGAGGCGGCGTCGCGGGCGGCATATCCGTAAGTGGGGTACATGGGCTGGCTCCTGAGGCTGGACTGACTTGTCGAATCAGCAAATTGTGCGGACGCAAATACCCGCTCGCAGCGCATGAGCAAGCGCTGGATCAATGGGTGTTGCGGCAGGGTTCCCATGCTAAGGATCGCGCTCTACCCAGGGAATACCTGAAGCTATCGAAGACTTGCCTGATTCTCCTGGCGCGCAGCACGCGCGTGCGTTCGGTGATAGATTGGCAAGCCTGTTTCTCCGCTTCTATCGATGAATTCAGGAGCGCTACTGTCATGAAAAGTCCACAAACCGACGACGCCACGCAAAGCCGTATCGTTGATCTACTGCTGCAACTCACGCAGCGCGATGGCTCGCATCCCACCTCGATCGACTGCGTGCGCCTGTTGCGCGGCAGCGAGAGCCACCCGCGCAGGCCGGTGATGTACGAGCCGAGCATCGTGATCGTGTGCCAGGGCCGCAAGCGCGGCTTTCTCGGCGACCAGGTGTTCATTTACGATGCGCAGCAATATCTTGTGCTTTCCGTGCCGCTGCCGTTCGAATGCGAGACCGAGGCCACGCCCGAAAAGCCGATCCTTGCGATTTCGATTCGCGTCGATCTGACCATGGTGGCCGAGCTGCTGATGGCGCTCAACGATTCGCGCGGCAGCGCCGTGGCGGAGCCGGTGGGCATCTACGCGACGCCGCTCGACGCGACGCTTTCGAACGCGGTGCTGCGTCTCGTCGAAGCGCTCGCCCAGCCGAGCGACGCGCGCATTCTCGGCCCGTCGATCGTGCGCGAGATCTGCTATCGCGTGCTGAGCGGCGAGCAGGGCGATGCGATCCGCGCGGCGCTCACGCATCAGCATCATTTCGGTCGCATCGCGAAGGCGCTGCGCCGCATCCACGTCGACTATCGCGGCGACCTCGACGTGGAGACGCTGGCTGCCGAGGCGGGCATGAGCCTCGCGGTCTTTCACGCGCACTTCAAGGCCGTCACCTCGACTTCGCCGATGCAGTACGTGAAGACCACACGGCTGCATCAGGCGCGGCTGTTGATTACGCACGACGGCATGAGCGTGAGCGCGGCGGCCACGCGCGTGGGCTACGAAAGCGCGTCGCAGTTTAGCCGCGAGTTCAAGCGTCTGTTCGGCTGCAGCCCCGCCGACGACATGCGCCGCGCACGCAACGCCGCCGAAGCCGTCGCGCCGCGCGTGGAGGTGGTGGCGCGTTACGCTGGCGCTGCCGTGTGATTGCCGTGCTGATCGGTTGATCTGCCTGGATTATTCGGATCTCTAATGAATGATGCCGTGGTGCATGATGCGCCGTTGCTTGATATGCCGCGCCTGCTCGTGCTGATCCCTCTGACTGACGCCGACCGCGCGGAACTCGCCGCGCATTTCGACGTGCTCTACGCACCCGATGCGCAACAGCGCGCACGGGTGATCGCGCGACAGGGCAGCACGGTGCGCGCGGTGCTCACGAACGGCGCGACTGGGCTTGCCGCCGAAGAAGTCGACCGGATGCCCGCGCTCGAACTCGCGGGCGCGCTGGGCGCGGGCTACGAAAATCTCGCGCTCGACCATGCGCGCTCGCGCGGCGTCGCGCTGTGCAATGGGGCGGGCGTGAACGCCGATTGCGTCGCCGATCATGCGATGGCGCTCCTGCTTGCCGCCGTGCGCGCGGTGCCACGGTTCGACGCCGCGTGCCGCGCGGGCGTCTGGCGCGACGCCCTGCCGATGCGGCCGACGCTCACGGGGCGGCGGCTCGGGATCGTCGGCTACGGGCAGATCGGCGCGAAGATCGCGCGCCGTGCAGCGGGCTTCGAGATGACGATCGGCTATCACAACCGCACGCCGCGCGAGGGTGTGGACGCGCGCTACTTCGACACGCCGCTCGCGCTCGCGCAATGGAGCGACTGCCTCGTGGTGGCGACGCCGGGCGGCGCCCAAACGCAGCATCTGATCGATCGCGCGGTGCTCGACGCGCTCGGGCCCGAAGGCTTTCTCGTCAACGTTTCGCGCGGCAGCGTGGTCGATACGGCGGCGCTGGCCGCGGCGCTCGCGCAGGGCGCGCTGGGCGGCGCCGGCCTCGACGTCTATGAGGGCGAGCCAGCGCCGCCGCAGGCGCTCGTGGCGCTCGAGAGCGTCGTGCTCACGCCGCATGTGGCCGGCACGTCGCCCGACGTGCGCGCGGCCAGCATTCGTCACTTCATCGAGAACGCCGCGCGATGCTTCGCGGGCGAGCCGCTGCTCACGCCGCTTTGAGGTGCCTGCAGGTGCCTGGGTGCCTGGCGGGCAGGGGGCCGCCCCAGGCCGTCACAGGAGCGCTTAAGGGCGCCTTAAGCCGCGCCAGGGTACCTTGACCGCCGCCCGGATCTCCGGCCACGCTCCTTGGCCTCGCTATGTGCGCTGGCCCACGTCCCGAGGACACTCTCCACAGCGGCGACCCTTTGCGCCTTTATGCATACCGTATCATTCCCCGCTAAGCGACGAGGCCTCGCTTGCCGCCTTGCGCGCCGCGCACGGCTGGTCGACTTTCCCGCCCCGGCGCCATGACACGTCATACATGCAAACATTGATCGAGGCATTGCAAGGCACTGCCCACCTCGTGGTCGACCACTTCTATGAGGAACTGGCGCGCTTGCCCAAGTCCCGGCGCATCCTCGAAATGCTGTCGGCGCAGGAGCTCGCGCATCTCAAGGACCGGCAGGTGCAGAACCTTCTCGCGCTCGCGCAGCCGGACCTGAACGCGCAGGAGCACGCCGCCATGGCGATGCGCATCGGGCGCATTCACGCGATCGTCGGGCTCGGCAAGGAAGAGCTCGTGCGCAGCCGGGGCATCCTTCAGGAACTCGTCTACAAGCAGATCGGGCGCAGCGTGAGCAGCCAGGCGCTGTCGCTCTACGCGCGGCGCCTCACCTCGGACACCGCCTGGCAGCTCAAGGCTTATCAGGCGGTGGAGGATTCGCAGCAGGAGGTGCTTCAGCGCATCACGCGCATCGTCTGGACGGCGGGCACATATACGCATTTCATCGACCAGGTGATCGGCGCGCTTGCGGCGCACGACGAGATCGCCGCATGCGCGATCGGCCGTCCCGACCGGCACGGCATCTTTCACTTCGAGGCCGGTGCGGGCGGCAGCGGACTGGACGGCGGCGGCTTGCTCGCGGCGCTGGGATCGCAGGGGCTCGATATCAGCGTGCGCGCCGACCACGCGTGTGGCCAGGGCGCGGTGGGGCGCGCGTGGCGCAGCGGCAAGGCCGAGCGCGTGGTGAACTATCAGACCGATCCGCTCGTCGAGCGCTGGCGCGAGATGACCACGCGCGAGGGCTTGCGCTCCGCCGTTGCGTTGCCGCTCGCCACGGCCGGCCAGCCGCCGATCGCGATCCTGATGCTCTATAGCGCCTGGCCGGGCGGCTACGTCGGCCCGGACCAGGTGGCTTTCGTCGAGCTACTGCAGACGCTGCTCGGCTGCGCGGTCACGCGCTTGCAGACTCACGAGGGCATGCACGGCGCGGCTGTGCCGGTGAGCGTGCGCCAGCATTGGGCCGCGCTCGTGCGCACGGGCGCGTTGCAGATGCACTACCAGCCGCTGCTGAATCTGGCGACGGGCCGTTGCGGCAAGGTGGAGGCGCTCGCGCGCCTGCGCGACGGCGAACGGCTGCTCACCCCCGACGAATTTCTTTTCTCGCTGGGCTCCGACGATCTGCTCGAATTGTTCGTGCGCGGGCTGCACCAGGCGCTTGCCGACCGCCGCCAATGGCTCGCGGCGGGGCATGATCTGGACATCTCGATCAACCTGCCGCCGGCGGCGCTCAACGACATCCGCTATTTCGAGGCCGCTCGCGAGGCGCTTCAGACCCATGCTTGCTCGAGCGAGCGGCTCACGCTGGAAATTCTGGAGACCGAAGCATTTTCGCTGGACGACGGGCAGCGCTCGATTCTCGCGAAGTTTCGCGCGCTGGGCGTGCTGCTCGCGCAGGACGATCTGGGCTCGGGGCATAGCGGGCTCGCGCGGCTGCGCGAGTTGCCGTTCGACTGGATCAAGATCGACCGCGAGATCGCTCAGCTCGATGGCGACACGGCGCTCGACGCGTTGCGCGTGGTGTATCAGGTCACGCGCTTGGGTCATGCGCTGGGCAAGCTCGTGCTCGCGGAAGGCGTCGATTCGGCGGATCTGCTGGCCGCGCTCCAGATACTCGGCGTGGATGGTGCACAAGGCTATGTGATCGCGCGGCCCATGCCCGCTACGCGGCTGCCCGGCTGGATTGAAGGCGCAGAGGCGCACGGCACGTGTGGTGCGCGCGATGGGCACGCCGGCTTGAGCGTGCTGGCGCGGCTTGCGCGCTTCGTGGTGTGGGAGGACCGGGTGCTGCTGGTCGCGGGCACGCCCGGCGCGGTGCGCGACCGCCTGAAAGCCGCCGGGTTTGTCCCGCCCACGCCGCTGGCCGAAGAACTCTTGGGCCTCGGCGACGTTCTTCCGGCGGGCGAGGCGCGCGACATGCTTCAGCACGATCTCCTGCGCGCGTTGCTGGAGGGCGGCCGCGAAAGCGAGGCGTGGCGCGCCGCGCTTGATCGCCTCAAGAGCGTGATCGCGGCGACGGCGCACGAGACCCTGCCTACTGAACCGGCGCCCTCGCACGCGCACTAAGCGAGCGGCGCACGCGCCTTACTCGGTCAACGCGATGGCGGCGCCCGCTTGCGTCGCCGCCGGCTGCCTGCGCTGCAGCACCGCGATGCACACCAGCGAGACGGCGGCGAGCGCGCTATAAAAGAGCGCCAGCGGCCACCATTGCCCGGGGAAATCGTGGGCGAGCAGCGTGCCCACGAGCGGCGTGAGACCACCCGCAAGCGCCGCGCAACATTGGTAGGAGATCGAAATAGCCGAATAGCGCACGCGCACCGGGAAGGCGTTCGTCATGAAGCCCGCCATCACCGCATACGAGCTCGACATGCACATCACCGCAATGGCAATGCCGATCACGATGGCGGCCGGCTTGCCCGTGGAAACCAGCACGAACATCGGATAGGGCGAGAGCATTGCGAGCCCGGCCGCGAGCTTGAGGAAGCGGCCCGCGCCCACGCGCTGCGCGAACCATCCTGAGGCGAGCTGGGTGAAGAACTGGATGAACGCGACGACGAACAGGCAGTCGAGGATTAGCGCGCGGTCAAGGCCGAGCGTTTGCGTCGTGTAGTTGAGCATGAAGGTGTTGACGAACCACGCGCCCGCCACGCCGATCACATTGGCGCCCAGGCACAGCAGCACGGTGCGCCAGCTATCGCGCAGCACCTCGAGAATGGGCAATGCGGCCGTGCGGCGCTGGGTCTTGAGCGCTTCGAACTCGGGCGATTCGCCCACGCCCGAGCGGATCAGCAGGCCCACCACGAGCAGCACGGCGCTCGCGATGAACGGCAGGCGCCAGCCCCACGAAAAGAGCGCGGCATGGTCCAGATGCGCGACACTGCGAAACGCGAGCAGCGCGAGAATCAGGCCTGCGGGACTGCCCAATTGCGCGAACGAGGCGAGGAACGTGCGCTTTTCTTTTGGCGCATGCTCGCCCGCCATCAGCACCGCGCCGCCCCATTCGCCGCCGATCGCGATGCCCTGCGCGATGCGCAGCGCGACCAGCAGCGCCGGCGCGAGCGCGCCCGCGCTGGCGTAGGTCGGCAGGAAGCCGATGCCCACGGTGCCGAGCCCCATGATCGAGAGCGTCGCGACTAGCGCCTTTTTGCGGCCGATGCGGTCCCCCAGATGCCCGAACACGAGACCGCCGAGCGGCCGCGCGAAAAAGCCCACGGCGAAGGTGCCGAACGAAGCGAGCGTGCTGTAGAAGGGCTCGTTCGACGGGAAGAACAGCTTGCCGAAAATGAGCGCCGCTGCGGTGGCGTAGATGTAAAAGTCATACCACTCGATCGTCGTGCCGATGAAGGCGGCCAGTGAAGCTCGCGCGGGTTGGCGCGTGGGGGTGCTCGTCATGTTTGTCTCCTGTGCAACGCAGTGTTCGGTTGAGCCGGCTTGGGCCGGTCTTCTGTCCGTCGATGCTTTGTGATGTTTCGTAATGCGTATTAATTCGTGTTAATGTGTATTAACGCGTCCTTATCCCTTCACCACTCCCGCATCGAACAGCTTCTGCTGGGTGGCGGCATCGATGCCGAGCGCGTCGAGCACCGCACGGGTGTCGCCGCCGAGTGCGGGCGGCGGCGTGCGATAGGTGGCGGGCGTGCGCGAGAGCTTGACGGGCGCGCCGGTGCCGCGATAGCCGTCCATTTCCACGAGCATGCGGCGATGCTGCGTGTGCGGATGCGCGGCCACGGCGTCGACGGTTTGCACGGGGCCGCACGGCACGCCGGCGGATATCAGGTCGCGCGCAAGCGGCTCGCACGCGTGCTGTGCGAGCCGCGCTTCGAGCGCGGCCTTCAATTCGGGCCGATGCGCGCAGCGGCTGCGGTTGTTGGCGAAGCGCGGGTCGTCGGCGAGATCGGGAATCTCGAGGTGCGCGCAGAGCTTGGCGAACTGGCGGTCGTTGCCCACCGCGAGGAAGATGGGCGCGGTGCCGGTCGCGTAGCTGTCGTAGGGCGCGATGTTCGGATGCGCGTTGCCGCTGCGCTGCGGCGTGCGCCCGTTGCCGAAGTAGTTCGGCAGATGCGGATGCAGCAGCGAGACGCCGCAATCGTAGAGCGCGATGTCGACCGACTGGCCCTGGCCGCTTTTTTCGCGCTCTGCGAGCGCGAGCAGGATGCCGGCGAGCGCGTTCAGGCCCGTCACCATGTCGACGATGGGCAGGCCGATGCGCAGTGCGGGCCCGTCGCTTTCGCCGTTCACGCTCATGAGGCCGGCCATCGCCTGGATCACGGCGTCGTAGCCGGGCAGGCCGCCGAGCGGGCCGTCCGGGCCGAAGCCGGAGATCGCGCAATGAATCAGGCGCGGAAAGCGCGGCTTGAGATCGCGTTCGTAATCCATGCCCCAGCGCGCGAGCGTACCGGGCTTGAAATTCTCGACGAGCACGTCGGCGTTTTCGAGCAGTTGCCAGAGAATCGCGCGGCCTTCGTCGCGCGACAGGTCCACGGCAATGCCCTGTTTGTTGCGGTTCACGCCCATGTAGTACCAGGCGGTCTCGTCGAGAAAGGGCGGGCCCCAGCCGCGCGTTTCGTCGCCGTCGGGCGGTTCGAGCTTGATGACTTCGGCGCCATGGTCCGCGAGCGCCTGGGTGCAGTACGGACCGCCCAGCACGCGGCTCAGGTCGATCACGCGCAGGCCGTGCAGTGCGCCGTTGACCTTGCTCGATGTAGATGATTCGGATATCTGATGAATGTTCATCGTGCAGGCCTCACTGTGCGGGCAGCAACTGCATCGCATCGGCGAGCGGCAGCGGGTGTTCATCGACGAGTGCGCGCAGTTGCGCAGCGCTCGCGTCGCGTTCGTCGAGTGCAAGCGGATCGCGCGGCAGCAGCTTGTGACGCACGATCAGGTGCGCGAGCGCGAGACGCCGGTAGTCCTGCGCGCCGCGCGAGATTTGCGCGGCCTCGCACGCCATGAATGCGGCCGTGGTGGCGTGATAGAGCGCGCTCGCGGCCTGGCGCACCGATTCGTCGCGGCCGCACTCGGCCACGCTGTCGAGCGCCGCGCCCGCGCGTTCGAAGGCGGCGCGCAGCAGCCCCGCGCTCGCCTCGGGCAGGCCCGCTTCCGCAAGCTGAGCGCGCACGTAGCGCGCGAGCGCATCGAGCGCGCCTTCGCGTTTGGCCGCGCGCGCGACGTCTAGCGCGACGATGTTGCTCGTGCCTTCCCAGATCGAGCCCAGATGCGCGTCGCGCACGAGGCGCGGGTCGCTCCATTCCTCGATATAGCCCACTCCGCCGCGCACTTCCATGGCGTCGCCGGTCACGCGGCGCGCGTCGCGGCAGGCGCGGAATTTGACGAGCGGCGTGAGGATGCGCACGCACTTCGCGGCGAGTTCGTCGCCGTGGTCGGCGCGCGCGAGCAGCGTGGCGATCTGCATGAACATCGTGCGCGCCTGCTCGGCGGGCAGCATCATCTTGAGCAACTGGCGCTGCATCAGCGGCATCTCGATCAGCTTGCGGCCGAACGCTTCGCGGTGGCGCGCCACGTGCAGCGCCTCGGTCAGTGCGCGGCGCATGAGGCCCGCCGCGCGCACGCCGTTCGACAGACGCGACATGTTGATCATGTCCGCCATTTGATGAAAGCCGCGGCCCACTTCGCCGATCAGATACGCCTGCGCGCCTTCGAGCACGATCTCGCCGCTCGCCATCGAGCGGCTGCCGAGTTTGTCCTTCAGGCGCACGATGCGGTAGCTGTTGCGCGTGCCGTCGGGCAGCTTCTTCGGCAGCAGGAAGAGGGCGAGGCCCTTGATGCCCGGGGGCGCGTCTTCGGCACGCGCGAGCACCATCGCGAGATCGGCGTCGGCGTTCGAGCAGAACCACTTGTCGCCGTGCAGGCGCCAGACGTCTTCGCCGTTCGCGCCGCGCTCCTTCGTTGCGCGCGTGGCGATGCGCGCGACGTCCGAGCCCGCGGCCTGCTCGGTCATGAACATCGCGCCCTGATAGAGCGTGTCGAAGTCCTGCGAGGCGAGCATTGGCAGATAGCGCGCGATGAGTTCGGGCGAGCCGAAGCGGCGCAGCGTGCGCGTGAGCGAGTCGGTCATGCTCACGGGGCAGCACAGGCCGAATTCGGCCTGCACGAACAGATAGGTGAGCGCGTATTTGACGAGCGGCGCGGGCGCGTTGTCGCGATGGCTCATCGCCGCGAGGCCGAGGTCGGCGTAAGCGACGCGTTCGAGCGCGACGTAGTCGGGGTGCTTCTCGATGCTCTGGATAGGCTCGCCGCGACGCGTGCGCTGCTTCAGCGTGGGCGGATTATGGTCGGCGACGAGCGCCAGCGCATCGAGTTCGTCGGAGGCGCGCTGGCCGAGCGCGACGAGTTGGGGCTCGATGGCGGCGTAGGCCGCATCGCCGAGATAGCTGCGCAGCAGCGGGGCCAGACCGGGATCGCTCGTGAAGAAGTTGATGCCGCGACTGTCGGGAATATTGGCCGAGCCGTCGGCCTGCGCGGCGACGGCGGGAAGATCGCTCATCGGGGTGTCTCCAGAAGTTTGTTCGGACCGGCGCTCATCGGGCGTCGTATTGGAAAGCAAGCTTAGGCAGCGCAACGATAACGGTCCAATACAAACGATGTCCTGTACGATAAGCAGCATCTATCGATCAAGGCACGCGGAGACACCGGAATGGAACTCAAGCAATTGCGCTATTTCGTGGCTGTGGCCGAGGAACTGCACTTCGGCCGCGCGGCGCGGCGGCTCTTCATCTCGCAGCCCGCGCTGAGCTTCGACATCCGCAAGTTCGAAGAGCAACTGGGGGTGCAACTGCTGGAGCGCACCAACAAGGCGGTCGCGCTTACGAACGCGGGCTACGTGCTGCTCGAAGAAGCGCGGCGGCTGCTGGAGCAGGCCGACGAGGTGAGGCGCATCGCGGCGCGCTCGGCGCATGGGCTCGCGGGGCGGCTGCGCATCGGCTTCGTCAACTCGATGCTGTATCGTGGCCTGCCCGAGGCGGTTCGTCGCTTCGAAGCCGATCATCCCGCCGTGGAGGTGGTGCTGCGCGAGATGAACACCATCGAGCAGGTCCATGCGCTGCAGCGCTTGCAGATCGATCTGGGCTTCGCGCATTGGGGGCGCTTTCCCGCCGAGGTGCAATCCAAGCCGCTATTTTCCGAGCCGTTTCTGTGCTGCCTGCCGGCGGGCCACCGCTTCGCGCGGCGCAAGCGCATCGAACTCGCCACGCTCGCGCGCGAACCGTTCATTCTGTTTCCGCGCTCGGTGTCGCCGCATTATCACGATCAGATCATCGCGACCTGCGTGGAGGCCGGCTTCAGTCCGCAGATCCGCCACGAGGCGCGCTTGTGGCAGACCGTGGTGACGATGGTGGAGTTCGGCATGGGCATCGCGCTCGTGCCCGCCGCGCTCGGCAACATGGCCGGCGAGCGCGCGGTGTTTCGGCCACTCGCAAGCAATCCTTATGAATCGCAGGTGCTCAGGCTCTTGCGCACGGGCGAGACGAACGCGATTGTGCAGGGTTTTTCGGAGTATCTGGCGGTGCAGGGGTCGGGCGGTTAGCCCGTCACGCGCGTGCGCTTCACGCACTCACCTGGTCATCGCGCGTGGCGTGCGATGGCGGTGGCAGCGGCCCGCCGTCGGCCAGCAGGCGGGTGATGCGCTCGGCGTCGAGCGGCTTGCTGAAACGGTAGCCTTGCGCTTCCACGCAGCCGAGCGCCAGCAGAAACTCCTGCTGCTCGAGCGTCTCGACGCCTTCCGCAATGACCGATAGCTCGAGCGCTTTTGCCAGTGTGACGATCGCTTTCACGATCGCAGCGGTGTCGTTTTCCTCGATCCTGTGCACGAATGCCCGGTCGATCTTGATGCGATCGACCGGCAGCGCGCGCAGTTGGCTCAGGCTCGAGTAGCCCATGCCGAAATCGTCGATCGCCACGCTGATGCCGGCGCGGCGCAACTCGTGCAGGCGGCGCACGACAATCTCGGGCTGCTGGATCAGCGCGGTTTCTGTGACCTCGAGTTCGAGCACGGCTGGATCGACGCCGGTGTCGCGCAAGGTCGCCTGAAACGTCTCGACAATATTCGCGCGCTGCAACTGCAGCGGCGACAGATTGATCGAGATGCGCTCAGGCGCAATGCCCATGCGCCGCCACGCGGCGGATTGACGGCAAGCCTCGTGCAACACCCACTCGCCGAGCTTGGCGACGAATCCCGACTTTTCCGCAAGCGGGACGAAGTCCGCCGGGGCGATCTCGCCGTAAATCTCGTCATACCAGCGCACGAGCGCTTCCACGCCCAGCACGCGGCCGCTGCGCATGTCGACTTGCGGCTGGTAATGGAGCCGCAGGGCGCCGGCTTCGATCGCCTTTCTGAGGCGCGCCGAAAGAATCAGCTTCGCATCGGCGTCCGCGCGCATGTCGGGCCGATAGCGTTCCCAGCAGTTGCGGCCTCGATTCTTGGCCGCGTACATCGCCATGTCCGCGCACGGAATCAGCGTCTGGGCGTCGCGCGCATCGGCCGGAAACACGCTGACCCCCACGCTCGCACTCACCACGAGTTCATGCCCGTCGATTAGCACGGGCCGGGCCATCGCCGCGAGCACGGCGTCGGGCAGATCGAAGCGTGCGGCTTCACCCCGCACGCCGGGCGCCACGACGATGAACTCGTCGCCGCCGTAGCGGCCGACGATGTCGCCGGGCCGGGCGCACGCGCGCAAACGCGTGGCGACCTCCACGAGCAACCGATCGCCGACGCCGTGCCCGAGCGCATCGTTGACGGTCTTGAAGGCATCGAGGTCGACGAACACCACATGAACCGATGCGCCGTCGCGGCCCGGGGCGGCGAGCAACGCCTGCAATCTTGCGCTCACCGCCGCGCGGTTCGAGAGCCCGGTCAGGCTGTCGCATTCGCTCAGTTCGCGCATGCGGTGCGACCGGTCGAGCAGCTTTACCGAAACGTCATGAGTCGTTTTGGCGAAGAGCAGCGGATAAATGAAGATGATGGGCAGCCAGGCCGGCGCACTCTGCCCATTCAAGGGGTAGAGGGCGACGCCGAAGATGGCCACGCCCGCTGCGAGCCCTGCCGCGCTGGCGAGCGCCCCAGAGACGAAAAGCGCCCACCCGCCGATCGCCATGTTGTCGAGCGAGAACATCAGCAGGATGACGATCGTGGCGACGGGCTCGAAATGCACGGCGGCGACGAGCCAGCCGCCGAACGCCGAATCGATGAGCAGGTTCCGCCGCTCTTTGCGCGGCGCATCTTCGACGACGGTACCCGCGAGCCGGTAGGCGAGATGCGGCCAGAGCAGGCAGACGGCCAGCACCACGGCAAGGAGCCACGCGCTCGCCTGCTGCAGGTGCAGCAGAAACAGCATGGGTAGTATGCCCATTGCATAGCCCAGGGCCCTGAGCACGTAAATGCGCCGCACAAGGCCAATAGTCCAGGCGTAGTCACCCTGGGCGGACGTGAGCACGTGGTCTCCTGAATCGGTTCATATGATTTAACGACAGAGTAGACCAGATCGGCTCAACGCGCGCGGGCAATCAAAACGGGGGAGCGATCATCCCCCGAACCTTCCTCCCAACTTCCGCTTAACCGCAGCTGCCGATTTCCCCGCATGCGGTGCAGAAGTCGCAGCCATCGCGCCGGATTACCGCGTTCGCGCCGCACGAACCGCATTTGCGGCCGAGCATCGCGTGAGGCGCGGCGAGCGCCGCATCGGCGGGCAGCGCGTTGGGGCCGTCCAGCACCTGGTCGCCGGCGCGTGCCGCGGCATCGGCATCGTCGACTCCGGCGGATGCCGCTGAGGCGTTCGAGAACGCCGCCGCTTCGGCGCGCCGCTGCGCGAGCAGCCGCGACGGCACCTGGCGCCCTTCGGCGTCCAGAAAGCCGCGCCGGTGCAGGATCTGCTGGATCGCATAGGCGATCGCCGCGACCTCGGAGTCGTGCCACAGCGGCGTGCGCTTGCCGTCGAGCCGCTGCGTCTGCCCGTAGCGCACCTGGCCGCGGTCCCACGACACCTTGCGCAGGTCCTGCAGATTGCGCGCGACAAAGCCGCCGCGCGCCGCGAGCGAGAGCGAGCGCATCGTTGCCGTGATCCATTGCTGCGACTCGTCGCGTTGGCCGATGGGGATGAAGAACTCGATGGGGCGCTCGATCGTCATGGATTCGCCGCCCACCTGGCCCGTCACTTCGAGAAACGAGACGGCCACGTAGAGCGAGACCTTGCCCGTCTGCGTGAGGTATTCGATTTTCTCGATCACGGCGGGCAGCTCGCCCTTGGGCCGATGGTCGATCGCCACGCGCAGCGGGTCGAGCAGGGCGTCGCCCTGGACGTCGTCGAGCGCGTCGCCGGTGGCGGGCAGCGTCTGCAGCACCGCGCCGAGCGTCTCGTTGGGCCGATACGTGGCGAGGCCCTTGAGGCCGCGCCGCCAAGCGTCGAGATAGAGGTTTTCGAACGCGTCGAACGGGTAGTCGGCGGGCACGTTCACCGTCTTCGAGATCGAGGTATCCACGAACGGCTGCACGGCCGCCATCATCGCCACGTGCTCCTGCGCGCTCATTTGCAGCGCGTTCACGAAATAGTCGGGCAAGGCATCCACGTTCCCGCCGAGTTCGCGATAGACGCGCCACGCGTGGTCTTCGACCATGAAGGTCTCGTTGCTGCCGTCGGCCATGCGGCGGGTGCGCTGGTAGGTCCACGAGAACGCGGGCTCGATGCCGTTCGAGACGTTGTCGGAGAACGCGAGGCTCACCGTGCCGGTGGGTGCGATCGAGAGCAGGTGGCTGTTGCGGATGCCGTGTGCGCGGATCTCGGCTTGCAGGTCCTCGGGCAGGCGCGAGGCGAAGGTGCCGGCCGCGAGATAGGTGTTGGCGTCGAACAGCGGGAACGCGCCGCGCTCGCGCGCGAGCGCCACCGACGCGCGATACGCCGCGTCGCGCATGGTGCGGCCCACGCGCGCGCCGAACGCACAGCCGGCCTCGGTGTTGTAGCGGATGCCGAGCATCACGAGCGTGTCGCCGAGGCCCGTGAAGCCCACGCCGATGCGCCGTTTGGCTGCGGCTTCCGCCTGCTGCTCGGGCAGCGGCCAGAGCGTGACGTCGAGCACGTCGTCGAGAAAGCGCACCTGGGTGGCGGTGCGCGCCGCGAGCTCGTCCCAGTCGAACGCGGGCTGGCCGCCGCGCAGTTGCGCGAATGGCTCGCGCACGAAGCGCGTGAGATCGAGCGGACCGAGATTGCAGCAGCCATAAGCGGGCAGGGGCTGCTCGCCGCACGGATTGGTCGCGCGGATGCTTTCGAGCGCGCGCAGGTTGTTGTCCTCGTTCATGCGCGAGATGAACACCACGCCGGGCTCGGCCATGTCGTAGGTCGAGCGCATGATGGTGTCCCACAGCGCGCGGGCGCGCTTTTCAGCGTAGACCCACAGGCCGTCTTCGCGCTGCTCGAGGTCGCCCGCCGCGCGCAGCGCGGGCGAGGGTTCGGCGCGGTGCACGAGCGGCCAGATTTCGTCGTTTTCGACGGCGCGCATGAACGCGTCCGTGACCGCCACCGAGACGTTGAAGTTGTTCCAGCGCCCCTTCGAATGCTTGGCCTCGATGAACTCGGGCAGGTCGGGGTGATCGCAGTCGAGCACGGCCATCTGCGCGCCGCGCCGCGAGCCCGCGCTTTCCACGGTGCGGCACGAGGCGTCGAATACGTCGATGTAGCTGCACGGCCCGGAGGCGCTCGAACCCGTCGATTTGACGTGCGCGCCGCGCGGGCGGATCGCCGAAAAGTTATAGCCGACTCCGCCGCCGCGCCGCATGGTTTCGGCGGCTTGCAGCAGCGCGACGTAGATGCCGGGGCGGCCTTCGTCGTCGGTGCCCTGGATGCTGTCGCCTACCGGCTGCACAAAGCAGTTGATCAGTGTGGCCTCGATGCCGGCGCCCGCCGCGCTCATGATGCGGCCCGCGCCCAGCGCGCCGTGACGCAGGTTGTCGACGAAGCGCGCTTCCACTTCGGCGCGCAGCGCGGGCGGCTCGGCCTGCGCGACGCCGTGGGCGACGCGGCGATAGATGTCGTCGGCGGTCTGCTCGTCGCCTTTGGCGTACTTTTCGAGCATCACGTCGAGCGAGAAGGGCTGCGCGACGGGTTTTGATGCGGGCTTTGAAGCGGGCTTTGAAGCGAACGGAAGCGGGGGCGTGTTTTCAGCCATGGCGGGGTCTCTTGGAGCGCCGCGCCTCACAGGGGCGAAAACAACGGGTGCGATGAGCGTGGCGGCGGTTGCGGGACGGGGCGTCTGCCGCGCATGCTGTGCGCAACCGGCGCCATCTTGTGCAACCTTACCGCAGTGGCGCCTGAGTGTCGCCGGAGAGGATCAGAGTGCGTCGACGAGGTCGCCGAACACTTCCGCCGCGATCATCACCGAAGCATTGAGCGGCGCCGGCCGTTCGGCGGGCTTGAACACGGCGTCGCCACGGCGGATCTTGCGGCGCGTGACGGCGCAGGTTCCCGAGGTATGCGCCGAGCGGCGGCGCCAGCGCTGCTCGCCGTAGTGGCAGCGGCCGGGTTCGACCCAGCGGATCACGAGCGCCGAATCCGTTTGTTCGAGGATTTCAATGCGTTCACCGTGGATTCCGTCAAGCGCGAGGCACGCGTTCTTTGTCATTGTCGGCTCCGTAAGTGGGTGTGCCCGGACTGTATTCCTGTGCGCAGCCGAGAGCCATTGTGCCGGGGTAGAAACACCGTTGCTGATACAGAAACAATCCCCCTGCGACACATTGCGGATAACGAAGGAATGGGGGTTTGCGGGCGGTCAAGGTTCGACCTGCTGAATTTGTGCAACGCAGTGTTGTACCAGGCGCGACACAAAAACGGGCCTGGAGGAGGGAGTTGAAACGCCGGAAGTTGGCGCAAATCTACTGAAACGCGGCCTGTCGTCGCACCCGACGTTCGCGTTTTGGGTGTGCCGCGCTTATGCTGGCGGCTTGCCTGAGGCATGACACGCTGCCCCGGTTCGGCTTCGGATCGGAGAATTTTGCTGCACCGCACGAGCCGTCTTGCCGAATTTTCAAGAGGTTACATGATTCAACGCCCACCCGCTCCGAACTCCGCAAACGAGCAAAAACTCCAGCGCTTCGCCTCCGCCGCGTTGTTCGCCGTGCTCGTCCTGCTCGCGCTGTGGGTCGTGCGCGAGTTCCTGCCGGCCGTGGCGTGGGCGAGCGTGGTCGCGATCGCGCTGTGGCCGGCCTATCAAGCCATCGAGCGGCATCGCTGGTTCAAGTGCCGCACGACCTGGATCGCAACGGTGCTCACGATAGCCATCGCGCTGCTGGTCGTATTGCCGATCACGGTTACGGCGATCCAGGCGGCCGGCGAGGCCCACGAGCTCTATCTGTGGCTGCGCGCGGCCCAGCAGAACGGCGTGCCAGTGCCCGATTTCGTCGCGCGGCTGCCGATGGGCAGCCACCAGGTGAGCGCGTGGTGGCAAGAGAATCTCGCGCAGCCGCTCAATGCTTCGTCGGCGATGAAGAACCTGCACAGCGACGCCATCGTGTCGTTCGGCCGGAATTTCGGCGTGCGCGCCTTGCGTGCGTCGATGACCTTCGGCTTCATGCTGGTCACGCTGTTCGTGATCTTTCAGGCGGGGCCGAGGCTCTCCGGCACCGTGATGCGCGGCGCGCGGCGCGCGTTCGGCGTGGACGGCGCGCAACTGCTGCAGCGCATGGCTTCGGCCGTGCGCGCGACCGTGACGGGTCTCGTGGTCGTCGGGCTGGGCGAGGGCGTGCTGCTCGGCTTCGCCTACATGCTCATCGGCGTGCCGCACGCGGCGCTGCTCGGCACCGTGACGGCCATTGCGGCGATGGTGCCGTTCTGCGCGCCCGTGGTGTTCTGCGGCGCGGCGCTGTGGCTGCTGGTGCAGGGCTCGGTCATCGGCGCCATCGTGCTTGCGGTGTGCGGGTGCGTGGTGGTGTTCGTCGCCGAGCACTTCGTGCGGCCGGTGCTGATCGGCAATTCGACGCGCCTGCCTTTCCTGCTCGTGCTGTTCGGCATCCTGGGCGGCGCGGCCACCTTCGGGCTGATCGGCATTTTCATCGGCCCGGCGCTGATGACGGTGCTGACGGTGCTGTGGGTGAACTGGGCGGAGTGACGCGGTCGCTTTGGGTTTACCTGGCCTTTGGCCGGCGGCCCGCGCTCAGTACCGCCTCAGCGCCGCCTCAGTGCACGCAGGCGAGCGCGTACTTGAGCGCGGCGGGCAGCAACTGGCGCCAGACGGGCCAGACGTGGCCGCCATCGACGATGCGCAGCGCCGCCGGATTGCCGGCCTCGCGCAAGCGCGTGTAGAGCAGCGACGACTCGGCCTGGATCACGAGGTCGTCGTCGCCCGAGGCGATGAAGATGGGGATGCGCCAGGGCCGCCCGAAATAGCTGCTCCACAGCGCGGGATAGTTGAGCGTGTGCCAGACGCGCGGGTCGAACTGATGCTCGCCGAACACCCCCACGCGCCGCGCCGACGACGAGAGCGGCGGCTCGCCCGAGTAGATCGCCGGCGAGAGCAGCAGCGTGCCGCAAAACATCTCCGGGTGTTCGAGCGTATAGCGCAGCGCGCCGAATCCGCCCATCGAGACGCCTCCGATCGCCCGGCCGCCGCGCTCGTCCTCGACGGCGAAGTGCGACTCGATCTCCGGAATCAGGTCGGCGAAGAAGGCCGTTTCCATCTTTTCCTTGCGATCGACGTACCAGTCGGTGCCGCCTTGCGGCATCACGATCACGACCGGGGGAATCTCGTGACGGGCGATCAGCGTATCGGCGGCGTTTTGCAGGTCGCCTTGCGTGACCCAGTCCATCGCGTCGCCGTTGTTGCCGTGCAGCAGGTAGAGCACTGGATAGCGTGCCGCGTCGGCGTGATAGCCGGTAGGCAGGTAGACCGCGTAAGGCCAGTCGCGCCCGAGTGCCGTCGCGTGGAAGTTGTGCATGGCGACCGTGCTGGCCAGGGCGCGCCCGGCAAACGGCACGAGGGCCGCGAAGGTCACGAAGGCCATGAGGATCGCGAGCGCCGAGCGGAGCACGACGTGCGCCGCGCGCGACGCAGCGAAAGGCGAGCCGAACAGCACGGTGCGGGGATGTCTGCGCATGGCAGGAGAGGGCGATGTGGAAGGCGCGTCAGTGGCGCGCGGGCTCATCATGCTAGCAGCGGCCCGTGCGCGCCGGAAGCGCGGCGGCGCTTCTCAGGCCGACACCTCAGGCCGACACCTTGGCGCGCGAGGGCAGCAGACGCTTGAGCGGATCGGATGCGCGCGCAACCAGCAGCAGAGAGGTTAGCGCGATGGCGTCGGCGGCGAGGCCGAGCGGCACGTTCAGATAGCCGTCGGTGTACCAGTAGAGCACCGAATCCACCGTCAGCGAAATGACCGCGCCGGCCACGAACGACAGCATCCCCTTGCGGCCCACCAAGCCCACCCACGGCAGCGCGGCGGCGACCTTCTTCGCCCAGCCGAGCCGGATCATATGCGCGGTGAGCCACGCGATGCCGAAGAAGTTGACGGCGCGGAACCACGCGAGGTTGCGCTTGTAGTCGCCGTCGAGCGCGGTGTTGCCCAGATGCAGGCGGTAGACGGCGGCTGCCACGACCACGGCGAGCGCGAGCGCGGTGACAAAGGCGCCGAGCTTGCGCTGCGCGGTGACGCTCTGGAACACCGGCTGTGCCTGGGCGATCACGCCGGCCACGAACATCAATTGCCAGCCGAACGGATTGAAATCCCAGTTGACGTCGGCCACGTGCGGCAGCCACGGCGTGACGTACGGGCCGATGGCCCACAGCGCGAAGCTGATGGCGGCCAGCAGCCACGGGCGCGTGCGCGCGAGCGGCAGGGCCAGCGGCGCGGCCAGCGCGAAGCACGCGTACATCGGCAGCACGCCCGCGAGATACGGCTGGCGGCGCAGCAGCACGATGTCGCGCAGCGCGGCGGCGGGGGCGAGCGTGAGATCGTCGAGATCGGTGGTGGCGAGGTTAGGCGCGTCGACGTTGCAGGCGACCATGATCGCGGTCACGAGCAGCATGAGCAGCGCGGTGACCACGAAGGCGCGGTAGATCTCGAACGCGCGCTTGATGAAGCGCTGGCGCGCGGCGGCCTCGGTACGGCGCGCGCAGAGCGCGGCCCACGCGGTGGCCGTGGCGAAGCCGCCGAGGAACACGAACACCTCGGCGGCATCGCACAGCGCGTAGGCATGCAGCGTGACGCGCGAGAGGATGCTGCCGCCGATGTGATCGACGACGATGATCAGCAGGACAAGGCCACGAAAGAAGTCGAGTTCGACGAGACGTTTGGTTGACTGTGACATGGATCCGGCGTCAGCCGGCTGTGGCGCGCCGGGAGGGCGCGCACGGCCGCGCTGGCGCGTGCAAAAAAACGCTGCAGTGGCGGGCCGCCTCCCGCGCGAAGCCGGAGTGGCGCGAAAAGTCAAAAGCCCCCGCGAATGAACAACGGAGGCCCCAGGAATGACCTGAATTGACGCGTCAGGGTTCCCATGTTCCGGGTTATCCGCTTGACGGGGGCAATATTACATGAGTTTCAAATGGCTTTCAGGGGGCGCGGCTACTTAAGTTCTAATTCAGCTTGCCGATATGTCGGAGGGGGTGCGATTTGATCTGACTCTATTTCAGCAAACGCGGGGCAAGAGGATTCTTCGTATTTTTAAGATTTGTATCAGAGTGTTGTTGCCTGCCGGATATGTGTGAAATGCGTTTTACAATGTCAGACGGTTTTCAAGATGGATTCGGAGCTGCTGTCATAGGATTTGCGCGACGGTAGCGGATTTTGTCATGTAAAGCACGCATTTTGAATGCAGATGGGAGCGGGTCGGCGCGTGAGTCTGGCCGGCGAGCGGAAGGGGAGCGCGTTGCGACGCTGCAGACCCGATCAGGCCGCTCGAGTGGCGTTCCGTTGCGATGAGCGGCTTTGCATGGGACAGGAGAGCAACAATCATGTTCGAGAATCGTTCCTGGCAGCGCGCCAACGGTCCGACGCGCCGTCTGTGGCAATGCCTCGCAGGCTTCGGCCTCGCGGCCTTGCTGGGCGCTTGCGCAAACGTTGACCAGCAACCGGCGCAGCCGCAGCCCGATCAATCGGCTGCGGCGAGCCCCGCGTCGGATGCGGCCGCCACGGCCGCCAAAGCGTCGGCGAGCCCGCAGCAGGCAGCCGCGCCCGTCACACGCGTGGTCACGAAGACCACGTGGGTGCGCGTGCGCCGTGGCGACTCGCTGCTGGGCATCGCGGCGAGCCACAAAGTTGCGGTCAAGGATCTGGCGGCATGGAATGGCATCAAGCCTGACAGCCACGTACGGATCGGCCAGTCGCTCAAGCTGGTCTCGAAGCAGACGATCACGGTGCAAACCGCCGCGCCCGCGCAGTCCGGCGGCGCAACTGCGGGAACAGGCGCGGCGACCGATTCGGCGGCCAGCGCCGAGGACAGCCGTCAGGTCGCAGCCGAAGTCAAGCGCCATGCCCGCAGCGTGGCGCTGGTGTGGCCGGCTCGGGGCAAGGTGGTGGAGCCGTTCGAGCCGGGCACGACGCGCGGCATCGAGATCGCGGGCAAGGCCGGCGACCCCGTGATTGCCGCCGCCGACGGCAAGGTCATGTACGCAGGCACGGGCCTGAACGAGTACGGCAGTCTGATCATCGTCCAGCACAACAAGGACTTCCTGACGGCTTACTCGCATAACCGGCGTCTGCTTGTGAGGACAGGCGACGTGGTCCGCCAGGGCCAGCAGATTGCTGAGATGGGCAGCGAGAACAACGACCGCGTTGCAGTGATGTTCGAGGTGCGCCGCGACGGCAAGCCGGTCGACCCGATGCCGTATTTGCCCACGCCGCAGAGCTGAGCGCGCGGTTTCGGAGCGCGGCTCAAGGGCGTCGTGCTTTTTTGCGGTTCTTTCTAGTGCCCGATTTGCGCGGCGAGACCGAGTTCGCCGGCAACCTTCCCAAGCCGCTTGTCGCGCGTCCAGATCGTAACGCCGGGTTGCAGGCGCGCCGACGCAAGCAGGCTGGTGTCGACGTAGCCGATCCCCCGATTGGCCAGCTTCGCTTGCTCGATCAGATAGAACGTCTCGTCCGGCGTGGCGATGGGTGCGGCTGGCAGGTCGCGCAAGGCGCCGAGGACGACATCGCGCTCGCGCAGGCTGCCCAGCGAAATTTCCCCGATCACATAAGCGTGCGCGAGCACGCGCTCGTCTGTGAGCAGGCCAATCAGCATGGGGTCGGCGGCGTTGAAATGGTCGATCCAGATCGATGTGTCGACGAGAATCATTCGGTATCCGTCCGGCGGCGCGGCGCGGCCACGATGCCGGGTTGACTGCCGCCAAGATTCGCAAGCCGTCGCGAAGCTTCCCGCTGGATAAGGGCTTTGAGGGCTTCGCGCACGAGCGCCGTCTTTTCTTCCAGACCGGTATACGCCTGGGCTTTGGCGATCAAGTCGTCGTCGAGAGCGATGGTGGTGCGCATGACGGTTGCCTCCCAATGTGCATGCATTAAATATAGCATCAGATGATGCTAGTTTCGATGCGTCCATAGGCGATCCTGTCGTTGGTTAGAGAAACATTGCTGAAAAGCAAAAACGCCCTGACGCATCGCAGCGCCAGGGCGTTTTTTTCAATCAGCGCAAACCGCGCGCTGCTTAAAGCCGCTTTAAAACCGCACCTTAAAACGCATCTCCCGGCACCCGCACCGACCCTTCCATCAGCACTCGCGCGCTGCGGCTCATGATGGCTTTCTTGACCACCCACTCGCCGTTTTCCTCGTGTGCCTCGGCGCCCACGCGCAGCGTGCCCGACGGATGCCCGAAACGCACAGCGTTGCGCTCGCCGCCGCCTGCCGCGAGATTCACGAGCGTGCCCGGAATGGCTGCCGCCGTGCCGATCGCCACCGCCGCCGTGCCCATCATGGCGTGGTGGAGCTTGCCCATCGACATTGCGCGCACCAGTAGATCGACGTCGCCGGCTTCCACGCGCTTGCCGCTCGACGCGGCATAGGCCTGCGGCTTCGCCACGAAGGCGATCTTGGGCGTGTGCTGGCGCGTGGCGATCTCGTCGAGGTTCTTGATGAGGCCCATGCGCAGCGCGCCGTGCGCGCGGATGGTCTCGAACTTCTTCAGCGCCTCGGCGTCGCCGTTGATGGCGTCCTGCAGTTCCATGCCGGTGTAGCCGATGGCCTCGGCGTTCACGAAGATCGTCGGAATGCCCGCGTTGATCATGGTGGCCTTGAGCGTGCCGACGCCCGGCACTTCGAGGTCGTCCACGAGCTGGCCGGTGGGGAACATCGCGCCGCCCGCGCCTTCTTCCTCGGCGGCGGGGTCGAGGAACTCGAGCTGCACTTCGGCGGCCGGAAAGGTCACGCCGTCGAGTTCGAAGTCGCCGGTTTCCTGCACCTCGCCGTTCGTGATGGGCACGTGCGCGACGATGGTTTTGCCGATGTTGGCTTGCCAGATGCGCACGGTGGCCGTGCCGTTGGCCGGAATGCGGCTCGGGTCGACGAGGCCGCCGCTGATGGCGAACGGACCCACGGCGGCCGAGAGGTTGCCGCAGTTGCCGCTCCAGTCGACGAACGCTTTGTCGATGGCGACCTGGCCGAACAGATAGTCGACGTCATGATCGGGCTTGCTGCTTTTAGCGACGATCACGGTCTTGCTGGTGCTGGAGGTGGCGCCGCCCATGCCGTCGATCTGCTTGCCGTAGGGGTCGGGGCTGCCGATCACGCGCATGAGCAGCTTGTCGCGCGCCTCGCCCGGCTTTTGCGCGGCTTCGGGCAGATCCTGGAGGCGGAAGAACACGCCTTTACTGGTGCCACCGCGAATGTAGGTGGCGGGGATCTTGATCTGGGGAATATGACTCATAGAAATTCCGTGTCGATAAAAGTCCGCGATCGCCCCTCTCCCTGAGGGAGAGGGGCCGGGGGAGAGGGGGAGCGAGGAGAGCGCCCTTTGGCGAGTTCATTGAGAACTGCCTCGAGCACCCCTTCGATGTTCAGCAATATCTCGTCGTTCCAGAAGCGCAGTACGGTGAAGCCCTGGCTCTGCAACCAGGCATCGCGTACCGCGTCGCCGGCGCTGCCGTTGTGCTGCCCGCCATCGGCCTCGATGACCAGGCGCGCACCGAAATGCACGAAGTCCACGATATAGGGGCCTATGGGTTGCTGCCTGCGGAATTTATGGCCGCATAGGCGGTGGGCGCGGAGGTGGCGCCACAGCAGCTGTTCCGCGTCTGTCATGTTTTTACGCAGAAGTCTGGCGCGGTGGATTTGATGCGGTGTCGGCACCTCTATCCCTCTCCCCAACCCCTCTCCCCCAAGGGGGAGAGGGGCTTTTAGGTCACGCTGCCTGGGATGACTCCAGGAAGTCTTGCGCGAAGCGCTGCAGCACGCCGCCCGCTTCGTAGATCGAGACTTCCTCCGCCGTGTCCAGGCGGCAGGTGACCGGCACTTCCACACGCTCGCCGTTTTTGCGCTGAATCACGAGCGTCAGATCCGCGCGCGGCGTGCGCTCGCCAATCACGTCGTACGTTTCCGTACCGTCGATGCCGAGCGTCGTGCGGTTCGTGCCCGCCTTGAACTCCAGCGGCAGCACGCCCATGCCGATCAGGTTGGTGCGGTGAATGCGCTCGAAGCCTTCCGCCACGATCACTTCCACGCCCGCGAGACGCACGCCCTTGGCCGCCCAGTCGCGCGACGAGCCCTGGCCGTAGTCCGCACCGGCCACGATGATGAGCGGCTGCTTGCGTTCCATGTAGGTCTCGATGGCCTCCCACATGCGCGTGACCTTGCCTTCCGGCTCGATGCGCGTGAGCGAGCCCTTCTTCACGGCGCCGTCCACCACGGCCATCTCGTTGATGAGCGTGGGGTTCGCAAAGGTTGCGCGCTGCGCCGTGAGGTGGTCGCCGCGGTGCGTTGCGTACGAGTTGAAGTCCTCTTCGGGCAAGCCCATTTTCGCGAGGTATTCGCCCGCCGCGCTGTTCGCCAGGATCGCGTTCGAGGGCGACAGGTGATCGGTCGTGATGTTGTCGCCGAGCACGGCGAGCGGGCGCAGGCCCTGCAACGTGCGCTCGCCCGCAAGCGCGCCTTCCCAGTACGGCGGACGGCGGATGTAGGTGCTTTGCGCGCGCCAGTCGTAGAGCGGGTCGGTGGTCTCGCCGCTGGCGGCCGTGACCGCGAACATGGGTTCGTAGACCTTGCGGAACTGCTCCGGCTTCACGCTTTGCGCGACGATGGCGTCGATCTCTTCGTCGCTCGGCCAGATGTCCTTCAGGTACACCGGCTTGCCGTTCGGGTCCGTGCCCAGCGAATCCTGCTCGATATCGAAACGGATCGTGCCTGCAATCGCGTACGCGACCACGAGCGGCGGCGAGGCGAGGAACGCCTGCTTCGCATACGGATGGATGCGGCCGTCGAAGTTGCGGTTGCCCGAGAGCACGGCGGTCGAGTACAGGTCGCGGTCGATGATCTCCTGCTGGATCTTCGGATCGAGCGCGCCCGACATGCCGTTACAGGTGGTGCACGCGAACGCCACGATGCCGAAGCCCAGCTTTTCCAGTTCGGGCAGCAGCTTCGCGTCTTCCAGATACAGCTCGACCGCCTTCGATCCCGGCGCGAGCGAGCTCTTCACCCACGGCTTGCGCGTGAGGCCGCGCGCGTTCGCATTGCGCGCGAGCAGCGCGGCAGCGATCACGTTGCGCGGATTGCTGGTGTTCGTGCAGCTCGTGATGGCGGCGATGACGACCGCGCCGTCAGGCATCTGGCCCGGCGTTTCTTCCCACTTGCCCGCGATGCCGCGCTCGGCCAGCGCCGAGGTGGGCAGGCGCTTGTGCGGGTTCGACGGGCCGGCCATGTTGCGCACGACGCTCGACAGATCGAACGTCAGCGTGCGTTCGTACTGGGCGTTGGCGAGCGTGTCGGCCCACAGGCCGCCCGTCTTCGCATACGTTTGAACGAGCTTGACCTGCTCTTCTTCGCGGCCCGTGAGGCGCAGATAGTCGAGCGTCTGGTCGTCGATGAAGAACATCGCAGCCGTGGCGCCGTACTCGGGCGCCATGTTCGAGATGGTCGCGCGGTCGCCGAGCGTGAGGCTCGACGCGCCCGCGCCACGGAATTCCAGATACGCGCCCACGACCTTTTCCTTGCGCAGGAATTCGGTGAGGGCGAGCACGATGTCGGTGGCGGTAATGCCGGGCTGGCGCTTGCCGGTGAGCTCCACGCCGACGATGTCGGGCAGGCGCATCCACGAGGCGCGGCCGAGCATGACGTTCTCGGCTTCGAGTCCGCCCACGCCGATGGCGATCACGCCGAGCGCGTCCACGTGCGGCGTGTGGCTGTCCGTGCCCACGCAGGTGTCGGGGAACGCCACGCCGTCGCGCGCCTGGATCACGGGCGACATCTTCTCCAGATTGATCTGGTGCATGATGCCGTTGCCCGGAGGAATCACGTCGACGTTCTTGAACGCCTTCTTGGTCCAGTTGATGAAGTCGAAGCGGTCAACGTTGCGACGGTCTTCGATCGCGCGGTTCTTGTTGAACGCGTCCGGGTCGAAGCCGCCGCATTCCACTGCGAGCGAGTGGTCGACGATCAGCTGCACCGGCACGACCGGGTTCACCTTGGCGGGGTCGCCGCCCTGGTCCGCGATGGCGTCGCGCAGGCCGGCGAGGTCCACGAGCGCGGTCTGGCCGAGGATGTCGTGGCAGACCACGCGTGCGGGGAACCACGGAAAGTCGAGGTCGCGCTTGCGCTCGATGAGCTGCTTGAGCGAATCGGTGAGGGTGGCCGGGTCGCAGCGGCGCACGAGGTTTTCGGCGAGCACGCGCGAGGTGTAGGGCAACGTGTCCCAGGCGCCGGGCTGGATGGCCTCGACGGCTTCGCGCGCGTCGAAGTAATCGAGCCGGGTGCCGGGTAGGGGCTTGCGGTAGGCGGTATTCACGGCTGTGGGGACCAATGATGTAGTGGGGTTGCGGCGGGCACGCGCGCCGTGAGCGATGGGCTCACTCTACGCGCACGTGCGGCCGTCTCCCAGTCTGCCGGACGGACTATGCGGTTCGGCAGACTGGCGTGCCTCGATCAGCGCTTGCCGATCGGCGTGAACTTCAGATTTTCCGGACCCGTGTAATTGGCGCTCGGGCGGATGATCTTGTTGTCGATGCGCTGCTCGATGATGTGCGCGGCCCAGCCTGCCGTGCGCGAGATCACGAACAGCGGCGTGAACATCGCCGTCGGCACGCCCATCATGTGGTACGACACCGCGCTGAACCAGTCGAGGTTCGGGAACATCTTCTTGATTTCCCACATCGTCGATTCGAGGCGCTCGGCGATGTCGAACAGCTTCAGGTTCGACTGCTCCTTCGAGAGCTTCTTCGCGACTTCCTTGATCACCTTGTTGCGCGGGTCCGAGATCGTGTAGACCGGGTGGCCGAAGCCGATCACGACTTCCTTCGCTTCCACGCGGCGGCGGATGTCCGCTTCCGCCAGGTCGGGCGTGTCGTAGCGCGACTGAATCTCGAACGCGACTTCATTCGCGCCGCCGTGCTTCGGGCCGCGCAGCGCGCCGATCGCGCCGGTGATGGCCGAGTACATGTCCGAGCCCGTGCCGGCGATCACGCGGCCGGTGAAGGTCGAAGCGTTGAACTCGTGCTCCGCGTAGAGGTTCAGCGAAACGTGCATCGCGTCGACCCACGACTTCGACGGCTCGCGGCCATGCAGCAGGTGCAGGAAGTGGCCGCCGATCGAGTCGTCGTCGGTTTCCACTTCGATGCGCTTGCCGTTGTGCGAATAGTGGTACCAGTACAGCAGCATCGAGCCGAGCGAGGCCATCAGGCGGTCGGCGATGTCGCGCGCGCCGGGCAGGTTGTGGTCGTCCTTCTCCGGCAGCACCGTGCCGAGCACCGAAACGCCCGTGCGCATCACGTCCATCGGGTGCGCCGAAGCGGGCACCCATTCGAGCGCCGCCTTCACGTTCGCGGGCAGGCCGCGCAGCGCCTTGAGCTTGGTCTTGTAGGCCGCGAGCTCAGCGATGTTCGGCAGCTTGCCGTGCACCAGCAGGTAAGCGACTTCTTCGAATTCGCACGCGGTGGCGAGATCGAGAATGTCGTAGCCGCGGTAGTGCAGGTCGTTGCCGGTGCGGCCCACGGTGCACAGCGCGGTGTTGCCGGCGGTCACGCCGGACAGCGCGACGGACTTCTTCGGCTTGAAGCCGCCCGCGGCTTGCGTGGTGTTGTCGGTTTCGCTCATGGTGTCGTCCTTTCTCTCTCTAATTGGGGTGAGGGTATGAAGATTGCGCGGCGTTACTTCTTCGCGGCGAAGAGCGCGTCGAGCTTGTCTTCATACGCGTGATAGCCGAGGTACTTGTAGAGGTCCTCGCGCGATTGCATCGTCGAAACGGCGGCCTTTTGCGTGCCGTCGCGCTTGACCGTCTCGTAGAAGTTCAGCGCTGCCGCGTTCATCGCG
This sequence comes from Paraburkholderia caffeinitolerans, assembly GCF_902859945.1. Lineage (GTDB taxonomy): Bacteria > Pseudomonadota > Gammaproteobacteria > Burkholderiales > Burkholderiaceae > Paraburkholderia > Paraburkholderia caffeinitolerans. Next base: position 13,731 of record NZ_CADIKL010000025.1, on the reverse strand, counting down.
CGGTACGCGCCGCAGCAGTAGAGCGCGATGTCCACGTTGGCGCTCTTCAGTTCTTCGGTCGTGAAGAACGGCGTCGAGCCAAACTCGGTCAGGTTCGCGAGGATCGGCACGTTCACGGCTGCGCGGAAACGGCGGTAGTCGTCGAGCGTCTTCATGGCTTCGGGGAAAATCATGTCGGCGCCCGCTTCCACGTAGGCGACCGCGCGCTCGATGGCGGCGTCGATGCCTTCCGCGGCCGCTGCGTCGGTGCGGGCCATGATCACGAAGCCATCGTCGGTGCGCGCGTCAACGGCGGCCTTCACGCGGTCCACCATTTCGTCGATCGAGACGACTTCCTTGCCCGGGCGATGGCCGCAGCGCTTCTGGCCCACCTGGTCTTCGAGGTGCACCGCAGCGACGCCTGCCTTGATGAACGACTTGATCGTGCGTGCGATGTTGAAGGCGCCGCCCCAGCCCGTGTCGATGTCGACCATCAGCGGGATGTCCACGGCGTCGGTGATGCGGCGCGCATCGATCAGCACGTCGTCCATGGTGCTGATGCCGAGATCCGGCACGCCGAGCGAGTTGGCGGCCACGCCGCCGCCCGAGAGGTACACGGCCTTGAAGCCGGTCTGCTCGGCGAGCTTGGCGGCATAGGCGGTGATGGCGCCCACGACCTGCAGCGGTTGTTCGGTAGCCACGGCCGCGCGGAATTTCGCGCCGGCGCTTGCGGGGAATTTGCTATTCATGTGTGCGAGTCTCCAAAGGAACGGGGCTCATACTGCAGATACCGTGCCAGCTTTGAGCAAGGCCGCTAATGCGTTGATTTTTCGTGGATAGCGTCCAAGGCGCCTTGCGCCCCAATTTCTTGTCTGAAATTGCAATTTCAAATCTGAAATCATCGCGCGATAATGAAATATCAAGCCGATGATGAACCGCCGCCCCATGAACCGCTTTCCCTCCGCTTCCGAATTTCGCCCGCGCGTCTGGGCCATGGGAATCAGCCGCCTGCGCGACCTGTTCCGCGACATCGCCGGCGAATACGAAGCGTTGGCCGACGTGCGCGTGGTCCCGCGCGGCTTCGAGGAAGCCTCGGCCGAAATCGCCGCGGCCGCGCCCCATCAGCGGCCCGACGTGGTCGTGGCGGCGGGCTCGAACGGCACCTGGCTGAAGGCGCGCATCGACTTGCCCGTGGTGCTGGTGCAGCCCACCGGCTTCGACGTGATGCAGGCGCTCGCGCGCGCGCGCCGCGAGGCCGACCTCGTCGCGCTCGTGACCTATGGCGAGACGCCCTCCGAAGTGCGGCGTTTCGCGAGCGCGTACGGCCTCGATGTCGTGTTCGCCTCCTACCGTACCGTGCAGGACGCCGAGGCCTGCGTGCTCGACCTGCGCGACCGGGGCGTGGGCGCGGTGGTGGGGCCGGGTCATGTGAACGACCTGGCGGCGCGGCTCGGGCTCGTGCCGTTTTTTGTCTACTCGCGCTCCTCGGTGCGGCTTGCCTTCGACAATGCGCTGGAGGTCGTGCAGGCCACGTGGCGCGAAACGCAGCGGCGCCAGCGCCTCGACAGCGTGCTCCAGCATCTGCGCGACGGCGTGGTGGCGCTCGACGCGAACGGCCGCGTGGAGGCGATCAACCAGCGCCTTGCCGCCGTGCTCGGCGTCGACCCGGCGGCGGCGGCGGGCCGCTCGCTCGAAGACCTCGCCCCCGACATCGCCTTCACGCTGCCCGATACCGACGGCGAGTCGCTCGAAACCGTGCGCGGCGTGAGCTACGTCGTGCATCGCGGGCCGCTCGTAGACAACGGCGTGGCCTCGGGCGCGGTGCTCACGTTCCAGGAGTCGCGAGCGGTGGAGCGGCTCGACCGCACCTTGCGTTCGCGCCAGCGCACCCAGCAATTCGTGGCGCGCTACCGGCTTGGCGACCTGAGCGGCGCGACGCCGGGCATCGTGCGCGTGCGCGAACTCGCGCAGCGCTACGCGCGCTCGGACGCCACCGTGCTGATCCGCGGCGAAAGCGGCACCGGCAAGGAGATGGTCGCGCAGGGTATCCACCGTGAGAGCGCGCGGCGCGATTTCCCGTTCGTGGCGATCAACTGCGGGGCGTTTCCCGAGACGCTGCTGGAGAGCGAGCTGTTCGGCTACGAGGAGGGCGCGTTCACGGGCGCGCGGCGCGGCGGCAAGGTCGGGCTGATCGAGGCGGCGCATCGCGGCACGCTGTTTCTCGACGAAATCGGCGAGATGCCGCTGCCGCTGCAAAGCCGCCTGCTGCGCGTGCTGCAGGAGCGCGAGGTGGTGCGTCTCGGTGCAACCGAGCCTACGCGCGTGGACGTGCGCGTGGTGGCGGCCACGCACCGCGCGCTCACCGAGCAGATCGACTCGGGCGAATTCCGCGCGGACCTGTTTTATCGGCTGAACATTCTGAACCTGGCGATTCCGCCGCTGCGCGAGCGCGGCGCCGACATCGTGCCGCTCGCCGCCGAGTTGCTGCTACAGTCGGCGCGCCGCGAGCCGCGCGTGGCGCTGCGCATCCGCAGCCAGGACGACGCGACGCGCGCGCTCGCGCCGGTGGGCGACGCGCTCGGGCGTCATGCGTGGCCCGGCAACGTGCGCGAACTGCAGAACGTGGTGGAGCGGATGGTGGTGGAACTCGCGGATTCGGACGTGGATGTGCTCACGCCCGAGGTGCTGCGCGCGATCGCGCCGGAGGTGTTCGAGTGGCGCGGCGGCGCGGCGCGGGGGATGGCCATGCTCGCCGCTGGGGCGCTACACGATGCAGCGGACATGCAGGCGGCGCAGGCCGCTGCGGTCGATCTGGAGGCCGGCCTGGCCGGTCCGCTCACCTTGCGCGAGCGCAGCCTGCACGTGGAAGCCGACGAGATCCGCGCGGCGCTCGAAGCGAACGGCGGTGACCGCGACCGCGTGTGCGCGCAACTCGGCATCAGCAAGACGACGCTCTGGCGACGCCTGAATGCCGCGAAAGCCAAGCCGGGCGCGAATCACGCGGGCGAAGGAAACGGGGAAGGCGGTGCGGGGACGCGACGCAAACCGGCGCGCGAGACCTGACGCGAAAGAACGCAGAAGGGCGTGAAAGGGCGCGCAAGGACACGCCGCCCTCATCGCGCGCTCAGTTCTTGATGCCGTTCAGCAGCTTTGCAACCGCGCCGTGCAGATGCAGTACCTCGGGGCTCTTTTGCAGGAGCGCCTGATAGCGCTCGAAAAACTCCACCGATTCCTCGCCCGCGAAGAGCCCAGCCACGCCTTCGGCGGCGCCCACGCGGTCTTCGGATTTGGCGTCCTTGGCGTCGAGCGTTTCGTCGACGTTCGCAATCACGGTCGAGAGCGGCATCAGCCAGCGGAACTCCGGGCCGTTGATCAACACTTGCAGGAAGGCGGCTGGTGGCGTCGGCCCGAACTCGCGTTCGTACGCGGCGCGTTCGTGGTCGAGGATCGCCTTGTGCAGCGTAAGGAGCGGCTTGCGGATCTCGGAGAGGAACTGGATTGCGCGGGCTTCGTCCATCGTGGCGGCTCCTGGCTTGGGTTCGACATCGCGCGGCGCGCAAGGTGCGCGCCCATGGCGTCGATGGTAGCGCAACAGGACAGCGCGCGTGGCACTGATGCGGCGTGACCGAAGCCAGGCGGACGGGCACGCCTGGGGGCGCGGCGCTACACTCGGCCGGTTCCCGCAAGGCCGCGATCGCGCCTCGGATCGCCCCGGATCGATCGACGGCAATCGACGGCAACCCGCAATTCCCGCATCGGAGGACCGCTACATGCCGACCGCAGTCAGCAAAGTCGCCCGCAATGCCAGCCACTTCAGCACGCCTTCCGGCGACGCGCGCGCGGCGCTGCCCATCGTGCCGCTGCGCCGGGAGGACCTGCCCATCGACACGGTCGAGCTTGCACGCTTCATGGTCGGCAAGTATCTCGTCCGCGACTCCGACGAAGGGCGCATCGCGGGCCGCCTCGTCGAGGTGGAAGCGTATCCGCTCGGCGACTCGACGAGCCACGCATTCATCGGGCGGCGCGCCTGGAACGCGTCGATGTTCCTCGCGCGCGGGCATGCGTATATCCGGCTCACTTACGGCAGTGCCTACATGCTCAACATGTCGAGCGAAGCCGAAGAGGTGGGCGCGGGCGTGCTGTTTCGCGCCGTGGAGCCGCTCGAAGGATTGGCGGCGATGGCGCACCGCCGCCGCGGCGCGCCGCTGCGCGATCTCGCGCGTGGGCCGGGGCGACTCACGCAGGCTTACGGCATCGGCCAGTCATTCGACGGCTTCGATCTTTGCGGCGGGCAAGGGCTGTGGATCGGTCGGCTAGACGCAGCTGCGCCCGACGCGATGGTGCAAAACGGCGCGACGCGGGAACCGGACCGGACCACGAGCGTGACGACGCGCATCGGTCTATCGCGCGAAACGCATCGGCTACTGCGCTTTTACGAGACGGGCAGCCGCTTTGTCAGCGGGCCTCGCAAGCTGCTGGCGGACGGCGTTTGAGGCCGAGGCTCGAAGACGATTCATGTGCATATTGCATTGTTGCCCTGTACGGAACTGTATTTTAGAGAAATAGGTATTTGCCCTTATCTCCTGTCTTAATAAACTTGAAATCGTTGGCTCGCGGCAAGGCGCTGCCGGCCGGCGCAGAACAAGCTATGGAGGTAAGTGATCATGAAGACCCGTACTCTGATTCAAGCCGCAGTTGTCGCCGCCCTCGTTGCCGCTCCGGCGCTGTCGTTCGCGCAGGATTCGAGCACCGCACCCAAGACTCGCGCCGAAGTGCGCCAGGAATTGATCCAGCTCGAGCAGGCCGGCTATAACCCGGCAACCGCCAACGACTCGACGTATCCGCAAGACATCCAGGCCGCGCAAGCGCGCGTTTCGCAGCAAGAAGGCATGGCCCAGGCGCAATTGCCGGTAGCCGACACCGGCTATGGCGGCGCGCCGATGGGCACGATGCAATCGGGTCAGCCCGCGCCACGCATGGCGCCGTCGCCGGCCAACTCGATTTATTTCGGTAACTGATTCAGGCGCCCAGACGCCGCGCGCAGGCCAGCCAGACGGGCGACGCCCGCCTGACTGACCGGCTTGCCGGTTCGCAAGCCAGCGCACGATTTTTCATGCGTGAAACCTCCGCCGCCGCAAGGTGGCTTCGCCCAACCCGCTCGGGATTGGGCGTTTTTTGCTGGCTGCCGCCTGAGGGTATTTCGGCGAGGGCGGGTGCTCAGGTGCCCGCGCCGCCCGTGATGTAATGCTCCAGCTGCGAGATCGTGAACTGCTGCTCGGCGATGATGTCCTTCACGAGGTCGCCGATCGACACCATGCCCACGAGCTTGCCGTCGGCCATGACGGGAAGGTGACGCATGCGCCGCTCGGTCATGAGCGCCATGCAGTCGTAGGTGGTCTGGTCGAGCTGCACGAAGCGCACGTGCGGACTCATGATGTCGCGCACAGCGGTCGTTTTGGACGAGCGGTCCATCAGCACGATCTTGCGCGCATAATCGCGCTCGGTCACGATGCCGACGATCGAGTCGCCGTCGGTGACCACCAGCGCGCCGATCTGCTTGTCGGCCATCAGGCGGATGGCGTTGAACACGGAATCGCTGGCGCCAATCGTATGGACCACCTGCTCCGACTTGGATTTGAGTACTTGGGCAACGCTCGTCATAGGGCGACTCCTGTTCGTCCTTCGTGTGGTTCGGACATTGCGTGGTGTGGCACGAGCGGGGTATGCGCTGCCCGTGACCGTTCAGTCAGCCATCTCAGTAAGCCATGAAAGCCATACCAGTATAGGCCGATGGGCGTGAGCGCGGCACCTGGATATGCACCCGATTTTGGGTCCGATGGCACACAGCGGGCACACGGCGCCGGGGGGAGGCGGGGCGGGATGGGCCAAATGGCGGTACACTCCGGTTCCAAACTTCAATCCGGCCTTGGGCCGGTTTATGCCAGTCATTTGTTCCAGATCATGCCTACGCCCCATGAGCCGTCCTGCGCGGATGGCGATAACGCCAACGAATGCGTCGTGCTTGACGCGGTCGCCACGCTGCCTACCCGTTATGGCACGTTCGAGTCTTATGTCTACCGGGTCAAGGACGGCGGCGCCGAGCACGTCGCGCTCGTGATGGGCGACGTGGGCGCCGGCGAGCCCGTGCTCGCGCGCCTGCACTCCGAATGCCTGACCGGCGACGTGTTCGGCTCGTACCGCTGCGACTGCGGCGAGCAGCTCGACCTCGCGCTGCGCTACATCGCGGCCGAGGGGCGCGGCGTGCTGCTGTATCTGCGCGGCCACGAAGGCCGGGGAATCGGCTTGTCGAACAAGATCCGCGCTTACCAGCTGCAGCAGCAGGGCCGCGACACCGTCGAGGCGAATCTCGACCTCGGCCTGCCCGACGACGCGCGCGAATACGATTCGGCGGCGGCTATCCTGCGCCTCTTGAAGGTCACCTCGGTGCGGTTGATGAGCAACAATCCCAAGAAGTTCGACACGCTTTCGAAGCACGGCATCCCCGTGATCGAGCGCGTCGCGCTGGCGATCCCGATGCGCGAGGAAAACGAACGCTATATCCGCACCAAGCAGGTCAAGTTCGGGCATTACTTCGAGGAGAACGAGTAGTCAGATTGACATTCGGATGAACGCTGGTATCTGCGCTTAGGTTATTGAAAAATAAGCGATTTTTAGAATTTCGTGGCGTGATTGCAGCTGCCCCTTCGCATATCCGAAAAAATAATGAACGAATGAAAGAAAAGTAATATTCGGCTTGATGAGGAGCGGTCGGATTTGCTGGGTTTAAATATAAGTAATTGATTTTAAAATGCGTTCTGTTGGATGCCAAGCACTGGGTTAGTTAGCCTCCGCTCACCTTTCTCTGTTTGAGTCGGCTATGCCGGCGTAGGTTTTTTCCCGTGTTGGGAGAGAACCTACGCCATATGTCTTTCTCCGCAAAAAACCTACGCCGGGAATCGACAACCCTTCGTGCATCGCCGCGATGCCACCGGCCCGAAAGAGTGATCTGATCGCCACGCTTCTCGACATGGACCAGTTCAATGAACTCGCGTCGCGCTTGAGTTTGACTTTAACCACCTGGCGCTATGCAAATGCGCTTGCGCCCCGCTGGCCTGACGCCTTTAGTGTTTTTGCACAGACTTGTGCTTCCGAAAGGCCGAGTTTTCGATTCCATTTCGGTCGTACTCACTCGCACGTTTGCATTGGTCAAGCGGCGAAATAGCGCTCTATAAAGATAGGAATACTTATCTTCATATGCGTGTTACGTTGCACATTTTCGAGGAAAACTTCGTCCTTCCGGCGCGCTCGAGGGCTGTGTCGCATTAAGCGCTGCGGTAAAATCGGCAGGCCGACACAGCTGACGAACACGATGGCCAAGATCAAGAAGACACCACGTAAGACGCTGCCCGATGGCATTGGGAATGTGCTGAAGCGGCTGCATTATCCGCTTGACGTGATTCTGCTGTGCGTGCGCTGGTATGTGGCGTATTCGTTGAGCCTGCGCAACCTCGAAGAGATGGTGCTGGAGCGTGGAATCGAGGTGGATCATTCGAGCGTGCACCGCTGGGTCATCAAAGTACTGCCGGTATTTGAAAAGGCATTTCGCCGCCGAAAGCGCCCGGTGGGCAAGAGTTGGCGAGTCGATGAGACCTACGTCAAAGTCAAGGGTCAATGGAAGTATTTGTACCGCGCCGTCGACAAAGAGGGCAATACGGTTGACTTCCTGCTGCGAGCCCATCGTGACAAGGCGGCTGCGCTTCGTTATTTCAGGAAGGCGATAGACCAGAACGGTGAGCCCGAAACGATTACGGTGGATAAGAGCGGCGCCAATCTGGCCGCGCTCGAAGCGCTTAACGGCGAACGGCCAACGCCGATTAAGGTCCGGCAGAACAAGTATCTGAACAACATCATTGAGCAGGACCACCGGGCCGTCAAACGCATCATCAAACCGATGATGGGGTTCAAGGATTTCCGGTGCGCGTGCATCATCCTGTCCGGTATCGAAATCATGCACATGATCCGAAAGGGGCAGATGCGTGACGATGGCATCGCTGAGACTGCGACCGATCAATTCCATTCTCTTGCGATGTAAGCAGTCCTGCTCATTGCGTGAGTTCGCTCATCCCAATTCCGTTATTGCGACACAGCCCTTTAATCCCCGCGCCCGAATCCATGCCTCAAGGCTCTGACGAGTCTGCTCCGTGATCTCGAACTGAACCGGCCGTTGCGTGTTCTGCTGCATTACCATTGCCAGCGATCCCACGTGGGCGCCTTGGCAGACGTCTTGCACCTGCAGCCGCGTCAGATCGCATACCCGAAGTTTGCTATCAATTGCGAGATTGAACATAGCCCGCTCGCGAATTTTCGAAGGTATCTGGAGCCGGGTGCGAATCGCCCAGATTTCCGGAAGCTTCAATCGATCTGTCAATACTTCAAGTTGGTCGCCGCTTGGCCTAGCATGATCAATGTGCCCACAGATCACGGCAGGGTCGGAAGGACGCTAAATATGGATCCCTCAATGAAGGACTGGCGACTTAAGTGGACCAGGCCGAGCACGCGTCTGAGAGCCCCCCGCGCTGCCGCCATCGCCGGCATCGTATTTTCTGTCTTGCTAATTACCACTCTTCTGCTGATACGGCGTACTGTTCCGGTACTTCCTTTAGAAGCGGGCGAGTGGCTTCGAGAAAGATCTGGCACCGTATTTTTTGCGGTCAACCTGGTGCCGTTCGCTGGCATTGCCTTTCTCTGGTTCATTGGCGTGCTGCGGGATCGTCTCGGAGACTACGAGGATCACTTCTTCGCTACGGTGTTCATGGGGAGCGGCCTGTTGTTCCTGGCGATGTTGTTTGCCGCGACCGCGTTCGTCGGCGGGATTGTGGTCGCGTATCGCATTGAGTTCGATCGACTTCCCGGTTCGGCCACGTTCACCGTCGCGCGCGCGGTTGCCTACGAACTCACGAATGTTTACGCGGTTCGCATGGCCGCAGTATTCACGATGGCTACCTGTACACTTGCTCTACGTACCGGCTTTGTTTCGCGCTGGATAGCGTTTGTTGGATACGCCGCCGCACTCGCGTTGCTCTTTGCTGGCCGCCACATAGATTGGATCATGCTTGTTTTCCCGATCTGGGTTCTCCTCCTCAGCCTGCACATCCTGTTCGACAATTTCGGCTTATCGTCGAAAGTCGGCGCGAGTGATCGTGACAAGAAAGGCGATGCTTGATTCGTTGACCCGGGGGAACGCCGGCGGCAGACTGACCAATGGATTTAAATTGCAAGCGTACTAGACTATTTGATACGCGAAGAGCGTTGAAATTGAGTCGGTGCGTTTGTCAGTTGTTAATTAAAATCGGAGCGCGTCATGTCGAAAATGGTACCCGCGCTAGCCGCGATTTCTGGATTGGCAATCCTCGTGGCATGTACGACTAGTGGTCAGATGAGCGACAGTGCCACGCCGCCATCCACAGCGGCTCAGTCGTCGCAAGCGGCGACGCCAGCGATGGCGCCGGCGCCGCAGACACAGGGGACGAGCGCGAAACTCATGCTTGACGCTGACTCTCAAGCGGCCTTGTCTAGCCTTGCATCAACCCATCCCCAGATGGGCGCCTTGGCGCGCAAAGCGAAGGCAGTGCTGGTATTTCCAAGTGTGGTGCGGGCCGGCTTTCTTGCCGGCGTTTCGCATGGCAGTGGCGAACTAATCGAGAATGGCAAGATCACGGGGTATTACGCCACGACGTCGATGTCCTACGGCTTCCAGGCAGGCGTTCAGCAATACGCGTATGTCATGCTATTCATGACTGACGCCGCGCTAAATAATCTTAAAACAAGCAGTGATTTCGAGATCGGTGTCGGACCAACGGTAGTCGTGGTCGATGAGGGAACCGCAAAAAACCTTAACACCGAAACGGCGCAGTCAGACGTATATGCAATGATTTTCAATCAGCAGGGTTTGATGGCCGGAACCGCGTTACGAGGAACAAAGATATCTCGTATCAGTCCATGATGGTTGGGCAGACGAAGAGGTCGTCGCGACGGTTGGCCCCGCGTTATTCGCGCCTTTCCGGTCATTCCGACCATCCGCGAGATGGCGATCCATGTTGATCGTCCTGGTCCAGAAACGACGAGAGACCTCGCGACTGCCTCCCCTGCCTGGATATCGGACCAAAGTCCCATTGTGTTTCACCCGGGTGGCGGCCAGACTTGAGCGAAGGTGGCCACGGAAGCCATTTTGGCTCGCGATCCGCTGACAACGGGCACGAGCGAGCCGGCGGCTGAATGGGACGTTGCCTGGCGACGCGCACGTTCGCGCGCTGCGCACCTCTGCCGCTCCCGTGAACTCCTGAGTCAGACGAATGACGATGCGCCGCGCGCCCGATCCGTCGTATGTCTGAACATCGAGGAGCAGGTGAAAGGTGCAGACACCATGATAGATATGTATTCGGCGAGTTCATCGACCGTCAGCCTGACGTTCAATGTTTTCTTCGAAATCGGTTCAAATCCTGAACCCATGGAGGCGGGCGCGCAGAACCGTTTGCGCGTCGTGTTGCCACGACCGTCACGGGAGGTTCGGTCCCAGGGCATTCAGGTCCAGAGGAAGTCGAGCGCATTCATTGCTGCACTGGTGCCGCCATGACTCACGGGAAACTCATCGCCTGTCACGAATGCGATCTCCTGCAGCGCGAGGTGCCCGTGCCGGAGCGCGGAGCCCTGCGATGCCGGCGCTGCCGCGCCCAGCTTTACCGCGAACTCCCCAACAGTCTCGACCGGGCGCTCGCGTTTTCTCTCGCCGCGGTTGTACTCTTCGCGGTCTCGAATCTCTATCCGATCGTCGGCCTGTCGGTCAGTGGGACTGTCGTCGAAACAACGCTGCTGGGCGCAGTGGAGGTACTGTATCTGGATGGGAAATGGCCGATCGCGGGCCTCGTGTTTATTACGACGGTCCTGATGCCGATCTTGCAGACCGCAAGCATGCTGTGGTTGCTGATCCCACTGAAATGCAACCGCGCGCCGTGGGGTGGTCCGGCCATCTTTCGGCTCTTCCGCTTTTGCCAGCCATGGGGGATGACCGAGGTCCTGATCCTCGGCTTGCTCGTCGCGCTTGTGAAGTTATCCGCGATTGCGGGCGTGGTTGTGGGCCCTGCACTGTGGTCGTTCGCAGCCCTGATGTTCGTACTGGCGGCGGCTGGCGCCGCTTTCGATACGCGCAGTTTGTGGGCGCGCGTCGCCACCGTCGAGCACATCAACGCGCAGCCTGACCTGGACGAAGCGTCTTTGCACGGCTCGCTTACCGCAGCGCAATGCGGTCTCGCGCAGTGCCACGATTGCGGGCTGCTCGCCAGCGTACGGGCCAACGCCCACACGTTCGATTGTCCGCGCTGTGGTGCAGCGATGCATGTACGCAAACCCGCGAGCCTGTCTCGAACGTGGTCCTTCCTGGTTGCAGCGATGGTGATGTACATCCCGGCGAACATGTTGCCCGTGATGTACACGAACTCGCTCTTCGGGACCGAGAACGACACGATCCTCTCAGGCGTCGTGTACCTGTGGACATCGGGATCCTGGCCGCTTGCGATCGTCGTGTTCGTCGCGAGCATCGCTGTGCCGATGCTCAAGATCCTCGCGCTCGGCTACCTGACGATCTCCACGCAGATGCACTCGCGCTGGTACCCCATCGAGCGCATACGGATCTATCGGATGGTCGAGTTTGTGGGGCGCTGGTCGATGCTCGACATCTACGTGATCACGATGCTCGTCGCGCTCGTGCAGTTCCAGGCACTTGCGACAATACAGGCCGGCAATGCGGCGATTGCATTCGGTGCCGTGGTGGTGCTGACGATGTTTGCAGCAATGGCGTTCGATCCCCGCCTGATTTGGGACGAAGTGGAGCGCGATCATGCCAGGACCGGAGAAAACGCCTGATTTCCCCAATGCGGAAGCAACGCCGCGCTCACGCTGGCGTCTTCAGGTCGTCTGGCTCGTACCTGTCCTCGCGGTCCTGATTGGCGGATGGCTCGCTGTCAAGGCAGTCATCGAGAAGGGACCGACAATTACGATCAGTTTCCTGACCGCTGATGGTCTCGAAGCGGGAAAGACGAAAGTCAAGTTCAAGAACGTCGACATCGGGCTCGTCAAAACCATTACGCTCACGCCTGATCACGAGCGAGTCATCGCGACTGCGGATATCAATAAAAATGCGACGAACATGCTTGTGGACACCACGCGTTTCTGGGTCGTGCGCCCTCGTATATCCGGCGGAACGGTGTCCGGGATCGGCACGCTCCTGTCCGGTTCTTACATCGAAATGGATGTTGGAAAAACGAAAGCCGAGCGTCGCGAATTCGTAGGTCTCGAGACACCACCCGCGATCGCGAATGATGTGCCGGGGCGCGAATTCATTCTGAAAAGCACCAATATGGGCTCGCTCGACGTCGGTACGCCTGTTTATTTCCGAAGGCTGCAGGTCGGACAGATATCCGGCTACAAGCTCGATCCTGACGGGCACGGTGTGACGCTGAGGGTGTTTATCAACGCGCCGTACGACAAGTTCGTTCTTACGGACACGCGCTTCTGGCACGCGAGCGGTGTCGACGTAACAGTCGGCTCGGGTGGCATCCAGGTCAATACGCAATCGCTCGTGTCGATCATGATCGGCGGCGTGGCATTCGAGTCGCTGCCGAACGGGTTCGACGACGCCGTCGCCGCGACCGACTCGACCTACACGCTGTTCCCGGATCGGGCCGACGCGATGAAGGCGCACTATCACGTCGTCGTCAAGTACGTTGCCGACTTCACTGAATCGGTCAGGGGACTGACCGTGGGCGCGCCTGTAGACTTCCGCGGCATCGTGGTAGGTGAGGTGACAGCGATCTATACACGCTTCGATCCCAAAACACAGAAGTTCACTATCCCGGTGGAAATAGACCTGTATCCAGAGTTGTTCACGTCTCGCTATGAGGCCGGCGCGATCAGCGCCCCGGGTGGCCGCGTGTCCAACGATCCTCACGCGCTGGCGGATCGCCTCGTCGCAAGGGGACTGCGTCTTCAGCTTAAAACGGGCAATCTGCTAACAGGGCAATTGTACCTGGCCGCCGACTTCTTTCCTGACGCGCCAAAAGCCACTGTCAACTGGGCGTCATCGCCTCCAGAACTTCCGACGGTCCCTGGTAACCTGCAAAGGCTGCAGGACAACATCACGCAACTCGTGGCAAAGCTCAACACAATCCCGTTCGACGCGATTGGCAAGAACGCGCGAGAGACGCTAGCGAGCGCGAAGACGCTGCTCAACGATCTCGACACCATGATCGTCCCGCAGGCGCAGGGCACACTCGCCGCGGCCCATGCTGCGCTCGACTCGGCCAACAACGCGTTGCAGCCGGACTCTGCCCTGCAGCAGAACGCGACCGACATGATTCAGGAGCTTTCACGCACGGCTACGGCATTCCGCACGCTCGCCGACTATCTTGAGCGGCATCCGGAGGCGTTGATTCGTGGCAAGCAGCAGGAGACACACCCGTGACACGCGCACTAATATCGGTCGTTATCGCCCTGTTGGCCGTATCGCTTGGTGGCTGCTCCAGCTCGCCTGTGTCCAGCTTCTACCGGTTGAAGCCTGATACAACACTCACCGCCATGAGCACCGCAGTAAGCCCCCGGTAAAGTCATCTTGAATGAGTAAGGCTCGAAGGCGAGGATCGTGTCCATCTAAATTTTTAATGGACAGGTGTACACGATGGACGAGATCGAGGTGATGCA
>NZ_CADIKL010000024.1 GCF_902859945.1 Paraburkholderia caffeinitolerans | reverse complement strand
GCGGCCCTCGGGCCGCTGCCTGAGACGCCACCGTACGTTTCTTCTTCATCGGCATATCCATGATTTTTACCTCTCATGATATGCCTCGCCCACAAAATGCCGGATAGGTCCAGCGAATTCAATTGCCGTGGGCGTCCCAGCAAGAATCTGTAATCGTCACGATTGACTTTGCCCCCTCACATCCCCGGCACCATCTCCGGCGGATGTTGCTTGAGCTGCTTCCTGGCTTCACGGAACTCAGGAAAGATAGACTCCACAGTCTGCCAGAACCGCGGACTGTGATTCATCTCGCGCAAATGCGCAAGCTCATGCGCGACGACGTAATCGACAACCGAAAGCGGAAAATGAATCAGCCGCCAGTTGAGCCGGATTCTTCCTTCGCTCGAGCAACTCCCCCAGCGCGTCATTGCTGACGAAAGCGCATAGGACCGAAACGTAACCCCAAGCCTGGCCGCATAAACCCCAAGCCGCGCACCAAAAATACGCGTCGCCTCGCCCTGTAGCCACCCGGTCACCCGATCCTTGATCTGCTGCGCATCCGCATGAAGCGGCAGCGGCAGCGCCAGCACGCGCGTATCCTCGTCAAAAGCCAGCAGCGAAGCTCCAAGGCGCACGCTCATCGGCTTCCCGAGATAAGGCAACTCCGCCCCATCGCCCCATTCCACGCGCGGCAGCGCACGCTGTTCCACGCGCGTTTGCCACTCGATCAGCTTCGCAAAGATCCAGCGCTGCTTTTCGGCGATAGCCGTTTCGATATCGGCAATCGTCACCCATCGGGGCGCAGTGATCGTGAGCCCGCTTCCATCGATGGCAAATCCAATCGATTTTCGCGACGACCGCTTGAGCCGATAGTGCAAGGTGCGCGCGCCCATTTCGAGCGTTCGCACGCGTGTGCCATCCGGCGCAAGCGGCCCCTTGGGCGACTTGAATGGCGACGGTGTGGAAGGTGCTGTGTGGAAGGGCGATGCCGGGAAGGGAGCGACAACGGGCGCCGGCTCGGCAAAGAGCGGCAAATCGAGTTGCCCGTTATCGAGCGCCGCTAAAGGGCGCGGCGTGGGTGACTTCTGCATCGTCAGGCTGGGTGCGGAATTGCGTGCGTGGCGTATGACGAGTGTGGAAAACGCAGCGGGCGTGGGGTGGGTAGCCGCCTGGCCGCCGGAGCATCAAGTCCGCGCGGCGTCCACCGATGCGCTATCCGTTTCGCGATACGCGTCAGGATCGATGCGTCGCATTTCGGCTTCGATCCATTGCTCCACGCGTGTATTCAACTGGTCGGGCGTGAGCCCGGTTGTGTCGATCGGCTTGCCGATCGACACCGTGACTATACCCGCATATTTGAGGAACGAGTTGCGGGGCCAGACACGTCCTGCGTTGTGCGCGATCGGCACGACGGGCGCGCCCGCTGAGATCGCAAAGCGCGCGCCGCCGGTCTTGTACTTGCCTTGCTTGCCCACCGGCGTGCGCGTGCCTTCCGGGAACATGATGACCCATGCGCCTTCGGCCATACGGGCCTTGCCCTGGCGCGTCACGGACGCGAACGCGTATTTGCCTTCCTTGCGGTCGATATGAACCATCTTCAGCATGCCCAGCGCCCAGCCGAAGAACGGCACATACAGCAGTTCGCGCTTGAACACGTAGCACATCGGACGCGGCATCAGCGCGGGAAACGCGAGCGTTTCCCAAGCCGACTGGTGCTTCGAGAGCAGCACGGCTGGGCCGTCGGGCAGGTTCTCCATGCCCTCGATGCGGTATTGGATGCCATTGAGCCAGCGCGCGACGAACAGCGTCGAGCGGCACCAGCCGGCGGCCATCCAGTAGCGTCGCTCGGCGTTCATGAGCGGGAACGCGATGAAGCACGCAATCGCGTAGGGGATCGTGTAGCCGACCAGGTAGATCAGCAGCAGCAGGGAGCGGATGAAGCGCATCGGTATCGGTTGGACCGTTCGGGGGCAGGGCGACAGTGCCGGGTTAAGCCGGCTCGTTCGCGAGGAAGTCGAGCACGAACGCGCGCAGGTCGTCGTGCACTTTCGTGCCGTCGGGCAGGCCGCCCGTTGCGAGTGTTTTCTTGCCCTTGCCTGTGAGCACGAGGTGCGTGGGAAAGCCGAGCACCGCGCCGGCCTGGAGGTCGCGCAGCGAATCGCCCACCACGGGCGTATCCGCAGGAACGATCTCGAAGCGCTCGGCGATCATCTTGAGCATGCCGGGCTTGGGCTTGCGGCAGTCGCAATGGTCCTGCGCGGTGTGCGGGCAGAAGAATACGGCGTCGACGCGTCCGCCCACGGCGGCGGCCTGGCGTTGCATCTTCGCGTGCATCTCGTTGAGCGCCGTCGTGTCGAACAGGCCCCGGCCGATGCCGGACTGGTTCGTCGCAACGGCGACGCGGTAGCCCGCCTGGTTCAGGCGGGCGATCGCTTCGAGACTGCCCGGCAGCGCGATCCATTCGTCCACGGACTTGATGAACGCGTCAGAGTCGACGTTGATCACGCCGTCGCGGTCGAGGATCACGAGTTTGCGGCTGTTGCTGGTCGGCATGGCGTCGCTCAGTAGAGTGTCACGACGCCGTCACGCCGCGAGGCGCGAGATGTCGGCAACGCTGTTCATCTGGCGATGCAATGCCTTGAGCAGCGCGAGGCGGTTGGCACGCAGCGCGGGGTCTTCGGCATTCACCATCACGTCGTTAAAGAACGTGTCGACGGTTTCGCGCAGTGCGGCAAGCGCCGTGAGCGCGCCCGTGTACTCGCGCGCGGCCAGTTGCGTCTGCACGCGCGGCGCGACTTGTTCGAGCTGCGCGAAGAGTGCTTTTTCCGCGCTTTCCACGAAGAGCGTGCTCTGCACGTTCGCGTCCACGGCGCCTTCGGACTTCTTGAGAATGTTCGAGATGCGCTTGTTGGCCGCCGCGAGCGAGGCCGCTTCCTCGAGCGCCGCGAATTCGCGCACGGCGTCGAGGCGCGCGACGATGTCGTCGAGGCGCGTGGGGTTCATCGCGAGCACCGCGTCGATTTCCTGCGCCGCGTAGCCGCGTTCGCGCAGCATGCCGCGCAGGCGGTCCATGCTGAATTCGTAGATTGCTTGGGTCGATTCCGCTACTGCTTCGATGCCCGCGAATTGCGAGTAGGTCGTGCGCAGCAGTTCGACGAGGTCGAGCGGCAGTTGCTTCTCGACGAGAATGCGCAGCACGCCCAGCGCGTGGCGGCGCAGCGCGAACGGATCCTTCTCGCCGGTCGGCGCGAGGCCGATGCCCCAGATGCCCACGAGCGTTTCGAGCTTGTCCGCGAGCGCGACGATGGTGCCCGTGACCGTGCCCGGCAGCGCGTCGCCGGAGAAGCGCGGCTGGTAGTGCTCGGAGCACGCGAGCGCCACTTCTTCGGCCTCGCCGTCGTGGCGCGCGTAGTAGGTGCCCATCGTGCCTTGCAGCTCGGGGAACTCGCCCACCATGTCGGTCAACAGGTCGGCCTTGGCGAGGCGCGCGCCGCGTTCGGCGAGCGCGATGTTCGCGCCGCACATCATGGCGATGGCGCCCGCGAGTGCTTCGAGGCGCTGCACGCGCTGCAGCGTCGAGCCGAGCTTGTTGTGATAGACCACGTTCGCGAGCAGCGGTACGCGGTCGGCCAGCGGCTTCTTCTTGTCCTGCTCGAAGAAGAACTTGGCGTCGGCGAGTCGCGGGCGCACGACGCGCTCGTTGCCTTCGACGATTTCGCCCGGCGTTTCGGTCTCGATGTTCGAGACGATCAGGAAGCGCGAGCGCAGGCGGCCTGCGGCGTCGGTGAGCGCGAAGTACTTCTGGTTCGTCTGCATCGTGAGGATCAGGCATTCCTGCGGCACTTGCAGGAATTCGTCCTCGAACTTGCACGCGTACACGACGGGCCATTCGACGAGCGAATTCACCTCGTCGAGCAGCGCGTCGGGCATGACGACCTTGTCGTCGCCGGCTTGCTCGATGAGCTGTTCGCGGATGGATTCGCGGCGGTCCGCGTAGCTCGCGATCACACGGCCCTTGTGCTGCAGCGTGTGTGCGTAGTCGTCGGCGCGCGTGATCGCGACGTTGCCGTGCGAGAGGAAGCGGTGGCCGCGCGTGGTGTCGCCCGCGTCGATGCCGAACGCGGTGACCGGCACGATCTGCTCGCCGTGCAGCACCGTGAGGCGGTGCACCGGACGCACGAACTGCACGTTGCTGCCGTCGGGCCGCTGGTACGTCATGACCTTCGGGATCGGCAGCTTGCCGAGTGTTTCGTCGAGCACGGCCTGCAGGCCGTCGGCGAGCGTGGCGCCCGGCGCCGAGTAGCGCAGGAAGAACGCTTCGTTCTTGCCGTCGCTCGCGCGTTCGAGGTCGCTAACCGGGAAGTCGGCAAAGCCGAGCGCGGCGAGCTTTTTCGCGAGCGGCGCGGTGGGCTGGCCGTTGGCGTCGAGCGCGACCGAAACCGGCAGCACTTTTTCGCGCACCTGCTTTTCGGGCGCGACGTTGCGCACGTTCTTGATCGTCACGGCGAGACGGCGCGGCGTGGCGTAGCGTTCGAACGAGAGGTCGCCTTCGATCAGGTCGCGCGCGGCGAGGCGCTGCGCGATGCCTTCGGCGAATGTGTCGCCGAGGCGCGCGAGGGCCTTCGGCGGCAGTTCCTCGGTCAGCAGTTCGACGAGGAGGGTGGCGTGATGAGCTTGCGTCATTGTTCTGGAGATCCGGTCATGCCTCGTCGAACTTGCGTTCGACCTTCAGCGGCGGCGCCCAGGCGGGCATCGCGGCATCCTGTTCGTCGGTGGTCAAGCCCGGTACGCCGTGCACCGGATTGCCGAGCATCGGGAAGCCAAGCTTCTCGCGCGATTCGTAGTACGACTGCGCGACGCTGCGCGAAAGCGCGCGAATGCGGCCGATATACGCCGCGCGCTCCGTCACGGAGATCGCGCCGCGCGCGTCGAGCAGGTTGAACGTGTGACCGGC
Source organism: Paraburkholderia caffeinitolerans (assembly GCF_902859945.1). Lineage (GTDB taxonomy): Bacteria > Pseudomonadota > Gammaproteobacteria > Burkholderiales > Burkholderiaceae > Paraburkholderia > Paraburkholderia caffeinitolerans. The sequence continues at coordinate 110,327 of NZ_CADIKL010000024.1, read as the reverse complement.
CTTGAGCACGAGTTCGTACGCGGGCAGTGCGAGCTGGAGCTCGATCATGCGCTTCGCTTCGCTTTCGTACGCGTTGAAGAACGTGAACAGCAGGTCGACGTTCGCGTGCTCGAAGTTGTAGGTCGATTGCTCGACTTCGTTCTGGTGGTAGACGTCGCCGTAGGTGAGGCGGCGCAGTTCGGGGCCGTTCGGGCCTTCCTCTTCCCACTCGGTCCAGATCAGGTCGTAGACGTTCTCGACTTTTTGCAGGTACATCGCGAGACGTTCGAGGCCGTAGGTGATTTCGCCAAGCACCGGCTTGCAGTCGATGCCGCCCACTTGCTGGAAGTACGTGAACTGCGTGACTTCCATGCCGTTGAGCCAGACTTCCCAGCCGAGGCCCCACGCGCCGAGCGTGGGGTTCTCCCAGTCGTCCTCGACGAAGCGCACGTCGTTCTGCTTCAGGTCGAAGCCGAGCGCTTCGAGCGAGCCGAGGTACAGGTCGAGGATGTTTTCCGGCGCGGGCTTGAGCACCACCTGGTACTGGTAGTAGTGCTGCAGGCGGTTCGGGTTCTCGCCGTAGCGGCCGTCCTTCGGGCGGCGCGACGGCTGCACGTAGGCCGCGCGCCACGGCTCGGGGCCGATTGCGCGCAGGAAGGTGTGGACGTGCGAGGTGCCGGCGCCGACTTCCATGTCGATCGGCTGGAGCAGCGCGCAGCCCTGCTTGTCCCAGTAAGACTGGAGCGTCAGGATGATTTGCTGAAACGTGAGCATGTGTGCCTGCAGTGTCTTTTAGGGCGAACGGCGTGGGCCGCGGCGGCAAGGTCCGCCACGCGCGGCCGGGTGTGGCCGCGCGTGGCATGCCGCGCGTGGCGGGCGTTCCTTGCGTGTCGCGGTCCCGGCCCCCGGTCAGGAGGGGCGGCCCGGTGCTGAAACCTTGAATTTTACCGGATTGGCGCAGCGTTGAGACCGGCGCGGGGTTCGGGACGCATTTTGGCGCATCAAGCCTTCTTGCGACTGGGCCGGGCCGGCCCGAATGCGAAGCCGAACGCGAGCAACACCAGCGACACGGCGATCACCGTGTTGTTGCCGCTTCTCACGTAGGGCGTGAAGCCCTGGGTGCCTTCCACGCGCACGTCGAGCGAGCCCACGGTGAAGGCGGGCAAGCGCGCGATTACGTTGCCGTGCGCATCGATGGCGGCGGTGGCGCCCGTATTGGTCGCGCGCAGCATCGGCCGGCCGGTTTCGAGCGAGCGCATGCGCGCGATTTGCAGATGCTGGTCGAGCGCTATGGTGTCGCCGAACCACGCGAGGTTCGTCGAGTTGATGAGGATGCCCGGCGAGGTCGGATTCTCGCGCACGGTGCGCGCGATTTCCTCGCCGAAGATGTCTTCGTAGCAGATGTCGACGGCGACGGGCTGGTTGTGCACGAGGAACGGCGGCTGCACGGGGGCGCCGCGCGCGAAGTCGCCGAGCGGGATGTTCATGAGGTTCACGAACCAGTGGAAGCCCCACGGCACGAATTCGCCGAAGGGCACGAGGTGATGCTTGTCGTAGCGGTACAGGCCGTTCTGGCCGGGCGTGATGCCGAACAGGCTGTTGGTGTAGTCGACTACGCGCCGGTCCGGCGTGATCGTGCCGCCCACGGCGCCGAACAGGATCGCGGTGCCGGTGCCGTCGGCGAACGCGCGGATATCGCGGCCGAATTTTTCGGGCATTTCCTGCAGCAGCACCGGAATCGCAGTCTCGGGCGTGATGACGAGGTCGGCGGGCTTTTCGGTGATGAGCCGCTGGAATTCGGCGAGTGATTCATCAAGGCCGGATTCGGAGAACTTCATTTCCTGCTTCACGTTGCCTTGCAGCAGGCGCACGTTCAGCGGGGTGTTTTCGGGGTGCGTCCAGTTGACTAGCGGCAGCAGCAGGCCTGCGGCGATCACGGCAACGGTGGCGATGACCGGCGTGGCCACTGAGCCGGTGGCGCCGCGCGCCGCGCCGCCGCCCGCGGGCTCCGCGAGCGCGTCGGGCCGCGCCTTGCACACGTTCACAAGCGCCTGCACGACAAGCGCCGCGACGAGCGCGAGCACCCAGCCCACGCCATAGACGCCGACGATCGGCGCGAATCCGGCGAACGGCCCGTCCACCTGCGCGTAGCCGCTCGAAAGCCATGGAAAGCCGGTGAAGACATAACCGCGCGCCCATTCGCCGAGTGCCCATGCGCTCGCGAAGGCAAACGCGCCATGCCAAGTCGGCGAAAACGGCAGGGTGCGTCCGTTCTTTGCGTGTCCCGCGCAAAACGACCAGACCAGCGCGGCGAGCGCCGGATAGAGCCCGAGGTAGAGCGAGAAGAGCACGAGCGCCGCGCCTGCGAGCGCGGCGGGCATGCCGCCATAGAAGTGCATGCTCACGTAGAGCCACCAGACGCCGCTCACGAAGTTGCCGAAGCCGAACGCCCAGCCGGTGAAGAGCGCGCTTTTCCAGCCCGTGGTGCGCGTGAGCCAGAAGTAAAAGCCCGCGAGGATCGCGATTTCAAGCCAGCCGCCGTGTGGCGTGGGCGCGAACGAGAACGTGTTGAGCGCGCCAAGCGCGGCGGCGGCTACGTAATGCCAGGCGGGCAGCGCGCGTCGCGCGGCGATGGAGGTGTCTGCGGCGCGCGCGCTGTCGCGCGTGCGGGAATCGATCGGTTCAGCCATGGGTGTGCTTGGGCGCTGCAGTCCGACTGCAGGAGCGCGCGGGGCGCGGGTTGCAAAACGTTAGCTGCGCACGTCGTGTGCGCAGCGAGCGCAACGATAGCATCTTCACGCGTCGGCATCGTGTGGCGCCGGGGGCGAGTTGGGTGGTGAGGTTTGGGGTTCGATCGCACTGCGCCGGTTTAAAAAGCACAACGCCGGCCCGCAGGCCGGCGTCGTTCAAAGCGTGCACGCGTTGAGCCTCAAGTGCCCTGCGGCTGCAACGCGGATTCGCGCTGGCCCGCGAGCGGATCGCGGCGCACTAGCAGCATGTGCACCTGGCGGGCGTCGGCGCGCAGCACCTCGAAGATCAGGTCGTCGATGCGGACCTTTTCGCCGCGATGCGGCACGTGTCCGAAGTGATTCGTGACGAACCCGCCGATGGTGTCGACTTCCTCGTCCGAGAAATGGGTGCCGAACGTCTCGTTGAACTGCTCGATTTCGGTGAGCGCGCGCACGCGGAAGCGCCCGTCGGGCGAGGCGATGATGTTGCCGCTTTCCTCGTCGAAGTCGTATTCGTCCTCGATGTCGCCGACGATCTGCTCGAGCACGTCCTCGATCGTGATGAGGCCGGCCACGCCGCCGTATTCGTCCACCACGATGGCGATGTGATTGCGGTTCTGGCGAAAGTCGTGCAGCAGCACATTCAGGCGCTTGGACTCGGGGATGAACACGGCCGGGCGCAGCATGCCGCGCACGTCGAACTCTTCTTCCGCGTAGTAGCGCAGCAGATCTTTCGCGAGCAGCACGCCGATCACGTTGTCGCGGTTGCCTTCGTAGACCGGATAACGCGAGTGCGCCTTGTCCAGCACGAAGGGGATGAATTCGTCGGGGCTCTCGGCGATATTGATCGCGTCCATCTGCGCGCGCGGCACCATGATGTCGCGCGCGCAGAGTTCGGACACCTGGAACACGCCTTCGATCATCGAAAGCGAATCCGCGTCGATCAGATTGCGCTCGTGCGCGTCCTGGAGGATTTCGAGAAGCTCGCTGCGCGAATCGGGTTCGGGCGAGATGAAGTCGGTCAGCCGCTCGAGCAGGGAGCGCTTTTCCTGAGGTTTGCCGGTTTGTCGTCGACTGGGATAAGAGTCGTTCATGGTGGTGCGCCCTGGGCCTCTTGATGGCTGGGCGCGCTGTTGCGGATAGGAAAGGATACAGCATGCGTGTGGCGCTCTCATGCCGCGCTCGCGCAAATCAATGCTACCCTGGATCGTGGTGCCCGGCAGCGCCCGTGGGCCGTGATGTGATCAGGCATTCATCCAGATTTCAATCGGACGAGGGCGAATTGGCTGATGGCGTTGTCATGTGTCACGGTTGCCAGCCAGCCCCAAATTCCTGCACCGAGTGCGTTCCGAGACGACTTTACATTACTGCCGCAACTTTCATTAAACAGACAATTCCATACGGGGTGAAGTCGTGGCGATCAAAAGAATTTTCGTGGTGTCCGTCTTGTGTGCTGGCGTGCTGGGCGGGTGTGCCAGCCAGGGCGTCCAGCAACTGAAGGACGAAAGTGCCTCGACGGTGAGCACCAAAATCACGCGTGGCAAGAGTACGAAGGACGATATTCGGGCCGCATTCGGCGATCCCACCGAGACGTCGTTCACGGACAGCGGCAATGAGTTGTGGCGTTACCGCTATACGCGTTCGACGGCGAAAGCGATCAACTTCGTGCCGGTCGTCAACATGCTTACGTCGGGTGCTGACGTCGACAAGAAGGAGCTTGTCGTGTTCTTTGATGACAGCGGCGTGGTGAAAAATTACTCGATGCAGGCGACCAAGGAAGAGGTCAAGCAGGGCATCCTGCCTACGAACTAAGGACTGCCGGGTGCGCCGCGAGTCGGCCGAGTCTGTCCGGTTTATCTATGCGCAGCGCGCGAGCAACCGCTCCAGCGCCCGGTCGGGCATGCCGCTCTCGCGCAGGGCCTCGACGGTGCGCCGCACGTAGTCGAGCGTCGTACCGTAGCGGCCCGACGCGCAGCCGAACACCTGGCGCACCGTGTCTTCGCCGAGCTTGCCCGTGTAGGTGGGCACATCGCGGCGCATGACGAAGGCGAGCGCCGCGACGCGCCGGCCATCGGAGAGGGAGCAGGGCAGCCAGGCCGGTCGGTACGAACCCATCGGCATTTCGCGGCGCCACAGCGCTTCCAGATGCGGCATGACGCCGTCGGCGGCCAGGCGGAACGCCACGCCGGCGCACGAGCCGCCACGATCGAGCGCGAGCACGAGGCCTGGCTGCTCGGGCGTGCCGCGATTCACGCGCGACCATAGATACAGCCCGCGATGGTAGCCGTGCACGCGCGAGCGCACGTTTTCGACGGTTGGCAGGCCCGGGTTCCAGATTAGCGAGCCATAGCCGAACAGCCAGATGTCGCTCATGCGGTCCCATTGCTGGAGCGTATGGTCGAGCGATGCGTGCAGTTCGTCTTCGCTAAGCAGGCGCGACTCGCCTAGCGACGGCGGATAGACGGGGCAGGGCCCTTGCGCTCCGCCAGAGGGCGCTCCCTCAACCAGCAGTTCGGCAACAACACTGGAATCGTTCGCGCGCTTGTCGTTCATGTCTGACGGGCTCGGGCCAAAGGGGGGGCGTGTGGCCTTACTTGTACGGATCGGGAAAGCCGAGCGAGTTGAGCACTTCGGTTTCGATGCCCTCCATCTCCTCGGCTTCCGCGTCGTCCTCGTGATCGTAGCCTTGCGCGTGCAGCGTGCCGTGCACGAGCAGGTGCGCGTAGTGCGACGAAAGCGGCTTGCCCTGTTCGGCGGCTTCCTTCTCCACCACCGGGCAGCAGAGGATCAGGTCGCCCGTCACGGGATCTTCCTCGCTTTCGGCGTAGGCGAACGTGAGGACGTTGGTTGCGTAGTCCTTGCCGCGATACGTGCGGTTGAGCGTGCGGCCTTCCTCGGCGTCGACGAAGCGCACGGTCAGTTCGGCGTCGGCGAATAGCGCGGCCTTTATCCACGCCGCCACGGTGGCCCGTGGCAGCGCGGCTTTGTGCTCGGGAAACGCCTTCGCGGCGGGGAACTGCACGTTCAGTTTGAGTTTCGGTGCGCGGGCCATGAGTGCGTGTTTCTTTATCGGCTCAAATTCGGACTCGATCCCGCGCATCAGCGCGCGTCGCCGCCGCTTTCATCCTTCTTCGAATGCGCGTCATAAGCCTCGACGATACGCGCGACGAGCGGATGGCGCACGACGTCCGCGCTCGTGAAGCGCGTGAGCGCGATGCCGCGCACGTTGGCGAGCACCTGCTGCGCTTCGATCAACCCGCTCTTGTGGCCGCGCGGCAGGTCCACCTGGGTGGTGTCGCCGGTCACGACGGCCTTCGAGCCGAAGCCGATACGCGTCAGGAACATCTTCATCTGCTCGGGCGTGGTGTTCTGCGCCTCGTCGAGGATGATGAACGCGTGATTGAGCGTGCGTCCGCGCATGTACGCGAGCGGCGCGATTTCGATCATCTGGCGCTCGAACATCTTCGCGGTCTTGTCGAAGCCGAGCAGGTCGTAAAGCGCGTCGTACAACGGGCGCAGATACGGGTCCACCTTCTGTGCGAGATCGCCCGGCAGGAAGCCGAGGCGCTCGCCGGCTTCCACGGCGGGGCGCGTGAGCACGATGCGCTTGACTTGATCGCGCTCGAGCGCGTCCACGGCGCAGGCCACCGCGAGATAGGTCTTGCCGGTGCCCGCCGGCCCGACGCCGAAGGTCACGTCGTGCGAGATGATCTGCTTGAGGTACTCGCGCTGTGCCGGCGTGCGGCCGCGCAGGTCGGCGCGTCGCGTGTAGAGCTTCGGGCCGAGCTCCTCGACATCGACGTCATCGCGCGCGGGCTCGTCGAATGGGTGATCGGGGTCGCCACGGAAACGCGGGTCGATTTCGGCTGCGTCGTTGATGCCGTTCGCCCGCATGCCGCCGTTGCCGCTCGCGCGCGCATCGTTGGCAGGATGGCGCGCCTCGACCAGCGCGAGCTGGATGTCGTCGACGGAGAGCGGGTCGCGCGCCCGGTTGTAGAAGTTTTCGAGCGCGGCGAGCGCGAGTTTCGCGCCGCGACCGCGAATCGAGATGCGATGGCCGCGCCGCGCGAGAGTCACGTCGAGCGCCTGCTCGATCTGCCGCAGGTTTTCGTCGAGCGGGCCGCAGAGGTTCGCGAGCCGCGCATTGTCGTCGCGCGGCGCGTTGAATTCCAGATGCTGCTGATTGGGCTTCAAGGTATCAGTGAACTCCGTTCAGGCGCCGCTCAATGCGGGAGCGCCGAAGTGTCCTCGTGCGCGAGCACGAGTTCGCCGCGCAGCGAGTGCGGATAGGCGTGGTTGATCTTCACGTCGATCATCTGGCCGATCAGGCGCGCGTGCGAGGCAAGCGGCGCCGGGAAGTTGACGACGCGGTTGTTCTCGGTGCGGCCCGAGAGTTCGCTAGGGTCTTTGCGCGACGGACCTTCCACGAGAATGCGCTCGACCCGGCCGACCATCGATTGGCTGATGCGCTGCACGTTCTCTTCGATCGTGGCTTGCAGATGCTGGAGGCGCTTCAACTTGACTTCGCGCGGCGTATCGTCGTGCAGATTCGCGGCGGGCGTGCCCGGGCGCGGGCTGTAGATGAACGAGAAGCTCGTGTCGTACTTCATCTCTTCCACGAGCGCCATGGTCTTCTCGAAGTCGTCTTCGGTCTCGCCGGGGAAGCCCACGATGATGTCCGTGGAGAGCGACAGGTCCGGACGAATCGCGCGCAGCTTGCGGATGACCGACTTGTATTCGAGCACCGTGTAGCCGCGCTTCATCGCCATGAGCACGCGGTCCGAGCCGTGCTGCACCGGCAGATGCAGATGGCTCACGAGCTTGGGCACCTTCGCGTAGGCGTCGATCAGGCGCTGCGTGAATTCCTTCGGGTGCGAGGTGGTGTAGCGGATGCGCTCGATGCCGGGAATGTCGGCGACGTATTCGATCAGCGTGGCGAAGTCGGCGATGTCGTGCGCACCTTGCGTGAGCGCGCCCCGGTAGGCATTGACGTTCTGGCCGAGCAGCGTGACTTCGCGCACGCCCTGGTCGGCGAGGCCGGCGATTTCGGTCAGCACGTCGTCGAGCGGGCGCGAGACTTCTTCGCCGCGCGTGTACGGCACGACGCAGTAGCTGCAGTACTTCGAGCAGCCTTCCATGATCGAGACGAACGCGCTCGGGCCTTCCACGCGCGCGGGCGGCAGATGGTCGAACTTCTCGATTTCGGGGAACGAGATGTCGACCTGCGCGCGGCCCGAGGCGCGGCGCGCGTCGATCATCTGCGGCAGGCGGTGCAGGGTTTGCGGACCGAACACGAGGTCCACGTACGGCGCGCGCTGCACGATGGCCGCGCCTTCCTGGCTTGCCACGCAGCCGCCCACGCCGATCAGCAGGTTCGGGTTCGCTTCCTTCAACTCGCGTACGCGGCCGAGGTCGGAGAACACCTTCTCCTGGGCCTTTTCGCGCACCGAGCAGGTGTTGAAGAGAATCACGTCCGCATCTTCGGGCGTGTCGGTTTTGACGAGGCCTTCAGCGGCGCCGAGCACGTCGACCATTTTGTCGGAGTCGTACTCGTTCATCTGGCAGCCAAAGGTCTTTACATAAACTTTCTTGGTCATCGGGGTCGCCGTTCGCAGTGGTTTACCTGGGGGCGTCGTCCGGTTGATGCACTCGTGCACTTCGGGACTACGGTGATAAAGGGGCTGAACAGGTGGCCGGGCCGCCTGGGCCGTGGCACATCTCAGTAGGCGCGATTCGCGTGCCGATTCACGTGCTTTTGCGTATTTTTGCCGCCAATTCGCGGTGCAAATCGTGCTTTCAGGTGCTTTCAGCGTAATCCACCATTATAGCCTCATGCGTTGTCGGGATAGGGCGCGCACGCATATCGCCGGAGGGCAAAAGCATTCCCGAAACCGCACTCCGCAATGCTGATATCGGTGTGAAGATAACTTCGTTGGGCGTGGCCGGACGCGATGCTAGTCTGGCCTCCGTTCAAGCTCTTGCGCCGCCTGGCGGCGCGCTTCGGAGGCATGCCATGCATTCAACGCTCGCGTTCGTGAGGGACGCGCAGGCCGATCGTGCTGATCGCACCGATCGTCTCGTTACGCATCGGAGTGCGAATCGTCTCGCTGACGATCCTTCCATTGCCGACTTTCGCGCGGATCGAATCGCCGGCGACACCAATGCGCGGTCCCTGGCTGACCTTCCATCGGCGCAATCTGGTGCTGCCGCGCGTGTCGATGGCGCTTTCGACACGCTCGAATATCTCGTCGGCGTGAACCTCGCGCGGCTGCGCGCAGAGCGCCAGTTCTCGCTCGACGCGCTCGCTCGCGCCTCGGGCGTTTCGCGCGCGATGCTCGCGCAGGTGGAGTCCGCGCGCAGCGTGCCGTCGATCAAGGTTCTCTGCAAGGTGGCGGCGGCGCTCAAGGTCTCGGTGTCGGCGTTCCTGCGGCGGCATGCGGTGAGCGGGTTCGAGCACCTGCCCGCCGACCGCGCGTCGCGTCGTGTGAGCGCCGATGGCCGCTACTCGGCGCGCGCGCTCTATCCCGAGGACGGTCCTGCTGCCGCCGAATTTCACGAACTGCGCATCGCGCCGCTGCATACCGAGCCGGGCACGCGCCGCGCGCCGGGCACGACGGTGAACCTCGTGGTGAGCGAAGGCACGCTCGAGGTGAGCGTGCATGACCGGCGCCAACTGCTCGCGACAGGCGATGCGATCGTCTTCGATGCGGATCAGCCGCACAGCCTGCGCAACCCCGGCGACACCGAGGCGCGCGTCTTTCGCGTGACGCTCAACGCCGAAACGCCGCCGCGCTGGGCCGTGCCGCTGGCGGGCGAGATCCGGAACGCCGGGGACACCCGGCCGGCTGCGTCTGTGCAGCCGATATAAGGGCGATATCGCGCGGCGCTTGTCTACTGGTTTTACCGCGCTGCACAACGGCGCACTCTGCTGTATCCTTTGCCAGCCGGTTCAACCGGCAATCAGTGCGTCTTCAGGGCGGGGTGAAATTCCCCACCGGCGGTATGCCGGCCGCGCCGAAAGGCAAGGCCGACGAGCCCGCGAGCGCCTGCGCGAAGCCTTTCGCGCGGGGTCAGCAGATCTGGTGCGATGCCAGGGCCGACGGTCATAGTCCGGATGGAAGAAGATGTGCAGATGGTCATGTTTGCCCAACCGCCGCGGCTTGTCTGTCCGCGCGGGCCTCGCGCGCGACGTTCCGGCGTCGCGCTCCGGCACGCGCGCCTGATGCCGTGCGCCGGGAATTCCTGTCTGTTTGCAATGCCCTGAAACGTTTTTCGCCCAACTCTTGCGAGGAGCGTTTCACATGTCCTTTACCCGCAATGCTGTATCGGTCGAGCTGCCGCTCGACGCCATCGAAGATCTTCCCCTGCTCGACACCGAACCGGTGCCGCCGCGCATTGCCGCCGCGCTGCAAGCCATGCGCGAAGGCCGTCCGGTCGTGCTCCAGGACGACCACGACCGCGAAGACGAAGCCGATCTGGTGCTGGCCGCCGAGCGCCTCACCCCGGAGACGATGGCGCTTTTCATCCGCGAATGCAGCGGCATCGTGTGCCTGTGCCTGTCCGACGAGAAAGTGCGCGCGCTCGAGCTGCCGCCCATGGTCGCGCACAACGAGAGCCGCAACCGCACCGCGTTCACGGTGTCGATCGAGGCGCGCGATGGCGTGAGCACGGGCGTGTCCGCCGCCGACCGCGTGACGACGATCCGCGCCGCCATCGCCCCGAATGCTCAGCCCGCCGACATCGTGCGCCCTGGCCACGTGTTTCCGCTGCGCGCGCAGCCGGGCGGCGTGCTGGCGCGCCGCGGCCACACCGAAGGCACCGTCGATCTGGCCGCGCTCGCGGGCCTCGCGCCCGCCGGCGTGCTGTGCGAGCTGATGAACCCGGACGGCACGATGGCGCGCGGCCAGCAGGTCGATGATTTTGCGAAGCGGCACAACCTGCCGATGCTGACGATCGCCGAACTGGTGGCGTTCCGCGAATCGCTTGCGCTGGCGCGCGAGCGCTGCGCCGAGCCTGCGTAAGGCGCCTGGGTCATCGTCGATCCAGATTCGGTAGTGAAAACGGCGTGTGGGCCTGATGGCTCACACGCCGTTTGTCGTTTTGTGCGCGTGCGCCGCGTTACGCGCTTGCGCTCAGGCGAGCAACTACGACTGTTGATCGCCGAATTCCCCGCGCACGCCTGCCTCGACTAGCTCAGGCAGCTCATCCATATGCTTCATGATGCGCGTGATGCCCATCTCACGCAGCACGTCGGCATAGCCCGACGGAATATGGCTCGCGCCGACGAACGCGATCGTCTTCATGCCGGCCGCGCGCGCGGCGTTCAGGCCCGAGAGGCTGTCCTCGACGACGAGGCAGCGCTCCGGTTCCACGCCGAGCGCGAGCGCCGCGTGCAGATAAACGTCCGGGTAAGGCTTGGGCCGCTCGACCTGCTCGGCGCTGAAGATGCGCTCGCCGAAGATCGCATCGAGCCCGGCGCGCCGCACCGACGCGTGCACGCGCGTGAGCCGGCTGTTCGACACGACGGCGGCCGGCAGCGTGAGCTGGCGCAGCGCGTCGCGCACGCCGTTGATCGGGCTCACCGATTCGGCGATGGCGATTTCGCAGTTGTGTTCGATCGTTTCGAGAAAATGCTCGGGCAGCGTGAGATCGAAGCGCGCCGCGACGTCGGCGAGAAAGCGCGAGGTCTGCTGGCCGAACGCCGTGGCCACGGCGGCGCGGAAGTCGATGCCGGGAAAGGTGCGGCTGAGCGTATCGAAGAGGACGTGGTCGGCGATGACTTCGCTGTCGACGAGTACGCCGTCGCAGTCGCAGATGAGATGGTCGATCATGCGCAAGACGAAAGGGCGGAAGAGCTGGGCGGCCGGGCCAGATGCAGCGCGCGTGGCCGGGCAAGGCGGGAAGGTTGAAAACGTCATGATACGTGCTTTTGCGCGGGCCGGCCCACGGCTGCGGCGACCCTCGCTTTCCCGTGAAGCAGGGCCTGCGCGGCCAGGATGTGGTGCGCGCCGCGCGATGCGACAATAGCCGGTGTGATCGAACGCCGCAAGAACAGGCGGAAGTCAGGGACATCAGGCGAATAAAGACGAGGGGAAGGCTATGCGTGGACTTGCAATGATTGGTGCAGCGGTGCTTGCCATTGGGTGTGCCGGATGCGCCGGCGCGCCGGGACTCCTGGGCGGGAGCGCGCCGCCGTTCGCCCAATTGCAGCAGATGTGCGGCGCTCAGCAAGCCGACTACGGCGCCGACACGCCGGCCGTCTATTCGGCTGTCTACGACGCCTGGGTGGCGAATCGTCACGGCAAGCTACCGCAGGCGCAGTTCTGCAGCTTCCAGGCCGGTCTTGTGCAGCAGTACGCCGCGCACGGTGCGGGCGCGAACGCGCAGGCGCGCGATCAATGGGTGGCGTATCTCAACGAGCAGCGCGCCTTGGCGCTGTCATGGCGCGCATCGGTCGATCCCACGCTGCGCGGGGGCTGAGCGCGGCGTAGCCGCACATCTCTCGTTAGAGCAGGTGCGAAAAAAATGGTCACGCGGGCATGAAGCGCGCGGGTCCGCGTGACCATGCACTGCAGGCGTACGTCTACAGCCGTGCGCCTGCATCGGGGAAGGTCTCGACACATCTCGCTGGCGGACGGTTCCGGCGCCCGCGCAGGTCGAGAGAAATTAGCAAAGCATCAGCGAAAGGAAGCCGGCCGGCGCGCGCGCCGCGTGCCGGTTCCATCCACTAAGAAAATCGCTTGATGGCGCGCAACGCGGAGTCGCCGATTTCTGTCAGTCGCCACTGCTGGAGACCTGAGGCGAGGCGCTCCAACTGGACGAGCTGTCGTTCGAGGAGGGCGTCCAGTTCTTCGCGTTCCATGTCGATCTGGTTGGGGGCGTCCTTCACTAGCAGCAGGGTGGCGAATTCATGCGGACTCAGCATCGTTCTCTCCGTGTTGCCGCATCAGAGGTCGTCGATCGCGGCCCGCTGGGCGGCGTGACGACAATCATGCGGTGGGTGTGAGCGAAAGCCTGCAACGGCCCGACGCGGGTGCCAGATGAGCGGTCCGTTTGCTGTCCTGCGTCACCGGTTCTGCAAAGTAGCGACAAACAACGCAAACATCATCCAGCCCGGATCGGCGCCGGGGAACTGGAGTGTAGTCAACCGCCCTGCGTTGTACAAATCACTCTCCGAAAATATTCTGTTTGACATTCCGTGCCTGCCGCGGCGGTCGCGCTGTGCGCGCAGATCCTTGATTTCACTTCAAGTTCTTGCCGCAGCGCGGGAATGTGCGGCGGTGCCGTGCTGCGCATGCGCAGGGGCGCCCGACGCGCGGATGCGCTCCCATGCCACTGCTGCCGCGTGCATGAGCGCCAGATGATGACATGACGATGCGCTGCCAGGCGCCTTACAAGTCGACTCTTCCTGGAACTGCGGCAAGCGGGAGCGGTCTGTGCTCTCAGACGGCAGCTTCGCGAACAACATCTAAGATGAAGTAATCACGGTTGGTGCCTTTCACTACGCGGCGGGAACGCAAGACCGGGTTGCCACCCGGTGGCGCGCCGCGCGAAAAGGGGCCGCTTTGGAGCAAGACAGAATGCGCAACAACACTGAGCCTCGCCACGTGATGCCCTGGCGAATCGAAGATATCGACCTCACGCGGATCGACTGTCAGCGTGCCCGTGCCAACGAAGACCTGCTGTTGCTGCTGTGCGCGTCGTCGTTCATTGAAAGCGGTTCGGACCTGTACACGAGCAACCTCAGCATCTTTTTCAACGGCGATCCGGAGGTCTCCGAGTGGCTCAACACCGAGTGGGAGCATGAGGAGCTTCAGCATGGCCGCGCGCTGAAGACCTACATCCAGTATGTCTGGCCCGAATTCGACTGGGACACGGCGTTCCGGAACTTCATCGACGAGTATTCGAAGACCTGTTCGTTCGAGGAGTTCGAGCGCACGCGCGCGCTGGAAATGGTCGCGCGCTGCGTGGTGGAAACGGGCACGGCCACGCTTTATCGAGCGATCGGCGAATGCTCGGACGAGCCGGTGCTCAAGGAAATCACCGACAACATCCGCAGCGACGAAGTGCGCCACTACAAGCACTTTTTCCGCTACTTCAAGAAGTACAACCAGGTCGAAGGCCATGGGCGCCTCGCCGTGCTCGGCGCGCTCATGCGTCGTGTGATGGAGATCAAGAACGAGGACTCGGAGATCGCCTTGCGTCACGTGTTCGCGGTTCGCTATCCCGACCGCGTGAAGGATCTCGCCTACAACCGCGAACTGACGGCGCGCGTGAACAAGCTCGTGCGCCACAATCTTTCCGCCGACATGTGCGTGAAGATGCTGCTCAAGCCGCTCGATATTCCCGCGAAAATTCAGCCGGGCGTGCACTACCCGCTCGCGAAGATCACGCAGCACGTGTTCTTCCGCTGAAGCGCTGTCTTTGCGATTGTCCGACTTGACGTCAGGTCGAAAATGCAAAAGGCCCGCTAAACAGCGGGCCTTTGTACGTTCAGCGACTAGCGGCGACTAACGGCAATTAACGGTCGCGCTGGCCGTTGCCGTCGCGGCGCGAGCTTCCACCCGGGCGGCCGCCGAGCAATGCGCCCGGATTCGATTGCGGCTTGCGTTGCGGGCGGCCCAGTGCGCTTTCGTGCGACACACCGCGCTGGCTTTCCCGGCGCGTGTGCTCGCCACGGCTGCCCGGCGCGCCGTGATTCGCGCTTTGCTGCTTCACCGGCTTGGCCGTGCGCACGCCGTTGGGCGCGGCGGGCTTGGCCGGGCGCTGGCCGCCGCCGTTGCCACTGCTGTTGCCGCCATGATTGCTGCCGCCATTGGCGCGATTTCCACCACCATTGGCCGCTTGCGCACGGTTCCCGTCGCGGCCACCCTCGCGGTTGCCGCCACGCGTATCACGTCCGTCACGTCCCTGTGCGGGCTTGGCCGCCGCGGCATTGCCTGCATTGCCCGAGGCAGCGCGCCCCTGGCCTTGCCCTTGACGCTGCCCACGACCTTGCTGCTGGCCACGGCGCAGGATCGGCTCGGGCTTCGCGTTCGGGTCCGGCTCGAAGCCCGCAATGACCTCTTGCGGCACCGCGCGCTTGATGAGCTTTTCGATGTCCTTCAGAAGCTGGTGCTCGTCCACGCAGACGAGTGAGACCGCTTCACCCGTCGCACCCGCGCGGCCGGTGCGGCCGATGCGGTGCACGTAGTCCTCGGGCACGTTCGGCAGGTCGTAGTTGACCACGTGCGGCAACTGGTCAATGTCGATGCCGCGCGCGGCGATGTCGGTCGCCACGAGCACCTGCAGCGTGCCGTCCTTGAACTCGCTCAAGGCGCGCGTGCGGGCCGACTGGCTCTTGTTGCCGTGGATCGCGAGCGCGCTGATGTCGTCCTTCGTGAGTTGCTCGGCAAGGCGGTTCGCGCCGTGCTTGGTGCGCGTGAACACGAGCACCTGGAACCAGTTGTGCTGGCGGATCAGATGCGTCAGCAGGTCGCGCTTGCGGTCGCGATCGACGGGGTAGATCTTCTGCGCGACGGTTTCCGCGGTGGTGTTGCGGCGCGCGACTTCGATGAGCGCGGGCGAGTCGAGCAGGCTGTCGGCGAGCGCCTTGATCTCGTCGGCGAAGGTGGCCGAGAAGAGCAGGTTCTGGCGCTTGGGCGGCAGTTTCGCAAGCACGCGCTTGATGTCGTGGATGAAGCCCATGTCGAGCATGCGGTCGGCTTCGTCGAGCACGAGGATCTCGAGATGCGCGAGGTCGATGGTCTTCTGCTGCATGTGATCGAGCAGGCGGCCAGGTGTTGCGACCACGATGTCCACGCCGCGCTTGAGCGCGTCGATCTGCGGATTGATGCCCACGCCGCCGAACATCACCGTCGACTTGAGCTTCAGATACTTGCCGTAGGCGCGCACGCTTTCCTCGACCTGGGCGGCTAGCTCGCGCGTGGGCGTGAGAATGAGCGCGCGCACGACGCGCTTGCCCGACGCAGCAGGCGGCATCTCGGACAGACGCTGCAGGATGGGCAGCGTGAAGCCAGCGGTCTTGCCGGTGCCGGTCTGGGCGCCGGCGAGCAGGTCGCCGCCGTTCAGCACGGCGGGAATGGCTTGCAACTGGATAGGCGTGGGCGTGGTGTAGCCCAGTTCGTTGACGGCGCGGACCAGCGGTTCGGACAAGCCGAGGGAATCAAAAGACATAAAGACCTGTTGTATTGCGGTGGCGCGAGCGGCAAGGCGCTGCTGGCCGAGGTATCAGCACGGCGCGGCGCGCGAGATGCGGTTGCGCCCGCTCGCGTTCATTCGGACGGCGCGCCAGTGCGCGCGCCGGGTGTCGACGGTCTATGCAGACCCGCCTGCTGGCGTAAAGTTGCATCGCGCGGCCGCGGACACTGCGGCCGCCGCGCGATGGTCTTCGCATGGGCTTCGTGTGCCCTGGTGCGGTGGGTAAATGCGCCGGTGGCGCATCACGCGACGTAGGCCGCGACGCTCACGAATTGACAGACGCTCCCGGCGAGCACGAACAGATGCCAGATACCATGTCCGTGCCGGATGCGTTCGTCGTTGACGAAAAAATAAATACCGGCGCTATAGATGATGCCGCCTGCCAGCAACCACGCGGTGCCAGCGGTCGGCAGCGCGCCGAGGAGCGGCCCGGCTGCGACCAGCGCGAGCCAGCCCATGATCACGTACAGCACCATCGAGAGCATGCGCGTGCGGCGCCCGATCGTGAGTTCCTGCACGATGCCGAACACGGCGAGCCCCCAGCTCACGCCGAACAGCGACCAGCCCCACGGCCCGCGCAGCGTGACAAGCGAGAACGGAGTATAGCTGCCCGCGATCAGCAGATAGATTGCGGCATGATCGCACTTCTGCAGCACGGCCTTGATGCGCGGCCCGCGCACGCCGTGATACAGCGTGGAAACGGTGTACAACGCGCACAACATGGCGCCATAGACGGCGAAGCTCACGACCTTGTACGCGTCGTGATCGAGCGCGCCGAGCGTCACGAGCGAAACCAGCGCCGCGACCGACAGCAACGCGCCAACGAGGTGCGTAATGCTGTTCAGACGCTCACCCGGGTTCATGACGGCTACTCCTTGTTCTTCTTGCCCTAACAATAGCGAAGGGCGCAGCCGGCGGCGTTTTGCCGGCTGCGCCCTTTATCAGGCAGACGCCACTATAGCAGGCTGACGTCAGTCGAGCGGCGCGGAGCGCAGATCGGCCACCTGTTGCGGAGACACCGGCGTGCCCTTGTTGCCCCACGTCATGCGGATGAACGTCACCACCGCCGCCACCTCCTGATTGGACAGCGATTGCGCGAACGGCGGCATGCCGTAGGGGCGTGCATTGCCCTGTGTGCTGGGCGGATAGCCGCCGTTGAGCACCATGCGGATCGGATTCACCGCCGATTTCATCTGGATCGACTGGTTGTTCGCGAGCGGCGGGAAGTTCGGCGGCATGCCGAGGCCGTTTTCCGCGTGGCACTTTGCACACTGGTCATGGTAGATCTTCTGACCTTGCTGTAAGAGTTCGCCTCCGAACGCTTCGGATGTTTCCATCTGCATGTTCTCAGGCGCTTCCTTCTTTTGTGGAATCGTCTTGAGGTAGGTCGCCATCGCCTGGATATCCTCGTCGGAGAGATATTGCAGACTGTTATGGACGACGTCCGCCATCGGACCGAATACCGCGCCGCGTTCCGAGACGCCGGTTTTCAGAAGGCTCGAAATCTCCTTGATGTCCCAGTCGCCGAGGCCGCCTTCACTAGAGGTGAGCGACGGCGCGTACCAGTTCTGCAGCGGGATCAGGCCGCCCGCGAACGCCGACGAGTTGACCGGCCCGCCCATCATGTTGATGGACGTGTGGCACATGGCGCAGTGGCCGAGGCCTTCGACCAGATACGCGCCGCGGTTCCATTCGACCGACTTGGTGGGGTCGGCTTTGTACTCGCCTTCACGGAAGAACAGCGTGCGCCAGCCGATCAGCAGGTTGCGGTTGTTGAACGGGAACTTGAGCTCGTGCGGACGGCTCGGCACGCTCACCGGCTCCACCGAGCGCAGGTATGCGTAGATCGCGTCTGAATCCGCGCGCGTCACCTTCGTGTAGCTCGTGAACGGGAAGGCCGGATAGAGCAGGCTGCCGTCCTTCGAGCGGCCCGTGTGCATGGCGCGATAGAAGTCGTCGGCGGTCCATTTGCCGATGCCGTATTTGTCGTCGGGTGTGATGTTCGGCGTATAGAGCGTGCCGAACGGCGTCGCCATCGGCAGGCCGCCCGCGAAGGTCTTGCCGCCGCGCACCGTGTGGCAGGCCACGCAGTCGCCGGCGCGGGCGAGCAGCTCGCCCTTCTTGATGAGTTCGGACTGATCGGCGGGCGTGGCTGCACGCGCCGAGCTATTGCGCAGATAGTCGGTGCCGGTCCACAGCACGGGCACGAGCGCGGCGGCGGCGGTGACGACGACTGCGGAAAGTGCGAACAGGGACTTGCGGTTCATATGGCTGTCTCCCCCGGCGCCTATTGCGGTTCGCTGCCGCATGCAAGCGGCGTCTTCAACGAGCCAGCTGGTGCCGGCACGGGATTTTGCGGTGCGCTTTGCGTCGAGAGCCAGGCTGCAACCGAGTTCACGTCGTCGTCGGTGAGCCGCGTGGCGATCTCATGCATGCAGTCGGGCATTTTGGCGTGGCGCGAGCCCGAACGCCAGGCGCCGATCTGCGCGCTGATGTAGTCCGAATGCAGGCCGACGAGGCCCGGAATCGCGGGCTCCATGCCGGTGAGCTTCGCGCCGTGGCAGGCCGCGCACGCGGGCACCTGCTTTGCCGGGTCGCCATGCAGCACGATCTCGCGGCCGCGCTTGAGCGTGCTTTCGGAGACCGTCGACTTCGACGGCGGCGGGTAGGGCGGTCGCTGCTGCGAGAAATACGTCGCGATCTCGTGCAGGTAGTCGTCGGAGAGATACGTGACCAGGTAATTCATCGGAGGGTACTTGCGGCGACCCTCGCGAAAATTCATCAGCTGGTTGTACAGATACTCCGCCGGTTTGCCAGCGAGGCGCGGGAAGTAATCGTTGTCGGTCCCCTGGCCGTGCGTGCCGTGGCATGCGGTACAGCCCTGCACGCGCGCTGCAATCGTGTCGGGGGCTTTGGGCTGCGGGGTCTGGGCGGACGCTGCGCTGAAGATACCGGTCGTGCCGAACAGCAAGGCGGCCAACAGTGGCGCGGCGAGCGTATTGAGCGGTCTGGAGATACGTCTTGGGGACACGCGCGACTCCATTCTTTATCGTGGACCTGACCAGGCTTCGAACGACCCGGCTTGTAGGCTGCGCGCGCTTAAAACCGAAGACCGTGCGCGCTGCGGCGACGCAGCAGATTCTATCATCGCGACCTGATAGTGACTATTTGCCACGCGCGCTATCGACCCGCCTGCACGGGCTTGCCCGAACGCGATTGCGGCAGAGAGTCGCAACGTCGCCGGTTATGATTCTGCACCTGTTGGCCGATCCGCGACTCGGGATTGACCCTGCTTGCGCCTCACTGCATGCCATGCGCATCGGTGCGTGCCGCGCATGCGTACAGTGTGTTCGCCAGTCGTTCTCGGCTGATTCGTGGCTGGTTCGTGGCTGGTTCGTGAATCGTTCACGGTTGAACCGATTGACGCCGTGGCTATCGAAGCAGGCACGTCTCGAAACGGCATGCACGCGCGCCACCGGAGCGCGTGCCTCGTTTCGCCAACGTCGATGTTGACTTCACCTTGTTTTCTTGTTGTTTCCTTGCCACTCGTCTCGATGACTCCAATTGCACTTTCCTACTCGATGCCGCAGCCGCGCGCCGCAGAGCTCGCACCGCTCCCCATATGTCGTGAATGCCCGGAGGACGTGGTCCGATGAAAGCTGACTGGCTGTGGATCGGACAGGTCGCGATGGCCGCCCTCGTGAACATCGCCTATGCATTCGCGCTGGGCTCGACGCTCTATGGCGCATGGCTCGAGAAGGATGCCCGCACCGCGGTTGCGCCGGCGCGGCCCGCATGGCTGCGCGCGCAAACATCGTTGCGGGCGGGCTCGCTCGTGCTGGTGCTCGCGCTTGTCATGTGGCTGTTGTACGAAAGCGCGTCGATCAGCGGCGGGACGCTGCCCGGCTCATTCGGCGTCGTGCCGACCGTGCTCGCGCAAACGCACGTGGGCCACGCGTGGAGCATTGCATTCGTGGGCGCGCTGGTGGTGGCCGTCATGGCGCTGATGCCGGCCAGTGCGGCGCGTGACGGCGTACTGTGGCTCGCGCTCATCGCCACGGCCGCCGGGCGCGCGGGACTCGGTCATGCCGCCGATGCCGGCTTCGCCTCGGCGGCGCTCGGTGTGCAGACGCTGCACGTGCTCAGCGCGAGCGCATGGAGCGGCATCGTGATGGCCGGCGGACTGGCCGTGCTGCCGGCGCTCGGCGCATCGACGGCGCGCGGCGTGCTGATCCGCACGGCGGGGCAAGTGTCGAATGTGGCGCTGTTCGCGGTGGGGCTGGTGCTCGCGACGGGCGTGTTCAATGCCCTGCGCGGCACCGGCGGATCGCCCGAAGCGCTCGTGACGACCACATGGGGCCACGTGCTGATCGCCAAGCTCGTGCTCGTCGTGCTGGCCATGTTGCTGGGCGGCTTCAACCGCCTCGTGGTCATGCCCGAACTGCGCCGTGCGGCATCGACAGTCGCGGCGCGCCGCTTCGTCAATGTGCTGCATCTCGAAGCGCTGGTGATGATGGCGGTGCTCATCGTCGCGGCCGTGCTTGCGCACAGCGTGCCGGGCTATGTGTTGCAGGGCTGAAACGTCGGACCAAGGAAGGCGTTCATGCATCGCACGTGCGCCTTCGTTCGAGCGTTAGCGCAGCCTCATTCGTAGCCGAGCCGGTGACTGAGGATGGGCGAGAAGAAGAGGGCGATAGCGCAGCCGATAGCCCTGCCTTCGAGTTCGGCGAGTGCGAGCACCGACGAAGGGTGAGCGATCAGCTCGACGAGTTGCGGCGCACACCACAGCACCGCAACGCCGATCAGGCTCTGCTCGACAACGAGGATGCGCCAGCCGCGCGTGCACGCGACGGCGGCAGCGATCACGCGAATCAGGCCAAAAACGACCAAAGCGCCGACGGCGGCCTGTTCGCGGATCAGATAGTCGGGGAGCATTGCTTCCATGTGAATCCCTGCGGCCAGGTATAGGCCAGGTATCGGGCGGGCATGAGTGCCGCAGGAAATTCAGCAAGGAGCAGGCCAGCGAGGGCCAGATGGCGCGGCGCGTGGTGCGCGGGCAGGATGCGAAGCGCGCGGGACTATGCATGACGGGCGTTCGCAAGCGCTTTCGTTATGTGCGAAAGCGCCATTCGCAGAACCCGCCCGAAGGCACGTTGCGGCTTTGGCGCCGCGAAACGGCCTCAAACGTTACGGCGCTGAAACGCGCCGCAGCGAGCGCGTCACATAACGCGCATAGACATCACGATCACCACTCGGCGACGCTGCCGTCCTCATGACGCCAGACCGGGTTGCGCCAGCGATGTCCCGTCTTCGCCATCTCGCGCACCTTCTCCTCATTGACTTCGATGCCGAGGCCCGGGCCTTGTGGAATCGACACGAAGCCGTCCTCGTATTTGAAGACCTCGGGATTCCTGATGTAGTCGAGCAGATCGTTGCCCTTGTTGTAGTGGATGCCGAGGCTCTGCTCCTGGATGAACGCGTTGTAGCTCACCGCGTCGATCTGCAGACAGGTCGCGAGCGCAATGGGCCCGAGCGGGCAGTGCAGCGCGAGCGCGACGTCGTAAGTCTCGGCCATCGCGGCGATCTTGCGGCACTCGGTGATGCCGCCCGCGTGCGAGGCATCGGGCTGGACGATGTCCACATAGCCGCCCGCGAGGATGTGCTTGAAATCCCAGCGCGAGTACAGACGCTCGCCCAGCGCGATCGGCGTGCTCGTTTGATTGACGATGTCGCGCAGCGCCTCGACGTTTTCCGAGAGCACCGGCTCTTCGATGAACATCAGCTTGTACGGATCGAGCTCCTTCGCGAGCACCTTGGCCATCGGCTTGTGCACGCGGCCATGAAAGTCCACGCCGATGCCGACGTTCGGCCCCACCGCCTCGCGCACCGCCGCGACGTTGTTGATCACGCCTTGGACGCGGTCGTTGGTGTCGATGATCTGCAGCTCTTCCGAGCCGTTCATCTTGACGGCCTTGAAGCCGCGCTCGACCACGGCGCGCGCGTTGTTCGCGACGTCGCTCGGACGGTCGCCGCCGATCCACGAATAGACCTTGATCTTGTCGCGCACCTGGCCGCCGAGCAGCGCATGCACGGGCACGCCATGATGCTTGCCCTTAATGTCCCAGAGCGCCTGGTCCACGCCCGCGATCGCGCTCATCGAGATGGGACCGCCGCGATAGAAGCCCGCGCGATACATCACCTGCCAGTGATCTTCGATGAGCAGCGGGTCCTTGCCGATCAGATAGTCGGCGAGTTCGTCGACCGCGGCCGCGACCGTGTGCGCGCGGCCTTCGACCACAGGCTCGCCCCAACCGACGATGCCCTCGTCCGTCTCGATCTTGAGAAAGCACCAGCGCGGCGGCACGACGAAGGTTTCGAGCTTGGTAATTTTCATGCGGGGTCTCCCATCCCATGCAAAGCCAATCAGTAGCGCGGCGCGTGGCCACATCGACATTTCAATATGTTGAGGAGCCCATGCTACTGCAAAAATCGCCTTTAAGTGCTATTAATAGTATTATTTGACGTGAGCTCCCAGTATCTGGGCTTTTACGGCGGACATAACACCAGGAGAACGGCAATTCAGCGCGATCTGCATGGAACCGTGGCGTTCGAACTCGGCAGCGCGATTCTGCGCGGCGACTACGCGCCCGCCGAGATACTGCCCCGCGAGGCTGACCTCATGGCGGCCTTCGACGTGAGCCGCACGGTGTTGCGCGAGGCGTTGCGCACGCTGACCTCGAAGGGACTCGTGGAGTCGCGTCCGAAGGTGGGCACGCGGGTGCGCGAGCGCGCGGCATGGAATCTGCTGGACGCCGACCTGCTCGACTGGTACGCGCGCGTCGCGCCACCGCTTGCGTTCGCGCTCAAGCTCCAGGAGATGCGCGAGATGATCGAGCCGTTCGCGGCGGGATTGGCTGCGAGCGCACACGATGCCCCGGCGTTCGAGCGGCTCGCAAATGCCCACACCGCAATGGCCGAAGCGCGCAACGTCGACGAATGGGTGCGCGCCGACTTGCGCTTTCACCTGGCGGTGCTGGCGGCGTGCCGCAATGAACTGCTGGTGCCGCTCGGCACGCTGATCGAACGCACGCTCGAAGGTCAGTTGCGTGTGAACGCGAAACGCGCCGACGTGTTCAACGCCGCGCTGCCCGACCACACGGTGGTGTTCGAGGCGATTGCCCGCCGTGATGCACAGGCGGCGAGCGCCGCGATGGCCGGGCTGCTGCGCGTGACGCGCGAGCGCATCGAAGGCTGAGAGGTGTGACAGCCAGGGTTTGCTATCCTGCTATAGATCAGACCTGTGCCTTTCAATGCTGTCAGGTGCGCTTACGCAGTGCCATCCGGCTCATTTCGCAATCGTTCGTCGCAATGAAAATCTCAACCGGCGCCTCGACCCTGGACAACGCAACGCTCCTCGAAATCATCCGCGCGCAATCGGATATCGCGAAGCTGGGACTGGATCTCGGCGGCGTGATGGCCTTCGTCGCGCAACGCGCCGAGCAACTGACCGGCGCGCAGGGCGCAGTGGTCGAACTCGCCGAAGGTCACGAGATGGTGTATCGCGCGGCCTCGGGTAGCGTCGAGAACATGCTGGGCTTGCGTCTCGCGCGCGAAACGAGCCTCTCCGGGCTGTGCGTGAGCACGGGCGAAATCCTGCGCTGCGACGACTCGGAAAGCGACTCGCGCGTGGATCGCGAAGCGTGCCGGCGCGCGGGGCTGCGCTCGATGATCGTCACGCCGCTCAAGCACCTGGAAACCACCGTGGGCGTGCTGAAGGTAGTGGCGCCCGAAGTGGACGCATTCGATGAAGCCGATATTGAAGCGCTTTCGCTGATCTCCGGCCTGATCGCGGCCGCGATGTTTCATGCCGCGCGCCACGAGACGAGCGAGTTGTATCTGCAAGCGACGCACGACGCGCTCACAGGCTTGCCGAACCGTGCGCTGTTCTACGACCGTCTGCGCCAGTCGGTCGATCTGGCGACGCGCTCGGCGGGTAGGTTGGGCGTGCTCAATCTCGACATGGACGGCCTGAAGCCGATCAACGACCGCTATGGCCACCGGGCTGGCGACGCGGCCATCAAGGAGACGGCGGCGCGCATCGCGAAAAACTGCCGCCGGGTGGATACCGCCGCGCGCGTGGGCGGCGACGAATTCGCGATGATTCTTCCCGGCATCGGCACGCGGACAGATGCCGAGGCGCATAGCCGGCGCATTGCGCAGAAAGTGGGCGAACCGTTCGAGTTCGAGGGGCGGATGATTGAGCTGGGTGTGAGTGTTGGGTTCGCGTTGTTACCCGAGGATGGCGTGGAGATGACGTGCCTGATCGATCACGCCGATCAGGCGATGTATGAGGCGAAGCGGGGGAGGAAGGCGGTGGGATGAGGCGGTCGCGGGCCGAATCGGAATGCATGGCCCGGGTAGCTTTTTCGCCTGCGCCAAGTGAAAAAGCCCGGCAGATCAAAGATCTACCGGGCTTTCGCATTTGGTGGCGAATCAGGGATTCGAACCCCGGACCTGCGGATTATGATTCCGTCGCTCTAACCGGCTGAGCTAATTCGCCTAAGAAGAAGAATTATGAAGGTGCCGGTCGAAGCTGTCAACCCCCCATCGGCATCTTTTTTCAAGATTCTCAGAACCGGCTTGCGCCGGCCCATCAGCGCACCCAAATCAGCGCATCAATCCTGCGCATAGATATCCGAGTCCTTGGTCTCTTTCACAAACAGCACGCCAATCACGCAAGTCGCGAGCGCGATGATGATCGGATACCAGAGCCCCGAGTAGATATCGCCCTTGGCCGCCACGATTGCGAAGGCTGTCGCCGGCAGGAAGCCGCCGAACCAGCCGTTGCCGATGTGATAGGGCAGCGACATTGATGTATAGCGGATTCGCGTCGGGAACATCTCCACCAGCATCGCCGCGATTGGCCCGTACACCATCGTCACGAAGATCACGAGGATGGTCAGGATCGCCACGGTCATTGGCCAGTTGAGCTGCGCCGGATCGGCCTTGGCCGGGTAGCCCGCTGATTTAAGCGCGCCTGAAAGCGTCTTCTCGAACGTGGCTCCGGCCTCCTTCGCTCCCGCAGCTTTGCCGTCGAACGTGTCGATGGTCGTGTCGCCCACCTTGATCTGCGCGAGCGTGCCCGCCGGCGCGGCTACGTTCGAGTAGTTCAGGCCTGCCTTAGAGAGCGCGCTCTTGGCGATGTCACACGAGCTCGTGAACTTCGAGGTGCCCACCGGGTTGAACTGGAACGAGCATTCGTCCGGGTTCGCGATCACCACGATCGGCGCGCGCGCCGTGGCGGCTTCGAGCGCCGGGTTCGCGAAGTGCGTGAGCGCCTTGAAGAGCGGGAAGTAGGTGAGCGCCGCAATCAGGCAGCCGGCCATGATGATCGGCTTGCGGCCGATCTTGTCCGAGAGCGCGCCGAAGAACAGGAAGAACGGCGTGCCGATCAGGAGCGCCAGCGCGATCAGGATGTTGGAGCTTGCGCCGTCGACCTTGAGCGTCTGCGTGAGGAAGAAGAGCGCGTAGAACTGGCCCGTGTACCAGACCACGGCCTGGCCCGCTGTCACGCCGATCAGCGCGAGGATCACGACCTTCAGGTTCTTCCACTGGCCGAACGCTTCGGAGAGCGGCGCCTTCGAGATTTTGCCTTCGGCCTTGATGCGCTTGAACGCCGGCGATTCGTCGAGTTGCAGGCGGATCCACACCGAAATCGCGAGCAGCAGGATCGAGGCGACGAACGGAATGCGCCACGCCCATGCGCCGAACGCCTCTTCGCCCACCGTCGTGCGCACGCCGAGGATCACGAGCAGCGAGAGGAACAGGCCGAGCGTCGCCGTGGTCTGGATCCACGCGGTGTAGAAGCCGCGGCGTCCGGGCG
Source organism: Paraburkholderia caffeinitolerans (assembly GCF_902859945.1). Lineage (GTDB taxonomy): Bacteria > Pseudomonadota > Gammaproteobacteria > Burkholderiales > Burkholderiaceae > Paraburkholderia > Paraburkholderia caffeinitolerans. The sequence goes on along the minus strand of NZ_CADIKL010000024.1, from coordinate 84,536 downwards.
GTGCATGTTCGGCTACATAGGTGGCCGCGCCGCCGTACTCGCCGCCGAGCGCGAGGCCCTGCAACAGGCGCATGCCGATGAAGATCACCGGCGCGGCGATGCCGATCGATGCGTAGCCCGGCAGGAAGCCCACCACGAAGGTGGACAGACCCATGATGACGATGGTGACGAGGAACGTGTGCTTGCGGCCCACGAGGTCGCCGAGGCGCCCAAACACGATTGCGCCGAACGGCCGCACCGCGAAGCCTGCCGCAAAGCCGAGCAGCGTGAAGATGAAGCCCGCGGTGGGGTTCACGCCGGAGAAGAAGCTTTTGCTGATGTAGGCCGCGAGCGAGCCGGCCAGGTAGAAGTCGTACCACTCGAACACGGTGCCGAGCGACGACGCAAAGATCACGCGTTTTTCGTCGCTGGTCATCGGCGCGTGTGAGACTTGTCCGCCAACGGTTGCCATATGTGTCTCCATTTTTGATATGCCGGCTTGTCGGTATGGCCCGCCCGCCCGGCGATCTCGGGCTCGTGCGGTCCTGCGGAGCATTATTGGAATGGAAACTTACGGGGTTCTGACGGCGGGGACGCTTTTCCGTGGCGCGTTTGGGATGTCTTGTTGTTATTCAATTTTCATCAACTTGCGCTGAATGTCGGCTAATGCATCTCTAAGTGCCGATATCTATTGAATTCATGCGGAGCGGGTATGCGCCGGCTAAGGGTAAGTCCCATCCCGTTTTTCGTCCGCTTTGCCGTCAGCTTGCGCCGCGCAGACGCAGTGTCACGCGCACCAGGGTGCCGGCGAGGCGCGGTTCGAGTTGATAGACGTTGTCGTCGATGGTGAGCGTGCCGCCGTGCATCGTGGCAATCTCGCGCACGATCGCGAGTCCGAGGCCGCTACCGTCGCCGTCGCGCCCAAGGATGCGATAGAAGCGTTCGAGCACGCGCTCGCGCTCGGCCGCCGGAATGCCGATGCCGGTGTCCTCTACCTCCAGATGCACCACGGGCGCGGCGGGTTCGGGCCGCACGCGCACCGTGATGCGGCCGCCGGCGGGCGTGTAGCGGATCGCATTGTCGATCAGGTTCGACAGCATCTCGCGCAGCATCACGGGATTGCCGTCGACCTGCACCGGCGCGGCGCGGTCTTGCGTGCCGTGCTCGCCGTTTTCATCGTTCGCTTCGTGCTCCGGGCCTTCGTAACCGAGGTCCATCTGCTTGGCGAGTGCGGGCTGCACCCAGTCGCGCACCGCGTGACGGGCCACATCGGCGATGTCGACGGGCGCGAAAATCTGCCCCGACATCCGGTTCTCGGCGCGCGCGAGCGCGAGCAGTTGGGTGACGAGTCGCGCGGCGTGCTCTGAACTCGTGGCGATCTGTTCGAGCGAGCGGTGCACCTCGGCGCTTGCGTCCTGGCGCAGCGCCAGCTCGGCCTGGGTGCGCAGGCCCGCGAGCGGCGTCTTCATCTGGTGCGCGGCATCGGCGATAAAGCGCTTCTGCAACTGCATGTTCTGTTCGAGGCGCGTGAGCAGGTCGTTGAACGAGGTGACGAGCGGCTCGATTTCGGGCGGCGCGCGGCGCGCTTCGAGCGGCGAGAGGTCGTCGGGGCGGCGCATGCGCATGTTCGATTGCAGCGCGTGCAGCGGCGCGAGGCCGCGCGAGAGGCCGAACCAGACGAGCAGGATCGCGAGCGGCAGGATCACGAACTGCGGCAGGATCACGCCCTTGATGATGTCGTTGGCAAGCTGGCGTCGCTTGTCGAGCGTTTCGGCCACCTGTACGAGCACGGGCTGCGAGCCCGCCAGGTTCGGCAGTTCGACCGTCGTATAGGCCACGCGGATATCGATGCCGTGCAGCATGTCGTCGCGGAACTCCACGAGGCCGGCGGGCGGGCGGTCGTCGTCGCGCGGCAATGGCATTTCGCGGTCGCCGCTCACCAGTTCGCCCCGGCTGCCGAGCACCTGGTAGAACACGCTGTCGACGTTGTCTGCGCGCAGAAAGTCGCGCGTGGAGTCGGGCAGCGAGAGCTCCGCCACGCCGTTGACCGGATGGATCTGGCGCGCGAGCACGTAGGCGTCGGTTTCGAGCGCGCGGTCGAATGGGCCATTGGCGATCGACTTGGCGACGAGATAGGTGACCGCGATGCTCATCGGCCAGAGCAGCAGGAGCGGCGCGAGCATCCAGTCGAGAATCTCGCCGAACAGCGAGCGCGGGCGCGCGGCGGCGGCTTCGGCCTCGTCGGGCGGGGCGAAGGGGTTGGCATAGCGGGCGTCGCGCGCTTCGTCGTCGAGCGCGCCGGGCGGGGCGGCGGGAGCGGGCTCTGCCATCGTCGCGCCTGGCTACTTGTAGTAGTGGCTGGCGGGCATCGCGGGGGGCGCGGCGGCGTCCGCCGGGGTACTTGTACTCGCGTTCGCCGGATTCGCTTCTTTTTCGAGGCAGTATCCGAGGCCGCGCACGGTCACAATGCGCACGCCGCCCGTTTCGAGCTTCTTGCGCAGCCGGTGTACGTAGACCTCGATCGCGTTGTTGCTCACTTCCTCGCCCCATTCGCACAGATGGTCGACGAGCTGTTCCTTCGAGACGAGCCGCCCGAGCCGCTGCAGCAGCACTTCGAGCACGCCGAGTTCGCGCGCGGAGAGATCGAGCACCTGGTCGTTGATGCGCGCCACGCGCCCGACCTGGTCGAATGCCAGCGCGCCGTGGCGCACGACCGTGGGGCCGCCGCCCGCGCCACGGCGCGTGAGCGCACGCACGCGCGCTTCCAGCTCGTTGAGCGCGAAGGGCTTGGCCATGTAGTCGTCGGCGCCGAGATCGAGGCCTTTTACGCGTTCGTCCACGCTGTCGGCGGCGGTGAGGATCAGCACAGGAAGGTTGGAATTGCGCGCGCGCAAGCGGCGCAGCACTTCGAGGCCCGGCATTTTCGGCAGGCCGAGATCGAGGATCAGGAGGTCGAACGACTGCATCGACAATGCTGTATCGGCGTCCACGCCGTGACGCACGTGATCAACGGCATAGCCCGCCTGGCGGAGTGATCGGACGAGACCGTCCGCGAGTATGCTGTCGTCTTCGGCAATGAGAATTCGCATATGCGCCAGCGTCGCCCTCGTAGCGCCTTGATGCCCCTTGTGCGGCGCGGCGTGTGCGGCGCGCGCAGCGCTCCCGGCAGGGGGCGGGCCCGGGCAGCGTCGGGCGGCGGTCTCCGAAAATTCGCGGTTTCGGCACGCGCGTTGGCTCAAATCGGCCAAAAACGGGCTTGCCAAAACTACTGTTTTTTTATACAGTGTCTGCGTTCAGGCGCATGTGCGCAAAAGCACGCGCGCATCGTCACCAGACGCCGTTCATCATAGCAAAGGACGATTCATGGAAGATAGCAAGAAAGGCTCGGCTGGGCTGACTGCTGAAAAGAGCAAGGCACTGGCTGCCGCGCTCGCGCAGATCGAAAAGCAGTTCGGCAAAGGGTCGATCATGCGACTCGGCGACGGCGACGCGGTCGAAGACATCCAGGTGGTCTCCACCGGTTCGCTCGGCCTCGACATCGCGCTCGGCGTGGGCGGTCTGCCGCGTGGCCGGGTGGTCGAGATTTACGGTCCGGAATCGTCGGGCAAGACCACGCTCACGCTGCAAGTGATCGCCGAATTGCAGAAGCTCGGCGGCACGGCAGCGTTCATCGACGCGGAACACGCGCTCGACGTACAGTACGCGTCCAAGCTCGGCGTGAACGTGCCGGAACTGCTCATCTCGCAGCCGGACACGGGCGAGCAGGCGCTCGAAATCACGGATGCTCTCGTGCGCTCGGGCTCGATCGACATGATCGTGATCGACTCGGTCGCGGCGCTCGTGCCGAAGGCCGAAATCGAAGGCGAAATGGGCGACTCGCTGCCGGGTCTGCAGGCGCGTCTGATGTCGCAGGCGCTGCGCAAGCTCACCGGCACGATCAAGAAGACGAACTGCATGGTGATCTTCATTAACCAGATTCGCATGAAGATCGGCGTGATGTTCGGCAACCCGGAAACCACCACGGGCGGCAACGCGCTCAAGTTCTACGCGTCGGTGCGTCTGGACATTCGCCGTATCGGTTCGATCAAGAAGAACGACGAAGTGATCGGCAGCGAAACGCGCGTGAAGGTCGTCAAGAACAAGGTTGCGCCGCCGTTCCGCGAAGCCATATTCGACATTCTTTATGGCGAAGGCATCTCGCGTCAGGGCGAAATCATCGACCTCGGCGTGCAGGCCAAGATCGTGGACAAGGCGGGCGCGTGGTACAGCTATAACGGCGAACGCATCGGCCAGGGCAAGGACAACGCACGCGAATTCCTGCGCGAGAATGCGGACATCGCTCGCGAGATCGAAAACCGCATTCGCGAATCGCTCGGCGTGAGCACGATGCCGGACGGCGTCAACGACTCCGGCGAAGTCGAAGTCGCGGGCGAAGAATAAGTCCCGAAGTCGGCACCAGAGAGTCAGCACGACCGTGATGCGCAAGGGTGGGTCCGCTTCGATGCCGCATAAGGCATCAACGCCTTCTACTTCGGACGAGGCGGAACACCCGCGTGACGCACGGCGCATCACGCGCCGCGTTGGCTCGCCACGTACCGACACCCAAAGCCGCGACGCTCATGCGAGCGCTCGCGGCTTTGCGCATTCAGAGCCCCGTCACGATCTGCACGATGGCGGCGGGGCGGTATTCGAAGTGCCGTTCGAGGCATTTTTCGATGCGCCCGCAGAAGGATCGCCTGAAGCGCCGAACGAAACCGGTCGCGGAGCGCAGCACGAAGAGGCCGAGCCTCAAACCGACCGCTTTGAGCGCACCTCCACCTCACGCGCTTCGAGAAACTCGCGAAACTCACGCACGAACGAAGCGCCTGGCAGGCAGCGCCCCGAGCGCTCCCTCAAGGGCCGTGCGCTCGGCTATCTCTCGCGCCGCGAATACAGCCGCGCGGAGCTTTCGCGCAAGCTCATGCCCTTCACCGAAAACGCCGACGAGCTCGAAGCACTGCTCGACGCGCTCGAACGCGAAGGCTGGCTCTCCGACGCGCGCTTTGCGGAAAGCGTCGTGTACCGCCGCGCCGCGCGAGTGGGGGCGGGGCGCATCGTCAGCGAACTCAAGCGTCATGCCGTGGGCGACGAACTCATTGAAGAAGTGAACGCGCAATTGCGCGAAACGGAACTCGCCCGGGCCCGCGCCGTCTGGCAGAAGAAGTACGGCCAGTTGCCCGAGACGCCCGCCGAGCGTGCGCGTCAGGCGCGCTTTCTGGCCGCGCGAGGCTTTTCGATGTCGATTATCGGCAAGATTTTGAAGGGCATCGAAGACAGCTTCGAGGGCGAATAACAGGAAACCGACAGGAAACTGACCGAAAACTGATCCGGCCGGCTCAAAAATCAGCCGTGGCCTAGCCCCGCCGGGCACTGTGGGTTCATCGCTGTCTCAAATACTCGGTATGCTAAAATCGAGCGGTTTTCCTGTCCGGTCTTACCTCTACTAGCATGCCGCTTTCTTCGCCAGCGCCTCGCCAGTTGCGTCATCAGCGCGCTATCCGGGCGGTCGCCTATGAGCGCGAAGACGGCCTGTGGGACATCGACGCGTGCTTGACCGACCATAAGCCACGCGACGTGCCACTCGCCGCCGGTGTGCGGCCCAACGGTCTGCCGATCCATGAACTCTGGCTCCGCATCACGATCGATCGCAAGCTCAACGTCGTCGACGCTGAAGCGTCGTCCGACTGGGTGCCGTACGACGGTCAGTGCCAGAACGCTCATCCCGCCTATCGGGCCCTTATTGGGCTCAATCTCCTCAAGAACTTTCGCCGCGAAGCGGGCCAATTGCTCGCCGGCACGGTCGGTTGCACGCACCTCACCGAAATGCTGGGCGTGTTGCCGACCGTCGCTATTCAGGCGTTTGTCGGAGCGGTGTGGGATGTATCGAGTGGAACACCCGGCGAAGAGTCCGGGCAGGAACCGAGCAAGACCGCCGACGGCGAAGCCGCCGGCGAAAAGCCGCCTTTCCAGCTCGGCCGCTGCCATGCGCTGCGGTTCGACGGCGAGGCGGTGAAGCAGTTTTATCCGCGCTGGTATGGCCATGTGCCGCGTTCAATAGAGCGTGGCGCGTCAGCCTCCAGCGTGCGCGACGACCCAGGCCTGAGCCAAGAGGGCAGGGCCGGCGTTCTCGCGCATGAATAACAACAGCGGAATCGAAGTTCACTCCAACTCTCAGACTGAAGGAATCACGCATGAAGATTCACGAGTACCAGGGTAAGGAAATCCTGCGGAAATTCGGAGTCGCGGTACCGCGCGGCATCCCGGTGTTTTCGGTGGACGACGCGGTCAAGGCCGCTCAAGAGCTGGGCGGTCCGGTGTGGGTCGTCAAGGCGCAGATTCACGCGGGCGGCCGCGGCAAGGGTGGTGGTGTGAAGGTGGCGAAGTCGCTGGAACAGGTTCGCGAATACGCGAGCCAGATCCTCGGCATGCAGCTCGTCACGCACCAGACCGGTCCGGAAGGCCAGCGCGTCAACCGTCTGCTGATCGAAGAAGGCGCCGACATCAAGCAGGAACTGTATGTCAGCCTCGTCGTTGACCGCGTGTCGCAAAAGATCGTTCTGATGGGTTCGAGCGAAGGCGGCATGGACATCGAAGAAGTTGCGGAAAAGCATCCGGAACTGATCCACAAGGTCATCGTCGAGCCGTCGACCGGTCTGCTCGACGCCCAAGCCGACGACCTCGCCGCGAAAATCGGCGTGCCGGCTGCTTCGATTCCGCAAGCTCGCGCGATCCTGCAAGGCCTGTACAAGGCATTCTGGGAAACCGATGCGTCGCTGGCCGAAATCAACCCGCTGAACGTCAGCGGCGACGGCAAGGTCATCGCACTCGACGCGAAGTTCAACTTCGATTCGAACGCGCTGTTCCGCCACCCGGAAATCGTCGCTTACCGCGACCTGGACGAAGAAGATCCGGCTGAAGTCGAAGCCTCGAAGTTCGATCTCGCGTACATCTCGCTCGACGGCAACATCGGCTGTCTCGTGAACGGCGCAGGCCTCGCAATGGCGACGATGGACACCATCAAGCTGTTCGGCGGCGAGCCGGCGAACTTCCTGGACGTCGGCGGCGGCGCCACGACCGAGAAGGTCACCGAAGCGTTCAAGCTCATGCTCAAGAACCCGGGCCTGAAGGCGATCCTCGTGAACATCTTCGGCGGCATCATGCGCTGCGACGTGATCGCGGAAGGCGTGATCGCCGGTTCGAAGGCCGTGAACCTGAATGTGCCGCTCGTCGTGCGCATGAAGGGCACGAACGAGGACCTCGGCAAGAAGATGCTGGCCGATTCGGGCCTGCCGATCATTTCGGCGGACAGCATGGAAGAGGCTGCGCGGAAGGTCGTCGCGGCTACCGAAGGCAAGTAATTTTCAGCGGATACGAGTGGCATCGTGCCGGCGCGGAGGCTTGGGTTTCCCCGGCTGACGCGACGCGCGACGCCAAACGAACAGAGGTCAATACATGTCGATTCTGATCAACAAAGACACCAAGGTCATCACGCAGGGCATTACCGGCAAGACCGGTCAGTTCCACACGCGCGCATGCCGTGAATACGCCAACGGCCGCGAAGCGTTCGTCGCGGGCGTGAACCCGAAGAAGGCCGGCGAGGACTTCGAGGGCATTCCTATTTACGCGAACGTGCGTGAAGCGAAGGAAGCCACCGGCGCGACCGTTTCGGTCATCTACGTGCCGCCCGCAGGCGCAGCCGCTGCGATCTGGGAAGCCGTCGAGGCCGATCTCGATCTCGCGATCTGCATCACGGAAGGCATCCCCGTCCGCGACATGATCGAAGTCAAGGACCGTATGCGCCGCGAAGGCCGCAAGACGCTGCTCCTCGGCCCGAACTGCCCCGGCACGATCACGCCGGACGAGCTGAAGATCGGCATCATGCCGGGTCACATCCACAAGAAGGGCCGCATCGGCGTCGTGTCGCGTTCGGGCACGCTCACGTACGAAGCGGTGGGCCAACTGACGGCGCTCGGCCTCGGCCAGTCGTCGGCAGTCGGTATCGGCGGCGACCCGATCAACGGTCTGAAGCACATCGACGTCATGAAGATGTTCAACGACGATCCGGATACGGACGCCGTGATCATGATCGGCGAGATTGGCGGTCCGGACGAAGCCAACGCCGCTTACTGGATCAAGGACAACATGAAGAAGCCGGTGGTTGGCTTCATCGCGGGCGTCACGGCGCCTCCGGGCAAGCGCATGGGCCACGCCGGCGCGCTGATCTCGGGCGGTGCGGATACGGCCGACGCGAAGCTGGAAATCATGGACGGCTGCGGCATCAAGGTGACGCGCAACCCGTCGGAAATGGGTCGTCTGCTGAAGTCGATTCTGTAATTTCGATGCTGTAAATTTCAAAATTGGCTGCGCGCCCGCGTGTGCTGTGATGCGCGGGTGGCCAGCGGTTTTTGATATGCTTGCGGAACCCTTTCACGAGGTTTCCGGACAGAAGCGAGGAAGTCAGTCATGGCTCCCTCGCTTTTTTTTCTGGCGCGGCTGTTTTTCCCGCCGGCCGCGCCTTGTCGCAGTCATTCACGGTTTTCCGCCGCTTTCATGCTTGAGTTTTTCACGTCGCTCCACTGGGGCGCTGTTTTTCAGATCATCGTCATCGACATCCTGCTCGGCGGAGACAACGCCGTGGTGATCGCGCTCGCCTGCCGCGACCTGCCGGCGCAGCAGCGTTTGCGCGGCATTGTTTGGGGCACGGTCGGTGCGATCGTGCTGCGCGTCGTGTTGATCGCTTTTGCGGTCGTGCTGCTCAACGTGCCGTATCTGAAGTTCACCGGCGGCCTGTTGCTGCTGTGGATCGGCGTGCGCCTGCTCGCGCCTTCGCATCTCGAACATGCCAATGTGAAGCCCTCCGACAAGCTGATCAGCGCGATCAAGACCATCATCGTCGCCGATGCGGTGATGAGCCTCGACAACGTCGTGGCCATCGCGGGCGCGGCCGAAGCCGCCGACCCGCGCCACCGCATCGCGCTCGTTATCTTCGGCCTGATGGTGAGCATTCCGCTGATCGTGTGGGGCAGCCAGCTCGTGCTCAGGCTGCTCGACCGCTATCCCGTGGTGGTGACGCTGGGCGCGGCGCTGCTCGGCTGGATCGCGGGCGGGCTGATCATCAACGACCCGGCCGGAGACCGCTGGCCGCTGCTCGATACGCCCGCCGCCGAATATGGCATGAGTGTGGCGTGCGCGATTCTGGTGGTGGTGGTCGGGCATCTGCTCAAGCGCCGCAATGAGCGGCGCGCGCAGGGCTCGCATTGAGCGTCATGCCGGAGTTCCGCCGGGCGCTGACCGGACCATTGCGAGGGCCGGCGCCCAAGCCGATACTCCGACAGCGCCGGGCCTAAGCCATCCGGCCGACTGCTGCGCCAACGGGGGCGCCGATACGATCGAAGCGCCTGTTCACTGTTTCGTGAGCAGGCGTTTCTCGTTTCAGGAGCCCTGATGATGACCGTATCCCCATCCCTTTCCAGCCCGAGCGCGCCTCGCCTTGCCGGGCCGTGTGCGGCGTCCGCCGCATCCGCCGTGCCCCGGCATTCGTTGGCCACCCATGCCACGCACGCCGCAGCTTCGCTTGTGCAGTCCTGCCGCGCGTTCGTGCGTCTTGCGAGACGCTGGGCCGCGCCTGGTTTCACGCTCATCGAATTGATGATCGTGCTGGCCATCGTCGGCGTGATCGCCGCGTATGCCATTCCCGCCTATCAGGACTATCTTGCGCGCAGCCGGGTAGGCGAGGGTCTCTCGCTGGCTTCCGCGGCGCGGCTTGCGGTGGCCGAGAACGCCGCAAGCGGCAATGCATTCGGCGCGGGCTACACGGTGCCACCGGCCACGCGCAACGTAGAGTCCGTGAAGGTGGACGATACAACCGGGCAGATCACCGTGGTGTTCACCACGCGCATCGCGCCCGATGGCAGCAACACGATCGTGCTCGTACCGTCGGTGCCCGACAACGCCGAATCGCCCACTGCGCGCGTGGCGCTCGCGCAAGGCAGCGTGCAGGGTGGCACGCTCACCTGGGAATGCTTCGCGGGCGGCAAGTCGGCCTCTTCGCTTGGCGAACCGGGTGTGGGTCCGGTGCCTGTCGAGGCGGCTACGCTGCCAGCCAACCTCGCGCCGCCGGAGTGCCGGGCTTGAGAGCGTGAGGTACTTGTGAAGCCCGCGTGAGGGGCAACAATTCGCGCGCCGGCCGCCGGGAGAGCGTCCGGCGCGCGATGTCTGGCGCATGCGGGGGATTTCATTCGTCTACCTTCCGCACAGGGAGGGAAAAGTTTTGTATAGTGCGCCGGTTGCCGACGCCCCCCATTCCCATGCCTTCTCCTTTTGCGCGTTACCTTACGTTCGTCCTGCTGGCCGTTGCACTGATCCTGCCGTATGCGGTCGTCGTCCACACGTATCCCATCCCCACGTTCTATTCCGAATTCACGGCGCTGGCACTGTATCTGATGGTCGGCGCCGGGGTCTGGTTGCTGGTGCGCTCCGCGCGGCCGGCGCGCGACTTTGCTTCGCCGGCGGTCGCGCTTGTGCCGCTCGCCTTCGGTTTGCTGCTTGTCGTGCAAACCCTCGCGCTGCCGATCGAGCAACCGTCGATGAACTGGCTGGGCGTGGGCTATCTGCTGGCCGCCTGCATGGCCGTCCACGCGGGCTATGGCATCACGCGCGTGAACCTCACGCGCACGGCGATGGTGTGGGGCGCCTGGGCGCTCGTGATCGGCGGCCTGTTCGCAGTGTTCTGCCAGGTCATTCAACTGCTGCATCTCGAAACGAAGGTCACGCCGCTCGTCGTTGCCTACAACGTGCGGTTCGACCGGCGGCCGTTCGGCAACATGGCGCAGGCCAACCACCTCGCGACCTACATCGCGTTCGCGACGGCAGCGGCGCTGTATCTCGTGCAGACGCGTCGCCTGAACGTCCTGTTGTGGGTCGTGCTTTCGGTCGTCTACTCAGGCGGCCTCGCGCTTACCGTGTCGCGCGGCCCGTGGCTGCAGATGGCTGTGATCGTCGTCGCGGGGCTCTGGATGGCACTGTCCGCAACGCGCGGCGTGCGGGCCGACGACGAGGCGGGCGGTGCGGGCGCGCGAGTCGGCAACGCGCGGGCCTGGGTCGTACCCATCGTGCTGTTCGTGATTTTCTTCGCCGTAAATGGGCTCGTGCGCTGGGCCAACGTCCACTACGGGCTGCTGCTCGACCAGTCGGCGGCCGACCGCTTCAAGGACGCCGGCCAGATCGCGCCGCGCATCGCGCTGTGGCGCTACGGCTGGACGATGTTCAAGACGCATCCGCTGCTGGGCGTGGGCTGGGGCGATTTCCCGATCCATCAGTTCGAGCTCGCGCGCACGCTGGGCGGCGTCGAGATCGCCAACAACTCGCACGATATCTTCATCGACTTGCTCGCCAAGACGGGTGTGCTGGGCTGCGCGATCGTCGTAATTGGGCTCGTTGCCTGGTTCGTGCGCGCACTGCGTGCGCCGCACACGGCCGAGCGCATTTTCGGTTTTGCGTTGATTGGCGCGCTGGTCATGCATGCGCTCGTCGAGTATCCGCAGCAGTACATGTTCTTCCTGCTGCCCGCGATGTTCGTATTCGGCCTGCTGGAGACGAAGCCGCTACGTTTCGTGCCGCCGAACCTCACGCGCGCCGTTTATGCAGTGCTCGTGTTCGGCGGCATTGCCTCGCTGTGGCCGGTGGTGCGCGACTATAACCGCGCCGAGGTGCTGTACTACGGTTCGCGTCCCGCCGAGGAATATGCGGCGCAGCCGTCGTTCCTGTTCCGCGCGTGGGGCAATTACGGCATGGCGACGCTCATGCCGATCGACGCTCAGGATCTCGCCACCAAGCTCGCCGCGCACGAGCGCGCGATTGCGCTGCTGCCGGGCGAGACCGTGCTGCGCCGCTATGCGGTGCTGCAGGCGCTCGATGGGAATCAGGATGGCGCGTTCGATACCGTAGAGCGCCTGAAGATCTTTGCGCAGGAACTGCATGACTGGCCCACGCAAATGGCCTCGCTCTACAGTCTTTGCGACGGCGAGCCGGCGCTCGCGGGCTTCAAGGCAGCGCTGGTGAAGAAGTACGGCATGCCGGCTACGAAGGTCCAGCAAGAATCGAACGATGCGGACGACGATTCGGACGATTGATTATCAGGTGCGGCGGCTGAGCTCCGGCTCGCCGCTGCGCGGGCCAACGAACGCGCTCAGCGTTTGGACGTTGCCTTAATTCCGCCTTGACTTCGCATTACCCCGCCGCTACCCAATCTCCCGACTTCCCGCCGTGCTTCTCCAGCACGCGCACATCGGTGATCGTCATGCCGCGATCCACCGCCTTGCACATGTCGTAGACCGTCAAGAGGCCTACCTGAACGGCGGTCAGCGCTTCCATCTCCACACCTGTGCGGCCCAGCGTCTCCACTTGCGCCGTGCAATGCACGCCAGGCAGCGCGTCATCAAGCACGAAATCGACCTTCACGCGCGTGATCGCGAGCGGATGGCACAGCGGAATCAAATCCGAGGTGCGTTTGGCGCCCTGGATCGCGGCGATGCGCGCAATGCCAATCACATCGCCTTTCTTCGCGTTGCCGTCGCGCACCAGCGCGAAGGTGGCGGGCAGCATGCGGATCGTGCCGCTCGCCACGGCGATGCGTCGGGTCTCGGCCTTGCCGCCGACGTCGACCATGTGCGCGTCGCCTGCGGCGTCGAAATGCGTGAGTTCAGGCATGGTGGGTTCTTTCGTGATGGGGGCGCGAATTAGCAAGATTTTGCTCGACGTGCCGTGTATTTGCTATCGAGGCAGGTGCTGCGCCAAGGTTCTGGCATTGTAAGCTCGGAGTGAATCTTTCACGTCGATATCTTAAGCGAAAGAAGATCTTCGGCTCCGTGTGAGCATCCGGTCGATCGCGGAGCGTGGCGACCCGGCGATGGCTCTCGCGCATTATTGCGGCTGCGCTTCCATTGGGATCGTGCAGCTTCCGGGGCTCTCGCACCGGGCTACAATCGGCCAGTCGGCGCAGGCGGCACAAGATGAATTCCTGCCGCCAGGCCAGCGTCCTGCATTCTTCGATCCTGTCATCAATGCATCTGAAACGGCTGCTTGCTGCGTGGTTGTGCACGTCGCTCGCCGTTACGCCGCAAGCGCACTCGCAGGCGCCGGGCGGTGGGGCGGGGGCGTCGTCTGCGCGCGCGGCCGTGCTCGATCTTCATGCGGCGAGTGCGCCCGCCACGGGGGCGGCCAGGCCGGGCGCCGTCGCTAGGCCGGGCGTCGCTACGCTTGCCCCCAATGCGCCCGCGCTCGTGAGCGGCCCGCTCGACGATGAAGCCGGCTTCGCCATTCCAGCCTCGATCACGCAGGGCGTATTCGGCACGTATGGCGGTGCGCAGAGCCGTTTCGGCACGTCCGGATCAGGGCAATTCGCCGACTCCTCAGGCATCTCGGGCGCACGCGGCAACGCCGGTGCGCGTACGCCCGCCTGGGTCCCGCAACTGCCCGACCTCGGCGACGGCTCGGGCGGCAAGCTCACGCCGCAGGCCGAGCGCCGCATCGGCGAGCGCGTGATGCGCGAGATCCGGCGCGATCCCGACTACGTCGGCGACTGGCTCGTGCACGACTATCTCAATTCGGTGGCGGAGCGCCTTTCGGCTTCGGCGGCGGCGCAGTTCATCGGCGGATATCGGCCGGACTTCGATCTGTTCGCCATGCGCGATGGGCAGATCAATGCGTTCTCGCTGCCGGGCGGCTTCATCGGTGTGAACACGGGGCTGATCGTGGCCACGCAGACCGAGTCGGAGCTGGCTTCCGTGCTCGGCCACGAAATGGGCCACGTGCTCCAGCGGCACATCGCGCGCATGCTTTCGCAGAACGAGCGCTCGGGCTATGCCGCGCTCGCGGGCATTTTGTTCGGCATTCTCGCGGGCGTGCTGGCACGCAGCGGCGACCTCGGCAGTGCGATCGCCATAGGCAGCCAGGCCTACGCCGTCGACAGCCAGTTGCGCTTCTCGCGCGCCGCCGAGCATGAGGCGGACCGCGTCGGCTTCAAGCTGCTGGCGGGCGCTGGCTACGATCCCTGGGGCATGGTGGCGTTCTTCGAGCGGCTCGAACGCGCGTCGCTGGGCGACACTGGCGTGCCGGCCTACGCGCGCACGCACCCGCTCACCATCTCGCGCATCGCCGACATGGAGGATCGCGCTCGCCGCGCGGCTTACCGGCAGCCGCGCCAGTCGCCCGAATACGGTTTCGTGCGCGCGCGCGTGCGAGTGCTCCAGGACCGTTTGCGCGGCGACTACCTCGATGAGATTGCGCGCCTGCGCGTCGAGATCGACGATCGCGTCGCGCTCAACGTGGCGGCGAACTGGTATGGCATTGCCTATGCGCAAATGCGCGTCGAGCGCTACGACGATGCGGTGGCGTCGCTTGCGAATGCGCGCGCGTCGTTCGCCCGCTTCGAGGCGGCGGACGGCAGCCGTGGGGGCAGCAGCGGGGGCGGCAAAATCCGCAGCTCGCCGAGCCTCGACGTGCTGGCCGCCGAGATCGCGCGGCGCGCGGGCCACGCCGACGAAGCGGTGCGGCTCGCGCAGGCCGCACATGCGGCGTGGCCCGCGTCGCATGCGGCCACCGACGGTCTGTTGCAGGCACTGATCGACGCGCGCCGCTTCAAGGAGGCGCAGATGCTCGCGCGTCGCGAGACCGAGTCCGAGCCGCGTGAGGGGGCATGGTGGCAGTATCTCGCTCAGTCGAGCGCGGGGCTGGGCGACCTGCTCACGCAGCGGCGCGCGCTCGCGGAGAAGTTCGCGCTCGACGGCGCGTGGCCGTCGGCGATCCGGCAGCTCAAGGAAGCGCGCGACATGAAGTCGGTGGGGTTCTACGATTTGTCGACGATCGATGCGCGCCTGCACGATTTCGAGGCGCGCTACAAGCAAGAGCGCGCGGACGAGAAAGACGATGGGTGAGCGCGTCGGTCCGGCTCAGCCAGCAGCCTTTTCTGCCTTTTCCGCTTGTTCCGGACTCCGTACGAAAGCGAAGCGTGCCGGCACTTCCGCGCGCGCGATGGACTGCAAGGGCAGCGCGGCGTCGGCGCGCCAGTGAAATGTGCCGCTCTCGCCGTCCTCGGCTAGCGTCGCATGCTCCGTGAAGTAGTCGAGATCGTGATCGTGCAGCAGGGCCACGCGCGCATGCGGGTCCGCGGCTGCATCGGCGCTTTCAGTGGCCGATTTCGTGATCGATTCCGCAGCCGACTCCCGCGCGGCTTCGAACAGCACGCTGCCATGCTCGTCGACGTACACGGCGGCCGGCTCGAAGGGCTGGCCCGCTTGATCGGCGAGCGTCAGTGAGCCGCCGTTCGCGCTGGCGAGGCGCACGACCCACGGCGTGTATTCGAGCTCGACATAGACGCGTTGCGGTCCGTTCTGGAAGAACCACTGGCCCTTGGCGTCGCGCGCATAGTTGCGGTTGATGAAGCCGATGAGCGCCTCATGCCGGATCGGCGTGCCCGGCGCGCCCTGGGCCTGGTCGGCTTCATCGCGCAGGCGCCAGTGGCCGCGCGCGTCGAGCAGCAACCAGCCGGTGCAATGGGGAACATTGGGCCAGCGAGCGAGCGCCTGTTTGACGATTTCATCCATGAGTCGAGCCGAGCGAGAGATAACGGGTCACGCGCTGCGCGAGCCAGTCGCAGCGGCCCGGAAACGGCCCCGTCATGAAGCCGACGTGGCCGCCGGCTTCGGGCTGCTCGAGCTCGACCGCGGCGCTCACTTCGTGGCGCGCGGGCAGTACGTCGCCGGGCAGGAACGGGTCGTTGCGCGCGTTGATGACGAGCGTGGGCACGGCAATCTCGCCGAGCTTTGGGCGCACCGTCGCGCGGGTGTAGTAGTCGTACGCGCTCTTGAAGCCATGCAGCGGTGCGGTCACGACGTCGTCGAATTCGTACATGTTGCGGGTCGCCAGCACCGCTTGCGCATCGAACAAGCCCGGATACTGTTCGAGCTTTTGCAGCGCCTTCACCTTGAGCGTCTTCAGGAAGCTGCGCGTGTAGACCATGCCGAAGCCGTTCGCGAGCATCTTGCCGCCTGCGTGCACGTCGAGCGGCGCCGAGATCGCGGCGGCGGCGCTCACGATTTTTGCGTCCTCGCGTTGCTGCGCGAGCCAGTGCAGCAGCACGTTGCCGCCGAGCGAAACACCCGCCGCCACGAGCGGGCCGGCGTGGCGCGCGGCGAGGCGGCGCAGGACCCAGTCGACTTCGGCGGCGTCGGCGAGGTGGTAGAAGCGCGGCATGAGGTTCATCGGCCCGCTGCAACTGCGAAAGTGCGGGATGACCGCGTGCCAGCCGCGCGCATGGGCTGCAGCGGCGAACGCGCGGGCGTAGTGCGAGCCGGAACTGCCTTCCAGACCGTGAAAGAGCACGAACAGCGGCGCATTCGGTGGCGCGTTCGGCGCGTCGGCCCAGTCGAGTTCGATGAAGTCGCCGTCGGGCGTGTCCCAGCGTTCGCGCCGATAGGCGGGCATGGGCAGGCGCGAGAACAGCGCGGGGATGATGGTCTGGAGGTGCGCGCCCGGCAGCCAGAAGGGCGCCTGGTAGGTCGAGCCCGCGTGCGCGTGGCCGCTTGCGCCGTTCAGGATAGACGCGGCAGGGTGTCTTGCCGCTTCGTTGCCGGTTCGCCGTAGCGCCGTTTTTTCGCTTGTCGTGCTCATGGCCGTCCCCTTTCTACCGCGCTTGGCCCTTGCTTTTACCGCTGTCCTGCTGGCACCGCGCCTGCCTTCGTCAATGCAGCGCGCCCTGGCCGTGGCGCAGTTTTGCTGAGAACTGGCTCGCGGCTTCGTCGGGCATACGGCTCGCGTGAATGTGCGCGATGCGCCACTCGCCGCGCTCATGCACCATCACATAAGTTGTGAAGACCATCGCCGGAATCGCATTCGGATCCACAGGGCGATGCGCCTCCACGATGGCGTAGACCACCGTGCCCAGGCTGTCGTAGACGCGGATGTCGAGCGGCTCGATCGACACCGGCGCGGCTTCTAGCTCCGCGGCGAGACCGACGCGAATGTCGGACAGGCCGTGCAGATGCGAGCCTTGGGCGCTGATGCAGCTCACGAACTCCTCGTCGATCCACAGGCCCATCAACGCGTCGATGTTGACCTCCGCGACGGCCTGATAGTACGCGTTGAGGGTGTCCGCGGCGGCTTCGAAGATGTGGGCAAAACGTGGCATGGCTCGTTGATCTGATGCGCTTCTTGCGCGGGTTGGCATTGGCTTCGGCGTTTGCTTCGATTCAGATGCGTCGGTGTGCGCCGACGCATCATGAAACCGTCGCGAGACAGGCCTGTGACGCCCCGCTTCGTTGCGCGATACCTGAATTGGGCGCGCGCTTGATGCATGGTGTCAGTGGCGTGCCGCACATCCACGGCGCGAAGCCCATGAGGCGCGTGAGGCTTGCCGGGCGCCGGCAGCCCGCGGGCGGGCCGAAGGGAAACCGCGCGCGGCACGCGCGGCGCGCTTGCCGCCGGGTTCAGTGCTGCTAGCGCTGGGCGACCAGCATACCGCGCAAATCGTCGAAGACCTGTTCCGGGCTCAGTTCGCGCAGGCAGTTCAGATGCCCGAGCGGACACTCGCGCGCGAAGCAGGGACTGCATTCGAGGTGCAGCCATTGTACCTTTGCGAGCTCGGACAAGGGCGGCGTGTGGCGCGGATCCGTCGATCCGTAGATCGCCACGAGCGGCCGGCGCAGCGCGGCGGCGACGTGCATGAGACCCGAGTCGTTGGTGACCACGGCACTTGCGCGCGAGATGAGCGCGCAGGCTTCGCCGAGCGCGGTCTGGCCGCACAGGTTGCGCACGTTCGGGGCTTTGTCGGCGATCGCCTGGGCGAGCGGGGCGTCCTTGGGCGAGCCGAGCGCGACGATCTGCGTGTACGGGAACGACTGCCCGATCATGCGCGCGAGCGCCGCGAAGTGCTCGGGCGGCCAGCGCTTGGCGGGACCGTATTCGGCGCCGGGGCAGAACACCAGCAACGGCACGCGCGTGTCGAGATTGAAGCGGGCCGAGACGCGCGAGGCTTCGTTCGGGTCCGCTTCGAGGCGCGGCAGCGGCAGATCTTCGGGCACGCTTGCGCCGGGTGCGTAGGCGAGCGCGGCGTAGTGCTTGACCATTGGCGGGCGCTCGTCCTTGGGCGGATTCGCGTGGCGCACGTTCAGGAAGCCGTAGCGGCTCTCGCCTGTGTAGCCGATGCGCAGCGGAATGTTCGCGAGCCACGGGATCAGCGCGGACTTGAGCGAATTCGGCAGCACATAGACCGCGTCGTAGCGCTCTGCGCGCAGGTCGCCGGCCAACTGCCAGCGGCGCAGCAACTGCAGCTTGCCATGGGCGAGGTCGGTGGCGTAGACGTCGCGTATCTCGGGCATGCGCTCGAGCACGGGCGCGACCCAGGTGGGCGCAATCGCATCGATATCGATGCGCGGATGCAGTTTTACGAGCCGCGAAAGAAGCGGCTGCGCCATCAGTGCGTCACCGATCCAATTCGGTGCAATTACCAGCGCGCGGCGCATCGGGAGTCAGGGTCCGGAAAAAGGGCAGGGATTTCGTGCGCGGTCCGGCAACCTTGGGCCGGGGCGTGCGCGCGAAACGCGGTTAGGTGATCGGCGCGACAAGCGCGCCGGAAGGCTGCGGGCCGCCCGAGCGGCCCGCGTGGCGGACGATGCACCAGTGGCGGCAGGCGCGAGGAGCACGCCGCGTGCCGGCGCGGGCAGCATCGGGTGCTCTCGCTGGCACGGCTTCTTCTGCGGCGCTGAGCGCCCGGAATGCGGCGGCCTGGGCCGCTCGTCCTCACGTTACGGCCGTGCGCATGAACCGCGCTAACCGTGCAGCTTCATGCCGACAGTAGCCGTCAGTGGCCGTGCACGACCTCGCCGTCGCGCAGCTTGTAGCGCGTGCTGCAATAAGGGCACTTCGCTTCGCCGTGGGTCACGTCGAGAAAGACACGCGGATGATTGCTCCAGCGCGGCATCGACGGATTCGGGCAATACGCGGGCAGGTCCTTGGCCGTCAACTCGACCAGGGGCATTTCCTTGAGTTCGCTCATGAGGATGATTCTCTTTGTATCCGGTGTATCGATCGGGCACAGGCCGGGGGCAGCCGGCTGTCGCGCCGCACGCCCCAAACGCGAACTCTTCGGGCGCGCGCGGGGCAAAGGGTGCCATTTTAGCGTCATTTGTGCGCCGCAAGCGCGCTCGCTGGCGCATGTGCTGGCGCTGTAAGGTCCCGTAAGGTCTGCGCGGCAGTCATGCAAATACGCGACATTCGCCGATGCACGGCTCAGATCAACCTGGCTATCGGCTAAAATACCGATCTCGCAAATCGATGCTGGCCTCGCGCCCGGCGCCGAGCAGCGACCCGCAGCGGCGCCGCGGCCTGTCACAGGGCCGGCAGAGGGCAGCCGCGCGGATCCCGCGCCGCGCCCTCGCGCCTTTGTCCCCGATTGCATGTGTCGGTCACCCCTGTCACCCAGGGCACCCGGGCACGCGTTGCATTCGGCGCCCGCATCGTTTTGCCACCGCCTTCCCACCATCAAGATGAAATCTCCATGAACAAGGTTCTGCGTCTTTCCGACCTGATTTCCGAAGGCAAGCTCAAGGGCAAGCGGGTGTTTATCCGCGCCGACCTGAACGTGCCGCAGGACGACCAGGGCAACATCACCGAAGACACTCGCGTGCGAGCGTCTGTGCCGGCCATCAAGGCGGCGCTCGACGCCGGCGCGGCCGTCATGGTCACTTCGCACCTGGGCCGCCCGACCGAAGGCGAATTCAAGCCTGAAGATTCGCTCGCGCCGGTTGCCAAGCGTCTCGCCGAGCTGCTCGGCCGCGACGTGCCGCTGGTTGCGAACTGGGTCGAGAACGGCGTGAATGTTGCGCCGGGCAACGTGGTCCTGCTCGAGAACTGCCGCGTCAACAAGGGCGAAAAGAAGAATTCCGACGAGCTCGCGCAGAAAATGGCGCAGCTCTGCGACATCTACGTGAACGATGCTTTCGGCACCGCGCACCGCGCCGAAGCCACCACCTACGGCATCGCGAAGTACGCGGGCATCGCCTGCGCGGGCCCGCTGCTGGCGGCCGAACTCGACGCGCTCGGCAAGGCGCTCGGCGCGCCCAAGCGCCCGCTCGTGGCGATCGTCGCGGGCTCGAAGGTCTCGACCAAGCTCACTATCCTCAAGTCGCTGGCCGAAAAGGTCGACCAGTTGATCGTCGGCGGCGGCATCGCCAACACGTTCATGCTCGCGGCCGGCCTGAAGATCGGCAAGTCGCTCGCCGAAGCCGATCTCGTCGATGAAGCGAAGGCCATCATCGAAGCGGCGCGTGCGCGCGGCGCCTCGGTGCCGATCCCGACCGACGTCGTGACCGCCAAGGAATTCTCGCCGACGGCCAAGGCCGAGACGAAGAACGTGGCCGACGTGGCCGACGACGACATGATCCTCGACATCGGCCCGGTCACGGCCAATGCGCTCGCCGCGCAGCTCGCGCAGGCCGGCACGGTGGTGTGGAACGGTCCGGTCGGCGTGTTCGAGTTCGACCAGTTCGGCAACGGCACGAAGACGCTCGCGAGCGCCATTGCGAATTCGGGCGCGTTCTCGATCGCCGGCGGCGGCGACACGCTCGCAGCCATTGCGAAGTACGACATTGCCGACAAGATCAGCTATATCTCGACCGGCGGCGGCGCTTTCCTCGAATTCCTCGAAGGCAAGAAGCTGCCGGCCGTGGAAGTGCTCGAAACCCGGGCGGCAGGTTAAGTGGCGCCGCGCGCCCCGGCCGGGAAGGTGGCAAAGGCCGCCGCCAACGAGTCTCCTCACGCCAGTGCGGCCAAGCCGCGCGGTGCAGCCGGGGCCGCGAAAGTTGCAAAAGAGCAGGGGCGCGCAGCGTCCCTCGCAGGCAAGGCGCGGACGAACGCGACGCCCGCCGCCGCGCCAGAGCGCGAGCCTGCACCGCTCGCGAGCACGAACATCAGTAACGCCGGCAACACCGGCGCAAGCAACGCCGCGCCAGTCCAGCCGACTGGCGCCGAGCCCTCCAAGAAAGCGACGCCGGGTCTGACCGGTGCGCGTTCCGGCCCCGCCGCATTGGCGTTGGAGCCGGCCAGCACATCTCGCAACAACGGTTTTTCCAGCGGTCCTATCCAGACGAGGAGACTCATGCATCGCGCCACCAAGATTGTTGCCACCATCGGTCCGGCTTCCAGCACGCCGGACATCCTGCAGAAAATGATCCGTGCGGGATTGGACGTGGTGCGTCTGAACTTCTCGCATGGCACCGCGGACGATCACCGTCAGCGCGCCGAAATGGTGCGGGAATGCGCGCGCCAGTCCGGCCGCGAAGTCGCGATCATGGCCGACCTGCAAGGCCCGAAGATTCGCGTGGGCAAGTTCGAGAACGGCAAGACGACGCTCGAGCCGGGCAAGCCCTTCATCCTCGACGCCGAGTGCGAGCTGGGTAACGACGAGCGTGTCGGCCTCGACTACAAGGATCTGCCGCGCGACCTGAAGCCCGCCGACGTGCTGCTGCTCAACGATGGCCTGATCGTGCTCGACGTGGTGCGCGTGATCGGCAGCGAGATCCACACCACCGTGCGCGTGGGCGGCGACCTGTCGAACAACAAGGGCATCAACCGCCAGGGCGGCGGCCTTACGGCGCCCGCGCTCACCGCGAAGGACATGGAGGACATCCGCACGGCGATGTCGCTCGGCGCGGACTTCGTGGCCGTGTCGTTCCCGAAGAACGCCACCGACATGGAAATGGCGCGCCAGCTCGCGAACATCGCGGGCGCGCCCTACGGCATCAAGCCGAAGATGATCGCGAAGATCGAGCGCGCCGAAGCGATTCCGGCACTGCAGGAAATTCTCGATTCGTCGGACGGCATCATGGTCGCGCGCGGCGATCTCGCTGTGGAAGTGGGCAACGCGGCGGTGCCGGCGCTGCAAAAGCGCATGATCCGCATGGCACGCGACTCGAACAAGCTCGTGATCACGGCCACGCAGATGATGGAGTCGATGATCCATGCGCCGGTGCCCACCCGCGCCGAAGTCTCGGACGTGGCCAACGCCGTGCTCGACGGCACCGACGCCGTGATGCTCTCGGCCGAATCGGCGGCAGGCAAGTACCCCGTGGAGACCATCGAGGCCATGGCCGCGATCTGCGTGGAAGCGGAGAAGTCGGAGCACAGCGAGCTCGACAAGGATTTCCTCGACCGCACTTTCACGCGCATCGACCAGTCGATCGCCATGGGCGCGCTGTTCACGGCCTATCACCTGGGCGCGAAGGCTATCGTCGCGCTTACGGATTCGGGCTCGACCGCGCTCTGGATGTCGCGCCACTGGACCCATGTGCCGATCTTCGCGCTCACGCCGCGCACCGGCAGCGAGCGGGCGATGTCGCTCTACCGCAATGTCACGCCGCTGCATCTGGACACCAGCAACGACCGCGACACGGCGCTCCAGCAGGCTATCGAAGTAGTGGTGAGCAAGGGCTACGCGGCGCGCGGCGACATGGTCGTGCTGACGGTGGGCGAGCCGATGGGCCAGCCTGGCGGCACCAACACGCTGAAGATCGTGCGGGTCGGCGACGTCTTCTAAAGTCGCGGCGAATTTTTTCGCTTTATTTTCGAGGTTTGCGCGGGCAAGGGATCAGCGCCTGATGCTGGTATTTAATTGGTATCTTAACGGTGCCAATCAGGTGCCAATCAGGTGCTAGTCAGGCGCGATCCAAGCCGCTTTTTGCTGTATTCGCGGCCCGCGCGACGGCGAGGCAGTGCGCGGGCTGTCAACTCTTTTTGCATCTTCTCGCCGATTTGACGTCCTGATACGCTAATTTCATGCCAGTTCGTTTTTTTGGCGGCGGGAACGTAGTGGCTTCGCGATAAAATCACGCAATTGAGCCCGCAGCTTGGCGCGCGGGCGGTGGCCGCCAGGCCATCCTCGACCGGTCGCATAAGACGGCCGGCGGCACGAAGCAATTCGTTTTAAATCAAAGGAGTAGCAACAATGCCTCTCGTTTCAATGCGTCAACTGCTCGACCACGCCGCTGAAAACGGCTATGGCCTGCCGGCGTTCAACGTGAACAACCTGGAACAAGTCCAGGCCATCATGGAAGCCGCCAGCCAGGTCGGTTCGCCGGTGATCATGCAGGCCTCGGCAGGCGCGCGCAAATATGCGGGCGAGCCGTTCCTGCGCCACCTGATCGAAGCCGCGATCGAGTCGTATCCGCATATTCCGGTGGTGATGCACCAGGACCACGGCCAGTCGCCGGCGGTCTGCATGGCAGCCATCCGCAGCGGTTTCTCGAGCGTGATGATGGACGGCTCGCTCGAAGCCGACGGCAAGACGGTCGCTTCGTACGAGTACAACGTCGATGTCTCGCGCAAGGTCGTCGAAATGGCGCACTCGATCGGCGTCACCGTGGAAGCGGAACTGGGCGTGCTCGGCTCGCTCGAGACGATGAAGGGCGACAAGGAAGACGGTCACGGCGCCGAAGGCACCATGACGCGCGAGCAGCTCCTGACCGATCCGGAGCAGGCCGCCGACTTCGTGAAGCTCACGCAGTGCGACGCGCTGGCTATCGCCATCGGCACCTCGCACGGCGCGTACAAGTTCTCCAAGAAGCCCACGGGCGACATCCTGTCGATCCAGCGCATCAAGGAAATCCACGCACGCATTCCGAACACGCACCTCGTGATGCACGGTTCGTCGTCGGTGCCGCAAGAGCTGCTCGCGGAAATCCGCGAATTCGGCGGCGACATGAAGGAAACCTACGGCGTGCCGGTCGAAGAGATCCAGGAAGGCATCCGTCACGGCGTGCGCAAGATCAACATCGACACCGACCTTCGTCTGGCGATCACGGGCGCGATCCGTCGCTACATGTTCGAGAACCCGTCGAAGTTCGACCCGCGCGACTACCTGAAGCCGGCTCGCGAAGCCGCCAAGAAGGTCTGCGTGGACCGCTTCCTCGCGTTCGGCTGCGAAGGCCAGGCTGGCAAGATCAAGCCGGTCTCGCTCGACAAGATCGCCGAAAAGTACAAGTCGGGCGAACTCGCGCAGATCGTCCGCTAAAAGGATCGCCGCGCTGGCGCGGCTATCCTGAAGTCGTAAAAACATCGCCGTTTCCGCCTGTTTTGGGGGAACGGCGATGGGCTTTTCCGGGATTTCTGATTAGTTTTGGTTTACCCTCGCAATACTTTCAGATTCCGGCTCCCCGCCGGGGACTGATTCCGCGATCCGTGGCCGCGATATTGCCCGGATCTGCCCGTTTTCGATTGTCCTTTTAGCGAATCACGACGATGTCTACCCTCTACGAATCCACGCTCCGCTCGCTGCCGCTCCTCGGCCGCGGCAAGGTCCGCGACAACTACGCCGTGGGCGACGACAAGCTGCTGATCGTCACGACCGACCGCCTTTCGGCGTTCGACGTCATCATGGGCGAGCCGATTCCGCGCAAGGGCGAGGTGCTCAACCAGATGGCCGACTTCTGGTTCGAGAAGCTCAAGCACGTCGTGCCGAACCACCTCACGGGCGTCGCGCCCGAGACGGTCGTGGCCGCCGACGAAGTCGATCAGGTCAAGGGCCGCGCCGTGGTGGTCAAGCGCCTCGAGCCGATCCTCGTGGAAGCCGTGGTGCGCGGCTATCTGGCCGGCAGCGGCTGGAAGGACTATCAGGCAACCGGCGCCGTGTGCGGCGTGGAACTGCCGCCGGGCCTGCAGAACGCGCAGAAGCTGCCCGAGCCGATCTTCACGCCGGCAGCCAAGGCTGAAATGGGCCACCACGACGAAAACATCACCTACGAAGAGATGGAGCGCCGCATCGGCACCGAGCTCTCGCGCACCATCAAAGAGATTTCGATCAAGCTGTACAAGGAAGCCGCCGATTACGCGGCCACGCGCGGCATCATCATCGCCGACACCAAGTTCGAGTTCGGTCTGGACAACCACGGCCAGCTCTATCTGATGGACGAGGCGCTGACCGCCGATTCGTCGCGTTTCTGGCCTGCCGACCAGTACCAGGTGGGCTCGAATCCGCCGTCGTTCGACAAGCAGTTCGTGCGCGACTGGCTCGAAACCCAGGACTGGAAGAAAGAGCCGCCGGCGCCGAAGCTGCCCGACGACGTGCTGGCGAAGACGTCGGCGAAGTATCAGGAGGCGCTCGAACGCCTCACGGGCCAGAAGCTCGCGTAAAGCAGCGCAAAGAGGGAAGAAGGAAGCACAATGAGTGAAGTTCAGACGGCTCACCAGCATGCGGCGCCGCTCGTCGGCGTGTTGATGGGCTCCAGCTCCGACTGGGACACGATGAAGCACGCGGTCGCGATCCTGCAGGAATTCGGCGTCGCGTACGAGGCCAAGGTGGTTTCGGCGCACCGCATGCCCGACGAAATGTTCGAGTACGCGGAAAAAGCGCGTGAGCGCGG
Source organism: Paraburkholderia caffeinitolerans (assembly GCF_902859945.1). Taxonomy (GTDB): domain Bacteria; phylum Pseudomonadota; class Gammaproteobacteria; order Burkholderiales; family Burkholderiaceae; genus Paraburkholderia; species Paraburkholderia caffeinitolerans. The sequence continues at coordinate 59,109 of NZ_CADIKL010000024.1, read as the reverse complement.
CCTGCGCGCGATCATCGCGGGCGCGGGCGGCGCGGCGCACCTGCCCGGCATGCTGGCGGCCAAGACCACGGTGCCGGTGCTCGGCGTGCCGGCGGTCAGCAAGTATCTGAAGGGCGTGGACTCGCTTCACTCGATCGTGCAGATGCCCAAGGGCGTGCCGGTCGCGACCTTCGCCATCGGCGAGGCGGGCGCGGCCAATGCGGCGCTGTTCGCCGTATCGATGCTGAGCGTGACCGATCCCGAATACGCGAACAAGCTCGCGGCCTTCCGCGTGCGCCAGAACGAAGCGGCGCATGCGATGGTGCTGCCGGCGCTTTGAACGCGGCGCCGTTTTGATTACGGCGCTTTGATGCAGCACCTGCTCGCTGCGAAGCAGGCAAGTGACATCGTCGAGATGCGAAGAGGCGGGGCAGCGCTCCCGCCTCTTTGCGTTGCGACGTTAAACCTCGGTCTGGCCCGCGCGCCTTCCCCGCGCGCCGCGGCCAGCCGCGACCGACCACGAAGATGACTCCTGACAACTCTCCGGTTTCACCGATCCTGCCCGGCGCATGGCTGGGCATGGTGGGTGGCGGCCAGCTCGGCCGCATGTTCTGCTTTGCCGCCCAGGCCATGGGCTATCGCGTCGCGGTGCTCGATCCCGATGCGACGAGCCCCGCCGGCGCCGTGGCCGACCGCCATATCCGCGCGCCCTACGACGACCCGGCCGCGCTCACCGAACTCGCGCGCCTGTGCGCGGCCGTCTCGACCGAATTCGAGAACGTACCCGCGGCGAGCCTCGACGCGCTCGCGAAGTCGACCTTCGTGAGTCCCGCCGGCCGCTGCGTGGCCGTCGCACAAGACCGCATCGCCGAGAAGCGCTTTATCGCGGCGGCGGGCGTGCCGGTCGCGCCGCACGTGGTGATCGAGTCGCGCGAGGCGCTGGACGCCATCGGCGACGAAGCGCTCGCCGCCGTGCTGCCGGGCATCCTCAAGACCGCACGCATGGGCTACGACGGCAAAGGCCAGATTCGCGTGACCAACGCCGAAGAAGTGCGCGAGGCCTATGCCTCGCTCGGCGGCGTGCCGTGCGTGCTGGAAAAGCGCCTGCCGCTGAAGTTCGAGGTGAGCGCGTTGATCGCGCGCGGGGTGAGCGGCGTGAGCGTGGTGTACCCGCTCGCGCAAAACGTGCATCGTGACGGCGTGCTCTCGCACACCATCGTGCCCGCGCCCGACGCGAGCGCCGCGCTCGTGCAGCAGGCGCAGCAGGCTGCGATCCAGATCGCGGCGAAGCTCGGCTATGTGGGCGTGCTGTGCGTGGAATTCTTCATCCTCGAAGACGGCTCGCTCGTCGCCAACGAAATGGCGCCGCGCCCGCACAACTCCGGCCACTACACGGTCGATGCGTGCGCCACGAGCCAGTTCGAGCAGCAGGTGCGCGCGATGACCGGCATGCCGCTCGGCGACACGCGCCAGCACTCGCCGGCCGTGATGCTCAACATTCTCGGCGACGTGTGGTTTGCCGTGGGCGCCGGCGAGACCAAGGCGCAGAAGGGCGCTGCGCCCGTCACGCCGCCGTGGGACCAGGTCGCGGCGATGCCCTCGGCGCGACTGCATCTGTACGGCAAGGAAGAGGCGCGTCCGGGCCGCAAGATGGGCCACGTGAACTTCACCGCACCGACGCTCGACGAGGCGCGCTCAGCCGCGCGCGATTGTGCGCGTCTGTTGCACATCGCCACGCGCTGAGCCGGGCCGCATCATGTCTGATCAGCAGCCAGGCCCTAACGTAACTGCGGTAACCGCAGTAACCGCAGCCGAGATCGAAGCCGCCGCCGCATTGCTCGACGCGGGCGAGCTGGTCGCGTTTCCCACCGAGACGGTCTACGGGCTCGGCGGCGACGCGGCGAGCCCCGAAGCCGTCGCGCGCATCTACGCCGCGAAGGGCCGGCCCGCGAATCATCCGGTGATCGTGCATCTGCCGCCGGGCGGCGATCCGCAATACTGGGCCGCCGAGTGGCCCGAGGCCGCGCAGAAGCTCGTCGATGTGTTTTGGCCCGGCCCGCTCACGCTGATCGTCAAGCGTCATCCGCGCATTCCCGATGCGGTGAGCGGCGGCCAGGATTCGGTGGGGCTGCGTTGCCCGTCGCATCCGGTGGCGCAGCAACTGCTGGCCGCGTTTTCGAAGCGGCGCGGTGGCCATGGCGGCGTCGCGGCGCCTTCGGCAAACCGCTTCGGCCATGTGAGCCCGACCACGGCGCAGCACGTGCGCGACGAGTTCGGCGCGACCGTGCATGTGCTCGATGGCGGGGCGTGCGACGTCGGCATCGAGTCGACGATTCTCGACCTCTCGCGCGGCTTCCCGGCGCTGCTGCGCCCCGGACACGTGAGCCCGCACGACATCGCGCGCGTGCTGGGCGAGGCGCCGCGCTTGCCCGATGGCTCGGACGCCACGGCGCCGCGCGCGTCGGGTACGCTCAAGGCGCACTACGCGCCGCGCACGCCGCTCGCGCTGCTGCCGTTCGAGGCGTTGGAGCCGCTGCTCGCCGCTGCGCGCGACGCGGGTGAAACGGTGGCGCTGGTGGCGCGCGGTTCGCGCGCCGGGGCGTGGGCGAGCGCTGCGAACGTGCATTTCGTGGCCGCGCCTGAAGAGCCGCAGGCCTATGCGCGCGAGCTCTATGGCCTGCTGCGCGCGCTCGACCGCGCGAACGTCTCGCGCATTCTCATCGAGAAGCTTCCGGAGACCATCGAGTGGATTGCCGTGAACGATCGCCTTGGGCGCGCGGCTGCGGCATTCGAGGCGCAGCAGGACTAAAGCGCGATCTTCCGCGCTCTATGAAAATGCAAACACCCCACGACCCTGGCGGGCCGTGGGGTGTTTTTTTACGCCGGGAGATCCGGCGCGTACGGTCTGTTACTGCGGCGCCTTGCCGACGCCCGCGGCAGCCAGCTGCTTTTCGACGAAAGTGGCGAACTGCGCGTGCAGCGAGGTGGTCGGGTGAAAGAGATCCGCGAACATGTAGGTCGTGGGCGCGTTGGGGGTCGTGTATGTCTGCGGCGAGCAGAACAGCGAGTCGCCGAAGGCTTGGCCGTATTGCTGCGCGGCGGCGTTGAGGACCGCTGGCGGCGTCGTCGCCGGGTCCAGACCGAGCGTCGCCTGCGGATGGGCCAGTGCATAGTTCGTGGCGCTGGCCGCCATCTTCGTGATGTCGCAGCCGGTCCCCGTGTTCGTCACGGTGAAGCCGAGACTCGCCGCGTTCTGGATCGACTGATCGAGCCACGAGAACGTGTCGACCGGCAAGACCTTCTTGGACGCAATCGAGGGCTGGAGCCCCTTCAGCAGAGTGAGGTTGTAGACGGCGGAAATGAGCGAGAGCGCCTGGTCGGGCGCGTTCGCCGAGCCCGGCGTCGCGCCGACGGCCTGATCGGCCATTACCGCGGCCGGCGTCTTGCCGATGTCGGGCACCGTCATGACCGCGACCTTGGGCGTGCCCGCGATCTGCGTGTTGACGATGGTGGCCAGCGTCGTGGCCGCCGTGACGATCGGCAGAACCGATGCGAAGTCGGTGGCGGCGTTCGGATCCGTCGTGATGATCTGCAGCGCGATGGCGGCCGGCACCAGCGCTTCGGCCTGAGCCTGCGTGAAGCCTTGCGCGACCAGCGACTGGACCGTTTTCGCCTGCGTCGCGGGATCGGTAACGAGCGTCGAGAACGGCGTGGCAGCAAGGGCCTTGCCGAACGCCGTGAGCCCGGCGCCGCCGTTGTCGAGCAGCGCCAGGATTTCGTTCGAGCCGCCTTCGACGAGCACGAGCTGGTTCGCGTTGAAGCTGCCGTGCTGCGCCAGGTACTGGCCGACCTGCCAGGTCAAGGGCTGCTGGCTCGCGGTGGCGATCGGGGCGCTGGTATTGGCCACGCCGCCGGTGGAGACCATTGCGCCGCCCTGTGCGTAGTCGAGGCCGCCCGAGGCCGTCAGCGGCAGGCCGAAGCCGCCTTCGAAGGCCGGCGTCAGCGGATTGCCGAAATACTCGGACACCTTCTGCGCCCAGACTTCGCCCGGGTTGGTCGTGAACTGGCCGCCGCCGAAGCCCGGCAGGATTTGCGGCGAGTACGTGCCGGCGTCGGTGAGGCTCGTGCCGAAGGCCACGACCTGCAGGCTCACGCCCGACGGCGGCGGCGTGCTCGTGTTGCTGCTGCTGCCGCCACCGCCGCCGCACGCGGCGAGGAGCGCGAAAGCCGCGCTCGCGACAGCGATCTGGGTGGCGCGCACGAGCGTACGGTGTTTCGGTCCTTGTTGCTTCATATTCACTTCATCTCCTCTGTTGTGGCATGTGTTGCCATTTCCTGCTGCCAGCTTTTAATCATCAGACTACGCAATGTGTCAGGTTTTGCGCGATCCGATGTCACCCTCGGTGTTGTTTTCCGACACGTATGTGCGTATCGCAGCCAAACCTGTTTCCGCGTGCGCGGCGTCCCGGCGCGCGCACCAGTCGGGCGGGGCGAACAGCGCGGCCAGACGCGAGCGCCAGTCGGGCATGCGCGAGCAGTCGCGCGCCATCGCCAGCCATTCGTGAAAGCTCGCCTTAAGCGGGTTGTAGGTGTCGAGCGGCTTGACGATGCCGTAGACGGGCGGCTCGTGCGCGTCTTCCTCGACGTAGCTGCCGAACAGGCGATCCCAGATCGCAAGCACGCCTGCGTAATTGCGATCGATGTACTGCGCATTGCGCGCGTGATGAACGCGATGCATCGACGGCGTGTTGAACATGTACTCGAGCCAGCCGAGTTTGCCGACGGTTTGTGTATGCACGAAGAACTGGAACGCGAGATTGACGAGCACGATGCCGACGATCTGCATCGGCGGAAAGCCGAGCACGGCGAGCGGAATCCAGAAGACCCACATGCCCGCGACGGGGTACATGAGGCTCTGGCGAAACGCGGTGGAGAAGTTGAGCCGCTCCGACGAGTGGTGGACGACGTGCGCGGCCCATAGCCACCGCACGCGATGGCTCGCGCGGTGGAACACGTAATAGAGCAGATCCTGCGCGACGAACAGCGCGAGCCACGCACCGATGCCCGGCTGCCACGAGACGAGGCGCCAATGCCGGTAGACGTACGCGTAGACGGGAATGGCGACGAGCCAGGCGAGCTTGTCGGCACCTTGGTGCATGAGCGCGAGCGCGGCGTTGCAGAGTGTGTCGGGCCAGCTATAGAGCGTAGCGCCGGGGCGCGTGCGGGCGAGGTGCCAGGCCTCCCAGCCGATGCAGGCGAGAAAAACAGGCGCGAGGGCGAGCAGCAGCCAGTCAACGTCGAACTGCACGAATCCCGTCCTCCTTGTCCCTTGAGCGGCGCTGGCGAGTCAGCGCGGCGTTGTTGTGTTGTGTCGAGCGGCATATTCCGACGCGCCAACCGACTTTGCCCGTCAGGGTACACGCCCGACGCGTGCGGCGCTCGGGGCTTTGCTAGAGGAAAACTTCGAGCGGAGCGCCCGGTGGGGGAGGGTATGGGGGCGGGTATGGGGGAGCAAGAAGGGGCGATGCGCAGGTCGAATTAGCGCATCGAGTTTGTTCAGCAAGCGGGCGCGCCAGGACGGGCCGGCGCGCCCAGGCGATCAGTGCGCGCCGCGCGCCCGCTTCGCGGTCTTGCCGGTTTTTTCTGCTTTGGTTGCGTGGCTGGCGGACTTGCTGGAGTGAGCCGCCTTCGACGCACGCTTCGGATGCGGATCGACGTACACGGGCTTTTCCTCAGGCATGCCCTGATAGACCCATTCGAGCAGCGCATCGTGCGCGGCGCGCGCGGCTTCGGCGCGCGGATCGTTGATGAGGCTCACGACGATCCAGCTCTCGCCGTTCTGGGCGGCCACATAACCCGCGATCGCGCGCACGTCGCGCAGCGTGCCGGTCTTGATGTGCGCATTGCCGTCGACGCCCGCGTTGTTCAGGCGATGGCGCATGGTGCCGTCCACGCCCGCGATCGGCAGCGAGTCGATGAACGGCTGCGCCACCGGGCTCGCATTGGCGGCTTGCAGCAGATTCGCGAGCGACAGCGCGCTGATGTGCTCTTCGCGCGAAAGGCCGCAGCCGTTGTCGAGCACGAGTTCGGGCATGTTGAGGCCGCTCTTGCGCAGGAACGCGGTGACGGCGGCGGAGGCCTTCGCCGTGGTCGCGGGCGGCTTGCCGGCGACCGCGCCGAGCGTGAGGAACAGGTTGCGCGCCATCACGTTGTTGCTGAACTTGTTGATGTCGTGCACGACGTCCGAGAGCGGCGGGCTTTGATGCACGGCGATCGGACGCGAGCGTGGCGGCACGACGCCTTCGCGCGTCGTTCCAGCAAAGCTGCCGCCGGCCTGTTGCCAGAGCGCGAGAAAACCGTCGGCGAAGAAGGTGCTGTGATCGACGGGCGCAGCCATGTTGAGCGTGCGTTCGCCGCAGTGCGTCGCGTAGTTGCCCTCGAAGCTCGCCGTGACCACGCCGTTCGCGCCCGGCGTGACTTGCGGGGTCGGCAGCAGGCCGCCGCATTTGCCGCCGCGCTCGCGGATCTGGTTGTCGATCTGCCATTGCGCGACGGGCGGCACCACGTTGACCGACACGCCATCGGGCGACGGTGCGAACGTGAACGAGACCGCCTTGAACGCGTACATCAGCGGATCGGGGCCGACGTTGTACGGCGCGCTGTCGTCGCCGTCGAACGAGGGCAGGTCGCGTGTGGACACGTCGAACTCGCTCTTGTCGAGCACGAGCGCGCCTTCGATGCGTACGATGCCGGTCGCGCGAATCTTCTGCACGAGGTCGATCAGTTCCTCGGGGACGAGCTTCGGGTCGCCCGTGCCCTTGATATAGAGGTTGCCGTGCAGCGTGCCGCTCGCGTCCACGTCGCCGTCGGTGTAGGCGCTGGTCTTCCAGCGGTAGTCGGGCCCGAGCATCGAGAGACCGCTCCACGTGGTGACGAGCTTCATCGTCGAGGCGGGCATCATCGGCTGCCCCGCGTTGACGGCGACGCTCGGCTGGCGGTCGCCCACTTTCTCGATTACCACGCTCACCGAAGAAAGGGGCACGTGTGCGCGCTCGAGCCCCGCCATCACACTGGGCGGCAGGACGGTGCTGACGTTGACCGTCGGCACGCGTGCGCCGGCGGGCAGTGGTTCACTCTGGCCTTGTGCCTGGGCCGGCGTGCCGGCAAGGGACGTGGCGAGCGCGGCGCAGGCAAGGGCGAGCGCCAGAGGACGTGCAAGCGGGCGAGCAAATCGACGTGCAAGCAGACTTGGAGTGTTCGGGCAGAACAGGGTACGTAGACGGGACAGCGAAACGGGCGGCATGAAGAACGTGGGACGAGAAAGGGGGCGTTCGCATCGCGGCGCCGCGCGCCGCAAAAGCGCCCATTGTAAAGACCTCGCGTGGCGTGCGCGCATTGGCGGCGAGAAATGTCGGAAAAGGTCGCTCGGGCGCAGGGCAGGGTACACGTGTGCGCTTGCGTCGTTCGCGCGGGGCGAGGCGCTAGAATGCACTCATCTCATTCATTTCGAGCTTCAAGTGCGGCGCCGCGTGCGCCGCCTTGCCAATTCATTACGATGCGCATACTGCTAGTCGAAGATGACCGCATGATCGCCGAGGGCGTGCGCAAGGCGCTGCGCGGCGAGGGCTTCGCGGTCGACTGGGTCGAGGACGGCGAGGCCGCGCTCTCGGTCGCGAGCGCCGACTCCTACGATCTGATCCTGCTCGATCTCGGGCTGCCCAAGCGCGACGGCCTCGACGTGCTGCGCACCTTGCGCGCGCGCGGCGTGGCGCTGCCGGTGCTGATCCTCACCGCGCGCGACGCCATCGCCGACCGCGTGAAAGGTCTCGATGCCGGCGCCGACGACTACCTCATCAAGCCCTTCGATCTCGACGAACTGGGCGCACGCATGCGCGCGCTGATCCGCCGCCAGTCGGGCCGCAGCGAGTCCACGATCCGCCACGGCTCGATCACGCTTGATCCCGCCTCGCACCAGGTGACCCAGGACGGCGCGCCCGTCGCGCTCTCCGCGCGCGAGTTCGCCTTGCTGGAGGCGCTGCTCGCGCGCCCCGGCGCGGTGCTCTCCAAGACCCAGCTCGAAGAGAAGATGTACGGCTGGGGCGAGGAGATCGGCAGCAACACGGTCGAGGTCTATATCCACGCGCTGCGCAAGAAGCTCGGCGCCGAGCTGATCCGCAACGTGCGCGGCCTCGGCTACATGATCGCGAAAGACGCGTGAGGACGAGCGCCGCCCTATGAGTTCTGAATGAGTTCGATTCGACGACAACTGCTGTTCTGGCTGCTCGCGATCGTGGTCGCGGGCGTGAGCCTCGCGGGTTGGCTGATCTACCGCCAGGCGCTCGCCGAAGCCAACGAGCTGTTCGATTACCAGTTGCAGGAGATTGCCGCGGCACTGCCTTCCGAGCCGTTCAACGAGATTCTCAGCTCGCGGGACACCGGCACCGAGGGCATCGTCCTGCAGATCTGGAACCGCAACGGCGAGTTGATGTACTACTCGCATCCGCGCGCGCCGCTCGCGCCGCGCGCGGAACTCGGCTTTTCAACCGAGCGCACCGACCGCGGCGACTGGCGCGTCTATGGCGCGATCGTCGGCGACAACGTCGTGCAGCTCGCCCAGCCGACGACGGTGCGCAACCGGCTCGCCGCGAATGTCGCACTGCGCACGCTCTGGCCGCTGATCGTGCTGCTGCCGTTTCTCGGGCTCGCCGTGTGGCAGGTGGTGGGGCGCGGGCTCAAGCCGCTTTCGCGCGTGGCGCGCGCGCTCGACACGCGCCACCCCGAGGCGCTCGAACCGCTGCCCGAAGAGCGACTGCCGCGCGAAGTGATGCCGCTCGTGCATGCGCTCAATGCACTGCTCGAACGTCTTGCCCAGGCGCTCGATACACAAAAGGCCTTTGTGGCCGACGCCGCGCACGAATTGCGCACGCCGCTCGCGGCCGTGCAGATCCAGGCGCAACTCGTTGCGCGCGCAAGGGATGACGAAACGCGCCGCGAAGCGCTCGGCGATCTGCAGGCGGGCGTGACGCGCGCCACGCGCCTCGCTGAACAACTGCTCGCGCTCGCGCGCTCGGAGCCCGATGGCCACGCGCGTGCGCAAAGCGTCGACATGCATGCGCTGCTCGATGATTGCGTGCTCAACTATGCGCCACTCGCGCAACAGCGCGGCGTGGACCTCGGCATCGAGGAGAGTGTCGACGCGCACGTGCACGGCGACGCCGATGCTTTGCGCGTGATGTTCAATAACCTGCTCGACAACGCGACGAAATACACGCCCGCGGGTGGCCGCGTGGACGTGAGCCTGATCGTGGACGATGGCCATCCGCTCGTGCGCATCGACGATAGCGGACCGGGCATTCCCGTCGACGAACGCGCGCGTGTGTTCGATCGCTTTTATCGCGTGGGTGCGAGCGCGGGCCGCGCGCGCACGGACGTGTCGGGCACGGGGCTCGGTCTGGCGATCGTGCGCCGCATTGCCGACCAGCACGAGGCCACCATCACGCTCGGCGATTCGCAGGCTGGCGGGTTGCGCGTGGACGTGCGGTTTTGATATCGCGACTCATTTCGAAAGCCCCGCAAACGCCCGGTGCGCGGGCGTTTGCGGCGAAGTTCCCCGCTTAAGACTCCTTTAAGCGATAGCGCTTAATCTTCGTTACGTCGTGACAGTATCCCGCGCAAGGAGTCCGCTATGAATACCAAAGTCATTACCCGCAGTGCCGTGGCTATCGCGGTTGCCGTCGCGTTGTCGGCGGGCTACGTGGCCGGGCGCCGCGACGTGCCGCCGCCGCAGGTGATCACCCCGGCGCAGGCCGCTGCGTTGATGCCCGCCGAAGCCGCGGCCAAGACCGGCATTCCTGACTTCTCGGGCCTCGTGGAAACCTACGGCCCGGCCGTCGTCAACATCAGTGCGAAGCACGTGGTGAAGCAGGCGTCCCTGCGCGGCGGGGCGCAGCAACTGCCGATCGATCCGGGCGACCCGTTCTACCAGTTCTTCAAGCACTTCTACGGCGGCGTGCCCGGCATGGGCGGCGACGGCGGCACGCAGCCCGACACGCCGAGTTCGAGTCTCGGCTCGGGCTTCATCATTAGCCCGGACGGCTACATTCTCACGAACGCGCACGTCGTGGACGGCGCGAACGTCGTGACCGTGAAGCTCACCGACAAGCGCGAATTCAAGGCCAAGGTCGTGGGCGCCGACAAGCAGTCCGATGTCGCCGTGCTCAAGATCGACGCGAAGGATCTGCCCACGGTGAAGATCGGCGACCCGCGTCAGAGCAAGGTCGGCCAGTGGGTGGTCGCGATCGGATCGCCGTACGGCTTCGACAACACGGTGACCTCGGGCATCATCAGCGCGAAGTCGCGCTCGCTGCCCGACGAGAACTACACGCCGTTCATCCAGACCGACGTGCCGGTGAACCCCGGCAACTCGGGCGGCCCGCTGTTCAATCTGCAGGGCGAAGTCATTGGCATCAACTCGATGATCTACTCGCAGACGGGCGGCTTCCAGGGCCTTTCGTTCGCAATCCCGATCAATGAAGCCATGAAGGTCAAGGACGAGCTCGTCAAGACCGGCCATGTGAGCCGCGGGCGCCTCGGCGTCGCGGTGCAGTCGATGAACCAGACGCTCGCCAACTCGTTCGGCATGGACAAGCCGCACGGCGCGCTGGTGAGCTCGGTGGACGCGAGTGGTCCGGCCGCGAAGGCGGGGCTCAAGCCCGGCGACGTGATTCTTGCCGTGAATGGCCAGGCGGTGGGCGACTCGGTCGACCTGCCTTCGCTGATCGCGGGCATGAAGCCGGGCACGAAGGCCGACGTTCAGGTGTGGCGCGACAAGTCGACCAAGGACTTCACGGCGACCATCGGCGCGCTGACCGACAGCAAGCTCGCCTCGAACGACACGTCGCAGTCGCAAATGCAAGGACGCCTGGGCGTTGCGGTGCGCCCGCTTTCTCCGGAAGAGAAGAGTAACGGTTCGATCGATCACGGTTTGCTCGTCGAACAGTCGTCGGGCGCGGCGGAAAATGCCGGCATTCAGCCGGGCGACGTGATTCTCGCGGTGAACGGCCGCGCGGTGACTAGCCCAGACCAGCTCAAGCAGATGATCGCGCAAGCGGGCAACAGCATCGCACTCCTGATTCAGCGCGACGACGCGCAGATCTTCGTGCCGGTCGATCTCGGCTGAGCGCGGTTCCGGTTCGCTCCAGCGGCCTGGCGTACAACGCATACCGGGATTTCCGGGCCGCTTTTTTCACTGCCGCTGTGGGCTTCGCGCCCCGGCGGCAGTTTTCTTTTCAGCGTGCTGTTCGTGCCTGATGCAATGGGCATGCATTTTGCGCCGGTTTGATACCGAGGCAACTTGTAAGGAGCAGTCACGATGAAGAAGTTTCATAAAACGCGTCCAGTCCTTTCGAGCGCCGCGATCGCGGCGACCCTGACCCTTGGTTTCGCGGGCATCGCGGCAGCGCAGCAAGGCAGCGCGCCGGTGCAGCAGGTGCCGATGCCGCAAGAGAGCGCGCCGGCGCAGCAGATGCCGGTGCAGCAGATGCCGGTGCAGCAGATGCCGGTGCAGCAGATGCCGGTGCAGCGAGGTAGCGCCACCGGCGCGGTGAACGGCATGAATCCCAAGAATGGCACGGTGGGCGGTTCGAGCACCGATATGTCGAGCGCCGGCAACACCAACGGCGGCGGCATGCCGCAAGTGCAGCAGCAAGGCGGCGTGGAATTCGTCTCGGGCGGTGTCGGCCTCGACGAGTCGAAGGCGCTGCAAGCCGCGCGGTCGCAGTGGCCGCTTTCCCTGCGCTTCACGGGCCGCGGCGCCGAATTCCTCGCCGACGTGCGCGTGCGGATCGTCGACGCCCATGGCGCGAGCGTGCTCGATGCGACTTCGCGCGGACCGTACATGCTCGTGCGCGTGCGCCCGGGACGCTATACGGTGCACGTGAGCCATGACGGCGTCGACAAGACCAGCGCCGTGACGGTGGGTTCGAATGGTAGCGCCCGTGCGGCTTTCGTCTGGTGAGCCCCGGGCGGCGCGCGGTAGCCGAATTCGCGCAAGCCGTCGGCGTTTCGTCGATAATGAAGTCACGGGCTGGCCGTGACTTCCCAGGCAGCGGCGCCCATCGCTCAGGGAGCAGACAATGACGGTCGAACCGGATGCCGGTCATCGCATCGATCTCGTCGTGAACCGTCACCGTGTGCGCGTGATCCACGGTGGCATCACGATTGCCGATACGCTCGCGGCGCTCACGCTCGTCGAGACCGGCAACCCCGACGTCTTTTACTTCCCGCGCGCCGACGTGAACATGGCACGGCTCGAACGCTCCACACGCACCGAAGCCTGTCCGCACAAGGGCGAGGCGTCCTTTTACCACCTGCGCACCGAGGACGGCCGCATCGAGGACGCCGCATGGAGCTACGAGGCGCCGCTCGACGCGGTGCGCGGCATCAAAGCGTATCTGGCGTTTCACGCCGAGCGCGTGGACCGCATCGATCAGACATCCTGAGAAAGCGCTCGAGCGCTCGAATACTGACCGCCGATTGATGCCGATGCACTAACCAACCAGCTGAACGACCTGAAGGAACTTCTCGAACCGCTACCGGGGAGCCGCCATGGAACTGAACGATGCGTTGAGGATTCCACTTGAGCCGTCTGCCGTCTGGCAGGCGTTGCAGGAGGCCGCGCTCGTACGGGCGAGTCTGGAGCATTGCGAGTCGTTCAGGCGGCTCGGCCCCGGCGAGTACGCAATCACGCTGACCGTGCCGCTCGGGCCGCTGCGTGCGCGTTACGAAGTGCGCGCTCACATTGCTAGCGACGTTGCGACGGTGCCGCTCACGCCGCGCCGTGTGTTGAGCTTTCGCGCGCGCGCCGACGGCATCGGCTCGCTGCGCGGCCAGATCGACGTTGCGCTGCGCGAGGAGGAGCCTTCCTCGATGGGCCAGGGCGCGAGCACGCGCATCGACTATTCGGTGTGGGCCACGCTGACCGGGCCGCTGGGCGAACTGCCGCCGCGCCAGATCGAAAACGCGCTGCACGAACTCGCCGACGAGTTCTTCACCGAGTTTTGCGCCGTGGTTGAAGCCAAGCACGGACGGGCGCCGAACCGCGCGCGCGGAGAGGCGCCCCGGCGCCAGCATGTGTTCTTGCGGCCGATTAATCTCGCAGCGGTCGCGCGGCGCGCGCATCTGCTCCCTCACGCGGGCGGCACGTTGTCGGGCCGCGCCGCGAGCACGCTCCATCACGAGCCTTCACCGCACGTGATGCCGAACTGGGTCTGGGCCGCGATGATCTTCTTCGTTGCGTTGCTGTTTTACGTGGCGCGGCATCTTGCGGAAGGCTGAGGCCGCGCGGCTCCACATGACTTTCACGTCCCCCGAAACTCCCGTCGCCATGCCGACGGCGAGGTCCTGAACGCTTCCACAAAATGCTGGCGCAGCGACGCGGCCGAGCCGAAGCCCGCGCCCTGCGCGATGGCGTCGATCGGCTGGTCGGTGGTTTCGAGCAGTTGCTGCGCACGGGCGAGTCGCTCGCCGAGCAACCACGCGCTTACGGTGGCGCCCGTCGTCAGGCGGAACTGGCGAGTGAAGGTGCGGCGGCTCATGAGCGCGCGCTGCGCGAGCGAGTCGAGCGTATGCGGCGCGTCGAGATGGGCGCGGATCCAGTCAAGCAGACTCGAGAGCCGGTCGCCGCGCCCGCGCGCCGCTACCGGCTGCTGCACGTACTGCGCCTGGCTGCCCTGGCGATGCGGCGGCACGACTAGCCGCCGCGCCACGTAGTTGGCCGCCTGCGTGCCGGCGAGGCGCCGCAGCAGGTGCAGGCAGCAGTCGAGTCCCGCCGCCGTGCCCGCCGAAGTGAGGATATCGCCATCGTCGACGTAGAGGACGTCGGGATCGAAGCGCACTTGCGGGAACTGGCGCGCGAAAGTGTCTGCGGCGGCCCAGTGTGTGGTAGCCGGGCGGCCGTCGAGCAGGCCCGCGTGCGCGAGCACGAAGGCGCCAAAGCATAGACCCACGAGCACCGCGCCGCGTGCGTGCGCCGCGCGTAGCGCTTCGCACAGTGCTGCGGGTGGCATTTCTTCGGCGTCGCGCCAACTGGGCACAACAACCACATCGGCTTGTTCGAGCGCTTCGAGGCCGCAGGACGCGCCGATCGTAAAACCGGCGGTCGTGGCGAGCGGCCCCGGTTCGGCCGCGCAGACGATCAGCTCGAACGGCGGCACGCCGCCTTCGGGGCGTGGTTCGCCGAACACGATGCACGGCACCGAGAGATGAAACGGGATGACGCGATCGAACGCGACCACGGCAATGCGGCGCGCGGCGGGCGTTGCGGTAGTCATTGGCGCTGCCAGTGCGGCGGGGGCGGCAGCCGGCGTCAGGGTACGGGGAGCGGTGGGCATCGATGGCCTCGCGAGTCGAGAGGGGGGGCGTGAACGCGTGGGCATATAAGGCTCGCCGTGTTTGGCCCAATTCTATCTAAAATTGTCATTTGGGCCACTGTGCGCGTGCGATGCGCCAGCCGACAATGCCTCCATCGCAGCCGGGGCGCCTGGCCGGCCGCGGATTCCATCGAGATTCCACCCGGATTTCCCCGGTTTTCTCACCAGGTTCATATCGAAGAAGGAGATATCGCCATGTCCGCAACTCCCCGCCGTGCGCTGCTCGTCATCGACGTGCAAAACGAATACGTCACCGGCGACCTGCCGATCGCATACCCGGACGTGCAGACGTCGCTCGCCAACGTGGGCCGTGCGATCGACGCCGCGCGCGCCGCCGGCGTGCCGGTCGTGGTGGTGCAGAACTTCGCGCCCGCCGAGTCGCCGCTGTTCGCGCGCGGCAGTGTCGGCGCCGAGCTGCACCCCGTGGTGGCTTCGCGTCAGCGCGATCATTACGTGGAAAAGGCCTTGCCGAGCGCCTTCGCGGGCACCGATCTCGCCGCGTGGCTTACCGCGCACAACATCGACACGCTGGCCGTCGCCGGCTACATGACGCATAACTGCGACGCGTCGACGGTGTTCGATGCGACGCACGCGGGTCTCGCGGTCGAGTTTATCGAGGACGCCTCGGGCTCGGTGCCCTACGAGAACGCAGCGGGCGCGGCGAGCGCCGAGGAGATCCATCGCGTGTTCAAGGTCGTGATGCATTCGCGCTTCGCTGCAGTTGCGAGCACTGATGCCTGGATTGCCGCGCTCGATGCGGGCGTGCCGCTGGAGCGCGACAACATTTACGCCTCGAATCAGCGCGCGCGGGCCAGCCAAGTCGCGGCTTGATGCGGATCTGATGAGGGTTTGATGCGGGTTTGATGCAGACGGGGCGGGCGCAGACCGCCCTCGCGGGCCGCCGCGCCTGGGCGGCCCGCTATTCCTTCGCCGCCGGCTCGACGCGCAGCGCCGGGCTGTAACGCAGCGCGTCGAGCATGGCCTCGACGTGCCGCTCCGCGTTGTGCGCCACGTCGAACATGTCGGGCAGGATCGCCATGTCGCGCAACGCGCCGGTGATGAACGAGTGCAGCACGCGCGTCGCGCGTGGCGCGTCGAGATTGGCGGGCAGTTGCCCCTTGGACATCGCGTTGCGCAAGCCTTCCTCGATGCGCACGAGGCCCTCGCGCATATTGCCCTGATGGCGCGCCATGACCGGGCCCATTTCCTCCACGAACTCGCACTTCAGAAACAGGATCTCGAACACGCGCCGACGCTTCGCGTCGGTGGCGGTGTCGCGCAGGCATAGCACGCAGAGGTCCTTGATGCGCCCGAGCGGGTTGGGTTCGTCCGGGTCGACCGTGGCCGCCTTCATCTCGTCGAGCGGCAGGACCACGCGATCGAACATGGCGGTAAACAGATCGCCTTTGTTCTCGAAATGCCAGTAGATCGCCCCGCGCGTGACGCCCGCTGCCTGAGCGATGTCGGCAAGCGAGCTGCGCGACACGCCCTTTTCGAAAAAGACGTGTTCGGCGGCGTCGAGAATGCGGTTGCGCGTCTCCAGCGCTTCCTCTTTCGTGCGTCGGACCATGGAAGGCTACTGCTCAATATGTGGGTTATCAGGGCAAGAAAGCATTTAAGAGCCGGATCAGCAACGTATTAATTTGTAATATGTACGTCGTGTGCCGAACGCTCTTGTGCAGTCCCGAAATCGGAACGATTTGTTCTTATACATTCATTCGCGAATGTATCTATAATACCACCCCACCACCTGGATACCTCAAGAATTGATGTCCGGTTAATATCCGTCACTGGTCAAGAGTCGTAGAAACCCCAGTGCGCGCTGTTTGCTTACGTTGCGCGCCAAAAAGAAGTCGCCCGGACGGATGTTGCAAACCGGTATCGCGCCATTCCTGAAGCACCGGGTTATCCGTCAGGTATTGCAGATGCTCGCGTGTGTCGCCGCTCTCCCTCACGAAGGAAGAGCGCCACACGCTTTTATTGTCAGTTATAGACAGAGGTTGCTCCATGCGCGTCGAACGGGTTCCATTCCGCCTAATCACCTTCGCGACGGCTGCCGTAGTGCTCGCAGCGTGCGGGCAAAAAAATTCCGCGCCGCCGCCGCAAACCCCCGAAGTCGGCGTGGTCGCCGTCCAGCCTACGTCCGTTCCGGTCGTGACCGAACTGCCGGGCCGCACTAACGCCTTCCTCGTCGCGCAGGTGCGCGCGCGGGTCGACGGTATCGTGCTGCGCCGCGAATTCACCGAGGGTTCGGTCGTGAAGGCGGGCCAGCGCCTGTACAAGATCGATCCGGCGCCGTACATCGCCGCCCTCAATAATGCCAAGGCCGCGCTCGCGAAGGCGAAGGCGAATCTCGTCACGCAGAACGCACTCGTCGCGCGCTACAAGGTGCTCGTCGCGGCCAACGCGGTCAGCAAGCAGGACTACGACAACGCCGTAGCCGCGCAAGGCCAGGCGCAAGCCGACGTCGATTCGGGCAAAGCCGCAGTCGACACCGCGCAGATCAACCTCGGCTACACCGACGTGGTCTCGCCGATCACCGGCAAGGTCGGCATCTCGCAGGTCACGCCGGGCGCCTACGTGCAGGCGAGCCAGGCGACGCTGATGTCCACCGTGCAGCAAATGGACCCGGTGTACGTGGACCTCACGCAGTCGAGCCTTGACGGCCTGAAGCTGCGCCGCGCCGTCGAAGCGGGGCGCCTGAAGACCAAT
Source organism: Paraburkholderia caffeinitolerans (assembly GCF_902859945.1). GTDB lineage: Bacteria > Pseudomonadota > Gammaproteobacteria > Burkholderiales > Burkholderiaceae > Paraburkholderia > Paraburkholderia caffeinitolerans. The sequence goes on along the minus strand of NZ_CADIKL010000024.1, from coordinate 41,989 downwards.
GGCCCGGACGCGGCCAAGGTCTCGCTCGTGCTCGAAGACGGCCGTACCTATTCGCAGCAGGGCAAGCTCCAGTTCACCGACGTCACGGTCGACCAGACCACCGGCTCGGTCACGATCCGCGCGCTGTTCCCGAACCCCGACCGCGTGCTGCTGCCCGGCATGTTCGTGCGCGCGCGCATCGACGAAGGCACCAACGAGAACGCGTTCCTCGTGCCGCAGGTGGGCGTGCAGCACGACCAGAAGGGCCAGGCCACCGTGCTGCTCGTCGACAAGGACAACAAGGTCGTGCCGCACATCATCGTCACGTCGGGTACGCAGGGTCAGGACTGGGTCGTCGAAAGCGGCCTGAATGCGGGCGACCGCGTGATCGTGCAGGGCACCGAAAAGGTCCGCCCGGGCGCAACCGTGAAGGCGGTCGACGCGCATCTGCCGCCGCCGCCGCCGCCAGGCGCGCCTTCGGCGGACGAGGCGACGGCTGCGGGTCTCTCGGGCGCGAGCGCCGCATCGGCGGCTCACGCTGCATCCGCACCCGCCGCCTCCGCTGCGCAATAACAGGGAGCCTGCTTCATGGCAAAGTTCTTTATTGATCGCCCGATTTTTGCGTGGGTGATCGCCATCATCCTGATGCTGGCGGGTGTGGCGTCGGTGTTTACGCTGCCGGTTGCGCAGTATCCGACTATCGCGCCGCCGTCCATCCAGATCAGCGCGAACTATCCGGGCGCATCGGCGAAGACGGTGGAAGACACGGTCACCCAGGTGATCGAGCAGCAGATGAGCGGTCTCGACCACTTGCTGTATCTTTCGTCGACTTCCGATGACTCGGGCACGGCCACCATCACGCTGACCTTCGCTGCGGGCACCAACCCGGACATCGCGCAGGTGCAGGTGCAGAACAAGCTGCAGCTCGCCACGCCGGTGCTGCCGCAGGTGGTGCAGCAGCTCGGCATCAGCGTCACGAAGTCGAGCAGCAGCTTCCTGCTCGTGCTCGCGTTCGTGTCCGAAGACGGCAGCATGAGCAAGTACGATCTCGCGAACTACGTGGCGTCGAACGTGAAGGACCCGATCAGCCGTATCGACGGCGTGGGTACGGTCACGCTGTTCGGCTCGCAGTACGCGATGCGCATCTGGCTCGATCCGAACAAGCTCACGAACTACAACCTCACGCCATCCGATGTTTCCGCGGCGATCACCGCGCAGAACGTGCAGATCGCGGGCGGTCAGCTAGGCGGCACGCCGTCGGTGGCGGGGCAGTCGTTCCAGGCCACCATCACGGAATCGACGCTGCTGCGCACGCCCGAGGAGTTCGGCAATATCCTGCTGAAAGTGAACCAGGACGGCTCGCAGGTGCGCCTGAAGGACGTCGCGCGCATCGGTCTGGGCGGCGAGAACTACAACTTCGACACGAAGTACAGCGGCGCGCCGACGGCCGGTCTCGGCATTCAGCTCGCGACGGGCGCCAACGCGCTGCAGACCGCGAAGCTCGTGCGCCAGAAGATCGACAGCCTCTCGAAGTACTTCCCGCATGGCCTCGTCGTGCAGTACCCGTACGACACCACGCCGTTCGTGCGTCTGTCGATCGAGGAAGTGATCAAGACACTGCTCGAAGGCATCGTGCTGGTGTTCCTCGTGATGTACCTGTTCCTGCAGAACCTGCGCGCGACGTTGATTCCGACGATCGCGGTGCCGGTGGTGCTGCTGGGCACGTTCGCGATCATGGGAATGGTGGGCTTCTCCATCAATACGCTCTCGATGTTCGGCCTCGTGCTTGCCATCGGCCTGCTGGTGGACGACGCGATCGTGGTGGTGGAGAACGTCGAGCGGGTGATGGTGGAAGAGGGGCTGGGGCCGAAGGAAGCCACCCGCAAGGCGATGGGCCAGATCACCGGCGCACTCGTCGGCGTGGCGCTCGTGCTCTCCGCGGTGTTCGTGCCGGTGGCGTTCTCGGGCGGCTCGGTGGGCGCCATCTACCGGCAGTTCTCGCTCACGATCGTGGCGGCGATGGTGCTGTCCGTGCTCGTAGCGCTGATTCTTACGCCGGCGCTGTGCGCGACCATTCTCAAGCCGATCCCGAAGGGCCACCACGAAGAGAAGAAGGGTTTCTTCGGCTGGTTCAACCGCACTTTCGAGACGAGCCGCGACAAGTATCACAGCGGCGTGCATCACGTCATCAAGCGCTCGGGCCGCTGGCTCATCATCTATCTCGCGCTGATCGTCGCGGTCGGGCTGTTGTTCGTGCGCCTGCCGAAGTCGTTCCTGCCCGATGAAGACCAGGGCACGATGTTCGTGATCGTGCAGACGCCCTCGGGCTCGACCCAGGAAACCACGGCGCGTACGCTCGCCAACATTACGGACTACCTGCTCAAGGATGAAGGCAGCATCGTCGAGTCGGTGTTCACGGTGAACGGCTTCAGCTTCGCGGGCCGCGGCCAGAACTCGGGCCTCGCGTTCGTGAGGATGAAGGACTACAAGGAGCGTCAGCACGCGGACCAGAAGGTCCAGGCGCTGGTGCGCCGCATGTTCATGCACTACGCGGGCTACAAGGACGCGATGGTGTTCCCGGTGAATCCGCCTTCGATTCCTGAACTGGGCACGGCCTCGGGCTTCGACTTCGAACTGCAGGACCGGGGCGGCCTCGGCCACGAGAAGCTGATGGAAGCGCGCAACATGCTGCTTGGCATGGCCGCGAAGGATCCGTCGCTCTCGGCCGTGCGTCCGAACGGCCTGAACGATACGGCGCAGTACAAGGTGGACATCGACCGCGAGAAGGCGAACGCGCTTGGCGTGACCTCGGCTGCGATCGACCAGACGTTCTCGATCGCGTGGGCGTCGCAGTACGTGAACAACTTCCTCGATACGGACGGTCGTATCAAGAAGGTGTACGTGCAGTCCGACGCGCCGTTCCGCATGACGCCGAACGACATGAACATCTGGTACGTGCGCAACGGCTCGGGCGGGATGGTGCCGTTCAGCGCGTTCGCGTCCGGCCACTGGACCTATGGGTCGCCCAAGCTCGAGCGCTATAACGGCATCTCGTCGATGGAAATCCAGGGCCAGGCGGGTCCGGGCAAGTCGACGGGCCAGGCCATGACGGCCATGGAGAGAATCGCGGCGAAGCTGCCCGCGGGCATCGGCTACGAGTGGACGGGCCTGTCGTTCCAGGAAATCCAGTCGGGTTCGCAGGCGCCGATCCTCTACGGCATCTCGATCCTCGTCGTGTTCCTGTGTCTCGCGGCGCTCTACGAGAGCTGGTCGATTCCGTTCGCGGTCATCATGGTGGTGCCGCTCGGCGTGCTCGGCGCGCTGCTCGCGGTGACGCTGCGCGGCCTCGAAAACGACGTGTTCTTCCAGGTGGGTCTGTTGACCACCGTGGGTCTATCCGCGAAGAACGCGATTCTGATCGTGGAGTTCGCGCGGGACCTGCAGGCCGAAGGGAAGATAGGACCGATCGAGGCGGCGCTCGAAGCTTCGCGACTGCGTCTGCGGCCGATTCTGATGACGTCGATGGCGTTCATTCTCGGCGTGCTGCCGCTCGCGATCAGTAACGGCGCGGGCTCGGCATCGCAGCACGCGATTGGCACGGGCGTGATCGGCGGGATGGTCACCGCGACGTTCCTCGCGATCTTCATGATCCCGATGTTCTTCGTGGTGATCCGCGCGAAGTTCGCCGGCGAGAAGGAAGACGCCGACACGGCGCTTGCACACTACGAAGAGCACCACGCGCACGACCATGACGACGAGAACGGCGGCAATGGTGGTAACGGCGGCAATGGCGGCGCGAATGGTGGTGGCAACGGCAACGGCCAGGGCAAGGAAGGACATTGAGATGCAAAAACTATCCGTAATTGCGGTGGCCGCCGCAGTGGCCACAATCGTCCTGGCGGGTTGCACGATGGAGCCGCACTATCAGCGGCCGGACGCGCCGGTGTCGCAGGACTTCCCGCAAGGCGGCGTCTACGCGACGCAGCCCGGCGCGACCGGCGACAGCGGCCAACCGGGCCGCAGCGCCAACGGCGTTGTGGCCACCGACATCGGCTGGCGCGACTTCTTCGTCGATCCGCGCCTGCAGCAGTTGGTCGAGATCGCGCTGAAGAACAACCGCGACCTGCGCGTCTCGGTGCTCAACGTCGAGGCGGCGCGCGCGCAGTATCAGATCACGCGCTCCGCGCTGTTCCCCGCCATCGACGGCGTAGCCTCTGAGAACCGCTCGCGCGTGCCTAACGCGCTGCTGTCCTCGCCGCAGCAGCCGAACCCGTCTAGCGTCTACAACGTGGGCTTGCAGGCGTCGTGGGAAATCGACTTCTGGGGGCGCATCCGCAGTCTGAAGGATCAGGCGTTGGCGCAGTATCTGTCGACGGCGCAGGCGCGCAAGGCGGCGGAGATCTCGCTCGTCTCGCAGGTCGCCGACCAGTACCTGACGATGCTCTCCGACGACGATCTGCTGAAGGTCACGCAGGACACGCTGAAAACGGCGCAGGATTCGTACAACATCACGAAGGCGCAGTTCGACACAGGCACCGGCACCGAGCTCGACGTGCGCCAGGCGCAGACCGTGGTGGAGAACGCGCAGGCCGACCTGCAGGCGCAAATGCGCGCTCGCGCGCAGGACGAGAATGCGCTCGTGCTGCTGATCGGCGAGCCGCTGCCGGCTGATCTGCCGCAAGGCCTGCCGCTCGACAACCAGAACTTGCTGGCCGACATTCCGGAAGGCCTGCCGTCCGACCTGCTCACGCGGCGCCCGGACATCATGGAGGCCGAGCAGAACTTGCTGGCGGCTAACGCCAATATCGGTGCGGCGCGTGCGGCGTTCTTCCCGAAGGTTTCGCTCACGGCGGCGTTCGGCACCGAAAGCCTTTCGCTAGGCGGGCTCTTCAAGGCGGGCACGGCGGCATGGAGTTTCGCGCCGCAGATCACGATGCCGATCTTCGAAGGTGGCGCGAACATGGCGAACCTCGATCTCGCGCATGTCCAGAAGCGCATCGAGATCGCCAACTACGAGAAGGCGATCCAGTCGGCGTTCCGCGAAGTGGCCGATGGTCTCGCTGCACGCGGCACCTATGATCAGCAGATCCAGGCGCTTCAGCGCAGCACCTTCGCGAACCAGCGCGGGCTCGACCTTTCGGAGCTGCGCTACAAGAACGGCGTGGACAGCTATCTGCCGGTGCTGGCCGCGCAGACCAGCCTGTACTCGGCGCAGCGTGCGCTTGTCTCTGCACGGCTCGCACGGGAGACCAACCTCGTCGATCTGTATCGCGCGCTGGGTGGCGGCTGGATCGAGCACGCGGGCGAGACGCCGCGTCCGGCCGATGCGCCGGTCGATTACGGTGCGGCCAGCGCGCCGGTGGCGGCCTCGGCTCCGGCAGCAACGGCGGGCTGAGCAACGCGAACACGGACCGCGTTCAACGCGGTTTAGCGCGGTTCAAACGACAAAAGCCACGGGAGACCGTGGCTTTTTTTTCGAGCGCGTTCGGGATGTCTTTGGGGCGGCCGTGAGGCCGTGCACGCGGTCGGGCGGTAGGGTGAGGGGTAGCCCCCATACCGTTCGGCCGCTGCCCCGCGTATCGGGCAATAACGCCGCCCAAAACAAAAAAGGCGTCATGGTTTCCCATGACGCCAAACCAGCAAAAGGCCCCGGCACGCGTGTCTATCACCCGGCCGGGGCGCCTCTCGCGTCGACTCAGTGTGCTGCCGTGCGCGGCATGCCTTGACCTGCTTCCGAGCCTTGCTCTTCCTCCGACTGGGTGCCGTCGAAGTCGTGGCCGACTTGGTGGATATCGTGTTCTGCAGCTGCTTCGCTCTTTGCGCCGTTGAAAATCAGGTTCAGGATCACTGCCGAAACCGAGGCGAGCAGAATACCGCTATGCAGCAGCGGCGAGAGCGCCGGCGGCAGTTGCGAGAAGAACTTCGGCGAGACTACCGGCACGAGACCGAAGCCCACGCTCACAGCGACGATGAACAGGTTGTGGTGGTTCTTCACGAAGTCGACCTTCGAGAGCACCTTGATGCCGTTCGCAGCCACCATGCCGAACATCACGAGGCCTGCGCCGCCCAGCACGAACGGGGGCACAGAAGCAACCACCTGCGCCATCTTCGGGAACAGACCGAGCGCCACCAGAATCACGCCACCCGTTGCACACACAAAGCGGCTCTTCACGCCCGTCACGCCGATGAGGCCGACGTTCTGCGAGAACGAGGTGTGCGGGAACGAGTTGAAGATACCGCCGATCAGCGTGCCCAGACCGTCGACGCGCAGACCGCGCACCAGCGTTGCCTGGTCGACCGGACGATCCACCATGTCGCCCACGGCGAGGAACATGCCCGTCGATTCGATGAAGGTCACGAACATCACGATCACCATCGTTGCGATCGGCAGGATGTGGAACTTCGGCAGGCCGAAGTGGAACGGCATCACGAAGCCCATCCACTGTGCGTGCGCCACACCGTCGAGGTTCACGCGGCCAAGCGACATCGCGATCGCGAAGCCCGCCACGATGCCGAGCAGCACCGAGATGTTGGCGATGAAGCCGCGGCCGAACTTGTTGATCAGGAGAATCAGCATCAGCACGAGGAGCGACAGGCCGAGGTAGACCGGGTCACCGTAGTTCGGGTTGCCCACGCCGCCTGCTGCCCAGTTGATGCCCACTTCCATGAGCGAGAGGCCGATCACCGCGATCACCGTGCCCACCACGACTGGCGGGAAGAATCGCAGCAGCTTGCCGATCATGGGTGAAATCACAATGCCTATCGCACCCGCGGCAATAGTCGAGCCGAAGATGTCGAGAATGCCCAGCGACGGATTCGTGCCGATGGCGATCATCGGGCCGACCGAGGCAAACGTACAACCCATGATGACGGGCAGGCGAATACCGAAGATCCAGAGGCCGAGCGTCTGGATCAGTGTTGCGATACCGCAGGCAAACAAGTCGGCGCTGATGAGGAACGCCACTTGATCTTTCGGCAGTCCGACTGCGCCGCCAACGATGAGCGGCACCGCCACTGCACCTGCATACATTACGAGAACGTGCTGGATTCCGAGCGTGAGAAGCTGGCCGAACGGCAAGCGTTCGTCTACCGGGTGAACCTGGCTGCGAGCCTGGCTTTGAGTACCCTGGGATTGCATGTCGTCTCTCTCCGTCTATCGTTTCAAAATATGGCCTCCAAGGTATTCGCGACGAAAAGAAGCAGCAAGACCACTGGGGACTATTCCGTGCTTTCCGGGGGCGATATGCGCGTGGAGCGCGCGGATCGTTATATCAGGGTGCGATCAAGCTATATGGAAGCCGGTGCAAGCCTGTGCGGCGATGCTGCGGCGCGTCGTATGAGCACACATGCGACGTTCTGACGCAGCATTAAGCGCGGTTTTCGGGGGATTTCAGGCGTTATTTGGTATTGCGTCGCCCCGGCGTAGTGAGTGCGGGGTTCACGCGGTCGCACATGAAGGGGCGATGTCGAGAGGAAACAGATGTCGGTCGGCCCCTTAAATATATGTCCATGCCTTTATGATCTATATTTCGCTTTCAGCATGTGACACATTTCGCATGCTGCAAAAGCTCCCCGGGTTAACCCGCGAATGCATGCGAAATGGATCATTTCGAGGTGCCCGCGGGACCCTCCGCGAGACCACCGATTTGTCCTCTCCAGCGTCGTGCGCGACCCGGTCTCCGAGCGTGAATTTCGCGCTGTCACCATGCACCTTTTTATCGTCTTTCGCCGCTGCCGCGGCTTGTCTTGTTCGATGAGCGGCGCGCCACAATCTTGATTATGTTTCCCGGCCATTTCGCATGAATGCAATGCAGTCGCGCTTTCTCGGTATCGACCTCGGCACCGGTTCGCTCAAGGTCGCCATCGTCGATGAAGCTGGGGCCGAGCTTGCCGCGGCCAGCGTCGCCTACGCGCTGGAGACGCCGCAGGCCGGTTGGGCGGAGATCGACGTCGAGCGCTGGTGGGGTGCGCTCGTGCTGGCGTGCGAGCGGCTGCCGGAGGCTGAGCGCGCGAGGGTGCGCGCGATCGGCTTCTCCGGTCAGATGCATGGGGTCGTGCCGACCGATGCGGCGGGCCGTGCGCTGCGTTGCGCCATGCTATGGCCCGACACGCGGGCGCGCGCATTACTCGACGCGTGGCCCGGCACGTTGCTCGATAACGTAGAGAAACCTCAGTCGAATCCGGTCGCCCCCGGCATGGCGGGACCGCTGCTCTATTGGCTGACGCTGCACGAGCGCGCGACGGCCGACGCCACGCGCTGGGCCTTGCAGCCGAAGGACTGGCTGCGCGTGCGGCTCGCGGGTTCTGCGGATGCGGCGGCCGAGGCCTTCGTGGCCGATCCGTCCGATGCCTGCGCGACCGCGCTTGCCGCGCCTGACGGCGCGTGGGACTTCGCGCTGATCGAGCGGCTTGGTTTGCCGCCGCGCTGGTTTGCGCCGCTCGCGCCATCGTCGGCGGCTAGCGGCACGCTGTGCGCGGACGCCGCGCGCGCCCTCGGCCTGCCTGCGGGCATCGTGCTTGCAACAGGCGCCGGCGACACGCCGTGCGCGGCGCTCGGCAGCGGCCTGCACGAAGACGGCGATGCATTGCTGACCACCGGCACAGGCGGCCAGATCGTCGTTACCTCTAGCGTCGAGCCGCCTGCCAGGCGCGGTCTGCATCGCTATCGGTCGGCGAGCGGCGGCTGGTATGCGATGGCCGCGATGCAGAACGTGGGCGTGGCGCTCGAAGCGGCGCGCGGCTGGCTGTCCTGCGAGTGGGCCGAGGCTTATGCAGAGGCCTTCGCCGCGCCGCCCTCGCAGACACTCGCGTTCCTGCCGTACCTGAGCGGCGAGCGCTCGCCGTGGCTCGATCCCGAGGCGCGCGGCGGCTGGCTTGGCGCGGGCCTCGGCGATACGCGCGGCGTACTCATGCGCGCCGCGTTCGAAGGTGTGGCGTTTGCGTTGCGCTCGGGGCTGGACGCGTTGCGCGGCGCGCCGGGTGCGCTCAACGCGAACAACGCGAACAACGCGAACAACGCGGCCTGCGCCATCGATGTCGAAAGCGCGCCGCAGGCGCCGACTACCGTGCTCAAGCTCGCGGGCGGCGGCTCCGTCGACGCGCGCTGGCGACAATTGCTCGCAGACGTGCTGGGCGCGCGTCTCGACGCGATCGATTGTCCGAATGCCGCCGCGCGCGGTGCGGCGCTGCTGGGCGGCGTCGCCTGCGGACATTGGCGTATGGACGAACTCGCGGCGCTTGCGCCTGCTGCAACATGCGTGGCGCAGCCGCGCGCCGACGCCGCGCTCGCGCAGCGCTACGCGCGTTTCATCGATCTGTATGGCCGCGTGCGCACATGGTTTGCGCCGATGCCCTGACAAGCCGCGCGGTTCCCCTCGTGCCGAATGACCCAGGAAAGGTAAGATCGGCATCGACCTGATGAAGTAGGGCGAATCGATTCGCCCGGTTGTCCATTCCCAATAGCGAGGGCTAGAGATGCTGGAGCAGATTGAAGAGCACGCTTGTTATGGTGGCGTGCAGCGCATCTATAAACACGATTCGAAAACGATCGGCCTGCCGATGCGCTTTTCGGTGTACCTGCCGCCGCAGGCGCGCGAGCGCAAGGTGCCGGGGCTGTTTTATCTGGCAGGGCTGACCTGCACTGAAGAGACTTTCCCGATCAAGGCGGGCGCGCAGCGCTTCGCCGCGCAGCACGGCATCGCGCTGATCGCACCCGACACCAGCCCGCGCGGCGCGAACGCGCCCGGCGAAGCCGAGGCCTGGGACTTCGGCGTGGGTGCGGGCTTCTACGTCGACGCCACGCGCGAGCCATGGTCGAAGCACTGGCGCATGTACTCGTATGTGCGCGACGAACTGCGCGAGGCCGTGACGGCAAACCTGCCCGTGGACGGCGCGCGGCTCGGCGTCTTCGGTCATTCGATGGGCGGGCATGGCGCGTTGATGCTCGCGCTGCGCAATCCGGATATCTATCGCTCGGTGTCGGCGTTCGCGCCGATCGCGGCGCCTACGCGCTGCCCGTGGGGCGAGAAGGCGTTCTCCGGCTATCTGGGCGACGATCGCGAGGCCTGGAAGCAGTACGACGCGAGCGAACTGGTGGGCAAGGCCGCACACAAGTTCGAAGCCGGCATCCTCGTCGATCAGGGCATGGCCGACGCGTTCTTGCCGACCCAGTTGAACCCGGATGTGTTCGAAGCCGCGTGCAAGGCAGCGGGGCAGCCGCTCACGCTGCGCCGTCACGAAGGCTACGATCACGGCTACTTCTTCATCCAGAGCTTTATCGAGGACCATCTGGCGCATCACGCGCGGGTGCTCTTGAAGTAACGCGCGCGTCGCGTTCGTCGACGACTCTGTTACCCGGAAAGCGAAACGGCGTTGCCCCGCGCGGAGCAACGCCGTTTTCGCATGCGTGCGCCGAAAGTGCTCAGCGCCGGCCGATCAGGCTCGCGCCGTAGACGAGCGCCGCGAGCGCGGTGATCCAGAAACTCGTCGGCCAGTCGGTGTAGTAGGCGAGCGTCACGCCGATCCACGCCTGCGCGAGCGCGAGCAGCGCGGCGAGCGCGAGGCCCGCTGAAAGACGCGTGGTGAGATTCTGCGCGGCGGCGGCTGGCCCCACCATCAGCGTGAAGACGAGCAGCACGCCCACGATCTGCGTGCACGCGGCTACGGCCAGCGCCGCGATGGCGAGGAACAGCACCGAGACGAGCCGCAGCGAAACGCCCTTGGCCTCGGCCAGCTCCGGCTGCAGCGAGGCGAACAGCAGCGGCCGCATGATGGCCGCGAGCGCGGCGAGGCTCGCCACGGCCAGCGCTGCGAGCACGCCGAGCGTGTCGCGGCCCACGCCGAGCACGTTGCCGAACAGCAGCGCCGTGACCTGAGTCGCGAACGAAGTGAAGTAGTGCAAGAACAGCAGGCCGAAGCCGAGCGCAAGCGACAGGACCACGCCGATGGCCACGTCGCGGCCCGCGAGCTTTTCGCCGAGCGCGCCCATCGACACGCCCGCGGCGAGCGTGAAACCCACCATGCCCCAGATCGGCGAGATGCCGAGCAGCACTGCGCCCGTGGCGCCGGTGAAGCCGACGTGCGAGAGCGCATGGCCCGCGAAGGTCTGTCCGCGCATCACCAGAAAGTAGCCGACGATGCCCGCGAGCACCGCGACAATGCCCGACGCCGCGAAGGCGTTCACCATGAAATCGTATTCAAGCATCGTGGGTATGGCCGTGGGCGTTGTTGTCGTTGCTGTCGTGACCGTGATGGCCATGGTCGTGCGCGTGGTCGTGGTCGTGCTCATGCTCGTGGTCGTGTTTCTCGACCTCGACGTCGCCCGACATCACGAAGATGCGGCCCTTCATGCGCATGACTTCGATGGGCGAGCCGTAGAGCCGCGAGAGCACGGGCGCGGTGATCACTTCGTCCACGCTGCCGAGCGCCGCCACGCCGTTGCCGAGATAGAGCACGCGGTCGAGCGAGTTCAGGAGCGGGTTGAGTTCGTGGGCCGAGAACAGCACCGCGATGCCGAGTTCGCGCTGCACACGGCGCACCAGTTCAACCACGCCGCGCTGGTGATGCGGGTCGAGGCTGATGAGCGGCTCGTCGAGCAGCAGCAGCTTCGGGTCGCCGAGCAGGCATTGCGCGAGCAGCAGGCGCTGGCGTTCGCCGCCGGACAGCTCGGAGAGCGGTCGGTCGGCGAGTTTCTCGGCGCCCACCAGCTCGAGCACGCGCGCGACGTCGGCGCGCGTGGCCGCGTCGGCGCGCGGCAGGCCCCAGCGGTGACCATCGGCGGCCATTGCCACGAAATCGCGCCCGCGCACGCGGCGGCTGGCCAGCGCGGTGCGCGTCTGCGGCATGTAACCGATCTTCGGATTACCGCGCGCGACGGGTTCGCCGAGCACGCGAATCGCGCCATGCGCGGCGGGCACGAGGCCGAGAATCGCCCGCATCATCGTGGTCTTGCCCGCGCCGTTCGGTCCCAGCACGCCGATGAATTCGCCCTGGTTCACCGCGAAATTGGCGTCGCGCAGGATCGTGCGCTCGCCGAGCGTGAGCGTCACGCCCGCAAGCGTGAGCACCGGCTGCGCCGCACGGTGTCCGTGGTGAGCGTGATGCCCGGCGGCGGGCGCTGCGTGTGCCGACGCGTGTACGTGGGGGGAGGGCGCGGTCTCGGTCATCGCTTCTGTTCCCTGCTGTCGATTGCGTTATGGGGATCGCTGCCAGTATGGCTTGTACGTCGTGGCTTGTGCATCGCCACTGTATTGCGGCCGCTGTGTCACGGCCGCGTGGCGATGGCTTTACTTTTGCGCGAGAGCCTTCGCCAGCGCGTCGAGCTGCCCGAGCATCCATTGCTGGAAGTTCACGCCGGCGGGCTGCGTTTCGGTCACGCTCAGCGCCGGCACTTTCGATTGCTGCGCGATGCCCAGCATGCGCCGCGTGAGCGCTTCCGTCGCCTGGCTGTTGTAGATCAGCACGCGCACGCGGCGCTCGCGCAGATCGCGTTCGAAGGCGGCGATATCCGATGCGCTGGCCTCGGTGTCGTTCATCGTCGCCATTTGGAAGCGCAGGTTGCGCATGTCGAGGCCGATGGCGTCCGACATGTAGCCAAACACCGGCTCGGTTGCCGTCACCGGCTGGCCCTTGTACTGCGCGCGCAGCGCGGCGACCTTGTCGTCGATGGGCTTGAGCGAGCTGAGAAAAGCCGCAAGGTTGGCATCGTACACGCTCTTGTGCGCCGGATCCGCCGCGCCGAGTGCGGCGCTCACGGCGCGCGCGACGGCGGGCATCGTGCGCGGGTCATACCAGAGATGCGGATTGTCGCCGGCCTTCTTGCCGACCAGATCCGCCGCCACGACGATTGCGCGCTGGCTGCTGCTACTGCTGGATGCGGCGGCGAGCAGTTTGGTCATCCAGGGATCGTAGTCGGCGCCGTTGTAGACCACGAGACGCGCGTGCTGCAGTGCGCGCGCGGTCTTCGGGCTCGCCTCGAAGAGGTGCGGATCCTGGTCGGGGTTGCTCAGGATGCTCGTCACGTTCACGTATGCACCGCCGATCTGCTTGACGACGTCGCCGTAGAAGTTCTCCGCCGCCACGACGGGCAGCGCGGCGCCCGGGGCGTCCGCCGCGTGGGCGGCCGCGCTGGACCCGAGCAGCGCGCCGAGCGCGAGGCATGCCGCCACGGCCGGCACGACGCCGCGCTTGAGCGCGGCGGCGGCTTGGGCGAGCCGGCCGGGCCGCCGCACGGCGTGCCCGATGCGCGTGCTGATGCGGGCTGCGGAGGTGATAGCGGACATGGTCCTATTCCTTGAACGAGGCGTGAGAACGTGGCTTGAGTGGTGTTCGAGCGAAATCGCGGCGCGCCCGGAAGATGCAAATTTCCGTTAAGACGCGATGATATAACATATCACATTGGTTGGCGAGACAGCTAGCCAGTCATTCACCGACTCCTTGTCCCATCGAGCAGGCGCGCCAAATGCGCTCACGCCACCGAGCAGCCCGTTGCGCGCCGCACCATCGAAATCTGACGCGAATCGCGTATGTCTGCCTTGACATGCACGCGTCCGTCGCCGATCATTCGATCACAAACAGAGCAAATGATCAGTTGTCGGGCGATAGTTCGCATGACCGCTCGACGGACGCAAATGGAGACAACCCTGTGGCACATTCCGCGCACCCGGCGGCAGGACGTTTGCAGGACAAGGTGGCCGTGCTCACCGGCGCGGCGAGCGGCATTGGCGAGGCGGTCGCGCGGCGCTATCTGGACGAAGGCGCGCGCTGCGTGCTAGTCGACGTGAAGCCTGCCGATGCCATCGCGCCCGCGCTGGTAGCTGAATTTCCCGAACGGATGCTGGCTCTTTCCGCGGACGTCACGCGTCGCGAGGACATCGAGTGCATTGTCGCGGGCACGCTCGAGCGCTTTGGCCGCATCGACATCCTCTTCAACAATGCGGCGCTATTCGATATGCGCCCGCTGCTCGACGAATCCTGGGACATTTACGATCGCCTCTTCGCTGTGAACGTGAAGGGCATGTTCTTTCTGATGCAGGCAGTGGCGCGCCGCATGGTCGAGCAAGGGCAGGGCGGCAAGATCATCAATATGTCGTCGCAAGCGGGCCGACGCGGTGAAGCACTCGTTTCGCACTACTGTGCAACCAAGGCGGCAGTGCTGAGTTACACGCAGTCGGCGGCGCTCGCGCTGGCGCCGCACAAGATCAACGTGAACGGCATTGCGCCGGGCGTGGTCGACACGCCGATGTGGGACCAGGTGGACGCCCTCTTCGCGCGTTACGAGCACCGGCCGCTGGGCGAGAAGAAGCGGCTCGTGGGCGAAGAAGTGCCGCTCGGCCGCATGGGCGTGCCCGGCGATCTCACGGGTGCCGCGCTTTTCCTCGCCTCGGCCGACGCCGATTACATCACCGCCCAGACGCTTAATGTGGACGGCGGAAACTGGATGAGCTGAAAGCGGCTCCGGTGTGTTCCGGCGGCTTCAACCCATGCAGCACGATACGCGGTTTCGAACATCACGCAGCCAACAAGGAAGGAGACAACGCCATGAAACCAGCCATACGGAGCGCCGCCAGGCGCCTCGCGCGAGCGACGAGCGCGCTCGCCCTCGTTGCCGCAGCGGGCGCAGCGCACGCACAGACCGTCACGATTGCGATGTTGAACAACCCGGACATGCTCGAGTTGAAGAAGCTCTCGCCGGCCTTCGAGAAGGCCAATCCGGGCATCAAGCTGAACTGGGTGATCCTCGAGGAAAACGTGCTGCGCCAGCGAGCCACGACCGACATCACGACCAATAGCGGCCAGTTCGACGTGATGATGATCGGCACCTATGAAGCGCCGCAATGGGGCAAGCGCGGCTGGCTCGCGCCCATGACGAACCTGCCCGCCGACTACGATCTCAACGATGTCGTGAAGACGGCGCGCGACGGTCTCTCGTATAACGGCACGCTGTACGCGCTGCCGTTCTACGTCGAAAGCTCGATGACGTACTACCGCAAGGACCTGTTCGCGGCGAAGGGCCTGACGATGCCCGAGCAGCCGACCTACGACCAGATCAAGACCTTCGCCGACAAGCTGAACGACCCGTCCAAGGGCACCTATGGCATTTGCTTGCGCGGCAAGGCCGGCTGGGGCGAGAACATGGCTTATGTGACCACGGTGGTGAACACCTTCGGCGGCCGCTGGTTCGACGAAAAATGGCACGCGCAACTGACCTCGCCCGAGTGGAAGAAGGCAGTCAGCTTCTACGTCGATCTGCTGAAGAAGGACGGCCCGCCGGGAGCGAGCTCGAACGGTTTCAACGAGAACCTCACGCTGATGTCGTCGGGCAAGTGCGCGATGTGGATCGACGCCACGGTTGCGGCGGGGATCCTCTACAACAAGCAGCAGTCGCAGGTGGCCGACAAGATCGGCTTCGCGGCTGCGCCGACCGAGGTCACGCCCAACGGCTCGCACTGGCTGTGGTCGTGGGCGCTGGCGGTGCCGAAATCGTCGAAATCGCAGGACGCCGCGAAGAAGTTCATCGAGTGGTCCACCTCGAAGCAATACATCGAGATGGTGGCGAAGGACGAGGGCTGGGCCTCGGTGCCGTCGGGCACGCGCGTCTCGACCTATCAGCGCCCCGAGTACAAGCAGGCCGCGCCGTTTTCGGACTTCGTGCTGAAGGCGATCCAGAGCGCCGACCCGACTCACCCGAGCGCCAAGCCGGTACCGTACACGGGTGTCCAGTTCGTCGGGATTCCTGAGTTTCAGTCGTTCGGCACGGTCGTGGGACAAAGCATCGCTGGCGCCGTGGCGGGCCAGATGAGTGTCGATCAGGCGCTCGCCGCCGGCAATGCCGCCGCCGACCGCGCCGTGAAGCAGGCCGGCTATCAGAAGTAAGCGCCGCCATTAGGCGCTGCGCGGTAGAAGCGAAGGGCGCGCCGGGCCGCACGGCTTGAAGCGTCCTTCGCGAAGCCAATACGGCGGCGTGCCCTGAGCCGCCGCACAACAGAGAAGGGTGGTCCTCATGCGTCATCTCCATCTTCCCATGCCCATGTTCAATCGAGCGCGCGTACCCCAGCCGCAGCGCGTAGAGACGCGCCGCTCGGCGTCGCGCTGGCTGGTTTCGCCTTCCGTCGCCGTCCTGCTGCTGTGGATGACAATTCCGCTTGCGATGACGATATGGTATTCGTTCACGCGCTACAACCTGCTCAATCCCGATCTCAAGGGCTTTGCAGGCCTCGACAACTACACCTTCCTCGTCACCGATCCGTCGTTCTGGCCGTCGATCTTCCACACGGTCGAACTCATCGTTTCAGTGCTCGTGATCACCGTGGTCGGCGGCGTGCTGATGGCGGTGCTGTTCGACCGCAAGTTCGTGGGGCAAGGCGTGGCGCGCCTGTTCGCGATCGCGCCGTTTTTCGTGATGCCGACGGTTTCCGCGTTGATCTGGAAGAACATGATCCTGCATCCGGTGTACGGCCTCGTGGCCATCGCGATGCGCGCGCTGGGCATGACGCCAATCGACTGGTTCGCTGACTATCCGCTCACCGCGGTCATCATGATCGTGGCGTGGCAATGGTTGCCGTTCGCGTTCCTCATTCTCTTCACGGCGATCCAGTCGCTCGACCAGGAGCAGAAGGAGGCCGCGCGCATCGACGGCGCAGGCGCCATTGCGATGTTCTTCTACATCACGTTGCCGCACCTGCGCCGCGCGATTGCCGTGGTGGTGATGATGGAAAGCATCTTCTTGCTCTCGATCTTCGCGGAGATCTACACGACCACGAGCGGCGGCCCCGGCAACGCGACCACCAATCTCACCTACCTGATCTACTCGATGGGCCTGCAACAGTTCGACGTGGGCATTGCGTCCGCGGGCGGCATTCTCGCCGTCGTGCTCGCGAACATCGTGTCGTTCTTCCTCGTGCGCATGCTTGCGCGCAACCTCAAAGGGGAGTACGAAAAATGAGCCAAGTCACTGCTTCACCCGTTCATGCGCCGAAGTCGTCAAATGAGTCGCCGCATGCCGTCAAGCGTTCTTCACCGCTCCAGTTCATCGGACGCGTAGTGCCGGGCCTGCTCGCATGGATCATCGCGCTCGCGCTGTTCTTCCCGATCTTCTGGATGACGATCACGGCGTTCAAGACCGAGCAGCAGGCCTATGTTCCGTCGCTGTTCTTCATGCCGACGCTCGACAGCTTCCGCGAGGTCTTCGCGCGCAGCAACTACTTCGCGTTCGCGTGGAATTCGGTGCTGATCTCAGCGGGCGTGACGGTCGTCTGCCTGATTTTCGCGGTACCGGCCGCCTACGCGATGGCGTTCTTCCCGAACCGGCGCACGCAGGGGATTCTGCTGTGGATGCTGTCCACCAAGATGATGCCCTCGGTGGGTGTGCTCGTGCCGATCTACCTGCTGTGGAAAAACACCGGGCTGCTCGATACGGTGAGCGGGCTCGTGATCGTCTACACGCTCATCAATTTGCCGATCGCGGTGTGGATGGCCTACACGTACTTCAACGAGATTCCCAAGGATATTCTCGAGGCCGGGCGTATGGATGGCGCGGCCACCTGGCAGGAGATCGTTTATCTACTCATGCCGATGTCGGTGCCGGGGCTCGCGTCCACCGCGCTGCTGCTGATCATTCTTTCGTGGAACGAAGCATTCTGGAGTATCAATCTGTCGAGCTCGAACGCGGCGCCGCTTACCGTGTTCATCGCCTCGTATTCGAGCCCCGAGGGCTTGTTCTGGGCGAAACTCTCAGCGGCTTCGCTGTTGGCGGTCGCGCCGGTGCTGATCGTCGGCTGGCTCTCGCAGAAGCAGCTCGTGCGCGGCCTTACGTTTGGCGCGGTCAAGTAAGCCATTGCAAACAGGCAACCCAAGGACTCGACTCATGCCCATTCAGGCCCTGATCTGCGACTGCGACGGCGTGCTGATCGACAGTGAAGCCGTGGCCGCGCGCGTGCTGGTGCGCGAGCTCGAAGCGCGCTGGCCAGGCGCTGCGGTGGCGCCCGTGCTGATGCCGCTGCTCGGGCAGCGCATCGAGCGCGTGCTCGGCGGCGCAAGCGAGGCGCTCGGCCGGCGGCTGACACCCGAGGACGTCGACGCGATTCGCGCCGTGGCGGAAACCGAGGCCGCCGAAGCGCCGCTCTTTCCCGGCGTGAGCGCGGCACTGGAGGCCGTCACGCTCACCAAGGCCTGCGCGAGCAACAGCTACGCGGCGGTAGTGCGCCGCGTGCTGGAGCGCAACGGCCTCGCGCGCTTTTTTAACGAGCGCATCTATTGCGCCGATATGGTGGCAAGGCCGAAGCCCGCGCCGGACGTTTATCTCGCGGCGGCGCAGGGGCTGGGCGTGGCGCCCGATGGATGCCTCGTGGTGGAAGACAGCGTGGCGGGTGTGAGCGCGGCGCGCGCGGCGGGCATGACGGTGCTGGGCTTCGTGGGCGGCGCGCATGTGGGCGGCGACGCGCACGCGCTCGAATTGCGCGAAGTAGGCGCACAGGAGATTTTCGACGACATGCGCGCGCTGCCCGCGCTCGTGGCGGACTGGATACAGAAGGCGGAGGCTCGCGCGCAATGAGCGCGGCTTTTCGCCAACTTCGCAGCAAACTGCACAGCGAATTGATTCGTGATTGAACGGAGACAGACATCATGGCAAGCGTGACCCTGAGAGACGTGCTCAAGCGCTACGACGAAACCGAAGTGCTGCGCGACGTGAACCTCGATATTGCGGACGGCGAGTTCGTCGTGTTCGTGGGCCCGAGCGGCTGCGGCAAGACCACGCTCATGCGGATGATCGCGGGACTCGAGGACATCAGCGGCGGCGACCTTATGATCGACGGCGCACGCATGAACGACGTGCCGCCGGCCAAGCGCGGCATCGCGATGGTATTTCAGTCGTACGCGCTCTATCCGCACATGACGCTTTACGACAACATGGCGTTCGGGCTCAAGCTCGCGGGCACGAAGAAGGACGAGATCGACGCGGCGGTGAGGAACGCCGCGAAGATACTTCACATCGACCATCTGCTCGACCGCAAGCCCAAGCAGCTTTCCGGCGGTCAGCGCCAGCGCGTGGCGATCGGGCGTGCGATCACGCGCAAGCCCAAGGTGTTCCTGTTCGACGAGCCGCTCTCGAACCTCGACGCGGCGCTGCGCGTGAAGATGCGGCTGGAGTTCGCGCGCCTGCACGACGAGCTGAAAACAACAATGATCTACGTGACGCATGACCAGGTCGAGGCGATGACGCTGGCGGACAAGATCGTGGTGCTTTCGGCAGGCAATGTGGAACAAGTAGGGAGTCCGAACCGTCTCTACCACGCGCCGGTGAACCGGTTCGTGGCCGGTTTCATCGGCTCGCCGAAGATGAACTTTCTCGATGGCGTCGTGCAGCAGGTCGCGAGCGACGGCGTTGTGGTGCGCTACGAAACGGGCGAGACGCAGAAGGTGGCGGTGGAGCCGAATACGGCATCAGGCGCGCGCGAAGGCAACAAGGTGACAGTGGGCATCCGCCCCGAGCATATGCATGTCGCCACGGGCGAATACGGCGTGAGCGCGAAGGCCAATACGGTGGAGTCCCTCGGCGACGCAGCGTACCTTTACGCGGAGTCGCCCGTTGCTCCGGATGGCCTGATCGCGCGCATTCCGCCGCTTGAGCAGCACGAACGCGGCGAGGCGATGAAGCTGGGCGCGTCGCCCGATCATTGCCATCTGTTCGATGCCGACGGCATTGCGTTCGAGCGCCGCTTCGCGCAGCAGATGGCGGCTTGAGATAGAGGCGCCGTTTCGGGAGCGAGGCGGCGCCGCGATGATTGTCGCAGAGGGGGCCTGAATCAAGGCCTTATATGCCCGCTTTCGAGCGGGCTTTTTTTCGCTTGGGTCAGCCGCCAGTATTTGGATTCAGCACAAATCAAGGAACTTGCGCATCGAATTTCTGGGAAACCACATAGATATCCACGTCGCTCATTGAGCACTCCGTTGAGGAGGCGTTGTTGACTGTTACAACGTGGAATTTTTCGCCAGAGTGCGCGTAAAGCGTGATGTCGAAAACTTGTCGATACAGGTCTTTTCCGATACTTTGAATTGCGATCGGGACCGCTTTTGTTTTCGATTCGTC
This sequence comes from Paraburkholderia caffeinitolerans, assembly GCF_902859945.1. Classification (GTDB taxonomy): domain Bacteria; phylum Pseudomonadota; class Gammaproteobacteria; order Burkholderiales; family Burkholderiaceae; genus Paraburkholderia; species Paraburkholderia caffeinitolerans. Next base: position 21,924 of record NZ_CADIKL010000024.1, on the reverse strand, counting down.
CAGCTGGGTGATCTTGAAAACACCAGCATTCTGCAATTTCACCTCGGCCACATTGGTGGGCCAACTGGCACAAGGTAACCCGGCTGGCAATTTCGCGAAACACATTGCTGGCGTCATCGATAAAAGCACGAGTAGTTTTCGCATCACTGGACAACCTTGAGAATGTGATCGCCGCTGCTCCAAATTTGGCTACGAACCGCCATTCGTTCAATAACGCAACCATTCGATGCCAGGCCTGGATGCGCGACGTTGTCACCATGAATCATGAAACCGTCGCGACCAAAGGTGATAGTGCCGTTGATCGGTGTTAAACGCATGGTATAGACACCGGAGTGCGCATGGGTGAACGGCGCTCCTATTCGGTATTCCCCTCGTGGAATCGGCCCGACATTTGGCGTTGCCTGCATGGTTGGATTGTTCTTGCCGGCTCCGATACCTGAGTATCCACCTATAACCACTGTTCCGTTGCGCTCGAGCCTGCCGCTCGCTTGATGGTATGTCCACGGCATTTTGCTTTCCGTTAAATTATCGTTCGTATTGCTGTCATCTTTGAACCCTAACTATGCGGGGATTGCCATTTTTCTCCATGTTTAAATCCGCGGGATAACCGAAGGCTCCGGCCGTCGCAAGTCCGGGCCGAGGGTCACCGCAGCGTAGCCGCCCACAGCGCAAGACGTATTGTTTGACATCAATATATAGGGGGTGATCGAATTGAGGTCCGAGAGAGATATGCGCCTACATGCGCCGGATCGCTCTCGAAGGGGCGTTGTGCGCGGCACGCAACCGCAGGCGCCCGGAAACCCGAACCCGGCGACGCTCAGCCCCTATCCCCCAACGCCGCCCGCGCACATTCCTCATCCGTCACGAGCCCCGAGAGCCAGCCGCCCTTGAGCGCTGCGATGACCGCGTCGCGCTTGCGCGCGCCGCCCGCGAAGCCGATGGTGGGGCGCTTCGGCGGCGCATCCAGGCGCAGGCTCGTCACGCGCCGTCCCGTGGGCGAATCCACGCGCTGGCCGTTCGCATCGATCGGCAGGCCGAGCATCTCCGCAATCGCCCCCAGACGCATCAACTCGTGGACTTCGTCGGTAGTGAGGAAGCCGTCTTCATGCAGCGGGCAATGCTCGCCGATATTGCCGATGCCGACGAACGCCACATCGGCCTCGCCCGACAGTGACTCGACGATGCGGTAGAGCCGGTGATTGCACCATTGTGCGCGCTCGGCCTCGTTGTCGGCGATGAGCGGCGCGGGCAGCAGAAAATGCTTGCCGCCGGTTTTCTCGGAGATATGCAGCGCCACGTCGTAGCGGTTCGAGGAGCCGTCCTGCGCAATCGCACCCACCATCGAGACGAGGCGATGCTGCGGCCGTTCGAGCTGCGCGATCTGATCGACGGCGGCCTTGAGCGTGCGCCCGCTGCTCACCGCCACGACCATTGGCCGCTCCTCGCCCAGATAGCGCTCCATGACCTGTGCACCGGCCACTGCGAGCTTGCGGTCGATGGCTTCTTGCGTGTCGCCGTCCACGGGCACCACTTCGCACATGGCCAGGCCGTAGCGTTTCGAGAGCTGGTCCGCGAGCGCGAGGCAGTCGGCCAGCCGATGATCGACGCGCACGCGAATCAGATTCTTCTCGACCGCGAACGCCACGAGGCGCTGTGCCACCGGGCGCGACACCTGGAGCTTTTCGGCGATCTCGTTCTGGGTGTTGCCGGCCACGTAGTAGAGCCAGGCGGCGCGGGTGGCGAGATCGAGTTTTTCGGTGGACTTGGGCACGGTGGTGATCGGGGCGGGCTTCGCAGCGAATGCGTGAGCGGGTTGGTCTGGGGCGAGGCGAAGTGTACTGGAAACGTTCGGCGCCCTCAGGCGAGCCTTTCTCGCGCGGGATCGAAGAGCGGGCGCACGTGCCGATACAGCGCGCGGTACGCTTCTAGCCGCTCGCGCAGCGCGGCGTGGCGCGTGGCATCGGGCGTGTATTCGGCGGCAACGGGGGCCTTCGCCAGCACCTCGTCGAACGCGCCGCCCGCCGCGAGCCAGCCGAGGCGCGCCGCGCCAAGCGCCGCACCCGTTTCGCCGCCGCCGTGCTGGCGCGTGGGGGTGTCGAACGCGTCGGCTGCTAGCTGCGCCCAATACGCGCTGCGCGCGCCGCCGCCGAGCATCGAGAGCGGGCCTACTTCGGTGCCCGCTGCGCGCAGTGCGTCGAGGCCGTCGGTGAGCGCGAGCGTCACGCCTTCGAGCACGGCATAGCCAAGCAGCGCGCGGTCGGTCGCGTGCGTCATGCCGAAGAACACGCCTTGCGCATAGGGGTCGTTGTGCGGCGTGCGCTCGCCGGAGAGGTAAGGCAAGAAGAGCGGCGCTTGCGCGAGCGTTTGCGGCGCGAGGCGCTCGACTTCGGCGAGCAGCGTGGGCTCGTCGGTGCCGGTGAGCTTGCAGACCCAGCGCAGGCAACTGGCCGCCGAGAGCACGACGCTCATCTGATGCCAGCGCTCGGGAATCGCATGGCAGAACGCATGCACGGCCGAGGCCGGATTCGGCCTGAAACGATCGCCGATCACGCACAGCACGCCCGAGGTGCCGAGCGAGACGAAGCCGTCGCCGGGCTGCACGGCGCCGATGCCGATCGCGCTCGTGGCGTTGTCGCCGCCACCCGCCGCGACCACCACGTCCTCGCGCAGGCCGAACTCGCGCGCGAGCGCGGGCAGCAGCGTGCCTGAAGGCGCGCTGCCCTCGGCGAGCGCTGGCATCTGCGCGCGCGTCATGTTGCAGGCGTCGAGCAGCGCATCGGACCAGTCGCGTCTGGCGACGTCGAGCCACAGCGTGCCCGCCGCGTCGGACGGATCGGAGACTTTGCCGCCCGTGAGTTTCAGGCGCAGCCAGTCCTTGGGCAGCAGCACGCAGGCCATCCTGCGAAAGTGCTCGGGCTCGTGGCGCGCGACCCACAGCAGTTTGGGCGCGGTGAAGCCCGGCATCGCCAGATTGCCGGCCACGCGATGCAGTTGCGGCGCGCGTGCGGTGAGCTCGGCGCATTCGTCGACAGCGCGCATGTCATTCCAGAGGATCGCGGGCCGCAGCACGGTGTCGTTCTTGTCGAGCAGCACCGCGCCGTGCATCTGCCCCGAGAGGCCGATGCCGCGCACCTCGGCAAATTCGCGCGGATGCTTCTCGCGTAGCGCGGCGAGCGCACGGCGCGTGCCGTCCCACCAGTCGGCGGGATCCTGTTCGGCCCAGCGCGGTTGTGGGCGCGAGACCGTGAACGGCGAGCCCGCGGTGCCGATCACGCGGCTGTCGGGGGCGAGCAGCAGGACTTTTACTTCGGAGGTGCCGAGGTCGATGCCGAGGTACATGGATATGGCGCGCGCGCAGGTCGTGAGGGTGGAGGGGCTACTTTAGCCGCGCGCGCCGGGCCGCGCCATGCGCGCCGACCCAGGGGCGCGGCGCATGCTCAGACGCTGCATCCGCGCTGCGCGAGCCATGCATCCACGCGCGCGAGCGCGTCGCGCAGGGCGCTGGCGAGCGGCGCGCTGCCCGCGAGGCTGCCCCAGAGCAGCTTGTCGGCGCTGAACGCGGCGAGCGCGGCGTTCGAGTCTTGCGACTCGAACATGCGCTTCACAGCCTGGCCGTCCATCACGCCGTCCTGGTACGCGTACGGCAACGTGCCTTTGCTCCAGCGCTGCAGAAAGCGCAGGAACAGTGCGGGCAGGATGGTGGTGGCGGCTGGCACGGCGCCGGCCGCGATGCGCTGCGCGATGGTTGGCGCGATGAAGCCTGGAATCTTCGAAAATCCATCGGCGGCCACGCGCTGATTCGTGTCCTGGATGTACGGATTGCTGAAGCGGTCGAGCACGACGTCGCGGTATTTCGCGAGATCGAGCGGGCTCGGCGTGAGGCAGGGGATCACGTCCTCGCTCACGTACTCGCGCGCGAACGTGCGAATGTCGGCGTCATGGGTGCCCTCGTGAATGTAGTCGAGCCCGACGAGCGTGCCTGCCCACGCGATGCAGCTATGCGTCGCGTTGAGGATGCGGATCTTGGCCTCCTCGTAAGGCATCACCGATTCGACCATCTCCGCGCCCGCGCGCTCCCACGCGGGACGCCCTGCGCAGAAGTGATCTTCGATCACCCATTGGATGAAGGCCTCACCCATCACGGGGCAGGCGTCGTCGATGCCGGTGGCGGCCTTCACGCGCTCGCGCACGTCGGGCGTGGGGCGCGGCGTGATGCGGTCGACCATCGAATCGGGGCAGGTGGTGTGGGCGTCGAACCAGTCGCGCAGCGCCATTGCACCGCGCAGCGCGAGGAATTCGCGCATGCCTGCGTGAAAACGCTTGCCGTTGCTGCGCAGGTTATCGCAGGTCTGGAGCGTGACCGCGCACTTGCCAGGATCGCCGCCGCGCGCCATGCGCGCTTCGAGAATCGCGGCCAGCGCGCCGTAGATCGTGCCGCGCGCGCCGTTGAGGTCGGCGGCGAGATCGGGATTCGCGGTATCGAGGCGGTCGTGCTCATCGAGGTAATAGCCGCCCTCGGTCACCGTGAACGCGATGATCTTGCACGCGGGATCCGCGCCTGCCTCGATCAGCGTCGCGAGGTCGGCCGACCACGGCAGCACGCGCGTGATCGAGCGGATCGTCTCGTAGGCGCGCTCGCCCTGCGGCGTGACCGTTTCGAGCGTGTAGACGCCGTGCTGCGCGGCGAGCGCGTCCATGACGGCGTTCATGTCGGCGCGGATGTTGCCGACGGTGAGCGACCAGGTCGGCTCGTCGGGCTGGCGCGCGAGATTCGCGCGATGCAGATACCACGCCTGATGCGCACGATGAAACGACCCGGCGCCGATGTGCAGGATCACGTTCGCGTGGCTGCGTTCGCTGTCCATCTGTGTCTCCTCCGATAGCGTCATGCGCGCTTGGTGTGTGTCGATGCGCATCCATGCGCTGCCCGGTGATATCGAGCAATTGATCTATTGATGAACGAATGATCGTATTCGGCCGAGCGAAAGTCAAGCCGGCTTCAGCGGGTTTTTTGTGGCGTGCTGCGGGTGCTTTACGACGCACAGGCGCGTGCGCGGGTGCGCCGAGGAAAATGCGTGGCGGCAATGTTGTGATGCACAAACGCGGCGGCGGGCCTGGAAGAGGGCGGGCAGGCGCAACGCCCGCGCTCGTGGGTTCAGCCCTGTGCGTGTGCGACCGCCGAGATCGCGGCTACAGCCTGCGCGGTCGCATCGGCCGCGCAGCAGTCGACGACGATGCGCTCGGGCATCGCGCGCAGCCACGTGAGTTGGCGCTTGCAGAGCTGGCGCGTGGCGAACACGCCCTTGTCGCGCATCGTGGCGTAGTCGATCGCGCCGTCGAGGTATTCCCAGGCCTGGCGATAGCCCACGCAGCGCATCGAAGGCAGGTTCGGATCGAGGTCGCCGCGCGCGCGCAGCGCCTTTACCTCGTCGAGGAAGCCGGCGGCGAGCATGGCGTCGAAGCGCTGCTCGATGCGCTTGTGCAGCACGCCGCGATCCGACGGTTCGAGCGCGATCGGCACGAAACAGTAGCGCGCCGCTTCATCTTCGCGCGTGGCGTTCGTGCGCGGAGCGGCGAGCAGCGCCGACATCGGCTGGCCCGAGAGCATGAAGATTTCGAGCGCACGCTGGATGCGTTGCGAGTCGTTGGGCGCGAGGCGCGCGGCCGTGGCAGGGTCGACTTGCGCCAGGCGCGCGTGGAGCGCGGGCCAGCCATCGCGCGCGGCTTCGGCGTCGAGTTGCGCGCGCACGGCGGGGTCCGCGCCCGGCAGGTCGTTGAGCCCTTGCGTGAGCGCCTTGTAGTAGAGCATCGTGCCGCCCACGAGCAAGGGAATGTTGCCGCGCGCGACGATCTCGCCGGCCACGCGCAGGGCATCGGCGCGGAAGTTGGCGGCCGAGTAGGCCTCTGCGGGATCGACGATGTCGATCAGATGATGCGCGGCCGCCGCGCGTTCTTCTGCGCTGGGCTTGGCCGTGCCGATGTCCATGCCGCGATACACGAGCGCCGAATCGACGCTGACGATCTCGACGGTGCGAGCGTGTGCCGCGCTGGCTTGTGCGGCGGCATAGGTGAGCGCGGCCGCCGTCTTGCCCGAGGCCGTGGGCCCGAGCAGACACGCGATGGGCAATGCTTCGCTGGATGGCTTCATGAGTGTTGTGTCACTGCCCGCGCATGAAGAGCCGGTCGAGATCGGCGAGCGTGAGCTGATACCACGTGGGCCGGCCGTGATTGCACTGGTCGGCGCGCTCGGTCGCTTCCATCTGGCGCAGGAGCGCGTTCATCTCGTCGAGCGTGAGGCGCCGGTTCGCGCGCACCGCGTGGTGGCAGGCGAGCGTGCCGAGCATCTCGTGCTGGCGCTCGGTCAGCACGCGCGAGCCGCCATAGGCGTGCAGATCGGCGAGCACCGCGCGCGCGAGCGCTTGCAGGTCCGAGTCCTTCAGGAGCGCGGGTACCGCGCGGATGGCGATCGACGTGGGCGAGAGCACCGCGAGATCGAAGCCGAGCGCTTCGAGCGTGGCTTTTTCTTCCTCGACGGTGCCGGTCTCCACGGGGTCGGCCGTCATCGAGATAGGGATCAGCAGCGGCTGGACCGCGAGCGAGCGCTCGGCGAGCGCCTGCTTGAACTGCTCGTAGAGGATGCGTTCGTGCGCGGCGTGCATGTCGACGATTACAAGGCCGCGCGCGTTTTGCGCGAGCACGTAGATGCCATGCACCTGGCCGAGCGCGAAGCCGAGCGGATGGTCGTCGCGAGCGTCGAAGGCGGGCTGGGGCGCTTGCGCGGAGAAGGACGCGCCGGCGTCTTCCGCGTGGGACACTGTCGCGCCTTGTGCTGTGCCTGCGCCGACGTCCTTGCGGCCGAACAGGGCGTCGTAGAGCGCAAGCGGCTGCGCGACGGGCAGGCTGCCTTGCGTCATGCGCGACTGGCGTAGCCAGGTGTTGCCGCTGGCGCCCGAGCTGCCGCTCGCGCTGCCGCTAGAGCTGCTAGAGCCGAATCCCGAAGCGCGGCCTCCCACGCCACCGGAAAAGCCGCTTCCCGCGCCGCCGAAGCTGCTCGCGACGCTGGCGGTGCCGAACTTGCCAGGCGTGCCAAAGCTAGCGGACGGCGCACCGGAAACACCGGCGTTGCCGGTGGCGCCCGAAGCCCCCGAAGCCAGCCCAACGGAGCCGCCCAGCACGCCGGCGCCCGGCGCGGCGCGCGGCTCGATCAGCGCGGCGTGGCCGCCCGAGGTGGTTTCCGGCGATGCACCCGCGTGGCGTGCAAGCGCGCGCTGCACCGCATGGAACACGAACTGGTGAATCGAGCGCGAGTCGCGAAAGCGCACCTCGATCTTCGACGGATGCACGTTCACGTCGACTGCTTCGGGCGGCAAGTCGAGAAACAGCACATACGACGGATAGCGGTCGCCGTGGAGCACGTCTTCGTAGGCGGCGCGCACGGCGTGCGTGAGCAGCTTGTCGCGCACGTAGCGGCCGTTCACGAAAAAGTACTGCTGGTCGGCGCGATTGCGGCTCGCGGTAGGCAGGCCCGCGCAGCCGTAGACGGCGAGCGGTCCGGCGCGCTCGTCGAGCGGCAGGTGCGCGGTGGCGAAGGTCTCGCCGAGAATCTTCGAGACGCGCGTGGCCGGATCGCTCGCGTTCCAGTGCTCGACGGCGCGGCCGTTGTGCAGCACCGAGATCGCCACGTCGGGCCGTGCGAGCGCGCTGCGGCGGATCATCTCGAGACAGTGGCCGAGCTCGGTCTGCTCGCTCTTCAGAAACTTGCGGCGCGCAGGCGTGTTGAAGTACAGCTCGCGCACTTCGATGGTGGTGCCCTGGCCGCCCGCGGCGGGCGAGAGCGCGCCCGTGTGGGCGTCGATTTTCACGGCGTGCGCGGCGCTGGCGGGGCGGCTCGTGATCGACATCTCGGCCACCGAGGCGATCGAGGCCAGCGCTTCGCCGCGAAACCCGAGCGTCGCGACGCTTTCGAGTTCGGCGAGCGAGCGGATCTTGCTGGTTGCGTGGCGCGTCAGCGCGAGCGGCAATTCGGCTTCGGGGATGCCGCAGCCGTCGTCAGCGATCGAGATGCGCTTTACGCCGCCTTCGTCGAGCAGGATGCGCAGCGTGGACGCGCCCGCGTCGAGCGCGTTTTCGAGCAGCTCTTTCACGACCGAGGCAGGGCGCTCGACCACTTCGCCCGCCGCGATCTGGCTGATCAGTTGGTCGGGCAGCGCCTGGATCGCGCGCGCAGGCTGTGGGGAGCGCGAGGCGTGCGCGGGGTCCGCCGCTGCGGCGGTTGCGGTGGTCGCATGGGCGGCTGCGCTGTCGGCAGAGTCGGGCGCATTGACGGATGCACTGCTCGGTGCACTGCCGGGAATTGCGCCAGCGCCGGCAAGATCGGAATTCGAAGACATGCGCGCAATTATAGCGATTCGGCGCGGGCGTCCCCGGGCTGCGCCGGCGCACGCTTAGGTCCCCTGTTTTGGCGACGTTCGAGGTGCTTTCGGTGCGCTTTCGATAGATTTTTGCGGATTTTCGGGGGAATTTTTCGTGACGAGGGGCACTTTAGGTATCATGGCGCGGTCAATTTTGCTTCTCGCGCAACATCGGCCTCGCGCACTTTAACCGGGCGCCGGGCCACGACCAATAAGGGATACTTTTGGATACGCTGCTGCAGTTTGCCAATCTCGTCTTGCACATCGACAAGTTTCTCGGAGTCTTCATCCAGCAGTACGGCGCCTGGGTTTATGCGGTCCTTTTCCTGATCGTGTTTTGCGAAACCGGGCTCGTGGTCCTGCCGTTCCTGCCCGGCGATTCGCTGCTGTTCATCGGCGGCGCGTTCGCGGCCACGCACGAGATGAATCTTGGCCTGCTGCTGGTCTTGCTGATCGTGGCGGCGGTCTCGGGCAACACGGTCAACTATCTGATCGGCCATGCCATCGGACCGAAGGTGTTCAATACGCGCATTCCCGTGCTCGAACGCTTTCTCGACCGCGCGGCACTGCAAAAGACCCACGATTTCTACGAACGCCACGGCGGCAAGACCATTGTGCTCGCACGCTTCATTCCGGTCGTACGCACCTTCGCGCCGTTCGTCGCGGGCGTCTCGCAGATGAGCATGCGGCGCTTCCAGTTCTTCAACATCACGGGTGCGCTGTTCTGGGTGCTGCTGCTCGTGCTGCTCGGCTTCTTCTTCGGCAACATTCCGTTCATTCGCCAGTATCTGAACGTGATCGTGCTCGTGGGCATTGGCGCGGCCATCGTGCCGGTGCTCATCGGCGGGCTCTGGAAGATGACGCGCAAGAGCGGGCGTGACAGCACCATGCGCGGGCCGAACGGCAACCGCAACTCATAGCGCCGCAGCACGACTGACGCACGCGTTCGCGCGTGAGAGTGGCCCGGCGGTTCGGCTGCTCCAAGAAAAAAACGGCATCGCCCGCGAGGACGATGCCGTTTGTTTTTGCGCGAGACGGCGCGGTGCAGCGTGGTGCGTTTTAGCCCACGCGGCGAATGATCGATGGCGTTTCCGGCGTCGGATAGCCCGCGTCACGGAAGGTCTCGACGATCGCGCGGTTGGTGTCGAAGTACACCTGCCAGTAGTGATCGTTGCTCGTATAAGGCCGCACGCACAGGAGCGGACCTTCGGGCGTGAACGACAGCACCTCGACGTCGGGCGCCGGTTCCTGCGCCACGTTGGGAATGGCCGCGACCACGGCGCGCAGCCGCTTGGCTGCATCGACGGGGTCGACGCCGTTGGCGATCTTCGCGGTCAGTTCGACGCGGCGCACCGGCGTGGCGCTGAAGTTCGAGATGGTGTCCGAAAAGATCTTGTTGTTGCCCACGATGTTCACGACGTTGTCCGGCGAGATGATGGTCGTGCCGAAGATGCCGAGCTCTTTCACGGTGCCCGTCACGCCGCCGGCCGTCACAAAGTCGCCGACCTTGAACGGACGCAGCACCTGCATGAAGACGCCCGCCGCGAAGTGCGCGAGCAGGCCGCCCCAAGCCGTGCCGATGGCGAGACCGAGGCCCGCGAGCAGTGCTGCGAACGAGGTGGTCTGCACTCCGAACACCTGGAGGATCGCGAGGACCAGCAGCAGATTCAGCAAGCCGCCGAGGATCGAGCCGAGGTAATGCGCGAGCGTGGGGTCGACGCGCTGGTTGCGCGAGAGCACTTTGCGCAGCAAGCCGGTGATCAGGTTGATGACCCAGCGTCCGACGATCCACAAGACGATCGCCGCGACGACCTTGGTCCCGAAGTCCATGCCCCGGGTCATGATGAATGTGCGGATTGTTTCGAGATCCAAGATGTCCTCGCTTGAAACGATGTTGATATGGTTATTGAGTCAGGTGAGAGGCACGCGAATGGCCTCGCGATGAGCTGCGGCGCTCTGTCGCATGCATGCAGGTGCATTTATAGGCCAAGTGGCGAGAGCGTGCGACGAACGTGCCCGGGTGCCGACGGATTGATACCAGGCTGCGTGTGAGAGACGCAGCGCTGTGCCACTGTCGATTCATGCGCAATGCATGATCGCGGAGCAAGAGGAGGAGGGCGGTCGGAGCGCGGCGGCGTGCTTACATCGGCAGTGTCGACTTGCTGTACGGCGAGGTTTCGATCACAAGCGCATCGGGCGGCGCTTGGCGGCGCGCGCTGCGCCGGCGCCAGACGCGCGCAAGGACGAACGCCAGCACGACCGCGAGTAGGTAGGCGGCCGCGCGTGCGTAGAACGTTTCGGTCGGGTTGTGCGCGCGCCACGGGCCGCCCGCGTCGGCGAACACGAGAAACGTAAGCGCGGCGTCGAACACCAGGGCAATGGCGATGATGCCGGCGAACATAAGCGTGCCGCGCACACGCAGATCGGGGCGCATGGCGCGAGCGATGGCGCACGCCAGTTGCACGGCGGCGAGCAGAGCGAGATTGGAAAGCAGGCAGCAGACGAAGGTGTACATGAGACGTACCGGACAACGCACAAAAGGAGCGGCCGAAGTCTTGGTCGACGGCGCGCAAGCGGCGCGATCATGGCACGACGATGTTTCTCGAAAAATGGGTGTCGCGCGAGGGTTGTATCGGCGCAACTGGGCGTGGCATCCCGGATGCGTGCCGAGGGTTTCGCCGTTGGCGTTCGAGACGCGTTCAGTACGCGTCGGCGACTAGCGTGCCGGGCGGCGTGCCGCTCGCGAGATAGTGGCTCAACCACTGGCACGCGGGGCCGGTGGCGGCGTCCGTGCGGTGGATCAGCGAGATGTTGTAGTTCACCGAGCCGCGGTCGGCGAGCGCGATGCGCACGAGGCGCCCAGCTTCGAGGTCGGCCTCGACGAGATGGCGCGGCATCGACCCCCAGCCGAGCCCCGCGAGCAACAGGCGGTGCTTCGCACCGAGGTCGCCCAGCTTCCACGCGCGGTTGCTGTACACCCCGAAAGTCTGGCCGAGCGTGAGCCGGCTGCGGTCGGTCAGCACGAGCTGGGTGTGCTCGCGCGCGTCGGAGATGCGCACGGGCTGCGCGGCCTGCGCGAGCGGATGAATCGGCGCGGCCACCAGCACGAGCTCGACCGTGCCGATCGTGCGCGCTTCGATCACATGCGGCCAGTTCTGGTTCGGCCCACTGATGCCGATGGCGCAATCGCCGTCGAGCACGAGCTTGAGCACGCCGCCGAGCGCCTCCATGGTGAGGTTCAGCGCCACGGTCGGAAAGGCCAGCGCGAACGCCTGCAAGGCCTCCACGAGCCGTGGCGACGGAAACATCACGTCCACGGCCACCGAGACCTCGCCTTCGAGCCCGCGCTGCAGACCGGCCGCCTTGGCGTTAAGCTGACCCATCAGCAGATCGAGACGGCGCGCATCGGCGAGAATCGCCCGCCCCGCGGCTGTGAGCTCGGGCTTGCGCTTGCCGCGTACGAACAGGGCGACGCCGAGCAGCGCCTCCAGATTGGCGATCGTGTAGCTCACCACCGACTGCGCGCGATCGAGCTGGCGCGCCGCCGCTGAAAAGCTGCCGGTTTCCGCCACGGCAATCAGTGCGCGCAGCTGTTCGAGACTCGGCGAACGGTCCATGAGCGCTCCAGGATCGACCTATCCAGAAAATAGATGATAACGATCCATTCTAGACGATTGTTTGAATAGCTGACGCCGGTTAAAGTGCGCCTTCCTTGTTGAGGATGTCCATGCCGATGAATCGTTCCGTTAAGTCCACTGGCCGCTACAGCGGCGTCGCCATGCTGCTGCACTGGCTGGTCGCCACGCTGATCGTCTGGGGCTTCGCGCTCGGCTGGATCATGACCGATATCCCCGGCATCACGCCCACCAAGCTGCGCTATTTCTCGTGGCACAAGTGGATTGGCGTGACCGTGCTCGCGCTCGTGCTGGTGCGCCTCCTGTGGCGTGCGACACATCGCGCGCCCGCGCTGCCGGGTTCCATGCACGGCTGGGAGCGCGGCGCGGCGCACGCAGGCCACTTCGTGCTTTACGTGCTGATGGTCGCGATCCCCGTGACCGGCTATCTCTATAGCTCGGCGGCGGGCATCCAAGTCGTGTACCTCGGCATCTGGCCGCTGCCCACGATCATCGGCCCCGACAAAGCGCTCAAGGGCACGTTGCGGATCGTTCACGTCGCGCTCAACTACACGTTGCTCGCGGTCGTGGTGCTGCACGTGCTTGCGGTCGTGAAGCATCAATGGCTCGATCGCCAGAATATCCTCGCGCGCATGCTGCCTTCTTTTGGCAAATCCGGTAAACCCGGCACGCCGCGCGACTAAGCGCAGTGCGCAGCTTCATCGTCGCTTCATCGTCTTTTCACCGCTCACAGCGAACCGACTGTCCATGATCCAACGTTTCGCCTCCAAAGTTTCCATCGTCGCGCTTGGCGTGGCGCTTGCCGCCGGCGCGGCTTTCACCGCCTCCTTCGCAACGAATGCGGACGCCGCCGCCGAAGCCGCGAAAAGCTCCGTCTCGGCCGTGTTCAAGCAGATGAACGTGCCAGTGGAAGGGCGCTTCAGCCGCTTTAACGCCGACGTGCATTTCGACCCGGCCAACGCCGCGGCATCGAGCGCGAAGCTCGACGTCGACGTGGCGAGCTTCGATCTTGGCTCGCCCGACTACAACAAGGAAGTCGCCGGCGACGAATGGTTCGACGCTGCGCACTTCCCGCACGCCACCTTCGTTTCCACGCAGATCAAGGCGGGCGCGAACGGCGCCTTCACGGTCGCGGGCAAGCTCACGATCCGGGGCAAGACGACCGATGTGGTCGTGCCGGTGACGTACCGCAAGGACGGCGCGAACCAGGTGTTCGACGGCGCATTGCCCATCAAGCGCCTCGCCTACGGCATTGGCTCGGGCGAGTGGAAGGACACGTCGATCGTCGCCGATGACGTGCAGATCAAGTTTCATATCGTGACCGCCGCGCACTGACGCGCGCCGGTTGTTCGTTTCATCCGGCGTTTATGGCTACTTTATTCGCCGTCTCATTCGTATCAGGAACCACGCTTTTATGAAGACCACTCTGTTTGCCGCCGCCGCGCTGGCCGCCGCTATCGCCACGCCCGCGTTCGCAACGCCCACGACGTACAACCTTGACCCGTCGCACACGTTCCCGAGCTTCGAAGCCGACCACTTCGGCGGCGTCTCGGTCTGGCGCGGCAAGTTCACGAAGAGCTCGGGCACCGTCGTGCTCGACCGCACGGCGAAGACCGGCACGGTCGACGTGACCATCGACGCCTCGTCCATCGACACCGGCAACTCGGCACTCGACAAGCACGTGAGCTCGGCGGAACTGCTCGACGCGGCCAAGTACCCGACTGCCGTCTACAAGGGCACGTCGATCAAGTTCGACGGCGACAAGCCGGTTGAAGTGATTGGCACGTTCACGCTGCACGGTGTCACGAAGCCGCTGAACCTCAAGATCGATTCGTTCAAATGCTTCCAGAACCCCATGCTCAAGCGTGAAGTGTGCGGCGCCGACGCCAGCGCCGAATTCGATCGCGCCGACTACGGCGTGACCTACGGCAAGGCCTATGGCTTCAAGATGGCAACGACGCTGCAGATCCAGGTCGAAGGCATCAAGGCGGAATAAGCGCGGCGAAACCCGCGCTAAAGCGAAAACCCGTGCGTGTCGTGCGCACGGGTTTTTTTATGCGCGCGTGCAATTGAATTTACTGGATGGTCGAGTCGGTGTGCGCCGGCCGCGGCTTCAGCGCGACATCGACGATGTGCGAGTGCCAGACGCCGCAGGTTGCCTTCACGGGCTCCCACGCGTACTTACCGCGTACCTTGGCGAAGCCGCGCAGATGAACGAGCGTGTCGATGGGCGAGGCCTGCGCCATGGCACCCGAAGTCGATACGCGCATGATGGCGCCATCGGGCGCGGGTGTTTCGACATGCGCGGTGAGGGCGCGGCGGTCCGGCACGAGCAGCGAATCATAGCGCTGGCCCTGGCGCACCCACTCGTCGAGCGCGGCGACGCAGTTGATGACGACGTCGGGCACGCTAATGCGGCGCAGATATTCGTAGTTTTCGGGCGGGGCTTGCATTTGCGCCTGGACGCGCAGGCTGATCAGAAGCAGCGCGAGCAGGGCGCAGGCGAGAGTCGAGAACTTCATGATGACGTGGCCTGTGCGACGGGGGAAGGAACTGCGGGGAGGGGCAACATCAAAGCAAAAAGCCCAGTCACGAGGACTGGGCTTTTTATTCTTTGGTAGGCCGTACGGGATTCGAACCTGTGACCAACGGATTAAAAGTCCGCTGCTCTACCAGCTGAGCTAACGACCCAAAAGAGAAGCGAGATTATAGCGATGCTCTCCGCGCGTGTCAACCAAGCTCGCGCGGGGAGCAATTACTTGAGCTGTGACAGCTTGCTCTGCGCCGTCTGCGCCACTTCCGTGCCGCTGTACTGCGAAACGATCTGCTCGAGCGTGCGCTTGGCCGCAGCCTTTTGCCCCTGCTCAATCTGATTGTTCGCAATCGCCAGCAGCGAATCGGCCGCACGCGGATTTTGCGGATAGTTCTTGACCACGTTCTGCCACGTCGCGGTCGACCCCTTGTAGTCCTTCAGCGCGTAGAGCGCATTGCCGAGCCAGTATTGCGCGGTCGGCTGGTAGGGGCTTTGCGGATACTTCGAGATGAAGCTGCGGAACGCCGTTGCAGCCTGCTTGAAGTCGCCGTTGCGAAACTGCTGCGAAGCGGCGTTGAACGCCTCCGTCTCACCGGGTTGAACGGTGCCCTGCTGGCCATCCACGGTTTGCTGCTGCGGCTCGAACTTCTTGAGGCGCGTATCCAGGTCCGTGTAGTAGTCCTTCTGTTGCTTCTGCAGGGTGGCCAGCTGGTTCGCCATGTCCTCGTTCTGTCCGCGCAACGTCGCGACCTGCTGATTGAGCTGGTCGAGGTGGTTGGACTGATCGAGGATCGTGCGCTGGGCTGCGGACAGCTGGCTAGTCAGATTGTCCGTCTTCGCGCGCAGGTCGAGAATCGCCTGGCGCGCCTGATCGTCATCGAAGAGACCCGCGTGAGCCGGCAGCGACGCGAAGGCGCTTCCGGCTACGCAGGCGGCTGCGGCTACCCGCAGCAGGGAGAAACGGTGCGACATACGCCCCTTCATCCAATACTCAATTACTGTTGGTACACGAGGTCAGCACGGCGGTTCTGCGACCACGATGCTTCGTCGTGGCCTGCCGCGACCGGCTTTTCCTTACCGAGGCTCACAGCTTCCATCTGTGAGTCGCCCACACCGTCGAGCGCGAGGACGCGGCGGACAGCTTCAGCACGCTTTTGGCCCAGCGCCAGGTTGTACTCGCTCGAGCCGCGCTCGTCGGTGTTGCCCTGGATCAGGACGTGACGCTGCGGATGCGTCTTCAGGTACTGAGCGTGAGCTTGCAGCAGCGACTGGTAGTCGTCCTTGACGCTGTAGCTGTCGAAGTCGAAGTACACGCTGCGCTTGGCGAGCGGGCTGTTCGGGTTGTTCAGCTCGTCGACGTTCACCTGGGCAACGGCGTTCGGGTTCGGCTGAGTGTTCATTGCGCCGGCGTTCTCGCCTTCGGTCTTGACGCCCGACTTACATGCGGCCAGCGCACCGATCATCATGACGGCCAAGGCCAGGCGGACTTTATTCGACTTCATTTTTTCTCTCCTGAAGTGTTATTGCATAAAAGGACCCCAGGACGGCTCGCGCACGACGCCGCCCTGAACGGACAGAACTTGCCGCGTCCGACCATCGGTCGATACAGCAGCCAGCACGCCACGGCCGTTCACCTGAGTGGCGTAAAGAATGTACTGACCGTTCGCCGCGAAGCTTGGCGATTCGTCATGTGTCGTGTCGGTGAGCGCCGTGGAGACGCCGGACTGCAGATCTTGAATGTACAACTTAAATCCGCCACCCGTGCGTGAGATGTACGCCAGTTCCTTGCCGTCCGGGCTGACCTTCGGGCTCGTGTTGTAGTTGCCGGTGAACGTCACGCGTTGTGCGGCGCCGGCGCTTTCGCCCTGGGCCGGCATCTTGTAGATCTGCGGCTGGCCGCCGCGGTCGCTCGTGAAGTAAATCCAGCGCCCGTCAGGAGAGAAGGTGGGTTCGGTGTCGATCGTCGTGCCTTGCGTGAGGCGGCGCAGACCCGAGCCGTCGGCGTTGACGGCGAAGATTTGCGTGTTGCCCGTGCGCGACAGCGCAACGGCGAGCGTGCGGCCGTCCGGCGACCAGGCCGGCGCCGAGTTGTTGCCCTTCTGGTCCGAGACCATGACGCGCCGCCCCGTGGGCAGGTCATGCACGTAGACGATGGGCTTTTTCTTTTCGAAAGAAACGTAGGCCACCTTGGTGCCGTCAGGCGACCAGGCCGGCGAGATGATGGGCTCCGGGCTCGACAGCGCGATGTGCGCGTCTTGTCCGTCGGAGTCCGAAATCTGCAACTGGTAGCGGTTGCCCGTCTTGATCACATAAGACAGGCGCGTGGCGAACACGCCGCGGTCGCCAAACAGCTTCTGATAGATGTAGTCAGCAACCTTGTGCGCGCTCATGCGCAGGCCGCTGGGCGGGCTCTGCAGCACGAGGCCGCCGAGGCTGTCGCCTTT
Organism: Paraburkholderia caffeinitolerans; assembly: GCF_902859945.1. Classification (GTDB taxonomy): domain Bacteria; phylum Pseudomonadota; class Gammaproteobacteria; order Burkholderiales; family Burkholderiaceae; genus Paraburkholderia; species Paraburkholderia caffeinitolerans. The sequence goes on along the minus strand of NZ_CADIKL010000024.1, from coordinate 4,901 downwards.
CACCGTGTCATACAGCTTGAAGCGCACTTCGTACTGGCCATTGGGGAGCTTGTTGACGCTGCCCGCCACGAACGCGTTGGCGCCCTTGGCCTTCCAGCTGCCGAGGTCGACCGAGTCGGCTTCCGAGACCGGCGCGCTGCCGGCGTCGATGTTGGTGAATTTGCCGCTGCGAGCGAGGTCGGCGCGCACGATGGCGGCGACTTGCTGCGGCGAGTTCGCTTCGCCAGCGAAATTAGCCGTGGCGATGGGGAACTGGGTAGAGCCCACGCCGGTGACGAGGACGTTGAGTTGTGCGTTCGCTGCGCCGCCGACTGCAATCAGGCAAGACGCGACGAGAGTTCGCAGGCCAAGCTTCGTCATCAAACTCATGCTGTGCTGTTTCCTCAAAAAGCGATTTTTGTCACACCGTGCAACAGCAGACAGACCGGGAAACGTTCCAATCGTTCCGTGATCTGCTGCCGTGCGACGGCTTCCCTGTGTCCCGATGGGCGCCCTTAACTTGCCGGGCGCAAGGTAATTTTAAAGTTCGACGGCGTTTTGCCATCCGTGTCGACCGGCATGGGATCCGAGCGCTGGACGGCGCGCAACGCGGCGTCGTCCCACTGCGAATTACCGCTGCTGCGCGAGATGGTGGCCGAAAGCAGCGTGCCGCTTGGCGAGCAGTGCACCGAAATCTCGGTTTCCAGACCTGCCGTCTCGCCCGCCCAGATGATGTTCGGGCGCACGCGACGCCGCACCTTGTCCGCATAACCCGGCGAAGCTGCGTTGCCGCCCGAGCCGCTGCCGGTGCCGCTTTTCGCGAGACCGTTGCCGCTCGTGCCCGTGCCGCCGCCCATCGAGCCTTGCATCTGCGCGATGCGCGCGCGCCGCTCGGCGTCGAGCTTCTTCGCCTGGGCGTCGGCTTGCGCCTTGGCCTTGGCGGCCTTTTCGGCGTCGGCCTTCTTCTGTGCGTCGAGTTTCGCCTGCTTTTGCGCGTCTTCCTGCGCCTGCTTCTTCAGCGCTTCCTGCTGCTTGAGCTTTTCGGCAGCGGCTTGCTGCTGCTCCTGCTGCTGCTGTTGCTTGAGCTTCGCTTGCTTCTGCTGCAGGGCGAGCTGCGCTGCCTGCTGGGCCGCGAGTTGCTGCTGGCGCTTCGCATCGGCTTCCTGTTGCGCCTTCAGGCGCTGCTGCTCGGCCAGTTGCGCTTCGCGCGCAGCCTCTTGCTGCTGCTTACGCTTTAACTGTTGCAGCGCGATGTCGGCTTCTTCCGTTTGCGGCGGAGGCGGGGCAGGGGCGACCGGTGCGGGAGGCGGCGGCACGGGCCGCGGCGTCGACAGATCGGGCACCTCGGTCCAGAGCTCCGCCTCTTCACCCGCCGGCGTGCTGTTCTGCCAGCGGATGCCGTGGTAGAGGAACAAACCGAGCAGCACATGCATGATCACGGCGAGCGCAAGCGCACGTCCCGTGCCCCGCTCGCGCGGAGGCTGCAGCGGATACGTATCTTTGTTCCGGATCATTGCGATTTGACGAGCAGTCCGACACGTTTGACGCCGCGCGACTTCAGGTCGGACATCACGTTCATCACCGTCTCATACTTGACGGACTTATCGGCTGCGATCACGACGGGCTGGTCGGGATGGCTTTGCTCGCGCTCCATGACGAAGCCGTTGAGGTCGGCGCGCGACATGTTTTGCTGCTGCGTCGCGCCGGAATCATCTTTGTAGCGTACGCTCAGATTGCCGTCGGGGCGAATATTGACCACGACGGGCGGCGTCTGCTGCTGCTGGCTTGCGCCGCCAACAGTGGGCAGATTGACGATGGACGGCGCGACCAGCGGCGCCGTCACCATGAAGATCACGAGCAACACCAGCATCACGTCGATATACGGCACGACGTTGATGTCGGCCATCGCGCGGCGCGAGCGGCTGCCTCGCATGCTCGAACGAACTGAGCCTCCCATCTTCGACTCCTTGCTAGCTGGTGAAGATTAGTGGGCCTGACGTTGCAGGATGTTCGAAAATTCTTCGATGAACGTCTCGAAGCGGATCGCGAGGCGGTCGATGTCGTGCGCGTAGCTGTTGTACGCAACCACCGCCGGGATGGCGGCGAACAGACCGATCGCGGTGGCTGTCAGCGCTTCGGCAATGCCGGGCGCGACGTTCGCGAGCGTGGCCTGCTGCACGTTCGCGAGACCGCGGAACGCGTTCATGATCCCCCAGACCGTGCCGAAGAGACCAATGTACGGGCTCACCGAGCCCACCGACGCGAGGAACGAAAGGTTGGCCTCGAGCGCATCCATTTCGCGCTGGAAAGCCGCGCGCATGGCGCGGCGCGCGCCGTCGAGCACGAGGCTCGGATCGTTCAGGCGCTTCTCCTTGGCTTTGAGAAATTCACGCATGCCCGACTCAAAGATACGCTCGAGCGCGCCGATCGTGTGACGGTTGTTGGCCGCGCTCTGGTAGAGCGCCTGCAGGTCGCCGCCCGACCAGAATTCGCGCTCGAAGACTTCGGTCTGCGTGCGCGCGCGGCGAATGGCAAACCACTTGCGGAAGATGAAGGTCCAGGAAATCAGGGACATCAACAGCAGCAATCCCATCACCGCTTGTGCCAGTACGCTCGCATTAAGAACGAGAGAAAGGATCGACAGATCTTGTGTAGTGTTCATAGAGGTTCTTGATTACGTCCCGGAAGGGGCGAGCGGCTGCAAGGCAACGCGAATCTTTCCGAAGGCCAATGGAAAGACATCGCGCCGTCGCATCCAAACCCAGGCTGGTCTTGAATCGACCGACGCGAGTTCACTGGCGTCGTATCAACGGCAATTACTGCGGCGCCGTTGACACAGCCGGCAAGACTTTCTTCACACCACGCTCCAAAGCTTCAAAAACGTGGTCAGGAATAGCTGCAGGGCGCATCTCTGCGCCATTCACGCAGGCTACGCGAATCTTTCCGCTGACTAACAACGTGTCGCCGCGCCACGCTGTCTGCATGAAATCGACGGCTACGCGGCCCAATTTGGCAACTCGGGTCACGATCGTCACGACGTCGTCGAGGCGGGCGGGTGACTTGTAGTCGAGCGTGGTGTTGCACACGACAAACAGTTCACCGGACTCCTCGGCGAGCTTGCGCTGGTCGACGCCGCACGCGCGCAGCCATTCGGTGCGCGCGCGTTCGAAGAACTTCAGGTAGTTCGCGTAAAACACGATGCCGCCGGCGTCGGTATCTTCGTAATAGACGCGTACCGGCCAGGTAAAACCGGCTGCGGCCTGTGATGGGGTCGCATCCGGGGTGCGGGTAGATCTTTCCATGCCGCGCATTCTACCGGAACGCGCTGCGCTCACGCCGTTCGTAAGACCGATGGCGGAAGGCAAAGGCAGCGTTCAGCCGCGATGGACGCTGAGGCCTGCAAAGGCCTGTGCAACCGGCATCAACTCGATCGTATTGATGTTCACGTGCGCGGGACGCGAGGTGATCCAGTAGATGGAGTCGGCGACGTCCTCGGGGGTGAGCGGCTGAACATCCTTATAGACGTTGGCCGCTTTCGCGTCGTCGCCGCGATAGCGCACGCTGGAGAACTCGGTGCCGCCGCACAGGCCCGGCTCGATATTCGTCACACGCAGCGCGGTTCCGGCGAGATCCGCGCGCAGATTGAGGCTGAATTGGCGCACGAACGCCTTGGTCGCGCCATAGACATTGCCGCCAGCATAGGGCCAGTTTCCCGCCGACGATCCCAGATTGACGACGTGTCCGCGGTTGCGCGCGATCATGCCCGGCAGAAAGGCGTGGGTGACCCGCACGAGACCGGTGCAGTTGGTGTCGATCATGGTCTCCCAGTCGTCGAGGTCGGCTTTGTGCGCGGGGTCCACGCCCAGCGCGAGGCCGGCGTTGTTGATAAGCACGTCGACATCGGCGAATTCGGGCGGCAGCGTAGCGGGCGCTGCCTCGACGGCGGCGCGGTCGCGCACGTCGAGTTCGAACGGCAGGAGGGCGTCGCCCAGTTCCGTGGCGAGGGCGTCGAGTCGGTCCTTGCGGCGCGCCGTAGCGACGACGCGGTGCCCGCCCTTGACGTAGGCCCGGGCGATGGCGGCGCCGAATCCCGCGGATGCGCCGGTGACGAAGACGATCATGGTTGCTCCCAAGTCAGTGGAACGCGAAGAAAGGGGAGAGCCTACTTGTAATGCGGCGCTGCGGCAAGGAAGCGTCAGAACACGGGCGAGCCGGGCCTCGGCGGGGGTTTGGAAGGGCGCGCGCCGGCCCCCGCAGCGCGGCACGCGGCGGGCGCTGCAGCCGCCTCCCAGGTTGCCTATTCCGGGCGCATCCAATACACTAACGCGCTCAATCCCTGCGTGACTGGCGATAGGGGCCCCGAATGGCAACGGCTGTAATAATTGCCCTTCAAGCTGCATGTGTTGGACACAGCGTTGAACGCAGCGCGGTTCAAACGGGGGCTCAAGGTGGAACGACCCACCGTGAAGCGCAGGGTGCCGTTTTGCCGTTCGCCTGGGCAGCCAGATATCGCGCGCTTCACTAAGCGCTGCTGGGCCTTTACGGGCCGTGGCTGTCCTGCCTCGCGTGTGCGGCACCTTTTTCCGCCACGTCAAGGCTGGCCTCTTCGCCAGCAGCGCCGCGTACCCGCTACGCGTTCGGCGCGAGACCCGGTCAACCTGAACACACTTAACGGAACCCGTATGTTTGACAGAGCCGAAAGCACCATCGCCAACGTCGATCCCGAACTCTTCAAGGCGATCGAACTCGAGAACCGCCGCCAGGAAGAGCACATCGAGCTCATCGCGTCGGAGAACTACACGTCGCCGGCCGTGATGGCCGCGCAGGGTTCGCAGCTCACCAACAAGTACGCCGAAGGCTATCCCGGCAAGCGCTACTACGGCGGCTGCGAGTACGTGGATGTCGTCGAGCAGCTCGCGATC
>NZ_CADIKL010000023.1 GCF_902859945.1 Paraburkholderia caffeinitolerans | reverse complement strand
CTTTTGTGTGAGACTCTTGATACTTTCGCTACTCCCGGCCATTCCCGAAGGAATCACCAGGTCACGAAACCCATCAAGCGCCCACACTTATCGGCTGTAAATTTTTAAAGAGCAATTCGTCTTAATCGCTTCGTTTTCGTTCGCAGCGATCAGCGAAGGAGGCGAATTATGCGGGTCATTCCCAAGGCCGTCAAGCGTCTTTTCGAAAAAACTTTCGGGGCCTATTTCGGCCCCGTCCGACCCCAAGAGCCAGGCGCTATTCCACCGTCACCGATTTTGCGAGATTCCGGGGCTTGTCAATATCGGTCCCCCGCAAGCACGCCACGTGATACGCAAGCAATTGCAACGCCACCACATGAAGCACCGGCGACAGTGCCCCGAACCAGGCCGGCATGTGAATCAGGCGCAGGCCGGACTCCGCCGTCAACCCCGTATCCGAATCGGCCAGCACGAAAAGGTGTCCGCCTCGCGCCCGCACTTCCTCCATATTCGATTTCAGTTTGTGCAGCAGCGTGTCGTTGGGCGCAGTCACGACCACGGGCATCGCGTCAGTCACGAGCGCGAGTGGTCCATGCTTGAGTTCGCCGGCGGGATAGCCTTCCGCATGTATATAGGAAATCTCCTTGAGCTTGAGCGCGCCTTCCAGTGCAATGGGATAGTGCGTGCCGCGCCCAAGGAACAATGCGTGATCGGATTGATAAAGCGCTTCGGCCCACGCCATGATTTCCGGCTCGCGCGCCAGCACGTTGCGCATTGCATCCGGCAACGCAGCGAGTTGGCGCAGGTAATCCGCAGCCTCGCTCTCACTCACCTGTCCACGCTGCTTTCCCATCTGGATTGCAAGCAGGAACAACGCAACGAGTTGAGTCGTAAAAGCCTTGGTCGAAGCCACACCCACCTCGGGTCCGGCCTCCGTGATGAATGCCCAGCGGCACTGCCTGACCATCGCACTCGCCGCGACATTGCAGATCGCCAGCGTTCGCTGCTCGCCCTTTGACTGCGTATAGCGCAGCGCCGCAAGCGTATCGGCCGTCTCCCCCGATTGCGAAACCGCTACCACCAGCGTGTTTCCCGGCGAAACATAGTCACGATAGCGATATTCGCTGGAGATCTCCGCTCGCGCAGCAACGTTGGCGAAGCGCTCGAACCAGCCGCAAGCAGTCAGCGCCGCGTAATGGCTGGTGCCACAGCCGAGCAGCAGCACGTTCGTCACGTCGGCCAGCTCCTCCGGATTCGGCATGCCCGCCTGATGTGGTTCGCGGCCGTTGACTGTCGCGATCGTGCGCGCGACCGCCACCGGTTGCTCGAAGATTTCCTTCTGCATGAAGTGACGGTAAGCGCCCAACTCCGCATCGGACGCGTGGCGCACAAAAGCAATCTCGCGGCGCGCAACCGTCTGCCCCGTCTTGTCGATAATCTTGACGTCCTTGCCTTCGATATCGACGAGATCGCCTTCCTCGAGATAAACAAACCGTTCGGCGCAGCCAGCAAGCGCGAATGTATCCGAGGCAAGAAATACCCCTTCCGCACCAATGCCGACCACCAGCGGAGAACCCTGTCGCGCACCAATCACCCGTCCGGGCTCGTCGCGACACATCACGGCAATCGCATACGCGCCTTGCAGCAATTGTGTTGCATCGCGTACCGCTGCGAGAATGTCGCCGCGATAGTGTTCGTGAACAAGATGCGCGATCACTTCGGTATCGGTCTGACTCGCAAACTCATAGCCGTTTTCTCGCAGCGTCTGGCGCAACTGCTCATGATTCTCGACGATGCCGTTGTGCACGACCGCAATCTGCTCGCCCGAAAAGATGGGATGCGCGTTGTCGATCACCGGCATACCGTGCGTCGCCCAACGCGTGTGCGCGATGCCGGTTGCGCCATCGAGGTCGACCGCGCGCGCATCGGCCTCCAGCGTGCACACGCGCGAAAGCGTGCGCACCCGGCGAGCCTGGCCGCGCTGGAGCACCGCCACGCCACATGAGTCATACCCGCGGTACTCGAGCCGCTTCAGACCTTCCAGCAACGATGGAACGATGTTGCACCGGGACACGCCCGCAACGATTCCGCACATGATCGCCTCCTTTAGTCGTTCGACACATTCGACTGCGTGTGCGCACCCTCGGGGCGGCAGCGATCCGATGCGGAAGGCGCCACTTCGTTGCGCACGTTGAAATCCGCTTCCCGCAAGCCAACCGGCGAAAGCGACACAAAATGAACCGCTCCGGGACCGTCCGGAATACCGATCGCCCCCGTATTGCCCCACGCAAACGGTGCACGCATCATGCCGTGCAATTCGATCGAGTCGCCCGTCAACGCAAGCGCCATCAAGCGGCCATCACGCGCAGGCACATAGGCAACATCACCATTCACTGCGATGCTCGCTTCACGCACCGAGGCGGGCAGGCATTCGAGTTTCGCCGTGACGTGTCCCGCTTCGTCGATCAGCAGAATCGAAGAACGCCCGTTCTCCAGCGTCGCTTCAACAATGAAGCGGTTAACATCCGGCACCCACGCGGCTGCATAGGTGTAGTACTCCACGCGGAAAATATTGACGCCCTCATCCGTTCGCACGAGCTTGCCACTCACCGGGTCGTACACGGCGAACTCCAGATCTGCGACGAGCTTGCCGGGGATGTACTTCTGCCATACGAGCAGCGCCCGCGTTGGCGAGCCCGCAATCATGGGCCACCACTCCCGGACATGCGCCGCCACATTCTCGTGCCGCAGCAGCTTGCCCGCACCGTTGTAGACCTTCACATAAACGCCGTTACCGGTACCGAGATTGTCGACGCCGCCGCCATTTATCCAGTCCTCCGAATAAAACACGACAAAGTGCTCGCCCACCGCAGCCACGTGACCGGAATGGCCACCCGATTCGACATCGTTCGGATAGGGCTTGATGGGCGCAAGGTTCGAGCGATAAACGCCATAGCGCTGGCTGACTTCGTTCGGCGTATTCCAGCCGTCCTCGAAGCTGACGAAGATATTGCCCTCGGTGTTTTGTGCAATCGACACGGGCTCCTGCGCTTCCGGCCGGCTGATGAATATATGAACGTTGGACAGGTGCGCTTGCGCTGACGACCATTCGCCGACATAGACATCGTGAGGCCAGCTGCCGTCACGATTCGCACCGCGCGGCGGCAACCCCGAACTGCTGAAAAAGACCCAGCGCTCGTCGTCCGGGCCGCTGGCCCATCCGATGCCGTGCATGAAGCGCCGCTCGTCCCCCATGCCCGGCGCAGGTACCGCCACAACCGCTCCGGCCGGCGCCCGCCGCGCACTGATCACCTGCGCGCTGGCGCTCTCACTATCGACAGACGCCGCGTAGGCTGCGCTGGCCGCGACCACGAAGGCCAAACCAAACGCTGCCAGCCAGCCAAGGCGGCCGCGACGCCCAGCACGCGCGATGGTGCGATCCATGTCGGCGTCCGCTTCGCCCTGGAATGCCCTGAAATGGCGCGAGGCCGTCCACTCACTGCCGCGGTGTCCGGCGCGAGGATGAGACCGGCGGCGAATACACCGGCGGCTTCGCATGGCCGTATGCGCCGCTGGTGGACTTACCCTCACCCGCGCCGTTTGCGGCCGGCCCCGTCACGGACAGCACGCGCAGCGCTGCAATGAGCCCATTGGCATCGTGCGACGCCACGAACACGCGCGCTACCGCATTCAAATCGCGAGTGGCTGCCCCAGCAAACGGACCCGGCTCAACCGTAAGCCCGGCCTTGCGGCGCAGCAAGCGCTGCGTACGCGACTTCGAAGCAAACGGGTGCGCCACGCGCGCGAGAATCATCCACATCGTCAAAGCCGAGGCAATGGCGCCAATGGCCGCGAAATACGACACCAGTTCGGGCCAGGAGAGATCGCCCTGCTCGAACGGCAACAGATACCGGTATGCATAGATCGTGATGCCCGCCCACATCGAGCCGACGCAAGCCGGCCGCAGCAGCCTGAACCACAGCAGCAGCACGACGCCGCGCACGATGCCCTGGTCCGAGATGATCTGCTGCGGGGCATGAAGGGAGAGGTCAATGACGGGCGTGTTGTTCATGTTGAATACCTCGATCAGGGCTAGTCCAGACTGCGCGCTTGCCGCGGCGCCCGAAGGCGATGACCGGCAGCGCGACGACAGTGGTGACCATGTTGATCAACCAGAAAGCGAGCGGATACCAGACGGTATCCATCACATAGAGCAGCAGCTTCTCGTCATAGCGCCGGTCGATCACGCAGCCGACGATGATCTGCAGCACGCAGGTCGCCACCAGCAGCATGCCGTGCCAGTGCGGCAGCAGCGATACGTGCCAGTCCGGCGGCAACTTGTAAACCGCATTGAGCAGCGCGAGCAGCAAGATGAACGCCATCGAATAGGCCCATGCGATGCCGAGCGCGTATTCGATGAAGAGCGGCCACATCATCACGCGCGGCCCGAACAGGAGCCTTCCCGCGTACCGGAACAGAACCTGAATCCCGCCCTTGGCCCACCGCAAGCGCTGCTTGTACAGCCCCTTGAGCGTCTCCGGCATGAGAATCCAGCTCAGCGCATGCGGCTCGTAGGCAACGCGCCAGTCGTTGCACTGCAGCTTCCAGCTGATGTCGATATCCTCGGTCAGCATGTCGGAACTCCAGTAGCCGACATCGGCGAGCGCGCTTTTGCGGAACATCGTGATCACGCCGGACACCGTGAAAATGCGCCCATAGACCTGCTGCGTGCGCTTGATCAGCCCGACGATCGACGAAAACTCGCCCACCTGCATGCGTCCGAGCAGCGACGTGCGCGTGCGGATACGCGGATTGCCCGTCACTGCGCCCACGTTCTGATCGGAAATGAAATGCTCGAGCATCCATTCGATCGCATCTTCGCCAAGCAGCGAGTCGCCGTCGATGCACATGAGGTACGGCGCGTTGGTGACCGCCGCAGCCGTGGTCAAGCCAATCGCCTTGCCCTCATTCTTCGAATGGTGGATCACGGTCAGATGCGCGATTTCGGTGGCAAGCTGATTCAGAACCTCGCCAGTGCGGTCGCGGCTGCCGTCGTTGACCGCGATGATTTCGTAGTTGGGATACTTGAGCGTCGCCAGATGACGAAACACGCGGCGCGCGTTCATCTCTTCATTGAAGCACGGCACAATGACCGCCACCTTCGGCATGCCCGACATTCTCAATGCGCTGGGCGAGCGCGACCGCCCGTGTTCGAGCGCGAGGAAATGGACCGTTCCCCCGATCATCCACAGATACGACATGAAGAACGGGTAGAAGAAAATAAAGTCCTGCAGCCGGTTGATCACGAGATGCATCATTGCTGCTTTCCTCCACCTGGGGCGCTCTTGAGCAGCGCATTGATCGACGCGGGGTCGAGACGCTGACGCGTCGACATGACGTCGCGTAATGCGACCGCACTCGGCAAGTCGTGCTCGAAGTTATCGGGGTAATACCCGTAGCTGACCATCCCCAGCTCGCGCAGATGACGCATCTGATCGACAAGGCGCGTGCCCGGCACGCTGTCGCCCGTGCGCGAATCGGTTGCTTCGAGCAAAAAAACTGTCCGGCGCGGTCCGTCTGGCGCGGCCTGCACCACCCGGCCGAGCTTGTCGAGCCAGCCGTCCACAGAAGTGATGCCCTGTCGCGACGGCATGGCGAGCAGCCCGACAAAATCGTATGCGCTAACAAAGGCCGGATAGCTTTGCGCATAGCGCGCGTCGTTGCTGGGGTCCAGCACGGCATCGGGAAAGATCGTGCGCACGGTCAGCACTTCGTCGCTGTTCTGGCTGTCGAGCACGATCTGCCGGAGCTCCTTCGTGAACTCCATCAGATAGCGGGTTTTCTGGACGCCCCAACGCTTCATCGCCTCGGGATTGGCGCGAATCTGTTCAACGCCGCCTGGCAAATTCCAACTGGCATAGGTTTGGCGAGCGTGCCGGCCATCGTCCTCAAAATCGCTGAGCATGGCGTCTTCGCCGAACAGAACGCCATTGAATGCGGCGTATTTTCCGAGGTCCTCATAGAGCTCGCGCACATAGGTGCGCGCGGCCGGATCGAAAGGACTGAGCCGCCGCACGCCCGATGCACCGGGCGGCAAGGTGCTGCCCGCGGCCGCCGTGACGAATTCGACACGTCCGTTGAGATTCTCCGGCACCGCGAATGCGAGCACCGGCATCCATGCATAAACTTCCACGTTCGCGCGCGTATTCAGTTGCCACGCCGCGCGGCAGAACAAATCTGATCTCATCGGCAAATGCCGGTTCGGAAAGTACAGCGCCCGCGCAAGCCCCGAGCGCGAGGGATCCGAATAGGCCTGCAGGTACACCGAACTCGGCTTCATTCGATACATCCGCTCGATCAGCACGCCGAGTTTCCTTTCCTGCATGTCGGGCGAAGGATCGTAGACATCGTCGAGCGACACCACCACTGCCCGCTCCACCGGATTGATCTGGCCGCGATTTTGCGCAGGCTCGCGCACCGAGCGCTCGAAGTCGCCCACGTCGATGTCATAGGTCGCAAGAATGCGGCGCAAGCGATCGAGCGGAATGTCGGGGGTATTCGGGCCCGATTCGAGCGTGAATTGCGTGGGCATGCCAAGGCGCGAAGACACGTTGCGCACGGTGAGGTTCTGCGCCCCGTAAGGCCACACCATCGCGCGAATCGGCACGCCGGTCTGCTGCTTCACCTGACGCATGCAATTACCGAGGTCGCCGCGCACGCGCGATTCGAATTCGGCATCCGTTTCGTAGCGCTGCTGGTCCTTCAGATACAGATGGGAGGTGGCCGCCGGCAATTCATTGCCTTGTGGATTCGCGATCGCGCCGTGATGCAGGTCGTGCGTATGGCATGCCAACTCGACGAGCCCCGACGCAGCCACATTGCGCACGTCGTCCCATGACATGAACGTGTCGCGCGGCACGACCACGGTGTCAGAAAGCCGGATGCCCGTGTTGCTGGGCGTATCGATCCACGAAGTCACGATCCCCATGACACTGGGATATTTGAACTGCTTGAGCAGCGGCAGCACCTTGTCATGATGGCTCTTGAAGCCGTCGTCGAAAGTCAGCAGCACCGCGCGCGGCGGCAGCGGCTTGCCGCCGTTGCGCGACGCCACGATCGCACCGAAGGTGACCGGGTTGTAGTGGTTCGTATCGAGCCAGGAAAAAATCGATGTCAGCGTGCCGGTGTCGACTGCGAACGGATCGATCACATTGTTCGCGGTGAACTCGGCACGCAGGTTGTCGCGCACATCGTGAAAGCAGATCACGCGAAAAGTCTTGCCATCGGCGGGGTCGGCCGGCGGGAGAATGTCGATCAGCTTGGCTGACGCGAGAGATGGAAACAGCGAACAGCCTGCCATCGCACCCAGACAGCTACAAATAAAATGTCGACGAGATTGCATCGCCCGCCTCCTCCCAGATTTCAAAGTCAGAACGGCACCGTGAGCGTGGCGTAGGCCAGTTCCGAGAATTCGCGCTTGCCGTCGTATGCGTGATCGAGCACGCCAAGGCCGTACCTGAGCGTGACGTCATGACTGAATGTCCAGTTGTGTTCGATGCGGGCTCCAAACTCCGGACTCGTGCCAAAGCCGCGCTCGTTATACGCGCCCGCGGTCAGATAAAAGCGCTGCACCAAGGACCTCTCGCCGCTGCGCCAGATCGCCCATTGATGCATGGCGACCAATTCGGCGGTGTAATCGCGTGAAGGCGCGTAGTACGCCGCATTCCGTATCGTGTTGCTGCCGGTGTCGAGATTCAGCGAAACATTCACCAGTTGATTCGCGGCCGTAAATACGCGCTGCGTTCCACTCAACGCAATATCCTGATTGAAGTTCGAGTCGCTGTAGCGCGCCGCGGAGTAGGACAACGACGCCGAACGCCGGTCGCCATCGTTGAAATTAAGACTCGCCTGCGCAGTCTTCCCCCAAATGTGGTTGAGGTAGGCCTTAAAGGGCAGCGAGTTGCTGTCACTGTCGACGCCGGCGCTGGCCGACAAATAATCGTTGAATGCATAGGAGATTTCGCCATTGCCGCCGGTGCGACCGTCGCTGCCCATTGAGCGCGTTACCTCGCCGGTCACACTCAACGAGCCATTGCGATAATCGCCGCCAACGCCGGTGCGCGTACGGCTGACATTGCCGATGTCCGTCACCGCATGACCGTAGAACGTGTGGGCAAATACGCGCCAGTTGTCGAAGATTGGCGGCGAATACAGGGTCGTGTCGATGGTGAACTGGTTGTCCGCCAGCGCCGATGCGCCGTGTTCGCCGTTGACGTCGACCGTCAGCACTGGCGCGCGATACGCTTTATAGTCGCGCTGGAAGGAGCGCACGGAGCCGTTCTCGGGAAACGTCTCGTCGAACGTGGTGTTGATCCGGTGCGCGTTCGAATAATCCTCCAGCGCAAGCGATGCACGGCCGAGGCCGGCCAGCGCCTCGATGTTGTCCGGGTGATCGGTCAGCGTGGCGACGTACATGTCGCGCGCCTGCCGCGTATGCCCCATGCCGAGCACCGCGTCTGCCTTTGCATCGCGCACCTCCGCGCTGAACGGCACCTGCTCTTCGAGTTTCTGCAACCCGGCCATGCCCTCATTCGTTTGACCAATGTAAATCTGGTACTGCGCGAGCAAACGGTAGTAGCGCAGATAATCGTCGGTCGCGGGATCCCCCGGAAGCATCTTGTCGGCCGGCGGCAACGCATTGTGAATGTCGTCGAGCACCTGATGAGCCTGGGTATATTTGTTCTGGTCGGTAAGCGAATAGAACAGGCCTTCACGCAAATCGATCAGACGCGTGTGCGAGCCATACTGATAACCAAGCGTTGCTGCATCGGTGGGCTTTGCGCGCGTCTCATCGATAGCGCGCCGATAAACCGCTTCCGACTTCGCCGGTTGCTGCAGGTAGGAGTACGCGTCGCCCACTGATGCGAGCGCTTCGGCCGACACCTCGGCGTTCTGCGGAATGGTCTCGAACACGGCAACGGCCTCTTCCATCCGCCCGCGCGCGGCATACGCAACGGTGCGGTCGCCAGCAAGCGACGCGCGCACTTGCGCATACTCAGGCGTATTCGGCAAACGCTTGTCGAATTCTTCCGCATGACGAATAGCGGCATCGAGTGCATCGAAGCGGTCCGTGCCGGTCATCGCGCGAACCTTCGAGCGGCCGCCCCGCACCTCCTGCCGGATGGCGAGTTCTTCGATCTCCGCGAGATCGACTGGCGAAAACACATCGGGATGCTTCTTGGCTTCGTCGAGCGCGCGGTTCGCACCACCGCTCGTTGCAAGGCCGAAAACCTGATGACGCAAATCTTCGCCAGGCTGCGGGCCATTGCCCGTAGTGGGCAATTGCATTTGCGGCGTGACAGGTGCAGGCGCCATTTCCGGCGCCGGTTGCGTGGGATTGTTTTCCGGTGCTTGCGGCACTTGCGGCGCGGGCATGGGGGCAAGCGTGGGCGCAGGTGCAGGCGTGGGTGCGACCATCGGCTCGCCCTTCGGCGCCTGGGCCACCGTCGCGGCGGGCGCTGCCGGCGTGGGCTCTGGGGGCGATGTCACCGGCACGCCCGTGGTGTCGCTCACGGTGTTTTGGGGCACGTCCGTCGACGCCATGACGGCATAGACAGTGCTTCCCGAAGCATCGGTCATCACAGGGTGGGCGACGGGATCGCTGCTCGCAATGTTGTCCGCGAGCGCGACCATGAAAACCACCGGCTTCGCGGCATCGGTTTCCTGCGCGAAACCATCCTTGCTTTCAAACACCGCATAGGCTGACAAAAGCATGACCGCTGCCGGTGCGCACACACAGAGAGGGCGCCGGCGAGGCGACGTGTACAAACGCTTGTTCTCGTCCATATTCTTATGCCCCTCTGTACGTTGTCGTTGACTACCACGCACGCGGCTGCCGCAAATGCCGTACCGTTTTCTGTGTACGAATATTTGATCGGTGAAGCGATTGTTATTGCGGACTCAATCAGTTTTGAATCCGGTTCCAGACTCGACCGGTCCGCTCAACGCGTTTGCAGCAGAGAAGAGTTCGTCAGCACCCCCTGGACAATCAAACGCTCCGGTGCGCCCGTTGAACCGGGGCATCGAAGCGATGTAGAGATGTTTCGTGCCTTACGTACGTGTGGTACGTGCGCGCACTTCAATTGCTACGGAACTCGTGCGGCGCATGACAACACTCTAGATCACGCTTATGCGTAATCCATGAGCACGTTTCAACCCGTTACAACTGCAGGCTCTTCTTCATTTAGTTAACGAAACTATTCTGCTATGGGTACGGGATTTTTTTCTCAGGCCCAAAAACGCCGCATAAATTACCGACGAACCGTGAACGGTTGCATTTCGCCCTCACGGTTCCTATGCTAGTTGCACATCAAAAGAGGGAGGCAATCATGGGGACCTTGAAGCAACGAGGTCTGCTTGTGTCCACGAGCATGCTGCTCATCGCTGGCACGTATGCGGTATCTGCCTGGGCACAAATCGCGAGACCCGTTGGAACACAATACGCACAACCCACCGCGCCAATGGCCGCGCCCGGTCAATCGGCCCCCTTGGCGCCAACCGCGCCGCCCACCTCCACCACTGCGGCTGCTCACACGACAACGCCAGGCGCGTCGCAGCAAATGCTCTACTACGTCTGCGGAAATATGAACATCGACGGCCATGTGACGTCGCCTGATCCGCAGCATCCGTTCAACCTTGGCGTCTCGTTTATCTCCTCGTCGGGCAATGCGCCATTGACCGAAGTTTCGGTCAAGGTAAGACGGCATGGCCGCGTGCTGATGGATTTCATCGCAGCGGGGCCGCATTGCTTGTTTTCCGTGCCGGATGCGGACTACCGCATCGAAGGGACTTACCGGGGCGAGATGAAATTCGAAATCGTCCAGACCGGCACCATGAATGCCCAGATCAAGTGGTGAGTGTCAGACAAGCTTGAAAAGCCCACCTCAGCCATGGCAAAACCAAACCCGCCCGAAGACCGGTCGATCGACAAACCTGCTTCCGGCGAGCACGCATTCGAATCCGGCGACACCCCTCCTCCTACTACCACGGGAGCCGGATTCACCGTTGCACTGAGTGTCGTGTTCTACCTGATCGTCCTTGCGACAGGCATTGGCTACGATCACGCGCATCGGTTGCGTAGTCCACGATCTGATCCGCCTGACACATCCACCGCAAATTGGCTGGCCCGCGTGCGCGCACCGTCATTTCCGCTGATGCCATTCAAAGCGATCAGTTCGGTCAGGGTTCTGCTCGATCAGGCACACGACTGCGCACAGGCCAGTCAATGGGATTGCGTGAATGCGGCAACGCACACGGCTCTCGCGTTGCGCGGCAATGCACTCGAAATGCCGCCTCGAGCACCGCCTGTAGCACAAACGCTGCTCGCTCAATCCAGCGCCAACGAAGTGTGGGTGTCATCTCGCACGACGGTTGCCAGACCCGCGGGTATCGGCCACGCCGGAAGCCTGAGAGTGGCAGATCAGGTAAGCGCGCCTTATGAAAGGGGGCGCAATTATCGGCGCATTGGCACGTCCTTCAAGACGAGAAAGGCCATCGCACGCCGTGCATCGACAGAATTCCTCGCGGACCTGTACCGTCACTGAGCGCAACGCGTACGCCGATCCTTATCGCGCACCTTTTTTGTGTGGCGCCTCCAGGTATCCCTATTGAAATCGGTGTCATCGCCCATATCGTTAAAGTGCGATATATGATTCGCACAGTAACGATGCAATCGCGATGAAGAAATCTCAACCGACCCTAAAGCTCGACCTCGACGCCATCTACAAAGCGCTGGCCAATCCCGTGCGGCGCGAGATTCTCGCGTGCCTGCGCGAACCGAAGATGCATTTCCCCGGCCAGGAACTCCCGTTCGAACACGGCGTTTGTGCGGGCCAGATCGACGCGCACTGCGCACTGTCGCAGTCCACGGTATCGGCGCATCTGGCCGCGTTGCAAAAAGCCGGGCTCGTGACGTCGAAGCGCGTAGGCCAGTGGGTGTTTTTCAAGCGCAATGAAGCGGTCATCGAGGCATTTCTCGCGCATGCGAACAAACAGTTGTGAGCGCAAGCATCGTCCTCTTTTCATTCAAGTCTTTAACGCAGCGGGCCGTGCCCGCAACAAGGTGAATATATGGCAACGCTTTTCGACCCCATCCAGATTGGCGACCTCACGCTGTCCAATCGCGTCATCATGGCGCCGCTCACGCGTCAACGCGCGGGCGTTGCGCGCGTGCCCAATGCGCTGATGGCGCAGTACTACGCGGAGCGCGCAACGGCCGGCCTCATCATCAGCGAGGCCACTTCGGTCACGCCGCAGGGCGTGGGCTACGCAGAAACACCGGGCATCTGGTCGCAGGAACAGGTCGAGGGCTGGAAAGTCGTGACCGAAGCCGTGCATGCCGCGGGCGGGCGCATCTTCCTGCAGCTATGGCACGTGGGCCGCGTCTCGGACCCGCTCTTTCTCGACGGTGAACTGCCGGTCGCGCCAAGCGCAATCGCGGCACAAGGCCACGTGAGCCTCGTGCGTCCGCAGCGCGCGTATGTCACGCCGCGCGCACTCGCCACCGACGAAATCCCCGCTGTGGTCGCCGCGTTCCGCCAGGGCGCGATCAACGCGAAAGCCGCGGGCTTCGACGGCGTCGAGATTCACGGCGCCAATGGCTATCTGCTCGACCAGTTCCTGCAAGACAGCACGAATCAGCGCACCGACGCCTATGGCGGCTCGATTGAAAATCGTGCGCGCCTGCTGCTCGAAATCACCGACGCCTGCATCGACGTATGGGGCGCAAATCGCGTGGGCGTGCATATCGCCCCGCGCGGCGACGCACACACCATGGGCGACTCCAACCCCGCTGCCACTTTCGGCTACGTGGCGCGCGAACTCGGCAAGCGCAAGATCGCGTTCCTGTTCGCACGCGAGTCGCTCGGCGAAAACCGTCTCGGTCCGCAATTGAAGGCTGAATTCGGCGGGCCGTACATTGCCAACGAGAAATTCACGCTGGAATCGGCGCAACGCGTGCTCGCAGAGGGCGAAGCCGACGCCGTCGCCTGGGGTCAGCTCTTCATCGCGAACCCGGACCTGCCGCGCCGCTTCGCATTGAATGCGCCGCTCAACGCGCCGAATCCGTCGACCTATTACGCGCGCGGCGAAACCGGCTACACGGACTATCCGTCGCTGGAAAGCGTGGCGTAAACTACCGCTGACCACGGGCGGCCACCAAGCCGCCCGGTCGTCATTCGTCTGCACGAACGATGTTTTCCGGTATTTTTTTCGGCGATTCCGATAGGTCGATTCAATTGGCGCGGTGCGTGAGTTTGTCCTTGAATTCGTACTCCGCCCGCCCCGCTCACTCGCTGACTGGAGAACCGCCATGCCCCAAGTCGACGCCGAGAAAATCGTCCACAGCATCGCCGAAGAGACCAATACGCCTGAGGAAACCGTAGCCCGCATCTACGCCGACGCGCTCGACACCTATCGCGCCGACGCGCGCATCCTCGACTACCTCCCGCTCTTCGCCGCGCGCAAGGTTCGCGCAACCCTGCGGCAAAACGCCAGCAAGCCGCACTGATGGCGGCGCGCGCTCCGCTAGAGCGCCGCGCCCATACGCCTGACGCGGCTCTTAAGTCTGGTTTAATTCTTCGCTGCAAACATACGCTCACCCCTGTTGAGCCGCCGGAGCATCGGCGGCGTTTTTTTGCGCAGAAGCCGCGCAGTTAGCCGAGGAGGAGCGAGGTCATGGTTGAAAACGACGATGTGTTGATGCACTTGCAGTCCCTGCTGCGCGACGGCTCGACTACCCGCATCGCGTCGTGCCGCGTTTCCACGCCGCTCCAGAATCCGTGGGGCCGTGCGTATCGGCTCGTCGAATGGACCACGCTGCTCGACGACGACGCGCGCCGCCAGGTCGTGCCCGCCGAAAGTTCAGCGCTCGATATTGCGCGTCTCGTGGCAGAGCATGTGCCCGGGCGCCGAATCCTGCTCAACGGCGAAACGGTGGACGCCGAACGTCCGCGCACGCGGCGCCGCTCGCGCAGCCGCGCGAACGCAGGCACAAGCGCGCACATCGCGGGCTAAAAGCTCGCGCGCGTCCCATACTTCGGGACGCGCCTGCCCCTGCTCTGCGAATTTCACCGCGCACACGGCGCGCGCTTTTCCGCCGTTCACGCCACCATCTTTCCCAACGCGTCTTCCAGCGCAGCGCTCGCGCAAGTCATCGGCGCGCGCAGCTCATTGCGAATAAGCCCGCGCCGCGCGAGCGCTGCCTTCACCGGTCCCGGATTCGGCTCCGCGAACGCCGCGCGCACGAGCGGCACGAGCGAGTGCCAGAGCGCGCGCGCATCGGCGAGACGCCCTTCGCGCAACGCGCGCTCCATCGCCACAAAACGCTCCGGCGCCAGATGCGCCGATGCCGCAATCGCGCCGCTCGCGCCCGCGCATAGCGCGCCGAACATCTCGATGTCCTCGCCGCAGAGCACCTGCAGGCGGCCGTCGAGAATCAGCGCGAGCGTTTTCGCAAGCGAGCCGCCGCAATCCTTCACCGCGACGATGCGCGCATGGCCCGCGAGGTCGAGCAGCGTCGGCAATTCGAGTTGCACACCTGTGCGCGCGGGAATGTCGTAGACGATCACGGGCTTGCGGCTCGCGTCGGCCAGCGCCGCGAAGTGGCCGGCCACGCCGGCCTGCGACGGGCGAATGTAATACGGCGCGGCCGCCAGCACGCCTGCAACAGGCGTCTCGTTGAGCGCGGCAATCCGCTCGCACACCGACTGCGTGTGATTGCCGCTCACGCCCGCGACCACCGGCAGACCGCCCGCGCTCGCGAGCACGGTGGCAAGCACGGCGTCCTGCTCGCGCTCGTCGAGCGCGGCTGGCTCGCCGGTCGTGCCAAGCGCGACGAATCCCGCTACGCCTGCTTGCGCGTAGTGGCGCACGAGCGCATCGAGCGCCTCATGATCGACGGCGCCGCGATTGAATGGCGTGACGAGCGGAATCCAGATACCCGAAAACGAAAACATATTTTTCCCTTGTACGCGACCGTGTGAAAGGTCCGTCGAACCGTACGCGGGAGTCGGGCAAGCCAGGAGGGAGAAAGAGGCGGGGCGCCGCCGGCAGGCCGTTCCATCGCACCATCCGACGGAACAGCATGCTCCGGTCAGATGAGCGGCTGTTTTTTGGCTTTGGCTTTCACGCACACGCACGAGGCCTGCGCGCGCGCCAGCATCGCGCGCGAAGCGGCGACGGCGAATGGCGTGACGAAGGGACTCGGCTGACGTGGCATGTCGTGCAGTGTACTGGAAATCGCGCGCGCCCTGGCGCTCAGTCGTGCACCTCGACGTCCGTGACCGACGAGACCGACGTAGCCGACGTATCGAGCAGCAGGCTCGGCGCCTCGCTCGGGTCGCGCTTGGTGAGCTTGCCGTCCACGCTCGCGCCGCAATCCATCCGCAATTGCTGGTAGTAGATGTTGCCGACCACGTGCGCATTCGACTGCAATTCGACGAAATGATCGGCAATCACGTCGCCCACGATGCGTCCGTTGACCACGATGTCGTAGCCATGCACGTTGCCCTGCACGGCGCTGTGCTCGCTCAGCACGAACAGCGTCTGCGCGCCCGCCTTGCTCGTCACGTTGCCGCTCACTTTGCCGTCGAGCCTCAGCCCATCGGCGAATTCCAGATTGCCGGTGATATGGACATCCTCGGCGATCAGCGTCGCGAGCTTGGTTTGGGCAATGCCCGGCTGGGGTTTCTTCTTGTTGAACATGAGTCGTACCGTTGCGGTTGATTCCAGATGGTCTTGTGGTCTTGTCGAGGTTGGGAAGAGACGCGCTCAGCGGCGGCGTGAACCGGACACCCGCGTCAGCGCGCGTTCGGGCGCGCGCCATGGTTGCGCAGAAACACCAGGTCGGCCTGCAGCTTCACGGTCTCGGCCTGCGCCGCGTCCGCCGCTTTCTGCAAGGCCGAGCGCTCCGCGCGCTCCTGCTCCAGCGCGAGTTCCGCATTGGAGAGCCGCGTTTGCAGCACATCGGGCGCGACGGCGGGGCACTGCCCGGCGTCGCCGGCATAGAGCGCCCACGCGGTGAGCCCCGCGCCTGCCGACGCCGCGGCGGCGGTCCATGCGAGCGCCACGCCCCAGCGCCATGCGCGCGAGCGCACCGGCTGCAATTCGAACGCGCGCTGCGTATCGCGATGCGGGTGCGCGTAACGTCGAGTGTCAGCCATTGCCCTTTCCAGCGGCGCTTTCAGCCCGATAGGCGCCGAACAGCGCGAGATAGTCGTCGGGGTCGACCTGCACGCCCTTCACGATCACTTCGAAGTGCAGATGCGGGCCCGTCGAACGCCCGGTCGAGCCTACGTCGGCGATATGCTCGCGCGGCAGCACGATCTGCCCCACCTGCACGTCGATCTTCGACGCATGCCCGTAACGCGTGACAAAGCCGTTGCCGTGATCGATCTCCACCGCATTGCCATAGCCCGACTTCACCCCGGCGAAGATCACGCGGCCTCCCGCAGCGGCGAGAATCGGCGTACCCGTGGGCGCGACGATATCGAGCCCCGGATGAAAGCTCAGGCGCTGCGTGAACGGATCGAGGCGGTTGCCGAACGGCGAGCCGGGCCGGCCCGCCGTGGTGGGACGGCGGCCGGGAAACGCATCCCATGCGGCCTCGTGCTCCGCCACGGACCGCTCGAGCGCGGCAAGCGTGGCGGCCATGCAGTCGACCTCGCCGTTGATGGCGTGAGCGTTGGCGCGGGCGGCGGACGCCTCGACGCAGCGCCGCGGCGCGAGCGCAGGACCGCCCTCGCCGCCTTCATCGTCGCCGGAGCGCGTGGCGGGCGCGGCCGGCGGCGCTGCTGCGCCGCGCGGCGTTTGCGCGCGCAAACGCTGATCGAACTGGCGCAATTCGGCAATCCGCGAGACCAGGCGCTCGATGCGCGGATCGAGCAGCGCAATTGAGGCGTTCATGCGGCCGATCTCGCCCACCACGTAATGGTGCGTGGCCTCGCCGGCTGCTCCCGATCCGGCCCCTGTGCTCGCGGGCGCGGCCGCCGTGCCGCTATAACGGCCGATGGCCACGCCGCCAGCCAGCGCAATGGCCGTCGCCACGCACGCAGCGGCCATCGCCGTGCGGCGCGCGGCGCGGTGCGTGACGAAACGGGTTTCGCCGCTGGAAAGCTCGTCGACCGAGCTGGACCACGGCATCTTCATGGCGGGCTCCGGCGCTGCCGCTTCGCGCGCAAGCGCGCGTCGCACGACACCAGGGTACAGAACAATGCATACATCTCAGGCTGCGGGAACCGGCATGCGCCTGCCCGTCCAAAATCGAAACCGCGATTATGGTGGCGCCTCAAAAATGCCCATCCCGATAAAAGGGGACGTTCGAGGAAAGCCGCGCTCAGCGCGGCCTGTCAGGCCATCAATTTGCTGCGCCACAGCACGCCCAGCGCCCCCGGCAGCGCCATCGCCAAGACGCTGCGCTACGTTGTCGCATCCCGTACGGCTCCTCTGCCGCGCGAAAGCCCTTGACTTCTCGCGCTGCCACACTAATATACGCACCGCGTACATTAATCAGACATCACGGGTGCCCGCCATGAGCGTTCCGCAACAAGCCTTCCTCCGCGACGCCATGCGGCGTCTGAATATGACCCGCGACGCCTTCGCGAGCCGCATCGGCGTGTCACGCCGGGCGCTCGACACCTGGTTGCTGCCGGAGGAGTCGCAGGAGTCGCGCGCCATGCCCGAGATCGTCGAACGGTTCGTCTCGGAAATCGTGGGCAGCGGCGAGCCGCGCGAAGTCTATACGCAAAGCGTAGAGTCACGCTCGCTGGCCAGCCAGATGGAGTTCGAAGGCAAGCCGCAACTACTGTCGGTCGACCAGTTCTCGCGCGACTCCGTGGAAGCCCTGTTCCGCGTGGCCGACATCATGCAGCCCATCGCGCGCCGCCGGAAAATCTCGCGCGTGCTCGAAGGCGCGGTGCTCGGCAACCTGTTCTTCGAGGCCAGCACGCGCACCCGCGTGAGCTTCGGCGCCGCGTTCTGCCGCCTCGGCGGCTCGGTGTGCGACACCACGGGCTTCACGTTTTCTTCCATGGCCAAGGGCGAATCGATCTACGACACGAGCCGCGTGATGGCCGGCTACGTGGATGCGATGGTGATTCGGCATCCTGATCAAGGCTCGGTGGCCGAATTCGCGCGCGCCGTGAACATCCCCGTGATCAACGGCGGCGACGGACCCGGCGAACACCCGAGCCAGGCGCTGCTCGACCTCTACACGATCCAGCGCGAATTCTCGCGCCTCGGCAAGATCGTCGACGGCGCGCATATCGCGCTCGTGGGCGACCTCAAGTACGGCCGCACGGTGCACTCGCTCGTGAAGCTGCTCGCGCTCTATCGCGGCATCAAGTTCACGCTGATCTCGCCGCCGCAGCTCGAAATGCCCGCGTACATCGTCGACAAGATCTCAACCAACGGCCACGTCGTGGAGCAGACGCACGACCTGCGCGCAGGCCTGCGCGGCGCGGACGTGGTGTATGCCACGCGCATCCAGAAGGAGCGCTTCGCCGACGAGTCGTTCGAAGGCTACACGCCCGACTTCCAGATCAACCAGGCGCTGATGGACGAGTGCTGCAGCCCCGAAACGCTCGTCATGCACCCGCTGCCGCGCGACAGCCGCCCGGGCGCGAACGATCTCTCGACCGACCTGAACCACGACCCGCGCCTCGCGATCTTCCGGCAGACCGACAACGGCATTCCGGTGCGCATGGCGATCTTCGCAGTGCTGCTGGGCGTCGAGAACCTCGTGCAGCACTCGATGCGCGATGCCGTGTGGCGTCCGCCTGCCTACCTCGGCCCGGACGACGCGGTGTTTCACGGCATCGACTGAGGCACGCCGGGCATGCAGACGGTCACGCAAGTGAGCCCCTGCGCCTCTTGCGCCGCGTCGATCGCGGCCTCCAGCGCATCGAGCGGATAGCGCTCGATTTCGATCGCGTCGAGCGGCACCTGACCCGAACGCACGAGCGCGATCAGCGCCCGATAATCCGCGCCGCTGTACATGAAATGCCCGATCAGCTCCCAGTTGTTGATCAGCATTTCCCGATAGACGATGGGCAGATCCACCTCCATGCTGCCCATCAGCACCATGCGGCCATTGCGGCGCAGGCTGCGCAGCGCGGCGAGCGTCGCGTTCGGGTCGCTCGCGTGGCCGACCATATCGAAGGCGAGATCGGCGCCGCCGCCTGCCGCATCGCGGATTGCCCCGCTATCGCGCGCGCTGTCGCCGCTGAGCGCGACAGTCGCGACGCGGCCGCCGCCCAGGTTCGCGAGCGGCGCCAACGCCGCAGCGCGCCGCCCCACCGCCACGACCCGGCTCGCGCCCAGCGCGAGCGCATCGAGCACCGCCGCCGCGCCGAACGCGCCGGCTGCCCCATTCACCACCACCGTTTCGCCCGCGGCCAGCCGGCCGCGTCGCAGCCCGCCAAACGGCACCACGAGCTTGCCGAGCGCGGCGAGCCGCACGGACGGCATATCGTCCAGACCATCGAGCGGAAACACCGTCGAGGCCGGAAACTCGACCGCCTCGCGCAGGGTGCCGTGCGCAAAGTCGGCAAGCATGGGCGCGCTGTCGGGGCTGATCGCGGTCAGGCCGAGCAGCGCCTGTGCGGGTTCGCGCAGCGCCTCGTCGGCGACCCAGTAGGGACTCAGTGCGACGCGCTGCCCCACGCGATAGCCGTACACGCCCTCGCCAACCGCGAGCACGCGGCCAATGCCGTTGGTGCCCGGCGAGAACGGCCGGTCCGGATAGCCGAACGGCAGCTTGCCTTCGACGTACTGGCGCGTGTAGCTCAGGAGCGGCACGGCCTCCATGCCGACCAGCAGCGCACCGCGGCGCGGGTCGGGTTGCGGCACGTCGCGCAGCGCGAGCGGCTGGCCGGGTCGATCGAGTATCCAGGCTTTCATGGCTTCGTTCTCCTTGGTCCATTGCTTGGGTCCGGCAAGATAAGGTTGCACGGTTCATCTGACGGATTGAACTGTAGGTGACGCGGACGTATTCTTGAAATCGATCCCACGCATAGCACCCATCACCGTGATCGATCTCTCCGGTATCGACCTGAACCTGCTGGTCTCGCTCGACGCCCTGCTCGCGGAGTCGAACGTGACGCGCGCCGCCGCGCGCCTGAACCTCACGCAACCGGCCGTTTCGGCCCAGCTTGCGCGGCTGCGCCAGCTTTTTGACGACCCGCTGCTGATTCCCGCCGCCAACGGCCGTGGCATGACGTGCACGACGCGCGCGCTCGAGTTGATGGAACCGCTGCACGCGGCCTTGCAGACGCTCGAAACGGTGGTGCGCCGCCAGCCCGCATTCGACCCGCTTACCGGCACGCGGCGCTTTGTGGTCGCCGCGAGCGATCAGTGCGTGGCCGTGCTCGGCCTGCCGCTGATGATTGAGTGGGCGCGCCTCGCCGGGCCGGGCGTGCAGCTCGCGTTCGTCGCCATCGAGTCGGGTTCGCTCGCGCAGCGCTTCGAACGCGGCGAAATCGATCTGCTGCTCGGTTCCGCGCAACAGGTACCGCCCACGCTCAAGGCGAGAAAGCTCTACGACGAGCGCTTCGTCGTGGCGCAGCGCAAGGGGCACCCGCGCGGCACCGCCGCCTTCGATCTCGACAGCTACTGCGCGCTCGGGCACGTGCTGGTCTCGACCAGTGGCGGCGGCTTCTTCGGCTTCATGGACGAGCATCTGCAAGCACTCGGGCGGAGCAGGCGCGTGGCGCTCTCGGTGCAGCACTTCACGCTCGTGCCCGACGTGCTCGCGCGCACCGACTACGTGGCCACGCTGCCCTGCCGGCTCGCCATGCGCAGCCTGGACCGCGTGGATCTGTTCGAATTGCCGTTCGAGGCGCGCGGCTTTTCCATGCATGCGGCCTGGCATCCGCGCAGCCACGCGGACCCGGCGCTGACGTGGCTGCGCGAGACGGTGAGCGCACTGGCGCCGGTGCTGGAAGAAGCGCAGCCCAGTTCGATCGATTAGCGATCCTGCTTATTGGCTTATTGAAAAGCGGTGCCGTTCCTCGGCGTCACTTCTGTATGGCAGCGCAATTCTGTCCACCACGCCAGCTTCGTGACGGCCTCGCGTCAGCCCCGCGACAGCGTTGTGCCAGCAAGCAATTCACACCTCGAAACACGCGCGCAAGCGCTTTACTTTCACGTTCCACAAGCGCAACGTGCTGTTCTGATGGCGGACGCAGGGAGGCCATGCCCGACTGAACGCGGCATCAGATTTGCTGCATGCGGACAGCCGCGCCACGAAGCTGCGCGCCTCACGTTCCGTCTTCGTTATGGAGTCTGTCGAACGCCATGTCCAACGATCACCCTGTCGACGCATCGCGCGAACGCGACGGCGCCACCCCCGCTCCCGCCGACCTCACGCGCCGCCGCTTCCTGCAATCGGCCGCCGCTGCAGCCGCACTGGGCAGCGTGCCTCATCTGCACGCGCAGAACGCGCCGTCGCAAAACGCGCCGTCCCCCGCCGATACGGCCACGCCGCCACCCTCGCTCGCGCCCGCCCAGCCGGTCAAGCTCGACATCAACGGCCGCGAATATGTGCTCCATATCGAGCCTCGCGTGACGCTGCTCGATGCGCTGCGCGATTACGCCGGCCTGACCGGCACGAAGAAAGGCTGCGACCGCGGCCAGTGCGGCGCCTGCACGGTGCTTGTGGAAGGCCGCCGCATCAACAGTTGCCTCACGCTCGCGGTGATGCACGAGGGCCAGCGCATCACCACCGTCGAGGGCCTCGCGGGCGCGGACGCACCCAGCGCCGTGCAACGCGCCTTCATCGAACGCGACGCGCTGCAATGCGGCTACTGCACGCCCGGCCAGGTGTGCTCGGCCACCGCCTGCCTCACCGAGTTCGCGGCCGGTGCGGCAAGCGCCGTGACCGCCGACGTGCGCAGCCCCCCCGCGCAACTGAGCGACGCCGAGATTCGCGAGCGCATGAGCGGCAACCTCTGCCGCTGCGGCGCCTATGCCAACATCGTGGCGGCAGTGCGCGACGCGCACGCGGCCAGCGCCTGAAAGAAAGGAGCACGGCCATGGATGCCTTCTCCTGGCAGCGCGCCGACGACATCGACGCCGCGATTGCCGCCGCCCAGCAGCCGGGCGCGGCCTTCATCGGCGGCGGCACGAATCTGCTCGATCTCATGAAAGGCGGTGTCGCGCATCCGCTCAAGCTCATCGACATCACGCGCATTGCCGCGCTCGGGAACATCGAGACCTTGCCCGATGGCGGCCTGCGCATCGGCGCGCTCGTGCGCAATAGCGACGCAGCGAATCACGCGCTCATACGCACGCGCTACCCGCTGCTCACGCAGGCCTTGCTCGCGGGCGCGTCGCCGCAATTGCGCAACATGGCCACCGTGGGCGGCAATCTCATGCAGCGCACGCGTTGCGCGTACTTCTACGACACCGCGTTCGCGCAATGCAATAAGCGCGCGCCCGGCAGCGGCTGCGCCGCACGTGAAGGCTTCAACCGGATGCACGCGATTCTCGGCGCGAGCGCGCAATGCGTGGCGGTGAATCCGTCCGATATGAGCGTGGCGCTCGCGGCGCTCGACGCCACGGTGCAAGTGCGCGGCCCGCGCGGCGCACGCGCGATTCCGATTGCGCAGTTTCACCGGCTGCCCGCCGAGCACGCCGATCAGGACACGACGCTCGCGCCCGGCGAACTGATCACGTCGGTGGATCTGCCGCCGCCCGCGTTCAGCGATCACACGCACTACCTGAAGCTGCGCGACCGCGCGAGCTATGCGTTCGCGCTGGTCTCCGTGGCGGTGGCGTTGCAACTCGATGGCCAGCGCGTGCGCGCCGCGCGCATTGCACTAGGCGGCGTCGCGCACAAGCCGTGGCGTGCGAGCCGCGCCGAGCAACACCTCACCGGGCACACGCTCGAAGCAGCCACGTTGCGCAGCGCCGCCGCCGCGGAACTCGCGCAAGCGCAGCCGCTCTCCGGCAACGCGTTCAAGGTCGAACTCGCGCAACGCGCGATCGTGCGCGCCGCAATGCTGGCCGCCGGCAGCCCAGTGACGGGCACAAGCGTCACGGGAGAACACGCATGAACCAGCTGATCGGACAGCCGGTCGACCGCATCGACGGCATGCTCAAGGTCACCGGCGGCGCGAATTACGCGGCCGATTTTCCCGAGGCGCGTCTCGCACATGCCGTGCTGGTGACGAGCACGGTGGCGAGCGGCACGATTGCGTCGATCGACACGAGCCGCGCGCGAGCCATGCCCGGCGTGCTGCTCGTGATGACCTCGCAGAACGCGATGCGCCTGCCCAACGCGGGACGCCCACCTGTTTCGCCGCCCGCAGTGCGACGCCTCACGCTGCTGCAGGACAACGTCGTGCGCTATAGCAACGAGCCTGTCGCGGTCGTGGTGGCGGACACGCTCGAACACGCCGCCGACGCCGCGCAGCACGTGAGCGTGACCTATGCCGCCATGCCGGCGACGCTCGACTTCGCGCGTGCGAAAGCGCAGGCGCACACACCGGTCGCGATGCCCGGGCGACCGATCGATTCGCAGCGCGGCAATGTGGAAGCGGGTATGCACGAGGGCGCGCTGCGCATCGATGCGGTCTACACCACGCCCACGCAGTTCCACAACCCGATGGAGCCGCACGCGACGATGGCGCGCTGGGACGGCCCCGAACTCACGCTCTACGACTCCACCCAGGGCGTGACGAACGATCGCGCCGCCGTGGCCGCCGTATTCGGCATCCCGGCGGATAACATCCGCGTGATCTCGCCGTTCATCGGCGGTGGCTTCGGTTGTAAGGGATCCTCATGGTCCCACGTGAGCTTGTGCGCGATGGCCGCGAAGCAGACCGGCCGCCCCGTGCGCCTCGCGCTCACACGGCCGCAGATGTTCGGGCTGGTGGGTTCGCGACCCCACACGGAGCAGCATCTCTCGATTGCCGCGCGCGCGGACGGCACGCTCACCGGCGTGCGTCACGACACGCTCTCGCACACCTCGGCGTTCGAGGACTGGACCGAGATGTCGGGTCTCGTCACGCGCATGATGTACGCGTGCCCGAACCTGAGCACGAGCCATCGCGTCGTGCCGCTCAACGTCGGCACGCCCACCTTCACGCGCGCGCCCGGCGAGACGACCGGCTCGTTCGCGCTCGAATCCGCAATGGACGAACTGGCTTGGCGCCTGAAGATGGACCCCATCGCGCTGCGCCTGAAAAACTACGCCGAGGTGGAACCGCAAGACGGAAAGCCATGGTCGTCGAAGGCGCTGCGCGAATGCTATGCGGCCGGCGCGCAGCGCTTCGGCTGGGCGCGCCGCGTGAACGCGCCACGCGCGATGCGCGAGGGCAACACGCTAATCGGCCTCGGCATGGCGGGCGCGACTTATCCGGCCAACCGCAGCGAAGCGGCGGCCCTCGCGCGCATCCTGCCCGACGGCACCGCGATGGTCGCCTCCGGCACGCAGGACATCGGCACCGGCACCTATACCGTGATGACCCAGGTAGCCGCCGATGCGCTTGGTTTTCCGCCCGACCGTATCCGCTTCGCGCTCGGCGATTCAACGCTGCCGCACGCGCCGGGCTCGGGCGGCTCGCAATCGGCGGCAAGCGTCTCGCCCGCCGTGCAGGCGGCGGCGCGCGCCGCGCGCGACAAGCTGATCGCGCTCGCCATCGCCGATCCCGCTTCGCCGGTCCATGGCGCGGCGAGCAGCGAGGTCACGGTCACCGACGGCTGGGTCGTCTCGACTGGCGACGCCGCGCGCCGCGACCCGGCCGCCGCCATCATCGCGCGCGCGGGCGGCAAGCCGATCGAAGCGCAAGCCACGGAAAAGCCGGGCGCGGAGCGGCAGCAGTACGCGTTCCACTCGTTCGGCGCGGTCTTCGCCGAGGTGCATGTGGACGCCGAACTCGGCACGGTGCGCGTGGCGCGCATCGTCGGCGCTTACGACGTGGGGCAGGTGCTCAACGAAAAAACAGCGCGCAACCAGCTAATGGGCGGCATGGTCTGGGGCGTGAGCACGGCGCTGCACGAAGACGCCCAGCTCGACGCGCGCACGGGCCGCTTCGCCAACGGCAATCTCGCCGACTATCACGTGCCAGTGAATGCCGACATCGCCGATCTGGACGTGCTGTTCGTGGGCACGCCGGACTTGCGCTTCAATCCGCTCGGCGTGCGCGGCATCGGCGAGATCGGCATCACCGGCGTGCCCGCGGCGATCGCCAACGCGGTCTATCACGCCACGGGCGTGCGCGTGCGCGATCTGCCGATCACGCTCGACAAGCTGATGCTGCCGCGTCACGCATTCACGTAACCCGCGCGTGACCCGATCGTGACGATCGCATGACAGGCTCGCGTGACCAGGAACCGTACGCAAAGCGAGGTGCCCCGCGCGTCTTCCCGGGGCTTGCCTCGCGCGCGGTTGCACCGCACAATCAACGCCTCCCCTCTCTCGCGCGGCGCCCCCCATGGCCTATGCATCGCTCGCCACCGGCGTATTGCTCGCCGCCGGCACAGGATCGCGCTTCGATCCCCAAGGTTTGCGCAACAAGCTTCTCGCGCCGCTACCCAGCGGCGTCAGCGTTGCTCATGAGGCCGCGCACCGGCTCCTGATGGTCACGCCGAAGGTGATCGCCGTGGTGCGCCCCGGTGCGGAAGCGCTCGCCCACGTCTTGAACGACGCCGGCTGCGACGTGGTGTTCGCCGCAGCCGCCGTGAGAGGCATGGGCGCGAGCCTCGCCGCAGCTATCGAAGCGGACTCCGAAGGAGAAAGCTGGATCGTGGCGCTCGCGGACATGCCGCGCATCGCGCCCGCGACCATCGAGGCCGTCGCGCGCGAACTCGATGCGGACAAGCCGCTAGTCGCCCCGTTCTATCGCGGGCAGCGCGGCCATCCGGTCGGATTCGGGCTCGCACATCGCGCGGCGCTGCTCGCTCTCGACGGCGACACCGGCGCGCGTGCGCTGCTGAATTCGCCTGCGCTCGCCCGCATCGACGTGGACGACCCCGGCATCCTGCGCGACGTCGATACCCCTGCCGATCTGAACGGCCTCTAGGCTCTCGCCTCTCGCCGCCTCCAAGGTCTGGCGCGCGCAAGCGAAATCCCGCACGAGGCGCGCCGATCGCCTAGGCTATAAGGACCATCCACACATCGCGCCCGATTGGCCACGCCTGCGCACGAGGTACCCGCGATGATCTGCTCGCACACCAATCCGCTGCCCGACCCGCTCGCCGATCCCACCCGCGACCCCGAGCGCGATCCGCTCACGCCGCCGCCACCCGGACATCACGGCGAGGAGCCGCAACGCCCGGACGGTCCGCCGAACAAAGATCCGGTGTAGCGAAGCGCGCAAGGCGCCGGCCGCGCGGCACTCGCCGCCAGCCGCCAGCGGTATTTCCCACCCACCTCCGCGTTCTCCTACTTTCGCGAAGCTTGCATTCGCGCGCCCCTCTTTATAGAATGCGAACGATTCGTATTTGCAATCAATATTTCATTTAACCGGATTCACCCAAGCCATCGTGACCGTCTCCCCGACCGCGCTCGCCCGCGCGGACCGACACACTCGTTGCGTTCGCCGCGCTCGCGCCCTTCCCGGTGCACCCGCATGAGAGCCCTGCTGGTCCGCCTGCACCGCTGGCTCGGACTCGGGACGGCGGCATTTCTGTTTCTCGCCGGCCTCACAGGCGCCGTGATCGCCTGGGATCACGAGCTCGATGCGGCGCTCAATCCCTCTTTCTATCGCGCCGATACGGCCGGCGCGCCGCTGCCCGCGCTGACGCTCGCCAACCGCGTGGAGGCCGCCGACCCGCGCGCGCAGATCAGCTATATGCCGCTTTCGGTCGAGCCCGGCCACACGTTCGTCGTGCGCGTGGAACCGCGTCTCGACCCGAAGACTGGCGAGCCATTTGCGCTCGGCTACAACCAGGTCGCGATGGACCCGGTCACCGGCGTCGAGCAAGGCCGCCGCATGTGGGGCGCGCCCTCGCTCGCGCGCCTGAACCTGATCCCGTTCCTCTATCAATTGCACTACACGCTGTTTCTGCCCACGAAAATGGGCATCGACCTCGGCGTCTGGACCATGGGCGTCGTGGGCATGGTCTGGCTGCTGGACGGCTTCATCGCCATCGTGCTGGCCTTTCCGAACCTCAAGAGCTGGCGCAAATCGCTCGCATTTCGCGTGAAGCGCGGCGGCTACGCGCTCACATTCGACCTGCACCGCTCGGGCGGCGTCTGGCTCTGGGGTCTGCTGATAATGGTTGCACTCACATCGATCTCGATGAATCTCGGCACGCAGGTCGTACGCCCCGTGGTGTCGCTGTTCTCGACGCTCGCGCCGGATCCGTTCCGAACCGCTGCGCCCGGCCCGTCCCTAACGCCCGCCGAAACCGCCTCCGCGCGCACACGCATCGCCGCCATGGCCCCGGCGCTGGGCCGCAGCGAAGGCATTGCAGCGCCGCCGGGCGGCCTGTTCGCGATGCCCGCGCTCGGCGCGTACGGCGTGGGCTACTTCGCGGCGGGCAACGATCACGGCGACGCCGGTCTCGGCAATCCCTGGCTTGTCATGAACGCACGCACGGGCGAGGTCATCGCCCGGCAAATCCCCGGACGCGGTAGCGCCGGCGACCTCTTCATCCAGGCGCAGTTTCCGCTGCACTCGGGACGGATCGCCGGATTGCCGGGGCGCATTGCCATGAGCCTCATGGGCGTGGCCGTCGCGACGCTCAGCGTGACGGGCGTGCTGATCTGGCTGAAGAAGGCGCGGGCGCGCCGCAAGAGCGCAAGCAAGCCCGCGAGAGAGGCCACGTCGGTGAGCGCGGAAGAACGCGCGGCGGGGTGAGCGGCGCGGCTTGAATCGTGATGGTTACTTCGCGACTGCGTCGAACGCCGCCAGCAAACGCTCGACATCGGCGGCGTGAATGTCGCCCATCGTCGAGATGCGGAACAGTTCCTTCGACAAGCCGCCTTGCCCCGCATAAATCACGAAGCCGCGCGCCTTGAGCGCGTCGTGCAAAGTCGGATAGTCGACGCCAGCCGGCAGGTGGAACGCGCGCAACACCACCGAGGACGCGTCCTTCGGCAACACGCTTGCCATCCCGCGCGCGGCAAGCCCCGCGCGCACCTGCTCCGAAAGCGCTGCATAGCGCGCGTGACGCGCTTGCCAACCACCTTCATCCGCGAGTTCGCGCAGCGCTTCGACTAGCGCATAGTACGCGTGCACCGAAGGCGTGAACGGCGTATTGCGCTGATCCTGGAGCGTGGCGAGGCGCTTGAGGTCGAGGTAGTACGTGCGGCTCGATGCATTCGCGAGCGCGGCGCGGCGCACCACGACGAAGGCCGCGCCCGGCACGCCGTGCAGGCACTTGTTCGCGGTCGCGGCCACGGCTGCGATGCTGGTGTCGGCGAAATCGATGGCCTCCGCGCCGAAGCTGCTCACGCCGTCCACGAGCATCTGCACGCCGCGTGCGCGGCACGCCTCGCCCAGCGCGCGCAGATCGTTGAGCCGTCCCGTGGTGGTTTCGTGGTGGATGATCGCGACATGCGTGATTGCACGGTCCGCGTCGAGCGCCGCACAAATGCGCGCGAGATCGGGCGCCTGCATCCACTCGTGTTTCACCACCTCGTGCGCGATGTGGTACTGCGCCGCGATCTGCGTGATGCGCTCGCCATACACACCGTTCTCGACGATCAGCAGCTTGCCGTTGGCGGGCACGAGCGAGGCAATCATGCTCTCGACCGCGGCTGTGCCGGAGCCGGTCATGAGCACCGCCTGCCATTGCGCGGGGTCCAGATCGTAGACACCCACGAGGCGCGTGCGCGCCTCTTCCTGAATGTTGAAGAATTCGCTTTCGCGGTGGCACAGGTCTTCTTGCAGCAGGCTTCGGCGCACGCGCTCGGTAAGCGTGACGGGACCGGGATTGAGCAACAGCATCGGCAATTCCTTATCGTTCAAC
This sequence comes from Paraburkholderia caffeinitolerans, assembly GCF_902859945.1. Taxonomy (GTDB): domain Bacteria; phylum Pseudomonadota; class Gammaproteobacteria; order Burkholderiales; family Burkholderiaceae; genus Paraburkholderia; species Paraburkholderia caffeinitolerans. The sequence goes on along the minus strand of NZ_CADIKL010000023.1, from coordinate 88,468 downwards.
AGCATGGTCCGCTGCATGAGCGGGCGCGCCGATGTGGCGCATGAGACGCGCCTTCACCTCGGGCGGCGTGACGGTCGGGCGCGGCAGCCCGTCGGGCGTGCCGCGACGAATAGTCAGGCGTGCGAATCGGGTGCCGGACGCACCGTTTGTGCCACCTAGCACGGCGTCAAGCACCGCGAGATCGTCGCTTTCCACGGCATCGGCATAACCGCAAGCGGCCGCCACGCCCGCGAACGACACTTGCGGCGAAACCGTCGCCTGGCCGCCGGTCGAATCGTGCGCGCCGTTGTCGAGCAGCACATGCGTGAGGTTCGACGGGCCATAAGCGCCCAGCGTGGCGAAAGCGCCCATGCGCATGAGCGCCGCGCCGTCACCGTCGAGCGCGACCACGTTCAGGTCCGGACGCGTGAGCGCGAGCCCGAGCGCGAACGGCGTGACGCAACCCATCGAGCCCACCATGTAAAGCTGGTTGGCACGGTCGTCGAGTGCGTAAAGTTCGCGGCCACAGAAACCTGTGGATGCCACCACGACCGACGATTGCGCGGGCGTGGCCGCGATCACGCGTTCGAGCGCCTGCTGGCGCGTAGGCAATTGATCAGGATGCCGATCCGTCCACGTCGACCGGGCAACGGACAGCGCATGCTTCTCGGGCATCGCGCCGCTCCCCTTCAGCTCGAACGGCGCCACACTGCCCTTTTGCATCACGAGCGCATAGGGGCGGCCCGTTTCGTCCATGTGCTTGAGCGCGCGATCGAGCGCCGGGCCGATGGCTTCCACTTGCGTCGGAAACAACTCCCACGGAATCTCCATCGTATCGAGCATCTGCGGCGTGACGGGGCCCATCAGCGCATGCTGCGGCTCGTCGGAAACGCCAGGCTGGCCCCGCCACGTCACGATCAGCAGTTGCGGCAGGCGGAAGGTCCACGTGAGCGAAGTCAGCGGGCTCACGGCGTTGCCGAGCCCGGAGTTCTGCATCATCGAGATGCCGCGCTTGCCCGCAAGCGCCACGCCCGCAATCAGCGCGACGGCATCGCCCTCGTTCGCCGCCGACACGTAATGTAGCGACTCGTCCTGCAACACGTAGTTGATGAACGGCGTGAGGAACGAGCACGGCACGCCCGCGTACCATTCGAAGCCGCGCGAGCGCGCCGCTTCGACAAACTGGGCCGCTTCGATCATGCCTTGCCCTCCGGCTTCGACTGCGTGGCGACGCCCGGCGTGGCGACGCTCGACGCAACAACCCCCTGCGTAAGGACCCCCTGCGCGAAATCCCCCGCGCGGCGGAAATCTTCGAGATCGTTCACGCCGCGCCAATGGCCGCGCACGTATTGCACCTCGACCTGCTCGCCGTCCGCGATCAGCGCATTGAGAAGCGCAGGCATATCGAGCGTGTCGAAGTCGTCACGCGTTTGCAGTTGCGCGAGCTTGTTCGCGAGCTTTTCGCGGCCCGCGCCGCGCACGTTCATGAGGCCGATCCAGCGCCCGTGCGGCGCCTCGCCATTCGCAGTGGGCTCGCTCGCGATGCGCGCGAGCAGCACCTTGTTGCCAAAGAGGCCGCGATCGTCGCCCGACGAACACCACGCGAAATCACGCGTGCTGCTGCTTTCCGACTCCGGCGACGAATCGACCACCACGCTGAAGTCCGCCTCGCTTTCCGCCAGATCGCGCAGGATGTAGCTGCGGAACAGCAGATCGCCATACGAGATCACCGTGTCGTTCTTGAGCGTGTCGATGGCGCACGCGAGCGAGGCGAGTTCGTTGGTCTGCCCATAGCGCTCGTTGCGCACGAGCTTCACGCCTGCCGTGTCGATGGCGTCGGCGCGATAGCCGCCCACCACCGTGATGTCGTTGACCGACTGCTTCTTGAACGCGTCGACGAGCCAGCGCAACAGCGGCTTGCCCGCCACCGGCAGCATGACCTTGGGCTTGTCTTCCGTGAAGGCATCGAGGCCCGAGCCACGGCTTGCCGCCAGCACGATTGCCGAGCCCGCCGTGCGCGATGCGTTCAGGTAGCGGTTTTCCGCTTCCGAATATTCATCGGCGTCCTGAAGACGGAAGATTTCGTTGACAGGCGCGATGCGGTCTTCCACATCAACGAGCGTCTGCGACTCGTGAATCGTCTTCGCGACGGCCTGCATGGCCGACGCCGAAGCGCGCACCAAATGATTCGCCCAGATCACGACGCTGATGCCAGCCTTGCGGAACACATCGGTGGGCGTGCTGTAGTACTTGGTGGGCACGATCACGAGCGGACCCCGGCCCGCCCACTCGCGCGCGAACGTGAGAATCTCATCGGGCTTCGAGAGCTTGCTGTGGATAAGAATCGCATCCGCGCCCGCGAGGCGATAGGCCTCGGCGCGCTTGAGCGCCTCGTCCATGCCCCAGCCCGCGATCAGCGCTTCCACGCGCGCCACGATCGAGAAATTCTCGTCGAGTTGCGAGTCCTTGCCGGCCTTGATCTTGCCGCAGAACTCGTCCATGTCGGCAAGCGGCTGCGCCTCGCCCTTGATGAAGCTATTGGTCTTCGGAAACTGCTTGTCTTCGATGCACACACCCGCGATGCCGCGCTGCTCGAGCTTGCGCACGAGACGGCGCACGTTATTGAAATTGCCGTAGCCGGTGTCGCCGTCGAGCAGGATGGGCAGATCGCTCGCATCGGCCATGAATTCGAGGTTGTCGACCACCTGGGTCCAGCTCGCTTCATTGTTGTCGCGCACGCCGAACTGCGCCGAAATCGACAAGCCCGAACCCCAGATCGCCTTGAAACCCGCCTCGCGCGCAATCCGCGCGGACAAGCCGTTATGCGCTTCCATCAGGAATTCGAGTTCGTTGCTCACCAGCATCTGGCGCAGCCGTGCGCTGCGGGACGTGGACCCAGCGGCGGGAACCGCAGCGGAAAACATGGCGGGTTCGCGTGCGTTCATCTTGTCGCTCCATGGGACGACGCCGCGTCGGCAGCTGTGGCTGCGCCGCGCGTCGCATCGTTGGGAAATCGGTTTTTGGCCGCGAAACATGCGTCGAGCCGCCGATGGTCCACGGCGGCGGTATGGGGCCGAAGCGGCGACTATAACGGAAATGATTCTTATCCGTCTTCAATTACAGCAGGAAGTGGCAAATTATGTAAATACAGTGAAATCTGTGGCTTTAAAGGGCGTTTTCCGCGCACTTTTGCGCGAACAGCTGGCGCACACAGGGTTCATCCTGACTCGTGCGCACGCTCGTACGCGCCGTAATCACAGGCGGGCGTTGCCCCCTTTGCCGCAATTGCCGCCCCGAAACAGCCCAACGCAGCCCAACGCAGCCCTCGACCGACCAATCAGAAGATGACCCTCAACCAGAAACTCCGCTCGATGATCGCGATCCTCTGGATCGGCCTGCTCCTCATCGTTGCCTTTGGTGCGTGGCAAAGCCGCGACGGCATGATCCGCGAACGGCGCGCGCAGCTCGTCACGCTCGTCCAGGAAGCCACCAGCATCGCCAAGCACTACTACACACTCTCGCAGCAGAACGCGCTCCCCGAAGCCGACGCGCAAAAGCAGGCGCTCGCCGCGCTAGCCGCGATCCGCTACGGGACGGACGGCTACCTGAGCATCAACGACTCGCAGTCGGTCATGCTGATGCACCCCATCAAGCCCGAGCTCAACGGCAAGAAGCTCACCGACTTCAGCGACCCTTCGGGCAAGCACCTTTTCGTCGAACTCTCGGAGATCGCGAGCCAGCCGGGTGGCGGCTTCGTCGACTATCTGTGGTCCAAGCCCGGCCAGACCGAACCCGTGCCGAAGCTGAGCTACGCCTACCGCTTCGCGCCGTGGGACTGGGTGATCGTGACCGGCATGTACATGGACGACGTGCGCACCGCGTTCTATACGAGCCTCATGCGCTGGCTGCTCGTGACCTTCGTGCTCGGCGCGGCCGCCACGATCGTGATGGTGTTGGTGGTGCGCAGTGTTCGCAGCAGCATCGGCGGCGAGCTCGAAGTCGCCGTCGAAACGGCCAACCGCATCGCCCACGGCGATCTCACCTCGCACATTCAGGTTCAGGGCGCCAACGCGAAAAGCCTGATGCGTGCGCTCGCAACCATGCAGGGCGCGCTCGTGCAAACCGTTTCGCGCGTGCGCAGTGGCGCGGAGAACATCAACGTGGGCGCCAACGAGATTGCCGCCGGCAACACCGATCTTTCGCAGCGCACCGAGGAACAGGCGGCGGCGCTCGTGCAAACCGCATCGAGCATGGACCAGATGACCGCCAACGTGCGCCAGAACGCGGATAGCGCACAGCACGCCGCCACGCTCGCGAGCCAGGCCGCCGAAGTCGCCACGCGCGGCAACACCGTCGTCGGCGACGTGGTGCGCACGATGGGCGACATCACCACGAGTTCGCAGCAGATTGGCGACATCATCGGCGTGATCGACGGCATTGCTTTTCAAACCAACATCCTGGCGTTGAACGCGGCGGTGGAAGCCGCGCGCGCGGGCGAACAGGGACGGGGCTTCGCGGTGGTCGCGGCGGAGGTGCGCAGCCTCGCGCAGCGTTCGGCGGCGGCGGCCAAGGAGATCAAGGCGTTGATCGAAAAATCGACGGGCACGGTGGCCGAAGGACAGCACCTCGTGACCAGCGCGGGTTCGACGATGAACGAGATCGTGCAGTCGGTGCGGCGCGTACACGAAATACTCGAAGAAATCAGTCATGCGTCGCGCGAGCAGAGCGCGGGCATCGAACAGGTGAACCGCGCCGTCGGGGAAATGGATCAGGTGACGCAGCAGAATGCGGCGCTGGTTGAGCAGGCTGCTGCTGCGGCGCATTCGCTCAAGGACCAGGTGACGGGGCTGCGCGAATCGATTGCGAGTTTCAGGCTGCCGGTGGAGGGGTAAGGCAGGAATACGGACCTATCCCCCATTTCCCTGCGCCCGCTCATCCTCCTGGCGCTTCACGGCAGCAAAAGGCCGCGAAAATTTCAATTCAATTACATAGCGCTTACAATAATGCATCGCTAAATCCCCGCCCCCGCCCCGATGATCCGCTCCAGGAATCCGCCGCGCGACCCGCACGCCACGGCGACCCGCCATCCGATGCTGTCGCCGAAGCTGCCCGCGTGGCGCTCGAAGTTCGTCGTGTTCGTCCTGTTCGCGGCCTTCGCCGCGCTCGCCGGCCGCGCGCTCTGGGTGCAGATCGTCAACCACGACTTCTACGTGAAGCAGGGGCAAAAGCGCTATCAGCGCACGCTCGAGCTCGACGCCATGCGCGGGCGCATCGTCGACCGCCACGGCGCGCTGCTCGCCGTGAGCCTCGAAACCTTCGAGATCTGGGCCAATCCCAAGGTGCTCGATGAAGCCGCTTACGCGCCGCTCGCGAAGCTGCTCGACATGCCGCTCGCCGAACTGCGCCGGCGCCTGCCGCACGAGCGCTCGTTCGTGCTGCTCAAGCGCCAGGTCGATGCCGAGACCGCTGCCCATATCGACGAAATGGCCACCGGCGGCATCACGCTGATCGCCGATTCGAAGCGCTTTTACCCCGAAGGTGAATCGGCGGCGCACGTGGTGGGCTTCACCGACATCGAGGACCAAGGCCAGGAAGGCGTCGAGCTCGCGGCCAACGCGCGCCTGCGCGGCACGCCCGGCCAGCGCGAGGTGATCCGCGACCGGCTCGGCCGCGTGATTTCGGAGCCGAGCGAGCGCGTGCTGCCGAAAAACGGCGACACGGTGCAGCTCACCGTCGACCGCCGCGTCCAGCAGCTCGCCTATACGCAGTTGAAGGCGGCCGTCGCGAAGCATCACGCGGAAGCCGGCAGCGTGGTGGTGCTCGACGCGCAGAACGGCGAGATTCTCGCGCTCGCCAACTGGCCGTCATTCGATCCCAACAATCGCGCGCGCCTCACGGGACGCCAGTTGCGCAACCGCGCGGTGATCGACACGTTCGAGCCGGGCTCGACCATCAAGCCGCTCGTCGCGGCGCTTTCGATGGATCTGCACAAGGTCAACGCCAACACGATCATCGATACAACGCCTGGCACGTATCGCATCGGTCCCGCGGTGATCCACGACACCTCGAACCATGGCCGCATCACGGTGGCCCAAGCGATCCAGATGTCGAGCAACATCGCACTCGCGAAGATGGCGCTGAACCTGCCCGCGCAGACTATCTGGAGCAAGTATCAGGACTACGGCCTCGGCATGCGGCCCGAAGTGACTTTCCCTGGCGCCGCCGCGGGCCGTGTGCGGCCCTGGGCGCGCTGGCGGCCGATCGAGCAGGCGACCATGGCTTACGGCTACGGCCTCTCGACTTCGCTCCTGCAGATCGCGCAGGTTTACACCGCGTTTGCCGGCGACGGCACGATGTACCCCGCGAAGCTGCTGAGCGAGAGCGCGCAGAACGCCGCGCCGCGTGCCGTGACGACGCCCGCCACGGCGGCGTCGATGCGCAAGATGCTGGAAATGGCCACGAGCGAAGGCGGCACCGGCCGCGCGGCCAACGTCGAGGGCTACCGCATTGGCGGCAAGACCGGGACCGCGCGCAAGCAGGTCGGCGCGGGTTATGCGAAGAACCGCTATCGCGCACTGTTCGTCGGCATGGCGCCAATGAGCGCGCCGCGCGTGGTCGTCGCGGTGATGATCGACGACCCCGCAGGCGGCTCGTTCTACGGCGGCACGGTGGCGGGGCCCGTGTTCTCGGGCGTCATGCAGGGCACGCTGCAATTGCTGGGCGTTCCGCCGGACGCGTAATCGCGCCGGCGGCGTCCCGCTTGCCGCCACTCAAATCTGGTCGCGTCCAAACGCGCGCAGCGCGCCGAGATCCACCACATCCACGCGGTTATACGAAAGCGTGACGAGCCCTTCGCGCTCGAGCGTCTGCAACGCCTGATTGACGCGCTGCCGCGACGCCCCCGCGAGCATGCCGATCTCCTCCTGCGAAATCTCCAGCGCACGGCCCGTTTCCGGATACAGGTCGGGGTTGAACATCTGCGCGAGCGCTTGGGCCACCCGCGCGTCGACATCGAGCAGCCGGCTATTCTGGATCAGCGCGATGAACTCGCCCATGCGGTTGTTCAGTTGATGAATCACGAAGCGGTTGAACGGCAGGCTGCTGTCCATGAGCCGATGAAACGTATCCGCCGTCACCGCCATCACGAGCGAGGGCTGCAGCGCAATCACGTCGTACTTGCGCGGCTCGCGCTTGATCACGCTGCCCTCGCCAAACCAGCCGCCGTGCGGCACGCCCGAGAAGGTGCAGCCGCGCCCCGACGCATTGAAGATGGCGAGCTTCACGAGCCCGCTGCTCACGCCCAGCCAGTAAGCGGACGGCGCTTCGCGCGCGGCCACGATCGCGCCCGCGGCCCACGCCTGCGCGTGCGAGGTTTCGAGCACCCACGCGCGGTGCTCGGGCGCAAGCGTGCGAAACCACGCGCAGCGCTCGAACAGCGCCGCGAGTTGCGCTGCATTGCGCGCGTCGATCCGGCCCGTGGCAGCCGTGGCAAGGGGGTCTTTATCCGGGGGCATAATGGGCTGCGTCATCGCGCTTACCTCGAAGTGGGACGGCCGTGGCGCAGGGAGCGCGCGCTCTGTCGCGCCGACGACAGACTCGCGCGTGCCGTCCTGCTACGGTAGCGCGAATCATACCGACAAACCGGCAACCGGCCCCTGCACGGACCGCATCAGGAGACAGCACCATGTCGCACCCGTACGAGGAAGGGCTCGCGCAACGCGAAGCCAATTACGTCCCGCTCACACCCATCGACTTCATTGCGCGCGCCGCCGAAGTTTATGGCGAGCGTCTCGCCATGGTTCACGGCAAGGTGCGACGCAACTGGCGCGAGACATACGCGCGCACGCGGCGCCTCGCGAGCGCACTTGAACGCGCAGGGGTAGCGCGCGGCGACACCGTCGCGGTGCTGCTCCCCAACATCCCCGCCATGGTCGAGGCGCACTTCGGCGTGCCGATGGCGGGCGCGGTGCTCAATACGCTCAATACGCGGCTCGACGTCGCGACCATGCTGTTCATGCTGCGGCATGGCGAAGCGAAGGTGCTCATCGTCGACACCGAGTTCGCGACGCTCGCGCAACGCGCGGCGCTCGAATTTCCGGCGCTGAAGATCATCACCGTGGCCGATGTCGCGCCCGCGGATCCGGAGCACTTTCCGCGCGGCACCGACTACGAAGCCTTTCTCGATCAAGGCGACCCCGAGTACGCGTGGCAACTACCCGCGAACGAGTGGGACGCCATCGCGCTGAACTACACCTCGGGCACCACCGGCGACCCCAAGGGCGTGGTCTATCACCATCGCGGCGCGTACCTGAATGCGGTGAGCAATATCCTCGAATGGGATATGCCCAAGCACGCGGTATATCTGTGGACGCTGCCGCTTTTTCACTGCAACGGCTGGTGCTTCGCGTGGACGGTGGCGGCGCGTGCGGGCGTGAACGTGTGCCTGCGCAAGTTCGACGCGAAGCTCGTGTTCGAGTTGATCCGCGCCGAGGGCGTCACGCACTATTGCGGCGCGCCCATCGTACAGGGCGCGCTCGCCGACGCCCCCGCCGAATATCGCGCGGGCATCGCTCACACGGTGCGCACGATGGTGGCGGGCGCGCCGCCCGCACCCGCCGTGATCGCGAAGATGAAGACCATCGGCATCGAGCTCACGCACGTGTACGGGCTCACCGAGGTCTACGGTCCCGCCTCGGTATGTGCGACGCAGGACAGCTGGAAGACGCTGCCCGAAGACGAACAGGCGCGGCTCGCCGCGCGCCAGGGCGTGCGCTATCACTTGCAAAGCGGTATCAGCGTGCGCGATCCCGCGACGATGGAGCCCGTGCCGAACGACGGCGAAACGCTCGGTGAAATCATGTTTCGCGGCAATATCTGCATGAAGGGCTATCTGAAGAACGAGCGCGCGACGGAAGAAGCGTTTCGCGGAGGGTGGTTCCATACCGGCGATCTCGGCGTGATGACTCCCGACGGCTATGTACGCATCACCGACCGCAGCAAGGACATCATCATCTCGGGCGGCGAGAACATTTCGAGCATCGAGGTGGAAGACACGCTGTATCGCCATCCCGCGGTCGCGCTCGCGGCGGTCGTGGCGATGCCCGACGCGAAGTGGGGCGAAGTGCCGTGCGCATTCGTCGAATTACGGGAAGGTGCGAGCGCAACGATCGAGGAGATCATCGCGCATTGCCGACTCTTTCTCGCAGCTTACAAGGTGCCGCGCCTCGTGAAGTTCGGCGAGTTGCCACGCACCGCAACGGGCAAAATCCAGAAATACGAATTGCGCGCGCAGGTGGGGTCGAAAAGCGCAATCGATATGAAGAAATAGTCCGCGGTAATCGGCGGGTCCGGGCACCCGCCGCGCGGTCTTATGTTACGGCTCTTGACAACCGGGTCCGTTAAATTGTTTCAGCAATCTTCAGAAACGGGCCGTAATCCTTTACGCATCAAGGGCCAACTATTAAACGCGCAATTTTCGTGCGGCAGAGCGCTCGAAATGAAACATTACAAGTGCTCACGTATTCATCGTCTTGTCCCCGATAAGCTTCGTTCCATGTCGAATGCAACGCAATGTGTGCATGACGACGTACCCGAAGAGGAGGAAGCATATGAATACGAAGAGCTGGAAAACCCCCGCCCGCGTTCTCGCCGCCGCGCTGCTCGCAGGCGGTGCGCTGATGAGCGCATCGAGCGCCTTCGCCCAATACGCGCCGCACAATGGCGAACCGCACATGGTGCAGGTGGACACGCGAGTGTCGATCGGCTGGCACGAAAACCGTTACTGGGACGGCCACCGCTACTGGGAGCGTGACGAGTGGATGCGCCATCATCCGCACGACCCGGGCCCTCCGGGCTGGCACGGCGACCGTCACGACACGCGTTACGACGATCATCGCCCGCCTCCCCCGCCGCCGCCGCGCTACTGATTTGATGACGCAGAACCGTGCGTCCGCCCCTCGCTACATTCCTGCCGAATTAATTCGATATGCGAATCAAATTCAGCGGAACCGTGCCGAAAGCCTATCGACAGTAACAGTGCGTAATGTGCGCGCGTTGCTTCGCACGCAGCCGGAAGGTAACGTTATGGGGCGTTTCGTTCCCCGGAGCGCACGGTGTATTCTCATTACCCCGGTCGTTCGCGGCTGGGGTTTTTTTTGCCCCGTGCCCCGGCTTCAGTCGATGAGCTTGTTCAAGGTGGCGAACTCGATCAGCGCCGCCAGCGATGAAACACCGAGCTTGTCGAGCACGCGCGTCTTGTAGGTGCTGACCGTCTTGTCGGAAAGCCCGAGCCGCGCCGCCACGCCCTTGTTGCTCATGCCACGCGCGAGATATTGCAGCACCTCCACTTCGCGCGGCGAAAGCCCGTTGAGCGCCACGTCGCGGCCGCCACCGCAACTGCCCGCCGGGAAGCAGTCGTACCCGAGCAGCACCGCCTTCACCACGCCGCACAACTCTTCCACGCCACGGCTCTTGCTCACGTAACCGTTCGCGCCCGCGATGCGAGTGTGATTCGCCATGACCTGCTCGGGCTTCGCGGAGAGCACGAGGACACGCGTGGCCGATTGCCGTGCGCGGATACCGCGAATGACTGAAAGCCCGTCCAGTTTCGGCAATTCAAGATCGAGAATGACGAGATCCGGCTGCAATTCCTGCACGATGCGCAGCCCTTCTTCCCCATCGCTGCATTCGCCCACCAGTTCATATTCGGTGTGCAAAACGTTTGCAAGCATCTTGAGGACGATGGGGTGATCGTCAATAACCACGATGCGCTTCATTTTTTCTTCCATTTTTAGGGGCGTGATCGGATGAACCTTTCGGTACGAGAATGACAGCCTGAATGACTACCCCACCTTTGTGTATAGGAAAGGTCTGAAAGGATGCAGTCCGGCTGACAATCGTTAACCCGCGTCGCGCGTATTTGAATCTAACTAACGCGTGAATTAGACTGGATCAATGAATCCACATCGCGCTATGCCCCGCTCGCCTCTCCCGCCCGTCGCGGCCGAAACCCGCAGGCCGCGCGGACGCCGCCGCGCCGACACCGATCTCGATGTGCGCGAGCGGCTGCTGGCCTGCGCGACGCAGCTCTTCGCCGAACAGGGCATCGCCGCCACAACCATGGCGCAAATCGCGGCCGCAGCCGGCGTCACGTCGGCCATGGTTCACTACTACTTCACCAATCGGGAAAGATTGCTCGATGCCGTCGTCGAGGAGCGCATCGCGCGCTCCATCGCGTACGTATGGGGCAGCGCGGATAGCGAAGCCGCAGCCGACCCGCACGCGCTCGTGCAGGAACTCGTCGCAAGGCTCTTTGAAGTCACCGAACACCTGCCGTGGCTACCGCCGCTATGGCTGCGCGAGATCGTCAACGAAGGCGGTCTGCTGCGCGAACGCATGCTCAAGCGCCTGCCCGTCGAACAACTGCAACGATTCGTTATGCATATCGGTTCCGCACAGCGCGAGGGCACCGTGAATCCCGCACTGGAAGCGCCGCTGCTGTTTATGTCGATCCTCGCGCTCGTGATGCTGCCGCTCGCGACCTCCAGGCTCTGGCAGAACACGCGTGGCCTGCCGAAGGTCGAGCGCGAGGCGCTGCGCCGCCATGTCACCGCGCTGCTCGCAGGCGCGATGCGGGCGCCCGCAAGCGCGTCTGTGAGCGCGTCTATGAGCGCGCCTGAAAATACCGATGGAAGCACGTCATGAGCGGGCGGATCGAACCGGCACGCACCTCGCGCAGCAACGCCTTGCCGCTGTGCATCGCCCTTGTCGGCCTGGCCGCGCTTAGCGCGTGCTCGCGCCATGAAGCGCCGGTCTGGCAAGGCTACGTCGAAGGCGAATACGTCTATCTCGCGTCGTCGCAATCGGGCACGCTCGCGAAGCTCGACGTGCAGCGCGGCCAGACTGTCGCCGCCTCGGCGCCCGTGTTCGCGCTCGAAGCCGTCGACGAAACCGCCGCGCGCGACGAAGCGCACCACCGTCTCGCCGCCGCGCAGGCCCTGCTCGACGACTTGCAAACCGGCAAGCGGCCGCCCGAGGTGCGCGTGACCGAAGCACAGCTCGCGCAGGCCGAGGCCACCGCGCGCAAGGCGGCGCTCCAGCTTGCGCGCGACGAGGCGCAGTTGCGCGCGGGCGGCATCTCGCAGGCGCAACTCGACGACTCGCGCGCGCAGGCCGCATCGAGCGCCGCGCAAGTGCGCGAGTTGCAGAATCAGGTGCGCGTCGCGAACCTGCCCGGGCGCGTGGCGCAGATCGCGGCGCAGGCCGCCGATGTCGAGGCGGCGCAAGCCACGCTCGCCCAGGCGCAGTGGAAGCTCGATCAGAAACGCGTGACCGCGCCAGCCGCGGGGCTCGTTTACGACACGCTCTATCGCGTGGGCGAATGGGTGCAGGCCGGCAACCCGGTCGTGCAGATGCTGCCGCCGCAAAACGTCAAGCTGCGCTTTTTCGTGCCCGAAACCGTAGTGGGCTCGCTCGCGCCGGGACGCAAGATTCTCGTTCATTGCGACGGCTGCGCTGCCGACGTGCCCGCCACCATCACCTGGGTCTCGAACGCCGCCGAGTACACGCCACCCGTCATCTACAGCAACGAGCAACGTGCGAAGCTCGTGTTCATGATCGAGGCGCACCCGGCCACGCAAGACGCCGCGAAGCTCCATCCCGGCCAGCCGGTGGAGGTGCGGCTGCAATGAGCACATTAAGCGCAACGGGCGACGGGCCGCGCTACGCCATCGACGTGCGCAATCTCAACAAGCATTTCGGCGACAAGCACGTGGTCAACGACGTCTCGCTGCGCGTCGCGCCCGGCGAGATCTTCGGCTTTCTCGGGCCCAACGGCAGTGGCAAGACCACCTCGATCCGGCTCATGTGCGGCCTGCTCACGCCCGATTCGGGATCGGGCACCTGCCTCGGCTACGACATCGTGCGCGAGAGCGAGCAGATCAAGCGGCGCGTGGGCTACATGACCCAGCGCTTCTCGTACTGGGACGATCTGACGATCCGCGAGAATCTCGACTTCGTCGCGCGCATCTACCGCATGCCGCGACGGCGCGAGTGCGTCGACCGCGCGCTCGAATCACTGGGGCTCGAGAGCCGCGCGAACCAACTCACGGGCGCGCTTTCGGGTGGCTGGAAGCAGCGTCTCGCGCTTGCCGCCTGCATGCTGCACGAGCCTCGGCTGCTGCTGCTCGACGAACCCACGGCGGGCGTCGATCCCAATGCGCGGCGCGACTTCTGGGAAGAACTGCACCGGCTCGCCGCGCGCGGCATCTCCGTGCTCGTGAGCACGCACTACATGGACGAAGCCGAGCGCTGCCACAAGCTCGCGTACATCGCGTGGGGCAAGCTGCTCGCGCAAGGCACTGCCGCCGAAGTGATCGCCTCGCAAAACCTCGAAACATGGGCGATTCACGGCGATCAGCTCACCACGCTCTCGACGCAACTGCGCGCCATGCCGGGCGTCGATCAAACGGTGGTGTTCGGCTCGGTGTTGCACGCAAGCGGCCGCGATCACGCAGCGCTCGCGGCCTCGGTCGAACACGTAGCCGCCGACGCATCGTTGCGCGCACAACGTATAGACACAGGACTCGAGGACGTCTTCATCCATCTGATGAGCCAAACGCGCGACAACTATGGTGGCAACTACGGGGGCAACCACGGGGGCAAGGCCTGATGCTGAAGCTGAACCTCGCGTTTTCCGTGTCCCGCTGGTGGAGCATCGTGCTCAAGGAGTTCCTGCAGCTCAAGCGCGACCGCGTGACCTTCGCGATGATCGTCGGCTTGCCGATCATGCAGCTCACGCTGTTCGGCTACGCGATCAACACCGATCCGAAGCACCTGCCCACCGCCATCGTCGTGAGCGAGGACAGCCCCTTCTCGCGCAGCTTCGTGGCGGGCATGAAGAATTCGGCCTACTTCGACGTAATCGAGACGCTGCCCGACGAGGCGTCGGCGCGGCATGCACTCGCGCGCGGCAGCGTGCAGTTCGTGCTGAGCATTCCCGTGGATTTTTCGCGGCGCCTGTTGCGCGGCGAGCGGCCCTCGCTGCTGGTGGAAGCGGACGCCACCGATCCCACCGCCATCACCACCGCGCTGGCCGCGCTGCCCGGTCTCATTGCCCCCGTGACCGCGAAGGATCTGACCGGGCCGCTTGCGCACCTGAACGGCGCGCCCGCCGCCTTCGACGTGCAGGTCCACCGCCTCTACAACCCCGAGGGCATCACGCAATACAACGTCGTGCCGGGCCTCATGGGCGTGATCCTCACACTGACGATGGTGATGATGACCGGTCTCGCCATCACGCGCGAACGCGAACGGGGCACGATGGAAAACCTGCTCGCCATGCCCGTGCTGCCCATAGAAGTCATGACGGGCAAGATCGTCCCTTACGTGGCGATCGGCCTCGTGCAGGCGACTATCATCGTGGTCGCCGCGCGCTTCGTGTTCGGCGTGCCGTTCGAGGGCAGCCTCGTCGCGCTCTATCTTTCGGCGCTGCTGTTCATCGCTGCGAATCTCACCGTGGGCATCACGCTCTCGTCGCTCGCGCAGAACCAGTTGCAGGCCATGCAGCTTGCGGTGTTCTATTTCCTGCCTAACCTGCTGCTCTCGGGCTTCATGTTTCCGTTCGCGGGCATGCCGCGCTGGGCGCAATGGATCGGCGACCTGCTGCCGCTCACCTACTTCAACCGGCTCGTCCGCGGCATCCTGCTCAAGGGCAATGGCTGGGCCGATCTGTGGCCTTCCGTGTGGCCGCTCGCCGTGTTCGCGGCGGTCGTGATGGCGATCGCGGTGCGCTTCTACCGGCGCACGCTGGACTAGGGCCGCGACGATGAAACGCCATATGCCACCGCTCTTGTCATCGCTTTTGCCACTGCTGCTGGTTACAGCGCTCGCGGGCTGCACGGTCGGCCCCGACTTTCACACGCCGGCCGCACCGCAGTCACCCGACTACACGCGCACGCCGCTGCCCGCCGCCACCGCCAGCGCGCCCGGCCCCGGCGGCGTCGCGCAAACCTTCGCGACGACCGAGCATGCGCCGCGTGCCTGGTGGAAGCAGTTCGGCAGCCCCGCGCTCGATCGTCTCGTGGACGAAGCGCTGCACGCCAGCCCGACGCTCGATTCCGCTCGCGCGAAGCTCGTCGAGGCGCGCGAGAACTACAACGCGCAAGCAGGCGCGGCGCTGTTTCCGTCCGTCGACCTGAAGCTTTCCGGCACACGCCAGAAGATCGATCTGGCCGCCTTCGGCATCACCCAGGTGCCGAATCCGGCGCCGTTCACGCTTTACAACGCCTCGGTCAGCGTCTCGTATGTGTTCGACCTGTTCGGCGCCACCCGCCGCGCACTCGAAGCGACACTCGCACAAGTCAATTATCAGGAATACGAACTTGAAGCGGTGCAGCTTACCGTGGCGGGCAATGTGGTCGCCACGGCAATCCGGCGGGCCGCGCTGCGCAGCGAGATCGACCTCACGCAACGGCTGATCGCCGCGCAAACGCGACAGTTATCGATCATGGAGGCGCGGCTCGAGGCGGGCGGCGTCGCGCGGCTCGACGTGCACAGCCAGCGCACGCTGCTCGCGCAAACGCGCGCCACGCTTGCGCCGCTCACCACGCAGCTTGCCCAGACCGATCACCTGCTCGCGATTCTGCTGGGGGTGGAGCCATCGAGTCCGGCCTTCGCGCCCCAACTCGATGCGCTCACGCTCGACACGTTGCCGCTGCCCGATACGCTCGCGCTCACGTTGCCTTCCACGCTCGCGCGTGAACGCCCCGACATTCGCGCGTCCGAAGCGCTATTGCATCAGGCGAGCGCGAACGTAGGCGTGGCGACGGCCAATCTGTTTCCGCAGATTTCGATTTCGGCGGGCGTGGGTTCTGAGCGCACGCGCATCGAAGACGTGATAACGGGGCTCAACATCTGGAATGTAGGGCTCGGCCTCACGCAGCCGATCTTTCATGGCGGCGAGCTGCGCGCGAAGCGGCGCGCGTCGCAAGCCGCGTATGAAGCCGCGTTTGCGGACTATAAGCAGACGGTGCTGCAAGCGCTCCAGCAAGTCGCCGACACGCTGCACGCGTTGCAGGACGACGCGCTGGAATTGCAAACTCGCGACGACGCCGCACACGAAGCGCAAGCCAGCGCCACGATCGCGCATGATCGCTATGCGGCAGGCGGTGTGAGCGAGTTCGATCTGATCGACGCGCAACGTCAGGCGCTGCAAACCGCGCTCGATCGCACGCGAGCACAGGCCACGCGGCTCACGGATACGGCAGCGCTCTATCAGGCGCTGGGCGGAGCCGCGCTGCCCGACGAAGCGGCGCGCTAACGCCGCTTTGCACTTCAAGCGTTGATCAGGCGTTGATCAAGCCTTCACCGCGCGCGCCGCATTCCTGCCGCGCAACCATTCGAGCGCCAGCAGCAGGCTGGTCGAAAACACGATCAATATCGTTGCGAGCGCAGCGATCGTGGGGCTGATGTTCTCGCGAATGCCCGTGAACATCTGGCGCGGCAGCGTCGTCTGATCGGCGCCGGCGAGAAACAGCGTCACCACCACTTCGTCGAACGAAGTCGCGAACGCGAACAGCGCGCCCGAAATCACGCCGGGCGCAATCACGGGCAGCGTGATGCGGAAGAACGTCGAAACCGGATTCGCGCCGAGCGAGAGACTCGCGCGCACGAGGTTGTAGTTGAAGCCCTGCAGCGTGGCCGACACGGTGGTCACCACGAACGGCACGCCCAGCGACGCATGCGCGAGAATCAAGCCCAGATAGGTATTGGCGAGCCCAAGCGGCGCGAAGAACAGATACATGCCCACGCCCACCACCACCACGGGCACGATCATCGGCGAGATCAGCACGGCCATCAGCAATGCCTTGCCGCGAAAATTCGCCTTCGTGATGCCGATGGCCGCAAGCGTGCCAAGCACCGTGGCCACGAGCGTGGCCGCCGGCCCGACGATGAAGCTGTTCTTCGCGGCCATGCGCCACTCGTCGGACATCACGAGGTTCTGGTACCAGCGCATCGACCAGCCCGGAATCGGGTAGACGAGAAACGTGCTCGACGAAAACGAAAGCGGCACGATCGCGAGCACAGGCAGAATCAGATAAAGCAGCGTGAGCACGGCGAGCCCGCGCAGCGTGAAGTACCACACGCGTTCGATGGCCGAGGTATGCGGCGCAAACAGAGGCTTGGCGAATTTCATGTCGGTGGCCTCCGTTAGCCGAGGCTCAGTTGCGTGCGCGTGAAGCGCCCGTAGACGAAGTACAGCACGGTGGTCGCCGCGAGCAGGAGCGCGCCGAGCGAGCACGCCATGCCCCAGTTGATCGACACGTTCGTGAAGTACGCCACGTAGTAGCTCACCATCTGGTCGGCGGGTCCGCCGAGCAGCGCGGGGGTGATGTAGTAGCCGATCGAGAGGATGAAGACGAGCAGCACGCCCGCGCCGATGCCCGGATACGTCTGCGGCACGTACACGCGCCAGAAAGCCGCGAACGGATGGCTGCCGAGCGAGACCGCCGCGCGCTGGTAGGTGGGCGGAATCGACTTCATCACGCTATAGAGCGGCAGCACCATGAACGGCAGCAGAATGTGCGTCATGGAGATGTACACGCCCACGCGGTTGAAGAGTAGCGTGAGCGGCGTGGAAATGATGCCCGTGCCGATCAGCGCCTTGTTGACTAATCCTTCGCTCTGCAGAATGACGATCCACGCGGCCACGCGCACGAGAATCGACGTCCAGAACGGAATCAACACGAGGATCATCACGAGATTGGCGCGGCGCTCAGGAAGCGTCGAAATCCAGTACGCGAGCGGATAGCCGAGCGCAAGCGCGAACAGCGTCACGAACACGCTGATCACGAAGGTGCGGCCGAACACGGCGAGATAGATCTGCTGGTCGGGGTCGGCGGAAATGATGCTGCCGAACGCGTCCTGCTTGTGATCGAGCGAGGCGAGCAGATAGAACGGCGAGTAGCGGCCGCTGTTCTTCGCGATGGCCTGCCAGTACGTCACGTCGTTCCAGCGGTCGTCGAGCTCGACGATTTTGGCGCGCGTTTGCGCGGGCGTCAGCTTGAGCGGGTGGCCGTCGTCGTCGGCGAGCGGCATCGCGCGCGCGGTCTTCGCCACGAGCGAGCGGTAGCCCGCGATCTCCACGTTCAGGCGGCGGGCGAGCGCGCCCATGGCGTCGCCATCCTGCACCGCGGTGAGGTCTTGCGCGAGTGCCGCGTAGGCCGCGTCGGGCGGCGCGCTCTTGCGGTCCCAGCTGCTCAGCGCCGCCACGGTATGCGGCAGCGCGGTCGCCACCTCGGGATTCTGCACGGCGCGCGTGAGCAGCGCCGCGATCGGCACAACGAAAATCAGCAGCAAAAAGATCGCCAGCGGCGCAATCAGCAAGAGCGCCATCGTGCGCTTTTTGGCCTGCGCGAGGCGCAGTTCGCGCTTCAGGCGCGCAACCGACTCGCTTGCGTCTGCTGCGCTGTTGCCTCCGCCGTTGCGAGGTTGATCGGCTGCGTGTTTCGCGGTTGTCGTTGATGTCAACTCAGTCTCCTGCAGTCGCCCCGGGAGCGCTTGCCCCGAGGCGCCATACCGCATGCGCCGCCCCGTGGCGGCGCATGCGGCCTTCCTCCGTTATCGCATCGTCGCGGCTTACTTCGCGGCCCACGAACCGAAGCGCTGCTCGAGCTCGTCGCCGTGATCGGTCCAGAACGTGAGGTTCTCCTGGATCGCGGTCTTGCCGTTCTTCGGCGAATTCGGCAGGTTCTCGAGCGTCTTCTCGTCGAGCGCCTTAATCGCCGCTGCGTTCACCGGACCGTAGGCGATGTGCTTCGCGTACTCTTGCTGCGGCTTCGACGAGAGCGTGTACGCGATGTACTGCAGGGCCTGCGCCTTGTTCGGCGAGCCCTTCGGAATCGCCCAGTAATCGAGGTCGTAAATGCTGCCGTTCCACACGACCTTGAGGTTCTTGCCTTCGCGCTGCGCGGCATCGATGCGGCCGTTATAGGCCGTCGACATCACCACGTCGCCCGCCACGAGGAACTGCGGCGGCTGCGCGCCTGCTTCCCACCACTGGATGTTCGGCTTGAGTTCGTCGAGCTTCTTGAACGCGCGGTCCTGGCCCGCCTTCGTTGCGAGCACCTTGTAGACGTCTTGCGGCGCAACGCCGTCGGCCATCAGCGCGAACTCCATGTTGTAGCGCGCGCCCTTGCGCATGCCGCGCTTGCCCGGGAATTTCTTCACATCCCAGAAGTCGGCCCAGCTCGTGGGCGCCGCCTTCAGCTTGTCGGCGTTATAGGCGAGCGCCGTGGACCACACGAAAAAACCCGCGCCGCACGGCTGCACCGCCGCCTTCAGATAATCGGCCTTGTTGCCGAGCTTCGACCAGTCGAGCTTCTCATAGAGACCTTCGTCGCAGCCGCGCGCGATATCGCCGGTCTCCACTTCGACCACGTCCCAGTTCACGTGCTTCGCCTCGACCATGGCCTTGACCTTGGCCTGCTCGCCGTTGTACTCGACCACCGTGACCTTGTTGCCGCTCTCAGTCTGGAACGGGCCGTTGAAGGCCGCCTTCTGCGCGTCGCCGTTCGCGCCGCCGAAGTTCACGACCGTGAGTTCCGCGGCGTGCGTCACGCCACACGAAAGTGCGAACGCGGCCGCAGCCGCTGCAACGCGCAAATTGCCGATTTGCTTCATGGTGTAGTCCCCTTCTCCTGGATCCTGGATGGTTTGTTTTCGCGCGCTTCGGCGCTACGGTGCTTCAGTTCACGCGAAGATGCGCAGATGCTCCGGCGCGAACTCGAGCGCGACCGGCTGGCCGGGCGCGAAGGCTTCGAGTGCCTCGGTGCCGAGCGGCACCTTCACAAAGCACTCGTCCTGGTGAGGCAGACCGCAGCGCATGCGCACGTGGTCGCCGAAATAGATGAGGCTGCGCGCCTCGCCCGCGAGCGCGTTCGAGCCGTTGCCGCCAGCGCGGGACGCGAGCTTCATGCGCTCGGGCCGGATGCAGGCGACCGCGTCCGCGCCGGCCTGCGCGCCCGCCACATTGCGGCCTTTGAGGCGCGTGCCGTCGGCGAGATGGATTTCGCAGAATTCGCCGTCCACCGCCGCGATCTTGCCGCGCAGCCGGTTGCTGTCGCCGATGAAGTTCGCCACGAACTCATTGCACGGCGACTCATAGAGGCGGTCCACGGTGTCGAGCTGCTGCACGATGCCCTTGTCGAACACCGCCACGCGGTCGGACATGGTGAGCGCCTCGCCCTGGTCGTGCGTGACATAGACGAACGTGACGCCGAGCTTTTCGTGCAGCGACTTCAGTTCGTACTGCATATGTTCGCGCAGTTGCTTGTCGAGCGCGCCGAGCGGCTCGTCCATGAGCACGAGCTTCGGCTGGAACACGAGCGCGCGGGCAAGTGCGATGCGCTGCTGCTGGCCGCCAGAGAGCTGGGCGGGATAGCGCTTGGCGAAGCCTTCCATGCGCACCATCTTGAGCGCGTCGTTCACGCGCGCGGCGCGCTCAGCCGTGGGCACCTTGCGCACGCCGAGCGGATACGCCACGTTCTGCTCAACGGTCATGTGCGGAAACAGCGCGTAGTTCTGAAACACCATGCCGATGTCGCGCTTGTGCGGCGGCACGTTGTTGAGCAGCTTGCCGTCGAGGCGAATCTCACCGCCGGTGGGGAATTCGAAGCCCGCCAGCATCATCAGGCAGGTGGTCTTGCCGGAGCCGGACGGCCCGAGCAGCGTCAAAAACTCGCCGTGGTAAATGTCCAGATCGAGCTGCTTGACCACCAGTGTTTCGCCGTCGTACGTCTTGCGCACGCCCCGAAAGCTGACGATCGCCTCCGATGTCTTCATCGTTCTGTCTCCTACTGGCTGCGTTCCATGCAGATTCTTGCTGCGTTTTATTTCTTGGTCAGATCCGGCGCGGCTAAATTGATTCTCACATAGAACTTAACCGAATCTAACGTGCGGATTACTATAGACGCTCCCGGCTCTATTGAATGGAGCCATTTCATTATTATCGATGGAACCACTTTGCCATGGTCATCCTGTCCGACTGGCTCGCCGCCCAACTCGACAAGGCCTCGGCGGAGCCTGTCTACCGTCAGTTGCTGCAACTCACGCAGCAAGCCATCCTGAGCGGCCAGCTCGCACCCGGCACGAAGCTGCCCAGTTCGCGCCTGCTCGCGGGCGACCTCGGTATCGCGCGCAACACGGTACTGCACGTCTACGACCAGTTGAGCGCGGAAGGCTACGTGCTCTCGAGCACCGGCAGCGGCACCTATGTCGCGGACACGCGCCCCGACTCGGCCGCCGTGGGCGCGCGCCCGAACGCAGCGACCCGCGCCGTGCCCGAGCCCAGCCCGCGCGGCGACATGTCGATGCGCGGGCAACGCCTCATCGACGAGGCCGGCGTTTCCGCCCGGCAATGGGGCGCGTTCATGCCTGGCGTGCCGGACGTAGCCGAGTTTCCTTCGCGCACCTGGAGCCGCCTGCAATCGCGGCTGTGGAAATCGGTGAATCCCGAACTGCTCACCTATGCGCCGGGCGGCGGCTATCGGCCCTTGCGCCGCGCGCTCTCCGACTATTTGCGCGTGGCGCGCTCGGTGCGCTGCACACCCGATCAGATCATCATCACGACCGGCATTCATCAGTCGATTGATCTTGCGGTACGTCTGCTTGCCGACGTCGGCGACCGCGCGTGGGTGGAGGAACCCTGCTATTGGGGCGCGCGCAGCGTGCTGCAAGCCTCCGGCATCAAGCTCGCGCCCATTCCGGTGGACGGCGAAGGGCTCAATCCGCGCGAGTCGGACCTGCGCCATCCGCCGCGTATCGCGCTCGTCACGCCTTCGCACCAGTACCCGCTCGGCATGGTGATGAGCCTCGCGCGCCGCCGCACGCTGCTCGAATACGCGCGCCAGCACAAGGTGTGGATCATCGAGGACGACTACGACAGCGAGTTCCGCTACGGCAGCCGCCCGCTCGCCTCGCTGCAAGGGCTCGACGACTCGGACCGGGTGATCTATGTGGGCAGCCTCGGCAAGCTGCTGTTTCCGGGCTTGCGCGTGGGCTATATGGTCGTGCCCGAGCGGCTCGTGGAGGTGTTCCGCACCGGCGTGTCGGAGCTCTATCGCGAAGGCCAGTTGATCCAGCAAGCCGTGCTCGCCGAGTTCATCCTGGACGGCTATCTCACCTCGCACGTGCGCCGCATGCGCACGCTCTACGGCGAACGGCGGCAACTGCTGATCGACGCCGTGACGCAACGCTTCGGCGACGCGCTGCCCGTCATGGGCGACGAAGCGGGCCTGCACTTCGTGCTGGGTCTGCCCGAGCATTGCGACGACCGCATGGTGACCGCGGCCTCGTATGAGGCAGGCGTGATCGTGCGGCCGCTGGCGTCGTATTACCTGGGCAAGCAGCAACGCAAAGGATTGCTAACGGGTTATGCGTGCGTTGCGCACGAGAACATCGCGCCGGCGTTCACCACACTCGCGCGCGTGATCGAAGAGCATGCGTTCGGGGCGAAGGGTGCGCGAGAACGCGTGGCGTAAAAACCTGCGGCGTGAAAAGCATGCGGGGCTGGAAACCAGGCCCCGCATGCGCACCGTCATTTAAGCCCGAAGTCCACGCGCGTGGTCGCGCCCTTGTCGTCGATGCCCTTCGCGTCGAGCTTGGGCGCCACCACGAACACGCGGCTCGAGTCGACCTTGCCTTCGAAGTACTGCTGCACAGCCTGCGCGCGCCGTTGCGCCAGATCGCGCAGCGTGGCGTCGTCCACGGGCGCGTGATCGGCGAGCGCCTGCTTCATGTCGTCGACGGGCAGCGTCTTCGTGAGGCCCACCATGTTGCGCGGCTTCTTGAAGTCGGCATCTTTATAGGCCTTCGTGAGGTACTTCTCGTACTCCTTCGGATCGACCTGCACCTGCGAGATATCCACGCTCTCGCCATTGCCTACGGTGTCCTTCACCTTCTGCCTGCGCACGAGGCGGTCCACATACTTCTCGCGCAGCGCGGGCGTGTCCACGGCCGGGTCCACGCGGCCGATCAGGTCGATCTTGATCGACGGCTTGTCGTCGAGCGCCTTCGCAATCGTGTCGAGCTTCTTGTTGTCGGCGTCGGAGAGCTCGGCCGAGCCTGCCGGGAACTCCACGTAGCCGAGCTCCTCTCCGCCGCCGCCGAACGCGTTCGCGAGCAGCGTGAACGGCGCGGTCACGGCCTTCGCGATCAGGTTGAGCACCGCCTTCCAGATCAGGCCGCCAAGGCTGAACTCGGGGTTCGAAAGCGAGCCCGACACCGGAATGTTCACGTCGATCTCGCCGCGCCGGTTCTTGAGCAGCGAAATCGCGAGACGCACGGGCAGCTTGGTGGCGGTGTCGTTCTCGACGTGATCGCCGAACGTGAGCTGGTCGATGAAGATATGGTTGTTGGCCGAGAGCTGGTCGTTCGCGAGCTGGTAGTGCAGGTCGACGTTGAGCTTGCCCTTCGTGATCGGATAACCCGCGTACTTGGCCGAATACGGCGTGAGATTGGTGAGCTCGATGTCGTGCGCGCTCGCGGTGATGTCGAGCGCCGGCTTCGCGATGAGCGGATTCACCGAGCCCTTGATGGCGATCGGCCCGTTCGCCGCGAGCTTGGCCGACACGTCGACGGGCGCGGAGGTGGTCGACTCGGTGCCGAACGCGCCCACCGTGCCCTGGATCTGCACGAGGTTGGCGCTGTAGTTCGGCTTGATGAAGTTGTCGGTATAAGTCACGCGGCCGTTTTGCAGCACGAGCTCGCCGAAATGCAGGCGCACGGGATGCTTCGGCGGCTGCGCGGCGGTGACCGTCGCCGGCGCGGAAGCAGGCGCGGGCGCGGAAGCCGCAGCAACGGGCGCGCTAGCCGCTTGGGGCGACAGCGGCACCGGCTCGTGGCCGCTCGTGTCGCGCGTGAGCGACTGCGCCTGCCCGCTCTCGTGCGCCACCACGTCCTTGAGATTGAGCTTGCCTTGCGCGTCGAGCAGCACGCGCCCGTAGAAGCCGCTGAAGGTCACGCGGCTCGCGTCCACGTCGGTGCCGCGCGCGTCGTCGTAGCTCGCCTTCAGGTTCGAGAGCGCGAGCGAACGCCAGCCCGCGAACGGGTCGGAGGTCGCCTTGTCGAGCATGCGCACGTCCACGAGCGCCGCGTCGCCGCGATAGTTCGCCTTGAGCGCCTTGCCCTGCTCCACGGCAAGCTGCCCCTTCATGTTGAGCAGCGCGCTCGCGATCACCGCGTTGAGCTGGCTGCCGAAGTACGGCTCGAACGCGGCGGCGTCCAGCCGGTTCGCGTCGATCTTGAACTTCGCCGTGAGCGGCGTAGGGTTCAGGTCGCCGCTGAGCGCGAGCGTGCCCTTCTTGTTGATCGTCGCCTTCAGGTCGATGGGCAGCGCGTGCTTCATGTCGTCGCTGATCTGCTGGACCTTGAGGTCGAGCGGCGCGACGGCAAGCGTGACCGGGCGCGGCGTCGTGCTGTCCGTGAAGTTGATCGAGCCGCCGTTCACGTTCAGCGCATCGATCTTGTAGCGCCACGCCGGGCCTTCCTTCACCGACTTCTGCGCCGCGCGAATCGCCGTGCGCTCAGGCGCGGCCTGGCGGCCTTGCGCAAGCTCCAGTAGATCGATCTTGCCGTCTTTCTTGCGTTCGACGTTGACGGCGAGACCGCTCGTATCCACCGACGCGATCTGCGCAGTGCGCGCCGCGAGATCGACCGCGCTTACTTGCACCGTGCCCTTCGCGAGCGCCACGATCGGCGCCTTCGAACCGCGCGCGGCGAGCTTGAGCGCCTCCAGATTCAGCGTGCTCGCCTCCACCTTCACGGCGGCCGGCTCTTGCGCCCAATCGGCCTTGATGGTCGAGTCGAGGCTCAGCTTGCCGTCGAGGATCTGCGCGGCGCTCACGCCGTCGAGATACGGCTGCACTTGCGGCAGCGTCAAGTTGTGCAGGACGACTTTCGCGTCGGCGTTCTTCGCGGCGAGACCAAAGCGGCCCGAGACCTGCGCCGTGCCGCCGTCGGGCGCGCCGAACGCGAGCGTGTAGTCGGCGGGCGCCTTGGCGACGGTCGAGAAGTTCGCGAGCGTCGTGGTGACGTTGTCGAGATCCAGTTCCACAGGCCTCGACGCCGCTTCGTCATGCACATGTACCGTGCCATCCACGATCGCGAACTGGCGAATCGACAGATCGAGCGGCGGCGCCTTGGTTTCTGCCGCGGACTCGGCCTGGGCGCCCGACGCCGCGGGCGGCACCGCCGCGACGGCGCTCGCGGCGCCCTTCCCGGGAGACGGCGCCGTGGCATTGGACTTGGCTGCCTCGGCCTTCGCCGCCGGTGCGCCCGCCAGCTTCTCGACGCTGAGCACGCCGGCCTTGTCGCGCGCGATCCAGGCCTTGGGCGCGTCGATGCGGATCGTGTCGAAGCGATAAACGTTGCTGAACGGCTCGAGCGACGCCGCCGCCACATGCAGGCTGCGCGCGCCGAACAGCGGCGCGTTGGCGTTGTCGGTGGCGTCGATGTCGTTGAGGTCGGTCGTTCCGGAAACGCGCAGCGTGGGTTTCTCGCCCGACATCACGAAATCGAGCTTGAGGTTGGTGGAGAGCTTGCCGCTCTTGAGCGTCACCGGCAACTTGGTGGGCGCATAAGTGAGCAGCTTGGGCAGATCGAGATCGGCGAGACGCAGTTCGACCTCGGACTCGCGCGACGCGGCGAACGGCTTGGTCTTGCCGTCGATGGCAAGCGTGCTGTCGCCGTCGATGCGCGCGCGCAGCATCGGCTGGACGAAGATATCGGTCTTCGAAGGCAGCGTGGCGATGAACGGAATGCCCAGCGACCAGCGGTCGATCACATGCTTTTCGTTGAGCAGCCGATCGTCGAAGGTGATCTTGCCGTTCTCGATGTGGATGTTCGACACCGCGAATTGCGCGGGCTTGCTGCTGGGCTTTTCGGAAGGCTTCGAGAACTTCTCAACGAGGTCCGAGAAGTTGAAGCGCTGCGCGTCGAGCCGCACGATGGTCGCGCGCGGCGAGTCGAGCCGCACTTCGTCGACGATGGGCGCCGCGCGGAAGATCGACGACCACGACGCCTGCACGACGAGCTTTTCGACGTCGAAGAAGTCGCCCTGGCCGCCGCGCTCGCCGATGTGCACGCGGTCCGCTTCGAGCCGCAGCGTGTAAGGATTGAGCCCGATGTGCGCGATCGAGACGGGCCGGTCGAGCTGCTTGCTCAACTGTTGTTCGGCAATGTGGCGGATCAGCGGCGGCGCGGCGAAGAAGCCGAGCAGGCCGAACACCACGAGAAAAATCGCGATGCCGGTGAAGATGCGCCGTGTGCGCGGGGCGCGCGCCACGGCGCGCACCGATTGCAATGAAGTCGTCAGCGATTCTTTGTTGAGGCTTGCCATGCTTGCTGGCCAATGACGCGGCGAAAGGCCCGCCGCGGATAGTGAAACCGGATGGAATGCCGGAGGGTCCGACAGCCGAAAGTATAGGCCCGATGATCCATCGCGCGTCGACAAAACGTCGGAAGGATGCAGGGGCTGGTGTGGAGGCGGCGCACGCCGGCGCCGCCGTTTTGGCACGCCCGGAGGGCGGCGGATCCGCCGTTATTGCTGCTATTGCGGCTCTAGCCGCTTACTGGCGCTCGACCGCCGGCGGCTGCCAGGAGCCGTCCGTAGCCTGGGGCTTCGGCGCGTACATGCGCAGCACGAGGCGGAAGTCGCCCTTCGGCACCGGCACCCAGTTGGCGCCGCCGCGCGGCCGCTCCGCGCTCACCTGCACGTCGAGCGAGCCATCGCGGTTGCGCCGCGCGCCGTTGCGGTCGCCGAACGCGACGCGCACGGACGCGTCGCTGTCGAGCGCGCCCTCGGGCGTATAGGCCGTGATCGACCAGAAGCCGCGCACCGGCGGCAACTGCTTTGCGCTGAAATGGATCACGTAGCGGTTCGCGCCGTTCAGCGTGTGGCCGTCGCTGTCCTGGGCCACGCGGGCGCGCGCTTCGTCGCGGATCGTGGGCAGGCCCGGCGACGCGTAGGCCGCGTAGCCGCGCAGCGCGTAGTCGGTGCCGTAGTTGCCCGCGTCGTCGCCCACCCACAGCCAGCCGTTGCCGGCGAGCAGATTCGAAGGCGGCGTGGCGACGCGCGCGCGGCCGTCGGCGAAACCCGTGCTCACGCCAGCGGCATCCTTCGTGCCGGACGGCAGTTGTACCGAATCGCCGGGATGCACGCCGATGTCGCCGAGAATCTTGAGCGCGTGCGGGTCCTCGGGCGACGGCGCGTTGTCTTCCAGCGCGAGCGCGAGACGGTTGAAGAAGCCGTTGGCGTCGAGCGCAGCAATCTGCGCAGCCGGGGTGCCAGCCGCCACCGGGTCGCCAGCGAGGCCCGCGCCCGTTTGCGGATCTGCCTGCGCGACGCGCTTGCCGCTCCCGTTCCATGCGGAAAGCGGCGCCACGCGAATGCCGCGCTGCACGCGCCGCGCGGTTGCAAGGTCGCCGCCGCCACGCGTCTCGATACGCGCGAGGAACCAGACGTAGCGCGTGGTCACGTCCACGCGCTTCGCGCGCGCGGGCAGCGTGCCCTTCCAGCCCGCGGGCACGAACGCAATCGTTTGCGCCTTCAGACCGTTCACGCGCTCATTGCCTTTCGCCGCCGTCGACCAGAGCACGTTGGTCCACATGTCGAGCGCGCGCGCATCCGCATAGCGGCCGTGCGTGTCGGGCAGCGCGATGAGCACGGGCTCGCGGCTTACGTCGAGCCAGCCGGAAGAGGCCAGCGTGTCGAGATTGGGTTCGGGCGGCGTCGTGGCGCCAACCGGCGGCAGCGACTGCGCGTGGCGCAGCGTATTCAGCGCGGCCTGGCCCGGCGCGTTGCCCGTGGCGGCTTCGCGCGAGATATCCATCAGCACGAGCGGATAACCGAACACATAGGAGTCGGACACTTCGTCCTTGACCCAGCCATTGCCCTTCGACCCGGCGCCCTGAGGCGCCGACGCGCATCCGGCAATGAGGGCGACACCGGCCAGTGCGGCGCAGGCGCGGAACAAAGGAATGGTGCGGCGTATTTTTTTCATTTCTTGATTATGTGCGAAGCAGGCGGTCCATGAATTGACGTCGACCGGCTTCCGACGCTGCGCGCCGGCCCCCCCGGGCCGCAGTCCGATGCGCGCAGCATGGTGCCAATGCCGCCGAGTCGTATCGTATCGTCCGTATTCGCCCCTGAACAGTCTGCCGGATGGAATTCTGCCTTGCCGCGAGTATTGCCCTTGACCTTCCCATCATGGGAACGTAGATACTGCGTAACGTCGAATACTTATCGCATTTGCGCATCATCACCATGAACGATCCCCTCGTTGCAGAAACCGGCGAGCGTGCCGGGCACCGCGTGGCCGAACTCGAAATCCGCGGCATGACTTGCGCGTCGTGCGCCATGCGGGTCGAGAAGGCGCTCGCGAAGGTGCCAGGCGTGACGCGCGCGTCGGTCAATCTCGCCACCGAAAAGGCCACCGTCGAAGCCAATCCCGAAGCAGGCGGAAGCACGGCGGAAGCACTCGCGCTTGAACTCGTGGCGGCCGTGGAAAAGGCCGGCTATGAAGCCGAAGCCGTCGTGGACGCCAGCGCCGGGACCGCCTCCGCCGAGACAAACGCAGCGCCGACCGCGAGCTTCGCCATCGGCGGCATGACTTGCGCGGCCTCCGCGAACCGCGTGGAAAAGGTGCTCGCGAAGGTACCGGGCGTGGCGGGCGTCACCGTCAACCTGGCGACCGAAAACGCCACGGTGCGGCTCGAAGGGCCGCTAGATAGCGACCTGCGCGAGCGCCTCGTGGCCGCTGTGCAGAAGGCCGGCTACGAGGCCACGCCGCTGGTCGAGGACGCGCCCGCCGCCGCAACCGCCGGTTCCACCGGATCCCACGCCACACCAGACGCAAGCGCAACCGGCGCCGCCCCATCGCGCAGCCCCTCCTCGCGCGCCGCCGCAACCGAGGCCGCCGCGCGCCGCGAGTTGCGCGACGTGCTGATCGCCGCCGCGCTCACCGCGCCGCTCGTGGTGCCGATGTTCGGCCACTGGCTCGGCTGGCACTGGATGCTGCCGGCCGCCGCGCAACTCGTGCTCGCCTCGATCGTCCAGTTCGGCTTTGGCGCGCGCTTTTATCGCGCCGCCTGGAAGGCCGTGCGCGCGGGCGCCGGCAATATGGACTTGCTGGTGGCGCTCGGCACCACCGCGGCGTGGGGCGTGAGCGTCTACGCGATGCTCGCGCACCCCGGCAGCACCGCGCATCTGTACTTCGAGGCATCGGCGGTCGTCATCACGCTGGTGCGCTTCGGCAAGTGGCTCGAAGCGCGCGCGAAGCGCCAGACCACCGACGCCATCCGCGCGCTCAACGCGCTGCGCCCCGAGCGCGCGCGCATCCGCGAAAACGGCGTGGAGCACGAAGTCCCGCTCGCGCAAGTGCGCGTGGGCGCGGTGGTCGTGGTGCGGCCAGGCGAGCGCGTGCCGACCGACGGTGTCGTGCTCGAAGGCCGCAGCCACGTCGACGAATCGCTGATTACCGGCGAAAGCCTGCCCGTGCCGAAGGCCCCCGAGGACCGTCTCACCGCCGGCTCGATCAACGGCGAAGGGCTGATGGCCGTGCGCACCACCGCCATCGGCGCGGAGACGACGCTCGCGCGCATCATCCGCCTCGTGGAAAGCGCCCAGGCCGAGAAGGCGCCGATCCAGCGTCTCGTCGACCGCGTGAGCGCCGTGTTCGTGCCCGCGATCCTCGTGATCGCGGCGATCACGCTAGGCGGCTGGCTGCTCGCGGGCGCGAGCGCCGAAACCGCGATCCTCAACGCCGTGGCCGTGCTCGTGATCGCCTGCCCCTGCGCGCTCGGGCTCGCAACGCCGGCCGCGATCATGGCCGGCACCGGCGTGGCCGCGCGCCACGGCGTGCTGATCAAGGACGCCGAAGCGCTGGAAACGGCGCATGACGTGAGCATCGTGGCGTTCGACAAGACCGGCACGCTCACGCTCGGCCAGCCCTCGCTCACGGCGTTCGAAACGGCCGGCGAGATCGCGCGCGACGAAGCGCTCATGCTCGCCGCCGCCGTGCAGCAGCACAGCGATCATCCGCTCGCGAAGGCTGTGGTGAAGGCCGCAGTGAAGACACTCAGCGCGCAATCCGCGGAAGCTGGGGGCGCTGGGGAGGCTTCGAACGTGACGCTGCCCGCCGCCGCGCATGCGCGCGCGGTGCCCGGACGCGGCGTGGAAGCCGAGGTGAATGGCCGCTACCTGGCGATCGGCAGCGCGCGCTGGCTCAAGGAACTCGAACTCGCCGTACCGCCCGCGCTCGCGGCGCGCGCGCAGGCGCTCGAATCCGAGGGCAATACGGTGTCCTGGCTGATGGGCGACTCCAGGGGTTCAGCGAACCATGCGAGCGCAGAGCCGGTTTCGCCCCGCGCGGTGCTTGCGCTGCTCGCCTTCGGCGACACGGTGAAGCCCACCGCGCGCGAAGCGGTAGCGCGCCTGAAGTCGATGGGCATCCGCAGCGTGCTCGTGACCGGCGACAACGCGGGCAGCGCGCGCGCGGTGGCGGCGCAGCTCGGCATCGACGAGATTCACGCGCAAGTGCTGCCCGACGACAAAGCGCGCACGATCCGCGACCTGAAAATCCGCACGGGCGCGGTGGTCGCGATGGCCGGCGACGGCATCAACGACGCGCCCGCGCTGGCCGCCGCCGACATCGGCATCGCCATGGCCACCGGCACCGACGTCGCCATGCATGCCGCGGGCGTCACGCTCATGCGCGGCGACCCGGCGCTCGTGGCCGCCGCCATCGACATCTCCCGGCGCACGTGGCGCAAGATCCAGCAGAACCTGTTCTGGGCGTTCTTCTACAACCTGATCGGGATTCCGCTCGCGGCGCTCGGGCTCCTGAACCCCATGCTCGCGGGCGCCGCCATGGCGTTTTCGAGCGTGAGCGTGGTGACCAATGCGCTGCTGCTGCGCACATGGCGCGAACGCCGCGAGACTGACTAAATGCGGCCCGGCGCCCGGGTGCTGACTCAGTGCGCCTGGCTGCGCAGCGCCTTCGCGGCCGCCACCATGTTGGTCAGCGCGGGAATCACTTCGGCCCACTGACGCGTCTTCAGGCCGCAATCGGGATTCACCCACAGCCGCTGCGCCGGAATGCGCTCGGCCGCCTTCTGCATCAGTTGCACGATGTGCTCCTGCGTCGGGATGTTCGGCGAGTGAATGTCGTACACACCCGGGCCGATCTCGTTCGGATACTTGAAGTGGTCGAACGCGTCGAGCAGTTCCATGTCCGAGCGCGAGGTCTCGATCGTGATGACGTCGGCGTCCATATCGGCGATCGACGCGATGATGTCGTTGAACTCCGAATAGCACATATGCGTATGAATCTGCGTTTCGTCGGCCACGCCATTCGCCGTGATGCGGAACGATTCCACCGCCCAGCGCAGGTACTCGCCCCATTGCGCGCGGCGCAGCGGCAGACCTTCGCGCAATGCGGCTTCGTCGATCTGGATCACGCGCACGCCGGCCTTTTCGAGGTCGAGCACTTCTGCGCGGATCGCCAGCGCGAGCTGCTGGCACGACACTGAACGCGGCTGGTCGTCACGCACGAACGACCAGTTCAGGATCGTCACCGGGCCCGTGAGCATGCCCTTCATCGGCTTGTTGGTGAGCGATTGCGCGTAGGCGATCCACTCGACCGTCATCGCCTTCGGGCGGCTGATGTCGCCGAACAGAATGGGCGGCTTCACGCAGCGCGAACCGTACGACTGCACCCAGCCGAACTGGCTGAACGCGTAGCCGTCGAGTTGCTCGCCGAAGTATTCGACCATGTCGTTGCGCTCGGCTTCGCCGTGCACGAGCACGTCGAGCCCCAGCGCTTCCTGCTCGCGCACGCTGCGCTCGATTTCCTTGCGCATCGCGGCTTGATAACCGGCGTCGTCGAGCGCGCCGCTCTTGTACTGGCTGCGCGCCTGGCGGATTTCGCCGGTCTGCGGGAACGAGCCGATCGTCGTGGTCGGAAACGCGGGCAGCTTGAGCAGCGCGGCCTGCTTCTCCGCGCGCTTGGCATACGCGTGCTGGCGATTGCCGAGATTCGCGTCGATACGCGCGATGGCGGCCTTCACCGCCGGATTGTTCACGCGCGGCGACTTGCGGCGAGCGTCGATCGCAGCGGCATTGGCGGCGAGTTCCGCGGCCACCGCGTCGCGGCCTTCGTTGAGCGCTGTCGCCAGCACCTTCACTTCGTCGAGCTTTTGCAGCGCGAAAGCGAGCCACGAGCGGATCTCGGCGTCGAGCTTTTCCTCGCTCGCGAGATCGACCGGCACGTGCAGCAACGAGCACGACGGCGCAATCCAGAGACGCTCGCCCAGTTGTTGCGCGAGCGGCGCGAGCCATTCGAGCGCGGCGTTCAGGTCGGTCTTCCAGATGTTGCGGCCGTTGATCGCGCCTACCGACAGCACGCTCTGCGCGGGCAGCTTCTGCGCGGCCAGCGCGACTTCAGCGCGGGCATTGATCGCGTCGATGTGCAGGCCGTCCACCGGGAGCTTGCACGCAAGGTCGAGATTTTCCTGTAGTTGACCGAAATACGTCGCGAGCAGCAGCTTGACGCCGCGATCTTCGAAGCCCTCGTAGGCCGTCACGAACGCTTCGCGCCATGCTGGATCGAGTTCGGTCACGAGCACCGGCTCGTCGATCTGCACCCACTCGACCTCCATCACCTTGAAGTAGTCGAGCAGCGCGCGGTACACGGGCATGATGCGCGGCAGCAGCGCGAGCTTGTCCGCGAGTTTGCCAACCCCGTCCTTCGCCTTGCCCAGCCACAAGTAGGTCAACGGGCCGATGATGACCGGCTTGGCCTTCACGCCCTGCGCCTGCGCTTCGCGCAGTTGCTCCGAGAGGCGCGAAAAGTCGAGATTGAACTGCGTGTCGGCCGTGAACTCGGGGACGATGTAGTGGTAGTTGGTGTCGAACCACTTCGTCATTTCGCCGGCGGCCACGCCGCCGCCGCAGCCTGCGTGCTCTTGCGCGCCCGCTGCCGAGCGGCCGCGCGCGACGCGGAAATAGTTGTCGAGCTTGTCGCCGTGAAAGCCCTGCACGCGCTCCGGCAGGTTGCCGAGCGTGAAGCTCATGTCGAGCACCTGGTCGTAGAACGCGAAGTCGCCGACCGGCACGAGGTCGAGCGCCTGCTGGTTCGCCCAGTGGCGCGCGCGCAGTTCTGCGCCCAGCGCCTTCAGTTCGTCGCGCGAAGACTCGCCCTTCCAGTATTTTTCCAGGCCGAATTTCAGCTCGCGTTTTACGCCGATGCGCGGAAAGCCGAGGTTGTGTGTCGTGACCATGTGCGCTGCCATCCGATGAAAAGTGTCAGAACTGGCAGCGATGATAGGGCCTACTGAGGATGAAGAAAAATGGCATTATTTCATTCATTCATTAGATTTTTTCATTCATCGCTCCGAGATGGTCGCGAGCCAGCGCGGCGTGGCGGCGCTGCCGAGATGGCTCGCCGAGGAGTACGCGGACCGCATGCCGCTCGCGATCGTGAAGCTCGGCAAGCAAGGCATCGCCAAGCAGATTTTCCTCGGCACGCGCGAAGGCGATGCCGTGGTCGACTACCTGAGCTCATTCGTCGAATTCGCGCGTGAGTCGAACTGGCAGGCCCCGCGCGTGCGGGGCCGATGATGGCGGGCCGGGCGCGGCGCGTTCACGTCCCCCGTAGGGCGCGGGAGTAAATGAGACCGGGCACACCAAAAACCCAGGACTTGCTCAGTTCTTCGGCATTAACTTCACGTGCGCTTTTGATCGCCGATTCGATATCTGGTTCAGGTTCTTGCAGTCCGGACACCATCTGCCCTTGTTGCGCACATTGTCGAAATTCGCCTGCCACACGTGGCCCCGATGACATTGCCAGGTCAGGTGGCTGCGGGCGTTGGCATAGTGTGACGACAAGCACTCGCCGCCGCGCTCATGCGCCACCCGGCGGGCGTCGTCGATTGTGCAGCGTTGCGCCTCGACCGCGCACATCCAGCACCACCGGCCAGCCAGAATTGCCGAGCCCTTTGCAGTCCATTCGTGGCCTTCGCTGCAGCGAAACCGGTGGCCACGCGCGGTGCCGAGGTAGGTCTCCTCCAGGCAGACACCGCCCCGCGCCGTGGCGCGCTCGCGTAGCATGGCCAGCCCGTGCGCATGCAGCAGCGACTGGCCCGCCGTGCTGGCCGCGCACGCCGGGCACCATGCGCCACGCAGAACGATCTGCCCGGTCGTTTCCCAGATATGCCCTTCGACACACCGAAACCGGTAGCGCGCCACCCGGCCGTCGTAGCGACCGGCGAGGCACTGGCCGCCATGTTGACGCGCTGTTTCCTGCAATCGCGCAAGGCCATCCGCCGATCGCTGGCCATCGCGCCCGCAGCGGCGGCACCAGCCGCCGGAATACAGCACGCTGCCCGCGTATCCTTCCCACACATGCCCGGCGGCGCATTCGAACGTATGCCTCGCCGCAGTGCCCCGGAAGCTTTCAGACAGGCACCGCCCGCCATGCACCGCGGCCGCCGCCTGCAAGCGTGCCAGCCCGTCTGGCAGGAGCCGCGCGCGCTTGCGCGCACAGCTCTTGCACCAGCTGTTGTGGTAAAGGACTACGCTACCCCGGGTTTGCCATTCATGACCCTGGG
Source organism: Paraburkholderia caffeinitolerans (assembly GCF_902859945.1). Lineage (GTDB taxonomy): Bacteria > Pseudomonadota > Gammaproteobacteria > Burkholderiales > Burkholderiaceae > Paraburkholderia > Paraburkholderia caffeinitolerans. Next base: position 53,824 of record NZ_CADIKL010000023.1, on the reverse strand, counting down.
CGCACCGGAACCGGTAGAACGCGCTCGAACCAGCGTAGTCCGTCGACAGGCACGCTCCGCCGTGGCGCGCGGCGATCGCGCGCAGCCGCTCCAGTCCGTCGGACAGGGGGACACCGCGCTGCGCACCCGTCATGGCAGCGCAAACGTTGCAGCGCGCTCCACGCAGCAACGACTGACCCAGGCACGACCACGTATGTCCGGCGGCGCATCGCAGCCGGTAGCGTGCCGCCGTGCCCCGCCACGAGCGATCCAGCACAGTCGAGCCTGACGCCGCGGCTTGCGTGTGCATGCGCCCGTTCGCCACGATCCGTGCGCATTCGCGGCAGCCAATCTCGCGCTGCCGGATCAGGTTGCGTGCACTGATGTGTGTGTCGTGCCCATGCACGCACGCGAACCGGTGTTTGACCTTGATGCCCAGCCAGGTCTCGTCCAGGAAGACGAGGCCATGCTTGTCCATCGCACTGCGCAGCTGGGAACCTGAACTGAGCGCCCGGACAGATCGACAGGGGAAGGGTGCATTCGGTAAGGAATCCGTATCTATGCTCAGACCAGCGGCGACGTGCCGCGCAGCAGTCGGCCACGCGCCAGCTCCGAGCCATTGTGGGCCGAAATGAACACGAGTTGCACAAAACTGTTCGCGCAGGCGTACCGGACGAACACGCTTTCCAGCACACGCGCGAATGTGCTGAGCGCGTAACCCGCGAGTGCTGAATCATCAACGCTCAGGCGAACACGCAGTCCACGTTCGAGCCGCGACAGCGGTTCTTCGACGATCCACTCCATCGCGGTTTCGCTCGCGAGTCCCACGATCGCATCGATCTGTTTGGCCGCGGGCTGCGACACCTGGGGCACGTGACCCGAGAGCAGTTCCCTCAGCGCCGGCAGCCCCGCCTGGTTCAGGAGAAACGTTCCGGGAGAAAGCATGCTGACGAGGTTCCAGTAGCGGCCTGTTTTTTCCGGCCGGGGCAGGCTAGCCGTTGGCCGCCGCAGCATGACGACGCGGCTTCCAGGCGCGCCATCTATCTTGGCAAAATCGCCCGCCGGGGCGCCCGGGTCGATCGCCGCTGGCAAACTACGGTTGGTGCATCGCAGATCCGCCTCGATCTGTTCGACGCCGTCAAGCTCGATGAGGCGGCCGTCCAGGCCCATGAACGAGAGCAGCGTGTCCTGCCCTGCAAGGAGTTCCGGCAGCCGTTCGTCACGCTCCACGGTCCAGAAAAACGGCTCGCGCGTGCCGGGGCCGCGTGGGCCATCGTGGTGCGCCAGCGATTCGAAGCCTGGAACCGTCATCGTCGACGTGCCGCCCGCGCCCTGCACGACCGCCCGGACGGCGTCGACGGTCCAGACCGCGATCTGCCCGGACGCAAGGGCTTGCGGCACGAGCGGATAGAGCGGCGCCGCGATGTCCTTGAGCGCAACGGGTTCGGCTGGGCACGGGAAGAGGTTGATCGCCGGCGTGCACGACAGCCGGAAACTGGCGGATCGCAGTTGAGCCAGCGCGCGAGCGGCGAACGAATCCGGGTGCAGGCCACGCACCGGAACGTGCAGGCTGACGCGACTGTGCGGACCGGCGCCGCGCAGCAGGGTCACCAGGTCGATGTCGAGGAAATCGAATTTCTGCGGGAACGCGAAATACTCCAGCAAGAGGCGAAATGAAGAACGCCTGCCGTCGGCACGTTCGATCAGCGCATCGTCGTCATCGAAGCCGGCGGGGCTGACCGGCACCTGCGGCAACGCTGTCCATTGCCCGCTTGCGTCGAGTTCAACAAATGCACCCAGCGCGCGTTGTAGCAGCGCGTCCATGGTGGCGGCCACAACCGGCGGGGTGTCATCCACGAATACCCGAACCGTGTCCGGTACGATACGCCGCAGGTCCATGCCTTCGATCAATGCATCGAACGCAATCGACATGATGCCGGTCGTCCCTTCAGGCAGGCGCACGCCGGCGGGCGCGATTGCCGGGAGGCGATACCCGGCGTCGGCAATCCGCAGCGGCGCGAGCGTGACGTCGTACGCGGTCTTGAAGCGATATTCGCCGGTGCGGGTCTTCAGGTCAGTGCGCCGGCTGACGATCGCAGGTTTCTTCAGTTGCGCGAGCGCCGGGCTGTTTTCGAAACAGGCGATGGTGCAGGAAGGAAATGCCCGCAGGTATTCCGGGTATGCGAGTTCGAGCAGCGGTTTGGTGAACTCGGGAACGTCGTCATCAAGACGCGCGCTCACGCGCGCGTTGAGCAGTGCTGCCGACTCGATCATCCGCTCGACCTGTGGATCTTCCGAGCGCTGGCCGGAGAGCGACAGGCGCGCTGCGACCTTGGGATAGCGCTCAGCGAATTCCGCCAGCGAAGCGCGTAGCTGCCCGAGTTCGCGCTCGTAAAATGCGATCAGGTCGTCCATCGTGGATTGGATCGGGAATGGAGCCGTAACAACGCGCGAGTGTACGCAACAGACCTCCTCATTCACTATCAGAGCGGGATGAAAGAAGACAGGAACGTGACCGAAATTAAAGGTTCATCGAGGATTACCGGGCGAACGCAAACGTGATATCGGCTTAGCCAGGCTGTCCAGCGACGCTATTCACGCCCGGACGTCGGCAGGCTTGAAATAAGCTTCGCTCCGCAGGACGTCCTGTGGCCGTCGAAGGCCACCGCAACACCATCGACGGTCACGTTGGGGTCGCCTTCAACGATCACACAGTTCTCGTGCCCCGCCATCGGACAGGAGCAATGGTCGCCCACACCGGCGACGGCCCGCCCCATGACTGTCGATTGTTCACGGCCCGTTTCCACGCGACCGCCGTGACTGGTCGCATCGCCTATCCGAATCACACCACGCACGGTCTTCTCCCATTCATGATATTCACCACCGGCTCGGCCGCCATATCACCATCAGGGCGAGCGATATTTGAACGGATCAGCACCGCGGTGCTCCGCGTTGCCCGCCTTGCTCGCCTCGTCGGGCGGACTCACCATCACGATGCTGGCCGTGCCGTTATCCATCAGGTTGACCGTCGCACTCGCACCGCCTTCCTGGTAGTTCGCGATTGTCGCCAGGCACAACTGCACGAGCGCCGAGCTCACGCCCGTATTGCCGATGCGCCGGCCAATGTCGTAGCCCTCCTTGACCTCACCAATATCGATGCCCTGCGCGTTGCCATGCAATGCCTGCGTTAGCGGTATGGTCCACTCCCGGTTCAGCGTTGTGTCATAGAACACTCGGGCAGGTTTAGCGCCTGCCGGCAACGTCGCCATGGCGTCCGCCCAGCCCGATTGCAACGCCTTCACCTGATCCGCCCGCTTGAGCGGCTTGCCCTGGTCGTCCGTCAGCTTGATGTCCACCGGGCGATGCAGATAACCCAGCAATGGCGCTTCATCGAACTCCTCAAGCTGCCAGTTTGCCCATCGCACGGGCAGGAACGGACTCGGCCTGAATTCGCCCGGCCCCTTGTTGTCGATCTGCTTCCAGAGTTCGGGGAGCTTCGATATCCACCAGTCGGTTTTCATGGTACTGGTGCCGTATATGCGGCCCGCAGCCTTATCTACTTCATCCTGATATTTGTCATCCTCGGCCCAGTAGAAATTCCAGAGTTTGATGATGTCGTACTGGGTTTTGGTTTTGTCGATGTCGCCAGGAACAGGGACGGCGTAAGGACGCACCAGACGGTCCACTCGATCTGTGCGGGCAACCAGCAATCCGCCCATGCTGTCCGGCACCGGTGGGATAAAAGAGCCACGCCGATCTTTAGGCATACCAGGCGTATCCAGCCCCCAGCGGTACTGCATCCCGTCCTGGCTCACGATCAACGCAGCGGGGACGTCGGGGTGTTTGTCGAAGAAGTCGAAAAGCTCGGTGAGCGCCGGCGCCGCGCTGCTGGTGTTGTGGTCGTCAAGCCACAGGAACTCCGTGACCCCCAGTCCCGCATTCTGCCGCGCAGATGCAATTTCGAAGGCAGCGCGGTACGGACTGTCCTTACCCTTTGGCGGTCCGAGCATGATCACCGGTACAGGCCAGTGATCGACGGCTTCGCCGGCAACGTAGCGGAAAGCAGCACCAGTCGCAATCTTCGAGAAAATCTTGCGTTCATCCGGATTTTCTCCATACCGTTTCGGGTCGTCCGACAGAATTGACGAATAGTTATCGCCTTTCGCCTCAATCTGCTTCCAGACCGTATCCTGATGCCGGCCCGTAACCGCCAGTCCAATGGCGCGAATCTCCAGCGCATACTGCGGCCCGGTTCCAGAGAGGACACGCGCTTTTTCCGCATTCAAGGTCGATGGGACCGATGCCTCGGAAGCCATTGCAGCGGAAAGGGGGGCCGCACCGTTCTGTTCCTGTGACGCGCGCCACATCCAGTGCCCCGCGAAAACCACCGCGAGCACGCCAGCGATGATCAACACGCCATTACGAATCGTACTGCTCATATGCGGAACGTATTCTTCTACCAACGACATTCACCACCATCAGGGCGAGCGATATTTGAACGGATCAGCACCGCGGTGCTCCGCGTTGTCCGCCTTGCTCGCCTCGTCGGGTGGACTCACCATCACGATGCTGGCCGTGCCGTTGTCCATCAGGTTGACCGTTGCACTTGCCCCACCCTTCTGGTAGTTCGCGATCGTCGCCAGGCATAGCTGCACGAGCGCCGAACTCACGCCCGTGTTGCCGATGCGGCGACCAATGTCGTAACCCTCCTTGACCTCACCAATATCGATGCCCTGCGCGTTGCCATGCAATGCCTGCGTCAGCGGTATGGCCCATTCCCGGTTGAGCGTCGTGTCATAGAACACGCGGGCAGGTTTCGCGCCTGCCGGCAACGTCGCCATGGCGTCCGTCCAGCCCGATTGCAACGCCTTCACCTGATCCGCCCGCTTGAGCGGCTTGCCCTGGTCGTCCGTCAGCTTGATGTCCACCGGGCGATGCAGATAACCCAGCAATGGCGCTTCATCGAATTCCTCGAGCTGCCAGTTGGCCCATCGCACGGGCAGGAACGGGCTCGGCCTGAATTCGCCCGGTCCCTTGTTGTCGATCTGCTTCCAGAGCTCCGGCAACTTCGCTATCCACCAGTCGGTTTTCATGGTGTAGGCGCCGAAAAAATGTCCACCAGATGCCTTGTCGGTTTCGACCTGAAATTTCTTTTCCTCAGCCCAGTAGAAGTTCCACAACTTGACGATGTCGTACTGGGTTTTGGTCTTGTCGATGTCACCAGGAACCGGGACGGCGTAAGGGCGCACCAGACGGTCCACGCGATCCGTGCGGGCAACCAGCAATCCGCCCATGCTGTCCGGCACCGGTGGAATGAACGCGCCACGCGGATCCTTTGGCATTCCGGGCGTCCTCGCAGCCCAGCGGTACTGCATCCCGTCCTGGCTCACGATCAGCGCTGCGGGGACGTCGGGATGTTTGTCGAAGAAGTCGAAAAGCTCGGTGAGCGCAGGCGCCGCGCTGCTTGTGTTGTGATCATCCAGCCACAGGAACTCCGTGACCCCCAGTCCCGCATTCTGCCGTGCATCTGCGATTTCGAAGGCAGCGCGGTACGGACTGTCGTTACCCTTTGGTGGTCCCAGCATGATCACCGGTACAGGCCAGTGATCGACGGCTTCGCCGGCAACGTAGCGGAACGCGGCTCCAGTCGCAATCTTCGAGAAAATCTGGCGCTCGTCCGGATTTTCTCCATACCGTTTCGGGTCGTCCGACAGAATCGACGAATAGTTATCGCCTTTCGCCTCAATCTGCTTCCAGACCGTATCCTGATGCCGGCCAGTAACCGCCAGTCCAATGGCGCGAATCTCCAGCGCATACTGCGGCCCGGTTCCAGAGAGAACACGCGCTTTTTCCCCATTCAAGGTCGATGGGACCGATACTTCGGAAGCCATTGCGGCGGAAAGAGGGGCCGTGCCCTTCTGTTCCTGTGACGCGCGCCACATCCAGTGTCCGGCGAACACCACTGCGAGCACGCCAACGATGATCAACACGCCATTACGAATCGTACTGCCCATATGTGGAACCTCAAGGCCGGTACTTTGCCGGTATTGGTAAGAGCCAAACAAAATATAGGACGCCCAGACTATCACGAGCACTGTCATTGCCAGCAGATAGAGCCGCAACCTGGGGCGCGTGGTTTCCTTCAGATAGTTAATCATTGGCGTTTCTCGCGATCCCGGAAGGTTTCGGCATCGACCATTTTGGGAGGTGTTGACGGCACCAGGTTTTGCGGAAACTCTCCCCTGGAGTAGTACCATGCGCCATTCTCGATCAAAGCTTTGGAGTCTTTATCAAGCGGATCATAAAATGGATTACTGACTAACTTATCCAATGACTTGAGATCGATCTTCCAGTCAGCAATCGCAATCAACAACCTACGCATATCAGGATCATCGAGGCTTCTAGCCTGCCCGATCGCCACATCCAACGCCGCCACGCGGCGGATATTGTTGGCGTCACGCAATATCGCCGAGTGATACGAGTTCTTGTCCCACGCCTTCTTGTCCGTCTCGAGACGCTCCCGTATTTCATTCGGCGTTTCCGGTCGCCAGTAGGTGAGTGCGCCACCGCTGGACAGTTCCACGGAATCTATATGGTCTTCCGGATCTGGCGATTTGCTGTTGTACCAGTCGACAATCTTCTTGTGATCGGCACCAATCAGCGAAGCCGGTATGTCCAGTATGGGATGGCCGCGGATGGCCGTGGCGTTCGGATTGCCGATCAACGTGTTGCGTGACACGTAATCGGGCTTGTCCTTGCCCGCATGGGTGACGTCACCCTTGACGCCCTCATCGCCGTACAGGTTCGGAGCGTAGGGCGGCACTATGGCCTCGGCATTGATCAGTCTTTGCTCGAACTTGCGGTCGCTGCCCACGATGGTCCCGTCGTAATACGCAGGCGGCTTGCCAACGAGCCGCCGCCCGCCAAGATATTCGGTCGGATTTTTGCTCCATAGCCGTTGATAGAAGCGGTGCTGCTTCAGCGCGTCCATCGCCTTGAGCTGGGTGGTCGATTTTTTCGGCATTCCGAGCACTTTCTTCGTCCCCTGCCATGTTTCCTCGACCGTATCCGGCACCCCATGCGTGCCGATGCCCTGGACATTCGGCAGGTCGACCGTGGTGTCGTCGGTACAAAAATACAGATAGACCTTGCCGCGATTGTCGCGCTCCGCAAACACGTGAGTGGAGCCGTCCTTGTCGAGGCGAGTCGCCTGCGTATGGGTCCATCCTTTACCGGTACGGCCACCATGCAAAGGATTGGTCGGCTCCAACTGATCGAGTGGCGGATTCGGATTGGGAGACGACGTGACGGCCTGGACGATGTTAATCAGCGTGTTGAGCTTGCCGCGCAACGTGTATGGCGTGGCGCTCGGTTGAACCAGTTGTGCCGCGATCGGCTCGGTCAGGCTGTAAGGCGAATCGACCATGATCACGCAATCCGCGCACGGCTTTTTGTCTTCTGCGAGAAAGGCCTGCGCCAGCAGCGTGATGAGGGTGCCCTGGCTGTGCGCCATGATGGTGACCGTTTCGTTCGGATCGACCTTGCGGATCTCGTGCACGAGCATGGCCAGGCGTTTGGCAGCCAGCACGAAATAATGACGCTTCGGACTGTTGCTGCTGTACTGATAATCGCTCATCATCATTCCGGCAACCTGGTTCAGCGGGTTATCTGTCCAGCCAGGATCGAACATCGCGGGGATGTTGGTGGTCGCGTTGTTGAACATGCCACCGCCCTTCGCGAAATGCTTGCTCAGGCGGTTGCCGTGGATGTCCTGGTACTGCCCGCGCAGTGTCGACGGGTTCTTCTCGCCACCCTTGATTTCTTCCGGCGCCGCGCGGTATCCCCAGTAAAACGGGATGAACATGCTATGCGTCTGATTCGACCCTTCCGTGATTTCCGTGCGCTGATACAGGTACGTGTCTGGGTCGTACTTCGTGTCCTTCCACTGGTCGAAGTCCGGATCTTTGAAGTTGTATTGCAGTGCCTTGGCGAAGGCGGCACCATACTCCCCCGGCTTCAGATCCCTGCGGCTGAGCCGTTCGTTGAGCCCTTCACACAGACCTTGCTCGATATGATCGTAATTCGCGCCGGGATCGTTGACGCCGTGCAGAAAAATCACAACGCCTGGCCTGTCTCGCGGTACTGCAATCTGTTTGTCGCCAGCGCGGTTTGAATGCGTAACGCCCGCGCCCTCGGCGATCGTATGATGTCCATCAAACTGGCTGCTGTTGGCCATGATTCGTCCTGTTACGTATTCAAAGCGGCGGCTTCAAGACTTCGGTCTTGACGGCCGCTGCGCGGCTGGCTCGCCGCGCGCCTGTCGTTGCCGGAATTCGCCGTGATTTCCCTGCTTATTACCCGTTGCCGGTCGGAGCCGGGGGCTGCAGGATATCGATTTTTGCAATGCGCATGGCCTCGTCTTTCACGAGATCGGTCAGGCCGTTCGCATCACTCTTGCCCTCGATCACGCGCCCGTCGTCGAGCGTGATCCGGTAGGGTCTGTTGGCCGCGGCCACCGTTTCACCCGCTTCATCGGCTGGGTAGTGCAGCCGGAACCGCTGATCCGTGGGCTGATTGTTGAAGGCGGATTTCGGCGCCCCCTGCGTCGATGGCCCACCCCATTTGTGCGAAGCCGACAGCAGCCTGATGTCACCGTTGGTGCCGAGCGTAATGCCCGAACCGATTCTGATGTAGCTGCCGTCTTCCGCGACGAACAGGATCGTGGGCGCGGTGACCAGCACCTCGTTTTCGTTGCTGCTGATCTTCACACCCTTCTGCGCGTTGGCCGTCAGTGCATCAGCCTGCGCCTGCAGCAGCACCGGACCTTCACCGGCGATCGCCTGGATGCCGGTGCCGCGTGCAAATAACTGCATGCCCTGGCCCGCCGTTGCGTTAAAGCGCTGCCCACTCATGAATTGCAGATGCTGCTGGGCGACCTGATCGATGTTCTGTCCCGCGTACGTCACATGCGTCTTCGGCGTGACGTTCACGGAACCGGCCTGCGCGCCGAATGCCATCAACGCCTGCGCTGCGCTGGTCGATGGGGCAGTCCCGCTCTCTGAGCTTCCGGCGGCGGGCGACCAGTTTTTGAATGCATCCGCAACGGCTGTCTGGCCACCCGTGTCGGCCGCCTGTCCGCCATGCTGTCCGGCATAGTCGCCCAGTGACTTGAACAGCTCGGTGCATTCGCCGAGTAGCTGGATCAGCTCTTTTCGATCGAGCTGGTTGCCGCTCGCCTGGGAGCGCGCGTAAGTCGTCAACAAGATGCCCTGCGCGGCCCGCAGCGCCGCCGCGGCATCCGTTCGCAGTTCGGCGCCTTCACCGCGGTTTGCCCCCTGGCCGTTCTCACGAGGCTGGGTCAGAAAACCCAGATTGAGCTCAGACGTGGCATGCTGGCTTGATAGCTGCGCGCTAATCTGCTGCGGCGTATCGTCCAGGCGCAACTGGTTGTACCGCTGACCATTGATTTCCTGCGAACGCATGCCCGAGAGATAGCGGTTGCCTGGCAGATTGCCGGTCCGGCTGAACGTTGCCGGCATGTTGGCGCCATTACTGAAGACCCCGGCGATATACATCTTGTCGGGATCGCCGTTCGCAAAATCCAGCAGGACCTCCATGCCGGCGCGCGGCGGTGTCTGATTGCCAAAGCTGTCTCCGGCCCAGCCCGAGAGCATCCGCACCCATGCACTGTCCGCTGGCGTGCTGCTCGTGCCCGCGCCACTGGCGTGCTCGTGGTCGGCCGGGTCGAGCCCCTGGATCTGCACCTTGTACCGCCCGTATGCGTCGGTGTGAACCTGCTCGCCATCGGGCGCGACAACCGTGCCTGTAATGGGGTACACGCGCGGCAGGTCAACACGGGGATCGTAAGTGGGTGTCAGCGGTGTGCCGCGCGGAACGCCACTGAACGTGTTTTCGTAGCGGCTCGCGGACGAGCCGTCGAATGCCGTCGGGCGTGCTGGCGTGTCGATAGACAGGGGCGTGGCCATGGCCTGCCAGCGGCTGGCCGTAAAGAGCACCTGCGCACGCTCGTTCAGATCCTTGGGCAGGTTGTTCTCACCGGCGTGGTTCAGCGACGTAATGACGATACGGCGCTGCTGCTCCGGCAACTGGTCCAGTTCCGGATGCCCCGACACGCTGATCCAGAAGCCGACCTCAAGGTCGCGCACGCCGCTCGCACCCTTGACGATTGCCGAACGTGCACCGTGGGCCAGCAGCCGAGCCATGCCGAGGCGCTCGTAGTCATCTGGCGTATCGGCGATATGGGGCGAGTCGATCCTGGCATCGGACAGCAGGGCCGCGAGGTCATTGCCCGCCGGTCCCTGGTCGACCCGTGTGGGTGCGCGCACCTGGTCGACCCGGCTGGGCTTGAGGTCCCAGCTTGCCCGCCGCATCGAGCCCGCTACGAGCTGGCGCCCCATCGTCAGGAGCGTAATCGCATCCCGCGTCCCCGTTGCAGCATCGGAGTGATAGGCAACGGCGCCCGCGTCCGCCTGCCTGAGCTTGATGGCGTTATCGAACAACACGAGCGCGTGGAACGGCTGCTTCGAGAGGTCAGTATTATTCTGGTCGCCACCCGCGCGAATAAACCATGCGATACCCTCACGCCGGCACAGGCGGCGAAAAAAATTCGCATCGGACTCATCGAACTGGAGCGTCTGTTCGCGCACGGGATATTTCGACATATCCAGATTCGATATATCGAGATCAAACGTTACGCCCAGTGTCGAGCTTTTGCGCCGCCACTCCTGAACAAGGGTCTGGATAATCTCGACAACGCTTTTTGTGCGAAAAATACGCGTGTTGATGCGCTGTTCCATGATCGACACGGCGTCGCGGACCACCAACTGATATGTCGCGAGCGATCCGTCGGATTCCCCCTCGTGGGCATCCGTGACGATCGCGCAGATCGAGTGCAGCGCGCCCTGGTCGGTGACCAGCTGGACCGTCACCGGCTGGCCGAGAAAAAGCTGGAGTGGCGCGCCGATCGTGGTGGAAATGCAGGACAGGCGGCCTTCGATGCCCCCACACAGCCCCTCCCGAATATCGAGCCGCTGGATGAGCAGCAGACCAGCCAGATCCTTCTGCGAACTGCGCCAGTACAGGCGAAACGGGCGGCTATCCTGTGAAGGCAGGGCGCCGGTGAAAACGCGCTGGAGGGCTGGGTAGTTCACAATCTGTTCCCCGTATTCAGGCCATGCGGCTGTGCGCAATAGATAATCCAGGACTACCAGGAATGCGCGGATATTAAACCCGGATTACTCAGACAAAACCGGGTGAAACTATCAGGACACCAATGCACTGTCAATTTTTAACAGTGCGAATTTATTAAAAGCATTATTTAACTAATTCGTCATTTCATCGGAAAATACTGTCATTCTGGCCAGTCGTCATCGTCGACCAAGCGCAGTTAGCACACGGTCATTCAAGGTCTGCTACTTCTCAACAAGTGGGCCGCCCCCGCGCGAAAACGGGATAGGGGACGGTCAGTTGACCTGACCGATCCCCTCCCACATACCGGCATGCAGGTCCGCACCGAGTGGTTGGAGCAGTTGAGGTCATCAGGCTTGTGATTTCCCGACCTGCCGCCCATGGTTGTTTGAGTCCGATCCGCCGTCATGGGCATCGTGTCCGTGGCAAGTGCCGCGCAACAACTTCGGCATGGCGAACACGGCGACCAGCAGCGACGTCAGGATTACCCCCGACGCGATAACGATCACCAAGTCGCGTCCCGGCAGCGGCTTCGCAAGCAATCATGCAAAAAAGCCGGACGGCGCGTCATGCGCCCTCCGGCTTTTTCTTGATCGGCCCGCGCGGGGCGTTACTGCACGATGGTCGCGCTCTGCACCAGCGACTTCACGAGCTTTGCGGCGCCCGCATCCATGGACTCCGCGATCATCTGGCGGCGGATCTGATCCTTCACGGTGTCGAACGACGGCACGCTCATGGGGCGCTTGTCTTCGAGCCTGACCACCACCCACGCCTGGCCCGACTGCAGCGGCTGCTGCACCACGCCGCCCACCGGCAACTTCGCGAGCGCGCGCGCCACTTCCACCGGCACGCCGCGCGTCTTGCCCTCGACCACCGGCGTCTTGAAGCTCACCCACGGCATTTCGCCGCCGTTTTCCTTCGAGGGGACGATGCTGAACTTGCGCGCGAGCGCGTCGAACGGCTTGCCGGCCTTCGCCTGCGCAATCACGCCCTTGGCCACGGCCTGATCGGCCAGCACGATGTACTGCGGCTTGTACTCGTATTTGCCTAATTCGGCGTTCACGTTGTTGTAGCGCGCCCGGATCTGGCGCTCGGTCGGCTCCTGCGCATGCACGTTGTCCTGCAGCCACGACTGGATCTCGACGTCCACCTTCTCGGCGTCGCTCGCCTGCTGCACCTCGGGGCGCTGGTCATAGTGCGCGCGCGCCGCCTGCTGGCGCACCACTTCGCGGATAATCAACTGCTGCTTGAGCGCCGCGCGCAACTGGGGCGTATCGACGTCGTTGCCGCGGCTCACCGCCGTGCTCACCGCGCTGTCCATCGCGGACTGCGGAATCGCCACGCCGTTGACCGCGACACCGCTGGACGGTGCGGGATAAACGCTGTCGACAACCGCGAGCCCTTGCTCCCCAACGCGAGCCACGAGACTGACCGGACGCAGAAATTTCGCGGCATAGTCGATCAGGAAAAGAAACGCGACCACGGAAGCGAAGCCGAATAGCGCGGCGATGAACACCTGGAACTGGTGCACCTCCTCCTCGCCCATCCAGCCCGCCGTCCTGTTGGCGAACAACAAGGTAAAAACGAACAACCCCGAAATGCCGCGGATGATGTTATCGCGCAGCAGCGTCGTGGCGATGATGCGCGGGGTGTATTGCCCGCCGGCCACCTGGATGGCGACGAGCAGCGAACCGAACGTAAACACCAGAAACGCCAGGTCCGCGGAAACGATGTCACCGAGCAAGGACCGGGCGCCCGTCATGGACAGCCCGAAGAACCCCGTTTCCGGATCGAGGATCCCTTGCTGGATCATCCACCGTCCCAGCATTTCGGTCAGCGGCTTCACCACGGCGTAGATCGCCACGGCGATGAGCGGCACCGTCCACAGCGAGGACCTGATGTAGCTCTTCAAGCTGTACCAGCGATTCCAGCCCATGTCTGCTCTCCCCTGAGCATTCACGTTGCAGCGCAAACCGGTTGAGCATCGCGATCAGCATGAAGAACCGGCCGCGGATGACGAGAACGCCAGGTGTTCACGTCCCCGCATGTTCGCGGGCGGTCAGCGCCGTTTCAGAAAAATCGACTTCCCGCATCAGCTTGCTCAACGTCTCGTCATTGATCTCGTGGGCGTTGCGCAATGCCAGCAGCGCAGCGCGCTCCGCGCGTATCGCCGCCAGGCTGATCTGAACTTCCAGTGCTTCCACGCGGCGCATTTCGTCCGCGGCATTGCCGTCGTGGGTGAGCGTGGCGAGCCGCCGGCGGTACAGGCCCATCACGCGTGCCGTCGCATCCGCGGCGAACGCGGTTGAGGACTCGCCAATATCCGCGGTGATGGTTCGATGCAGGTCGTCGATGGCGCGGATGGCGGCTTGCGCGGCGACTTTGCGCGCGTGCTGTTCCTCACCCGCATGGGCATCGTGTCCGTGGCGCGCGCCGCGCAACAACTTCGGCAGTGCGAACACGGCGACCAGCAGCGACGTCAGGATCACACCGGAAGCGATAACGATCACCAGGTCGCGTCCCGGCAACGGCTCCCCGCTCGACAACGCAACGGGAATCGACAACACCCCGGCAAGCGTTAGCGCGCCGCGCACCCCGGCGACCGTCATGATCGTCACGGTGCGCAGCCCCGGCGCCGCGTTGATCACGCCGTGCCTCGCCGCGCCACGGCTTGCAAACCATTGCAGCAGCCAGACCCACGCGAAGCGCATGGCATAGAGCGCGAGCGTGACTGCCACGACATAGCCGAACAGTCGCAACACGGCGCCATGACCGGTCTCGTGAGCATCGAGCAGCGCGCCGCCGATAATGTGCGGAAACTGCAGTCCCAGCAGGATGAACACCATGCCGTTGAAGACGAACTCGACCATGGCCCAGGTACTGTTCGCGCTCACGCGCGTCGATACCGAACCGGCGCTGGTGATGGTCACGTAGTTCATCATCATCCCGGCGGCGACCGCCGCGAGAATGCCGGAGCAATGAAAATGTTCGGCGAACAGATAGGCGGCGAACGGGATCAGCAACGTCAGCACCACGCCGGACGCCGGATCGCCCCCGCGCGTCACGTTGCGCAGGCGCCGTATCACGATGGCGAACGACCAGCTCACCGCAGCGCCTAGCGCAAGGCCGCCAGCTGCGATGATCAAGAAGCTGATCGACGCTTCGCGCAGCGAGAACACGCCGGTCAGCGCGGCCGCAATCGCGAACTTCAGGGCGACGAGGCCGGAGGCGTCATTCATCAGCGCTTCGCCCTCGAGAATATGCATCAGTTGCGCGGGAATGCGGTTCTTGCCGGCAATGCCCGCCAGCGCAACCGCGTCGGTCGGCGACAGCACCGCAGCGAGCGCGAACGCTATGGGAAGCGAAACGGCCGGCACGAGCGCGTGCACGAAGTAGCCGACCACGAGCACCGTCATGAACACGAGACCGAATGCGAGCGCCAGGATCGACCGGCGCCGCATGAAGAACTCGCGTTTCGGCGTGCGCCATCCGTCCGCGAAAAGCAGCGGGGGAATGAAGAGCAGCAGAAACAGTTGAGGATCGAAGGTGACGGACAGCCCGAACACGGGCCAGGCAAGGAAGGCGCCGATGGCGATCTGGACCAGCGGCAACGGCACCACGCCATGTAGAAGCCGCATGACGAGGCCCGATACGGCGACCGCGAACAACAGGATCAAGACGGTGAAAACGATATCCATCGGCGTCGTCAACCTTGAGGAATTGAACCTGAATCGAACCTGCTTGAACGACCGGATCGGCGCGGCGGGGCGTGGTAAAGGTCAGCCGCCCAGCTTGATGATGGCCATCGTCAACAGAATGCCCACCGCGATCATGGCGATACCGGCCTTCATGGCCCCTGCGCCGGTATAGCGCCCGAGTGCGATGCCGGCGATGAAAAGCATCGCGAGGGTGAGCACGCGCGAAGCGATGAGCGCCGTCGTCACGTCCTTGACGACGAGAAATGGCACCGCGACCGGAAACGTGCCAAGAACAACCAGAATAAAGATGCCCAGCGCGCCGACGAAATCATCGAGCACAAAATTCGCCCGGGGCGGCAGCGTAGCGGCGGCGGCAAGACGCGCGCGGATGCGCTCGAGGTCGGCATCTTCGACGAGCGGCTCCAGATTCTCGGGCAATGCATCGCGCAACGCCCGTACAGCGACCGCCGGGTCCTGCTCGCGCTTGATGGTCTGGGCGAGTTTCAGCCGCTGCCCTCGATCGACGAGCGTACGCACGAGATACATCACGGCGTCGGCGAGGCCCCAAGCCAGATTGCATCCGAGTGCGGCGAAGAACATCTTGTTCCCCTCATCCGCACCCGCGGTCACCGCCTTGACGGCGCCGACGAACGTCAGCGCCATAAACAGACCGAAGCATATTTCGCAGACGCGGTCGACCGTGTTGAGAACCGGTTCACGCCGTTCGGGTTGGGCGTGTCCAGCCGGCATAATCGTGCTCATAGGGCCTCGACTCAAGGTAGGGAACGAGACGGCGCACTGGCTGTTAATAAGGGCTGCTGGTACGAGCAGTATATGAAAAGCGCTGACAGTCTGGCTCCCTTATTTTGTCGGATGGGGCGCGCCGGGGCGGCGCCAATGTTCGCAAGCAACCATGCAAAAAAGCCGGACGGCGCGTCATGCGCCGTCCGGCTTTTTCTTGATCGGCCCGCGCGGGGCGTTACTGCACGATGGTCGCGCTCTGCACCAGCGACTTCACGAGCTTTGCGGCGCCCGCATCCATGGACTCCGCGATCATCTGGCGGCGGATCTGATCCTTCACGGTGTCGAACGACGGCACGCTCATGGGGCGCTTGTCTTCGAGCCTGACCACCACCCACGCCTGGCCCGACTGCAGCGGCTGCTGCACCACGCCGCCCACCGGCAACTTCGCGAGCGCGCGCGCCACTTCCACCGGCACGCCGCGCGTCTTGCCCTCGACCACCGGCGTCTTGAAGCTCACCCACGGCATTTCGCCGCCGTTTTCCTTCGAGGGGACGATGCTGAACTTGCGCGCGAGCGCGTCGAACGGCTTGCCGGCCTTCGCCTGCGCAATCACGCCCTTGGCCACGGCCTGATCGGCCAGCACGATGTACTGCGGCTTGTACTCGTATTTGCCTAATTCGGCGTTCACGTTGTTGTAGCGCGCCCGGATCTGGCGCTCGGTCGGCTCCTGCGCATGCACGTTGTCCTGCAGCCACGACTGGATCTCGACGTCCACCTTCTCGGCATCGCTCGCCTGCTGCACCTCGGGGCGCTGGTCATAGTGCGCGCGCGCCGCCTGCTGGCGCACCACCTCGCGGATGATCAGTTGCTGCTTGAGCGCCGCGCGCAACTGGGGCGTATCGACGTCGTTGCCGCGGCTCACCGCCGTGCTCACCGCGCTGTCCATCGCCGACTGCGGAATCGCCACGCCGTTGACCACGGCGATCGCTCCGGCGGGCACGCCCGGGGAGGTCGATGCCGGCGCGGGCGCGGTTGCCGGCGTGGAAGCCGGCGCCAGCGAGAGCGCCGGCGGCGGCGCGGGCGTGGTGACGACGTCGGCAGGAAGCGGCTGGGCCTGCACGAGGCGGGGCAGCGCCACGCTCAGCGCGACCAGGACGAAGGCGCTCTTGCGCAGCGTGCGGAACAGGGGGGACATGCGGGACATCTCGATTCACTCCAATGGGTCAGGCCGGCTGGCCCGCCGCGCATTATCGCCTGCTTGAGCCAAAAAGCCGATCCGCCGCAATCTAGCGGATGTTTCAACAGAAAACCGTCAATTCTTGTCAAAATCACGGGCCGACAAACCCGGCTTTGACGCAACTCAGCACAAAAATCGGCCTGCTTCGTGGCCGCCACGATAATTCTTTTCAAGATCAACGCCTTGGCACAAATGCGGACAGGTTGTCCACAGCCCTTTCCACGAAATCTGGGGATAACCCTCCGCACCCAAGGTCGCTTGTGCGCGATCAATCGTGCCGATGCCGCCTGGCCGCAGGCCAATGAGACGCTGCTACCGTGCGCCGTCGTTGCTGGCCAAGCCGTCAATCAAGCCGCAGATTCACCGTATTCAGGATTGCCATGACCCGATTCACTCGTCCGCACACGTTCGCGGCCACGCGCACGCCGCAATCATCGAAGGCCGAACGGCCGATGTCGATCGGCCTTCCCGCCCGCATCGTCTGCGCGGAAGGCCTGGCCGCCCAGGCCGTGACGCGCCACGGCGCCTGCGCGATCGATCTCGCACGCACCGGCTCGCTGCCGGCTGGCGCCTGGGTGCTCGCGTTTCGCGGCGTGGCGCGCGCGGTCATCGACGCCGAACGCGCCCGCGACATCGACGCGACACTCGATACGCTCGAAGCCATCGCCAGCGGCGAGCTCGACGGCGCACATGCCTCGCTGGGGCTCGCGCATTACTTCACGGCCGTGAATCGTCACGGCGGCGCTTGCCGTTCCGTTCAGGAGCGCGGTCGGGAACGCGCGGCTGGGAACGGTAAGCGCCGCGCGCCGGGTTAGTTGCCTTGCGGCTGCGGCGTCGGCGGCGTGTATTGCGCGCCCGCGCTATTCCCGCCAGCGGAATCGTCGGGCGTGGGCGTGGGCGCGAGCATCGGCTCTTGCGGCGGGTAGGGTGCCTGCTGGGGCGCCTGATCCTGATGCGCGGGCGGCGGCGCCGAAGCGCCAGCGCTACTGGAAGCCCCAAGCACCGGCGGCTGGCCGAACATGCGCGCGATATCCGGCGGCACGGCAGCCGCCGACGCTCCCGATGCCGCCGCTGATGCCCCCGACGCCGCTGCCGCGCCCGCTTGCGCAACACCGCTCGAAGGCGGCACTTCGGCCGGTTCGGGCGCGGGCGCGACCACGGGCCCGGCCGCTCGCGACGCCGGTGCATGAGCCGGCGCACGCGGCGCAACGGCGGGCGTCTTCGAAGCGAACAGGCCGTCCATCCACGTCTTGAGCCGGTCGCGGAAGGTCTCGAATGCGCCCGGCTGGACTTCGGTGTCGAAGCGCGCGCGCGGATCGACGATGCGCGCCCGCAACGCGCGCGAGAAGAAGTCGCCGACGATCGGCAGCGCGCTGCGCGCGCCCTCGGTCTGGAGCGTGACGCGCCCGTCGTCGAAGCCCACCCATGCGCCCGCCACGAGCTGCGGGTCCATGAGGATGAACCAGCCGTCCGCGTTGTCCTGGGTCGTACCGGTCTTGCCGGCCACGTCGGCGCGAATGCCGAAGCGCGAGCGGATGCTTGCGCCCGTGCCGCGATTCACGACGTCACGCATGGTGTCGAGCAGCGTACGGTCCGCCGAGGCCGACAGCGCGCGCTCGGGCGAGGCGCTCGCGAATTCCGCCAGCACGTCGCCCTTGCTGTTCTCGATGCGCGTGACCATGCGCGGCTCCATGTACTCGCCGTCGTTGGCGATGGTGCTATACGCCGACACCATCTCCTTCAACGTGACCGGGCTCGTGCCGAGCGCGAGCGACGGCACCGGCTTCAGCTCGCTGTCGCGCACGCCCATCGCGCGCGCGAGGCGCGCGACCTTGTCCGGGCCCACCGCCTGCATCACCTGCGCCGTGATGCGGTTGCGCGAGAACGCGAGCGCGTCGCGCAGCGACATCGGCTTGTTGCTGGGCGGCACGTCGTCGTTGGGACGCCAGATCTCGCCGCCTTCGAGCGGCATTTCCACCGCCTGGTCGACGATCGTGTCGCTGGGCTTCGCGCCGGCCGCGAATGCCGCGCCATAGACGAACGCCTTGAACGTCGAGCCCGGCTGGCGGCGCGCCTGCTGTACGTGATCGAACGGCTCGCCGGCGAAATCGCGGCTGCCCACCCACGCCTTGATCTGCCCGCTGCGCGGGTCGATCGCGAGGAAGCCCGCCTGCACCGTGGTCTTGTCCTTGCACAGCGCGCGCATGAAGGTGCGGTCGGCGGCGAGTTTCTTGAGCGCGTCTTCGTCGCTTGCCCCGCCGTCGCGCGCGCTCTTGTAGTCCGGCGTCTCGCGCATGAAGGTCTTGAACAGGTCGTTGCCGACAGTGCAGCCGTTGCGCCCGCTCCACACGCCGTTCGCGCTGCCCTGCAACTGATTGGCCTGCTGCTTGAGCGCGGCGGTAGCCATCGCCTGCAGACGTGAATCGATCGTTGTGCGTACAACCAGACCGTCGGAGTAAATGTTGTAGTCGTTGCGGTCGGCCCACGCGATCAGCCATTTGCGCAGTTGCTGCGCGAAATGCGGCGCGGGGCCGGGCGGCTCGGTCTGCCGCTCGAAATCCAGGCGCAGCGGCTTCTTCGAGAGCGTTGCGTCCTGCGCGTCGGTCAGCTTGCCGTACTTCACCATCTGCGCGAGCACGGTGTTGCGCCGCGCGAGCGCGCGCTCGGGATTGATCACCGGGTTGTAGTAGGCGTTGCCCTTGAGCATGCCGGTGAGCGTCGCGGCCTGCAGCACGGTCAGTTGATCCGCGGAAACGCCGAAGTAGGTGCGCGCCGCCATCTCGATGCCGAACGCGTTGTAGAGGAACGGCACCGTGTTCAGATAGGTTTCGAGAATCTGCGGCTTGCTATAGACGGCCTCGATCTTGAACGCGGTGATCGCCTCCTTGATCTTGCGCGTGAGCGTGGGCGCGCGGCCGATCTCGTCGGGGTAGAGATTGCGCGCGAGCTGCTGCGTGATGGTCGAGCCGCCCTGGCGATCCCCCGAGAACGTATGCAGCGCCGCGCCCGCCGTGCGCTTGAAGTCGATGCCGTGGTGCTCGTAGAAGCGATGATCCTCGGTCGAGATGAGCGCGTCGACCATGTGCGGCGAGATCTGCGAAAGCGGCACCCACTCGCGGTTCGAGGGCTTGAATTCGGCAAGCAGCTTGCCGTCGGCGGAAAGAATCCGCGCGGGCTGGTCCACGCGCGCCTTGCGGATGTCGCCGATGCCCGGCGTGAACGGAATCAGCACGATCACGTAGAGCACGAGCGCCGCGGGCAGCGCGCCGATCGCGATGAGGATGCCGCGCCGGGTGGGATGGCGCAGATGATGTAGCCCCTTGCCGAGCCACGGACGCACGAACGCGCACAGGCGCGACATGAGGGGCTTCAGGCGGGAGGACCATTTCGCGGCTTGAGCGCGGATCAACGACACGGAACGCTTCACGCGGGACTTAAGGATCGGCTGGCAAAGCGTGCATCGTACCAAAACTGCCGGGCACGGCTTTTATCGCGCCGATGGCCGCGCGAACCGCGCCACTGCCCTGCTTCATGACATTGCGATGAAAAATTCATTCCGGCGCACGGAAGAATCTTCTCCACCGCAGGCCGATTTTCCGGCGGTCATCGATCCCTACACTCCTGACGCTGCTTGCCGGCCTTCGCCCGCAGCAGGCCTTTTCCAAACGCTACGAGAACACCGCATCAGGAGCTTCACACGTGAAAAAGAACGTCCCCCCGCTTGCCACCGTCACCACCGCCGTCGTACTCGCCGGCGCGCTCGCCCCTGGCGTCGCGCACGCGCAAAGCTCGGTTACGCTGTACGGCCTCATCGACGCCGGCATCATGTACACGAACAACGTGGCCGGTTCAGGCGGCAAGACGGGCGGCGCGCTCTGGCAGGCGACCAGCGGCAACATCAACGGCAGCCGCTTCGGCCTGCGCGGCGGCGAGGACCTCGGCGGCGGCCTGCGCGCCGTGTTCGTGCTCGAAAACGGCTTCAACGTGCAGAACGGCAAGCTCGGCCAGGACAACCGCATGTTCGGCCGCCAGGCCTGGGTGGGACTCGCGAGCGACCGGTTCGGCACGCTCACGCTGGGCCGCCAGTACGACTCGCTGGTGGACTTCGTCGCGCCGCTCTCGGCCACGGCGGGCACCTTCGGCGACGCGGGCTTCGCGCATCCGTTCGACAACGACAACCTCAACCACTCGCTGCGCATCAGCAACGCCGTCAAGTACACGAGCAATAGCTACGGCGGCTTCAAGTTCGGCGCGCTGTACGCGTTCTCGAACCAGCCCGACTTCGCGGCCAACCGCGCCTACAGCTTCGGCGCGAGCTACAACAACGGCCCGCTCGCCGTGGCCGCCGGCTATCTGCAGTTGAACGGCACGCAAGGCGCGAACGCGAGCAGCCCGGGCGCGGTGGACCTCGCCGAGTCTGCGGCCAACGGCAAGGGCGGCTTCTCGCTCGGCGCGCAGCGCCTGCGCTCCTTCGGCGGCGGCCTGAACTACAGCTTCGGTCCGGCCACGGCGGGCTTCGTGTTCACGCGCAGCGAGTATGCGGGCACGAACGCGTTCGGCTCGCAGGGCGGCGACATGAGCTTCAACAACTATGAAGTGAACGGCAAGTATCAGTTGAACCCGGCCTGGAGCCTCGGACTCGCCTACACCTACACCGATGGCCACGTGGACCGCACGGCCTGGGGCGCCGATCCGAAGTGGCAGCAGGTGAATGTGCAGGTGGTGTATCGCCTCTCGAAACGCACCGACCTCTACGGCGAAGCGATGTACCAGCACGCCACGGGCCACAACTACGTGGCGTTCATCAACACGGCGGGCGGCGCCTCGTCGACGGCGAACCAGGTGGTGGGCACGGTGGGGCTGCGCGCGCGCTTCTGACGACGCGCGGCGCTAAACGAGGACGAGTGACAGCGCGATTGAGATCCAGACGGAGCACGCGCCCGCGAGGAAGCAGCGACGCGCGAGCAGGAAGCGCGACTCGTCGCCGGGCTTCGCGGGTGAAGTGGCGAGCCAGGGCACGCTGCCGAGACAGGCGAAGCCCGCCAGCGCGAGCACGACGATCACGCGGTCGCCGAGGTGCCACGGCACGGGCTCGTGCAGGCCCCAGTAGCCGAGAAAGATCATGCCGATGGAAAACATTGTCGATGCCGCCGAGCTGAGCGCTACGACCGATCCGGTCGGAGATTGCATTGACTGTCTCCTCTCGCGCGCCGCGCGCTGTGTGGGTCACCGTGCGGGTCGCTGTGTGGCGCATTCGCAGGCGATTTGCGGGCCATTATCGGCGCGCAAGCCGGCAGCGGCAACGCGGCCGCGAGTGTCATGCACTCAGGCCGTGGGCCGCACCATCTGGAACATCTCGCCGATCTGCGCGTAGTCCGCGCGATAGCCCGCGCGCATGATGGGCTGCGCGGCATGGGTGTCGAACAGCCCGTCCTTCAGATACTGCGGCTGGATGTGCACGCCCACGACCTGGCCGAGCGCGAGCCAGTTATTCATGGGCGCGCCGTCGAGCCCATTGAGCCGCACGATCTGCAACAGCTTGCATTCGAGCGCGGCCGGCGCCTCGGCCACGTGCGGCACCGCCACGTTGCGGCCCGGCGCGGGCGTGAGTCCCGCCAGCGCGAACTCGTCGACATCGGCGGCGACGGGCGCCGAGCTCCGGTTCATCTGCTCGGCCAGCGGGCGCGACGCGAGATTCCAGACGAACTCGCCGGTTGCCTCGATATTGACAATGCTGTCCTTGCGGCCCTCGCTGCAAAAGCCGATCACCGCCGGCGACGTGGCGAACGCGCCAAAGAAGCTGTATGGCGCGAGGTTCAGCACGCCTTGCGCGGAGCGGCTCGAGATCCAGCCGATCAGGCGCGGCGCGACGATCGCCTTGAACGGGTCGTGCGGCAAGCCGTGACCGGTGGCGGGATCGTAGAAGTAGGTGTCGGACATGGTGAGCGATGGAGGTTCTTGCGGCTCACACTATGGCACGGGGCGCTGGAAAGCGCTGACGCGGCACGGGCGCTTATCCACAGATTTTGTTGAGAGCCCTGTGGACAAGCTCTGGGCGATTCACCCAAGTGTTTGTTGCCAAAGGAAGACTGCTTCGTGCGCAGAGGCTGCCTCGGCAGGCGGTTTCGCACTGCTCCACGCCGCCCGGGAAGCCAGGCCGGGCCCAGACGCAACAAAGCCGGTTCTCTTGCGAGAACCGGCTTTGTTCGATGTCACCCTTGCTGAAGCCGCCCCGGCTACTTGTGGCCCTGGCAGCTGCGGCGAGATTAGTCGCGCGGCAGGTGGAACGGCTTGTAGTGCGAGCGGCGGATGCGTTCTGCTTCGCGATGACGCGCTGCGTACGAGTATTCGGCATCCATCGGCAGGTACGGCGAGGCGAAGAGGTCGTTCACCTTTTGAAGAATGGCAAGGATAAAGCTCATGGCGACTCCCGGTTAGACATGAATCTAGGGTTTTCCCTAGGAATGAGACGATTATAGGGTTTTCCCTAGATGAACGCCAGTGCAGTGCAACAAGAAATTTGCGACGTCGTGTCGCAGCTTGGCCGCAGGCTATCCATGCGTTGCATCAACACAACACATGGATAGCCTGCACGACCTCCCCTCTCCCTTGAGGGAGAGGGGCCGGGGGAGAGGGAGAGCGGCGTCAGCTTTTTGTCGCCGCCTGGCGGGTGGACGGCTGCGAGTGAGCCTTGGACGATTTGCTGCCCGTCGTATGGGTTGCGGGCTTTTCCGTCGATTTCGGCGTTTTGGCGGCGCGCGCGGGACGGCGTGGCGGCGTCGGGTTCTCCGGCTCCCGGGCCGTGCTGGTCGCAGCGGTTGCCGGCGCCATGGCCGCTGCAACCGGCGCAGCGACGGTCAACGCTGCAACGCGCGACGCCATATTGTCGAGCGCGGCCTGCTGGTTCTGCATCAGCACGTCCAGGCGTTGCTGCTGCGCGGTCGCATCGGCCGAGAGGCTCGCGAGCACCAGGGTCTGGGCGATCGCCACGCCCGCCGTGACCACCAGCGCGGCAACGGCGGCCGTCAGCAGCCACTTGGTCCTGCGCGTCTGGGCCGCCATTTGGGCCGTCATGGTCGCGACGATCTCGGCGGGCAGTGCCGCCGTGGCGCGCTCGGGCGCCTGGCCGTGGACCACCGCGCCGACATCGGCGGCGTGCACCGCCGAAATCATGCGCGCCGCGTTGCCCGTGGCGCTGGTCGGCGCGTAGGAATGGCCGCTGGCGAGCGCGCCAGATGGGGCGTCGGGCAATGGCTCGGGTTGCTTCGGCGCAGCCGTTGCTTCGGATTGCGGCGGCGCTTCGGCCTGGGTGGCCGCCAAAGCGACCATGGTCGCAATCGCCTCACCCTGCTCCTGCGGCGCCGGCAGATCGGATGCCGTAGCCGCCAGCTCCGAGGCTTGCGTGCCGGGTGGCCCATGAGGCTCCGGCGCTTCGATCCCGGCAGCAATGGGAGATTCTTGCGGGGATTCCTGCGCCTCGCCCGGCAAGCCATCCGCCGCCGCACGGGCGTTCGAATCGGTCGGATCGCTCGATTCGTCCAGGTTGCCGCCGGTGCTCACGGCATCCGCCGTGGGCTCGGTCGCGTTCGTGCGCGCCTCAGGCCGCGCCGGCGTCGCTTGACTGTCCTGCGCCGCACCGGCCGCTTCGAGTTCGAGCGCCGGTTCGGGCTCTTTGCCAAAAAGATCGAGCATGGGTTCGCCACCCAGCGCGCCCGGCTGGGCGTCCGCCGCCTGTGTGGCGTCGGTATCGGCGGGTGGCGTCGGCGAGCGACGCCGCGACGACGCGCTGCGTGCGGCGCGTCCGGTATTCGAGGGTGCGTGTTCTACGTGTTCGGCCATGGATCGACGATGAGACTCGCTTCAGGTGAACTCGCGTCGCACGTCGGTCACGCCTGGCCGCAGCGTGACCGCCGCGTTTCGCTCCTTGGGCGCGCGTCCTTCAAACCCGAAAGCAGCGCGCCGCTGGTCAGGCATCTTAGCGGCAAACGTTAAACCTGAGAGCCCCCTCAAATGCGAACCATGGATGACGCATCAACCTTGTTCGTCATCCTCGCGAAACTCCTTGACGACGGACAGACGCCGCAATGCTGCACAGATCGCCTCGTACTCCATCGACGAGACGCGGCTCAGCACGATCATCACCACGTCGAGCTCGGGCGAGTCGTCGCTCTGCTGCACCACGAACTGCTTCACGCGTGGGCTGGACGTGCCCAGCGCGTCGTGCAGCGAATGGAAGGTGAGCGCGCCGCGATCGACGAGCAGCGAGATGCGCCGGCGCTGCCGAAACGTGATGAAGCGCCGCTCGAGCGGTTTGATGCCCGCGAGAATGATGAGAATGATGATGGTGGCCGCGATCGCCGCCGTATAGAGACCGCCGCCCACCGCGAGGCCGATGGCAGCCACCGACCACAGGCTCGCGGCCGTCGTCAGGCCACGCACGATCTCGCCGCGCAGCAGGATCGACCCGGCGCCCAGAAAGCCGATGCCGGAGACCACCTGGGCGGCCATCCGCGAAGGATCGAGCACGACGTGCTCGCCGCCGAGCGCATCGGCAAAGCCGAACGCGGAGACGATCATGATGAGCGCCGATCCCACGCAAACGAGCATGTGCGTGCGCAACCCCGCCGCCCACGACAGACGCTCGCGCTCGAAGCCAATCACGCTGCCAAGCGCGGCGGCCAGCACCAGCCGCGAAATGAGTTCCCAGTTGCCAAGCATCGTTCTCGCGCTCCTTGTTTTCGTGGATATGCACCGCTTGCGCAGGCCACCCAGTTGCCGGAATTGCCGCGGCCAAGCGCCCCCCACGCCACCCCCGCATGTGCTGTGCCAGACGCAACGTGCCAGCGCATGTTTGCATCGTACGCCGCATAACAGAGATGGATTGGCCCCAGCGTACAATCGCTGGCACTCCGTTTTCTCGTGCCGGCGCCTAGTGCGCCCAAGTCACCCATGAACGCTCTCACCAGCGCAGCGAGCCTGCGCGATCATTTCGACCGCACGATCCTGGCGTTGTGGCGCGGCCCCGGCTTCAACGCGGCGCTGCGCCTCGCGCACGAAGCGCTCGATGCGTCGGGCACGACGCCGCTGCCCGACGTGCGCTATCGCGCGATGGCCTGCGCCCGCCAGCTGTTCGTGTTCTCGCAGGCCGGCGAGGCCGAGCATGCGCACACGCTCTACGCATCGCTGTGCCAGACCTTCGCCGATCGCACGCAGGGCGGATGGTTCTACAGCGTCGATGCCCAAGGCGCGCCGCTCGACACCACGAAGGATCTCTATACGCACGCGTTCGTGGTGTTCGCGTGCGCGGCATACGGCCAGCGTCTTGGCGTACCGGAAGCGCTCGACACCGCGCGCGAGACATCGGCGCTGATCGTCGAGCGCTTCAAGGCGCGCGACGGCTTGCTGAACGCCGCGCTCGATGCGTCATTTGCGAGCGTCACGAGCGGGCCGCTGCAAAATCCGCTGATGCATCTGACCGAAGCGTGGCTCGTGGCCCGCGAGGCAACCGGCGACGCCGCATTCGACACGGCCATCACCGCGCTCGCCGAAGCTGTGGCGCGCAATTTCCTCCACGCGCCCACGGGCTGCATCGCCGAGTTGCCGCTCGGTGCGCCGGACAATCGGCTCGAGCCCGGGCATCAATTCGAGTGGTTCTGGCTCGTGCAGCAGGCGGGCGCGCAACGGCTCGGCGCTTCGGGACTTCAGGATGCGCTCGCGCGCGCGTTCGCGTTCGCAGTGAAGCACGGCGTGGATCCGGCCACGGGCGCCGTGGCGGCGGCTCTCGACGAACAGGGCCGCGTGACCGACGCCACGCAACGCATCTGGGCGCAGACCGAGTATCTGCGCGCGCTCGCCACGCATGGCGATACGGTTGTGCGCGCAACGTTGGAGGCGCAAATCGGCAAGTTCGCGCAACGCTTTCTCACGCCGCAAGGCTGGGTGGAGTGTCGAAGCGCGAGCGGGGAAATCGCCCGCGCGGACATGCCCTCGACCACGCCGTATCACCTGTTGACGGCGTACCGCGCGCTGCCCTGACGTGCCGGGGAATCCGCCGCCCCCTCGGGCCTTGCGCGATTCCCATCATTTTTCGCAAAAATTCAGGCACAGCAGCCTGACGATTCACCTTGCGCCGCCGCACGGCTCTTCCTAGAGTGGTTAGGCAACTATGCGGGCGTGGCCCTGGGGAATCCGAACATGACCGATCTGGTGGATCGCGCGCGCGGCGCGCTTCATGCGCAACCGTTCAGCATGCTGCTTGGCACCGAACTCATGAGCGTCGGGGCCAATGAATTGACGCTGCGACTGCCCGTGCGCGACGAACTCAAGCAGCAGCACGGCTTCGTGCACGGCGGGGTGATCAGCTATCTCGCCGACAACGCCCTCACGTTCGCGGGCGCGCTGGCGCTCGGCCCGCGCGTGGTGACGAGCGAATACAAGATCAATTACCTGCGGCCCGCCATGTCCGGCACGCTGGTCGCGCGGGCACGTGTGGTGCACGCGGGACGCCAGCAGGCCACCTGCCAATGCAGCGTGTTCGTGATGGAAAACGGCGACGAGCGGCTCGTGGCGCTCGCGCAGGGCACGGTCAGCCGGATGGGCGAAAACGGGGGCACGGCCGACGCGCACGCATAACGCAGTGGGATAAAGGCACAAAATCAAACGGCCGCGCATTCAATGCGCGGCCGTTTGTTCATTGCGACGGGGTCGAAAAAACCGCGCTCAGTCCTCAGTCCGCTGCGCGCGTCTTCTGCGTCTGCACGCCGAGCCCTTCGACGCCCAGGCGCACGGTCTGACCCGGTTTCAGATACACCGGCTCGGGCTTCACGCCCATGCCCACGCCCGGCGGCGTGCCCGTGGAAATCACATCGCCCGGTTGCAGGCTCATGCACTGCGAGAGATACGACACCAGCTTCGCGACCGTGAAGACCATCGTGCGCGTGCTGCCGTTCTGGTAGCGGTGGCCGTCCACTTCGAGCCACATCGCGAGATTCTGCGGATCGGCCACCTCGTCGCGCGTGACGAGCCACGGGCCGATCGGGCCAAAAGTGTCAAAGCCCTTGCCCTTGTCCCACTGGCCGCCGCGCTCGATCTGCCACTCGCGCTCGGATACGTCGTTGATCACGCAGTAGCCCGCCACGTAGTTCAGCGCATCGGCCTCGCTCACGTTCTTCGCATACTTGCCGATCACCACGCCAAGCTCGACTTCCCAATCGGTCTTCTTCGAGCCGCGCGGGATTTCGATGTCGTCGTTCGGTCCGACGATGCAGCTCGTCCACTTGTTGAAGACCACCGGCTCGCTCGGCACCGGCATGCCCGCCTCTTCGGCGTGATCGGCGTAATTCAGGCCGATCGCCACCATCTTGCCGACATGGCCCACGCAAGGCCCGAGGCGCGGGTTGCCCTCAACCAGTGGCAGCGTTTCCGGATCGATCGTGCGCAGTTGCGCGAGGCCCGCGTCGGAAAGCACATCGCCCGCGATGTCGGCAACGGCGCCCGAGAGCGCGCGAATACGGCCCTCGGCATCGAGGAGGCCCGGCTTTTCGTGACCCTTGGGGCCATAGCGAAGCAATTTCATTGTCTCTATTCCTTGTCAGTCTTGTGTGATGCGTACGGCCGCGTGCAGTACAGCACTGCGGCCATCATCGCATGGGTCTAACTAGTTAGACCACCCGCCATCGATCACATGCGTCTGTCCGGTCGTAAACGCCGACTCGTCGGACGCGAGATAGAGCGCGAGCGCCGCGATCTCGTCGGTCGTGCCCACGCGCCCCATCGGCTGCCGCGCGACGAAGGCCGCGCGCGCCGCGTCCACGCTCGTGCCCTGCGCCACCGCCTGCGCGGCGATGCGCTCTTCGAGCGAGGGCGAGGCCACGGTGCCGGGGCAGATCGCGTTGCAGCGGATGCCGCGCGTCACGAAATCGGCGGCCACGGCCTTGGTCAACCCTATCACAGCAGCCTTGGATGCGCCGTACACGAAACGGTTGGGCACGCCCTTCACACTCGACGCCGCCGACGACATGTTAATGATCGAGCCCCCGCCCGCCTCCAGCATCGCGGGCAAAAAAGCACGGATGGTCCGGTACATCGCCTTGACGTTGAGGTCGAACGCGAAGTCCCAGTCTTCCTCGCTCGCCTCGAGAATCGAGCCCGCGTGCACGAAGCCCGCGCAGTTGAACAACACGTCGATCGCGCCGAGCTCGCGCGCGAGCGCCGCGATGGCCGCGCCGTCGCGTACGTCGAGCTTGCGCGCCTCGACCGGCAGGGACGCGAGCGCGTCGATGCGGATGTCAGTGGCGATCACGCGTGCGCCCTCGCGCGCGAACCATTCGGCGGCGGTATAGCCGATGCCCTGGCCCGCCGCCGTGATCAAGGCCGTCTTGCCGGCCAGTCTTTGTGTCGTTTGTACCATCGGCCACTCCCGTTGATTCGAATTGGCTTGCCGTATTCAGAACCGCGTTTAGATTCGATAAAAC
Source organism: Paraburkholderia caffeinitolerans (assembly GCF_902859945.1). Lineage (GTDB taxonomy): Bacteria > Pseudomonadota > Gammaproteobacteria > Burkholderiales > Burkholderiaceae > Paraburkholderia > Paraburkholderia caffeinitolerans. The sequence goes on along the minus strand of NZ_CADIKL010000023.1, from coordinate 24,485 downwards.
GCCGCCGCGTTGCCGCCGAACACAGCGGCGCGCTCGCGTTCGCCGAGGTGCGCGAACAGGCGCTCGGCGCTCGCGTACCAGCGTTCATAGTCGCCGTTGAGATTGAGCACGGGCCAGTCGCTGCCCCACATGAGCCGCTGCGCGCCGAAGCTCGCAAGCAGATGCTCGATCCAGGGGCTCAGCGTGGCGTCGCTCCAGTCCGGCGCGGCCTCGGTCGCGAGACCCGACACCTTGCAATAAACCTGCGGAAAGTGCGCCAGCCGCGCGATGGCGTGCGACCACGCGTCGAAACCCGGGGCGCCCTCCGCACCCTCGCGAATGGGCGGCTTCGCGCCATGATCGATCACCACGCGCAATGCGCGATGGCGCTCGAGAAACGTTTCGAGCGCGCGTGCGTGGCGCGCGAAGATCAGCGCATCGAATGCGAGGTCGTGGGCGATCAGGGCCTCGACGGCGCGCGCCGTATCGGCTGTCGCGATCCAGTCGTCGTCGGGCAGGTCCTGGAGCATCGGGCGCACCGCGCGCAGCTTCGGCTCGCGCGCAAGTTCGGCGATCAGCTCCGGCGCGAGCGGGTCGTCGAGCGGCACCCAGCCCACCACGCCCGCGATCGAGTCGTCGTGACGCGCGAGATCGAGCAGATACCAGGTTTCGTCGACGGTGGGCGCGGCCTGCACGAGCACCGTGCGCGCGACGCCGCAGCGCGCGCGCAGCGGCGCGAGATCGGCGGGGCCGAACGGGCGATAGAGCTCGGCCAGCGCGGGCGTGAGCCAGCCGTAGTCGCCGCGCGCGGGGTCCCAGTAGTGCTGATGCGCGTCGATCCGCGCGATTGCGGTTGGCCGGGTCATGGTATGGGCGCTCTCAAGGAAGCGGCGCGCGCGCATCGACGAGACCCTCGTCGCGCAACGCGCGCCAGAGCCCGGGCGGCAGCGTCGTCTCGAACGATGCCACGTTCTCGCGCAACTCGGCTGCGCTGCGCGCGCCGGTTAGCACCGTCGCCACGGCCGGATGCGCGTAGGGAAATTGCAGCGCCGCCGCCGCGAGCGGCGCGTCATGCGCGCGGCAAACCGCTTCGAGACGCGCAACGCGCTCCACCACCTCGGGCGGTGCGTCGCCGTAATTGAACTTGCGCTCGCCCGCGAGACCGCGCGCGAGAATGCCCGAATTGAACGCGCCGCCCAGCAGGATGCTCACGCCGCGCTCCGCGCAGGCGGGCAGCAGATCGTCGAGCGGCCCCTGTTCGAGCAGCGTGTAGCGGCCCGCCAGCAGCGCGCAATCGATCTGGAACTCGCGCATCGCTTCGAGTACCGCTTCGCGCTCGTTCACGCCGAGGCCGATGGCCTTCACCGCGCCCGACGCGCGCAACTCGTCCAGCGCGCGGAACCCGCCGCCCGCAGTGAGCTGCCGCCAGTAATGCGCGTTGCGCTCGCCGTGCGTGAGACGGCCGATATCGTGCACGAGCAGGATGTCGATATCGACGATGCCGAGCCGCTGCTGGCTATCCTCGAACGAGCGCAGGATGCCTTCGCGCGTGTAGTCGTAAATGGCCTCGAACGGCAGCGGATTCTGCCAGCCTTCGCTGCCGTCGTAACGATGCGTGCGCGGCACGAAGCGGCGGCCCACCTTGGTCGACAGCACGTACTCGCCGCGCGGATAGCGCCGCAACGCAGCGCCGAGCCGATGCTCGGCCTTCGTGTGGCCGTAATGCGGCGCGGTGTCGAAGAAACGCACGCCGGCTTCCCAGGCGGCATCGATGGTGGCCTGCGCCTCTGTGTCGGTGAGATCGCGATACAGACCGCCGAGCGGCGCGGTGCCCAGGCTCAGCGCGCTCACTTCGAGCGCGGTGCGCCCAATGCGGCGGCGCTGCGCGACCTGCGGACGGTGCTGATCGTACTGATGAGGCGGGTACGGCTCCTGCGCCATGCGAAGTGTCTCCTCGATCCGGTGAATTTGAGCGCGCGCATCAATGCGAAGCGACCACCGGCACCGGCACGCGCGCGCTCGCGGGCAGGCATGCGGGGCCAACCGGCTCGAAGGTCTTGTACGTGAGAATAAACTCCTGGTGGCCGAGCATCTCCGACTTCGAGCGCGCCCCGCGCGACACCGCGAGCGTGACGTCGAACACTTCGCGGCCCACTTCGTCGAGCGTGCCGCGGCCTTCGAGTATGCGCCCTGCGTCGACATCCATGTCGCCCGAGAGATTGCGATAGGTCTGCGGATTCGCGCAGACTTTGACGACGGGCGAAAGCGCCGACCCCACCACGGAGCCGCGCCCCGTCGTGAACAGAATGATGTGCGCGCCGCACGCGATCAGCTCGGCGATCTCCGCGTTATCGCTAATATTCGGGAATCCGAAGCGTGGCTCCCCATCGGGCACCACATCGAGCAGATAGAGCCCGCCCGTGGGCGGCACATCGCCCGGCTTCACGATGCCGACGATAGGCGACGCGCCGCTCTTCGCATACGCGCCCAGCGATTTTTCCTCCTGGGTGGTGAGCCCGCCATCGGCGTTGCCCACGGCAAACGAACCGTGCCCGAGAATCGAGTAATAGCGCGCGGCCTTCGCCACCGAGGCAACGATCTCGTCGCCCAATTCGGGGCGCGCCGCGCGATTCTTCATGTGATACTCGCAGCCCACCAGCTCGCCGGTTTCCTCGAACACGCACGCCGCGCCCGCCGCCACCAGATGATCGAACGCGCGGCCCACAGCGGGATTCGCGGTAATGCCGCTCGTGCTGTCCGAGCCGCCGCAGATCGTGCCCACCACGAGCTCGTCCAGCCGCATCGGCACCTTCTGCTGTTCCGCGAGTTGCGCGCGCGCGCCGCGCACCCAGTCCACGCCGTATTGAATCGTGCTGCGCGTGCCGCCCTTCTCCTGAATCGTGAGCACCTCCACGGGACGTCCGCTCGCGCGCACCTGGTCCACGAGATAGTGCTTGTTCATGCTCTCGCAGCCGAGCGAGACGAACAGCACCGCGCCCACGTTCGGATGCGTGGTGAGCTGCGTCATCATCTTTTCCGCGTAGCGGTTCGGGAAGCAGCCCGGAAAGCCGATCAGATGCACGGGCGGCCCGGCATGCGGATCGTCGAAACCATCGAGAGGCTCGCGAAACTGCGTGACGATCTCGCGCGCCACGTGATGCGCACACTCGACGAGGTACGCCACCGCAACCACATTGCGGATCCCCTTGCGTCCGTCGCTGCGCAGCCACCCTTCGAGCACCGGTTCGGCCGCGCTTCCTGCTTTGGCGTTGAGTTGGGTTTCAGTCATGGCATTCGTCCTGCATTCATCGGCATCAGTGCGATCAGTGCGATCAGTGCGATCAGTGCGATCAGTGCGATACGAACTCGTGGCCCGTGTCGTGCGTGTAAGTCGGCAGATAATCGCTTTCGAGGTTGTGCGTGTGCAGATGCTCGCCGCGCGCCACGTTCGCCGTCACATGGCCGATCGGCGCGCCATAGCGCAGCACTTTCTCGTCCTTCGCCAGCGCACGGCGCGCCACCTTGTGCCCGAGGTCGATCGTCTTCGCGAGCGTCACGCGCTCGCCCTCGATCTCCAGCGTCTCGCCGGCGGGCAGACGCGCCGCCGCGATCAGGCAGTTGTCCTCCGGTGCGAGCAGGATCAGGCGCGCATCGGTATGCGGTGCATCGCTGTTCACGATAGAACTCAAGTCTCGCCTCCGCCGTTCAGTTCTGGGCATCGCCGCCCGCCAGCCGCGCCACCATCAGCGAGCCGAGGATGATCGCGCCGTAAATCGCCTGAATCCAGAACGACGGCACCTGGGCGAGCGTGAGCAGGTTCTGCACCACGCCGAGCAGCAGCACGCCGGAGAGCGCGCCGAACATGGTGCCCTTGCCGCCGTCGAGCGAAATGCCGCCGATCACGGCCGCCGCGAACACCGTGAAGATCATGCCGTTGCCCTGGTTCGCGTTGATCGCGCCCACGTAGCCCGTCACGATCAGCCCGCCCAGCGCGGCCAGGATGCTGCCCAGCACGAACACGCCCCACGTGATGCGCTCCACGCGGATGCCCGCAGCGCGCGCGGCGTCGGGATTGCCGCCGATCGCATAGAGCGCACGGCCTACACGGTGGTAGCGCAGCATGAACGCAGCGAACGCGAAGGCGGCGGCCGCTAGCCACACCGAGAGCGGCAAGCCGAGCACGATGGTGGTGGCGAGCGCGAAGAACGAGTTGGGCATGTCGAACAGCGTGCCGCCCTTGGTCGCGCCCACCAGCATGCCGCGCAGCACGATCAGCATGGCCAGCGTGACGATGAACGCATTCAGACGCAGGCGCACGACCAGAAAACCATTGACGAAGCCGATCAGCGCGCCCACGACCACAATCGCAAGGAGTCCGGCAAAGGCGGGCCATTGTGTGCCGAACCCAGCGGATGCGGCCGGCATCACGAGCATGGCGCCCACGGCGGGGGCGATGCCCACCGTCGATTCGAGCGAGAGATCGAACTTGCCGGTGAGCACGATCAGCGATTCGGCGAGCACGACGAGCGCGAGCGCCGCCGAAGCCCCCAGCACGCTGATGAGATTCGCCCTGGTGAGAAAGCTCGGGCTCACGAAGCCGCCGATCACGATGAGCAGCAGCAGCGCGGGCACCAGGGCGAGTTCGCGCAGGCGCGCGAATTCGATGCGCCTGCGCGCACCGCGTCCGGCAGCAGCGCCCTGGGCCGTATCGGGCTGCACCGCCGCGAATACTCCACCCGCAGGGACACCACCCGCAGTTGGACCACCATTAACGCTATGCTTCATGAAGATCGACTCCTTCAATCGATGCAATCAGTTCGTGGTCCTGCCAACCCGCCGCGAATTCCGCCACCACGCCGCCGCGAAACATCACGAGCACGCGGTCGCAGGTGCGCAGATCGTCGAGTTCGCTCGACACCACGAGCACGGCCTTGCCTTCGTCGCGCACGCGGTCCACGACCGAGAGCAGCGCCTCCTTCGATTTCACGTCCACGCCCGCCGTGGGATCGATCAGCACCAGCACTTGCGGCGTGCTCGCGAGCGCACGCGCCATCACCACCTTCTGCTGATTGCCGCCCGAGAGCCCCGAGACCACGTGGTCCGGCCCCTGTGCGACGATGCCGAGCGCCTCGATCATGCGCTGGCCCACCTGGTTTTTCTTCGCGGGCGATGCGAAGCCGAGCCGCCCGAGCAGGCCCGCAATCGTCATCGACGCGTTCTCGGCCACCGACTGCGTGAGCACGAGCCCTTCGCGATGACGGTCCTTCGGCACGCAGCCCACGCCCTGCGCGAGCGCGGCGGGCACGTCGCCGGGCAACAGCCGCGCGCCGTTCACGCGAATCTCGCCCGCCTGCTGGCCGGCGAGCCCCGCAACGGCTTCGCCCACGCTCGTGCGCCCGCTGCTGGTCGCGCCCGTGATGCCCACGACTTCGCCGCGCTTCACCTGGAACGACACGTCGCGGTAATCGGCGCCCGAAATACCGCGCACGTCGAGCGCGATCTTCGCGTCGGCGGGCAAGGCTGGGCGCGCGGCCGCATCGGCCACGTTCAGGCCGCCGTGCTCGCCCGTCATCGCCTCGATCAGGCGCTCGCGCGGCAACTCGGCCACCGGCGCGCTGACGATGTGGCGCGCGTCGCGCAGCACCGTCACCGCCTGGCAAATCTCGTACACCTCCTGCAGATGGTGCGAAATGAAGAGAAACGTCACGCCCTCGCGCTGCAATTCGTCGATGCGGCGAAAGAGACGCTTGATCTCGTCGCCGTCGAGCTGCGCCGTGGGTTCGTCGAGAATGATGAAGCGCGCGCCGTACGAAAGCGCGCGCGCAATCTCGACGAGCTGGCGCGCTTCCACCGTGAGATCGCCCGCGCGCGCATCCTCGCGCACGTCGATGCGCCAGTGATCGAGCAGCGCGCGCGCGTCGCGGCGCATGGTGCTCCAGTCGATCACGCCGCGCCTGAGCGGCTGGCGATTGATGAACAGGTTCTCCGCAACCGTGAGGTCGCGGATGATCGTCGAGTGCTGATACACGCAGGCAACGCGCTCGCGCCACGCATCGCGGTCGGCGATGGGCGGCGCGGGGTCGCCGTTGAAGTGCACGGCGCCCTCGTCGGGCTTGCGCAGGCCGGTGAGGATCGAGACGAGCGTCGACTTGCCCGCGCCGTTGCGGCCCACGAGCGCGTGCGACTCGCCCGCCATCACGCGCAGGCTCACATTCGCGAGCGCCGCCGTGGAGCCGAAGCGCTTGGTCACGCCGCTCGCCTCCACGACTGGCGGCAGCCCAACGGCTGCCGCGGGCTGCAGCGCCAGTGCCGCCGGGTGCGGCGCGCCGCCTCGCGGCGGCACGCCCGCTTGCTGAAGGTCCGAACCGCTGCTCATCCGATCACTCATTTGATCGTGTTGCCCCACAGGTTCTTGTCGTCGACGTTCTGCTTCGTCACGAGCGGCGCCGGCAACTGGTCTTCGAGAATGCCGGGCTGCAACTGGATGATCGTGCTGTCGTGATCGGTCTTGCCCGGCTTGAAGGTCTTGCCCTCCAGCGCGGCCTTGATGTAATAGAGGCCGTACTTCGCATAGAGATCGGCGGGCTGTGAAACGGTGGCGTCGATCTCGCCCTTGCGGATTGCTTCGTATTCCTGCGGAATGCCGTCATTGGAGACGATCACGATATGCTTCGGATCGCCCACGGGAAACAGCAACTGTTTGCGGCGCAGCGTTTGCAGCGTGGGCGAGAGATAGACGCCGCCCGCCTGCATGTAGATGCCCTTCACATCGGGATTCGCGGTGAGCAGACTGTCGAGCGCGCTGGCCGCCACGTCGCCCTTCCAGCCCGCTGGAATCTCCAGCAGCGACAGATTCGGATAGCTCTTCAGGCACGCACGGAACGCCTCCGAGCGGTCGCGCCCGTTCACGGAAGCGAGATCGCCCATGATCTGCACGACCTTGCCCGACTTCACGTGTTCGCCGATGTATTTGCACGCCTTCTCGCCATAGGCGCGATTGTCCGCGCGCACGACCATGGCGACGGCGCCTTGCGTGGGCGCGACATCCACGGCCACCACCTTCACGTTCTTCTGCGCGGCGCTCTCGAGCGCGCGGCTGATGGCGGCCGAATCGATCGGCCCCACGACGATGCCCTTCGCGCCCAGATTGATCATGTTGTTCATGTCGGTGATCTGCTGCGCGGGGTCGTTGTTCGAATTGACGGGCGCGAGCACATCGACGCCCATCTGCTTCGCGTACGTACCCAGATAGTTGTTGTACGACTGCCAGAACGGCGAGGTCAGCAGCGGCAGGCCGAGACCCACCTTGCCGGTTTCGGCGGCCTGCGCCGAGGCTGGCGCGCCTATTGCGGCGGCGCAGGCCGCCACGGCGCACAGCGTCTTCGCGGCAGCGCGCGAGAAAGCGCGCGCGCGCGGCGTGCGGGTTTCAGTGAAGCGGCGGGCCTCGATCAGCCCGGATGCGAACGCCATGTCTGTCTCCTAATCTGTCGGTCGCACTTGGCGCTTTAGCTGTCGATCAGAGTTCGCGCTTCAGCGCGTTACTCTGGTCCCATGCAAAGCTCTTAGTGCGATCCCATGCAAAGCTGGTTCTGTCGTTGTTGACCTATCCATGTGCACGCCGCTGGCATATGTTCACCAGTGAACCTATTATTCATATACGCACGATCCAAGGTCAAGGAATGTGCAATGCAGCAAAGGTCCGGAATTTCCCTGGGCTGCTCAGGATCTGGGACGGGATAACAAGCAAGGAAAAAATGAACACGAACGCACGCAAACCGCGGACCGATGCGCTGCCGGGCGAGCCGGAGCCGGACGAGAAGGACGACGGCGACCGCTATCGCGCGCCTGCACTGGACAAGGGACTCGACATTCTCGAACTGCTCGCCGAGCAGCGCGGCGGCTTGACGCGTGCGGAGATCACGAAGGCGCTGGGGCGCAACGCAAGCGAGATTTACCGGATGCTGGAGCGGCTGGTAGCGCGCCAGTACGTGATGCGCTCGGAGGCCGGCGACCGCTACGCGCTGAGCCTCAAGCTGTTTGCGCTCGCGCACCGGCATCCGCCGATGGAGCGTTTGATCGCCGAGGCGCTGCCGCTCATGCAGCGCTTCGCCAACGACGCGGAGCAGTCGTGCCACCTCGCGGTGTACGACCGCGGCAACCTGCTCGTGATCGCGCAGGTGGACGGCCCGGGCACGTGGGGCATCGCGGTGCGGTTGGGCGCGCGCGTGGGTCTCGTCGACACGAACTCGGGGCGCACGATCCTCGCGTACCAGAACGCGGAGCAGCGCGCGCACATGCTCGCGGAGCATACGAAGGTGAAGGGCGAAGTCGCCATCGACCATGCCGCGCTCGAAGCGGTCTGTGAGCAGATCCGCGGTGCGGGCTTTTCGCGCAAGGACAGCCAGCAGATTTTCGGCGTGACGGACGTGACGTTTCCGGTGCTCGGGCCGTCGGGGCAGGCAATCGCGGCGCTCACCTGCCCGTTCCTCAAACGCATCGACGAATACGTCGCGCCCTCGCTCGACGAAGCCACCCGGATGCTGGGCGAGACCGTGCAGGCGTTGTCGATGTTTCGGGAGGAGGAAGGGTAAGCGCGCGCCCTCCCGCGAGTTCACTCCTTCAGAACCACTGCCCCTTCACCGCCCTTCACCTCGCGCGCCACAATCGCCACGAACAGCCGCTCCAGATCGCGCGTGAACCGCGCCGTATCGAAGAGCGGCGCATCGGTCTTCGCCGCCGCGAGCCGTTTGCGGATCTGTGCACGCCAGCCCGGATCGCTCGCGAGCGCGAGTGCGATCTGGAAATAACTGTCGAGGTCGCGCGCAACCAGCTCGTCGAGACCGACCGCGTGCAGCAGGCTCGCGCCCACGCGCCCCGCGAACAGCGAGCCCAGCGCCGACACCATCGGCACGCCGGCCCACAACGCGTCGCTGCCGGTCGTGTGCGAGCCGGTCGGCAGCGTGTCGAGCGCGAGATCCGCGAGTTGCAGCCGCGCAAGATGCGCCTCCTGCGGCAGGCGCGGCGCGAAAATCACGCGTGCGCGCTCCACGCCTTTCTCTTCGAAAAACGCGTGCAGGTTCGTGCGCGCCCGTTCGCTGCCAGGGTCGAGCAGCCATAGCACGCTGCCAGGCGTCGCCAAGAGCAGACGGCACCAGACCGACGCTACCCGCGCATTGAGCTTGAAGGTCTGATTGAAGCTACAGAACACGAAGCCGCGCTCGGGCAAGCCCGCCGCGGCGCGCGTGGGCCGTGGCGCGCACTGGCGCCGATGATCGTTGGGCTGATAGCAATGCGGCATCAGCGCGAGTGTCTCGCTATAGAACGATGCGGCGGCGGGCGGCGTCACCACCGGGTCGCCGATCACGTAATCGGCGAGGCGCGGCGCGCCGAGCGAGCCCGGATAGCCGAGCCAGCTCACGATCGTGGGCGCGGGCCGCAGCGCCGTGATGCCGAGCCGCGTGCCGGTCGTGTAGCCCTTCAGGTCGACGAGCACATGAATGCCGTCGGTTGCGATCTTCGCGGCCGCCCGCGCGTCGGTCAGCGAGCCGATTTCATGCAGCGTGGCGGGCAGCGCCGCGAGCCGCTCGCGCCACGCGGCATCGGGCGCGGCGTCGCCATACGAATAGAGATGAATGTCGAAGCGTGCGGCGTCGTGCAGTTCGAGCACGCCCGCGAGCAGGCGCAGCGTGGCGTGATCGTGGAAATCGGCGGAAAGATAGCCGATGCGCAGGCACGCGCCCGCCTCGTAGGCCGCCAGCGCGTCGGCCAGCCCCGCGCCGCGCTCGACCAGCGGCGGCGCGGCCAGCTCGCCGCGCCAGCGCGACTGCGCGAAGCGCCGCCCAGCTTCGCGGTGCAGCGCCGGCGTGAGCGCCGGGATGCCGAGCAGCCCCCACGGCGTGAGATTCTCCACCGCGCCCGCGGCAACCATCTCCAGGGTGGCCCGGTCGATCTTGTCCAGATCGAGCCAGTGCGCCACGCGCCGCCGCACGTATTGCGCCGACTCCCAGCGCCCGCCCCGGCAATAGGCTTCGTCGGCCTCTTCCAGGCGGTCGAGGCGCTCCAGCAGGCCGCCATAGCATTGCCAGAAGTGCATCGACTTCGGATCGAGTTCTAGCGCGCGCTTGAAGCTCGCTTCAGCGGCCTCGTATTGGCCGGCGTCCTGCTGCAGGACCGCGAGGTTGCCGTGCGCGAAGGCATAACCGGGGTCGGTCTCGATAGCCGCGCGATACGCGGCCTCGGCGTGCTCGATGTCGTTGTGCTTCTTGAGCAGGTTGCCCACGTTGTTGAACATCCGCGCCTCGCGCACGCCCAGGTTGATGGCCGCGAAGTAGGCGTTGATAGCCTCCATGTCGCGGCCTTGCCAGAGCAGCGTCCACGCGAGGTCGCGCTGCTGCAGCCCGCTTTCGCGCAGCGCCAGCGCCTTGCGGATCGCCTGCTCGCCCTCGGCGTAGTGCGACTGGCGCGCGAGCGCCACACCAAGCTGATGCCACGCGTCGACGTGCTGCGGATCCTGCGCCAGGATTTCGCGAAAAAGGGTCTCGGCGAGCGAATACTGTTCGGCGTTCAGACGATCGATGCCGCGCTTGAGCAAGTCGTCCGAACGAGGGGACGGAGTCGGTGTGGAGATTTTCATCACGCCATCGTAGGAAGCGTGATGGGGTGCGACCATCAGAGCGTTCCTGGTTTGCGGTGGCATGCAGCGGCCGCTTGCGCACGCTCCGGTTCCAGGGTTGCAACTGGAAGCCCGGCGCGCAAAACGGTTAGAATGGCGGCCCTCTCAAAATACCGTCCGGTGTGCGCCACGCGTGCCGGGCGTGCACGCATACCTCATGGCGAAACTTCTGACCGATCAAGAATTCCAGCGTTTTTCCGAGCTACAGCAGAAACAGGCCAGCTTCACGATTTCGAGCGGCGAAGCCGACGAATTGCGCGATATCGTCGCGCGCGCGCAGCAAAAGCGCGACGACCGCGCGAACGCGATGAAGACCGTCGAAACCGCGATCGCGCAGTTCGAGATCACGCCCGACGAACTGTTCACGGCCGAGCAGATCGCCGAAGCCGCGCGCAACTTCGGCCTGATCCCGGCCACCCGCAAGGAGCGCGTGCTGCCGCCCTCGCTGACCTTCAACGGCAAGACGCATCAGTGGACCACGCGCGCGCTGCCCGAGGAAATCCGCATGCCGCTGTTCGAGGCGTTCCAGGGCGGCCAGTCGGTCAAGGCGTTCATCGCCACGCCGAAGGACGCCGCGCGCTGCGCCGCGACCATCGCGCGTCTGGAAAAGGAAACCGGCGCGCAATACGCGGCGGACTGGCTCGAAGAGCTCGCGGTCACGCGCGCCCAAGTGGACGACGCACTCGCGAAAATCGCCGCCTGATTCCGGCATCGGACTGACGGCAGCGCGGCATGATCATGCCGCGCAATCCCTCGCCACCAGGCACGCCGCCGGGGCACGCCGCATCACTCCAGCGGCATCCTGAACCCCACCACGCCCGGGTCCTCCGTGGGCGTCACTGTGAAGCCGCAGGCGCGCGCGAGCCCGATCATCGGCGCATTCTCGCGCAGCGCCTCGCCCAGTAGCCAATGCGTGCCGCGCGAGCGCACGTAGTCGATCATGCGCGTGAGCAGCAGGCGGCCAAGGCCGCCCCGCTTCAGATTGGACTGAATGGCCACGGCGAACTCGGCGGTCTCGTTGTCGGGGTCGGCCACCGCCCGCGCCACGCCCAGCGTGCGCGGCTTGCCATCCTCCCCCTCGACGGTCGCGATCAGCGCCATTTCGCGGTCGTAGTCGATCTGCGTCATGCGCGCGAGCTGCGTGTGATCGAAGCTGCGCACGGCCGAGAAAAAGCGCAGACGCAAGTCGTCGGGCGTCATCGTGTCGATGAACGCGCGATGCATCTCCTCGTCCTCGGGCCGGATCGGCCGGATCGTCAGGCGCTCGCCGTGCCAGTCGAGCGTCTCTTCGAGCCGGCGCGGATACGGCACGATCGCGAAGCGGCTGCGCTTTTCCGCGAGCGTGAGGCGCGGCGCGACCAGCATCACCGCATGCGGCAGCACGCGCAGCGTCAACTGCATCGCGACGATCTCTCGCACCTCGCACACCACCTGCGAAATCCCGGTAAGCGCCTCGAGCATGGGCTCGGGCGCGGCATGGCGCACGTAGGGCGACTGCTCGACGATGTCGCGCGAGAGCACCGGATTCAGCGGCGGCAGGCTGTAGACGCGCAGCGGCGGCGAGAAGCCGTCCGGCGACGGCGCCACGAAATGAAACACGGGGCCGAAGTTCTCGTCGTCGCGAAACTCCACGTTCACGTCGACGACAGCCTCGGCCGACCGCTGCTCCGCGCTTTCTAGCGTCTGTAGCTCGAACGCGGCCAGCAGCCGCGCCGCCTCTGCGCCTTCCAGCGTGGCGCGCCCCGCCGCCAGCGCCGCATGCGCCACGCCCTGCGCGGCCTCGATGGCCGCCGCGCCTTGTGCGGGCATGCTCTCGGGCGTTTGCATCAGGAGCTCGCGCCCAAGGCGGTAATCGACGAGACGCGCGAACGCCCGCGCGAGCCGGCGCGGCGTGGTATGCACGGGGATGCCGTGCGCGTGCAGCGCGTCGCGCGTGGTGTCGTCCACGCCGCCGAAGAAGCACGCGAGCATGCCGCGATACGCAAAGCGCTGGTTCTCGATGAGCGTGCGCGCGACCTCGGCCACGGGCGCGCTATGCGTGGGTGCGTGTACGACAAACGCCGTGCCGGTCGAGCGCTGCGAAGCGAGCGCTTGCAGCGCGAGGCCGAAGTGCTCGGCTTTGGCGGTGTCGCCGAGCACCAGCGGATTGCCGGCCTGCGCGCGCGGCAGCGCCGCTTCCAACGCCGTCTCCAGCGCCGCGTGCGCTTCGTCGTTCCAGCGCGCAAGCGTGTCGCCGGCCTTCATGAACGCGTCGCGCGCGAGCGTGGCCACGCCGCGGTCGCTCGTGATGAGCGTGGCCGTGTCGCTCGCGGCCACGCGCCCCACGCCCAGTGTTTCGATTTCGTCGAGCAGGTCGTCGAGCGTATCCACGCGCACGATGCCCGCGCGCCGGAACGCCGCCGTGTAGAGCGCGTCGCCCGGATCGTCGCGGCCGCTGCGCAGCGCTAGCACTGGCTTGTTGCGCGCCGCCGCCCGGGCCGCCGACATGAACTTGCGCGCCGCGCCGATGCTGTCCACTTCGAGCAGGATCGCGCGCGTGGACGGATCGCTCGCGAGATAGTCGAGCACGTCGCCGACATCGACATCGGCTTCGTCGCCAAGCGCCACTGCGTGCGAGAAACCGAGCCCGCGCGGGCCGGCCCAGCGCAGCACCGCATTGGTGAGCGCGTTGGACTGCGAGACCCACGCCACGCCGCCGCTGCGCGCGACCGTGGCGGCCGCGCCGAGCTGCGCGTTGAGCGCGGGCGTGAGCGCGCCAAGCGTGCCGGGCCCGAGAATGCGCAGCAGATGCGGGCGCGCCGCCGCAAGCGCGTGGCGCAGGTCGGCGCGGTCTTCCTCGGTGCGCACTTCGCCCACGATGATGGCCGCGCGCGTGCCCATGCCGCCGAGGCGATGCACGAGCGCGGGCCACGTGGAAGGCCGCGTGCAGATGAGCGCGACGGTGGGCGCTTCGGGCAAGTCGCCGGCATCGGCCAGCACGGGCTTGCCGTCGAAGCTCTCCAGTTCGCCCGCGTGGCGCGGATTGACGGCCCAGAGCGGACCGGCGAAGCCGCCTTCGATGAGACGCTGCCACACCATCTGGCCGATGCTGCCCGGTCGCTGCGAAGCGCCAATCACCGCTACGGATTTCGGCTGGAATATCGCATCGAGATTGCGTACGGTCACTGCTCCTCCTCGCTGTGCGTTCACTGTGCGCTCAGGATAGGCGAACTGCTGCCGCGTTGCGCGCATTTCGCCACCTGATTTCGCCACCTGATTTCGCTACCCGATTTCGCCACCTGAGCCACCAGCCAACGCCCTTCATCGTGAAGCGGACTTTCAACGTAGAATGCGCGACGCCGCCGCAATTCGCCGGCGCAGCACCCCAAGGCCTGTTCACGCCAATAACACGCCCTAACGTCCGCGATGCAAGTCGATCTTCTCACCCTTTATTCCCTCGCGATCGGAACGCTTTTCGCCAGCGCCGGCATGACGCTCTGGGAGCACCGCGCGCATCCGGAACGCAGCCAGGAACTGAAAATCCTTGCCGGCGGCTATGCCACGCTCGGCGTCGGCGTCGCACTCGCCATCTGGCGGCACCTCCTGCCCGGCGCGTGGGGCGGCGCCATCAGCAATCTGGTCATCGTGACCGGTTATCTGCGGGTCGCGCATGGGCTCGCCGTCATGAACGGGCGGCAATACCGCACGGCCTCCGCAGTCATCCTCGTTCTGCTCGCGCTCGCATGGGTCATCGCGGGCGCGAGCGGCCAGGTCGCCATGTGGCTCTACTTCAGCGCGATCCCCATTTCCCTGGCCTCCGCCATGGCGACGCGCGAGCTGCTGCGCCACGACGGCCTCCAATGGGCGCAGGCACGCCGTATCGCCGTGATCGTGACGGGCGTTCACGCCGTGCTCTACGCGTTTCGCGCGGGCGTGCTGCCGTGGCTCGCGACGCGCTACGGGCCGGCCCTGCTGCCGCTCGTGAGCACGATCACGATGTACGAGGGGGTGCTGTATTCGGTCGTGCTGCCGATGACGCTGCTGCGCCTCGTGCGCGACGAAACGCATGGCCGGCTTTTGCACGAATCCCAAACGGACTATCTGACCCGGCTCGGCAACCGCCGCTGGTTCTTCGAGGAAGGCGCGCGCGTGCTGAACCGCGCGGGAACACGCGAGCGCGTGGCGCTGCTGGCGTTCGACCTCGACCGCTTCAAGGCGATCAACGACCGCTACGGCCACCAGGCCGGCGACGCCGTGCTGAAGACCTTCGCCGAAGTCGCGCGCGGCGAGATGGGGCCGGACGCGGTGTTCGCGCGCATCGGTGGGGAAGAATTCGCGGCCTTGCTCGCGGGCCGCGACAGCGAGCGGGCCCGGATGGTCGGCGAGCGCATCGCGGAGCGTTTCGCGCAAACGACAGCACACTACATCGACGGTAGAGGCGTGCGCGCGACGGTCAGCATCGGGCTCGCGCAGAGCGACCCGCAGCAAGGTATGCAAGCGCACAACGCGCCGGCCGCGCTGGCCAACCTGCTTTCGGCCGCCGACGCGGCGCTCTATGGCGCGAAGGCGCTCGGCGGCAACCGGCTGGAGTTGGCGCGGCGCGCCGAGCGTTCCCAGAACGCATGAAGTTCGGGCCGCATAAAGCGGCCCGATCGGAATGCATCGATGGCCGCGAGCGGCCAAGGCAAGACTTACATGTTCTTGCGGAACGGCGCGCCCGAATGCTCGCGCAACTCGTTGAACACGATCTTCGGCCACGCCTTTTGCGCGACTTCGATTTCGGAGACGTGCGAGGCCAGATAGGTGGGCGCGTTCGATGCGTCGTAGGCCATGCGCGCCTCGTACGAGTCGGTGAAGCGGCGCAGCTCGTTGGCGTCGTCGCAGGTGACCCAGCGCGAGAGGCGGTAGCGCGCGGGCATGATGCGCACGTCCACCTTGTATTCCGCCGAAAGGCGATGCGAGACCACTTCGAACTGCAGCTGGCCCACCGCGCCCAGAATCGTCGCGCCGCCGTGCAGCGGACGGAATACCTGGATCGCGCCCTCTTCGCCGAGCTGCTTGAGCGCTTCGCCCAGCTGCTTCGCGCGCATCGGATCGACCACTTCGATGGTCTGGAAAATTTCCGGCGCGAAGAACGGCAGGCCCGTGAACTGCAGGTCTTCGCCTTCGGTGAGCGTGTCGCCGAGGCTCAGCGTGCCGTGGTTAGGAATGCCGATGATGTCGCCGGGGTAGGCCTCGGCCACGGTCTCGCGGCGCTGCGAAAGAAAGCTCACCACGTTGTTCGCGCGGAAGGTCTTGTTGTTGCGCGTGACCTTCAACTGCATGCCGCGCTCGAAGCGGCCCGAGCACACGCGGATGAACGCCACGCGGTCGCGGTGCGCGAGGTCCATGTTGGCCTGCACCTTGAACACGACGCCCGTGAACTTGGGCTCCTCGGGCGATACCGGACGCTGCACGGCCATGCGCGGCGAGGGCGGCGGCGCGAGATCGACGAGCGCGTCGAGAATTTCCTTCACGCCGAAGTTGTTGATCGCCGAGCCGAACAGCACCGGCGACTGCTCGCCCGCGAGGAAGGCGTCGCGATCGAACGCGGGCGTTGCGCCCGTGATCAGCTCGACTTCTTCCTTGGTGCGCTTCCAGTGGTAGCCGAAGCGCGCTTCGCCTTCTTCGTCGCTGATGTTTTGCAGCGTTTCCACCGCACCGCCCAGCGATTGCTCGCCCGCGCGGAACACGCGCACCTGATCGCGCTGAATGTCGTACACGCCCTGAAATTCCTTGCCCATGCCGATGGGCCAGGTGAACGGCACCGCGGCCACGCCGAGGTGCTGCTCGATTTCGTCGAGCAGGTCGAGCGGCTCGCGCACTTCGCGGTCGAGCTTGTTGATGAACGTGAGAATCGGCGTCTTGCGGCTGCGGCAGACTTCGAGCAGCTTGAGCGTTTGTGCTTCCACGCCGTTCGCGCCGTCGATCACCATCACGGCCGCGTCCACCGCCGTGAGCACGCGGTAGGTGTCTTCGGAGAAGTCCTCGTGGCCCGGCGTGTCCAGCAGGTTGATGACGGCGTCGCCGTACTCGAACTGCATGACCGAGCTCGCAACCGAAATGCCGCGCTGCTTTTCGATTTCCATCCAGTCGGACGTCGCGAAGCGGCCGCTCTTCTTGCCCTTCACGGTGCCGGCGATCTGGATCGCGCCCGAGAATAGCAGGAGCTTTTCGGTGAGCGTGGTCTTGCCCGCGTCCGGGTGAGAAATGACCGCGAACGTGCGGCGGCGTCTGAGTTCGGCTACTGACATGGCTGGAGGAGGGGTATCGCTGATGAAATCGGGCAACCAGCCGCGCGGCGGGCGTTGCGTGTGCGGCCAACCGGTGTGCGCGGCGCAAGGCGCCGGGGACGAATGATACACGGCATTACCGCACACGACTAAAGTTAACGGCGGCGCGCGGCGAGATCGCCACGCGCACGAACGGGGAGCGCCCGCCGGAGCGCGGTGAACTGCGCGCCTAAGGTGAGGTTTTACGGGAGTGGCCGGGAGCCTGCCCGAAATCCGCTTGAACCCTGTTTACTTTTACTCGCTGATCAGAAAACGGTCGCGATTCTTCACGCCCGCCATCCAGCCAGGCGCGCGGCCACGGCCGCTCCAGGTCTCGCCGGTTTTCGGGTTCTTATAGCGCGCGGGTAGCGGCTTCTTGCGCGCGCTCGCGGGACGCGAGCTGGAGAAACCGAGTTCTTCCGCTGTGATGTCGTACTCCGCGATCTTTGCCTTGATATCGGCAATCGCTTGCTCAACTTCCTTCTCGCGCGCGGCCGCGACTTCCTTATGCAGCTTTTCGAGTTGGGCAGTCAGTTGCTTGTAGCTCGCCATGAACAATGATCTCCAGTTCAGTCACACAAGCGTATTGTGACCGTTCCGGCGTCAAAGAGTGCCGAATGACCGGCTTTTTTCATCGGCGCGAGCCAATTTATTGCGATTTTTAACACACGCTCCATACCCCGGCGGCGTCTTGGCCTAGCGAACTGTTTCGTGTGACGAACCCTCTTTTACGCGCATCTCCAACTCGCCCAGCGCCTGCGCCAAACGCTTCACGCGCTGTATCTGCGAAGGCACCAGATTCGCGTTCGACACCGATTCGATGCGGTTGCGCCAATAGGAAAGCGGAATGCGATCGTTGCCTGAAAGCCGCGCAATGACCTGCTCGAGATGTTCAATGTCCTTTTCGAGTTGATGATGATTCATGGTCCCCTCGGCATACCTCAACTTCTGGAAGACGCCGCTGCCATGGCGTCTGCATACACAATATCCAATAACGAAAGGCGCTTGATCCGCTGCATTACGTCAATGCCACCAGACTAATCACCAGTCGTCCCGTTCATTTTTCTGCCTTTACACTCTTTATTACCGCCATATTTCCGGCGTCGATTTTTCACGGTGCGGAGATTTCAGCGCGTCTTGCCACCGGAGAATAAGATCCGCAGGGCGCCCTATCGGTTGCCTACCGCACGGAAGACAACGGGCGCCTCGTCCACATTGAAGGCTGTAAGCCATCGAAAGAATCGAAGATTAACGGCGAAAATCGCGCCTGTATATTCCTCATTTGTGCAGGAAATATGCATGCCGCATTTTCGCGGCAAGCGAGCCGAATTGGATTTTGATAACGAGAACGGTGTGAATTCGAGCGATTTTCAGCACGACAGCCTGCTTCACGCGATTTACGCAACAATCGAGCACCCAGCGGAATGGAAGGATTTTTGCGCGCAATTCAGGAAATCGATTGGCGTTGCCTCGGTTCACCTTTGCGTATTCGATCGTCAGCGCGAACTCTTTTCATGGGCCGACGGTTTCAGCGTGCGGGAAACGGAGCCGCTGGAACTCATCCGCCCGCTTTATCGCGGCGATGCGCGCCTCGAATGGCTGCGCACGTTTCCTCCTGGAAAATGGCTCCATTGCGGCGCGAACCCGCAAACCTGCGACGGCCACCCGGTTTTCGAGCCTGACCTGCTCGCGGCCGGCGGGGGCTTCGTTTCCATCTGCAAACTGATCGACAGCGGCACGCTCACGGCCATGATCGCGTGTCGGGGCAGCGCGCAAGACGCCCCCCTGCCGCCAGCCACGCGCGCGCTGCTCGAACGGCTGGCGCCGCATCTGGTGCGCGCGCTGCGCCTGAGCGTGCGCCGCCTCCTGCCCGACGCCGACGCGCTCACCCGCAACCTGCGCCCGCCCGCGATGCTAGTGAACGCGAGCGGCGAAGTCCTGCACAGCAACGAAGCCGCGCAACGGCTGCTGCGCGCCACTTCGCTCGTGCGCGCGCGCGGCAAGCGGCTGGTGTTCGCAGCGCCTTATCAGGCGCGCTTTCTGGAGGACGTGGCGATCAACGAGGCGCGGCTGAAAAACCGCGCGAGCGGCGCGCGGGCCGCCGCGGCGCGCTTTCGCGCGCTGCGCATCGTGGACGAGGCCGTTGCCGCGGACGGCGAGCGCAGCCGGGCCGCGCCGCTGCCGGGCGGCCCGGAAGTGCTCTATGCCTTCTACAACGTGGTCACGACCGGCGAGGCCGCCGGGCTGCGCGCGATGGCGGCGCTCACGTTCTACCACCCGCGCTCGGCGCCGGCGGTGAACGAACAGGTGCTGGCCTCGGCCTTCGAGCTCTCGCCCGCCGAGTGCCGGATCGTGCATTTGCTGGTGGACGGGCTCACGCCGAAGGAAATCGCCACGCAGGTGAGCGTTCAGTACGACACGGTGCGCAAGCAACTACAGTCGATCTTCCTGAAGACCGCCACGCGGCGCCAGCCCGACCTGCTGCGCCTGTTGATGAACCTGCCCACGCGCTGCCGCAGCGGCGGCGCGGACGGCAGCTCCTGAGAGCGACTGAGAACAACCAGGGCCGGTCAAACGATGCCACCGTCTGGCGGCGCGCAACGCGAGTGCCCGTTACTTCGCCTGGCAAGCGAAGACGAGGGTGTAGGTATCGCCGCTTTTGGACGTATCGACGGTGTCGTAGCTGGCGCCCCCGCATCGCTGGAGAGCCTGCTGCTTGCACGAATCGTGGTCGCCGGCGGCGGAGCACTGGACCGGAATCGTCGGGCGGCCATCCGAGAGGAACAGCGGCGGACCGCTGCTGCATGCCGACAGCGCCGCGAGCAACGCACAGACACCCGCCGTGGACGACAGCCTGCTAAAGCGGGAAAACAACGAACCGGAACGAATCATGGGATACCCCGAAGGCCTTCTAGTTTTTCGACGTTGCGATTGTGCCATGCCCGACGGCGCGTGAGCGGCGCGCAAACGAGTCGAAGTGTCAGCGCGCCGGCGGCAAGGTCTTGTAGGGGGGACGTGTGTGCGGATCGGCGCGCAGGCGCACGAACACCTGGTCGACGTCGGGGATCGCCGCGAGGCCGCGCTCCAGCGCCGCCCGGTCGAAGGCCGCCGGGACGCAGCCTTCGGCGTAGACGAAGCGCCGCTGCACCGTGATCCACACGCTCGTGCCATTGAGCGCCGCGGCATCCTTGAACTTCTCGCGAATCGCCTTGGCGATATCCGCATCATAGAGATAGGAGTTCGGTTTCGTGCACTTGTGCGCGAGCCAGCAGGTGGTGCCGCGCTCCACGCGGTAGTGGGCGTCGTCGTCGGCTTCGGCCTTCGTCATGCGTGGGCCGAGCGGCTGCGGGCATGCGCCCGGCGCACTCGATAGAGCGAAGAACGGATCGTTGTACCAGTTACGGATTTCGCCGGGATCGACGCTCAACGCGCTCGCGCCGCTTGCCGTGGCGGCGCCGGCTGCCACACCGGATGCCGCAATTGCCGGCGCAACGATCTGCGCGATAACCACGGCGAACGCCACCGACCACGCGCCCCGCTGCGTGCGAGGGCATTGCCGCCCTTCCCGCCTTGCCTCGATTTCCCGCATCTCCACCTCCTTCCAGGCATCGCGCACGATGACCACCCGCTCGCGTCAAGCCAGGACTGCGCAGTCTGCGAAGCCGTACCTGGGTGTTTCGATACAATCGCTGCGACGCACCATGCACCAGTCTACGCAATAAAAACGCAGTAAAACGGCTGGCCGCGATCGACCGCGAAGCATGGGATCACAGGAGACGTCATGTCGTTTGTTATCGTTCTAGCCGCCCTCGCCTTTCTCATGCTCGCCGCCTACCGCGGCTACAGCGTGATCCTCTTCGCACCGGTGGCCGCCCTCGGCGCGGTCCTGCTCACCGATCCCTCCGCTGTCGCCCCGGTGTTCTCGGGCATCTTCATGGAGAAGATGGTGGGCTTCGTGAAGCTCTACTTCCCCGTGTTCCTGCTGGGCGCGGTGTTCGGCAAGGTGATCGAGCTATCAGGCTACTCCGAGGCGATCGTACACGCAGCCATCCGCTATATCGGCCGCTCGCGCGCGAACGCCGTGATCGTGGCCGTGTGCGCGCTGCTCACCTACGGCGGCGTCTCGCTCTTCGTAGTGGTGTTCGCGGTGTACCCGTTCGCCGCCGAGCTCTATCGCCAAAGCGACATTCCCAAGCGCCTCATGCCAGGCGCCATTGCACTGGGCGCGTTCTCGTTCACGATGGACTCGCTGCCCGGCACGCCGCAGATCCAGAACATCATCCCCACCACGTTCTTCAAGACCACGGCGTGGGCCGCGCCGGCGCTCGGCATCATCGGCTCGCTGTTCATCATCGTGGTGGGCCTCGCGTACCTGGAATGGCGCCGCCGCAGCGCGATGGCCAAGGGCGAAGGCTACGGCACCTCGCTTGTGAACGAGCCGGACCGCGTGAAAACCGATCATCTGCCCAACCCGCTGCTCGCGATCACGCCGCTCGTGCTCGTGGGCGTGTCGAACTTCTTTTTGACGCGCTGGATTCCGGGCTGGTACGGCGACACCTACACGATCACGCCCGACATGCTGCCCGGCATTCACGCGCCCGTGACCACGACGGTCAAGCAACTGGTCGGCATCTGGTCGGTCGAGGGCGCGCTGCTGCTCGGCATCGCGTTCGTTGTCATCACAGCGTTCTCGCGCGTGAAGGAGCATTTCGCCACCGGCACGAAGGCCGCGGTGGCGGGCGCGCTGCTCGCCTCGCTCAATACGGCTTCGGAGTACGGCTTCGGCGGCGTGATCGCGGCGCTGCCGGGCTTCCTCGTGGTGAGCGACGCGCTCAAGAGCATTCCGAATCCGCTCGTGAACGCTGCC
This sequence comes from Paraburkholderia caffeinitolerans, assembly GCF_902859945.1. Classification (GTDB taxonomy): domain Bacteria; phylum Pseudomonadota; class Gammaproteobacteria; order Burkholderiales; family Burkholderiaceae; genus Paraburkholderia; species Paraburkholderia caffeinitolerans. The sequence goes on along the minus strand of NZ_CADIKL010000023.1, from coordinate 2,677 downwards.
GTTTCGGTGAGCTCGCTGGCCGGCATTACCGGCTCGGCTTCAGGCGGCATGAGCATCGCGCTCGCCGCCATGTCGGATCTCTTCATCAAGAGCGCGCAGGCTGCAAATATTCCGCTTGATGTGCTGCATCGCGTGGTGGCGATGGCCAGCGGCGGCATGGATACGCTGCCGCACAATGGCGCGGTGATCACGCTGCTCGCCGTGACGGGGCTCACGCACCGCGAATCGTATCGCGACATTTTCGCGGTCACGGTCATCAAGACGATGGCCGTGTTTTTCGTGATCGCGGTTTATTACGCGACGGGGGTTGTTTGAGATAGGTGCCAGGCTAATGCCTGCGATCGAGCCGATAGAGGTAAGTCAGCGCGTCGTCGACAAGAGGCACGACCGTGAGTGTGACAAGCGCGCCGGCGAGCGGCACGGTCGATACGTAGCCCACATGCTTGAAGCCAATGGCGCCGGTCAGGCCGCCCACGAAGAACGACGCGAGCATCGTGCCGTGGATCCGCAGCTTCATGCGGTTGGCGATGACCGCATGGGCATCCGCAGCGTCCGTCGACCGGTTCCAGTAAAAGAGCTTGCCCAGTTCGATACCGAGGTCGGTCACGATGCCGGTCATGTGCGTCGTGCGAATCTCGGCGCCCGACAGCTTTGTGATCAGCGCGTTCTGCAGCCCCATGATGAAGCACAGCAGAATGACCGTCACGGGAACAAAAAACGCCTCCCATAGCGCGAGATGACTGCCGAGCAGGCCGAACAGGAGTAGCAGCGCGGCTTCGACCAGTAACGGAAGGACATACTGGCTTTGCAGGCTGCGCCGCCGCCCCCAGTTGACGAGCACCGCCGAACACGCCGCCCCGAGAAGAAACGATGCCAGCGAACCGACGCCGGCAAGCATGAGCCGGATATCCCCGAGCGCCGCCTGGTCCGCGATCGCCGACACGATGCCGCTCATGTGCGACGTGTATTGCCTGACTGCAAGGAACCCACCGGCATTGGTTGCCCCCGCGACGAAGGCGAGCGAAAACCCGAGCTGACGGTTTGCGGTCGCACTACGATGTTTTCCTGTCAGGCTTCGAAAGTACTGCGCGGGCATGGATTCTTCACTCAATCATTGGCGACGGCTCAAACGTCGAGTTCCCAGTGCGCATGGCCGTGCGTTTGCCAGATCAATTGCCCGGAATCCACGTCTTCCCCGCCTTTCAGGCGCCGGGCAATAGAGGACAGCCTCAGGTCATCCGCCCACGCGTATGAGATGGCGCGATCGAGCAGGACGCGTACGGACGGTAAGCGGTATCGGCTGTTCCACGCAAAAACGACAAAATTGCTGTCGTCCGCGCATCGAACCACCGCGTACGAAGAACCGAACACGGCCTTCACCAGATCGACGTAGATGGCCAGCGCCGGCTCGTCATCGGTAAAGTTGATGACAAGAACACCCGTGTCCGCCAGACGTTCGCGACACGCTGAGAAGAACTCGATATCCGCGCACTGGCTCGAGATTCCCCCCGCCATGTATGCGTCAACCAGAATGACGTCCTTCGCAACGCCCTCGTTCCTGACGTAGTCAGCACCATCGTCGCAAACCACCTTGAAGCGCGCATCGTCTGCAGGAATCCTGAAGACGTCGCGCAGCGCGATGACTTCGGGGTTGATCTCGACCACGGTGATATCGACGGCAGGCAAGTGCCGATAGCAGTACTTCGCCAGCGATCCCCCACCCAGCCCGATCATGCAGATGCGCTGAGGGTCGGGCTTCAGCAGCAGGAAGCCCATCATCGTGCGCGTATAGCCGAGCGTGAGCCGGTCCGGCGCGCGAAGCGACATGCAACTCTGGGTGGCAAGGTGATCGAAGTGCAACGATATCGCGTGCTGCGTTTCCAGCACGAACGGCCGCCTGTCGCTCAACGGCGTTGAAGGGAATTCGAGGAGTGCATCACTCGATGTCTGGTCGCCGTCCATTCTCGATATACCCTGGTAGTCAAACACGCGCATGAAACTGGCGGCATCCGTCCGGGTGCCTGATGGCGCTCGGCGCATTATAATACAATGCACATCGTATTATCTTCATATTATAATCACATGGTTGCCGCCTTCCATCGAACCTGCGGGCCGATGGGCCCGGTTTCGATCGCCAGCGCGCGCTGCCGCGGAACTCTCCGACCTTTGGAAAAACAATGAGCGACTGCGATATGCCCGATCCCCAGCCCGCGTCCGTTTCCGCGTCCGCGGCATGGGCACTGGAACGCCTCTCTGAAGTTCGCTATGGGAGAGACGCGCCAGCGCTCGGCTGGTCGGTCTCGCGGGAATTGATCAGCGCCGGCTTCATCACCTTCCCGTCAGGTGGACGTTCCGGTGTTTCGATTACGGCGGCTGGCCGGGCTTACCTGAAAAGCCAGAAATAGATTCTGATGCTGTTTTCAGGGCGCGAGCGGTATAGCGGAAGGGTCTGGATTTGACGGTCCGGGCGCAAAAGCGCCGGACCGTTTGTCATGGGGAAGTTGCGGGATCGTATGGAATGCGTGGATGAACCCGGTTCATCGGCACTCGAAATGAATGATGGCACTTACTGACGTGTGCACCAAATAGTGCGTGGTGCGTTATATGGGCATGAAGACAAAACCTGATGCCCGAAAACTGGATGGAGCCACCCAAGCCCACCTGAGAAAGCTCGTGG
>NZ_CADIKL010000022.1 GCF_902859945.1 Paraburkholderia caffeinitolerans | reverse complement strand
ACTGGAAGTCGGCGATGAACCAGTTTGCTATCCTGTTTGGCGACCGATTCACGCAGGCGCGCGGGTAACGATTCCTTTAACCGCCTCGCCCACAAAAATGCGGACAGGTTCCGTGGCTCCGCCGGGATGATTCATCTTCGTCTATCATCTGGCAGTGATCGGCCTACATCGGTTGCCTCTCGCGCTGGTTGTCTCAATCGCACATGGTGTGTCCCTGCGCACAATTGCTTACTCAACGAGATAGAAGCAGGACGACAGTTCTGAGCCCGCAATCTTCAGATACATCGTGTCGTGCGTGTGCGGCAGCCATGCTTTGATCCACGGTTCTACCATTGCCTTGTGGACCTCGAAGATTTCCAGTTCACGTGGCGGAACTACCGGTGCGAAGCGGGGCGGGCATTCGTTCGCATATCGCCAATGACGCACGCGGTCCACATCGATGACATGTTTTGCGCTGATGCGCATGCCAGGCGCTAGCATCATCACCTGCCTCATCGGAACGTTGGCCATAAGAGTCTCCCTCTTTGTGGCAGGCTAGGTTTCGGCTAGCTTGAGGCTGAATGCAGTCGTGTCGCGCGTCAAGTGGGCAATGTAGGCAACCGCACTTTTCTTGCTCTTTTCCGCGAACAGGTGCGCCCGGTGGCGGAGGCGCCACCTTAGCACCCCCGCCAGCCGTCGCGGCCTCATTACCACAACTATATTGAAACTAATGCTGGTTGCTCAGGTCGTCATCCACGGCGCCGCTTTCTAGCCAAGAACGCCTTTGCCAAGATCGCGGAGAATCCTATACCGCGCTCAATACCATCCGGAGCGTCGATGCAGTGCAAGAAGCATTCACCAATTACGGATGGGTCAAAGTTGCTGCGTATAGCAACGTCGCTTAGTACATCCAATGCCACGCGCTCGGAGTTTTCATGGGCAGCGAACACAGCTTCTTGTTTGGAAGCAACTGTCTGTCGTGCTGGTTCCGAGGCAACTCGGTCTTCAAACATATCAGGGGTTGGCCCAGCACGTTCAATGTGGCCACCTGACCGCCTGTGTTCGGTCGCCTTTCCGCGACCCGACTGTGTACGTTCCGTGCGAGCCGACAGAGAGAGCTGTTCAACGGACTTCACGTCATCGGCGGCCGGCACAGCCGGGCCAATTGATTCTGTCGGCGCAGCAGGCAATAACCTCGCATCCAAGGGTTTCACCCCCTTCATGCGCCGTTTGCAAAGGACCGTTTGACCAAAAGCGAGCTTGAACCATTCGAACGCAAACTCCCCGCTCTTCCAAGACTCACCAAAAGGCTCCAAGAAACCCATTCCTGCCAATGCTAACCGACCGTCGACTGCCCCAACTGCGTCGGTCTGCGTAGAGGGAGTTTGCCAGTCTATAAGGTCCGGATAATTGAAGCTGCTGCAGCTTTCTCCTCGCGCGATCGCCCCCATGCGGAGAGCCTCGGATCGTATGTACTCTCGATCTTGGATTCGCCATGACGGCTCATCCGACGCAATCACACCGAGCAGCGCACCAACCATAGTCCCAATTGTGTCCGTGTCTGAGCCGATAGTATTTGCGGCGCAACGTAGCACGTCCTCCGGGGCGGCATCTTGCCCCGTCCAACCCAAAAAGACTGCGGAGAGGGCAGTATTAGTGCCCGTACCCTGCCGAGCACCGAAACCGTCCAGCATTTCGACGCACTCTCGATAACTCTTGCTCCAGTTCGGAGACAGCTCGCGGAGTCGAAGAATATAACCTCGCATTTCCTCAGCGACGTGCGCAATCGAGGTCGCCAGGCCGATATTGCTAGCCCGCTCCCAAGCTGCGAGCCAAAACCGGCCCAATTGGTAGTCGTTGCGAATGACATCCTCGATTGCAGTCCACTCGTCGACAAAGCGCATCCACTCTTCTGGCCCAGGTATTTCGCGATTTTGCAGCGTGAACGACAAGCAGTCCGCATGGAAGACAGCACCACATAGGCCAAGCATGCTCCCATGAGTCGTTATGGAATCTCTGATGACATCAAGTAAGAAGCTGCGATCACCGGTGGTTGCCCTGCGCCATACGTGCGGCTGGATACGCATTGCTGCGCCATTCCCGCCGCCATCGACGTACGAACGCCCATCACCATACGAGAAAAAGTTGGAAAACCAATTGACGTCTCGCTTCGCCAAGTTGGCCGCAGCAGCCTTGCTACCTCTTCCCGCACCTAGCGCGTATGCTGGCCATACGGCAAGCTCAACCTTCGCGAAAAGTTCTACGTCGAAAGTACCATCGCCTCGGATCGCGCGACAGACAGCCAAGCGCAACTGAGTATCATCCGAGTATGTTCCAGCGGGGAGCTGTATCTGAGTGCCCGAGATACCGCCTATCTTTCGCTTCCACGCAATTGGTTCATGCAGCACTTCTCCGCCGATGCGTCGACGGACGCCACGCTCGTCAGTGAGCTCTGTGATCCAACCGAGCGCGTCACCGGCGGCCGCCCAAAGTGCCGAATTGACTATCGCTTTATCCAATGCCGAATTCACTCGGACTCCATTAGTTTGGTTGACCATCAAACTTTGCTGCATCAATCACCACTTGCACATTCGGCCGTTTGTAATAGTTCAACCAACCTGACACCAGGTCGTAGTCGTCCCCGTTCTGGACGTAGACTTTCTCGAGATGGTTGAGCGACAATCGCTTCGGATACAACACCTCGGCTTGTTCACAAGTTGGCAGGTTGTCAGCCCTATCACGCCTGAAAGCGGTCCAGCTAACCTTACGCCTTACCGTTTGAGAAAAAAGACTCTGCAAACCGTTTGCGTCGGACTGCCGTGAAACATGCTCGTAAATATTGTTCGTCGTCGCAAAGTACACGCCATCGTGCGACAAAATGTCAGGGGAAAACGCGAGAATCGCCCACCATCGATCGCCGGTGACATGCCACTTCTTTGAGGCAAAGTTAAAATAACTTGTGTTAATCTCGGATATCGAAAGATTCACAAAGTCGAGCCAATCCTCGTTTTTGTCGAAGTACGCCTCAGCCTCGCGACGCGTCGCCGACGTTGGGGCTGCAATATATGCCAAGTGCTTCTCCGCTGGCAGTTGCCTGCGAGAAACAACTGACCCGACTTGCAGTGATCCAACCAACCCATGATTCGAGGTGAAATGCACCACCTCGCTAATACCCCGGGCCGCAACAATCTCTTTGATTTCCTCGCTCATAGATGTCACAGCGTCAAAAGGTTAAACGTTCCGGGCGTAAAGAACTGGACCAGATCAGAGGCCTCAGTCGCCTTGTAGCCAACAACCATCGTTTTGCGCGCACGGCCCACTGCCATTGCCAACAATCGCCTAAGGAGCAACAGTTCCTCATCGTCCGCGCCATCACCATGCGGGGTATTCTCGGCGTTCAGCCCCAGGATTATGACGTGGTCGAATTCAAGACCTTTCGCCGAATGCATCGTTGAGAGGGCAATATTCTCGTGCCCGATGGGCCAGTTACGATTTTGAGTTATTTCGACGTATCCAAGTCCATTCCCATTCAATGCACTCCGGATATCACTGAACCAATTTCCACCACGAGGTTTGAGAAACGCAACGGTCTCTTTGGTAAGGTCGACGTTTGCCTTTATCCAATCAATTGCAAATTGGAGTTGCTTGCTATATTTACCGACGCAGACGAGCGGCTTCTCGCCGTGGCGCGTCGCAGCAGAGAAATCAGGAAGAGTACCATCGTCATCGAGCGCCAGACCGTCGACGACGCCCGCAGCAAACTGCGCAATTTCAACGGTATTGCGATGATTTTCGCGCAGCCGATGATATCGGGCTTGCTGCATGTCCAAGCCAGTCTCCGCCCACGTATAGCCACGAGGGTACAGTCGCTGTGCGGTATCCAGAACCAACGTAAGGCAGTAAGGATCGGCCAAGTGATGGCGCACCGCCCGAAGTTGATTTGCGGAAAAATCCTGTGCCTCATCAATAATGACGATATCGTACTGTTGCGAGGCCATGCCTAGCATCTGCTCCGCCAGCAGATGCCAATCCAGCCAACCGCCCCCCCGGTAAGATGCCAGCTCACTGTAAAAGGCGTCGATCACTGTGAGGATTGACGGACGCAGGGATCGGGGCACTGCCTGCGCATTCCCGCGTCCTGTACGCTCAAGCGTGACGTAGTTTGACCTTTCGCCTGGACGAAAGCGCCCACAAACGTATTCAATTTCACTTAACAGAGAGTCGGAATCCAGCTTGACCCCGGCGCCCAAGCGCCGAAGCATCGACTCGCGAGCCTCCATCTCGATAATAGAGGGACTGCCTAGCGATCGGTTTGCCCATGCGGCAAACGTATTGATTTCGCATGAAACATCAGCAAAGGTCGCCAACTGGCTGGCAGCGAGGTGCTCAACGTATCCTGCCAAGGTGCGATTGAACGTCAGCACGAGAACTTTAACGGGTCCAGTGAGCGCCAAACGCTTCCTGCGCGCGACAAATGTGTGGGCCAGCGATTCAAGCCTAAGGAGCGCCGTCGACGTTTTGCCGCTCCCAGCAGCGCCGCGGATCATTTCAATACCCATACGGGTGCCACTGATGATCGGCAGCTGTTCTGCTGTAGCGCCGTGGTTACCCAAAGCTAACATGTACTTCCCCGGAAGATGATTTGTGTGCGCAACGCGATCAGAAGCGCCTGCTTTCTATCCAACCACGCCGTCGCTTATTTTTTCGACGTTTGATGATATACGAACACCAGGTTCATCGGAACCGTGAACCTGCCAGCCCTCGGCGGGAATCGGAAGCTGAGATGGTTGAGCCACCGCCAGTGCGTGCAGTATCTTATGCTGCAATGCATTCTCCGCAAAAAATACGCCCAACAAGGAACAGCGCCGCTGGCGTCCCAGAAAGCGAAAGACAACTGCAACCACACTTGTTGATCGCCGTTGGCACACCTTTCCGCGCGTGGCTACAGGCTAGGAACTCTTTGCTCTGCACATGCACGCTTTACCGTTGCCGTTCCCACTCCAAATTTCTCAGCGGTCTCCCGTATGCTCGCGCCGCTTTCAGCCCGCCATGCCTTGATGGCTGCGTAGTCGTGGGATCGCGCGCGCCCCTTGTATTTTCCTTCTGCTTTCGCAATCGCTACGCCGCGACGCTGCATCTCTGCTCGGTTGCGGTAGTCCGCTTCGCCCTGTGCCGCCATGAATGCCAGCACTGCATCGCGCGTCGCTTTCTCGATGGGGTCTTTAGCTTTCCCGTCAAAAGCCATCCCATTGAGTGTGCATTCGACGCGAACACCGAGGTCCATCAACCGGCGCATCGTCCGGTGTAGTTCGTCGTAGCGTCGGCTGATCCGGTCAAGCCAGCGTACGATGAGGACGCCGCCGTGGCGCAGATCGTGCTCCGCTTTTCGCCACTGTTCCCGCTCGTCGGGCGCGACGTGGTATCCGCTCACGCCCTCGTCAATGAAAACGTCCTTGTCCTGCACGCCGTGGGCTTTGGCGTCGTCGTACTGACTTGCCGAGGACTGGCCGTCCGTGGTGGAAATCCGCCCGTAGTAGAGCTTGCGCATGATTTGTATGGATCATTAATATATATGGATCAATTATAGCATGGCTCAAACTTACGGTTGATCCTGTTGATCCAAGTGCCAGCATCCGTGCCGCTGACTCGTTACGGTGTACCCAAAAGAGCTAGTGGTTCTCCGTCTACTGTGGCAGCCGTCTCCGCCCGGGCCAGCAGAAGCGGCAAATGTTTCGATACGCATCGAGACAACACTCAAACGGGCCCAGCTATCGCTTTTCCGGACATGTAACTGCGTTGAGGTTCGACACGTTGAATATATATGGTGCATGGACGCCCATGCTGGAGCTGCGAGAATCCGGCATGGCCGGCGATGCTGGATGCATAGTATTCAGGCTATCCCTGTCAGATATTGCAGCCTGATTTCCAGTAACTGCATTCTTCACACTAAAATGCGGGGTCGCGTTGCCTTGCGGGATTATGTCTGGGGGCAATGTGATTTTCCGGATTACCGCTCTCTGATTATTTTGACTGTATCCGCGCCCAAGCGGCATGCGTCGTGAAAGAGCGGTTTCTTCAGACCCAGATCGGGGAAACGGGATGAGCAACGTGCTGTTGAATACACTGCGCAGTGGATATGTGCAGACCAACCGGCTGGTCAGGCTGGATACCCCGCTCGGTGCCGACTGGCTCGTTCCCTTGCAGGTGCGGGGCTTCTCGCGTCTTGGCAGGGATTACGAGTTCGTGGTCGATGCCGTCAGCACGCATGGCAGCCAGATCAAGCTCAAAGCGCTGATCGGCCAGCCCGTCACGCTGTGGATACAGCAGACCGATGGGAGCTATCAGCCCCATCATGGCTACGTTCACCAGTTCAGTCGCCTCGGATCTGACGGGACACTGATTTTTTATCAGCTTCGGTTCTCGTCGTGGATGTACTTCCTGCGGCTCAGGCGCGACATGCGCGACTGGCAGGAGCAGCCACTGGAACAGATTCTCAGCGATGTGTTCAATGAGCACGAGCAGGCGAAAGGCGCATACCGGTTCGTGACATACCGCCCCCTGCCGTCGTATTCGAACCGTGTGCAATACGAATCCGACTGGAATTTCGTACATCGCAATCTGGAAGAAGTGGGTGTCTTTGGTTATTTCGAGCAGGCATCGAATGGCAAATCACACACGCTGATGCTGACGGACGACCTGTATGCGGTACCGCAGCTTCGCGACCGAACGGTTCGGTTTGCCCGCCATGGTGTCGGTCAGGAAACGGATGGCCTGACGCAGTGGAACGAGCGGCTGCAGATCGACAGTGAGCAACTCACCACACGCACGTTCGACTACAAGCACGAAGCGCAGCCCAATGAGGCGAGCGGCCCGACCGGCGACCTGCCTGCGCACGGCGAGATATACGACTACACCGGTGCCTACCGCGGCTCGGACAGCACACAGCGTGAGCGGTTGCTGTCGGTACGGCTGGAGGAGCGGCTGTCGCGCATGAAGCGATTCGTGGGTGTGGGCGGCCTGCGCAGTGCGATGCCGGGTTACTGGTTCGACCTGGCGAATCACCCCGTGCATGATGCGGAGCCGCAACAGGACCGGGAGTTTGCGATCCTCTCGGTGGAGTGGACCATCCGCAACAACTTGCCGGGTGCGTCCGGCGTGGTTGAACTGCCGGGTGGCCTCGGTGCTGAAGTCGCGCAGGCCGTGGCCTCGAAGCTGGGCGACGCGGTCGGTCATGAAGATGGCAGCGAAGGGTTTTTCCATGTTCGCATCGAGGCCCAGCGGCGCCGGGTGGCGTTCAGGAGCCCATTCGAGCACGTGAAGCCGGTCATGCAGTTGCAGTCGGGTATCGTGGCGGGGCCGCAGAAGGAAGAGGTTTATACGGACTCATTGAACCGCGTGAAAGTGTGGCTGCCCTGGAATCGCCGCAACGAACGCAACGAGCAGTCTTCGTGCTGGATACGGGCGGCGTTTCCCGACGCCGGATCGCGCCGGGGTGGCCATTTCCCGCTGCGCACGGGCGATGAAGTCATCGTCGGGTTCATGGACGGAGACTGCGACCGCCCCGTGATCCTGAGCCGCATGTATGGAGGCTCGACGCCGCCGATCTGGAATACCAACGGGTTGTTGTCGGGGCACCGGTCGAAGGAATACGGGGGTAATGGCTATAACCATCTGCTTTTCGATGACTCGACGGCGCAGAATCGCGTTCACCTGTACTCGACGAGCAGCCAGTCACACCTGCATCTGGGGTATCTGGTGCAGCACTCGGACAACACGCGTGGGGCATTTCTCGGCAACGGCTTTGATCTGAAATCGGATGCGTACGGTGCGATTCGCGCCGGTCAGGGGCTCTACGTCTCGACCCATCCTGCTTCGGTGGCGCAGCCGCTGAACGCGACACAGGCAAGCCAGCAACTGGTAAGTGCGGAGGCGCTGGTTGAAACGCTGTCGCAGGCCAGCGTCGCGGGGCGGGCGGAGAGTCTGCAACCCGGGCAGGACGCGCTCAAGGCGTTCACCGACGCCACACAGCACAGCGTGGCGGCCAATGCCTCGGGCGGGCAGACTGCGGGAGGCGGCATGGGTAACGCCAATGGCTTCGCGAAGCCGGTCCTGCTGATGGCGAGCCCGGCGGGCGTCGCGATTTCCACGCAGCAGTCGACACAGGTGACGGCCGACCAGCACGTGAACATCGTGAGCGGCCAGAACACCCAGGTCGCCACCGGCAAGTCGTTGATCGTGAGCGTCGCGGAGAAGATCAGTCTGTTCGTGCAGAACGCGGGCATCCGGTTGTTTGCAGCGAAGGGCAAGGTGGAGCTCCAGGCACAGACCGATGCGATGTCCCTGAGCGCGCTGAAGGACCTGACGATCACAAGCGCAAACGGGCGGCTTGTGCTGACAGCGGACAAGGAGGTGTGGATTGGCGCGGGCGGCTCGTACATCAAGATCGGGCCGAACCTGATCGAGAACGGGACCGCGGGCCAGATTCTCGAGAAGTGTGCGTCGTGGGACAAGCCTTCGGCGTCGTCGTCGACGCTGGCGAACACACTGGCCACGCCTGGCAACCTGGCATCGAAGCCGGGGCATCTGCTCGATTACTCGGGCTAGAAGCGGCCCAGACCAGCACCCGACAATTACGATACGGCTGAACCAGAAGAACGCCAGCGCACACCATGAGTACACAGAGCCCCACGCAGCCCCAGACCGCTCCTGCGGCCACGACCGCGCCGAATGCCACGCAGGCGCAGCCGGCACGACTACCGCTGAAATGGAGCTATCCGTTTGCGCCGAACAACGACAAGGCGACGGGGAGCCCGCAACCCTATCTGGACGCACTTGGCAAGGCCGAAGACGGGTTCTATCCGCTCGGTGCGAACGGCATCTGGCACGGCGGCATCCATTTCGACGAGAAAACGGCCGGCATGCTCAGGCAGGATGCGGGTGTGAGCGTGATCGCCGATGGCGAGATCGTTGCATACCGGCTCGACAGCAAGTATCCCGAACTCGATTACCCGGACGGCCACAAGGCCCTGTACTCGACCAGTTTCGTACTGGTACGGCACAAACTCGTCATGCCCGCAGCACCAAAACCGGCCGCATCGTCCCCTGCGCCCTCGGGTGCGCAAGGGGCCTCAGGCGCGTCGTCTACTGGTGCACACAGTCCCGCTTCATCTTCTTCCCCTTCAGCCACGCCGGCTTCGTCTGCATCATCGACGTCCACGGCAGCGTCAAACGCCCCGCCACCCGCCGACGAAGTGCTGGAGTTCTACAGCCTGTACATGCACCTGCTCGACTGGGCGCACTACGACTCTGCGGAGAAGGACGCGGCGGCCCACAAGGGGACACCCACGGTCCAGCGCATGCCGTACTGGAAAGGCGACCAGAAGTTTACCGTCGGCAGCAAGGCACGCGACAAACAGACCGAGCCAGCCGGGCAGCCGGTCGCCGGAGACGACCCGATCGGCGATCTGATCCGCAACAATTACCGGGCGCCCACGGCGGTCCCCGTCATTACTGGTCTCCATATCCGCGAACTTCCCGACAGCCGGTGCAAGATTCTCGGCCTGCTACCGCAGGGCAGTGAAATCACTGTCGCGGGCACGGCGGGCCAAGGCTGGGCACGAATCTCGAAGGTGCTGAAAGGTACACCGGTCGGAAAAGTCGCAGGAGAGGATGCGCCAGCGGCGGCAGCGACCGGCTGGGTCTTTCTCGGTGAACTCGATCCGGAGACGATCCCGAATCCGCTCGACACGGTGGTCGTGCTCGACCCACCCGTCTCCGTCAAGGCGGGCGACAAGGTTGGGTATCCCGGCCACTATCTGCGCTACAGAGACACATCTGAACTGCCACCGCAGGCTTCCCGGCCACTGCTGCATCTTGAAGTCTTTGCGGGCGACAAGCTCAAGGCATTCATCGAGAAAAGCGCGGCGCGGGCAAAAAATGCGCCGGATTCGGCGAAGACCATGCTGGTTGTCTCGCCGGGCGCGAAGCTCGTCACGCTTCCGAGGCCCGGCCAGGTTGTTGGGCAGGGGCTGAAGCTCCTGCCTGTCGCGGGTGCGTCGACGAGCGGCCGGTGGGCGAAAGTACAGCCCACGCGGATGCCGGCTCCTGCCGCGCACGGGCACGGGCATGCGTCGTCACACCAGGTGCAGGGCACACCGGAAGGCCAGCCGGTGTGGGTCGAGCGAAATCTGAGTGGTCAGGTGGTGCCAGCCGGCGGTATCACGGGATGGGCGGATTTCCCGCTGAAGATCGCAAACGCGCAGGGACCGGCAACCACGTTTCAGGATGTGTTCACACCGGGCGAGTTGCAGCAGCTCCACTCGACGGAAGACGACCAGAAGCATAAATGGTGGGAAATCACGGTCGGGACTGGCAAAGGCGAGAGCACGACCGGCTGGGTTTGCGGCAAGGATCATCCGAACGTTGCATGGCAGAGCCCGTGGCAGTGGCCAGGGTTCGAGATCGTCGATAACAGCAGCGTCTCGATCGTGGACGCGTTCAAGCGATCCCTCTATGTCAAGCGGGAGCTGTTCGACAGCGAAGAGCAGGAGTTCAAGCCGACCGCGCTGGATGTGAGCGGCAGCCCGCTGATCACGAAGCTTGAGAAGGCGATCGACCATGATGGCAACGGCACGATCACGGCGGTGGAACTAGCGCAGGCACAGGGCACGCCATGGCTGTCCGAGGCGCTTTCGCATCTGATCGTGCGCTACGAGAGCGAATGGGGCGGCAGCATGGGCAAGTGGGACGAGCTGTCGTCGCTGATGAAGGAGCACAAGGACATCTGGCAGAGTGAGCTGGAACGGATCACGAAGCTGCAGTGGTGGGACAAGGTCAGTACGGTGAAGGGATTTCCGGCTTCGCCGGTCGTGTATCACTTGCATCCGATCGGGTTGATCGGGAATTTCCTGCAAAGTACTTGTTCCTGTAATAAAGATATTACCGAGGAAGAACTGGATTTACTCTTGCCAGCAGATGTCAAGTCGAAGGGGCTTTTTCATGCGGCTCACGATACGTCAGTGCGTGGGTTTGATAAAGGCAAATTTCTTGGATTGCTGAATAAGTACATGCGTGAAAATGACATGATGACTTGTGTTAGAAAGGTACATTTTTTGTCTCAAATGTCTCATGAATGCGATGAGCTCAGGACAAATGAAGAATATCGCAATAGGGATGGATCGATACCTTCTGGTTGGAATAATTATCATGGTGGATCAAATTTCCACGGTCGAGGTTTGATTCAGCTTACTCATGATGCAAATTATATTGCCTATGGAAAATTTGTTGCAGATCCAGCCATTGGGACTAGTCCGGACAAAGTAAGCTGCAGTGTTGAGCATACCACTCACTCCGCATGTTGGTATTGGAGGCAGGGAAGCCATTGGGGAGATATTAATCCAAAGGCGGATATGAATGATTTTTATGCTATTACGGTTGCGGTCAACGGTGGCTTCAATCATGTGGATGATAGATTTGTTGCATTGAATAAGCTGGCAAAATTGCTCGGGGCGCAAAAATGCACAACGAACCCGGGATTGGTCTTTGATGATTATCAAATTGAAAAAAGTACTCTTTATGGGACTAAATTTTACAAAGGGCACTCGGAAGGCATCCGGAAAGCTGTGGAGGCTGTTAATGAAAAGAAATCGAAAATTTGATTCAGGAATAAGATTCCTGTTTTCGCTTGTGTTCTGGATATTCGTTGCGTCTGGTGCTGCGAGAGCGGAATCCGTGCACGGGAAATTTTTCAATGGTCAAACGTATGAAGGGGATTATTCCGTTACGGAAGGTAGCAATTCGGACGGAATGCGGGTCAACCCTTTGACCATAAAACTGAGGGTGGACGGAGGGAAAAGCCCATTGATCTATACCTATGTTGCCGATGATCTTCCGTCTGTCAAAGCAAGTGATATGGGTTTTCTGTCAGTTGTTGTAAATTCGGGCGGTATGGAGGGGAGTGTTACATATAATTATGTGATTCCAGATCGAGGGGCGCTTGTGTCAATTGGCATTGTTCAAACAACACTCCATCTTGGGAAGGTCGAAAGCATCGATGTGCAGCCAAATAGCAGGTTGACTAAAAAAGAAGTCAATGAATTTATTGAAGGGATTGTGAGATTTAATCTCCCTGCGTTGAGTGCCCCTTTAAACGCGTATTCAATTTCGATATTGCTACTTCTTGGTCGTGGTGATTTTTTGACACCTGAGGATAATTCCAGATTGTCAGCTATTTATATGAGCAAGGAAATATCCAATGATCCAGTTCTGTTGAGGGCAATTGAGAAAATAATTGGTCCCGGGATTCAAAGTGGCAGTGACGCTCGGGGGGTGAATGATAGGGTGATTGTTAATAATCGGGCATATTTTTTCAATTCCCCTGAAGGTGCGGGGGTCGAGAAATCTTATTTGATTAAAGGGGATGTCGTGAGTTTGGTGAAAAAATCAAATGACGGCCGATATTGGCTCGCGGACTACGTGTCGCCCCGTGGTAAAAAAGTAGAAAAATGGCTTCGTTGTGAAGATGTGGATTATTGTCGCTGATGTGTGAATTTTTAACCCGCCTATCACTATCACTTTCATGCTATTGAATTGATTGGATGTTTTCGCCAAATGAATTTTCTTTGGAGGGAGTGTGTGCGGGCGGGACATGTCAAGTAATTGGCTGCATGTGAAATGACCCTGCAAATATAAGCGTCATATCGATAACGATAAGGCTTGGATATTTCAGAAATGGATTGTGGAAAAAATGATGAATCTTATTCGCCTTGACGACGATACTGACCACGGAGGCAAGGTCATTACGGCATCTTCAACAATGAGTTTCGATGGCCGCTTTGTCGCTCGCAAGGGTGATGAAGTATCGTGCCCGAAACACCCGGATACCAAACCGAATGTCATTATCGAAGGCGATGAGTCTATGACGGACGGGGGTATCCCGATTGCCCGGCATGGGCATCGGGCAACATGCGGATGTCATCTGATATCCAGTCTGGTGTAGGGCACAATGTCATGGTCGAGTGCAACCGGTAACACGCGCAGTCTGTATGGCAACGGCGAATGATCGCATCTCAAGGATTCGGGCCTATCTTGCTGCCGACGGATTTACCCTGCTGGAGCGGGAGTGGCTTGGGGTGTGGGAGCAACACCGCTTCTGCTGCGCGAACCAGCACATTTCCTCCCAGTCCGGAGCGAGTCTCATACGTCGCCTGCGCGGGCAGCGCGGCGCACTGGTATGCGAGCAATGCTGGACTGAGCAGACCATGGCGCGTCTGCATGACACTGCCCGTCTCGCTGGCGGTCAGTGCCTGAGCACGCAGTATCAGGGCACGCGGGCAAAGTACCGTTTCGTCTGTGCGGCGGACCACAGATTTGAGATGTCGGCCGCAACGGTTCTGGATGGGCATTGGTGCGCGAAGTGTGCGAGCCAGAGAGTCGCTGACAGACGCCGTTATCGAGGCAGCCTCAAACCGATTCAGGATCGCGCGCGTGAACGCGGTGGGGAATGTCTCTCAACCGAATACCACGGCCGGATGGCGAAGTACCGATTCAGATGTGGGCAGGTCACTTAACCATGAGCCCGACGAAGCAAACGGGCGTCGTAGCGCGTTCTATGTGGGCACTGAGCCGTCGCAGTGGACTCACGCAATCGTGCAAAGTCTGTAATAACGCGATGCGCTACGAACGCTGCTACTGGTAATTGCCCATACCGCCTCAACCGGCAGTTTTCTCCAAGGCGGGGCTATCCATCAAAGTATGGGCGTTTGAAGTTCTGCCAGCAGCATCTGCCGAGCGATATACCTGAGCGGTGGTATATGTCCGAGGCACCGTTTAACGTCGCTGTACTTGTCTGCCATAAGATGACTATCCAGCGGGTTCAAGTGCGCCAATGCATTCCTGACCGTTGCACGCATGTCATCTATGACAGCGTTGTAGCGTTTACCCGAAAGCCGCGCCGCAAAGCTCGAAAGGCCTTCCGGGAATGCAGAAACATCGGCGGGGAACCGTTCAACAGCCTCGCTGGTTCCAGCCCCTTTATTTTTTTGAGTCTTCCGCCTGTGCGTGCGTAGCTTGTGAACGCCTTCGACCACTTTGAATAACGAGAGAAATTGATAGAAAGGATTTGTGGCGTTTATCCCCTCACGGTACGCGGCGAGGAGTGCTCGACGTTCGGCGGTGGAGGGGCCTCCAAAATTGATGTCAAGTGTCTTAGGGGCTCCGACAATACCAAAGTTAGCCCGCAGAACTTGTGACGCCGTTTCCCGAATTTGATACCCACTAATATCGACTGCGGTGTCGTGCCGGAACGACCAGACACTGAGCATATTGCTTATCAGATTCCATGCAATTTCCTCCGCGGCGTCAAAAGAAGCGGCATCGAATGTCATCTCAGCTTGTGCCAGTCGGTTTTCCGCGTTCGGCAAGAAGCTGATCTTTGCAACAGGCCCGTCGCCTTGGATAAGGCATTCAACCTTGACGGAATCCTTGGGCATCGTCAGGAGCGAGTCCCCCGACTTCAGCAATTCGGGAATGTCAAGCGCCTCTTGGAACAGCGCAGTCCCCGGCACGCCTAGAACGAATATGGCTTCGTAAGTGCCCTGTGTTCCGGTCGGAGATGCTTTCGGCCGATCATCAAAAATCGGCACGATGGTGATTGTTACCCGGTCGTTTACGCTGGGTCTCGGCATCGATGCCGTAGTCCCGGTTGTCTCAGTAAGCAAATCGGCCATAGTGGTTTTCCCTTGGGGTCGGGGAGCCGACTGTTTCGACGCACAGTCGAGAATTCCTACATTGTACTAATTGCCCAAACCACCAAGAGAGCCCATGCTACACTCTGCGAAACTGTGTCAATCGACACGGCGGAATGCCCTGACGCATTCCCCGGAGAGCCTTATTGCACCGTGGTTCTGAGCAGATTCGAATCCTATCGCTCCGACCACGATATTCAAGGGCTTAGCGCATGCTAAGCCCTTTTTCTTTTTGCGCGGCTGGGGGCGAGTTGCCTCAAGAACTGGCCAGCCCGTGAAGCATTGCATACTGAATCAGCTCGGCGTTGGATGTCAGGTGCAGTTTGCGCATCGCCGCCATTTTCTGAGTGCCTATCGTAGACGTCGTTCGGCCAGAGCGGCGCGCAATTTCGGTTAGTGACATGCCGCGCGCGATTAATTGGACGATTTCGCGTTCCTTGCGGGAAAGCGCAAGTTTGCGCTTGATCTCTGCTGGCGGGGCAGATGCCGAAAGCCTTCGCGCGACCATATCGGAGACGGCGATTTTGCTGCCGGACTGCGCATACTGACAGACCTTCGTGAGTTCGCTCAGCGGCTCGTCTTTGGTGACGATTCCAGCAACGCGTGCCTGTATTAGTTCTCTGATTATGCTGATGCTCGTTGTCATCGTGAAGACGACAACGGGGATGGCCGGATATTTGAATCTGAGCCACCGGATCAGCGCCATGCCATCCGTTTCGGGAGCATCCCAGCACATTGCGAGATCGGTAACGATCAGATCGCAGTGGTTTTTGTACAATGCGCTCAGCAGGTCGAGTCCCGATTTTGCGAGCGCGACAATCTCATAACCAGGCAGGCTCGTAAAGGTTGCGGCAACGGCCAGTCGTACGATGGGATGGTCATCGGCAATAATGATGCGGACGCGATCGAGAGTATCAGTGGGGTTTTTATGATGCGTCAAGATTAGCACTCCTGTGATATTTGTATTTCGATTTATTCGTGACCTGATTGCGCGGATTCGCTGCATCTCTTTTCTCTTCCCGATCACGGCGCTTTCCTGCGGGAGCGAAATTTCCTCGTTAAATAAGGGGCTGTGGAGCACTCTGTCAAATATCGCGGGGTCAATAAATAAGATTATTTCTACGCGGATTTATTTTTATGCGTAGCAAATATGCTTTCAGCTGTGTAATTACTCTTGAAGAGGAATTTTTCGAAAATGTCGCCAGTTTCATGAGGCGATATCGAGGCGAGATGCAAACGCGCATCGAACGGATGGGAATTTAATCATGCGGGTCTTGCAGGGATGCTCCATCTGGCGGTGCGCAATCATGCGCTGCTGCAAGACAGATCGAAGTTTGGGGGGATGAACACATCCGCTTCCCCAACCCCGTCAAATACTGTATAAATATACAGGTATCGGCGAGGTCTTTCATGCGCGTCGACAATCCTGTCATGCCCCGTTTCGTGTTGGGCAGGGCGTTCTATTCCCTTTTTCCAGAGCGCAATCATGGCGGCATTCCAGTTTGCGGCGGCACACCTGCCGCCCCGGCTGCAAAGCCGGGTCTGGCAGGGCAATCAGCTCGCGCACGCGGGCGAGCGCACGGTGGCGAGCGGCCATGCCGCGCTCGATGCCCAGTTGCCTGGCGCGGGCTGGCCTGCGGGCAGCCTGACCGAGCTGCTCGTCGAGCAGGGCGGCATCGGCGAGATGCGGCTCGTCGCGCCTGTGCTGCGCATGCTCACTGCGCGGGCCGGGCGGCACGTACTGCTCGTCGCGCCGCCGTGGCGGCCGTACGCGTGCGCACTCAAGGCGTGGGGAATCGCGCTCGAGCGCCTGATCTGGGTGCGCGCGAGCGAGGCCGAGGCGCCGTGGGCCGCCGAGCAGGCGCTCAAGCAGGACGGCATCGGCGCCGTGCTGCTCTGGCAGTCGAGGGTGCGCGCCGATGCCCTGCGGCGTTTGCAGGTCGCCGCGCAGGATTCGCAGTCGCTGGCGTTTCTGATGCGTCCACCCGCTGCGCGCAGCCAGTCGTCGCCGGCGCCGCTGCGCATGGTCTGTACGCCGGTGCCGCCGCCCGAGGATGCGCGTCTGAATCGCCGTGAATGGATGCAGCTCACCGCTGTGTCCGTCGATATTTTCAAGCGTCGCGGGCCGCCGCCCGCCCAGCCACTCGTCATCACTTTGCCGCTGCAGGAGTCGGTGCTGCCCCAGCCGGGCGCATTGCCGGCCACGCCGTGGCCCGGGATCAATCATGTTGTGGATCGCCGTCACCTTGCCGTTGTTGCCGCTGGAGGCCGTGAGGCCGCCCGTGCCGCTCACGTCGCCAGCGCTGGCGTCAGCACTGGAGTCACCGCGGGCCAGTCGACCTGACGAGGCCACGGGGGAGGACGCGCTGAGCGCGCGCTGCTACGCGCTAGCCGATCACGCGCGCATTCTGATCGCCGATCTCGACGCGTTTCGTCTCGGCGTGCAGCCGGGCAGCACGCGCGCTCATGCGCTTGCGCTCGCGCCGGGGCTCGTGTTGCTCGAGCCCGATGCGGCGCGCGAGGTGCGCGCGTTCGAGGCGCTTGCGCTCGCGCTGCTCGTCTACACGCCAAAGGTGTCGCTCGCGCAGTCGCATACGCTTTTGCTCGAAGTCGGGTCCGGGCTGCGTCTTTTCGGTGGCGTGCGCGCGTTGCTGGCCAAGGTGGCGGCCACGGTGGCCAGTTGCGGCCACGCCGCGCGCATCGCCTGCGCGCCCACCGCCTGGGGCGCGTGGGCGTTAGCGCAGGCGCGCGCGAGCGCCGGAGCGCACGCGGCGCGGCGCTTTCGCGTGCTCAAGGACACTACGCTCGTGCGCGCGCTCGATGCGTTGCCGGTCGCGCTCGCGCCGTTCGCCGCGCAGCACGAGCAGGCGCTCACGCAGATCGGCTGCGCGACGCTCGGCGATTTGCGGCGGCTGCCGCGCGACGGCATCGTGCGCCGCTTCGGCGACGGCGTGCTCGCCTGGCTCGCGCAGGCGCGCGGCGAGGCACCCGATCCGCGCGCCTGGTTTGCTGCGCCGCCGTCGTTTCATGCTTCGCTCGAATTGCAGGCGCGCGTGGAGAGCGCCGAGGCGCTGCTGTTTGCCGCGCGCCGTCTCGTGCTGCAGTTGGCCGGCTGGCTGGCCGTCCAGCATGGCGCTCTGAGCGGCTTCGAGCTGCGTCTCGAGCACGAGCTGGCGTCGCGCCATGCGCCGCGCACGTCGAGCCTCGCACTATCGTGGGCTGCGCCTTCGCGCGATGCCGAGCATCTGCTGTGGCTGTTGCGCGAGAAGCTCAATCAGACCGCGCTGTCCGCGCCTGTGATCGGCCTTGCGCTTGTCGCCGATCAGGTGAGCGCGTATGCGCCGCCCACCGACACGTTGTTTCCCTCGCCCGAGGCGTCGGATGCGTCGCTCGCTCAACTGTTCGAGCGCATTGGCGCGCGCATCGGCGAGCAGAACGTGCTGCAGTTGTTCGTCGAGGACGATCACCGGCCCGAACAGGCGATGTCGGCGCGAACCTGGCGTACGAACCGCAGCGCGGGCGCGCGCCGGACGGCTGCGCGCAAGCCGCGCGATTCACGCAAGGCGGGCGCTCGATCCGACGCGCAGCAGGAAGCCGCGCCCGTACAGACGGCCTTCGATTTGCCCGAGGTGCCGTTGCCGTCGCAGCCCCGCCCGGCATGGCTGCTCGAAAAGCCGCTCAAGCTCGCGATGCGCGGCGACCGGCCGGTTTATCGGCGGCCGCTCAAGACGCTCACGCGCACCGAGCGCATCGAGGCGGGCTGGTGGGACGGCGAGGGCGTCGGGCGCGACTACTACGTCGCCGCCGACGACCAGGGGCGCATGTTCTGGCTGTACCGCGAGCGCATTGGCGGGCAGTGGTATCTGCAAGGGCTTTTTGGCTAACGCCGCTTCATCTTCAGCATCATGTCGAACAGTGGGGCTGGCACATCGTTGCCTGCACAACTTTATTCGCCGGGATCGGCGCTGCCCGATTATGCGGAGCTGCACTGCCTGAGCAACTTCTCGTTCTTGCGCGGCGCGTCGTGCCCGGGCGAGCTGGTCGAGCAGGCGATCCGTCACGGCTATCGCGCGCTCGCGATTACCGACGAATGCTCGTTCGCCGGCATCGTGCGCGCGTATAGCGCGCTCAACGAATACGACGAAGCGCGCAAAAAGGCGCATGACCATGCCGCGGCGGCCGGTGCCGTGCCGGCGCCCGGCCCGTTCGTCCCCTCGCTGCATCTGCTGATCGGCAGCGAGTTGAATCTCGTCGATGAAAGCGGCGCGCCGTTCTGCACGCTTGTTGCAATCGCGATGAATCGCGAGGGTTACGGCAACCTGTGCGAGCTGATCACGCTCGCGCGCTCGCGCGCGGACAAAGGCCACTACCGCGTGCATCCGTCCGACTTCACCGATCCCGAGCCGGACTTCGTGCATCTAAAGCATCTGCGCGACTGCGTGCTGCTGCTCGTGCCCCAGCGCGCGGCCACGCTTGCGCAGACGCTGCGCGCCGCGCACTGGCTCGCGGGTTTCGCGGCCGAGCGCGCATGGCTCGCGCTCGAACTCTGGCAAACGGGCGGCGACGACACGCAGATCGAAGTGCTGCGCCACGTCTCGCAGGAAAGCGGTCTGCCGCTCGTCGCGGCGGGCGGCGTGCTGATGCACGCGCGCTCGCGCAAGCCGTTGCAGGACACGCTGAGCGCGGTGCGTATCGGCAAGCCGCTCGCGTCGTGCGGCCGCGCGCTGGAACCGAATGCCGAGCGCCATCTGCGCTCGCGCGTGCGGCTCGGCGCGCTGTATCCGCGCGATGCGCTCGATGCGACGCTCGAAGTCGCGCGTCGCTGCACGTTTTGCCTGAGCGAGCTGGCCTACGAGTATCCCGAGGAGCTCGTGCCTGCGGGCGAGACGCCCGCCTCGTGGCTGCGCGCGCTCGTGATGAAGGGCGTCGCCGAGCGTTGGCCTGACGGCCTGAACGAGAAGCGCAGCAAGCAGATCGAAGAAGAACTGGGACTGATCGCCGAGCTGAAGTACGAAAAGTACTTTCTCACGGTGCACGACATCGTTCGCTTTGCGCGCTCGCAGAATATTCTGTGCCAGGGGCGCGGCTCGGCGGCGAACTCGGTGATCTGCTACTGCCTCGGCATCACGGAGATCGACCCGGTGCGCATGAACATGCTCGTCGCGCGCTTTCTGTCCCGCGCGCGCAACGAGCCGCCAGACATTGACGTCGACTTCGAGCATCAGCGGCGCGAAGAGGTCATTCAGTACATCTATCGCAAGTACGGCACGCGCCGCGCTGCGCTGGCCGCAACGCTCATCACATACCGTTCGCGCAGCGCGCTGCGCGACGTGGGTAGGGCGCTCGGTCTCGACAACGCGCTTCTCGAGAAACTCTCGGGCGCGCATCAATGGTGGGACGGACCCGATTCGATCGCGAGCCATCTGGAAGAAGCGGGCTTTTCGCCCGACTCGCACGTCACGCAGCAACTGATTCGCCTCACACGCGAACTGCGCGGCTTCCCGCGTCATCTCTCGCAGCACGTGGGCGGCTTCGTGATCGCGCGCGACAAGCTCTCGCGCCTCGTGCCGATCGAGAACGCGGCGATGAAGGACCGCTACGTGATCGAATGGGACAAAGACGATATCGATGCGCTGCGTCTGTTGAAGGTGGACGTGCTCGCGCTCGGCATGCTTTCGGCGATCCGGCGCTCGCTCGAATGCGTTGCGCTTCGGCTCGGGTTGCCGGAATATCGCGTGCAGGACATTCCGCGCGAGGATCGGGCGGTCTACGAGATGTGCTGCCACGCGGACACCGTGGGCGTGTTTCAGATCGAGTCGCGCGCGCAGCAGAGCATGCTGCCGCGTTTGCGTCCGCGCGAGTACTACGACCTCGTGATCCAGGTGGCGATCGTGCGGCCCGGGCCGATTCAGGGCGACATGGTGCATCCGTATCTGAAGCGCAGACATGGCGACGAAAAGGTCGAGTACGCGAAAGAGGACTTGCGCCCGGTGCTCGAGCGCACGCTGGGCGTGCCGATTTTTCAGGAACAGGTGATGCATCTCGCGATGGTCGCCGCCGACTACACCGGCGAGGAAGCCGACAAGCTGCGCCGCGCGATGGCCGCGTGGCGGCGCGATGGCGATCTGCGGCCTTATCAGGACGACCTCAAGCAGCGGATGTTGAGGAAGGGCTACTCGGAGGGTTTTGCGAACCGCATCTGCAAGCAGATCGAGGGCTTCGGCGACTACGGCTTTCCGGAGAGCCACGCGGCGAGCTTTGCGCTGCTCGTCTACACGAGCTCATGGCTCAAGCGCTACGAACCCGCTGCGTTTCTTGTCGGACTGCTGAACAGTCAGCCGCTCGGGTTCTATTCGCCGTCGCAGCTCGTGCAGGATGCAAAGCGGCATGGCGTGCTGGTGCGCGCGCCCGATATCGCGCTGAGCGACTGGGCGTCGGTGCTGGAGGTGCGCGGCCAGCCAGGCGTGCGGCTCGATGCCGATGGCGTGCAAGCGCGTTGCGCCGAGGTGGGGCATTATCGCGCGCTGTTGAGTGCCGCCGTGTTCGCGCGCATGCACAACGGCGCGATGGGCGCAGACGCCGGCAATGGCGGCGGGCGTGGCTGGGAGCGCGACGGTTTGCGCGACTGCGATGACGGGCGCAAGCAGCGCCGTCCGTTCATGCACGGTCTCAAGCGCATCGTGCATGCGCGCGTCGCGCTGCCGTCCCGGCATTACGGGCGCAGAGGTCCGGCGGTGCGCCTGGGCTTCAGTCTCATCAAGGGTTTTTCGGAGGATGCCGCGCAGCGCGTGATGGCCGCGCGTGCGCGTGCGCCGTTCGTCGACGTCGACGATCTCGCGCGCCGTGCCGCGCTCACGCGCCGGGAACTCGAGGCGCTCGCGGCGGCCAATGTGCTCGCGAGCATCGCGGGGCATCGGCGCGAGGCGTGGTGGGCTGTGACCGCGCAGCATGCGGTGCCCGCGCTATTGCGCGATGCGCCCGTGGCCGAGGCGCGGCTCGCATTGCCGCGCGCCTCGGAGGGGGCCGAGATCGTCGCCGACTACGCGAGCCTGCGGCTCACGCTCAACCGCCATCCGCTCGAACTGCTGAGGCCGGGGCTGGCGAAGCAGCGCTTTCGCAGCGCGGCGCAACTGGCGCAGTGCCGCCACGGCATGCTTGCGCGCGTGTGCGGCATCGTTACGGTGCGGCAGCGGCCCGGCACGGCGAACGGCACCATCTTCGTCTCGCTCGAGGACGAAACCGGCTCGGTCAACGTGATCGTGCACGCGGCGCTCGTGGAGTCGCAACGCAGGGAACTGCTCGGGGCGTCGCTGCTGGCGGTGGCGGGTGTCGTGCAGCGCGAGGGCGAGGTCGTGCATCTGGTCGCGCATCGGCTGGAGGATCACAGCCGGCTGCTCGGACGGCTTGCGACCCAGAGCCGCGATTTTCACTGAGCGGGCATTGGCCAGGGAGGGGCGCCGGGCAGCGACGCCATGCATGCACAGCATGCAATGGAGCCGGGTTGCGCGCGCCCGGCGGTTTGCGGTTTGCCGGGCGCTTGCAGCGCGTACTGTGTCGGCTATGGTGTCGCGCCGTCGCGCATGAACGCATCGAGCACCGCGCGAATGCCTGCGTCGAAGGGCGTGCGCCGCCCAATCCCCAGCGCTTCGAGCCGCCCCGAGTCGAGGTGGCAATCGCGCGGACGCGGCGTCGCGTCCGTGGGCGCCGTCTGCGCGACGAGTTGCGCCTCGATGCCGAGCGCTCGCGCAATGCGTTGCGCGATGTCGTATTTGGTCATCGGCTCGTCGCCGGACCATTGCGCGATGCCGCACACCGCGTTGCCGTCTGCCCAGCGCGTCAGCAACTCGCGAATCACGAACGCGACGTCGGGCGTGAAGGTCGGGTAGCGCGTGGCCCAGGCGTCCATCACCGCGGGCGCGGCGTCAGCCCGCGCCGACGCGCGGATCGCCGGCACGAGGCTCGTAACCGCCGATTCCTGCCAGTCGACGATCGGACCGTACAGCAGCGGCAGGCGCAGCACCAGTGCGTTGTCGGTGGCGTCGAGCAGCGCGCGCTCGCCTTCGAGCTTGCTGCGGCCGTAGGCGTTGAGCGGGTTCGGCGCGGCGTCGGGTCGATAGGGCGGGTGCGCCCCGTCGAACACGTAGTCGGTGGAGATCGACAGCACCCACGCGCCGCGCCGCCTGGCTGCGGCGGCAATGCTGCGCACGGCGTCGACATTGAGTGCGCGCGCCGCCGCCGGGTCGTGCTCGCACACGTCGGGGCGGCGCTCGGCAGCGGCAATCACGATGGCGTCGGGCGCCTCGCCGGCGACGAATGCGTCGACCGCGCGGGCGTCGCGCACGTCGAGCGGTACTTGCCCCGCACCTACGCGGCTGAACGCGGTGGACACGACCTGCCAGTCCGTTCCGGCCGCAAGCTCACGCACGAGCGCGCGCCCGAGCAGCCCGGAAGCGCCTGCTACGGCAACCTTGAACATGGCGCGCCTCGCGTCAGGCGCCGGCCGTGCCGGTGACGGTGTAGCCTGCCTCGTCGATGGCGGCCTTGAGCACCTCGGCGCTTTGCTTCGATTCGACGCTCACGCGGCCCGAGGCCAGATCGATTTCGACCTTCGCGGCGGCATCGTGTTCGTGGATCGCGCGCGTGACGGCGCCGACGCAGTGTTGGCAGCTCATGCCTTCGACGTTGAACTGGATCATGGTGTTTTCCTTCTGGAAGAGAGCGGATAAGTGGCAAATGGGGCCGTGGCCGGATTTTGCCAGTGACTGACCTTGCTGGTGACCAGGCTGAGAGGATGCTATACCTTCCCATCGTGGGAAGGTATAGCATCGAATCATTGAAAGTAATTCAGGGGCACAGCATGAATATCGGCGAAGCGGCGCGCGAATCGGGCGTCACCGCAAAAATGATCCGTTATTACGAGAGCGTCGGCCTGCTCGCGCCGAAGGGGCGCACGGAGTCCGGCTACCGCGTCTACGGCATGGAAGAGGTGCACGCGCTGCGCTTCATCCGCCAGGCGCGGCGCCTGGGTTTTCTTGTCGAAGATATCCGGCGCCTGCTCGCGCTCTGGCATGACCGCTCGCGCGCGAGCGCCGAGGTCAAGGCGATCGCGCTCGAACACGTGTCCGAACTCGACCAGCGCATTGCCGAACTCACGCAGATGCGTGACACGCTCAAGCATCTGGCGGCCCACTGCCACGGCGACGAGCGGCCGGACTGCCCGATCATCGAACGGCTTGCCGACCCGGAACCGGTGGGGCACGACGCCACAGCCTGAGCCGGCCAGCGAGCCGGATTGGATGCGGAGCGAAGCCCGGAGGTGCAACCCATGCTGGCAAATTGTCGCAACTTTCGCGATGCGCTGCACAATTCTGGTGCGTTTCAGTGCAAGATGCGCGTGAGTTTGCCGGAGTTGCAGGGAAATTTGCCGATAAATCATGATGTTGTACAAAACACTCTGATGCGCCATTCCAGAATGGAATGCACCGCATTCGATCAATTCACTAGCCAAGCCGATTGTAATCGTTATAATGCGGGTTATCCCTTACGAGGGTAATCCCTGATGCAAATCCACCGGGGATACACCAATCCTTGGAGAACACATCATGTTTGCATACCTTCTTGAAAAGCTGAGCAACTGGTTTGAAACTGCAGAGCGTCGTCGCCGTGAAGCGTATCTCTCGACGTCCGCAGACCTCGTGCAACTCGAGCAACGCATCCGTTTGATCGAAATGCACGGCTACACGCGCTAAGCAGTCAGCAGAATTCCGCACTGTCACAAGCCCCGCATCTGGCGGGGCTTTGTCATTTCTGGGCCGGTTTCGGCATCCCCCGGTGCTCACGCGAGGCAGTCTGAACCCTGCCACGGTGGCAAGGTAAAGTCTTTTTGCGACATGCCGATATAGCGTCTTGTATAGAACCAGAGACGCATTGATCGGGGGTGCTCATGAAGTCAAATCGTTCTCGTCGCAGGTGGACGAGCCACGCGCTCATGGCGAGCGCCGTTCTGGCGACAACGCTGGCGAGCGCAGGAGCGTATGCAGGCGGCAAACCATTGATTCTGGATACGCAGCACGGCATTAGCGACGGCCAATCGGGCACGGTGCTGCAGAACGCACCGCTTTCGTCTCAACCGATGGTGCAGACCCAGTCGTTGCCCACGCTGAACGGGACGGGCGCGGACAACTCGCAGGTGCCGATCATTGTCTCGCCCTATGTCGAGGTGCCGGGTGGCGGTGGACGGCCGCCTCGGCCGATGCCGAGACCCACGCCGCAATAGTGGCGACGCGCATCATGCAGCGTCGCGCCGGGGGCGTGAATTTCAGTCGCCGCGCGATTCGATCTTGAACTGCGCACCATCGTCGAGACCAAGCGTCTTGACGAGCCACGGCATGGTTTCCTTGAGGGTGGCGGCGAGTGTGTAGGGCGGATTCAGAATGAACATGCCGCTTCCGAACAGCCCGAAACCGTCTTCGGGCGGACGGCTGACCGAGAGCGAGACGTGCAGCCAGTTCTTTTCCTGGATGCGCTTCAACTGCTCGGGAAAGCGCTGCGATTCGGGCCGCGTAACTTGCGGATACCAGACCGCGTAAGTGCCGGTGGCAAAGCGCTCAAGCCCTTCCTCAACACACGCGATGGTGCGTGCGTAATCGCGCTTGTCTTCGAACGACGGGTCGATCAGCACGAGCGCACGGCGCGGCGGCGGGGGCAACAGCGCCTTGATGCCGTCGAAGCCGTCGCCCGCGTGGATCATCACGCGGCGGCCCGCATCGCGAAAGCGGTGGCGCAGCACGTCGATCTCCGTGCTGTGCAATTCGAACAAACGCATGCGGTCCTGCTCGCGCATCAGCCGCCAGGCGAGATAAGGCGAGCCGGGATAGAAGCGCAACTCGCCGTCGGGATTGAGCGCCGCGACTTCATCGACATATTCGGCCAGCATCGCCGGCAGATCGGTGCGGCCCCAGAGCTTGCCAATGCCGGTGTCGAACTCGGCGTTCTTCGTGGCGTAGCCTTCGCGCAGCGCATAGGCGCCAGCGCCCGCATGGGTGTCGATGTACCAGTACGCCTTGTCCTTCTTGCCGAGGTATTGCAGCAACTGCACGACGACGGCGTGTTTGAGGACATCGGCGTGATTGCCGGCGTGAAAGGCGTGACGGTAGCTCAGCATGATGGGGCGGACGCGAGGTCGGTGGGGATCGAAAAAAATGCAGGCAAGTGCGAGTGCGGCCTGGTAATGCAGGCGGGCGCGCCGACGAGGTCGCGTATTGTACAACCGCGGTACCACGCCAGCGCTTTGGCCCGACGCATCACTCCGATCTTCGTGCGCGCAGCGCGCCTTAATCGTAGCTGTCGCCGACTATCGCTTCGATTTTTTCCTTCACTTCGGGCGTGATCTTCTGCGCCACTTCGCGCGCCAGCATGTTTTCGCCGATTTGCTCGACGCGCGACGCGCCGGTAATCACCGTGCTCACGTGCGGATTCTTGAGAATCCACGCGAGTGCAAGCTGGCCCACCGTGCAGTCCAGTTCCTTGGCGAAGTCCGCGAGTCTGCCGACGATCTCGTTCTTGTCGGCGTCGGTGACCTCCTTGCGCAGCCAGTCGTAGCCCTGCAACTGGGCGCGGCTGCTGGCCGGCACGCCGCCGCGATATTTGCCTGTGAGCAGCCCGGAGGCGAGCGGGCTCCAGGTGGTGAGGCCGAGACCGATGTCCTCGTAAAGTCGCTGGTATTCGTTTTCCACGCGGCGGCGGTGAAACAGGTTGTACTGCGGCTGCTCCATAACGGGCTTGTGAAGATGATGTCGTTCCGCGATGTCCCACGCGGAGCGAATTTCGTCGGCGCTCCACTCCGAAGTGCCCCAATAGAGCGCCTTGCCGCGCGAGATCATGTCGCTCATGGCCCAGACGGTTTCCTCGATGGGCGTGTTCGGATCGGGGCGATGGCAGAATACCAGGTCGACGTAATCGAGTTGCAGCCGCTTGAGTGAGCCGTCGATGGCGTTCATGAGGTACTTGCGGTTGAGCGTGTGATACTGGTTGGGCGCCTCGTTCAAGCCCCAGAAGAACTTGGTGGACACCACGTAGCTCACGCGCGGCCAAGCGAGTTCCTTGACCGCCTGGCCCATGATTTCCTCCGATTTGCCGCCGGCATAAGCCTCGGCGTTGTCGAAGAAGTTGACGCCCGCGTCGCGCGCCGCAGCAAGCGATTCGCGCGCGAGATTGTGGTCGACCTGATTGCCGTAGGTGACCCACGAGCCGATGGACAGTTCGCTGACTTGCAGGCCCGAGCGGCCCAGTCGCCGATAGTTCATGAACGCCTCCTTGTAGAGCGGCCAAACTTAGCATGATCTGTGCGGGTGTGCTGAGGACTCGCGGTGCGACAACATTGTTCGCCCCGACGTGCGGGGTGCTCGGCTTCATGCACAATAGCGCGGTTGGCCGCGGCGCAACATCCGGCCGAATGGCGTAGGTAAAGCCTTAAGCCATTCGACAGGTTTGACCGCGTGCGCGCGCCGAGGTCTCATTCCGTCTACTACCTGGAGGTGCTCGATGTCGTCTCTCACTCTGAATACGAAGCTCGATGGCAAAGTTGCGGTCGTTACTGGCGCGGCCAGCGGCATCGGCAAGCAAATCGCGCTCACGCTCGCGCAGGCGGGCGCGGCGGTCGCCATCGCTGACCTCAACCAGAGCGGCGCCGACGCCGTGGCCGAGGAGATCAAGGGCGCGGGCGGCAAGGCCATCGGCGTGGCCATGGACGTCACCAGCGAAGAGGCCGTGAACCAGGGCATCGACCGTGTGGCGGCCGAGCTTGGTCCGGTCGACATCCTCGTTTCGAACGCCGGCATCCAGATCGTGAACCCCATCGAAAACTACGCGTTCTCCGACTGGAAGAAGATGCAGGCCATTCACGTGGACGGCGCATTCCTCACCACCAAGGCCGTGCTCAAGCACATGTACAAGGACGATCGCGGCGGCGTCGTGATCTACATGGGCTCGGTGCATTCGCACGAGGCGTCGCCGCTCAAATCGGCGTATGTGGCAGCCAAGCATGCGCTGCTGGGTCTCGCACGCGTGCTCGCGAAGGAAGGTGGCAAGCACAACGTGCGCTCGCACGTGGTTTGCCCGGGCTTCGTGCGCACGCCGCTGGTGGAAAAGCAGATTCCCGAGCAGGCCAAGGAACTGGGCATTTCCGAGGAAGAAGTGGTCAAGCGCGTGATGCTGGGCGGCACGGTGGACGGCATCTTCACGACGGTCGAAGACGTCGCGCAGACGGTGCTGTTCCTCTCGGCATTCCCGAGCGCGGCCTTCACGGGCCAGTCGTTCGTGGTGAGCCACGGCTGGTTCATGCAATAACGCGGAGGACCGGCCATGGCGCAGCGCAAGAAAGGGCGGGTCGAATCGGGCGCGGTCGGAGATGAGACCGGCGCGCGCACTGGAACCGGGTTGCGGTCCGATGCTCAATCCGATATGCGATCCGATAAGGAGTCGGGCTCGCCGGCGCGGGCGAAGCCGGCGCCTTCGTCAGCTGCGCGCCCGCAGCCGTTTGTGTCGAGCTGCGCGAGCGAGTCCGGGCAGTGGGAAACCATCGCGCTCACGCTGCAGGGCGGCGGCGCGCTGGGTGCCTACCAGGCGGGCGTTTACGAAGGCTTGGTCGAAGCCGGCATCGCGCCCAACTGGATCGCCGGCATTTCGATTGGCGCGCTCAATACGGCGCTGATCGCGGGCAATCCGCCCGAGCATCGCGTGGCGCGTCTGCGCGAGTTCTGGGAGACGATCTGCCAGCCGGCGTACACGCCGCCATTGCCGGCCTTCATCGAGCACGCGCTGTTCAACTCGGGCGAGGCTATCCGCAAGACCTTTACGGCCATGCAGGCGGCGAGCGCGGTGGTCGAAGGCCAGAAGGGCTTTTTCGTGCCGCGCGTTCCACCGCCGCTGCCGCAGGCGTCCGGGCATCCGGAGAGGGCGAGCTACTACGACACCAAGCCGCTCAAGGCGACGCTAGAACGTCTGTGCGACTTCGACCGCATCAATTCGCGCGAGACTCGCGTGTCGGTCGGAGCCGTGAACGTGGCGAGCGGCAACTTCGTCTACTTCGACAACACCACCACGAAGCTGCGTCCCGAGCATTTCATCGCCTCGGGGGCGCTGCCGCCGGGTTTCGCGGCGGTGGAGATCGACGGCGAGTATTACTGGGACGGCGGGCTGATGTCGAATACGCCGCTCTACGAGGTGATCCAGACTTCGCCCCGGCGCGACACGCTCGCATTCCAGGTGGATCTCTGGAGCGCGCGCGGGCCGGTGCCGGACAGCATCGCCGACGTTCAGGGCCGCGTGAAGGACATTCAGTACTCGAGCCGCACGCGTCTCGTGACCGATATGCTGCAGCGTGCGCAGCGTTATCGGCACGTCTTGCGCGAGGTGCTCGATCGCGTCGCGCCCGAGCATCGGGACGACGCGTGGGTCAAGCTGGCCGACGAGCTCTCGTGTTCGAAAAAATACAACGTGATCCACCTGATCTACCGGCAGAAGGAGTACGAGGGCCACTTCAAGGACTTCCAGTTCGGCGTCTCGACGATGCGCGAGCACTGGGCGAGCGGTCTGGAGGACATTCGCGCGTCGCTTGCGCAGCCGGACTGGCTCGACAAGCCCGACAACGACTCCGGCTTTGTCACGCACGATATTCACCGTGACAGCCGCGGGCCCGGCAGCGGGGAGCACGGCGGCTAACAGCTAGCAGCTGGAAGCGCGCCCCAGAAAACAAAAAGCGCCCGTTCTTTCGAACGGGCGCTTTTCTTTGTGCCGGTGTTGTGCCGGTTTTGCCTTACTTCAGCACTTGCACAACAGCGTTAGCCACGGCGTCGAGGTTGCGCAGGTTCAGCGCGGCCACGCAGATACGGCCCGTGCTCACGGCGTAGATGCCGAATTCTTCGCGCAGGCGATCGACTTGCGCCGCGGTCAGGCCCGAGTACGAGAACATGCCGCGCTGCACGTTGATGAAGTTGAAGTCGCGGTCCACGCCCGCTGCCGCGAGGCGCTCAACGAGGCCCGTGCGCATCGCGCGAATACGGTTGCGCATTTCGCCAAGTTCGGTTTCCCACATCGCGCGCAGTTCGGCCGAGCCGAGCACCGCTGCGACCACCGAGCCGCCGTGCGTCGGCGGGTTCGAGTAGTTCGTGCGGATCACGCGCTTGAGCTGCGAGAGTACGCGCGCCGATTCTTCCTTGCTGCTCGTGAGGATCGACAGCGCGCCCACGCGCTCGCCGTACAGCGAGAACGACTTCGAGAACGACGACGAGACGAACACGTTGAGTTCCGAAGCGGCGAACAGGCGCACGACTTCGCCGTCTTCGGCGATGCCGTCACCGAAACCTTGGTAAGCGATGTCGAGGAACGGCACGAGGTGACGCGCCTTCACGGCTTCGATCACCTGCTTCCACTGGTCGATCGTGAGGTCCACGCCGGTCGGGTTGTGGCAGCACGCGTGCAGCACGACGACGGTGCCCGCCGCGTAGCTGTTGAGCGCGTTCAGCATGCCTTCGAAGTTCACGCCGTTGGTTTGCGCGTCGTAGTACGGGTAGGCGATTACCTCGAAGCCCGCGCTTTCGAACAGCGCGCGGTGGTTTTCCCAGCTCGGGTCGCTGATCGCGACCTTGGCGTCCGGATTCACGCGTTTCAAAAAGTCGGCGCCGATCTTCAGCGCGCCCGTGCCGCCCAGCGCCTGCGCCGTGACGACGCGGCCTGCCGCGATCAGCGGCGAATCGTCGCCGAGCAGCAGCTTTTGCACGGCTGCGTCATAGGCGGCAATGCCTTCGATAGGCAGGTAGCCGCGCGGCAGTCCGGCTTCGACGCGGGCCTTTTCCGCTTCGCGCACCGCGCGCAGCAGCGGAATCTTGCCTTCTTCGTTGGTGTACACGCCCACACCGAGGTTCACCTTGGTCGCGCGCGCATCGGCGTTATAGGCTTCGTTCAGACCCAGGATCGGGTCGCGGGGGGCGAGTTCGACAGCGGAAAAGAGGGACATGATGATTCGGCAAAAGTGAGTGGGAAGCTCGGTAGGCCGCGCGCTGCGGGTGTTTCGGGTTGCGTCGGGCAGCCGGCCACGCAACTCGCTATTGTAACGAATCCTCGGGCCGGTTTTTCGCCGACTGCGACGTTGGCGGGGCCATTTTTCTTTGCGGACCGAAGGCTCCGCGTTCGATGGCCCGCTACGGTCTGCCCGGGCCTGCCCATCGGCAAGATTCGGCAAGACGCTAGAATGGTTGTTTGCTCCGCGCCCAGGATGTCACCCATGTCCGACCACACCGTCGCCGACGCGCACGCGCTCGACGAGTCGAAGTTCGTTCAGTATGAAGGCTCGCCGTTTCAGCTCTACCAGCCGTATCTGCCGGCCGGCGACCAGCCGACCGCCATCGAAACGCTCGTCGAAGGGGTGGGGGACGGTCTTTCGTTTCAGACCCTGCTTGGCGTGACGGGCTCGGGCAAGACCTTTACGATGGCCAACACCATCGCGCGCCTGGGCCGCCCGGCCATCGTGTTCGCGCCCAACAAGACGCTCGCTGCGCAGCTCTACTCGGAGTTCCGCGAGTTCTTCCCGCGCAACGCGGTCGAGTATTTCGTCTCGTACTACGATTATTACCAGCCGGAAGCCTATGTGCCGCAGCGCGATCTCTTCATCGAGAAGGATTCGTCGATCAACGAGCACATCGAGCAGATGCGGCTCTCGGCCACCAAAAGCCTGATGGAGCGCCGCGACGTGGTGATCGTCGCAACGGTTTCGGCGATCTACGGTATCGGCAATCCGTCCGAGTACCACCAGATGATCCTCACGCTGCGTCAGGGCGACCGCATCGGCCAGCGCGACGTCATCGCGCGCCTGATTGCCATGCAGTACTCGCGCAACGAGCAGGATTTCCAGCGCGGCACCTTCCGCGTGCGTGGCGACACCATCGACATCTTCCCGGCCGAGCACGCCGAAATGGCCGTGCGCCTCGAACTCTTCGACGACGAAATCGAAACGCTGCAGCTCTTCGATCCGCTCACGGGCCGCGTGCGCCAGAAGATTCCGCGTTTCACGGTCTATCCGTCGTCGCACTATGTGACGCCGCGCGAGACCGTGCTGCGCGCGGTCGAAACCATCAAGTCTGAATTGCGCGAGCGCCTCGAGTTCTTCCATACGGAAGGCAAGCTCGTGGAGGCGCAGCGTCTTGAGCAACGTACCCGCTTCGATCTGGAAATGCTCCAGGAACTGGGCTTCTGCAAGGGCATCGAGAACTACTCGCGGCACTTCTCGGGCGCGCTGCCCGGCGAGCCGCCGCCCACGCTCGTCGACTACCTGCCCACCGACGCGATGATGTTCCTCGACGAATCGCATGTGCTGATCGGCCAGTTGAACGGCATGTACAACGGCGACCGCGCGCGCAAGGAAAATCTCGTCGACTACGGTTTTCGCCTGCCTTCGGCGCTCGACAACCGGCCGCTCAAGTTCAACGAGTTCGAGCGCAAGATGCGCCAGGTGGTATTCGTCTCGGCCACGCCCGCCGACTATGAGAAAAAAGTCACGGGTCAGATCGCCGAGCAGGTGGTGCGCCCGACGGGTCTCGTCGACCCGGTGATCGAAGTTCGCCCGGCCGCGACCCAGGTCGACGATGTGCTTGGCGAGATCAACGAGCGCGTGGCCGTGGGCGAGCGCGTGCTGGTGACCACGCTCACCAAGCGCATGGCCGAGCAGCTCACCGAGTTCCTTGCCGACCACGGCGTGAAGGTGCGCTATCTGCACAGCGACATCGACACCGTCGAGCGCGTGGAGATCATCCGCGACCTGCGCCTCGGCACCTTCGACGTACTGGTGGGCATCAACCTGCTGCGCGAGGGCCTCGACATTCCCGAGGTATCGCTCGTGGCGATTCTCGATGCCGACAAGGAAGGTTTCCTGCGCGCCGAGCGCTCGCTCATTCAGACGATCGGCCGCGCGGCGCGCAACGTGAACGGCAAGGCGATTCTCTACGGCGATCGCATCACCGACTCGATGCGCCGTGCCATCGACGAGACCGAGCGCCGCCGCGCCAAGCAGATGGCCTTCAACGAGGAGCACGGCATCGTGCCGCGCGGCGTGGTCAAGCGCATCAAGGACATCATCGACGGCGTCTACAACGTGGACGAGGCGCGCGCCGAGCTGCGCGAGGAGCAGGAGCGCGCGAAGTTCGAGGACATGAACGAAAAGCAGATCGCGAAGGAAATCAAGAAGCTCGAGAAGCAGATGATGGACTACGCGAAGAACCTCGAATTCGAAAAGGCCGCGCAGACGCGCGACCAGCTCGCGGTGCTGCGCCGGCGCGTGTTCGGGGCCAACGTGGACGACCATCCGGCCTGAGCGGCCGGAGCGTTGCTAAAACCCTGTTGCAGTGAGGTTTTCCACGTGCGGCACTTTGTTCCGCGCCGACATCGGTGTTAAACTCCGCCATTATTGAGAATTGTTCGCATTATCGTTATTACGTACATGTGCGAGACGGTTCGATGGTCATATCACTCATAAGAACACCAGGAGTTTCGATGCGGATCCATTCTCTCTTGCGCGGCACCGTTGTCATTGCAGCCGCGAGCGCGGCGTTCGCGGCCCAGGCGGCCGAATATCCGATCGGCAAGCAGCAAATCCAGGGCGGCATGGAAATCGGCGCGGTCTATCTGCAGCCGATCACGATGGATCCGGAAGGCATGATGCGCAAGGCGTCGGACTCCGATATTCACCTGGAGTCGGATATCCACGCGGTGAAGAACAACCCGACGGGCTTTGCGGAAGGCGACTGGATGCCGTATCTGCAGGTTCACTACGAGCTGACCAAGCCGGGTTCGAGCTACGTGCAAAAGGGCGACCTGATGCCGATGGTCGCGAACGACGGCCCGCACTATGGCGATAACGTCAAGCTCGCGGGTCCGGGCAAGTACCACCTGAAGCTGATCGTGGATGCGCCGATGCAGACGGGCCACATGGCATTCGGTCGTCACGTCGACAAGGAAACCGGCGTGGGTGCGTGGTTCAAGCCCATCACGCTCGAATATGACTTCCCGTTCGCGGGCATCGGCAAGAAGGGCGGCTATTAATCGTTGTTAGTCGCTGAAAATCGCTGGACTCGATGGAGCAGGTAACACCGATGACTGGAATCCGGAAGTTTGCGGCGCTCGCGCTGTGCGCGTCTTTTGCAGCGTCGCTCGCGGGCGTGGCCAATGTGGCGCATGCCGAAGATCTGCCGACGTTCAAGCTGGAAATGGCCGACGGCAAGCTCAACCCCGCGCGCATCGAGGTGCCGGCGGGCAAGCGCATCAAGATCGAGGTGCGCAACACCGGCAAGGGCGCGGCGGAGTTCGAGAGCGTCCAGTTGCGCAAGGAGAAGGTGCTTGCGCCGGGCGCGGACTCGTTCGTCGTGATCGCGCCGCTGGATCCGGGCGAGTACAAGTTCTTCGACGATTTTCATCAGCAGGCGCAGGGCGTGATTGTTGCCAAGTGATTGGCATCGTCGAAACGTCGCGCAGCAGGAAACGCGGCCGGCGCGTGAGCCGGCGGCAGGAGGTGTGTCAATGGGTCAGGTCTTGTTCATCGTCTGGCGGGAGAGCGTCGAAGCGCTGCTCGTCGTCGGCATTCTTTATGCGTGGCTGAGAAACGGCGACGCCGATGCGCGTCGCGGTTTGCCGTATCTGTGGGCCGGCGTGGGTCTCGGCGTGCTGGCGGCGCTCGCGCTGGGCGCGGCGCTCGTGGGCTTCACGGAGGTGCTGTCCGGCGACGCACAGGACTACTTCCAGACCGGCATGGTGCTGGTCGCGTGCGTGCTGATCGTGCAGATGGTGCTGTGGATGAAGCAGCACGGACGCACGCTCAAGCGCGAGATGGAGCAGTCGCTCGAGCAGACCACGCGCGATGCCAACTGGTGGGGCATCACCGTGCTGGTCGCGCTCGCCATCGCGCGCGAGGGCAGCGAGACGGTGATCTTCCTGTACGGCCTCGGTTTCGGCCAGTCGGGCCACGTGGATGCGGGCCAGTACATGGCCGTGCTGCTGGGCCTCGGCCTCGCGTTCCTCACGTTCTACCTGTTGCAGTTGGGCGGCAAGGTGTTCTCGTGGCGCCATTTCTTCCGCGTCACTGAGATCATGCTGCTGTTCCTCGGCGCAGGTCTGTTCCAGACCGGCGTGGACAAGCTCATCGACAAGGAAGTCCTGCCGACGATCGTCGACCAGGTATGGAATTCGTCGGCGATCCTCGACGATTCGAGCACCTTCGGCTCGCTCGTTGCGACGCTCACGGGCTACCGCGCCCATCCCGCGCTCATGAACCTGATCGCCTATGCGGCGTACTGGCTCGTGGTGTGGCTCCTCGCTCGCCGCGCGGGCGGCCGCGCGGCCGCCGTGACCAAGAGGAAGGCAGCATGAGTTGTTCGTTGGGCCAAGGCCCGGCCCAGCAACCGCTGAGGCAGGGCTGGCTCGCTCAGGCGGGCCAATGGATGCAGCGGCACGGAGCGGTCATTCGCGCCGTGCAGTGGGTCGTGGTGGCGGTCTATGCGTTCCTGATTCTCGTGCCCGCGGTCATGCCGCTGCCCGGCGACACGGCGCATCTGTGGAACAACCTCACGCTCGCCGCGCAGTTCGTGTTCTGGGGCATCTGGTGGCCGTTCGTGCTGCTCTCGATGGTGCTGCTCGGACGCGTGTGGTGCGGCGTGCTGTGCCCCGAAGGCGCGCTCACCGAGTTCGCCAGCAAGTTCGGGCGCGGCAAGTCCATCCCGCACTGGATGCGCTGGGGCGGCTGGCCGTTCGTGGCGTTCGGCCTCACCACCATCTACGGACAGATGGTGAGCGTCTACCAGTATCCCAAGGCGGTGCTGCTCGTACTGGGCGGCTCCACGCTCGGCGCGATGGTGATCGGCTTTCTGTACGGGCGCGAAAAGCGCGTTTGGTGCAAATATCTCTGCCCCGTGAACGGGGTTTTTTCGCTTCTGGCGCGTCTCGCGCCGTTTCACTTCAAGGTCAACGAAGACGCGTGGCGCAACTCGTACACGCACGGCGAGCATGGCGGCAAGCGCGTGATCCCCGTAAATTGCGCGCCGCTCGTGCCGCTGCGCAACATGAAGGGCGCCGCGGCGTGCCACATGTGCGGCCGCTGCAGCGGCCACCGCGACGCGATCGCGCTCACGTGGCGCTCGCCCTCGGAGGAAGTGGTGGCGCTCGGCGACAAGCAGGCGAGCGGCTGGGACACCGCGCTCATTCTGTACGGACTCCTTGGTATTGCGATCGGCGCGTTTCACTGGACCGCTTCGCGCTGGTTCGTCGACCTCAAGCAGTCGATCGCGGGCTGGCTCATCGACCAGAACATCACCTGGCCGCTCGAGACCAATGCGCCGTGGTTCCTGCTCACGCATTATCCGGAGCAAAACGACGTGTTCTCGTGGCTCGACGGCACCATGATCGTCGGCTATATCGTCGTGACGGGGCTCGTCTACGGCACGGTGCTGCTCGCGATTCTCGCGCTCTCGACCGTATTCGTCGGACGTTTCGAGCTGCGCCGGCTCCATCACTTCGCTCAGGCGCTCATTCCGCTCGCGGGCGCGGGCGTGTTCCTCGGCCTGTCGGCCACCACGCTCTCGCTGTTGCGCGCCGAACACATGCAAACCGACTGGGCCGCAAGCGTGCGCATTGCAATCCTCGTAATCACTAATGCGTGGAGCGCGTGGCTCGCGTGGCGCGTCACGGGCCGCTACAGCACGCGTCTGTGGCAGCGCGCACTGGCGCTGGCAGGCTTCTGCGCGGCGCTTGCCGTGGTCGACAGCGCGTGGTGGCTAATGTTCTGGGGCTGGGCGCATTGAGTGCGAAGTGACCCAAGCCGCATAGCTTCGTCAATCGCGAATGGCGGGTATACGGAGAAGGACAGAGCCACGGCGCAAGTGTGCGTGTACTCTCAAAAATCGGATTGGCAGTGCGCCACCCGTTTTTTGAATAATCGGAGACACGTATGCGAACCAGAGCAGTACTAACCGACGAAGACGTGATTAAAGTGGCCGATGCGGCCATCGCGCACGCTCGTGCGAACGAGTGGAAGGTGACGATCTCGATTGTCGACGACGGTGGGCATCTGCTCTATCTGCGTCGCCTCGACGGCGCGCCGCCGATCAGCAGCGACGTGGCGCCGGGCAAGGCGCGCACGGCCGCGCTGGGGCGCCGCGAGAGCCGCTTCTTCGAAGAGATGATCCGCGACGGCCGCACGGCGTTCCTGAGCGTGCCGCTCACGGCGATGCTCGAAGGCGGCTTGCCGATCGTCGTGAACGGCGACGTGGTGGGTGCGGTGGGCGTTTCGGGCGTGAAGGCCGACCAGGATGCGGCTATCGCACTGGCGGGCATCAAGGCACTGAACCTCGAGTAAGCATGGCGTTCATGGCGCGGTTCATCGCGTCATGACGTGTGTGGCAGTAAAAGCAAAAAGCCGCGGCATTGTCCGCGGCTTTTTGCTTTTTGGCTTCGTGCGGCAAACGCTTCGCGCGCCGCTACGGTTTTGAGCATGAGAACAAAAAAACGGCCTGGCTGGCTGCGACGGCTGCTTGAAGGAGGGATGCACGAACGAAGGGGTCTAGTCTCGCGTGCAAGCCGTCGTTGCTGGCTAATGCCCAACGCCTCTCGG
Source organism: Paraburkholderia caffeinitolerans (assembly GCF_902859945.1). Classification (GTDB taxonomy): domain Bacteria; phylum Pseudomonadota; class Gammaproteobacteria; order Burkholderiales; family Burkholderiaceae; genus Paraburkholderia; species Paraburkholderia caffeinitolerans. The sequence continues at coordinate 81,128 of NZ_CADIKL010000022.1, read as the reverse complement.
TGGAGGCGGTCCCCACAATACCCGGTACTAAAAAACTAAAACGTCACTTGGTCAGAATCAGCTTGCCGAGCCGCGTCGCGCGCAACTGGTAAGTCTCGCCGTTGTGCACGATGCTCACGTGGCTGCGGCCTTGTAGCAGCGCGTCGCTGGCGAGCGTGCGACCGGCGCTCGCTTGCGGGTCGGCCGTGGCCGACGTGTTGGCCTTTACGCTGGCCGGGCTGGCGCTCTTTTGCGTGCCGGTTAGGGCGGAGCCAGTGCGGCGCACGCTGAGGGTCGACGAGCGGTTGAATTCGGTCATGAGCGTAACGGGGTTGGATCTCGATTCGATGAATTCATCATAAATGATAATCGTTCCCATTTGCAACTTCGAGAAATTCATCGAAATTCTGCGGCGATAGCATGGCTTGCAAAAGACAACGCCCGGCATCGAGCCGGGCGCGTGGCAAGGGGAGTGCTGCCGCTCAGTGCTGCCGCTCAGTGCAGCCAGTCCGTGAAGCCGCTCAGTGCAGCGGCGCTTCCGGCTCGCCCGGCCCCTGCACGTACTGACGAATGAGCCGCACGGTGTCGATATCCGACTCGCGATACGCCGACTTCACGATCTCCGAGGTCTGGCGGTCGTCTTCCGTGTCGGCGGTCGGCAGCGTCGTGCGGTACTCGAAGCGCAGGAACAGCTGTAACTCGTCGGGTTGCTCGATCGTCATCGTGAGCGAGCCGCCCACGTAGTCGGCAGTCGGAAGGATGTCGTAGCGCACGTTGTCGTTCGGCGTGAGCGTGACGCGGTCGCGCACCGTGGCCTGGCCGTAGTGCAGCTCGCGTTCGAGCGTGTTGCCGTCGCGCGAAAGGATCGTGCAGTCGTCTAGACCGATCACGAAAAGCTGCGGCTGCTCGGCGCGCAGTACGAGACCTTCCCAAAGCTGCTCGCGCGTCATGGGCAGGACGAGCGGGTTGAGCGGGTCGTTGATCTGTATGAGGTGTTCGAAATTCAAGGCGCGGCCTTCTTGTGGCTATTTCCGTCCGCCGCCGCTCATGCGGCGACAAGCCCCGAGCGGATCGTGATCGAGTTCGTCAGGACCTTGTGAACCGGGCAGGCGTTGGCGATCTGCAGCAGACGCTCGCGCTGCTCGTCCGAGAGCGCGCCTTCGAGCGCGATCTGGCGATCGATCGTGGTGCCTTCGCTGCCGGTTTGCATCGAGAGCTTCACACGCACGCCTTCGAGCGGCCACTCTTTGCGCTGCGCATACATCTTCAGCGTGATCGACGTGCAGGCGCCAAGGCTCGACAGCAGCAGCGCAAAGGGCGCAGGGCCACTGTCGCCGCCGCCGGCCGATGCCGGTTCGTCGGCGAACCACGTGTGGGTGCCGTCGTCGAACTGGACCTTATAGTGGGTCGAGCCAATCTGTGCGGTGACTGCGGTTTCGGCCATGCGCTCCTCGCGGACGGAACGGTTGAAAGGGAACACGCCGCGGCCCGTAGGGCTGGCCCATTGGGGCGCGCGGCACGCAAAGTCTTATTGTGACGGAAAGCGGCTCAGGTTGCGGAGGTGTCGACAACGCGCGCCGCTCGCTTTCGACACGCCCGGTGCACTCAGTGAGCGATGCGCCCCATGCGCCCGGCCTGATAGTCGAGCACGGCCTCGCGGATTTCCTGCTCGGTGTTCATCACGAACGGGCCGTAGCGCACGACCGGTTCGTTGAGCGGCAGGCCGCCGATCAGCAGCACTTCAGCGGGCTCGGTCGCGTCGGCAGGCGTGGCGATCGTGACGGTGTCGCCGTCGCCCGCGAACGCCACCATCTGCTGCGCGCCGATCGCCTCGCCATTGCCGGCGTATTGCGCCGTACCGGAAAGGCCATAGGCGAACACGTTCCAGCCCGCGGGCACGGGCTGCTCCACGCGCGCGCCGGGCGCGAGCGTGAAGTGCAAGTAGAGGATGGGCGTGCGCGTCTCGATGGCCGCCTTGGCGCCCAGCGACTCGCCCGCGATTACCTTGACCGTGGCGCGGCCGTCCGCCGAGCGGCCTTGGGGAATCCGGGCGTGCAGCATCTCCTGATAGCGCGGCGCAATCATCTTGTCGCTGGCGGGCAGGTTCACCCACAACTGCAGCCCGTGCATGCGGCCGCCGGTGCGCACGAATTCGGGGTCCGGCATTTCGCTGTGGACCACACCGGCGCCCGCCGTCATCCATTGCACATCGCCAGGCGCGAGCATGCCCGAATGGCCGGCCGAGTCCTTGTGGCCGGAGCGGCCCTCGAGCATATAGGTGACCGTTTCGAAGCCCCGGTGCGGATGATCGGGCGCGCCCTTGGCCGCGCCGGGCGCGTAATCGACCGGTCCCATCTCGTCGAGCAGCAGGAACGGGTCGAAATCCATCAGCTGGCGGGTGGGGAAGGGTCGATTGACGATGAAGCCTCCGCCCTCGGTGGTGCGAACAGCGGGAAAGACGTGGGCGATCGAGCGGACGGCCGACATGGATATCACCTCGAAAAAGTGGGAATTGCGCGATTTGCGAAACAAACCGCTATTATAGATAGCCGATTTGGCCTGTTTGGTGGCCTGATCGCAATGGATTGTCCCATCGCTGGAACGACGACATGCAAATCGATTCGCACAACCTGAACGACCTGATGTACTTCTCGCAGGTGGTGGAGCACGGCGGGTTCTCGGCGGCCGAACGCGTGCTCGGCATTTCGAAGTCGCGTCTCTCGCGGCGGGTGAGCGAACTGGAGGCGTCGCTCGGCGTGCGCCTGCTGCAACGTTCCACGCGCAAGCTCGCGCTGACCGAGGCCGGCGAACTCTTCTACCAGCACTGCCGCGCGATGCTCGCGGAGGCGCAGGCCGCGGTGAACGTCGTTCAGTCGTTGCGTTCGTCACCGCGCGGCACCGTGCGCGTGAGCGTGCCGGTCACGCTGTCGCAAACCATCTTTTCGCAGATCATCCCCGAATTCATGCATCGCTACCCCGAAGTGCGGGTGGTGATGCGCGTGACGAACCGCGTGATCGACCTTTTCGAAGATTCGGTCGATATCGCCTTGCGCGTGCGCTCAGAGCCGCCGGAGAACGCCAATATCGTGGTGCGGCCGCTCTGGCGCACCGAGCAGATGCTGGTGGGCTCGCCGAGCCTGCTCGCGCAGAACGCGCCGCCGCTCACGCCCGAGGATCTCACGCGCTTCGAAACGCTCGACACGCCCACTAGCGATGGCCGCCACGTGTATCACCTGATTGCGCCGGACGGCACGCACCACGCGCACGAGCACGAGCCGAGACTCATCACCGGCGACCTCGCGATCATTCGCGAAGCTGTGCTGGCCGGCCTCGGCATCGCCGCGATGCCGGAAATGATGTACGGCGCTGCGCTGCGCACGGGCAAGCTCTCGCCCGTGATGCCGGGCTGGACGTTGCCGGTGCCGCAACTCTATGCGGTATTTCTCTCGCGCCAGGGCATGGTTCCCGCCGTGCGCGCGTTCGTCGACTATCTGGTCGAAGCGCTTGATGCGGGGCAGGGCCTGCAGCAGGAATGCCCGCTCAGGAGCGACGTGGCTGCGCTGATGGGGCAGGGCGGCGCGGGCGGCGTGCCGCCAACGAAGGCTGCGCGCAAGAGCGAAACGGTTTGAAGGCCGCATGGCGCATCGCACATGAAAACGTGAGTTTTGCGAACATATGCGCTTGCTCGTGGATGAACTTCGAGCCGATGCGCAGGGTGCGAAGTGGGCCGTTTATGTTTAGGCATTTAAGCGCCGCCGGCAATCGTTACTTTCAATGGCCGAAGTATTGAACGCGGACGGCGGGAGGAATATATTGAAACCCTCTCGCCAAGCACCGGTCTTGTGCGGGAATTGATGGCCGCTATCATAGTGAGCCTTCAGGGCTGAAAGCGCAGTCCGTGTCGACCACGGTAGTCGCATGTGCCGATGTGAACCGAACGATTGTCGGGGATCGTCGCCACCGCCCGAATGCGCCGCGTGCGCACGAAAAAAGGCCCTCATCTGACGATGAGGGCCTTTTACTTTGGACTTCGAAATGGGTGTTTCGAACCCGCCCCGGGCTCAATGGCGTGCGGGATCGGTGACGAAGCCGAGCTTGGTCAAGCCGCCGCTCTGCGCGGCCGACATCACCTGCGCCACCTTTTCGTAGGCGACCTTGCGGTCCGCGTTCAAGTGCAACTCGGGCTGCGGTTGCTGCTGCGCCGCTGCGGCGATCTTCGTCTTGAGCGCGTCGTCGTTGACGGCTGCGCCGTCCCACAGCACCGTGCCGTCCGCTTCGATCGCGATGTTGATCTGCGCCGGCTTGGCGTCTTCCTTCTGGCTGCTCGCGTGCGGCAGATCGATCTTCACGGCGTGGCGGATCACGGGAATCGTCACCATGAAGACGATCAGGAGAACCAACATGACGTCGACGAGCGGCGTCATGTTGATCTCGTTCATCAGGCCGTCGTCGTCGTCGCTGGCAAAGGGGCTCATCGCCATGTTGCTGGCCTCCGCTCGATTAGTGGTTGCGCGCGGCGACGCGCAGATTGCCGCCCTTCGCCGTCGACGACAGGCGCGCGCCCGTCACGAAGAACGCATGCAGGCCGTGCGCGAAACGGTTGAGCTTCGTGACGACCGACTTGTTGGCGCGCGTGAGCGCGTTGTAGCCGAGCACCGCGGGAATCGCGACGAACAGGCCGAACGCGGTCATGATCAGCGCCTCGCCCACCGGGCCCGCCACCGCGTCGATCGAAGTCTGGCCCGTCGCGCCGATGGTCAGCAGCGCGTGATAGATGCCCCACACCGTGCCGAACAGGCCGACGAACGGCGCCGTGCTGCCAATCGAGGCGAGGATCGCGAGGCCCGACTGCATCTTCGCGATCGAGTCATCCATAGTGTCCTTCAGGCAGCGCGTGATCCAGTCCGAGACGTCCATGCGGTCATGCAGATGCGGCTGCGCCTGGTGATGATGCTCGGAGGCCTCCTGGCCCGAGAGCGCGAGTGCGAGGAACGGATTGTCTTCGCGCGTGCCGCTGCCGAGCTTTTTCACGCCGTCGGCGAGATCGTCCGAATGCCAGAACGAGGTCTCGGCATTCTTGGTGAGGCGCTTCAGCCGCGCGACGTTCCAGCCCTTCACGACGATCACGCACCACGACAGCACCGACATGATCAGCAGCGCGAGCGCGATGCCGCGCGTCACGAAATCCCCTTGCGCCCAGACGTGGGCGATACCGTAGTTCTGCATGGTTTTTTCCTCTAGTTCAATTCGTCTAAACGGTGCAATTCAGATAACCGCGTATTTAGTTTTGCAGGCTGAAATCGAATGGCTGCGTGTAGGCCGCGCGCACCGGCTGACCGTCTTCCATGTACGGCTTGCAGGTGCTGTTGCGCATCGCGGCCAGCGCGGCGTCGTCGAGGCGGCTGTAGCCGCTGCTCTTCCTGAGCTCGATGTTTTCGAGCTTGCCGGTGAGCCCCACCACGAAGTGCACCTGGGCCACGCCGGTCTCGCCGCGACGCTTCGAGAGCATCGGGTAATCGGGCTCGACGATATTGCAGTCGAGATGCGAGACGTTCTTGGGCGCGGAGAGCGCCATCGTCGGCTTGCCTTGCGCGGGGGCGGCGGCCTGTGTGGCGGGCGCCGGAGCGGGCGGGGTGGGCGCGGGCGGCGCCGGTTCGGCGGGCGCGCTCGTTTCCACCACGTGCTGCGAGGGCGCGTCGGCGACGGGCAGCGGCGTGGGTGCCGGCTTGGGTTTGGGCTGAACCTTGGGTTGCTCGCGGCTCACGCGCTGCACCGGCTTGGGCGGAGGCGGCGTGGGCGTCGACTGGATCGCGGCCGGCGCGGCGACCGGTTCTGGCTGGAGCAACTCGGCCGTGATGGTCCGCGATTCGAGCGAGACCGGCGTGACGGCATTGCGTTGGTACAGCGCGACGGCAATGAGTCCGGCGTGCAGCGCGACGACAATCGCGCACGCGGTCACGACACGGCGTTGCGTGCCCGAGGGACGAAAAGCTGGAAGCACTTGCGCGTGGGCGGTAGTTTGGGAAGCCTGCATATTAGCGTGGCCGCCAGAAAGGCAACGGCGCGCAGGCTGGGCAACGCGTCGCGACAGGCGGCTTTATTTGCGAAAGATCAACAGCGAAATACACACAGTGGTCACGAATCCGATCAGCAATTCCATCCCGGCACATTCCTCATCAAAAGGATACGGGGGGGCTAGCTGGCTGGTCGTGAAACTGGCTTGCTGTCGGCGGTAAGGCGGGCAATAAAGCGCCCGGGCGTGAACGCGTGCGAGCGGTACAGCAAAGGCGCGCGCCGCGAGGGGCGCGCAGCGCGGGAATCAGGCGGCCTTGCGCTCGTAGAACGTCAGGGGAACGGCTTGCGGGATGGCTGCCGGGTGCGCATGGCTCACGCCGCAGTGCGTTGCGCAGGCGCCGCTTTGCGCCATCACTTCGCGCACGGATTCCTCGCACTTGCCGCAGCAGGTCGCGACGCCGAGCTCGAACTGCAACTCGTCGAAGGAGTCCATGCCTTCCGCGATGGAGGCGCGGATCGTTCGGTCGGAGACGGACTTGCACACGCAGACAATCATGATGGACCGCAATAGAGAGAGTTAATGCGAATTATTATCATTATGTTTGCCTGCTTTGGCAAGCGTGCGGACAGATTTTTTGTAACTGAACCGGACCCTTAGTACGGGCTTTGCGCAGGGGCAATGTGGACGGGCGTCCGGTAGGGGCGGTGCGAAACGGGGCCGGAAGGCGGGAGCGAGAGGCGAGTGGGGCGTGGACGGGTTTTGACCGGAGGAAGGGCCAGTAGCTGACCGCCGGCGCGGGCGGCCCGGACGATGTTCAGGCCGCCTCGGGTTCGCGCGTGCGCGGCGAGGGGATGCTCACGCATTCGACTTGCGCGTCGATGCCGAGCAAGGCCGCCGCGAGCGTGCGCAGATGCGCGCCGTCGCTGGTCGAGCAGAAGCGCGCGGGCGTGCCTGCGGTTGCGCCGGCGCCGTCGGCCGGCTGTGCGCGCAGGCCATGCTGATCGAGCACGCGTTCGAGCTGGCGCGCGATGGCCACGCTCGTATCCACGAGCGTCATGCGTTCGCCCACGATCGAGCGGATGGCCGCGTCGAGAAAGGGGTAGTGCGTGCAGCCGAGCACGAGCGTGTCCGCACCCGCCTCGAGCATCGGTTCCACATAGCCGCGCAGCAGCTCGACTAGCGCGGGCGAGTTCACGTCGCAGCGCTCGACCGCCTCCACGAGTCCGTGGCCCGGCTGGCACAGCACGCGCAGGTCGGCGGCGTGACGCTCGATCAGCGCCTGAAAGCGCGCGCTGCGCAGCGTCACCTGGGTGGCGAGCACGCCCGCCACGCGCGATTTGGAGAGCGCCGCCGCAGGCTTGATGCCGGGCTCCACGCCCACGAGCGGGACCGCGAGCCGCTCGCGCACGAGCGCAATGGACTGCGCGGTGGCCGTGTTGCAGGCCACCACGAGCGCCTTGGCGCCCTGCGCCACGAGCCATTCGCAGATGGCGAGCGTGCGGTCGGCAATGAAATCGTCGTCGCGCTTGCCATAGGGCGCATAGCGCGAGTCGGCCACGTAGATGAGGCTTTCGGCGGGCAATTGCGCGCGCACGGCGCGCAGCACCGAGAGGCCGCCGAGCCCGGAATCGAAGATACCGATGGGCGCGGCGCAGGAAGAAGCCGGAGCGTTCAAGTGAGTGATCAGGATTCCGCCGAAGCCATTGCCGACTGCTGGTAGTTCTGGATACCGACCTTGTCGATGAGATCGAGCTGGGTTTCGAGCCAGTCGATGTGTTCTTCGGTGTCATGAAGAATCGTCACGAAAATCTCGCGCGAGACGAAGTCACGCACCGATTCGCAGTAGACGATGGCTTCCTTGCAGGTGGACTGCGAAATCTGCTCGAGCTTCAGATCGCATTCGAGGATTTCCTTGGTTTCCTCGCCGATCAGCAGCTTGTGCAGGTCTTGCAGATTGGGCAGGCCGTCGAGCATGAAAACGCGCTCGATGAGCAGGTCGGCGTGCTTCATTTCGCCGATCGACTCGTCGTACTCGTGCTTGCCGAGCTTCTCGAGGCCCCAGTGCTTGTACATGCGCGCATGCAGGAAATACTGATTAATGGCGGTCAGCTCGTTCTTGAGCTGCGCGTTCAGGTATTCGATGACTTTTTTATCGCCTTGCATGATGTTTCGTCCTTTGAGGGCGTGCGGTTTTCAACCACGGGGTTCAACCACAGAATTCGATCGCGGGTTTCCAACAATAAACGCTCGATCCGCAAATGCCAAGGCCGAATCCGCATGGAAATCGAGCTTGAATCAGACCTTTTCGCGTTATTCAATAAAAAACCGGGGCGCAGTTCATTCACTGGGCCCCGGTTTTTTGCATCGGCTGAATCAGCCGCGCATCAGGTGCGGATCAAGCCGTCGCGACCGGAATCTTGCCGATCTTCGCTTGCCATTCGGCGGGGCCGGTCTTGTGGACCGAAGTGCCCGACGAATCCACGGCAACCGTCACCGGCATGTCCTGCACGTCGAACTCGTAAATGGCTTCCATGCCGAGGTCTTCGAACGCGAGGACCTTCGAGCCGCGGATCGCTTTCGAGACGAGGTAAGCCGCGCCGCCCACGGCCATCAGGTAAGCGGCCTTGTGCTTCTTGATCGCCTCGATCGCCACGGGGCCGCGCTCGGCCTTGCCCACCATCGAGATGAGGCCCGTTTGCGAGAGCATCAGTTCGGTGAACTTGTCCATGCGGGTGGCGGTGGTGGGGCCTGCCGGGCCGACCACTTCGTCGCGCACCGGATCGACCGGGCCGACGTAGTAGATCACGCGGTTCTTGAAGTCCACCGGCAGCTTCTCGCCCTTGGCGAGCATGTCGGCGATGCGCTTGTGCGCGGCGTCGCGGCCCGTAAGCATCTTGCCCGAGAGCAGCAGCGTCTGGCCCGGCTTCCACGAGGCGACTTCTTCGGGCGTGAGCGTGTTCAGGTCGACGCGCTTGCTGGTTTCCGTGTTCGGCTCCCAGTTGACCTTCGGCCATGCGTCGAGCGAGGGCGCTTCGAGCTTGGCCGGGCCCGAGCCGTCGAGCACAAAGTGCGCGTGGCGCGTGGCGGCGCAGTTCGGGATCATCGCGACCGGCTTCGAAGCCGCGTGCGTGGCCGTGGCCATGATCTTCACGTCGAGCACGGTGGCGAGGCCGCCCAGACCCTGCGCGCCGATGCCGAGCGCGTTGACCTTTTCGTGCAGTTCCACGCGCAGTTCTTCGACCCAGTCCTTCGGGCCGCGCTTGATGATGTCCTGAATGTCGATGGACTCCATCAGCGATTCCTTCGCCATCAGCATCGCCTTTTCAGCGGTGCCGCCAATGCCGATGCCGAGCATGCCCGGCGGGCACCAGCCCGCGCCCATCGTCGGCACGGTCTTGAGCACCCAGTCGACGATCGAGTCGGACGGGTTGAGCATCACGAACTTCGACTTGTTCTCCGAGCCGCCGCCCTTGGCCGCGACTTGAACGTCGACCTTGTCGCCCGGCACGATCTCGTAGTGGATCACGGCCGGCGTGTTGTCCTTGGTGTTCTTGCGGCCGCCTTCGGGCGGGTTCACGATCGACGCGCGCAGCACGTTGTCCGGGTTCAGGTAACCGCGGCGCACGCCTTCGTTGATCATGTCGGTCACGCCCATCGTGGCGCCGTCCCAGCGCACGTCCATGCCGACCTTCACGAAGATCGTGACGATGCCGGTGTCTTGGCAAATGGGGCGCTTGCCTTCGGCGCACATGCGGCTGTTCGTGAGGATCTGCGCGATCGCGTCCTTCGCGGCCGGGCTCTCTTCGAGCTCGTACGCGCGGCCGAGCGCCTCGATGTAATCCTGCGGATGGTAGTAGCTGATGTATTGCAGCGAATCCGCAATGCTCTGGATCAGGTCTTCCTGTTTGATGACGGTCATGGCTGGCTTCTGTGGGGACAGTGGGGTTTCGAATCGTTTATATGGCGCGCCGGGTGGCTATTCCGACGTTGCTGCCTCGCGCACCACGGTGCTCGACGGCACCGGATGGCGCGCGGCGAGTTCGTGGTAATGCTCGGGGTGCGTATGCGTGGTGATGCGGTCGATCCACGCCATCACGAGCGCGGAGAGCAGGAAGGCGATGTGAATGGCGACTTGCCAGATCACCGTGCGCTCGGACACCGCGTCGGGATTGATGAAAGTTTTCAGCAGATGAATCGACGAAATGCTGATGAGCGCCATCGCGAGCTTCACCTTGAGCACGCCGGCGTTCACATGGTCGAGCCATTCGGGCTCGTCGGGGTGGCCTTCGAGGCCCATGCGCGAAACGAAGGTTTCGTAGCCGCCCACGATCACCATGATGAGCAGGTTCGAGATCATCACCACGTCGATCAGGCCGAGCACGGCGAGCATGATGCTGGTCTCGTCGAGCGACATCGCGTGGCTCACGAGGTGCCAGACTTCCTTCACGAACAGCACGCAGTAGACGGTTTGTCCGACGATCAGCCCGAGATAGAGCGGCACCTGGAGCCAGCGGCTCATGAAGATGATGCTGGGCAGCAGGCCCATGCGGCGGGGGCGAGCGGCGGACGGCGGCTGGTGGCGTGCAGCGGACATGGATGTTTCTGGAGTGGCGAAAAATCGGGCGCAAACCTGTGGCCGGGAGGGCCTGGCGGGCGTCATTGTAACGCGTCGGCACGCCGCTTCGCCGCGATGCCGACAGGCCATCTTTACAAAATAATTACGACGCCACGGGCGGCAGCCGCCGGGTCTTGAGGCTCGCGAGCGCGATGCCGCCGATCACGCAGGCGAGCGCAATGCCGTGCGCGGGCGTGGGCCGCTCGCCGAGAAAAGCGATGCCGTACAGCGCGGCGGCCACCGGCAGCACGGCGGAAAACACTCCAGCGACGCTGCCCGGCACGTGGCGGATGCCCATCATCCAGAGGCAGAACGAGAACACGCTGGCCGAGAGCCCGTACCAGATCACGAGGGCCCAGACGCTCGCGGGCACGCTTGCATGAGCGGACGACAGCACGAACGACACCGCGCTCGGCAGTCCGACCGGCAGCATCAGCAAAAAGCCGAACAGATGGGTATAGGCGCAGATTTCGAGCGGCGCGAGCGTTTGCGTGAGGCGGCGCGAAAGAATCACGTAGAACGATTCGCAGCACACCGCGCCCAGCACCATCAGATTGCCCGCGAAGTTGTCAGCGAACGAGCCGGCGTTTTGCGCGCCGCTGCCCGCATGCGCGAGACTGATGACGGCGATGCCCGCGATGGCGAGCGCGATCGAGGCGAACGCCCGTGCGTCGGGGCGCTCGCGCAGGAACAGCCACGAGAACAACGCGACCACGGCAGGGATCGTGCTGGTGATGACACCGGCGGCCACCGCGCTCGTGCGATGCACGCCGCCGAGCATCAGCAGCGTAAACCCGAATGTACCGAAGAGGGCCTGAAGGAACAGATTGAGCCATTCGCCGCGCTTCACGCGCCGCATGCGGGAGACGCGCAGCAGGGGCCAGAGCACGGCGAGCGCGATGACGAAGCGCAGCAGCGCGAACATCGGAACCGGCAGAAATGCAACGATCGTTTTGCCGATGCCGACATTGCTGCCCACCAGCAGCATGGCGGCGACGAGGAAAAGGGAATAGCGGTTCAAGCTGGAATCCAGACGCACAGATCAGTTAGCATTCTAAATGCCCGCTTAACTTTAACTGACTGCTATTGCGTGGCTGCCCGCGTAAGTAGCGGGTAAGTTGCCATGTTTAATCTTGCGTGCATGGGTTCGCGCGTGGACCCGCATCAGGAGACGGCGCGCAGGCGGTATCAAAGATCCTGCGACGCATTTACGAGTTTGACGTTTCATCTTCACCAAGGGGTTGTCGATGTCTGCGATTGAATCGGTTCTTCAGGAACATCGTGTGTTTGCGCCGTCCGCGCAAACGGTGGCGGACGCCAACGTGTCCGGCATGGACGCATACAAGGCTTTGTGCGCCGAAGCCGAACGCGATTACGAAGGTTTCTGGGCGCGTCTCGCGCGCGAAACGCTGACGTGGCAAAAGCCCTTCACCAAGGTGCTCGACGAGTCGAAGGCGCCGTTCTACACCTGGTTCGAGGACGGCGAGCTCAACGCCTCGTACAACAGCCTCGACCGTCACGTTGAAGCGGGCAATGGCGAGCGCGTCGCGATCATCTTCGAAGCCGATGACGGCACCGTCACCAACGTCACCTACAAGGACCTGCTCGGGCGCGTTTCGCGCTTCGCCAACGCGCTCAAGAAGCGCGGCGTGAAGAAGGGCGACCGCGTAGTCATTTACATGCCGATGTCGGTCGAAGGCGTGGTGGCCATGCAGGCCTGCGCGCGCGTTGGCGCGACGCATTCGGTGGTGTTCGGCGGCTTCTCGTCGAAGTCGCTCAACGAACGCATGGTGGACGTGGGCGCGGTCGCGCTCATCACCGCCGACGAGCAGATGCGCGGCGGCAAGGCGCTGCCGCTGAAGAACATCGCCGATGAAGCCATCGCCATGGGCGGCTGCGAAGCGGTCAAGAGCGTGATCGTCTACAAGCGCACGGGCGGCAAGGTCGGCTGGACCGAAGGCCGCGACCACTGGATGCACGAGCTCTCGCAAGTCGAGAGCGAGACCTGCCCGCCGGTGCCCGTGAGCGGCGAGCATCCGCTCTTCATCCTCTATACCTCGGGCTCGACCGGCAAGCCGAAGGGCGTGCAGCACAGCACCGCCGGCTATCTGCTGTGGGCCGCGCAGACCATGAAGTGGACCTTCGACTGGAAGCCCACCGACGTGTTCTGGTGCACGGCCGACATCGGCTGGGTCACGGGCCATAGCTATATCGCCTACGGCCCGCTCACGATCGGCGCGACGCAGGTCATGTTCGAGGGCATCCCCACGTACCCGAACGCGGGCCGCTTCTGGGAGATGATCCAGAGGCACAAGGTCACCGTGTTCTACACGGCGCCCACGGCCATCCGCTCGCTCATCAAGTCGGCGGAAGCCGATGTGAAGGTCCACCCGAAGAGCTATGACCTGTCCTCGCTGCGCATCCTCGGCACGGTGGGCGAGCCGATCAACCCCGAAGCGTGGATGTGGTACTACGAGAATGTGGGCGGCAAGCGCTGCCCGATCGTCGACACCTGGTGGCAGACCGAGACCGGCGGCCACATGATCACGCCGCTGCCGGGCGCCACGCCGCTCGTGCCGGGCTCGTGCACGCTGCCGCTGCCGGGCATCATGGCGGCGATCGTCGACGAAACCGGCCAGGACGTGCCGAACGGGCAGGGCGGCATTCTCGTGGTGAAGCGCCCGTGGCCCGCGATGATCCGCAACGTGTGGGGACAGCCCGAGCGCTACAAGTCGGGCTACTTCCCCGAAGAGCTCGGCGGCAAGCTCTACCTCGCCGGCGACGGCAGCGTGCGCGACAAGGAAACCGGCTACTTCACCATCATGGGCCGCATCGACGACGTGCTGAACGTCTCGGGCCACCGCCTCGGCACGATGGAGATCGAGTCGGCGCTGGTGGCGAACCCGCTGGTGGCCGAAGCCGCCGTGGTGGGCCGCCCCGACGACACCACCGGCGAAGCCGTGGTGGCGTTCGTGGTGCTCAAGGCCACGCGCCCGCACGGCGAGGACGCCGTGAAGCTCGCCGCCGAACTGCGCGCGTGGGTGGGCAAGGAGATCGGGCCGATCGCCAAGCCGAAGGACATCCGCTTCGGCGAGAACCTGCCGAAGACGCGTTCGGGCAAGATCATGCGCCGCTTGCTGCGCTCGCTCGCGAAGGGCGAGGCGATCACCCAAGACGTCTCCACGCTCGAGAATCCCGCGATTCTCGATCAACTTGGCGAGGCGCTTTGAGCATCGCTTGAGCGTTGCCTGATTGACGGATCGAGTGCTACGGCACTCGATCCGGTCCCGGCAAGGCCGGATGTTCCCGATTGCCGGCCATGCGCGTTTTTGCTACACAAGCGCATGGCCGCGCCACACACTCCCCCGCAGCACCCTCTCAATACCTTGCCCGAGCCGCCGCCGGTGAGCGAGGCGATGGCGCTCGCGCATCGTCGCTACTGGCGCTTCAACGTTGCGCTGATCGCCGTGCTCATGAGCATTGGTTTCGCGGTGTCGTTCATCGTGCCGCTGTTCGCGCGCGCGCTCGCCGGCGTGCGCTTCGCCGGCTTCAGCCTGCCGTTCTATATCGGCGCGCAAGGGGCGATCCTCGTCTATATCGTGCTCGTGGCCGTGTACATCGTGCTGATGCAGCGCGCCGACCGCGAACTGCAGGCCGCGCGCGAAGCCGACACGGCCATTCGCGAGGCCAGCCAGGCGCAGCAACGATGAGGCTCGCGCACCGGCTGATCCGCTCCTACGCGCTCTATACGCTCGGCTTTCTCGGCTTCATCTTCGTGATGTGGCGCATCGAGCTCGCCACCGGCCCCGGCATGTGGATCGGCTACGTGTTCCTGTTCGTGCCGATCGCCGTCTACGCCGTGATCGGGCTGCTCTCGCGCACCTCGGACCTTGTCGAGTACTACGTCGCGGGACGCCGCGTGCCGTCGTTCTTCAACGGCATGGCGACGGCCGCCGACTGGCTCTCGGCGGCCTCGTTCATCGGCCTCGCGGGCTCGCTCTACGCGAGCGGCTACGACGGCCTGGCCTATCTGATGGGCTGGACGGGCGGCTACTGCCTCGTCGCGTTCCTGCTCGCGCCCTACGTGCGCAAGCTCGCGCGCTACACCATCGCGGACTTCCTCGGCACGCGCTTCTCCAGCAACCTCGTGCGCGCGCTCGCCGTGCTGGCCACCCTCATCTGTTCGTTCGTTTATCTCGTCGCGCAGATCCAGGGCGTGGGGCTGATCGCAGTGCGCTTCATCGGCGTCGACTTTGCCATCGGCATTTTTTGCGGGCTCGCCGGCATTCTCGTGTGCTCATTTCTGGGCGGCATGCGCGCGGTCACGTGGACCCAGGTGGCGCAGTACATCATTCTGATCGCGGCGATCTTGATTCCGGTTTCGTTGATCGCGCATCGAGATGGCCTGGGCTGGCTGCCGCAATTCGATTACGGCAAGGTGATGCAGCGCGTGGAGACGCTCGAGCGCGAGGTGCGCGACACCAGCGCAGAAACGAACGTGCGCGAAGAGTACGCGCACCGCGCCGCGCTGTGGCAATCGCGGCTCGATGCGCTGCCGCAGTCGTACGCTGAAGAGAAGACGCGCCTCGTCGATGCGCTCGCGAACATGCGCCGCCACAACGGCCCGCTGCGCGACATCGATTCGCTCGAGCGCGAGATCGAGCGTTTCCCGCGCGACCCCGAAGCCGCGCGCGTAGCGTGGACGCAGCAGCGCGACGACCTGCTCGCGCGCGCCGCGCCGCCCGTACCGATGCACGAACCGTTTCCCGCCGATAGCGACGAAGCGCGGCGCATTCACGAACGCAATTTCCTCTCGCTACTGCTGTGCCTTTCACTTGGCACGGCGAGCCTGCCGCACATCCTCACGCGCTATAACACGACGACATCGGTGGCGTCGGCGCGGCGCTCGGTGGGGTGGACGCTGTTCTTTGTCGCGCTGTTTTATTTGACGGTGCCGGTGCTGGCGGTGCTCATCAAGTTCGAAATTCTTTCGCACCTCACGGGGCTGCATTTCGCCGATTTGCCGCACTGGGTGATGCAGTGGCGGCGCATGGAGCCGACCATGATCGGCATCGCCGATATCAATGGCGACGGCATCGTGCATTGGAGCGATATTCAGATGCAGCCGGATATGGTCGTGCTGGCCGCGCCCGAGATTGCGGGGCTGCCGTATGTGATGTCGGGGCTCGTGGCGTCCGGCGCGCTGGCGGCGGCGCTTTCCACGGCGGACGGGCTGCTGCTCACGATCTCGAATGTGCTCTCGCACGATGTCTACTACCACATGGTGGACCCGAACGCGTCGAGCCAGCGGCGCGTGACCATGTCGAAAATTCTGCTGCTGGGCGTGGCCTTGTTTGCTTCGTGGGTGGCCTCGCTCAATGCGGGCAATATTCTATTTCTGGTGGGCGCGGCGTTTTCGCTGGCGGCGTCGAGCCTGTTTCCGGTGCTCGTGCTGGGGGTGTTCTGGAAGCGCACGACGCGGCTGGGCGCGGTGGCGGGGATGGTGGCGGGGCTGGCCGTGTGCGTGTATTACATCGTCTCGACGTATCCGTTTTTTACGCAGCTTACGGGGTTTGAAGGCGCGCGCTGGTTTGGGATCGAGCCGATTAGCTCAGGGGTGTTTGGCGTGCCAGCGGGGTTTTTGGCGACGATTATCGTGAGCTTGGTGGACAGGAAGCCGGATGAGTATACGGTCGCGCTGGTGGATTATATTCGGCATCCTTAGTTCGCCCGAGTTGGGCTGTAAGCCGGGGACTGGATCGCAACCGCGGGCGGGCAGCGCGCGCGTGCTCCAACGTCTCGGCATCGCTCGCGCACTTGGCGTGCAGGTCGTTCGCGGTGAAGCGCTCTTTTACCTTCGTCGTTTCCCGCACCTTGCCCATGAAGTTGCGCCACATGGTGTCCCACACGCCGGCGCGCCCTGTGTCCTCGTCGAAGCAACATTCGCCGCGCATCGTGCAAAAGAGCCACGATGCGATCTGCACGGGCCGCGCTGCCTTGGCGATAAAGATCGCTTCGCGCAGTTCATCCGACCATTCTGATTTCCCAGTCTTCTACGTAGCGTGTGCGCGGCTTCTCGCCGTCGAGGCGCACCTCGCCTTTGAACGGATGGCGGCCGAGGTAGCCCCTTTCGACAGCCTTCGTATATAGGTGTGAGAGCACCTCAATCTCGCGGCGCGCAGGCGCTTAATTGCGACGCTGTTTTGCGCCTGCGTGGTGATGCTCTTCGTCGGCACAACCTGTAGCACATAGCGGTCGAGCAGCTCGCCAATGTTCTTCGCGTCGTCGAGCGTGCTCAGCCGATCAGCCCATGTGCGGTACGACTCGGGCAGCGACCTTCCGAGCCGGAAAAGTTGCTTGCCGTCCCACTGCGCTTCGAGCCCGATGGGCACTTCGTAGTAGTACGCCCTGTGCTTGAAGCGCTAGCGTGTCGGTACCTAAACCGGCAGGTATTTGAGACGCAGGGTGCGTTCGATGTTGCCGAAACGGACGGCACCGCCGGCGATAGCCCAATCGTCGTCAACGGCGCAATCAAGGCGGCGATCCTGGAGACGACGGCCGAGTTGTACGCGAATCGCGAGGACTCGACTGTCGGCAAGGCGGCCGAATTGCCGTTCAACGCTCGGACGCTACTGCGGCCGCATCGAATCGTTCCAGGGGGGTGATGTGTGCAGGCACTCTCAACCGCCGCGTGCGCATCGAGCGGCGCAACCAGACCACAGACGATCTCGGGCAGCCAGTCAAAGCATGGGGCGCGATTGCGCTGCCGCTCTGGGGGATAGACAGCATAATTGGGACCGGCGCCAACGCGGCTATGATGATGGCTCGCCACCTGGAGCCACCCATGTGCACGTATATGAACGCCGCGGACAAGCAAGGGCGTTTTTCGGGGTGCGAAGATGAACCTCTAGAACGACACGCTGATTACTCAAACCGGTCCCTCGCCGACATCGAGTGCTCTCAGCATCGTGGCCGCAGATGCTGGACACACGCCCTGGAACTGGCTGGACGCCAAGAGAGGCTGTGGCACTTCGTGGCGCGTTACGGGCGTAAAACCTTGACCTGCAAAGTAACGTTCAGCCGTAGTAGTCAGTAACACCACCGACTGAACGGCCCGCGTGCGGCATTCTGCTAACAAACGCGCAACGATAGCTTTTCCGAGACCGTGACCACGGACTTCCGTCGCAATAGCAATCGAGCGAATGAGCGCGAACTCAGCGTAATATTCGACGCCGCCACACGCGATGATCCCTGATGGCACCACTCCGACAATGAAATTGGTTAAGTGCTCCGCGACGCCGACCGTAGGCAAATCATTGGCTGCAAGCAATGCAGTAATCGCGAAGAGGTCGGATGCGGCTGCCGATCGAACTTGCATGGTGTGGGTCCCGTTGTGCCGCTAGCCTTCGCCGAAGCACGAAAATAAGTCGTTCATTCTGTTGCCGCCGCCGCTGTAGGACTCTGGCGGCGCGCGGAGAACGCGACGAAACCGAACGCAGCCGTGGAAATGAGTGAAATGAGTAGCACAGCCCACTCGACCGCCACGTAGTTTTGCCCGATCGTCCAGATCAGGGCCGCGGAGATCGGTGCAATCCCCTTCGCGATGTTCGACGGCGCCGAGAGCAACCCGCTGATTGCCCCATAGCCCTCGGTCCACATCGCATCCTGCACGATAGTGCCGCGCAGTATCGTCATCATGCCATTCGCACCGCCATAGATGACCGCGAAAAAAATCAGCGCAACAGGCGAGGTTCCAGCGACCAGAAGAATCACAACAGAAGCCGGAAACGCCGAAGTGATGACCAGGCCAACGATCTTTGGCGACACGTTTCGCCCGACAGTGAACCAGAGAATACGGGCCAAAACCTGTGCCGGACCGATCACCGCCATCGTCGCAAGAATGATGGGCTGCGACACGTGGCGCTCAACCATCAGGGGTACCAGGTGAAACGTCAGGGCAGCGAAGGTCGCGTAGTAGGCGGTAAAGCAGACCGCGAGCGCCCAGAACACCGGGGTTCGCAGCGCGCGCGCGACCGACGCCTCATTCTCTGCCCTGATCCGCTCCTTGTTGACGGCAGGTGCCGCCACGTTCGGATCATTGCGCAGGGCCAGCCAGTGAATGGGCAGGCACACGCAGACATTGATCCCAGCGAGCGCGAGTAGCGCGTGGCGCCAGCCAAGCGCATCGACAAGTTCCTGCGTGAGTGGAATGAATGCTGTGCTCGCAAAGCCCGCAACGAGCGTCACCAGCGTGATTTTCGTGCGGAAGCTGCGGGGATAATCCCGGGTCAGAATCGCGAACACCGGATCGTAGAGCGTGGCTGCCATGGACACGCCAAGCCCGACCCAGGCCGCAAAGAGGGTCGCGAGGCTCGCCGCCTGCGACCAGAGAACCAGCATGATCGAGGCGAGCAGCGAACCTGCCGTCAACACCATGCGACCATGCCCGTGATCGATCCACTTGCCGACCGGATACGCGGCCAGACCAGAGACCAGCAGGCCGCATGAGAGCGCTGCATTCGTCGATGCCCGGCTCCATCCCAGTTCCTGTTCCATCGGCACCACAAAGAGCGAAAACGCGTAATAGACCGCGCCCCACGCTACCAGTTGGCCGAAAGCCAGCGCCCAGGTTGCTGTATTGCTCTCAGCTTTGCGGTCGGAAGCGGAAGGCGGCATGGGTCAGATACGGGCCTGGTTCACGCGTTTCATCAGTTCTTCGGCGCTCTCCTTGCGCTCGCTGTAGCGATCGACCAGATAGGGACCGATATCACGCGTGAGCAAGGTGAACTTCACCAGTTCTTCCATCACGTCCACGACGCGATCGAAATAGGCTGATGGCTTCATGCGCCCGGCCTCATCGAATTCCGTGAACGCCTTGGCCACCGACGACTGGTTCGGGATGGTCAGCATGCGCATCCAGCGCCCGAGCACGCGCATCTGGTTGACGGCGTTGAACGACTGCGAGCCGCCGCTGACCTGCATCACGGCGAGCGTCTTGCCTTGCGTCGGCCGCACGGCCCCAACCGACAGCGGAATCCAGTCGATCTGCGCTTTCATGATGCCGGTCATCGCGCCGTGGCGTTCGGGCGAACACCAGACCATGCCTTCTGACCACAGCACCAGTTCGCGCAGCTCGGCTACCTTGGGGTGCGTATCGGGCGCGTCATCGGGCAGCGGCAAACCGCTCGGATTGAACGTGCGCACCTCGGCGCCCATTGCCATGAGCAGACGTGCAGCTTCTTCGCTCAGCAGGCGGCTGAACGAGCGCTCGCGCAGCGAACCGTAGAGCAGCAGGATACGGGGCGCATGTGCGGAAGCCTTCGTTGCCTGAAGGCGCTGGATGTCGGGCACGCGGAACAGTGCCGCATCGACCTGCGGAAGCTCAGCGGCGAGATCAGTTACCGGAGCGGACACGCTTGCCCTCCGCATCGATAACCGTTTCACCGTCCTCTTTCGTGAACGCGCCGCGTTGCGATTCAGGCAGGATATCCAGCACGACTTCGGAGGGACGGCACAGGCGCGCGCCCATCGACGTCACCACGAAGGGGCGGTTGATGAGAATGGGGTGCGCCATCATCGCGTCGAGCAACTGGTCGTCGCTCAATCCCGGGTTGTCCAGGCGCAGTTCGGCATAGGGCGTGCCTTTCTGGCGCAGCACCTCGCGCACGCTCAGGCTCGACTGCGCGATCAGCTCGACCAGCTTCTCGCGAGACGGCGGATTTTTCAGATATTCGATGACGACGGGTTCGATGCCCGCATTGCGGATCATCGCGAGGGCGTTACGCGAGGTGCCGCAGTCCGGGTTGTGATAGATGGTGACTTCGTTCATTGCGTTGTTTCCGTTACGTTCAGGCGCACTCGTACCAGTTCTTCGACCGGTTGACGATGCGCACCACGAGCAGCATGACCGGGACTTCGATCAGCACGCCTACGACCGTGGCGAGCGCTGCACCCGAGTTGAATCCGAACAGGCCAATTGCGGTGGCGACGGCCAGCTCGAAGAAGTTCGACGCGCCGATCAGTGCAGACGGGCAAGCGATGTTGTGCTTCTCGCCGACCGCGCGATTGAGCCAGTACGCGAGCGCCGAGTTGAAGAACACCTGGATCAGGATCGGCACGGCAAGCAGCACGATCACGAGCGGCTGCTTCAGGATGGCCTCGCCCTGGAAGGCGAACAGCAGCACCAGCGTGGCGAGCAACGCCGTGATCGACCACGGGCCGATCTTCGCCATCACAGCTTCGAACGCGGCCTTGCCACGTGATAGCAGCACCTTGCGCAGGATCTGCGCGAGGATCACGGGAATCACGATATAGAGCACGACCGACGTGAGCAGCGTCGCCCACGGCACCGTGATGGCCGAGATACCGAGCAGCAGGCCGACGAGCGGCGCGAACGCGACCACCATGATGCTGTCGTTGAGCGCAACCTGTGAGAGCGTAAAGAGCGGATCACCACCGGTCAGCCGGCTCCAGACGAACACCATCGCCGTGCAGGGTGCGGCGGCCAGCAGGATCAGTCCAGCCACATAGCTGTCGAGCTGCGCCACGGGCAGCATCGGCGCGAACAGATGCTTGATGAAAAGCCATGCGAGGAACGCCATCGTGAACGGCTTGACGAGCCAGTTGACGACGAGCGTGACGCCGATACCCTTGATGTGCTGACGCACTTCATGTAGCGAGCCGAAGTCGACCTTGACCAGCATCGGAATGATCATCACCCAGATCAGCAGGCCGACCGGCAGATTGACCTGAGCGTATTCCATGCGGCCAATGGCCTGAAAGACACCAGGCAGAACCTGGCCAAGCAGGATGCCAGCGACGATGCAAAGGGCAACCCAGACGGTCAGGTAACGCTCGAAGAAGCTGATGGCCGGTTTCGACGCGCTTTTGCGCGCAGCGGCGATGTTGGGGGTGTTCATGGGGAACTCGATGGAGAGGGAGTCAGCTTTTCAGAATGCCGTCGAGCGCCTGCTGAAGCTCGGCATTGTCCAGGCGGTCCAGGGGCAGCAGAAGCAGTTGCAGCATCCGGTAACCGATGGCCTGCCGGGTAAGCTCGAAGGCCTGCCGTTTGCCGTCGTCACCGCCTTGCGCGTTTGACGGATCGGCGTAGCCCCAGTGAACCTTGACGGGGCTACCAGGCCAGAACGGACACTCTTCGGCGGCCGCGCTGTCGCACACCGTAATGACGATCCGCATCTTCGGCGCGCCGTCTTGCGAGAATTCGTCCCAGCTCTTGCTGCGATAACCCTCGGTTTCGATGCCCGCGTTCGTCAACGCCTCGAGCGCAAACGGATTGATGCGACCGCTCGGCGCGCTGCCGGCGCTGAATGCGCGCACGTCCTTGCCGAGCCTTTGTGCCCAGTGGTTCAGCATGCCTTCGGATAGCACACTTCGCGCGGAATTGTGCGTACACAGAATGAGTACGTTCGTGGTCATGGCAGTAGTCACCTTATTGCTTGCCGATGTCGCTGACAGCCTTGTTCAGGGCCACGGCGTCGAGCTTGGCGAGAGGCAGCGAGAGAAGCAGTTCGATACGGCGTTTGAGCGTAACGGCGGCATCGCGGATCGCCTGCTGCTTTTGCTCATCGGAGCCCTCGACCGCAGCGGGATCGGCGACGCCCCAATGCGCCGTGACCGGCTGGCCGGGCCAGACCGGGCACACTTCGCCCGCCGCCTTGTCACAGACGGTGAACACGAAATCGAGGTCGGGCGAGCCATCGGGAGAGAACTCGTCCCAGTTCTTGCTGCGCAAGCCGTTGGCTTCGATCCCGAACTTCTGGAGCGCCTGTAGTGCAAACGGATTGACCTCGCCCGTGGGATGGCTACCTGCGGAATGGGCCTTGAAGCGGCCAGCACCGTAGTGGTTCAAAAGCCCTTCGGCCAGGATCGAGCGGGTGGAATTGCCCGTGCAGATGAACAGGACGTTATAGATCTTGTCGGTCATGAAGGTCTCTCAGCAACAGGCCGAACCGGCCGGTTTGACGGGGATGCCCACAGGTTTGCGACGGGGCGCGCAGCAGGCTGGCGATTCGGACTGCGAAGTGCTCGTCTCACGACTTTCGCCATATACCGATGCGCGATCGAGCGTGTGAAAGTGTTCCCAGGCGACTCCCTGCGGATCAACGATCCAGTGCTTGTCACTACGTGCGTAGCAACAGGTCGTTTCGCCCTGGTCGAGCAGCGTCATGTCCGCGTCCTGTGCACGCTGCGCGAGTTCGTCCAGCTCGGCTGCGTCGTCCACCTGAAAACCCAGATGATCGACACCAGACTGCGAGCCGCGCGTCGAGATCGCAAAGTTCACGCGCGGATCTTCCAGCATCCATTTCGCGTAATCCGGCTCGATGCGCGCAGGCTCTGCGCCGAACAGCTTCGAATAGAACGCGACACTGGCCGCAATGTCGTCAACGTGGACGTGGACGTGAAACCGCTTCATGACTGTTCTCCGTCAGCATTGGCACGAATCTGTGCCGGGAACCAGGCAAGCCTGCCCCTGGCAGCAGTTCTCGGTCAGGAAGCCGAGAACTGCGTTCATCTGTTCGTAGGCGGCTCGATAGATCAGGCTGCGCCCATCACGCTCCTGCGTGACCAGCCCCGCGTGCATCAACTCCTTCAGGTGAAAGGAGAGCGTCGCGTTGGGCACGTCAAGCTGCGCCGCGATGGTTCCGGGTGTCAGGCCGTCCGGACCGGCCACGACCAGCATGCGGAACACGCGCAGGCGCAGATCGTGGGCGAGCGCCGCCAAGGCGCGAATGATATCTTTCTCTTCCATATTTCCAATATATTCGAAATAATGGGGCAGCGCAAGGCAATCTGGGTTGGCCCCGGGGCAGGGTCAGTTTTCCGGCGTCACGCAAATGATGCCAGTCGACGTTTGTTCGAGCTTGCCAGCGACCTTGGCGCTCCAGCGCACACCCTTCTGGATGTCGAGCTCCGACATCCACGCTGAGATACCTGCCGCTCCTGAACGCAAAAAGGCCCCGCAATGCGGAGCCAATCTCGATCTTGCAAAGGTACAGGCGAACTGCTTATGTCGGCTGGAACCCTTAACCCTTGTGTGCTGGGTGGCGGAGAGACGGGGATTCGAACCCCGGATAGGTTATTAACCTAATGACACAACGCCGCGCATCGCCCGTTACGCATACAAGCAACGGGTAGAAGCTGTACCTTAGGTACGAGTGCGCTACCTCGATAAACCTTTGATTTCGCAATATCGCCCTGACGCTTAAGGTACACTCTTTCGGTGCTGTAAGCATGCGCCGCGCTATAAAAACAACGAGCCTCATCGGGTAATTTCATGAAGCGTTCAGCCCTCTATGCCTTCTTTGTCTTGGTTGCGTTCACGTCGAACGCAGCTCTCGCATCCTATTGCGTCGGTCAGGACACTGATCCGATCCAAACTTGTCACGATGACTCCGGCAACACGTATCGCATACGGCGCATGGGCGACGTAACGACTGTCGATGGAAGCAACGACAGCACCGGGAGTTCGTGGAGCCAGAGAACCGTGCGCCGCGGCGAAAACACGACTTATACGACTGGCGTCGCGGCGAATGGCGCTGAATGGGATGAGACGGCCCACTACTATGACAATGGACGTCGTTCAGTCGATGGGACAAACTCGAAAGGACAGTCCTACCACTACGATTGCACGCGCAATGGCTGTGAATAACGCCTGAGTGCCTGACATCCTCAGGTGCGTCCTTTCGAGCGCCTCCCCCTGACATCGGCCTAGCGTAATGGTTTGACCCGCCCCGGCTTGCGGCGGTACACATCTTCGGTAGTCTTTCGCCTGCGTGTGCGAGTGTCGCCTGCGCATGCTCAGGGGCCTCGGTGCTGCTTGGCGTCTTGTCGACGTGGCGAGGCTGGCTGGACGGGCTACTACTGCGACTGAGAGTCTGGGTGCGGTAAGACTGAGACGAGCTTGCTGTCTTGGAACTCGTATTGCGCTTGCGGTGCCTTAACCATGGCCCCGCATTTGCATGGTGTTGAGATCGTCCCGGTAAACGTAACTTTTCCCGGAGGAAGCTCCGGGGCTACTAGAATCTCGCATTTGCAGTCTGGACACTGGACGACGAGCATCAGGTCCTTCGACACCTGCAGAAACGGAAACTGATGCATGTTTTCGGCAACAACGTAGTGTCCGAGCAATGGGTACCCCCGACTGGCAGACACTCCTCTGTACGTGTTCGTTACCCCGCCGATAAAGGATAGGATGCCGTCAAACTGATCCGTATCGGTGCCGCCTACCCATGCAGAATTGCTTTGAAACCAGTACTCCCGGCCGGCGACGCAGATTGATGCAATGTGGGCCGGTTCGTCGCCATAGATCTTTTTATACCGCTCGGCTTCATTTAGTTTGGTGCCTGAAAGATCGGACTTGAGGGCAAATATTACATTTCTAGCTTTCTCGATTGAATGCTGTGGCACGAGTTTTCCATTGACGCGCTGCCCTGGCAAATAACCGAACTTTGTCTGAAGATCCTTCGCAGAATCGTGTGCGCTTTGGAGCTCCGCTGCAGTTAGAGTCGTTTTCACCTCGATTGCATATAGTACGGACTCGATCGGGAAGAGGCCCAGTTTTTCGTCGATAAGTATTGGCGGCAGGATCGCTTTGTCGTAAAGCACGATGTCAATTTGGCCTGAGAGTTTCCCTGAATAGCTCTCAATAATTTGTCCTGTGCCAATCCCGATGTCTGCCGGAAGCAGGGGGCGGAATAGCTCCGAAATCAAAATCTCAAGGACAGTGCCTTTTACGACTTGATGGGAGAATGCATTCGCCCCTTCGGCCGCGAGAATCGCGCCGCGAACTTTGCTGCGCAGCAATGTTTGATAGAGGTTCTTGTCAGCCATAGGTTTTACATAACGAGCGCTTGTTGAATTAATAAACAAGTTTAGCGCAGGGGCTTGACGCGTTCCGGCTTTCGACGATAAACGCGTTCGGTAATCTTCCCGTCGGCGTGCGCGAGCAGCGCGCGGGCATGTTCGAGCGTCTCAGCATCGCTGGCGCACTTGGCGCGCAAGTCGTGCTCGGTGAACCTCTCTTTCAGCTTCGTCGCCTCCGCATAAATGCCGCGCATTGGGTGGCGGAATGGATAACAAAGGAGACGCTCATGTGCACGAATTACGCAGCGGCGCGCCGCGACTATCTCTTCAAGCACTTCGGCATCGAGCCGCCTGACAGCCCATGGCGCGATGACGTCTACAAAGACTATCCAGCGCCGATCATCCGGCGCGTCGACGGTGCCGAGCGGGCAGACGTTGCGACATTTGGCATAGTGCCGCGCAAGCACATCCCTCCAGGCGTGAAGCCCTTCGACACGATGAACGCACGCTCGGAGACCGTGGGCGAAAAGCGGAGCTTCAGCGGAGCATGGAAGAAGCAGCAGCTCTGCCTGATTCCGGCTGACGCGTTCTACGAGCCGAACTACGAAAGCGGGAGGGCTGTGCGCTGGCGCATCGGCATGGCCGACGGCGCGCCGTTTGCGATTGCCGGGCTATGGCGGGAGTGGAACGAGCCGGAAGGCCCGGCGCTCTCGTTCACGATGCTGACGGTCAACTCGGCCGAGCATCCGCTCATGAATCGATTCCACAAGCCCGGTGACGAGAAGCGATCGGTGGTGATCCTGCCGCCGTCCGAATACGAGGGCTGGCTCGCGAGCGGCTCGATGGACGAGGCACGCTCGTTCCTGAACCTCTTCCCGGCAAACAAGATGCATGCGGAGGCGTTCCCAGTGCCTCCACGCGTCGCGAAACGAAACGATGCCGCCGCGTAGGTCGGGCCAAGCGATCTGCGCGGCGCGGATACACACGACTACACAAATTCCTTGAATTATCGAATCCGCGTGTGTATATTTACACACAAGACATGCGGAGGCGAGATGAACTCATCAAAGCTAATCCGGATGCTCGAAGAGGATGGCTGGCAGCTGGTGCGGGTTACCGGAAGTCATCACCACTTTAAACACCCCAAGAAGCCTGGCCTTGTGACGGTGCCGCACCCGAAGAAGGACCTGCCAATTGGGACAGCGTCGAGCATCCTGAAAACCGCCGGTCTGAAGTGACCGGTGGTTTTTCCCCGACACAGGATGCATTTCAAAGAGTCGAAGCTGCTGGAGAGAGAAATGGAATTTCCCATCGCGATCCATAAGGACGATGGGAGCGTCTATGGAGTTATCGTTCCGGACATTCCGGGCGTTCACTCTTGGGGCGACACCATCGATGAAGCAATCAGGAACGCCAGAGAAGCGATCACCGGCCACGTTTCTACTTTGGTCGAGCTGGGTGAGGATGTCGGATTCACGTGCTCAACCATTGAGGATCTGGCCGCAAGTAAAGAGTACGAAGGGGCTGTTTGGGCATTGGTTGACGTTGATCTGACCAAGCTCGATAGCAAGCCGGAGAGGATTAACATCAGCCTTCCACGGTTCGTTTTGCACAAGATCGACACTTATGTCGAGAAGCGGCATGAAACAAGAAGCGGGTTTCTCGCGCGCGTAGCCTTGGAGGCATTGGCGCACGAATAGCCCGTGAGTCGTTAGGCAAAAGCGACTCTCAGACTCTGAGGCCCGCCATCCCGGCGGGCCTTTTCTTTGTGAGCTGCGCGGCTCAGGGAGTTGCGCCAGCCTGCCGTCGAGAATGCGCAGATCACGCTCGAGTCGCACCTCGCGGAGCTGGCCGCTCTGCGTAATGCCGCGCGAGCGGCGCGCGACTACGGCGCTGCGATCCGGGCTGAGATTGCGAGAGGCAAGGCCGCTGGGCTCTACGTCGAGAGGCTGGAGGTTGAACATAGGGGACCGACGCTGGTGGAAATCCTTGTGGCAGTCTCGCGCGAGGAGCGAGCCGACCTGCCGCGAATGCTGGCAAGCAGCGATCCGGCAGAGCGTCAACGTGGCTTGAAGCTGCAGGAAGAAGAGCAGCGGCGACTGGCGCGGGGGCGGCAAGCGGAGCGTCCGTCCGCCGCCGCCCCTTGTCCTGCAACGGATGGCGTGGTGCGGGGTGTCACAACCACCACAGCTACCCCCAATACACATGAGGCTTAAGGAAAATGAACCAGCCAAACCTCAATCCCCAGGTCGGACAGGTGCTCACCAACAACGGGCCGACACTCGACAAGTCGTGGGAATACGTGGGCGTGGCGATGTCCGCGTGGCTCGCGACCCTGCCAACTTCGGCTGGCGGGCATGGCACCTGGTGGAATAACGGCGGCGTGCCGACGTACGTGGCGTGACCTTTTAAGGAGTTCGCACCATGGGTGGTCTCTTTGCCGGCGCGCCTCGCGCCAATGCTCCTACTCCACAGGCCGCGCCGAAGGCGCAGCAGCCCGCCGAGTCATCGGCAGATCAAGCCGAAGCGCAGGCTCGGGCCGATGCGGGCTTTGCCTCCACCATCAAGACCGGCGCACAAGGCGTGCCGTTGTATCAGACCAAGATCGGTACGACCAGCCTGATTGGCGATTCGACTGTTGATTAGTTGCCTGCCCTGCGGCAGGCGGCGGGAGAGCGCGGATTCGCAGCGCAATTGCGTCGACGTCATGGCGGCGCAGAGGGGATGCGGGCCGATGGAGTTCGAGTATCACCCGCTGCTGGGCTGACTGCCGTGTGCAGACGCGGATCTAACATTCCGTCCCTATCTCTCTAAAACCTTGTTTTCGACCCAGTCAGCATCAAATTGGCTATGTATGGAGACGCACGGAATTTGCTGTGACACGCTGCAACAGTTGTGGCATCAGTCACGGTACAGCCAGCTAAACATCCGTGTAGAATCGCCGTTAACAACTGCAATAATGTATTTGTAAGAAAATCATCTGCCGCCACCGGGGCGGCACGGAGTAAGCCATGGTTCGTAATGAAGTAACGCGCCTGCGCTCCTTCGGGCAGTATGTCGAATTTCAAGCAGCAAGAAGCGGCGAGATCCTGAAAGCCATTGATGACGTCATCTATGCGTGCTGTGCCGAACGCGATCAATTGATTGCGCTTACGGGCGCGGCTCTTGAGTTTGTTCAAGCCCTGAAGAGAGCAGAATCACCGATTGACCAAGACGGGTCGATCCTGAAAAAGCTGGAACAAGCAAGAGACTCACTTGCACGGGCATATGACGAGCAGGCGAAAATGCGCGAGTCGGCAGCGAATGCTCCTTCCCTGCATGAGGACGATGGTGTCGTGGAGGCGTTTGATGGGCTATTGGATGCCATAGCTGCTGCCCATAACGCGATGAACGACCTCTGCTGGGCAGTCGGTGAGCATGAGGCTGATTTTGACAAGGTTGCGAGCGGCACCTACAAATCGGCTGACGATCTTCTGGCTGCGCTGAAGGGGTGATAATTTGCCAATCACCGGGGTCAATTTTACGGATCGCTTCCGCAAGGAATATTCGAACCTGACCTCGGCACTGCAGACGGCGGTGGATGAAGCCCTGCGGGACTTGATGAAGGATCCAATCCCTAACGGACGACGCTTCCACTCGCTCGGTGGCTACAAAAATCCGAAGGTCTATACGATCGATGTCACGTCCAACCGAGCGTACAAGGTATCTTTAGAGCTTAATGGAGCTGTTGCAACCCTGCGAAGGGTGGCGACGCATAAAGAGATCGATCGAAAGCCTTAGGCCCTGCCACGTGCGGGGCTTTTCATTTCCCGGAGTTGGGAGGGCATACGTCCTCGGGAACGACGGCACTGCGCCGGAAGGTTGTTCAAGGGACGGGCTTGACTCATAAGCGCTGGCGACCCTCACGTGTTGTTCGTAGACAACGCACCGAAGGCAGGTCTGTCGGCGACTTTTGGCAAGCGCTCGATGGCGTGTGGGTAGCGGTGGGGGTAGAAATGAAAAACGGGCCGAGAGGCCCGTATTCATTGGTGTCCTGGCGGAGAGACGGGGATTCGAACCCCGGATAGGTTATTAACCTATACACGCTTTCCAGGCGTGCGACTTAAACCGCTCATCCATCTCTCCGGCGGGATGCGAAGTATAGCAGACTCTTTTCCGCAGAGGGAAGCCGCAGGCGACCCAGCGCCGCAAGCCACCCTCGGTCACTCCTCACAGCGCCGCGCGAATCCGCTCCGCCGTCGCCTCAAGCTCAGCCTTATCAGCCATATCACGGGCGTGCAAACGCAGTTCCTCGCCCTTGCGGCGCGGAATAAGGTGAAAGTGCACGTGCGGCACAGTCTGGCCTGCCGCCGCGCCATTGAACTGAGCAATCATCAGCCCGTCCGGCGCGAGCGACTTGCGCACGGCCGTGGCCAGTTTCTGCACCATCGCCATCGAGGCGGCCACTGCTTCGGGCGACAACTCGTAAATCTCCTCGGCCGGCTCCTTCGGCAGCACCAGCACGTGACCCTCGGATTGCGGCATCACATCCATGATCGCGAGCGCCGCGTCGTTCTCGCACAGCTTGATGGAGGGGATTTCGCCGCGCAGCAGTTTCGCGAAGATGTTGTTGTCGTCGTAAGCCATGGGGTTCCTCTGTTATGTCTCGGGCGCGGCACTTTCGCGCCGAAACGGCGATTATCGCCCACGCCGGGCCGCCGGTCGGGGTTCCTGCAGGTTTTTTGAAGTGGGTGCATCATAAGAGTTATCGCAGCGTGCGCGACGAAGAAATGTTTGGATAGCACCCTCTTGCATGGGATCGGAGTCAGGAGCTCTGCATGGGGCCGGATTCATTGCCAAAGCAGCAATTCCGGTCGATGGCGAAAGCACCAACTCCGGTTTACACGGAGAACGTATGGCAACGACTGATCTCGAAGCAGCCCAACCCGCTCAATCCACCCAGACCACCCGGCCGGCCCAGCCTGCTCAGTACGTCCAGCCCGTCCGCGAGGTCAGCGCATCGGGGGCCTCCCGGTTTGCCGCCGAACTGCTGGCGCACGCCGACATCAGGCTCAACGGCACGCGCCCGTGGGACATGCGCATCCACGATCCGCAGGTGCTGGAGCGCGTTGTCGCGCTCGGCAATCTCGGCTTGGGCGAGGCCTACATGGACGATCAGTGGGACTGCGATCAGCTCGACGAATTCTTCGCGCACGTGCTGCGCGCGCATGTGGATGAACAAATCGATCCCGCCCGGCTGGTTTTTCACGCGCTCAAGGCGCGCCTCATGAATCGCCAGACGGCGCGCCGCGCATGGAAGGTGGGGCAGCAGCACTACGACCTCGGCAACGCTTTCTACGAGGCCATGCTCGACAAGCGCATGACCTACACCTGCGGCTACTGGTCGGGCGGCGCGCGGACGCTGGATGAAGCGCAGGAAGCCAAGCTAGACCTGATCTGCAGAAAGCTCGGGCTCAAGCCGGGCATGCGTCTGCTCGATATCGGCTGCGGCTGGGGCAGTCTCATGAAGTTCGCTGCCGAGCACTACGGCGTGTCCTGCGTGGGCGTCACGATCTCGAAGGAGCAGGCCGCGCTGGGCGCCGAGCGTTGCGAGGGCCTGCCCGTGGAATTCCGTCTGCAGGACTATCGGCTGCTCGACGAACAATTCGATCGCATCGCGAGCGTGGGCATGTTCGAGCATGTCGGGCCCAAGAATTACCGTACCTATATGGAGGTGGCGCATCGCTGCCTCGCCGACGACGGCATATTCCTGCTCCACACGATCGGCAAGAACCGCCGCGACACCACGCCCGATCCGTGGGTCGACAAATACATTTTCCCCAACGGCGAACTGCCCACCATCGGCCAGGTCGCGGATGCCTCGGGCGGGCTGTTCGTCGTCGAGGATCTGCACAATTTCGGCGCCGATTACGACCGCACGCTGATGGCGTGGCATGCGAATTTCGAGGCCGCGTGGCCGCGTTTCGCGGCCGAAATGGGGCATCGTTTCTACCGCATGTGGCGCTACTATTTGCTGTCGTGCGCGGGTGCGTTCCGTGCGCGCGACATTCAACTCTGGCAGTACGTGCTTTCGAAGCGTGGCCTGCTCGGCGGTTATCGCCGGCCGCAGTCATAAGCAGGCCGTGATGCGGGTTTTTAGCGCATCACGGCGGCGACCGTTGCAATGCCGAGTATCGTCATCAGCACGGAGGCGCATACGTGAATGGCGATCTCGCCCGCGGCCCAGCCGAAGCGGCCATGCTGAAGTTGCGCGACCACTTCGGCGGAGAAGGTCGAGAACGTCGATAGGCCGCCCATGCAGCCGGTGATGACGAACAGGCGCCACTGCGGCGAGACGTCGGGCAGGCGCGCGAACACGGCGAGCGCCACGCCGATGACGTAGCCCGCGATGATGTTGGACGCGAGCGTGCCGAGCGGCAGCGTGGGGAACACGGCGTTCAGGCGCAGGCCGAGCACCCAGCGCAGCAGCGAGCCGAGTGCGCCGCCAATGCCGACGGCGAGAATCGAAAGATACATGGTGTGGAGTCGTTGTAGGCGCAAGGGGCGCCGACGCTGAATAGCCAGTCGTTGCCCGCCACGGGGGCGCGAGGGTGTCGCGCTTTCGACTCCGAAGTTTAGCACCGCGATCGCGCCGCAAGGTGCGTGCGGTTCGGCTCGCCCGCACGGTGTTGCTGGTGCGGGCGTTGCGCGTCAATACGCGATGCAGACCGATTTCGTCTCGGTGTAGGCGTCGATGATGGCGCGGCCATGCTCGCGGCCAATGCCCGAGGCCTTAAAGCCGCCGAAGGGCAGTGCCGGATCCACCATGTTGTGCGTGTTGACCCAGACGGTGCCGGCTTGCACCGCATCCACCACGCGCAGCGCGCGGTCGAGCTGGTTGGTCCACACGCTCGCACCGAGTCCGTATTCGGAGGCGTTGGCGGCAGCGATGGCTTCTTCCACGTCGTCGTAAGGCATCGCTACGAGCACCGGGCCGAACACTTCTTCGCGCACCACTGTGAGCGGCTGGTTGGCGGCGTTCGCAATCACAGTGGGCTCGATGAAGTAGCCTGCACGATTGCCATCGCCGCCGCCTGCCACGATCTCTCCGCCTTCCGCGCGGCCTTGCGCGATCATGCCGGCCACCTTGTCGCGATGGCGCGAGGAGACGAGCGGCCCCATCTGGGTGGCGGCGTCGAAGCCGGAGCCGAGCACGGTGTTGCGCGCCACTTGTGCGACGCCTTCGACGATTTCCTCGAAGCGCGCGCGTGGCACATAGAGGCGCGATCCGGCAGTGCAGACCTGGCCGTGGTTGAAGAAGATTGCGCCCGCAGCGCCTTCGATGGCGCGTTGCGGGTCGCAGTCGTCGAGCACGATCACCGGGCTTTTGCCGCCCAATTCCAGCGAGACGCGCTTGAGATCGTTTGCGCACTGCTTGCCGATGATGCGGCCCACTTCGGTGGAGCCGGTAAAGGTGACTTTGTCGACGCCCGCATGACGCACGAGCGCAGCGCCCGCTGTCTCGCCCTGGCCGGTGACGACGTTGAACACGCCCGGCGGAAAGCCTGCTTCGTGCGCGAGCTCGGCCAGGCGGATCGCGGTGAGCGGTGTTTCCTCGGCGGGCTTGAGCACGACTGTGCAGCCGCAGGCGAGTGCGGGCGCGATTTTCCACACCGCCATCAACAGCGGGAAATTCCACGGCACGATGGCGGCGACCACGCCCGCCGGCACGCGCCGCGTGGAGGCGTTGTAGCGCACGCCGGGCGGGAAGGCGAGCGAAAGGTCAACGGTGCTGCCTTCGATCTTGGTGGCCCAGCCCGCCATATAGCGCAGCCATTGCACGCTGCCACCCACTTCGAGCATCTTCGAGAAGCCGAGCAGTTTGCCCTGGTTGAGCGTTTCCAGCGCGGCGAGTTCGTCGCCGTTGCGCTCGACGAGATCGGCGAGCCTCAGGAGCAGGCGCTCGCGTTCGGAGGGCGGCAGGCGGCGCCACGTGTCGGCCTCGAAGGCGCGGCGCGCGGCGGTAACAGCCTCGTCGATGTCGGTGTCGGTGGCGTCGGGCACCTGGGCGATTTCAGCGCCCGTGGCCGGGTTGAAGACGGCGAACGTGCGGCTGTCGCCGCTGGCGCAAAAGCGGCCGTCGACGAACATCTGCGTGCGGATCGTGTGCGTGAAGTCCTGGCGGTCCATGGGGTTTCCTCGGTTGGGTCCTGTGCGTGGGTGTCAACGAATGTCGATTCCGCCGCCCGATGCAAGGGCGTGCGCGGCGTAACTGGATGAGTACTGCGTGGATGAGTACTGCGTGGACAAGTACTGCAGTGTGGAATGTGGCGTGTGCACATGAAGCAGGCGCTTGTGGCAGCGTGCCGCGAGTGTGCATGCGCACACGAGATTGAGTGTGGCGCCCGCGAAAAAGAGCGCGTGGAAACCCGGGCCAAATCCCCACGAAGTCGTGGCCAGCGCTGCGCCCGCGAGCATGCCCGCGTGGTGCGCGAAGCCGGGGCAACCGGCCTGTGCCGCTCGCCCGATGCGCAGGAGCGTGGGTAGCGTGAGCGCGTCGAGCACGGTGAACGCTGGCGCGGCGAATACGGCCCACGGCGCGAGCGCATCTAGCGTGAGCGCGGCAAGTAACGCGCCGCGCAACGCGAAGAGCGCGAGCAATGCGTAACGATGGTCGATGCGTTCCGCGAGCAGGCCCAGGCTAACCACCGCGCCAAGTGAAATGGCCAATTGCACGAGCGAGAAAGGCCCGGTGCCGCACACGGCGAAGAACTGGAAGCGTGCTAGCACGCCGCTGGAAAGCCCGGCCAGCAGTGCGGGAATGAGCAGGTCAGCACTGCCTCGCAGCGCCGTAGTGAAATCCCGCTGCGCGCATTGAAACGCAATCCTATGAATTTGCCGGCGAGGCCTCATGGACTCTGTACACCGCGTCAGCAAGCTCGGCCATGCCGCCGCGAACATGGCGAGACCCGCCAAAGTGAGCGCGACCGGGATGCCGATCGGCAAAAAGCCTGCGCGCGCCCGCACGGCCGCTGCTGCCATCGCCGACATGGCGAGCACGAGCGAGGTGGCCATCGGCACGGTGGCCCGCGAGACGAAGCGGCGCGTGAGCGCAGCAGGCAGCAAGGTCATGGCAAAGAGTGCCGCGGCGCCTCCCGCGAATGCCGCAGCATTCGCGCCAAAATGCATCGCACCCAGCATGACGCTCGCCGCGAGCGCCGAGGCGCCGCCCGTTACCGCACACCAAACCCATGCGGCGGCGAGAGCATTGCGAGCCTTCGGCGTTACGGAGCGGGACACGCGCGGCGTCATCGCGAACT
Source organism: Paraburkholderia caffeinitolerans (assembly GCF_902859945.1). GTDB lineage: Bacteria > Pseudomonadota > Gammaproteobacteria > Burkholderiales > Burkholderiaceae > Paraburkholderia > Paraburkholderia caffeinitolerans. Next base: position 46,396 of record NZ_CADIKL010000022.1, on the reverse strand, counting down.
TACTGCTTGCCGTGACAGCACGAAGGCGAGGTGCCCGCATCGGGCGCACCGTCCTGCACGCTATGGGGATCGCGCCCGCCAGGCAGGTCCATCGCCGGATTGCCGTGGAAGAAGTTGTTCGGCTTGAGCATGAAGCCGGCGTACTCCACGGGCATGACCGGAAAGTCCTCGGGCTTGCACACGTGCGTATGGCCGAAGCTATGCCACAGCACGATGTCCTCGTTTTCCACGTTGCGGTTCGCTTCGATATAGCGCGGCAGGCCGTCGCCGCCCGCATGCTGGTTGGGGTAGTCGCCGCTCGCGTAGCGTTGCGTCGTGTCGTATGGCGTGACCCAGACATGGCGCGTGGCGAAGCCGCCGCGCTGGCGCACCTTCGAATTCGGATCGGCGAGCATCAGCGGAGAATCGTTGATGATGAGCTTGTAGCCGGGATTCGCACCCACGCGGTTTTTCACATTCGGATTCACGACCTTCCAGAAGCGGCCGGTCTGGCCGTTGGCGTTGCGCGCGGCTTCCTGCTCGGTCTTGAGCACGCGCTTCGTGGTGTCGAAGACGTTGCCATAGGGGTTCTCCGCACCCATGGGGCGCGGCACGAACTCGTGCTCGGTCACGGAATTTTTCTCGCCGTCCACCATCATGTGCAGGCGCGCATTGAAAAAATGCTGATGCGTCGGGCCGCCGAGGTTCTCGGTGACCATGCCGCCCCACGGATACGTGTCGCCATCGGCGACAGCCGAGGTCTGGATGATGCCAGTGAGCTTGCACTCGAGCTGGATCGTGCCGTCCTGATAGAAGTACCAGTAGAAGCCGTAGTCGTAATTGCCCACCGTCGCGAAGAACGAGATCACGAGACGGCGCGAGCGGCGCATCTCGAACACGCCGGTGCGGAATTCGTAGTGTTTCCAGAGCGTGCCGTAATCCTCTTCGTGCAGGCACACCGCGTTTTTCATCGTGAAGCTATTGCCGAAGTCGTCGGCGGACGGAATGTCGAAGTAGCGAATCGTGCCGAGGCAGTCGCAACCGAGTTCGAGCTGGTTCGCAAGCTTGCCGAGGCCATACTCGCCCGCATCGAAGGCGCTTTTCCAGTAGTGGTTCGTCGTGGGATCGGAGTAGGGCACGCACATTTCCGTCACGCTCGCGCGGTAGACGATGGGGCGCGGCGCGCTCTTGCCGTCGTCCCAGGCGATCTGGTGCAGCACCAGGCCCTCGCGCGGCGTGAAGCCCACACGGAATGTCCAGTTCTGCCAACTGACCTGCCAGCCGTCGATCGTAAAGCTGGGTCCTTCGGGCTGGCTGATCGAAAGCGGCTTGACCGAGTCGCGCGGCTTGCCGATGCTCGCCGTGTCGTAGTTGTGCTTCGCGCGGGGGATCGGAATGATGCGGCCATCGTCCACGAGTTCGATCACCTTCTGTTCGAGCAGGTCCACCACGGCCACCACGCCTTCGATCGGGTGCGCATAGCCGTTGTCGGTCACGTTCTCGCGGTAATAGCTCACGCAGCGCACGAGGCGGCGGCCGCCCTCGTTGGCGCGATCGAAGGCGCCTGCCGAGAACGGGTCGACCTGCACCCGTTCGAGGTCGTCTTCGGTGAGCCCGCGCTTCTTGACGGCTTCGCGCCATGCGGGGTCGGCCTTCACGATGCGCTCGGCGTTCATGAAGTCTTCGATCATGACCGGCGGCTGACCGAACGGCGCGCTGTGCAGTGCGAGCGCCTTGCGCGATTCCACTTTCTTTTCGCGTAGATCGACCACCAGTTCGAGCGTCTGGTTGCGGGTGCGATCGATGGCGATCGTGAAGGCGCGGCGCGAATAGTAGCTGCCGGGCCGGTACGCTAGCACTTCGGCCTTGGGTGGCTCGTGTAGCTCGGTGACGGGAAAGCGTGCGTGTTCGTCGAGCTGTTCGGCGGCCTTCACAATGTCACAGGCGAGCTGCATTTCGACAAGGCTCAGCGGATCGAGCGGATGCGAGTTCGGATTCGTGTTCATAAGCATTTCGTAAGGATGACGTTGGACCGCAACAGCGCGTGAAGCGCGGCAGACTGGCCCCGTTTCGGGGGGGCGGAGGGCATTGCCGCAATGGCGATGTCGTGACGTCATCGTAGAAACGCCATATTTTTTTCGCGCTTGCAAAACGCGCCAAAGGGACGATAGAGTGCGCCAAAGACAGGGCGAACAAACCCGGGTGCGTACGCTTATGCGCATCATCGGGTGAACGGAGAGAGACATGAAATCAGGGCCTGTCAGCAACGGGTTTCCGATGATTCGCGGCGCTGTGATGGGTCCGATCGTGCGCGCGCTCGATGCAGCAGGCGCCGACTGCGATGCATTGCTGGCAGAGTTCGGCCTGAGCCGCAGGCAACTTTCGGATCCTTATGAAATCCTGCCGCTCGGGCGTTACGTGGGGGCTTTCGAGCGTGCCGCGCAGGTGCTCGACGAGCCGTGGCTCGGCCTGCGTCTCGGCAACGAATTGCAGCTCACCGAACTGGGTCCCGCCGGGCTCGTGTTCATGTCGTCGCCCACGCTGGGGGCGGCCATCCGCAAGTTCACGGATGCACTCGGTTCATGGCAGAGCGGTACGCTCGTCGATCTGGTGCGCGATAACGCATGGCCCATGTGGAGCTATCGCATCGCCGAGGCCCGGATCTGGCCGCGCCGCCAGGACGCCGAATACAGCGTAAGCGCGATGTGCCACATGATTCGCCTCGTGCGCGGCGCGACGTGGGCGCCGGTCGAGATCCATTTCGAGCACGCCGCGCCCGCGGATCTCAAGCCCTATATGCGTATTTTTCGCGTGCCGGTGCGTTTCCAGCAGCCGGCGAGCGGTGTGGTGATTCATCCGCACGATCTCGACGCGCCGCTCAAGAGCGCCGATACGCAACTGGCGCGCATGATGGAGCGCCACGCCACCGACCTCATTTCGCGCGATACGGTGCCGCACGATCTCGTCGACCAGGTGCGCGATCTGGTCACGCGGCGGCTCGCACGCGAAAAACTCGTGGTTGCCGACATTGCGCGGGATCTCGGGCTGTCGAATCGTTCGCTGCAGCGTCATCTGACCGAGGCCGGCACTTCCGTGCGCGAGATCATTCGCGAGGAGCGCCAGCGCAGCGTGGCCGTGCTGCGCGAGCAGGAGGGCATGACCAACGCCGCCGTTGCACGCGCGGTGGGCTATGCGGATGCCACGGTGCTATGGCGCGCGACGCGTAACTGGGGGCGCTCGGAGTAGGTCCGGGTTGCATGGATAAAGGCGCCCAGATTTGAAAATGTAATGTTATTGATGGCGTTCGGAAAGCATTGCGGTTGAAGAAAGCCCGTGAAAATTGATTCGTCATCCAAATTAATTGTTTTGTCGGCAGCCCGCCACGATCGGGGTGCGATCGAGCGGCAAACACGTTAGGTAAAAACCCCCGTACGGGTTGGCGCAATTTATCGAATATTTGGCGCGGTCAGTCAGATCGCGGGAATTTTTAACTGCCTACCATGCGTTCGTGTCGAATCTCGCCATTGAGCACGCGAGATTCGCTTTCACGAGTGCCAGGCGGGCGCGGTTCTTCATCGTGTCGCATGGCGCAATTCAAAAAGACACCACCAGAGGCAACGATGAACGAACCGCAAATACCCGTAGCGCCATCCGGGCTCGTGGGCAGCGCCATGGCAGACGATGCCGTCGCTGCGCCACGCAGTCTGCTCGGCTTGTGGCAGATCGTGTTTCTCGTGATCTCCGCGGCTGCGCCGCTCACCGGCATGCTTGGCGCGGTGCCGCCCGCCATCAGTCTCGGCAATGGCGCGGGCATTCCTGGCGCCTTTGTGATCGCGGGCGCGGTGCTGCTCGTGTTCAGCGTGGGCTTTGCTTCGATGAGCCGGCACATCGTGCGCGCCGGCGCGTTCTACGCGTACATCACGGCGGGCGTCGGCCGGCCGCTCGGCATGGCGGGTGCGCTCGTCGCGCTGCTTTCGTACACCTGCATCCAGATCGCGCTGTACGGGTTGTTCGGTTTCTTTGGCACGGTCGTGCTCGGGCCGCTCCTGCATAGTGCGATGCCGTGGTACGCCTACACGTTCGCGTGCATCGCCGTCGTGCAGGTGACGGGCCTGCGCGGCATCGACCTGAACAGCCGCCTGCTCGGCGTGCTGATGTGCCTTGAAATGGGCATCCTGCTCGTGCTTTCGATCGCCATCGTGATTCACCATGGCGGCCCGAGTGGCCTCACGCTCGCGCCGTTCGCGCCGAAGCAGGTGTTCAGCGGCCATATGGGCATTGCCGTGATGTTCGCGCTGGCGTCGTTTATCGGCTTCGAGGCCACGGCGATCTACGGCAAGGAGTGCCGCGATCCAAAGGTCACGGTGCCGCGCGCGACCTATGTGTCGGTCACGCTGATTCTCGTGTTCTTCGCGTTCGTCACGTGGGCCATCGTGTGCGCCTGGGGCCTGAAGGACGTGGTCGACGCCGCGACGAAGCAGCCCGGCGACTTCTGGTTCATCCAGTCCACGAAGTACCTGGGCGGCGCCATGACCACCACGATGAGCTTGCTTTTGCTGTCCAGCATCTTCGCGAGCCTGCTCTCGTTTCACAACACGATCGTGCGCTACATTCACGCGCTTTCGGTCGAGGGCATCCTGCCTGCGAAGCTCGACCGCCTGCATGCGAAGTACGGCTCGCCGCATCGCGCGAGCTATCTGCAGACGCTTACGGTGGCGCTGCCGGTGGGGCTCTATGTGCTCGCGGGCGCTGATCCGTTCAACACCGTGTTCAGTTGCACGTCGGCGCTCGGTACCATCGGCATCGTGATGCTGCAAGCCGTGACGAGCTTCTCGGTGGTGGCTTACTTTCGCGCCACGAAAAAAGACACACGGGTGTGGCATGCGTTCGTCGCGCCGATACTGGGCGGGCTGGGCTTGTTGTGGATCGGCTTCGTGCTGATCGGCAACCTCGACGCGCTTTCCGGTTCCGATAGTCCCATCGTGCGGGCGTTCCCGTGGATCGTGCTCGCGGTCGCGCTGTTCGGCATTGCGCTCGGCTTCGTGCTCAAGCGCACACGGCCCGACGTCTACGCGCGCTTCGGCCAGTAGCATCCGGCGCGCGCGGCGCGCTCTCTCACCACAAATCCCCAAGACATCGACATGGCAAACCCACTCGTCAGGCGTACGGCGCTGGCGCTGGCTTCGTGCGCTCTCGCCACCTTCATGCAGGGCGCTCGTGCCCAGTCCTCGGTCACGCTTTTCGGCACAGTGGACGCTGGCCTCGTCTATTCGACGAATCAGCAGACCACGCACGCGGATGGCAGCACCGAAGGACATTCGAACTGGCAACTGGGCGGCGGCAACCTCGTGCCGTCGCGCTGGGGCCTGACCGGCAGCGAAGACATCGGCGGTGGCACCGCCGTGAACTTCACACTGGAAAACAGTATCTTCACGCAGAACGGCGCGTTGCTGCAGAGCGGCACGCTCTTTAACCGCAACGCCTGGGTGGGCGTGGCGAACGCGAACTACGGCACGCTCACGCTTGGCCGCCAGTACGATCCGTTCTCCGACAACATGGGCGCCTACGCCTCGAGCAACAACTGGGCGACGCTCTACGGTTCGCACTTCGGCGATGTCGATAACCTCAACGAAGCGTTCAACTTCAACAATTCGATCAAGTACGTGAGCCCGAGCTTCGGCGGCTTGACGGTGGGGGGGCTGTTCAGCTTCGGCGGCGTGGCGGGCAACTTTTCGCAGAACCGTGGCTGGTCGCTCGCTGCGAACTACACGCATGGCCCGCTTTCGCTTTCCGCGGGCTATCTGCAACTGCGCAATCCGCTCCAGGCGGCATTGGGCGGGGAGGACGGATACATCGGCGATTTCAGTTGCGCAAATGCCGATGCTTCGTATTGCGAGTTGCACAATGCGCAGAAGATCGATATTTACGGCGCTGGCGGTTCGTATGCGTTCGATACGGTGACGCTCGCACTGAGCTACACGCATACGCGGCTTTCGCAGAGCCAGTATTTCGCGAGCACAGCGCAGCCACAAGGCGCGGACATCGCGTTCGATATTGCCGAACTCAACACGACGTGGCAATTCTCGCCCGCGCTGCAATTCGGCTTTGCCTATATCTTTAACGACGCGCATCCGGATCAGGGTTCCTCCACGCGCATCCATCAGGTCAACCTGGGCACGGTGTACAACCTCTCGAAGCGCACGGCGCTCTATGCCGTGGTGATCGGCCAGAAGTCATCGGGCGCCGGGCTTGGCATCGATGCCGCCGGCGGTACCCGCAACCTCGCGCAGATTCCGAATCTCGTGAATTCGGACACCGACAAGCAGTTGGCGGTCATCGCGGGCATTCGCCATAACTTCTGAACGGGCGGGGGCAATTCGCGGACAACCGCAGGGGGATCGGCGCTAAAATGGTCCGGTCCGCTTTCTCGCGCGAGTCCTCGCATGAAAGTCGCCCTATTTGTCCCGTGCTTCATCGACGCGTTCTATCCCGAAGTCGGCATCGCCACGCTCGAGTTGCTGGAGCGGCTCGGCTGCGAGGTCGACTATCCACTCGATCAGACCTGTTGCGGTCAGCCCATGGCCAACAGTGGCGCGCAGACCGAGGCGGCTGGCGCAGAGCGCGTGTTCGCGCGCGCCTTCGAAGGGTATGACTTCATCGTGGGGCCATCGGCTAGCTGCGTGAGTCACGTACGCGATCATTTCACCGCCATCGAGCAGACCGACCCGGTGCGGCGCGTGCGCACGAACACCTTCGAACTCGTGGAGTTCCTGCACGACGTGCTGCAAGTGCGCGAATTTCCGTGGGCCGAATTCCCCTGGCGCGTTGGGCTGCACAACAGTTGCAGCGCGCTGCGCCATCTGCACGAAGCATCGATATCGGAAGTGGCCGGCAAGCCCTTTTCGAAGCCGCTTGCGTTGCTGCAAGGCGTGAAGGGCATCGAATTCGTGCAGCCCCAGCGCCCCGACGAATGCTGTGGCTTCGGCGGCACGTTCGCGGTGACCGAGGAAGCGGTGTCCGTGCGCATGGGCCAGGACAAGGTTATCGATCATGTGAGCGCGGGCGCGCAATACATTGTCTCGGGCGACATGTCGTGCCTCATGCATCAGCAAGGCTGCGCGGAGCGCATGCAGTCCGATGTGCGCTTCATTCATATTGCCCAGGTACTCAATGGAGCACGCGAATGAGCGCCTCGAACGATCGCCCGAAGCGGGTCGAGCACGCGAAGCTCGCCGGCGCATTTCTCGCGCGGCCCGAACATGTGGATTTCCACGACAAGCGCCTCTGGGACTTGCGCACGAAGCGCGATGCGCAGGCGCAATCCATTCCCGAATGGGAGGCGCTGCGCGAGCTTGCATCGGCTATCAAGGCGCACACGCTTTCGCATCTGGCCGACTATCTCGACCAGTTCTCGCGCAATGCCGAGGCGAACGGCGTGCAGGTGCACTGGGCCGATACGGCGGGCGAGCACAACGAGACGGTCTTTCGCATCCTGAGCGAGCGCGGCATGACCGCGCTCGTGAAGAGCAAGTCGATGCTCACGGACGAGTGCGAGATGCGCCCGTACCTCGAACAGCGCGGCATCGCCGTGATGGAGACCGACCTTGGCGAGCGCATCCAGCAACTCGATGGCCAGCCGCCGAGCCATATCGTGGTGCCGGCCGTGCACAAGCTGCGCGATGACGTGGCCCAGGTGTTTGGCCGCACGATAGGCACCGACGCGTCGAACAACGACATCCACTATCTCGCGGAGAGCCAGCGCATGAATACGCGCCCGTGGTTCGTGCGCGGGAAGACGGCGGGCATGACCGGCTGCAATTTCGCGGTGGCCGAGACCGGCACCGTGGTGGTCTGCACCAACGAGGGCAACGCCGATCTTTCGGCCAACGTGCCGCCGGTGCATATCGTCTCGATGGGCATCGAGAAGCTGATTCCGCGCGTGTCCGATCTTGGCGTGTTTATCCGCATGCTGTCGCGCAGCGCGCTGGGCTCGCCCATCACCCAATACACCTCGCATTTCCGCGCACCGCGCGAAGGCGCGGAGATGCATTTCATCCTCGTCGACAACGGCCGCAGCGCGCGGCTCGCGATGCCCGACTTCTGGTACTCGCTCAAGTGCATCCGCTGCGGCGCGTGCATGAATACCTGCCCGGTCTACCGGCGCAGCGGCGGCCTCTCGTATGGCAGTACCTATGCGGGGCCGATTGGCGCGATCATCAATCCGACCTTCGATTTGAAGCGCTTTAGCGCGTTGCCGTTCGCCTCCACGCTCAACGGCAGTTGCACCAACGTGTGCCCGGTGAAGATCAACATTCACGAGCAGATCTACCAGTGGCGCGCGGTGATCGCCGCGCAGCACGAGGTGCCGTTCGTGAAGCAGGAAGTGCTCAAGATGGCAGGGCGGTTGCTGGGGAGTCCGAAGATGTATCGCGCGGCGGTGTCGTCGCTCGACGGCGCGCTGCGGCGCTTGCCCAATTTTGTGCTCTACAACCCGCTCAATATCTGGGGCCGGCAGCGCACGCTGCCGCAGGCGCCGTCCACGACGTTTCATGCGTGGTATCGCAAGCATCGCAAGAGCCCTAAAGGTAGCCAGGGAGGCAACAACGGAGGCAACGATGGCAAGCCGTGAAGCGTTCCTCGCGCGCGTGCGCGCGGCGCAGCCCAAAGCGCAGGACTTGCCCGAGGTGCCGTTGTTCGAAGCGCCGCCCGGCGAATTGCGCGCGCGCTTCGGTGCGGCGCTTGCGCTGATGGGGGGCATCGAAGCACAGGCCGATTCGGGCGAGGCCGTGCTTGCGTTGATACGCGAGCGCTTCGGCGCGCAGGCGTCGATCGCGTCGGCGGCGCCCGAGGTACAGGGCACGTTTTCGCTTGACGTGGCCACGCCGCCCGAATCGCTCGAGAACGTCGAGGTGGGCGTCGTGCGCGCGCGCTTCGGCGTTGCGGAAACGGGCTCGGTGTGGCTCTCTGAGCGCGAGTACGGGGTGAACGCGCTTGGCTACCTCGTGCAGCATCTCTACGTGCTGCTCGATCCTGGCGCGCTCGTGGCGGGTCTTCAGGATGCCTACCGGCGCGACGACTTTCGCGGCGCGCGCTATGCGGTGCTGGTGACGGGGCCGTCCGCCACGGCCGATATCGAGGGCGTGCTCATTCGGGGCGCACAAGGCGTGAGGTCGCTGACCCTGGTATGGCTTGCGGCGCACGCTTGACCCATACGATCGACGATGATCATCCACGTTTTACTTCTGAGCGGCTTCTTGCTGGCGAGCATCGCCGTGGTACAGGCCGTGAGCCTGCGTTTCGCGCTTTCCGAATCGGTGCTGCTTGCCGCGTGGGGGTTCGCGCTTGGCGGCATCTATCTCGTGAGCGGCGAGGCCTGGCCGCAACTGGCCGCGAGCGTCTTCACGCCGGCGCTCGCGCCGCGCCTGCCGCCCGAAGCGTATTTATGGATCTTTCTGCCGCTGCTGCTGTTTCAGGCCGCGCTGAGCGTGAACGTGCGCGAGATGCTGGGAGACGCGGCACCCATTCTGCTGCTTGCCGTGGTGGCCGTATTCGTCGCCACCGCAATGGTGGGGGGCGCGATTCGTCTCACCGGGCTCGGCCCGCTCACCGACGGCCTCCTGCTAGGCGCGATGATCGCGACCACAGACCCGTCCGCCGTGCTCGCGGTGTTTCGCCAGGTGGGCGCGCCGGAGCGCCTCGTGCGGCTCGTGGAAGGCGAGAGCCTGCTCAACGACGCGGCCGCCATCGCGATTGCGACCGTGCTGATCGCGGCCATCACCGGCGAGCGCGCCGCCGCAACGGGCACTGCCGCGCTGCATACGCTCGCCATCGAATTGCTCGGCGGCCTCGCCGTGGGCGCGCTGGCCGGGCGCGCGTTCGCGTATCTGCTGCCAGCGCTGGGCGGCGAGGGCAAGGCCGAGATTTCGCTGAGTTTCGCGCTGCCGTATCCGCTTTATCTGTTCGCCGATCAAACGCTGCACGTCTCCGGCGTGGTGTCGGTGGTGGCGGCGGGCCTCGTGATCAGCGGGCTCGGGCGCACGCGGCTTTCGCCCGTGAACTGGCAGCACCTGCAACTGATCTGGGAGCAGGTGGCGGCCATGGCGGGCGCGGCCATCTTCCTGCTCGCGGCCATGCAGATTCCCGCCACGCTGCGCGACGCGCACTGGATCGACCTTGCGGCGCTCGCCGTGGTGGTGGTGACGGCGCTGGTGGCGCGTCTCGTCGTGACGTTCGGCATGTTGCCGCTGCTGAGCCGGCTGAAGCTCACCGAGCCCGTGAGCGCCGCGTACAAGCTCGTGATCGCGTGGGGCGGCCTGCGCGGCGCGGTCACGCTCGTGCTCGCACTCGGCCTCGCGCACAACGAGGCGCTGCCCGACACCACGCGCCGCTTCGTCGCCATTCTGGCCACCGGCTTTGTGCTCGTGAGCCTGATCGTGAACGGCTCGTCGCTCAAGCTGCTGATCAAGCGGCTCAAGGTCGACTTGCTCTCGCCGCAGGAAGAGGCGCTTCAGCAGCAGGCGGTGCTGCTTTCGTCGCTTGGCGTGTCCGAGCAGGTTCACGCGGCGGCGCGCACGTTCCGCATTCCCGAGTCGATCGCCGACGAAGCCTGCAGCACGTTTCGGCGCAGCATCGACCTGAGCGCGACGGCCTTCGACATCGAGGCGGCGCTGTCCGAGCGCGAGCGCCTCGCGATCGGGCTCGTCACGCTGGCGACCAAGGAGCGCGACCTGATTCCGCAGTACGGCAGCGGCATCATCACGATTCGCAATCTCGACGCGATGATGCGCAACACCGATGCAATGATCGAGGCGGCGCGCGAAAGCGGGCGCATCGGCTACCAGCGCGCCGCGGCCAAGATCCTGGCCGATACGCCGGGCCTGCGCGTCGCGCGCTTCGTGGCGCGCTGGCTGCATATCCATCAGCCGTACGCGGATGCGCTCGCCGATCAGTTCGAACTCCTGATGTGCCGCCGCGTGGTGCTGCATCAGTTGCTGGAGTTCGCCGATGCGAGTCTCACGCCGCTATTGGGCGAGCGGCTGGCCAAATTGCTCGGCACGATACTGAGGTTGCGCATCGAAAAGGCCGAACGCGGACTCGACAACGTGCGCCGTTGCTTCGGCGGCAACGGCGCGGATGCACTCGAGCGTCGCATGATGTTGCTTTACGCACTGAGGGAAGGGCGCACGCGCGTGATGGCGATGTACGAAGACCGATCGATCTCTAAGGAGATCTACGATTCGATTCGCCGCGAACTGGACACCGCGTGGAAGCGGGCGGTGCCGCGCGCGCATCCGGACGTGCTGCTCGCGGGCGGGGCGCACGCGCAGGCGGCGCTGGCGCCGGAGGTGCGTGACGCCACCGGTACCACCGAAAGCGCCGGGACTACCGAAAGCGCCGACGCCACCGAAAGCGCGGGCACCACCGAAAGCACCGCGAACGATACAAACGGCGCGCGGCGAGGCGAGGCGCCATGACCGAGATCGAGACTGCGCTGCTGGTGTTCGTGCTGCTGGTGGGCGGCACGGGGCTCGGCGTGCTGCTGCGGCCGCTGCTGCCCGAAGAGCATCGCAAGCACGAGACAGTGCAGCTCGTGCAACTGGTGCTCGGCATGCTCGTGACATTCGCGGCACTGGTGCTGAGCCTGCTCACGACGTCGGCGAAGAGCAGCTACGACAACGCGACCAACGACATGCGCACCTACGCGGCGGACCTGATCCAGCTCGACGGGGGCCTGCGCGACTTCGGCTCGAGCGCCGAGGGCGCGCGCGCCGCGCTGCGCCGGTACACGGCGGCGGCTATTGCCTCCACCTGGCTGCAGGAAAAGCCGCCGCCCGGCGACGACTATCCGCATGTGCCGGGCGCGAACAACGACGAGTTCGAAAGCGTGGAGCTAGGCGCGATGCTCGATTCGGTCGGCCACCAGATTGGCAGCTTCGAGCCGCACGGGCGCTATCAGGCCGCGCTCGCGGCACGCCTGACCGACCTGTTCGGCCGTGTGCGCGACACGCGCTGGCGGCTGATCGAGGAGGCGCACGGCAACCTCTCGCGGCCGTTCGTCGCGATGCTCACGCTATGGCTCGTGCTGATTTTTCTAATGTTCGGGCTGATCACTCCGCACAACTCGCTCGCCCTCGTGATGATCGCGCTGGGGGCGGTGTCGATCTCGTCGTCGGTGTATGTGATCGTCGATCTGGATACGCCGTTCACAGGGCAGATCGTGATCCCGAGCGATTCCATGCGCGATGCGCTGTCCCATATGAATAGCCCGCTGAAACTGCAGGCTCCGCAAGTGTCGCAGACGCAGTGAACGGGTTGCAGTGTCGATGCCTTTGCGCGAAGTCTCGCGCGGCATCGTTTCGCCTCGCGCCATGCCATGCGCTAGACTCGTTCACCGGTTCGAGCATGGAAAAGGAGGTGCCGATGTTGCGCAAGACTCTCAACGCGTCGCGGCTGCAGGAAGAAGTGAAGCGCCGGATCCACCGGCTCCAGGAAGTCGTGGATGACGGCGTGAAGATCGGCGTGCCGCGCCCGCAGCCACAGACGCCCGATCGCACGGGCTGCAACTGGACGATGCGCAATTTCGGCAACGCGGCGGGGTTCGAGGCGAGCATCGCCGGCGTGCTCGCGCAGGTGCAAGCGGAGTACAACCTTGCTGCACAGGAGGGGGAGGAGAGCGAGGCCGCGCGCGCGCCAGCAGAGGATCCGTTCGGCGGCGCGCATGCGCGCGCGAAGGTCGATCCGTTCGGTGACCCCTCAGGTGACCGCTCAGGCAACCAGGGGCCCGCGCCGACAGCGAATCCGTTCGCCGGCGCGCAGCCGGCGGGGTCTTCGAAGGCGGGCGCCGATCCGTTCGGCGGTCCTTCGTCGCCTGACGACAGCGCCAGCGAGCCGCCGCCCAAGCGCCCGGCGAACCCGTTCGGCGGCGACTGACGCCGCCTTTTACGCGGCTTCGCCGATCAGCTCTCTTCCGCTGCCTTGCGCGGGCGGCGGGCGCGCGCCGGGGTCTTCTTCGCCGCTTTGGCTTTCTTGCTGGCGGGTTCGGCGTTGGCACTTGCTTCGGGCGCGGGCGGCTCCGTCACGTCGCGCGGCGGCTCGGCGTGAGCTTCCTGCGCGGAGGGCTTGGAAGCCTTCTTGCGAGCCGTGCTCTTGCGTGATGCGGTTTTGCGCGCGCGCCGTGGTGCCTCGGGCACTTGATGTTCCCCGGCGGCCGGTGTTTCGGCCGCCGCGTGCTCGCGCGCGCCGTGGTGCGGCTGCCCGAAGAGCGGCATGTCGCCCGCGTGCCGCTCTTCGTGGCGAACCTGTTCATGCACCTCGCGCGATTGCGTCGATGCGGTTTCGGTGAAGAGGTCGCCGTTCGACATCGCTGCACTGGCCTCGGCCCCGCGCGTTTGCTCGAATTCGAACGACACATGCGTTTCGGCTGATTCCTGCGCGTCGCGGGTTTCGTTGATTTCGTTCGCTTCGCGTGCCTGCTCGGGCCCGTTCTCGCTTGCAGCCCCCGCGCCGCGTCCGCCGCGCCGGCCCTTGCGGCGCGAGCGCGTCGAATCTTCCGTGCGCTCTGCGCGCTCTGCGCGCTCCGCGCGCGGCGGTGCGGCGTCCTCCGCCGGGCTCGCGGCTGCGGCACTCGCCGGCTGGCTCGTGCGCGTCACATAGGTGCCGGATTTCTCGTCGCGGCCCACCTCCAGCAGGCCGCGCACCTGTGCTTCTTCGAGCAGGTTGCCGAACGCCCGGAAGCCGTAGCGCGCCTCGTTGAAGTCGGGGCGGCGCCGCTTGATGGCGCTCTTGAGCACCGACGCCCAGATCTTGCCGCTGTCGCCGCGCTCATAGCCGAGCGCGTCGAGCGTCTCGACCACCAGCATGATCGCCTTGGACTTGCGCTCTTCGCCGCGTTCCTCACCGCGCTCGTCCGCGCCCTCGGCAGCGTTGCGCCGCTCATCGCCGGACTGGCGTTTCGCGTTCGCGCCGCCTTCGCCGCGTGCCTTGGCGCGCTCCTTTTGCTCGCGCGCGAGTTCGCGCACCAGGTCGTCGTAGAAGATGAACTCATCGCAGTTCGCGACGAGCAGGTCGGAGGTGGAATGCTTCACGCCCACGCCGATCACCTTCTTGGCGTTCTCGCGCAGCTTCGAGACCAGCGGCGAAAAGTCGGAGTCGCCGCTCACGATCACGAAGGTGTCCACGTGCGACTTCGTATAGCAGAGATCGAGCGCGTCCACGACGAGCCGGATATCGGCGGAATTCTTGCCCGACTGGCGCACGTGCGGAATTTCGATGAGCTCGAAGCTCGCCTCATGCATCGACGCCTTGAAGCCCTTGTAGCGGTCCCAGTCGCAATAGGCCTTCTTCACGACGATGCTGCCTTTGAGCAAGAGCCGCTCGAGCACGGGCTTGATATCGAACCGGTCGATCTTCGCGTCGCGCACGCCGAGCGCGACGTTCTCGAAGTCGCAGAACACCGCCATGCTGACGTTTTCCTGGGGGGAGGCCATGTGATTCGTTCGTTCCATCTACTGTTCGAACGCACATGATAGCCCCTCGCCGCGACGCGGGCTGAAAACACCGGCATCGCGCGAGCATAACGGCGAGCGCATGCCGTTCATCTCCGGCATGTGCTGGACAACCCAGCCCGTGGTGTGGGCGGACATGGTTCATTTGGACGATGCACGGCCTTGGGCAGGCGATCAGCATGGCTTGTCACGCGTTCGTCACGGTGTCTGCCTAACCTTGCGCGGCTCCGGAGGGCCCGCACGAGCGGTACGGAGCGCATGACCATAAAAAATCGACCCGGCATCCCACAATAACTCGACAAAACAGAGGACTTCCATGGCTATACGTTTCAGGGGCAAGCTTTGGGCGTTTTACGCGTCCATCCTTGCTGCACTTGGCGCGGCGCTCTTCGTGAGCGCTTGCGGCTCTTCGCAATCGGCCGTGACCGGACAGCAGCAAATCCGTCACGTGTTCGTCATCACGCTCGAAAACGAGAACTACGCGACCACCTTCGGCTCCAGCACGAAGGCGCCTTATCTGGCCCAGACGCTGGCTTCGCAAGGCGCAGTCGTGCAGAACTACTACGGCACGGGCCACGTGAGCCTCGACAATTACATCTCCATGCTGAGCGGTCAGGCGCCGACGCCGCAAACGGATAACGACTGCACGACTTACGAGGACTACAACCTGACCGGGATGACCTCCGACGGCCAGGCAATCGGCACGGGTTGTGTGTTTCCGGCGAGCGTCAAAACGCTGCCCGATCAGTTGAAGGCGGCCGGCTTCACGTGGAAGGGCTACGAAGAGGACATGGGCAATGACCCGGCGCGCGAAGCCGCCACCTGCGGTCACCCGGCGCTGAACACCGCGGATCTCACGCAGCGTGCGCAGGCGCCGAGCGCGGCCGTGCCGCTGGGCGACCAATACGCGACGCGCCACAATCCGTTCATGTACTTTCACTCGATCATCGACTCGCCCGACTGCGGCACGAACGTCGTGAATCTGGAGAAGCTGCAGGCCGACCTCCAGTCGGTCGCGACCACGGCCAACTTCAACTTCATCACGCCGAACCTGTGCAACGACGGTCATGATTCGCCGTGCGTGAACGGCCAGCCCGGCGGCTTGACGAGCGCGAACGCGTTCCTCGAAAAGTGGGTGCCCATTATTACTTCGTCGGCGGCGTTCAAACAGGACGGACTCCTGATCATCAATTTCGACGAGAGCAGCTACGCGACCCAGACGCTGGACACGAGCAAGAGCCCGGCCACGCTGACGCTGACCTATGCGGGCAGCACTTGCTGCAGCCAGTCGCCTGGGCCGAATCTCGCCGCGTTCCCGCAGTCGCAGGCATACGGCACGGTTCCGGCCAGCGCGATTCCGGGGCTGCCGGCGTCGCTCGGCAACATCTCGCTCGTCATGGCGAAGTCGAACTTCGGCGGCGACCAGACCGGCGCGGTGATGATCTCGAAGTTCATCAAGCCGGGCACGGTCTCGACGGTGGCGTACAACCACTATTCGATGCTCAAGAGCATCGAGGACATCTTCGGCCTCACCCACCTCGGCTATGCGGGGCAGGCAGGGCTTGCGGGCTTCGGCAACGATATCTTCACGAACCTGTAAGCGTATGAAAGCTTGTTTGACGAGCGCGACCGCTGCCACCGTAGTTGCAGCGGTGGCGGCCACAGTGGTGCTGGGTTTGGGCAAGGGCGTGGCCCATGCACAGGCGCAGCGCATTCCGGCTCAGGCGGTGGCGGCTAGCTCGCCGGCCACCCCGGCGGCCACGGCAAAGCCCGTTGTCTATAGCGACGCTGGCGCGCTCGGCAAGCTGCTGTTCCATGACCCGGCGCTATCCGCGTCGGGTCGCATGTCGTGCGCGACCTGCCACAGCCCCGCGCACGCCTACGGGCCGCCGAACGGTCTCGCCGCGCAACTCGGCGGCGCCGATCTGCGCACGCAAGGCACGCGCGCCGTGCCGACGCTGCGCTACGTGCTCGACCGCACGCCAGTCTGGACGCACGCGCAGGCAGCCAGCTTCAGCGAACGCTTCGAGGACGACAATGCGCCTTCGGGCGGCTTCGGCTGGGATGGCCGCTTCAACCGCCTGAGCGAGCAGGCTACGTTTCCGCTATTCAACCCCGGCGAGATGGCGAATCGCGACGCCGCTTCGGTCGTGGCGAAGCTCGCGCGCGCGCCGTACGCGGCGCGCTTCAGGCAGGTCTACGGAGACACCGTGTTCGATTCCCCGCAGGTGGCGCTGCGCCAGGCGATGGCGGCCATCGAGCGTTACGAACTCGAAGCGCCCGACTTCCACCCGTACACGAGCAAGTTCGACTATTACCTCGACGGCAAGGCGCAACTCACCGCGAGCGAGCGGCGCGGCAAGCAGCTCTTCGACGACCCGAACGGTGGCAATTGCGCGTCGTGCCATATCGACCAGCCCGGCGCGAACGGCGCGCATCCGCTCTTCACCGATTTCCAGTTCGAGGCGCTCGGCGTGCCGCGCAACCCCGAACTGCGCGTCAATCGCGATCCCGCGTACCACGACGAGGGGCTATGCGGGCCGCTGCGCCACGATCTATCGGCGGACCCGACCCTGTGCGGCCTCTTCAAGACGCCCACGCTGCGCAACGTGGCCACGCGCCAGGTGTTCTTTCATAACGGGCGCTTTCATACGCTGCGCGACGCGCTGCGCTTCTACGTCGAGCGCGACACGAACCCGGAGAAGTGGTATCCGCGCGATCGTCAGGGTCAGGTCGTGAAGTTCGACGATTTGCCGCCGGACTTGCGCCGCAACGTCGACACCACCGATGCGCCGCTGACCGGCAAACTGGGCGGCAAGCCGGTCTGGAACGCGCACGACATCGACGACGTAATCGCCTTCCTGAAGACGCTGGACGACGGTTACCGGCCATGAGTTTCGAGGCGTCCGGTTCGCGCTGACCGGACGCTTGGAGGTTAACCCCGATCTTTTGCATCGCGCTGGGCGTACTAGAGTTACGCAATTGGAAACATGCGCGAGCGCGATGCAGGAGACGACACCATGAGCGAAGCCCGAGATGAGGCGAGGGCGCGCTGCCCCATGAGCGCGAACGCGGCGGCGTTCGACCCGTTCAGCGACGGCTACCAGCAGGACCCGCCCGAGTACGTGCGCTGGGCGCGCGAGCAGGAGCCCGTGTTCTACAGCCCGCAACTGGGCTATTGGGTCGTCACGCGCTACGACGACATCAAGGCGATCTTCCGCGACAACCTCACGTTCTCGCCCTCCATCGCACTCGAAAAAATCACGCCCACCGGGCCCGAAGCCAACGCGGTGCTCGAGTCGTACGGCTACGCCATGAACCGCACGCTCGTGAACGAAGACGAGCCTGCGCACATGCCGCGCCGCCGCGTGCTGATGGAGCCGTTCACGCCCGAGCATCTGAAGCGCCACGAACCTCTGGTGCGGCGTCTCGCGCGCGAATACGTCGACCGTTTCATCGACACGGGCCGCGCCGATCTCGTTGACCAGATGCTCTGGGAAGTCCCGCTCACGGTAGCGCTGCATTTTCTCGGCGTGCCCGAGGAAGACATGGATATGCTGCGCCGCTACTCGATCGCGCACACGGTCAACACGTGGGGGCGTCCACGCCCGGAAGAGCAGGTGGCGGTGGCGCACGCGGTAGGCAACTTCTGGCAGTTCGCGGGCAAGGTGCTGGAGAAAATGCGCCAGAACCCCGAGGGCCACGGCTGGATGCAATACGGCATCCGCAAGCAACAGGCGCATCCCGAGATCGTCACGGACTCTTATCTGCATTCGATGATGATGGCGGGCATCGTGGCCGCGCACGAGACCACGGCCAACGCCACGGCCAATGCGATGAAGCTGCTGTTGCAGCATCCGCGCGTGTGGCGCGAGCTGTGCGAAGACCCGAGCCTGATACCGAACGCAGTGGAGGAGTGTCTGCGCCACAACGGCTCGATCGCGGCGTGGCGGCGGCTTGCAACGAAAGACGTGCGGATCGGCGGCGTCGATATTGCGGCGGGCTCGAAGCTGCTGATTGTGACGTCGTCGGCGAATCACGACGAGCGCCATTTCGCCGACGCCGATCTGTTCGACATTCGCCGCGACAACGCGAGCGATCACGTCACGTTCGGCTATGGCGCGCACCAGTGCATGGGGAAAAATCTCGCGCGCATGGAGATGCAGATTTTTCTCGATGAATTTACGCGCCGGTTGCCGCATATGCGGCTTGCCGAGCAGCAATTTACCTACGTGCCCAATACGTCGTTTCGGGGTCCGGAGCATTTGTGGGTGAAGTGGGATCCGGCTCAGAACCCGGAGCGCACCCATTTCGAATTAGCAAGCGTGCGTGTGCCGGTACGAATTGGCGAACCGTCGTCGCATGCGCTGAGCCGGCCAGCGGTGGTCGAGCGCATGGACGCCGTGGCGCAAGGCGTCGTTCGGCTGCGTCTTGCCGCGCCCGAAGGCGCGACGCTGCCGCGCTGGGCGCCCGGCGCGCATATCGACCTCGAATGCGGCGAATATGGAGCATGCGGCAACGGTAGCGAGGGCGCGCTGTCGCGCCAGTATTCGCTGTGCGGCGACCCGGCCGACACGGGCGCGTTCGAAATCGCGGTGCTGCGCGAAACGCAAAGCCGCGGCGGATCCGTGTGGGTCCACGACGCGCTGCGCGAGGGCATGCGCGTGAGAATTCGTGGGCCGCGCAATCACTTCCGGCTCGACGAAGCGGGTGAATCAGGCAATCGCGCCATTTTCATCGCGGGCGGCATCGGCATCACGCCGATCAGCGCGATGGCGCGCCGCGCGCGCGAGCTCGGCATCGACTACGAACTGCACTATAGCGGCCGCACGCGCGGCGGCATGGCATTCGTCGCGGAACTCGCGCAACTGCATGGCGAACGGCTGCGCCTTTACGTCTCTGATGAAGGCACGCGCAACGATTTCGGTGCGCTGCGCGTGGACGGGCAGACGCGCGTCTACGCGTGCGGCCCGGCGCGCATGCTCGACGCGCTGGCGGCTGCAAGCGCCGCGTGGCCCGAAGACGCGTTGCGCATGGAGCACTTCGTTGCCCGCGCGGGCAAGCTCGACGCGGCACACGAGCATGCGTTCGAAGTCGAGCTCAAGGACTCGGGCGTCGTGCTGGAGGTAGCGGCGGACCAGACCGTGCTCGATGCGCTGCGCGCCGCGAATATCGACGTGCAGAGCGACTGCGAGGAGGGCCTGTGCGGCTCGTGCGAGGTGCGCGTGCTGGCGGGCGAGATCGATCACCGCGACGTGGTGCTCACACGCGCCGAACGCGAGACGCAGACGCGCATGATGACCTGCTGCTCGCGTGCAAAAGGCAAGCGGCTGACACTCGAACTGTAGCGGAGCGGGTGATATGGCTGAACACGGCATCGAGCGTTTCTACCGCTACGTGCACCTGTTTCGCATTGACTAAGGCACGAGCCAGATTTAGCGGATCGTCATTGCGCGCAACATGATGCGCTCGGCGAAGGTGTTCTAACGTGCCTGGTGGGCTTTAACTCATCTCATTCGAACTGGCCGATGCCATCGGCCACCAGCAGATCGACGAGCTTGCGTGCGAACAGCGGCAGCGCTTCGCGATCGGCCACGCAGATCTGCAGCTTGCGCACGGCCCACTCGTTGGTGAGCGGCACGATCTTGAGCGCCATGGATTGCGCGTGGCGGCGCGCCGTGCCCTCGGGCAGCACGCCAATGCCGATGTTCGCTTCGATCATGCGGCACGCGGCTTCGAAGTTGCTGACCCGTATGCGCCAGCGGATGGTGCGCTGCAAATCCGAGGATGCGCGCTTGAGAAACGCGTAGATCGCGCTTTCGTCGGGCGGGCCCACGAAGTTGTGGTCGAGCGTCTGGGCAAAGTCGATCTCGCTCGCCTGCGCGAGCGGATGCGAAAGCGCGGTGGCGAGCACTAGACGGTCGCGCCGGTAGGGCATGACCTGCAATCCCTCGGTGCGCACCTCGCCAGCCACGATGCCGATGTCGACGCTGCCGTCCTGCACGGCGCGAACGATATCGGGACTTAGCCGCTCGTGAATGTCCACGTACACATCGGGATGATTGATGAGGTAAGTGCGCAGCACGGCGGGCAGGAATTCGCTTATGGCCGTGGTGTTCGCGAACACGCCCACGTGACCCTTCACGCCTACCGAGTACATTCGACGTTCGTTTGAACGATAGGGCACACGTGGCAAGGGTCTCGCAGATGCTGCGAATTATTGCGCCGCAGCGAAGTACGCGCCATTAGCGGAATCACGGGTTAACCGTAGACGAATCGGGTATTCGGCATATTCAAATTGTACGGGTGCGTGTGTTGCGTCAAGCTGCAAACCGGACAAGCGTCGTGACGAACCATGAGATGGCGCGCGCGATCGGTCCGGTCGGCCATCTGCTCGAAGACGGCGAGCGGCCCATGTCGTTCGAATTGTGGCAACGTGTCGAGGACGAGGCTTCGGCGCATCTGCGTGGCGAGGCGTGATTTCTACCTATAGCCACATCGGAGATTTGTCGTGTCTCAATCAGAACAGGAAGTCTCGCAAACCGAGCCGCTCGAAGCGTGGCTCGACAAGACCGAAACGCTCACCGACGAGATCACCTTGTTCCCGTTGCGTGCGCTCGCGGCCACGCTCGAGCGCGATGCGCCGGGCAACGCCGTGCCGCCGCTGTGGCACTGGCTTTATTTCCTGCCCGTGGCGCCGCTCGCGCAAGTAGGTCCGGATGGTCACCCGAAGCGCGGTGGTTTCCTGCCGCCCGTCGCGCTGCCGCGCCGCATGTGGGCGGGCAGCCGCCTCACGTTTCACGCGCCGCTGCGCGCGGGCGAGACGGCGCAGCGCATTTCGACGATCGCCAATATCGAAGACAAGACCGGGCGCAGCGGCCGGCTCGTGTTCGTGACGGTGCAGCATCGCTATGAATCGGCGGGCGCGCTGTGCATCGAGGAAGAGCACGACATCGTCTATCGCGATGCGCCGCTGCCCGGCGCGAGCGCGCCGAAACCCATCGTGGCGCCCGCGGACAACACCTGGTCGCGCACGCTGGTGGGCGACTCCGTGATGCTGTTCCGCTATTCGGCGCTCACCTTCAACGGCCATCGCATCCACTACGACTTTCCGTATGTCACGCAGGAGGAGGGCTATCCGGGGCTCGTCGTTCACGGGCCGCTCATTGCCACGCTGCTGCTCGATCTCGTGCACCGCGAGCGGCCGGACGCGAGCGTCGCGAGTTTCGCGTTTCGCGCCGTGCGTCCCACGTTCGGTGGCCATGCGTTCACGCTGTGCGGTAAGCCTAGCGGGGACGGCCGCACGATCGAATTGTGGGCCAAGGACCACGAGGGCTATCTGACGATGCAGGCCACCGCGACGCTTGCCTGAATCGAGTCCGCTGCACCCGTGCATTTCGCTTATGCGGCCATGACTTATGCAGCCACGAATTACGCAGCCACGAATTACGCGCCCATGAATCCTGCTATGACCGATCACCCCAACCGCACGCTTGCCGCTTTTGCCGCCACGCTCGATTTCGACGCCATCCCCGCGCCGGTGGTCGAGCGCACCATCAACCTCTATGTGGACTGGCTCGGCTCCGCGCTTGGCGGCAAGGGCGCGCGCCCGGTCGAGACCCTTGCGCGCTTCGCTCGAACGGCGCGCGGCGCGCAGTGTCCTCAGGACCCGTGCGACGTCGTGATCGACCGCAGCCGCAGCAGCCCGTATTTCGCGGCTATGACGAATGCCGCCGCCTCGCACTTCGTCGAGCAGGACGACGTTCACAACGGCTCCGTGTTCCATCCCGCGACCGTGGTGTTCCCGGTCACGCTCGCGCTCGCGCAGGCGCTGGGAGCTTCAGGGCGCGAGTTCATCGCGGCTATGCGGGCGTGAACGAGTTCGAGCACGGCTACGCGCAAGCGGACATCGCGGCGTTCCGCGAGCGTGTGACGATGGCGCTCGACGAAGAAGTGGACCGTGCGTATCCGGCGCGCTGGATCGGCAAGGTGAGCGTGACCACGCGCGACGGCCGCACGCTGCACGCGCGCGTGGACGAGCCCAAGGGCGACCCCGGCAACACGCTCTCGCGCGAGGAACTGGCGACGAAGTTCGTGCGGCTCGCGGCTTTCTCGCACGCGGCGAGCGAAGCGGAGGCGCGCGCGTTGGTGGAGCGGGCGTGGCGCATTGCCGATGTCGAGCGCGTGGGCACGCTCTTTGGTGCGAGCATGGCTGCGAGTGTGACCACCGCGTAGACGATAAGCGCACACGCAAAAAACGCCGGATTTCCCGGCGTTTTTTGCATCAACATCGTCTTCAATACAGCGCGTCAGCTTGTCTGCGCGGACGGCTTGCTACGCATGAAGCGCAGCGCGAAGCGCACGAGCTTCGGCATGGTCTCCGGGCGCAGCAGGCGCGTGTCGTAGCCCGAGAAGCGCCGGTCGTTTTCTTCGAGGCACAGGCGCATCAGATCCGGCACGTTGATGTCCACGTCCGAGACCGACTGCGCGCCGTTCACGGTGAAGTTGTTGTCCTGCTGCTGCTCGTTGCCCTCGGCGTCCATGGTGCGCGCGAGGCCGATGCGCTCCCAGCCCAGAAACACCCACACGCGCGCCACCTTCAGCTCGAAGGCGATGCGCCGCCACCACGAAAGCCGCGTGCGGTGCCACGCCACCCAGTTCGCGAACAGCAGGATATGGCGGCATTCTTCCTGCATCACCGGTTCGAACGTGTCGATGAGTTCGGGCGGGAACAGCCCCGAGCGCTTCGCGACCTCGAACAGACCGAACGCGAAGAAGCTGTCCACGCATTCGCTGTAGCCGGTCACGAGATAGGCCCACTCGGCGTCCTTCGGAAACGCGTAGGGCGGCTCGCTTGCGAGCGCGATGCCATAGGCGCGCACCATGCGCGAAAGCACTTCCTTATGGCGGCTTTCTTCCCACGCGTTGAGCGCGAGCGCGGCGCGCATGTCGGGGTCTTCGACCGTCGCGGCATAGGCCGCCATGCGCAGGCGCGCCTTGCCCTCGGTCTGCACCGCGATGTCCCAGATCGGCAGCTCGACGATGCGCTTGAGCGCCGCGGGTTCGAGCGAGGGCCATTCGAGCACCGAGGGCCGGTACGGGTTGAAGGTCTCGCGAAACATGCGGCAGGTCTCGCGGCGGTGCGCGTCGGAGCCGGGCGTAAGCGGGCCGGGCGCGACGCTCGTCCAGTAGCGCGTGTTGTGTTCGGCGGCGTCGAGCGTCGCGCGGTCGGGCGGCTCGCTCGGCAGTTGGGGCGCGTTGAAGTCAGGGATCAATTGCGCCGTGTCGAAGGCGTCGAGTACTTGATCGTCCATCTGAAAGCGTCTCGTGTGTTGGGGGCGTGTTATTCGGTGAC
The DNA here is from genome assembly GCF_902859945.1 of Paraburkholderia caffeinitolerans. Classification (GTDB taxonomy): domain Bacteria; phylum Pseudomonadota; class Gammaproteobacteria; order Burkholderiales; family Burkholderiaceae; genus Paraburkholderia; species Paraburkholderia caffeinitolerans. The sequence goes on along the minus strand of NZ_CADIKL010000022.1, from coordinate 22,558 downwards.
TTGCCGCGTCGGGCAAACGCTTGATTTTGTCACTGATGCGCGGAATTCGCAGCGGAATCCGCTTGCCCGGCGCCGGCGTCGTGGTCGTCGGCGTGGGTGACATGCGTGCCGCATTGATTGCAGAACGGGAAGAACGCGAAATTGCGCGCGCCGCAACTGCAGACTTCGAATAGCCGCAGCCCGCAGTGAATGCAGAACGAGACCTGGTCGCCACCCAGATGCCACGGCTTGTCGCAAGACGGGCACAGCTTCTTTTGATACGCGCCGATGGCCTTTTCGTAGACCACGGTGCGGGCGCGTTCGCTCTGGCTTTGCTGCATTTCCGCGCGCTTGCGTTCGACGTAGCGCTGGAACGCGCGCAGCATGTAGAGCCCCGCGAACACCGTGAGCGCAATGCCCACGAGCACGCGCACATAGCCGCCGAAATCGGGCAGATACGGCACGAGCTCGACAAAGAACGCGCACAACGCGAACAGGCCGAAGCCATAAATGAACGGCCAGTAGCGGCTTTTGCGGCGCTTCACAAACAGCCAGACGGCCACTAGCAAGATAGGCAGCGTGAGCGCGAGACGCCAGCCGAACACGGTGAGTTCGTAGCGCCGTTGCGCGGCGGCGTAGCGCGCGTCGGCGCCGGCCTGGGCCTGGGCGAGCTGCGTGTTCAATTGCTCGCCGCGTGCCTCGAGCGCGCGCTGCTGGTCCGCGAGCGTGTCGCGCCGGCGCTGCCAGTCGATCACGCTCGCCTGCAGCAGGTCGAGCTTGCGCGTGCGCGCGAGCAGTTCGATGTCGTTGCGGTTGTCGCCTGTCGCCGTGCGCGTGGCGATCCAGTTGCGCAGGCTCTCCTGGGCGTCGCGATAGTCGGTGTTCGCACGGTCGTACGCAAGGCGCAGGGTCTGCGCCTTGTCGTCGAGCGCGCTGCGCTGGCGCTCCAGATCGCGCGTTTGCGCTTCGAGCGGCGCGACGGCGGCGCGGTCGACAAATTGCTCGACGCGGGGCGGCCCGCCGTGCGGCGCGAACATGAGGTCGCGCATCACGAGGCTGCCGAGCATGTCGAGAAACAGCGCGAACACGATCGCGATGATCCACGAGGCAATCTGCAACAGGCGGGCGGGCCGCGAATAAGCCTGACTGGTGTTCATGAGCGGTTCTTGGGGGAGCGCAACGAAAGGCCAATGGGCGAGCGCTATTGTAAATGGCGCGGCGCGCGGGCCAATGGCGCGCGTTGCCGCCATTGCAAAACACTCAACGATCAGTGAGTGCATTTCAATGAATTGAATAATCGCCAACCTGTCCTTTTTATCGGACATTTTATTGGCGTCGGTTCACTCGAAAAAGGTAGAGTGTCGCGAATGGGCGAACCAACAGACGAATGGCACGGCCAGCGTCTACAGACGTTCGCACCAGGGGGCTTGTGCGAAACGGCTCATTGCACCCACCGTTTTGCCGCCGCGTCATTACCAGTCACAACCGGAAGCTTGCACACGTGCGCATCCTGTCGATATTCGGAACGCGGCCCGAAGCCATCAAGATGGCGCCGCTCGTGAAGTGCCTCGAAGCCGAGCACGGCGTACAGTCCCTCGTCTGCGTGACGGGGCAGCATCAGAGCATGCTGCAACAGGTGCTCGACCTGTTCGATATCACACCCGACTACAACCTCGCGGCGATGACCGCCAACCAGTCGCTCAACGGGCTCACCTCGCGGCTGTTCGCGGGGCTCGACGACGTGCTCGCCGAGGTCGCCCCCGATCGCGTGCTCGTGCACGGCGACACGGCCACCAGCATGGTGGCCGCGATCGCCGCGTTTCACCGGCGCATTCCGGTGGGGCACGTGGAGGCGGGGCTGCGCACCGGCAATATGTTCGAGCCCTGGCCCGAGGAGATGAACCGCCGCGTGGTGGACGTCGTGGCCGACCAGCTGTTCGCGCCCACGGCCAGCTCCCAGGCCAACCTCGAAGCGGAGGCGCTCACCGGGCACATCGTCGTCACGGGCAATACGGTCATCGACGCGCTGCGGCTCATGTGCGCGCGCCTCGACAGCGACGAGGCCATGCGCACGCGCATCGACGCCCAGTTTCCGTTTCTCGAGCCCGAAGGCACGGGCCGGCCGCTGCTGCTCGTCACGGGCCATCGCCGTGAAAGTTTCGGCGAGGGCTTCCAGCAGATCTGCGCGGCGCTCGCGGCGCTCGCGCAAACCGGCAAGATGCAGATCGTTTATCCGGTGCACCTGAATCCGAACGTGCGCGGCCCGGTGCTCGAGACGCTCGGCAACGCACCCAACGTCCACCTGACCGATCCGCTCGACTATCCCGAGTTCGTGCGCCTGATGCAGCGCGCGGCCATCGTGCTCACCGATTCGGGCGGCGTGCAGGAGGAGGCGCCCGCACTCGGCAAGCCGGTGCTCGTCATGCGCGACGTGACCGAGCGGCCCGAAGCGCTGGCCGCCGGAACGGTCAAGCTGATCGGCACCGACCGCGATGCGATCTATAACGCGGTGCTCGAACTCGCCGTCGACGAGTCGGCGCGCAGCGCGTACGCCCGCCGCGTGAATCCCTACGGCGATGGCCACGCTTCGGAGCGCATCGTCGCTTCGCTCGTCGGCAAGCCGTTCACGCCGTTCGCGAGCCACAGCCTGCCGGGTTATGCGCATCCGGTGCTGGCCGCGCGCCCCGACGAGCAGTGAGAGCAGGGGGCCGTCGCGAGGCGGCTCCGTATAAGTACAAGCAAGGACCAACAAGGCGCGCGCCTGTGCGCATGACGCCCACACCATGAGGCACGACGTGAAATCGAATTCGACCTTGCATCGGGGTCCAGGTGCGGCCGATCCCGAGGGTATCGCGGGCACGCGCTGCCCGCGCGGCAAGCGCATTGCCATGGCGGTGTACGCGCTTTACGCGGCGTCCGCTGCATTGAGCGCGCTGTTGAGCACACTGAGCACCAACGCGCACGCCGCGCCCGCGGACCTCGCCGGCGCGTTCGCGCAGCTCGGCGCGGGGCGCGTGGAGTCGCGCACCGTTTCGCTCGCCGATCTCGGCATGCGCGAGCCGGTCGTGCTGCGCGCACCCGATGCCGTGCAGGAGCTCTACCTGCCGGTGCCGGCCGACTTGCCTATCCAGAATGCGACGCTGCAACTCGACGCGAACTACATGCGCGGCAACGGCGGACGCACGACCTTCTTGCTCTCGCTCGACGGCACGCCCGTACAGTCGCGTAATCTGACCGAAGCGCAAGGCGACGGGTCGATCAGCCTCGGCGTGGATGGCGCGCCGCGTCCCTCGGGCTTCGTGCGCGTGGGGCTGCAATGGTCGTCCGTGCTCAGCGACGCGTATTGCACGGACCAGACCGCGATCGCCAATCTCTGGCGCGTCGCGCCCACGACGCGCTTGAGCTACCAGTTCGACGCCGCATCGATCCACGACGTGCGCACCGCATGGAGCGCGCTGCCGTCAAAACCGGTGGTCATGGTGAGCGGCGCGAAGCTCGACGCCGCGGCCTACGACGTTGCATGGCGGCTCGAAGCGCTGCTCATGCGCAGCGGCGCGAGCCCGGTCACGCAGATCATGCCCGCCGTGGGCGACACGGTGCATCTGGGCAGTGTGCAGATGAACGCGGCGTTGCAGTCCTTGCCCGCGTTCGCGGCGCTCGCTGCGGGCGGCGACCACAAGATCGCGAACCCCGCCGAGCTTGGCGCGCTCATCGCGCTCGCGCCCGAGGGCGCTTTCGCGCCGAACGTCGTGATCGACGATGCCGCGCTGCGTGCGCATATCAGCGAAGCACTCGATGCGTTGCGCGCGCAAGTGCAAGGCGTGTCGCCGGAGGCAGCGCAGGCGTTCGACGCATGGCGCAAGCGCGCGGGCGGGCCGTTGCTCGCGACGTCGTCCGATCCGCTCGTCAAGGGTGAGGTCGCGCTCGTGCATCCGGGCGGCCTGCCGACGGTGGTGGTCGGCGACGACCTTGGCGTGAGCGCGCTCTCGCGCGTGTGGAGCGCCGTGGGCGCGTCGAACCGGCTGGTGGTGCACGAGCTGGCTCCCTCGCCGAACCGAAGCGCGGGCGGCAGCACCGACCAGCTTGCGCTGTCGCTCGTCGGCGGCACGCCCCGCACCTTGAATGTGCTGACGAGCGCCGACTGGGACGCAAATTTCGATCTCGCGGCGGTGTCGGGTAATGGCGAGATTCCGCGCCGCGTGGAACTCGATCTCGCGGCGGCGCCGGCGGCCGACCGCAATGGCCAGACCGCCTCGGTGTTCTTCAACGGCGTGCTGATCGGCGCGAAACTCCTCGACACCGACGGCCGTCAGCAACGCCTGAGCGCCGACATTCCGGCCTACGCGCTCGGCACCACGAATACACTGCGCGTGCGGTTCCAGCGTCCGCCCCAAGGCGAATGCCGCCCGCGCGAGCAGGGCTATCCAGTGGCCGTGCTGCCGGGCAGTCATCTGGTGCTCGGCCAGGGGCCGCTCGCCGAGAACTTCACGGGCATGATCGTGCGCTTCTCGCAGCAGGCCACCGTGCTCGTGCCGCAGTCGTATCTCGCCGATCCAGTGGCGAGCCTGCCGCGCATCGCGCGTCTGGCCAACGCCACGGGCGTGTCGCCCACGCGCGCCACGCTGCAAGCCGTGGCCGACGGCCAGGCCGCGCAGCCGGCGGGCCCGTTCCTCGCCGCCGATGTCACGCTCGACAAGCAAGACGGCCACGCGAGCTTCGAAAACGGCCGCGTGACGCTCAAGGGGCGCGGCGGTGCGACGCTGATGGACGTGTCGGGGCTCGCCAAGGTCGGCGTGATTGAGGTGGTGCGCTCGGGCAGCACGCCGGGCGTGCTCTACCGCAGTGTGGGCGCGCCGCCCGAGCTGCCCGCGAGCCTCCAGTACCTGCAGGGCGACGTGGCGATCGTCGCCGGCTCGGGTGTGCTCAAGCAGTTCGACACCCAGTACGCGGGCGGCGTGCCGCCGCTGGACGACCAGCGCTCGTGGCTCACGCGCCACTGGGCTAGCTGGGGCGTGCCCTCGATCTCGATCGCGGTGCTGCTCGCGTTGATCTTCGGAGCGGGCTTTGCGCGCAGCCGTGCGCGCAAGCGTTCGGCTGCGGCTGCCGAGGCCAAGGCGAAGGAGAGCGAAAACGCGGCGGCCCAGGAAGGCGGCGACAACTCCAGCAACTCCGACAACAAACAGGGCTGAGCGTGAGCTGGAACACGATCGACTGGTGGCTGAACTATCTGGCGGGCCGCTACTACCAGGGCATGGAGTACCTGGCGGCGGCGGTCGCGGTGATCATCCTGCTTTCGAGCATCGATGATCTGTTCATCGACGCGTGGTACTGGGTGCGCAGGACCATCCGGTACTTCACCGTCGAGCGTCGCCATCAGCCGTTGCGCGCCGAGCAGCTCTACGAGCGCGAGCAGCAGTGGCTCGCGATCATGGTGCCCGCCTGGCGCGAGGAGGACGTGATCGCGGCGATGGTCGAGAACGCGGTGAAGGTGCTCGACTACCGCAACTATGTGATCTTCGCCGGCACCTACCAGAACGACGCGGCGACCATCGCCGAAGTCGAGCGCATGCGGCGGCGCTACAAGCAGTTGCAGCGCGTGGAAGTGCCGCACGACGGCCCCACCTGTAAGGCCGACTGCCTGAACTGGATCGTGCAGGCGATCTTTCGCAAAGAGGAAGAGGCCGGCATCGAGTTCGCGGGCGTGATCCTGCACGACAGCGAGGACGTGCTGCATCCGCTGGAGCTGCGCTTTTTCAACTACCTGTTGCCGCGCAAGGACATGATCCAGTTGCCGGTGGCCTCGCTCGAGCGCGAGTGGTACGAGCTCGTGGCCGGCACCTACATGGATGAGTTCGCGGAGTGGCACGCAAAGGACCTCGTGGTGCGCGAGAGCCTCGCGGGCACGGTGCCCTCGGCGGGCGTCGGCACCTGCTTTTCGCGGCGCGCGCTCGTGGGGCTCGCGAAAGAAACGCAGAACCAGCCGTTCAACACCGAGACGCTCACCGAAGACTACGACGTGGGCGAGCGCCTCGGCCGCATGGGCATGAATTCGATCTTCGCGCGCTTTCCGGTGCAGTTCGCCACGCGCCGCAAGACGTGGTTCGGGCTGGGCCCGGTGCGCGAATTCACGCTCACGATGCCGCTATGCGTGCGCGAGTACTTTCCCGATACGTTTCGGACCGCTTATCGTCAGCGCGCGCGCTGGACGCTCGGTATCGGCCTGCAGGGCTGGGAGCAGGTGGGCTGGGTGGGGTCGCTCGCCAACCGCTATCTGCTCGCGCGCGACCGCAAGGGCACCGTCACGGCGTTCGTGGGCATTCTGGCCTATGTGCTGCTGATCCAGTTCCTGCTCTTTACCTACGCCGATCTGCTCGGGGTGCGGCCCGATCTGGTCGCCTCGCCGTTTTCCAGCGCGCCGTGGTTCACCGCGCTGTTGTGGGCCAACGGCATCGCCTTGCTCATGCGTACGGGGCAGCGCGTGTACTTCGTTTCGCGGCTCTATGGCTGGGAGCACGGGCTGCTTTCGATACCGCGCATGGTGATCGGCAACTTTGTGAACTTCATGGCCGTGTCGCGCGCGTGGAAGATGTACCTCGGCTATCTCGTCACCGGCAAGCGGCTCGTGTGGGACAAGACGATGCACGATTTTCCGTCGTCCGATGGCTTCAAGGACCGGCGTCAGCGTCTTGGGGAACTGCTGGTTTCGTGGCACGCGATCGCGCCCGACCAACTCGAAAAGGCGCTCGCGGCGGGGCAGGCACAGGAGGCGCCACTGGGCCGCGTGCTGATGGCGCATGGCTGGCTTGACGAGGAGACGCTGGCCGAGGCGATCGCATTCCAATCCGATTTGCAGCGCGCGCCGCTGGACGCCGCACGGCTCGCGAGCCACGCGCAGGATCTGCCGCTCGAACTCGTGGTGCGCTACCGCGTGCTGCCGCAAGGCGACGATGGTGCAGGAAACGCGCTCGTGCTGTGCGCGAGCCCGCTCGGCGAGGAGGCGCTCGCGGCGTTGCAGGCGCAGTCCGCGTTGCCGATCGTGCAGCGCATCGCGCGCGAAAGCGAGATCGTCGAGGGCCTGCGCCTGCTGCGCGGCGTGCCGGAAGCAGCAGGCCAAGAGCCGCCGGAGCACAGCGAACCGCATGGCGACATGTCAGACCTGCACGCGAGCGATCGGCGCATGCCGCCCGTGCCGCTGCTGGGCGATCTGCTCATCGAGCAGGGCGAGGTGAAGCGCGCGGCGTTCGAAGCGGCGCTTCAGCGTTATCGACCCGCCGAGCATGGGCGCATTGGCGATTACATGGTCCAGCAGGGCGTCATCACGCCGGAGGCGCTGGCGGCGGCGATTGCCGAGCAGGGGCGCAGGCGCGCAGCCATGGCGTCGGCATCATGAAGAAGAATCAGAAGAGTCTGGAGCGATTGGCGATGCGCGAGCGTTGCACGGCATGGGCCGGGGCGGCATCGGTGGCGGCTGCGTGCGCGGGCCTCGTGAGCGGGGTGGGTCTGGTGGGCGCAGCGCCCGCGTGGGGCGAAACCGCGCCCTCGGGAAGCGCGCCGCTGCCGCTCGCGGGCGCGGCGTACCGGGTGGCGCAGCAGGGCTACGACGCCTACGCGCAGCACGATTATGCAGCGGCGCAGCGCTATGCCCGCGAGGCGATACGTCAGCGGCCCGACGTGGCGTCGCTGCGTTTGCTGCTCGCGAATGCCGAGGCCGCACAGGGCAATTGGCGCGGCGCGAGCAGCACGCTCGCGGATGCGATCGCGCAACTCGGGCCGGACGCGTCGCTGGTGGCGCGCAAGCGCCAGATCGATACGCAGGTGGCGGCGCAAGCCCCCGCGCAAGGCACACGCTCGCGCGGCGCTCGCGCGGCGGCAGCGCCGCCGGGCACGGGCTCGCCCGATAATCTCACGGGCCGCGCGTGGGAACTGGCCGGTGACGCCTATCGCGCGTACGCCGCGAAGGACTACGAACGTGCGCTGAGCAAAGCGAACGAGGCCATCGCGCTGCGGCCCGACGTGCTGCGCCTGCGGTTGCTCGCGATCGATTCGGCTACGGCGGCGGGGCACGATGACGCCGCGCTGCAGCTTGCAGAGGATGCGCAACGGCGCTTCGGCGATAACGCACAACTGAGCGCGCAACTGCGCGCGCGCCGCCTGCAAGTGGGCGCGCGCCTTGCACCGCGCGAAGCGGCGGCGGCCCAGACGGCGCAGCAAGGCGGCGACTTGCCCGCAGCGGCATCGCATGTGCGCGCCGCGATCGCCTTTGCACCGGAGCGCATCGGCTACCGTCTGCAACTGTTCGACGTGCTCGCCGCGCAACGCGACATGGTCGGGCTCGACGCGGCCGCGAGCGATGCGCTGGCCGCCGGGGTGAAACCGGCGCTGATGCTTTACGTGACGCGCGGCTATGCGCGCGCGGCGCAGGGGCAGAACGCGCAGGCCGACGACGATTTCGCGCAGGCGCTACGCATCACCGATGCGTCGCAGCGCGATCGCCGCGTGGCGCGCGTGATCATCGCCGATGTCTGGACCGCGGGCGGGCAGCCGCAGCGCGCGCTCGATCTGCTCACGCCGCTCAAGCCCGCAGGCGATGACACCGATGCGCTGATCGCGGCGCGCCGGTACGCAGCGCGCACGGCGCTCGCGCAGACGCAAAATCCAGCACAACCGCAAGAGGGCGAGCGCGTGGCGAGCGCCGCGCGCCCGGTGTTCGACTGCACCGTTGATTCGAGCGGCACGGCCTGCGATGTCTACGCCGCCGATGCGGGTTTCGCCGCGCGCCGCGCCTATATTCTCGCGGCGCAGCGCGGCGACAAGGCCGCGGCGGTCCGTTACGCGCGCGAAGCGGAGGCGGCCGCGCCCAACGATCCGCAACATCGCATCGAACTGATCGATGCGCTGGTGGCGGCCGGCGACACGGACGGCGCGAAGCGCGAGGCGCACGCGGCGCTCGACGCGGGGCTGCTCGACGGCATGCCGCCGCTTGCCGCGGCTTATATCGCGCAGCGCGCGGGCGCGGACCGGCGCGCCTACGAATATTTCACCCAGGCCGACGCGGCGCACGCGTTGCCGCCGCAGGCAGCGGGCGATGTGGGCTACAGCGCCTACCGCGCGCACTTCGACGAGGCGGCCGCGCGCTATTTCGAGCGCGCGATCGACTACGGCACCTCGCCGCCCGATGGCGTCGCGCCCGCCACGCTGCTGCAATTGCAGGACCTGCGCAACGCACACGCGGACGTCACGCGCGACTGGGGCTTCTACGCCTCGCTGAACTATCGCGGCGCGGGCTTGCAGCCGGGCGTGACGACCGGATCGGTGCCCGGCGCGGACGACTGGCAGACCGGCATCGAAGGCTATTGGCGTCCGTTCGGCTCGCTCGGCGACCGCAACTTCGAAGTCTATGCGCGCGCCTATCAGAACTTCGGCGCGAAGGGCGACGCGCCCAGCGGCATCTCGACGACGATCGGCGCGGTGGGCGCGCGCGCGAAGCCGTTCGAATCGATCGACGCGATCATCGCGTTCGAGCGCCTCATTCCCATCGGCTCGCATGCGCCTTCCGACTGGCTCGTGCGGCTGGCCTATTCGGGCGGCTTCGGCACGGAGCGCCGTCTCGACGTACCCTCGTGGTGGACCTTGCAGGGCTACGGCGAGGTTGGCCATTACGTGAGCAATGGCTGGAACTACGGCACCGGCTATCTCGAGCTGGGGCGCACCTGGCGGCTCGACAGCATCAGCCCGAAGCTCACTGTGTTTCCTTATGGCGTGATCGGCATGGACTACGACTCGAGCATCAATCACAGCGTGCCGGTAGGCATGGGTGTGGGCTTTTCGACGCGCTACTGGTTCCGCGACAGCTTCTACAACGCGCCGCGCTCGTATGTGGATGTGTCGCTGCAATACCGCTGGCGCTTGAGCGGCGACGATCGCGCTGGCGGCGTGTTCTTCGGCACCGTGCTGTCGTGGTGAAGGAGGAGACGACCATGCCGATTCGCTGCTTTTTTCAGCGCCGTTTTCAAGGCCGTTTTCACGGTCGTTTTGTGCGTGCGGTGGCCGTGTCGCTCTGCGCGTTCGCGGCGGCTGGCTGCACGCTGCAGGTACCGGCCCACGCCGACTCGCTGGCTCAAGGCGTGGTCTGGCAGTTGAGCAACGATCAACTGAATCCGCACGGCAACTGGGACAAGCTCGGCATCAACGAATTGCTCGTGCAATGGATCGCCGTCGACGACGTCGCTTATATGGCCGGCGCGGGGCTGCCCGCGCCGCGCGTGCCGGACTGGGTGCGCATTGCCAACGAGCCGTGGGCGCGCGGCGTGATCGTGGGTCTGGCGGGCTATGCCGATGAGAAAAAGGCGCGCGCGAACGTCGAGGAACTCGTCGAGCGCTCGCTCAAGCTCGCGGCCGTGCGTCCGCCCGTGCATATCACCGGCTGGTACTTTCCCGTCGAAGTCGATCCGACCTGGACCGATGCGAAGCGTCTCGCCCCCTTGCTCGAACGCTTGCCGCATCCGCTGTGGATCAGCGTCTACGACAACAGCAACGTTGGCGGCGAGGCGCTGGCGAAGTGGCTCGACGGCTGGCTGCCGCACGACGTGGGCGTGATGCTGCAAGACGGCTGCGGCGTGTATGCGCGCGGCCCGGCGGCGGCGCGCGAGTATGCGGATGCGCTCGCGGCGCGTTTGGGCAAGGACCGCGTGCGCATTATCGCGGAGGCGTTCAGGCCGAAGCAGGGCGGCGGTTTCCGCGCGGCCACGGCGGCGGAGCTGGCGCCGCAATTGGAGAGGTATCAGGGCTATCGCGTCTACCTCTTCGACGGTCCGCATTATTTGTCGAACGAACTCGTCGATGGGGTGCTCGCCATTCAACATGGCGCGCCCGGGAGCGGGAGCGGGGGCGCGGCGCCCTGATCGCAACGCTCCGGGTATCGGCGTAATCAGCGCAACTGGGCGACCGCGATGAAGAGCACCATCGCGCCGATCGTGCCGTCGAGCACGCGCCACGCACCGGCGCGCCGGAACAGCGGCGCCAGCAAGCGCGCGCCGTAACCGATGCCGACGAACCACACCGCGCTCACGCACATCGCGCCAATCGCGAACGCGAGCCGGCTGCCTTCCGGTTCGCGCGCGCCGGCCGTGCCGATCAGCAAAAACGTGTCGAGATAGACGTGCGGATTGAGCCAGGTGAACGCGAGCGTCATCAGGATGATCGGCCACGCGCGCTGAGCGGGCGCTTCCTGCGCGCCGGCCGTTTCGAGCACCGCGTGGGCGGGCTTCATCGCGCGCCGCAGCGCGTTGATGCCGAACCACACGAGCCACGCGAGCCCCACATAAAGCACGAGATGCACGAAGGTCGGATAGCGCTCGACCAGCGCGGACGCGCCGCCCACGCCCGCGCCAATCAACATGAAATCGGAGAGCGTGCACAGCAGCACGATCTTGCCGACGTGCGAGCGCAGGATGCCTTGGCGCAGCACGAAGGCATTCTGTGCGCCGATGGTGACGATGAGCGAGGCGCAGAGCGCCGCGCCGTGCGAAAAAGCGAGCCAGTTCATGATGGTTGTGGGGCCGATGGCCGAAATGGGGCGCAAGGCGCAAGGTGACGAAGCACGTTGCGGCAGGCACATGGACAGAGGAAGCAATCGGCGTTAGTCTGCCGCCGTGGCTTGATTAAGCAAAGTTCATTTTCTTAAACCGGATTAAGGAACGCTAATGCTCGACTATGCGTTGCTCGACGCGCTCGCGGCCGTGGTCAGGCACGGCTCCTTCGATCGCGCGGCCGGCGCGCTCAACGTCACGCCTTCGGCGGTCTCGCAGCGCGTGAAGCTGCTGGAGGAGCGCGTGGGCACTGTGCTCGTGAAGCGCGGCCAGCCCTGCGTGGCCACGGCGGCGGGCGCGCTGCTGTGCCGCCACACCGAGCGCGTGCAACTGCTCGAAGCGGAACTCGGCGGCGGCATGCCCACGGTGGCCGGCGCACTCGATGCATCGCGCCCCACCTTGCGCGTCGCGGTCAACGACGACAGCGTGGGCACATGGTTCATCGACGCCGTGGCGGGCTTTTGTGTCGAGCGCGGCATCCTGCTCGATCTCGTGATCGACGACCAGGACCACACCGCGCAACGCATGCGCGACGGCAGCGTACAGGGGGCGGTGACAACCCAGGCTGAGCCCGTGCAGGGCTGCCGCTCGACGCGCCTTGGGCGCATGCGATACCTCGCGGTCTGCTCGCCGGCGTTTTTCGAGCGCTATTTTTCCGCGGGCGTGGGACGCGAGGCGCTGCGCCGCGCGCCGTGCGTGGAGTTCAATCCCAAAGACCAGTTGCAAAAGCGTTTCGTGCGACGCATTACGCGCGCGCAGGTGGATGCGCCGCTGCACTGGATTCCGCACGTGGCGGGTTTTCTGCGTTGCTGCGTGAGCGGGCTAGGGTGGGGCATGTGTCCCGAGCGCATGATCGCGCCGCATCTCGCGCGCGGCGAACTCGTCGAGCTCACGCCGGGACGCACACTCGACGTCGAGCTTTATTGGCAAAGCTGGCGTCTGTCGATTGGCTGGCTCGACGACTTCGGCGCGATGCTCAAGCACTGCGCGGCCGAATTCCTCGATCAGGGGCGTGGGGTCTGATCCGTGAAGTGTCGCGAGCCGATTCGTTGCGCGCCCAACCGTTGTGCTGCGATTGACGCTCGAATGCCGGGCGTTCATTGGATGGCATTTGAATTGCCGAATTGGACTGGGAATCGGCGTTGCCGCAGTTTCGCTGCAGTTTCGTTGCTGTTGCAGCTGTTGCTATTACGCGTGCCTTACCGGTTCGACACATAAGTGCATGACAAAATCGCTAAAGCACAATTCATTTTTGATTAATACCTCATGGAATAGAGGTGAGTCTCGAATTTCCGTTCTCCAGGGATCGGCATGCCGTGTGCGACAATTCCCCGCGCCTTCCGGATGGACCATATGATGCGAAACCTCAATATGCGGCTGTCATGAAACAGTCATGCGTTTCATTGATCGAACTGTAACGGCGCGCATGGCGGGTTGCCACGGCGGCACTGCCCGATGGTAGATAAGCAGCCTGTTGAGGCCGATCCAGCGCCAAGGTGCTGCATGCACTTGCAATAGTCTTGCTAATACGGCGTCGATCTACGTGGGGGTTGCGTATCCGGTTATTTTTTCCTGATCGGAAATGTTAAGGATCAACAAATCGGCAAAAAAGTTGCGGTAGTAAATGTAAAGAAACGATCGTCGCTGTCTTACAATTACATCTGAATGTCCGATGGCTGCATTTGCCTCGCATCGGGGATTATCGTGTGAATATTCAGTTTTTTCTGTGGCTTGCGAGAATCGCACGCTATAATCCGGACGTGGCAGAGTGCTTATTCGACCGGCATATTTGAATCGTTTCCACGTGCACGAGGTGCATTATGACGAAATTAGATACCGGCAGCGCATGGCAACAAACCATTGATCTTCTGTCCGCCGCCTCGGAGCCTTTCGGCCCGGACGGCGAGCCTGAATGCATCAGGAGTTGCAAACCGGTACCCATCACACGTAGCGCATCGGAAGCGGCCAATCGGCGCCGCGCCACAGTGCGTTCGTGGGATGCACAAGGCATTACCTTGATCCGGCGTCATGATCCGGAAAGTATCACCGTCTGCTGGAGCGACGCCACGTATGGGCGTTACTCCGACCAGTTGTGGCGGGTTTGCACCGCGCGTCGCAGCGCGGTGTGCGCGTTGACCGGCGAGAAAATCCGCCGCGGCGACGCCGTGTTCCGCCCCAGCCCCAACCGCCGTCATCGCCCGGCCAATGCCGACGCTATGATCCTTGCGAGCAAGCTGGACGCCTTTCCCAGCGGTGTCGTGGCTGCGCGCCTCGACGAGGCGCTCGCGGCGTAAGCGCGGCAGGGCGCGCGCATCACCGTCGCATCGCAATCGCAGTTGCACCTTAGTCAGCGGGTGGCCATTTCATGATTTCATGGCCACGCCGCGGTCGCGCTCGGGTTGTAGCGGCAGTCGGCTGCTTGCATCTGCTTATACGCTCGCATCGAATGTTCGATGCGGGCTGTGGGCTTTTTATTGCCTGATCCTGCAGCACCCCAGCCAGCAGCACCCCAGCGCATTGCCCATCCGATGCCACTCGCGCCGCTGGCCCGTTCGCGGTACGGGCCAGCGGATTGCGCCTTCGTTACACCGTCATGCGGTCTTGTCGCCGACGGTTTCTTCCTCTGACGCGTCGCGCGTCTCCGGCATCACGAACCACACCATCAGCACCGCTGCCGCGCCCGCCGAGGCCAGGCCGAGGAAGCTCACGGTATTGCCCAGATGGTCGGCGACGAACCCCGCGAGCGCGGTGGAGAGGGTGGCGCCAATGCCCGCCGATAACCCGAAGAGCCCGATGCACAGGTTGTAGCGCCCCTTGTCGCCGGCCACGTCGGCGGCGATGAGCGGCAGCATCACGCCGAACACGGCGGCCGAGATGCCGTCGAGCATCTGCACCGGCACGAGGAAGTACGGGTTGCCGACCGCGGCGAATAGCAGCGCACGCAGCGGCAGGGCGCTGAAGCCGAGAATCAGCACCGGGCGGCGGCCCCAGTGCTGCGCGGTGCGGCCCACCCACGGCGACATCAGCGCGACGATCGCTTGCGGCACGATGATGCACGCCGCAATCACGAGCTGCACGTTGTCGCCCATGCCCGCGGTCACTTCGCCTGCCGCGAGGTTCAGCATCGCCGCGTTCGAGAGGTGGAACAGCACCACGCAGCCCGCGAAGGTCAGCAGGCGCTTGTCGCGCAGCAGGTCGATGATGGTTTCGCGCGGCTCGCCTGAAAGTGCCGCCGCCGCTTTCGCAGACTTGTCGTTGTTGGTGCTTTTCAGCGGCTTGGGCGCGTGAGCGTGCTTGTCGTACTCGATCATGGCAAGCGCGACGAGCGCAGGCAGCGCGAGCGCCGCCGTGAGCCAGAACACCGCGCGCGGCGAGATGTACTCGCCGCACAGTCCCATCAGGCCCGCCGCGACCGCGCTGCCGATCGAGGCCCAGCGCGCGTTGCGCCCGAGCCGGTCGCCCAGGTTTTGCCGGCCCACCAGCGCGAGGGCGAGCGCCGCCATGGCCGGCACCAGCATGCAGCTCGCGAAGCCGTGGAACACCTCGGCGGCCATCACGGGCACGACGGTCGGACTGGAGGCGAGCAGCACCGCCGAGAGAATGATGGCGATGATCGCCCAGGCGGCAGCCGCCTTCTTGTTGCGCAAGGCGTCCACGGCCGCGCCGCCCGGCACCTGGCTCACCATTGCGCTGATCGTGCCCACCGAGAGCGCCAGGCCGATTTCGCCCTGGGTCCATTTGTGCGAGGCGAGATACGAGGCGATGAACGGGCCGAACCCGGTCTGCACGTTCGCGACGAAAAAGTTGAGCCAGTCGAGCGCGCGCACGCTTCGCAGGCTGGGCGTGGGATGCGTCGTGCCGGTCATTGGTCACCGTGCGCGGGAACTGCAGGAGCGGCCGGGGCCGCTGGTGCTGCGGGTGTTGCCGGGGGCGCTGCGGGGCTGACGGCGCGAACCGGCAGATCGTTCGCATAGGCGGGCGAGGCGTCGATCTGCTGGTCGCTCATCTCGAGCTGGGCTTCGAGCGCGTTGTTCTTCGTGACGAAATGCAGGGCCGACCAGTCGGCGGCGATCGTGCGGCGCTTCTCCAGCGTGCCGCTCACGTCGAGCACGACCGCGAGCGGGTCGGCGCTGCCGCCGAGCAGCACGTCCACCACGCGTCCCACCTTGGCGCCGTTGGCGCGCTCGACATTGGCGTCGAGCATCGGCAGGCGGGTCGGGCCGGCCTCGGGGCTGCCGGGCTGTGGCGCGCCCGACTTGGGCCGCTCGGGTGTCTGCAACTGGGCGGGCGTGAGCGCGAGCGTGATGGCCGGCGTCTTCGCCGGTGTGTTGATGTGCACGGCGCTCCATGGGAAATTGGCCTTGCGGTCGCCTACGCCCATGAAGCCCTGCAGGTTCACGACCACCTCCTGCGGCTTGCCGCCGGGGCCCGCCACCATGTCCACCGCGCGGCCGACGACCTTGCCGTCGGGTTTGCGCACTTCGCTGTCGAGCAGCGTGCGGAAGGTGCCGCGCTCGAGCGTGTGGGTCTGCACGAGCGGGGCGGGCGGCGGGGCGGGAGGCGCGCTCGCGGCCACGGGCGGCGGCGGGGCGGGCTTGTGCCGCCGGATCAGCGGCGGGCGCGGCTTCTTGGGGGCGGGCTTGGCGCCCGGCGTTTCGGCCGGCTCGCTCGCGGCCTCGGGTGCGGAGGCCGCCTCCGGCTCGCTCGCAGCCGGCTCGGCCTCGCTCGCGGCAATCGGCGCCTCGACGGGCTCGGGCGCAGGGGGCTCGCGGAACAGGCTGCAACCGGACAGCGCGACCAGCGCCAGCAGCGCGAGCAGGGCGCGCAGCGAGTGCAGGTCGGGGGCGTGCTGAAGGGATATAACGGGACGTGCGAAACCGCCTCTCATCAACAAAAACTCCAGGAGCGGCCGGCGCGTGGCGCACGGCGAGGGGAAAACCGGGTCGGGATGCGTGAGAGTTTAACCCGCATGGGGCCTTATTCCGGCTCAAACTGCCGTTAATCTGCTGACAAAACCCTTGTCGCAGGGCCGTTCGGGCACCTTCCCGGCGTGTTTTGGACTGGCAGGCGAGCGCATCGGAGCCCCCTGGAACCACTGGACGGCCCCGGGGTAAACACGAGGCCTGGCGGCGCTTCGCGCCCTGTGCACGGCGATATAAGCGTCGCGGCATGTCCTCAATGTGATTCGCGCGATGGGAGCATGGGACAGCTTCGCCTAATCTTCGACCCTGTAAAAAGATGTCAAAAAAATGAATGGGTATAGCGCGCCGCAAGGTGCGCCTGGCTGGCGTCGACACCACTAGTCAATCCAGACGAGACGAACCTGATGACGGATCCGCCCCATAATCGCGGACCGTTTCAGCATGCTGATAAAGGAGGCCTCACCATGATGGAACCCCAGGCACAGCAGGTGGCAGAAGTTGCTACCGCTGCGATCCGCGAGGGCGATACCGCCGCAGCCATTGGCTCGAACGGTTTCCTCAATCGTTATTTCGACATTTCCGCACGTGGTAGTTCGGTGCGCCAGGAAAGCGTCGCCGGCATCACCACCTTCCTTGCGATGGTGTATTCCGTGTTCGTCGTGCCGGGCATGCTCGGCAAGGCGGGCTTCGACACTAGCGCGGTGTTTGTCGCCGTGTGTCTTACCACGGCATTCGGCTCGCTGCTGATGGGCCTGTGGGCGCGTCTGCCGATCGCTATCGGCTGCGCGATCTCGCTGACCGCGTTCACCGCGTTCGGCCTCGTGCTCGGCAAGGGCCTGAAGCCTGAAGTCGCGCTCGGCGCCGTGTTCCTGATGGGCCTCGTGTTCACGGGTATTTCGGTCACCGGCGTGCGTTCGTGGATTCTGCGCAACCTGCCGCACGGCATCGCGCACGGCACGGGCATCGGCATTGGCCTGTTCCTGCTGCTGATCGCCGCCAACGACGTGGGCCTCGTCATCAAGAACCCGGGCGCTGGCCTGCCGGTCACGCTCGGCCACATCACGGCGCTGCCGGCGATGCTCTCCGTGGTCGGTCTTGCCGCGATCTTCGGCCTCGTGCGCCGCCGCGTGCCAGGCTCGATCCTGATCGTGATCGTCGCGATCTCGGCGCTCGGTCTCGCCATCGACCCGGCTGTGACGTTCCACGGCGTGTTCGCCTGGCCGTCGCTCTCGGCGCCTGGCCATGCCTCGCTGATCGGCGCAATGGACATCAAGGGCGCGCTCTCGCTCGCCGTGCTGCCGAGCGTCCTCGCACTCGTGATGACCGCAGTGTTCGACGCCACTGGCACGATCCGCGCCGTGGCAGGCCAGGCTGGCCAGCTCGACGCCGACGGCCGCATCATCAACGGCGGACGCGCACTCACGGCCGACTCGCTCAGCTCGATCTTCTCGGGCTTCTTCGGTGGCGCGCCGGCTGCGGCTTACATCGAATCGACGGTCGGCGTGGCAGCGGGCGCCAAGACGGGTATGGCTGCCGCCGTGGTTGGCGTGCTGTTCCTCGCGGTGATGTTCTTCGCGCCGCTCGCGGGCCTCGTGCCTTCGTACGCAACGGCCCCCGCGCTCATGTACGTGGGCCTGATGATGCTCTCGAGCGTCTCGCGCCTCGACATGTCCGACATGGTGGATGCGATGTCGGGCCTCGTGTGCGCCGTGTTCATCGTGCTCACCGCCAACATCGTGACGGGCATCATGCTGGGCTTCGCCACCCTCGTGATCGGCCGCGTGGTGAGCGGCGAGTTCCGCAAGCTCAACGTCGGCACGGTGATCATCGCCGCTGTCCTCGTGGCGTTCTACCTGGGCGGCTGGGCTATCTGATGCGCGACTAGCGCCCACATAGCCCGGTCTTCGGCAAGACGGACCCAAGGCGGCCCGTCCTGCCGGCTTCACGGCCCGCGTTCGCTTTCCGGCGGCGCGGGCCGTGCGGCATTTGGGACCGGGATTTTGCGCTCTCCGCACGTCTTGCATGCGTTCGCAAGCGCGTGCGCGACTTCACTCCGGCAGCACGCTGTTGCCGCGTCCCTTGCCCGTTTTGAGCGCCGATTTGCGCGCCGGTTTGCGCGGCTTGGGCTCCACCCCCACACGCGGGTCGCGTGCCAGCACGAGTTCGGCCAGGTGCTGTGCGATGGCTTCGAATTCCGCATCATCCTGCGTCACATACAGCCACTTGCCCAGCACCGGATGCGGCTGCAACGAGGGCATTTCGTCGATGAGCGCCGCGTGCCGATCGTGCGACGTGCAGACCAGCAGGCCGTTAAAGGGCTTTTCGCGGTCAGCTGCGATGAGGCAAAGCAGGCCGTCCATATAGGCGGCGTCGGCGCCGAACATCAGCTTGTGCAGATAACCGGGGTCGCGCTCGAAGGCGTCGAAGATCCAGAGCAGGGAATTGCGGATTTTGGACGGCATGGCGCAAAGGTCTCCCGATGGCTTGAGAAGGCGTGCTGGTGTACAGACGCCAGGACACGCCGTCGTCATTCTACGGGCTGTGCAAGCGCTGCCTTGACATCGGCGCATCACCTCCTATGCTTAACCGCATGGTTAAGCATGAAGACGACGCGTTGAACCGTACCTTTGCGGCGCTGGCGGACCCCACGCGGCGCGCGCTGCTGGCCCGGCTCGCCCAGCAGGACGAGCTCTCGGTGAGCGCGCTCGCGCAGCCGTTTGCGATGTCGCTGCCCGCGGTAATGAAGCATCTGGATGTGCTCGCCGATGCGGGGCTCGTCACGCGCGCGAAAACCGGACGCACGGTGGCGTGCCGTCTCGCGGCGGGGCCGATGGAGGACGCGATGCAGTGGCTCGCGCACTACGAACGCTTCTGGAGCAGCGCGCTCGATCGTCTCGCCGCTTTTGTCGAGGAGGAGGCATGTCCACCCAGCCCAGCAGTTCAGAGCACAGCACAGAGCACGCCGCGCAGCACAGCGCAGCAGCAGCCAGCGCCGCCGCCCACGCCGGCCCCAGCCTCATTGTCAGGCGCCGCATCGACGCGAGCGCCGCGAAGGTCTACGCGGCATGGACGCAAGCCGCGCAACTGATGCGCTGGATGCATCCGCTCGACACGATCTGCCTGCATGCCGAGGCCGATGTGCGGGTGGGCGGGCGCTTTCGCGTGATCATGCGCTCGCCTGACGGCGAAGAACACGATGCGAGCGGCACCTATCTGGAGGTGGTGCCCGAGGCGAAGCTCGTATTCACATGGGCGTGGCGCAGTGCGCCCGAGCGCGAGTCGCGCGTGACGGTCGTGCTGCGCGCCGATGGCCCGACCACGGAGGTCATGCTGCGCCACGAACGCTTCGTCGACGAAGCCACGCGTGACGGGCATCGCGAAGGATGGTCGAGCGCGCTCGATCGTCTGGTGGAGTTGTTCGAATGACGGTGTCTGGTTGAGCCGGCTTTGGCCAGATCGACACGAAGGAGGTGGCCATGATGGAGCAGCACGCAATTGTTTCGGAAGACGAATGGATGGCGGCGCGCAAGGCATTGCTGCGCGAGGAGCGCGCGTTCACGCATGCACGCGACGCGCTCGTGGCGAAGCGTCAGGCGCTGCCATGGGTGAAGGTGGAGAAGACCTATGTGTTCGACACGCCGCAAGGCACGCGCACGCTTGCGGAGCTATTCGGGCCGCGCAGGCAGTTGCTGACCTATCACTTCATGCTCGGTCCCGACTGGGAGGAGGGCTGCCCGGGCTGCTCGTTTCTTTCCGATCACGTGGACGGCATGCTGACGCACCTCGAGCATCACGACGTGACTTACGTGGCCGTTTCGCGCGCGCCGCTCGCGAAGCTTGAAGCGTTCAAGCAGCGCATGGGCTGGCATTTTCCGTGGGTGTCGTCGTACGGCGGGGACTTCAACTTCGACTACCACGTCTCGTTCGACGAAGCGGACAAGGCACGCGGCAAGGCGCTCTACAACTACGAAGAACAGGACTACATGAGCGACGAATTGCCGGGCATCAGCGCGTTTTATCGCGACGAAGCGGGCCACGTCTATCACACGTATTCGGCTTACGCACGCGGTGTGGAGATGGCGCTCGGCGCCTATGCGATGCTCGAATTCACGGCCAAGGGGCGCAACGAAAAGAAGGATATGCGCGAGTGGATGCGTCACCACGATCGCTATGAAGACAGCGCCGCGCAGGACAGCGCCGCACTGGATGGCGCCGCGCAGAAGCCGTGCTGTGCGCACGAGCACAAAGCGCAATAGTGCCAGGTCGCTAGAGCGACAACTCGAAAGCGGGGCGCAGCAATACCTCGATGGCCATCACGATGAGGCCCATCGCTGCGGCGGCGAGGGTCAGCGTGCCATATTCGTCGTAGCGCGAGTCATACAGACACGCAACCACGAAGAGGATGGCGAGCAGATTGGTCAGCCAGTAGAAGTTCAGCGCGATAGGCATGGGGTTGCCGGAAATAAAAACGCGACGGCGGATAGTGCAAACCGTGGCGATTCTATCGAACCGACCTTACGGATACGCAACAATATGGTGCTCCGGCACACGTATTCCTGCGGCTTTTTGGGCGCCGCCCAGCCGTGTTAGGCTCGGATCAATCTTGACTGCGGATCAATAATGAAAACATCGACCGACGAATTGCTCGTATTCGTCACGGTGATCGATGCGGGGTCGATCACCGCCGCCGCCGAAAAACTCGAGCAGACTGTCTCCGGCGTGAGCCGGGCGCTCACGCGGCTCGAAAAGCAGCTAGACGTGGCGCTGCTTCTGCGCACCACGCGCCGCCTGCAATTGACCGACGAAGGCGAGCTTTTTCTCGAACGCGCGCGCGCCATTCTCGCGGCGATGGAAGACGCCGAGGAGGCCGTCTCGCGCCATCGCGAACAGCCCTCGGGACGTTTGCGGGTGGATGCGGGCGCACCTTTCATGCTCCATTGCATCGTGCCGCACATAGCGGCGTTTGCAGCGCGCTATCCCAAGATCCAACTCGAACTCACGAGCCACGAGCGCATCGCCGATTTGCACGAGCAGCGGGTCGATATCGCCATTCGCATCGGCGCATGGGAGGACGCCACGCTGCAAGCGCGCGTACTCGGCGCGAGCCGGCGTCAGGTGGTGGCGAGCCCGGCGTATCTCGCGGCGCACGGCACGCCGCGCACGCTCGCGCAACTGCGCGAGCACCGGCTGATCGGCTTCACGGCGCCCGCGCAGGCGAACCGCTGGCCGCTCGGCGATGTGGCTCGCGCCAGCGGTGGCGCATCGTCAACGCCTCCTGCGCAGGCCTCGCTGCTCGACGACGCGCCAGTCGCGCCTGACGGCTTCGCGATCCAGCCGGCGCTCGCGGCGTCGAGCGGCGAGACCGTACGCCAGCTCGCGCTCGCCGGCGCGGGCGTGGCCTGCCTGGCCGATTTCATGACCGCCGGGGATCGCGTGGCGGGCCGCCTCGTGACCCTGCTCGACGACGCGCTCGTTGCCGGGCATCAGCCGATCCACGCTGTTTACTACCGCAGCGCTGCGCTCGCCGCGCGCGTGCAGTGCTTTCTCGCGTTTATCGGGGGCAGGCTGGAAGCGCTTGCCTGAAGGGCACACAAGGATCGCCGTGGCGATGCCCACGCGAACTCATGGATTGTCCCAGGGCGGCGGGGTGCTCGCGGAGGTTGTCTATACAGGCTCGCCAGGCTAGACTCCACGTCACTTGACTTGTATAGACAGGATTCGATCATGCTTCTCACGCCCGGCTATCTGACCCTCCCGCAACTGCGCCAGATCGCGCGCGCAGCGGACAGCAGCAGCGTCCAGCTCGAACTCGACCCGGCAAGCTTTGCCGCGATCGACGAGAGTGCGCGCACTGTTGCCGAGATCACGGCCAAGGGCGAGCCCGCCTACGGCATCAACACGGGCTTTGGCCGCCTCGCCAGCACGCATATCCCGACCGATCAGCTCGAACTGCTGCAACGCAATCTGGTGCTGTCGCACGCCGTGGGCGTGGGCGAGCCGATGTCGCTGCCGGTCGTGCGCCTGATGATGGCGCTGAAGCTCTCGAGCCTGGGCCGTGGCCACTCGGGC